>NZ_FRDM01000096.1 GCF_900143215.1 Geodermatophilus obscurus | reverse complement strand
AGCCTCGATCCGCCGATGATCTTGGCCAATTGATCATCGAGTAGAGACGAATGCCCCTGTCGCCAGGGAGGATGGGACTTGCGACGGTTCCATCGGCTGGCAGGCAGGGGCATCCGGTAAATGCGAGTCTTCCACAAGCTCAGCGCGGTTTTCGATGACCCGAACCTGATCTCGGTCGCCGGTCTGGCGCCGGTGATGGCGCTGGCCGAACGGGCCGGACTGCAGGAGTTGGTCGCCGAGCACGTCACGGTGCCGGGCTCGGCCGGAGCGAACGCCGCGGTCAAGGTGCCGGCGCTGGTCGCCGGGATGGTCGCCGGCGCGGACTCGATCAGTGACCTGGATCTGCTGCGCCACGGCGGGATGGGCCGGCTGTTCGACGGCATGCGGGCGCCGACGACGCTGGGCACGTTCCTGCGGGCGGTGTCCTTCGGCCATGTCCGGCAGTTCGACGCGGTCGCCTCCCGGCAGCTGGTCGCCCTTGCCGGGCAGACGCCGGTGCTGGCCGGCGCCGACCAGGTCGCCTACCTCGATGTTGATGACACGATCCGGGAGACCCACGGCTACGCCAAGCAGGGCGCCGGCTACGGCTACTCCGGCGTCAAGGGCCTGAACGCGCTGGTCGCGACCGTGTCCACGCCACTGATCGCACCGGTGATCGCCGGCACGAGGCTGCGCAAGGGCGCCACCAACTCCGCCCGGGGCGCGTTCGCACTGATCGGTGCCGCGCTGGCCACCGCCCGGCAGGCCGGTGCCGGCACGGCTCCCGGCGCGATGATCACGGTGCGCGCGGACTCGGCGTTCTACAACTCCAAGGTGGTGGCCGCCGCCCGCCGGGGCGGGGCCCGCTTTTCGGTCACCGCCCGGATGGACCCCGCGGTCCGCCGCGCCATCGCGGCGATCGGCGAGGGCGCCTGGACGGCGATCAAGTATCCGGACGCGATCTGGGAGGAGGGCGAGCAGCGCTGGATCTCCGACGCCGAGGTCGCCGAGATCGACTTCGTCGCGTTTACCTCCCGCCGCAAGTCCGAGCACGTCCCCGCCCGGCTGATCGTCCGGCGGGTCAAGCGCCTCAATCCCGCGTCGGTGCCGGCCGGGCAGACCGCGCTGTTCGCCGAGTACCGGCATCACGCGGTGTTCACCGACTCGCCGCTGTCGATGCTGGCCGCCGAGGCCGCCCACCGGGATCACGCGATCGTCGAGCAGGTCATCGCCGAACTCAAGGCAGGGCCGCTGGCCCACCTGCCGTCAGGGACGTTCACCGCGAACGCGGCCTGGCTGGTCTGCGCGGCGATGGCGTTCAACCTCACCCGCGCCGCCGGCGCCCTGGCCGGGAGCTTCCACGCCAAGGCGCGGACCGCCACGATCCGCGCGCAGCTGATCAACGTCCCGGCGCGGATCGCCTCCTCAGCCCGGCGCCTACGCCTGCACCTGCCGCGGAACTGGCCCTGGCAGACCGGCTACCAGCAGCTGTTCACCGCCACCCTCGCACCACCGGGCACGGCCGCGGCCTGACCACCCAGCCCAGCACCGGGCGCGAGGAACGACCGACGTGGAAGAGCCGGCCCGACCGGCGATCACCGCACGCCCATCACCAGGAACCATTCCACCGAGCAGGATCACATCAGCTGAAAAAGCTCACCGGCGGATCAAGGCT
>NZ_FRDM01000045.1 GCF_900143215.1 Geodermatophilus obscurus | reverse complement strand
CGCGCTGACCGTCGACGACATCACCCTCGACACCGCCGGGGACGAGTGGGTCGTCGACCGGTTCATCGGCGACGTCCGCGTCCAGGCCACCGCGGCCGACCCCGCGACCGGCCTGTTCATCGGCATGGCGCGATCCGCGGACGCCGCCCGGTACCTGGCCGGGGTCGGGCACGGCCGGGTCGGCGAGCTCGGCTCCGACGGCGGCCTCGGGGTTCCCAGCGAGATTCCCGGCGGCGCACCGGCCGCCCTTCCCGGGGACGCGGACTTCTGGGTCGCCCGGACCGAGGGGACCGGCACCCAGACCCTGCAGTGGACGCCGTCGGACGGCGACTGGACGGTCGTGGTGCTGCGCGCCGACGGCTCGGCGGGCGTGGACGTCGACGCGCGCGCCGGCGTCACGGTGCCCGCGCTGCCGTGGATCTGGTCCGGGCTGCTCGTCGTCGGCGCGGTGCTGGCCGTCGTGGGTGCGCTGCTCGTCGCGCTGGCGGTGCGGTCGGCCCGGTCCGGCCCGGCCGGGCCGTTTTCCGCGCCGTACGGCCCGCCGCCGCCTCCGGCCGCCGGCCCCCTCGCCGCACCCCCGGCGCCGCCCGCGCCGCGGCATGCGCCGGCGGACGCGCCGCAGGCCGGCACCACCCCGGGGACCGAGCGGTGAGCCGCCGCGTCCACCCGCGCTCCCGACCGCAGGTCCTCGCACGGCGCCGGGTGGCGGTGCCGGCGGCGGCCGCGGGCGCGCTGGCCATCGGGGCACTGGCGGCCGGGGCGTTCGCCGTCGGTGCCCTCGCGGTCGGCGCGCTGGCCGTCGGCCGCCTGGCGCTCGGCCGAGCGGAGGTCGGGGAGCTCCGCATCGCCCGACTGCACGTCGGCGAGCTGACCCTCGACCAGCCACTGCGCGGGCCGGGAGTGGCCGGCGCCACGGCCGGCTGAGCGACCGTGACGGAGGATCGCGGCGGCGTCCTCCCGCGGATCGAGCGGGCCGGCCCGACCGACCTCGCCTTCCGGGCCATGGGCTCGGGCGGGGCCCTGCAGGAGCAGCTGGGGGCCGTCCTCCTGCTCGGCCCAGGCGCAGAGCCGCCCGCAGTCGAGCGTGCGGTGGCCGAGCGGATGGGGGCCGTGCCGCGGCTGCGCCAGCGGCTGGAGCGGGTGCCACCGGGTGCGGGGCGGCCGGTGTGGGTCGACGACCCGTCCGCCGACGCCCGCCGGCACGTCCGGCGGGCGGAGTGCTCACCGCCGGGTGGCCAGCAGGCACTGCTCGACGTGGCCGCCGCGGTCGTCACCCAGCCGCTGCCGCAGGACCGGCCGCTCTGGTCGGCGGTCGTGGTCACCGGGCTGGCCGACGGCCGGATCGGCCTCGTGGTGGTGCTTCACCACCTGCTCACGGACGGGGTGGGCGGGCTGGCGGTGCTGGGCTACATCGTCGACGGCGCGGCGCCCTCACCCACCGTCGACGGCTTTCCCCGTCCGCGGCCCCCCTGGCGGCGGTTGGCCGTCGATGCCGCGCGGTCGAGAGCTGCCGCGCTGACTCGCTGGCGCGCCACCGCCCGGCAGGCCCGGGCGGCGCTGACGGCCGCGGGTGGGATGCTGCCGCCTCCTGCTGCTGCCTGCTCGCTGCTGGCGCGGACGGGGCCGCACCGGCGCCTCGCCGTGGTCCGAGCCGACCTCGCCGCCCTGCGCGCGGCCGCGCACGACTGCGGGGCAACGGTGAACGACGCGCTCCTGGTCGCCGTGGCCGGCGCCCTCGCGACCCTGCTCGCCGACCGCCGGGAGTCGGTCGACCCCCTCGCGGTGGCGGTCCCGGTGGCCGCGCGCCACTCGGCCGAGGTGGCCGACCTGGGCAACGCGGTGACGCCCCTGGTGGTCGCCGTCCCGACGAGTGGTCCCCCGGTCGACCGGCTGCGCCGGTTCGCCGGCACCGTGCGAGCTGCGCAGGCGACCGTCTCGGGCCCACCGCTGATCGCCGCGGCGGGGTGGTTGTTCCGGTTGCTGGCAACGGTCGGTCTCTACCGGGCGTACCTGCGCCACCAGCGGCGATTCCACACGCTCGTCAGCAACGTGCACGGTCCCGACCGGCCGGTCACCCTGGCCGGCGCACCGGTCGAGGCAGTCGTCCCCGTCGCGGTCGGTGACGCCGGGAACATGACCGTCTCGTTCGAGGCACTCTCGTACGCCGGCACCCTGGCCGTCACGGTCATCGCCGACGCGGACGCCGTCCCCGACCTGCCCGTCCTCGTCGCCGCACTGGAGGACCAGTTCACGCAGCTGGCCACTCGGTCGGCGCCGCCGGGTCGGCAAGAGTGATCCACGGGTCGGGGTCCCGGTGTGGAGCAGCCCGGGATCTTCGGGCCTCGGAGGGGGGTCACCGGTCCCGGGACCCGAGCTGGGCAGCGGGAGAGCATGGCGCGGTGACCGGCGACGCGGCGGTGGGTGCGCAGGCCGGGCCGGCGACCGAGGGGACCCTTCCCCCGCGGGCGCTGGTCCCGGCCACGCCTGCGCGGAGACCGGCCTGGCCGGAGGAGGACCGCCACCGCCGACCGTCCGGGAAGGACCGTATCCGTTCCCATCGGCCGCCTCCGGGCACCTGGGCGTGGACGGCGGCGCTCGTCGTCGCCGTGGTGCTGCTGGCGCTGGGGGGTGGATGGGCCCGCGCCCTGGCCGGCCTTGACCAGGCCGTCCGGGACTTCCTGGCACCGCTGGGCCGGCCGCCCGAGTGGGCCACCGACCTGGGCCGGATCGGCGCGGTGCTCGGGTACCGGGTGCTGTGGATCCCGACCGTGCTCGTGCTGGTGTGGACGGCGCGCTGGCGGCACGTGCTGGTCTACGTCGGCAGCATCTGGCTCATGGCCGCGATCGCACAGGTCGTCGCGGGGGACGCCGCGCTGGTCCCCGACGCCTGGGAGGGCGTCATCGGGTCGGAGGTGAGCATCAGTCTCCCGGCCTGGCCGGTGATCGTGCTGGCCACGGTGGCCACCGGGAGTCTTTTCGTCCTGACCCCGTCGGGACGGGTGCGCCGCTGGGGTTGGCTCGTCGTCGTCGGCCTGGCCGGCGGTCTCGCGACGGTCCGGGTGGCGCTGCTGCTCGACACCGCCGCCGATGCCGTGCTCAGCGCGGTCGTCGGCTGCGCCGCGTCGGCTCTGGCGTTCCGGGTGTTGGCGCCGGAGCACGCGTTCCCGGTCACCTACCGCCGGCAGGTCAAGGCCCACCTGCGGTTCCACCCGGCGCGGGTCGAGCGGATCCGCGCCGCCGTCCGGGACCAGCTCGGCATCGAGCTGGACGAGATCCGGCCCTACCACCTCGGCGGCTCCGCCGGGTCCACCCCGTGCCGGCTGCGCCTGGCACACGGGCCGCCGGAGGACCTGTTCGGCAAGCTCTACGCCACCACCCACCTGCGCTCGGACCGCTGGTACAAGTGGGCCCGCGTCCTCCGGTACGGCCGGCTGGAGGACGAGGCGCCGTTCTCCTCCGTGCGCCGGCTGGTGGAGCACGAGGACTACATGCTCCGTCTGCTCCGGGACGGCGGCGTCCGGGTCCCCGAGCCGGTGGGCGTGGTCGAGGTCGTGCCGGGGCGCGAGTACCTGCTGGTGACCGAACTGGTGCCGGACGCGGTCGAGGTGCTCGACTCCGGGATGGACGACGCGGTCGTCGACGACGCCCTCCGGCAGGTGCGCCGGCTGTGGGCGACGGGTGCGGCCCATCGCGACGTCAAGCCCTCGAACGTGCTGGCCCGCGGCGACCGGGTCTACCTCGTCGACGTCTCGTTCGGGGAGCTCCGCCCGTCGCGGTGGCGTCAGGCGGTGGACCTGGCCAACATGGTGCTCACCCTGGCGCTGGCCGCCGGGCCCCGCCGCGTCGTCGAGCGGGCGCAGGCGTTCTTCACCCCCGAGGAGCTCGCCGAGGCGCTTGCCGCGACCAGCTCGCTGACCATCCCGCGGCAGCTCGGCCGCAGGCTGGCCGACGCCGACGGCGACCTGGTCGAGGACCTCCGCGCGCTGCTGCCACCGCACCCGCCTATCCGGGTGCAGCGCTGGAGCATGCGCCGGGTGCTGCTGGCCGCGGCCACCCTCGGCGGCACGGTCCTCGCGATGCTGCTGCTGGCGCTCAACCTGCGGGCCGGCGGGCTGCTCTGACCGGGTCAGAGGTAGGCGCGCGGGTCCACGGCCGGAGGGAGCTCGCCCGGGACGACCCGGCGCCCGGTGACGTCCTGCGGGATCACGCGCAGCCAGTGGCCGTGGTCTCCCGGTGCCCAGGGGCTCGCCCCGGCGGCGTGGGTCCGCCGCACGAGGTCGGGGGCGTGGGCATCCGTGACCTCCTCGGCGAGCCCTCGGACCAGCACGCTCCAGCCGCTGCGTTCCCGCTGGTCGATCTCGTCGACCTCGAAGGTCACGTTGGCGTGCGAGGCAGCGGTCAGCTTCGTACCCGGGGCGGTCCGGATGACGATCGTCTGGCCGTCCATGCCGTAGTTGACCGGGAAGATCAGCGGGTGGTGCTCGGCGTTGACGCCCAGCCGCCCGACCTGCTGGGTCCGCAGCAGCCGGTAGCACTCGTCCACGGGGATCTCGGTCAGGGCCGCACGCCGCGCATCGGTCATCGGGGTCCCGCCTCCCACGTCCAGTCGCGGACCTCCGGCAGGTCCTCGAGCGCCTCGACGACGTGCTCGCGGTGCCGCCGCAGCTGCTCCCGGCACAGCCGGGCCAGGGCGTCGCCGCCCTCCGGGACCCGCCGTGAGCGGCGCAGCGCCTCCAGGACCAGGTCGTAGCGGCTCATGCGGTTGAGCACCACCATGTCGAAGGGCGTGGTGGTGGTGCCGTGCTCGGTGAAGCCGCGGACGTGGAAGCGATCGGTGTCGGGCCGGCCGTGGAGCAGCGGGTGGATGGCCCGCGGGTGTCCGTGGAAGGCGAAGACGACGTCGACGGTGTCGGTGAACAGATCCCGGAAGCGCTCGGGGGTCAACGCTGCGGGGTATTCGCCCGGTGGCAGCAGCCCCATGAGGTCGACGACGTCCACCACTCGGACCCGTAGGTGCGGGACGTGCTCGCGCAGGAGCTCCGCCGCGGCGAGCACCTCCATCGTCGGCACGTCGCCGGCGGCCGCGAGGACGACGTCGGGCAGGTCGGTGCGGGCCCGGTCGGGGTCCTCGGTCCCGGCCCACTCCCACACCGCGGCCCCGGCCGACACCAGGGTGCGGGCGGCGTCCAGGTCCAGGTACTGCAGGTGCCGCTGCTTGTCGACGACGACCAGGTTCACCCGGCCCCGGCTGCGCAGGCACTCCTCGGCGACCACCAACGTGCTGTTGGCGTCGGGTGGGAACCAGATGCGCGCCACGTCCGGCGACAGCGGGGCCACGGTGTCGATCAGGCCCGGGCCCTGGTGCGAGAAGCCGTTGTGGTCGTTGCGCCAGGTCGTGCTGGTGAGCAGCACGTTCAGCGAGGGCACCGAGGTGCGGCCGGGTTCGGTGGCCGCCACCTGCAGCCACTTGGCGTGCTGCACGATCATCGAGGCGCTGACCATCGCGAAGGCCTCGTAGGTGGCGAACAGACCGTGCCGGCCGGTGAGGGTGTAGCCCTCCAGCCAGCCCTCGCACAGGTGCTCGCTGAGGATCTCCATCACCCGGCCGTCCGGGCCGATGGACTCGTCCCCGGGGAGCACGGGCAGCATCGAGCAGCGGTCGGTGGCCTCGAAGACGGCGCCGAGCCGGTTGCTGTTCGTCTCGTCCGGGGAGAACAGCCGGAAGTCCCCGCCGCCGTCGGCCCGACCCGTGCGGACGAGCAGGTCCCGGAGGAACTCGCCCAGCGGCCGGGTGGTCTCGTGCTGCAGCACGCCGGGGGCCGCCACTGGCAGGGCGTGGTCGGCCAGGTCGGGCAGGGGCAGCGGACGTACCCGGAAGCGGGGACCCCCGGCCCGCGGCGTCGCGGACAGGCGCAGGTCGCCGTCCGGGACGAGCGCTGCCAGCTCGGCCACCAGCCGTCCTCGCTCGTCGAAGGAGTCCTCGGGCCGGTAGGAGCGCAGCCACCGCTCCAGCTGGGCCAAGTGGTCCGGGTCCTCACGCACGCGGCTCAGCGGGACCTGGTGGGAGCGCTGCGTCCCCTCCACGGGGACGCCGTCCACGGTGTGCGGCCCCGTCCACCCCTTGGGTGTGCGGAGGACGATTGCCGGCCAGCGCAACGGTACCGGGCCCTCGCCTGCGCGCGCCTCGGCCTGGAGGGCCCGGATCCGCGCGGAGGCGGCGGACAGCGCGGCGTCGAGTTCGCGGAACACGGCGCGCGCCTCGTCGCCGGCGACGACGACCGGGTCCCAGCCCTGGCCGTGCAGGTAGGCGCACACGTCGGCGTCGCTGCTGCGGCCGAGCACGGTGGGTCCGGAGATCTTGTAGCCGTTGACGTGCAGGATCGGCAGGACGGCGCCGTCGCGGCGCGGGTTCAGGAACGCCGGCAGGCGCCAGGAGGCGGCCAGCGGCCCGGTCTCGGCCTCGCCGTCCCCGACCACGCAGGCCACCAGGAGCCCGGGGTCGTCGAAGGCCGCGCCGGCCGCGTGCAGCAGGGCGTAACCGAGCTCCCCGCCCTCGTGGATGCTGCCGGGGATGTGAACCCCGGCGTGGCTGCTCACCCCGCCCGGCGTGGAGAACTGCCGCACCAGCCGGGTCAGCCCGGCCAGGTCGGTCGACACCTCGGGGTGCACCTCGCTGTAGGTGCCGTCCAGGTAGGCGCCGGCCAGGACCGCCGGGCCGCCGTGTCCGGGCCCGGCGACCAGGAGCGTCTCCTGGCGGGTGCGGCGGATCAGCCGGTTGAGCAGCGTGTACACCATGGTCAGGCCCGGGCTGGTGCCCCAGTGGCCGAGCAGTCGCGGCTTCACGTTCCCCGGGCGCAGGGGCTCGCGCAGCAGCGGGTCGGCCAGGAGGTAGATCTGGGCGGCGGTCAGGTAATTGGCCGTCGCCCACCACCGCAGGTCGAGGTCCAGCTCCTGGTCCGGGTAGGCCTCCGCGCCGACCCTGGGGGTCGCGACCGTGGTCATCGTGGGCTCCAGGGTGGTGTCGGGGACTTCCCTCGATCCTGCGGACGACGGCTCCGTGGCGATGGGGTCCTAGGTCCCGGATCGGTGTGCCGTTCGCTCCACGACGCCCGCGGAACTCGGGACGAGCGGAGGGACCTGCGCATCCAGCAGGCTCGGAGGCATCGAGACGAGCGGGAGCCGGGGAGACGGGATCGGGGCCGTCGGGGCGGCGGAGGAGCCGCGCCAGTACTGCCGGCCGGTGCGGACGGCGGCGACCCAGCACAGCACTGTCGGAGTGGCGGTCGTGGCGGCGGTCACCGGTGCGATCCACGCCGTCCCGCACGACCCGCCGGGCCCACCTGACGCCTCCGCGACCACGAGGAGGCCGATCGGGCCGAGGCAGCGCGAGGAGGCGAACGCCGCGGGCGCGGCCCACAGCGCCCTCCGGAGAGGCCGACCCCCGCAGCGGCTGCGGGGAGCAGGAGCAGGAGGTCGAGCCTGGTCCCCGCCCTCAGGCCCGGGCGTCGGCCAGGTACTCGACCGGGGGAGGTCCTGCGGCGATCGACACCAGGCCGCGACGTGGTGGCCGAGGGCGACCGCCCCGACCGCCGTCAGCCGGAGCGTGCCCACCAGGGCGCGGGTACGTCGCTCGAAGGTCACCGAGCCGGCCGGCAGGGCGTGCCCGGCCCGGAGGACCACTGCTGTCGCCAGCACCAGCACACCGAGGGCGACCGGTCCGCGTCGCTCCTCGGCGCCACGGACGGGTCGGCCCCGAGGACGACTCCGGCCGCGAAGTGGGACACGGCGGCGGCTGCGCCCAGGAGCAGCAGCGCACCGGAGGGTGTCGGCGGTGCGCCAGCCAGGACGCGACCGGGAGGGTCAGGGCCAGCACCACGAGCGCCACGATCTCCGCGCCGACGGGCGCGTTCACGGCGGAGGAGCCCGTCCGGCCGCCCGCCGGTCCGGAGCGCAGCGGACCCGGGGCCGCGAGCAGGGCTGCACCGGCGGCGAGCACGGTGCCGGCCGGGTACAGCCACCCCGTCCTGCCCGCGATCACCGGCCACGGCCGCGCACCACCCCGGGGACGCGATCCGGGCTGGGACATGGGCTCCTCCTCGCGGGTCGGAGCCACCCTCCGCGTCCTCGCGGCGAGCGGGCCGGGGGCCGAGGACCCCAGCCCGTGTCTCCACGGCCCCGATGGTGTGCGCCGGTCGATGCGGCGTCCGGTGCGGGGACGCGCTGCTCGGCTCGGGCGGACGGGCGTGGACGCGGGAGGGACGGCCCGTCCGACGCGGGACCTTCGGCCCTGCCTCCGCGGGCTGGCGCTGCACCTAGCCTGGGCGGAGGGCCCTCCCGGCGCGGTGCCGGCGGGGATCGCCGTCGTTGCGCAGGGAGTGGGGGAGTGGTGGCCGAGGAAGCCGGCGCGATCAAGGTCTTCCTGCTCGACGACCACGAGGTGGTGCGCCGGGGCGTGGCCGACATCCTCGAGGGCGACCCGGGCATCGAGGTCGTGGGAGAGGCGAAGAACGCCTCCGAGGCCCTGGCCCGCGTCCCGGCCCTGCGGCCGGACGTCGCGATCCTCGACGTCCGCCTGCCGGACGGGGACGGCGTCTCGGTGTGCCGGGAACTGCGGTCGAGGATGCCCGAGCTGAGGGTCGTCATGCTGACCAGCTACAGCGACGACGAGGCGCTGTACGAGGCCATCATGGCCGGCGCCTCGGGGTACCTGCTCAAGCAGATCCTCGGCCAGGACCTCGTGAGCGGGGTGCGCACGGTGGCGGCCGGCGGGTCGTTGCTGGACCCGACGGCGGCTGCTGCGGTGATGGAGCGGCTGCGCCGGGCCGCTGAGCCGGCGGGGCCGCTGGCCAAGTTGAGCGAGCAGGAACGCACCGTCCTCGAGCTGATCGGGGAGGGGCTCACCAACCGGCAGATCGGGGAGCGCATGTTCCTGGCCGAGAAGACGGTCAAGAACTACGTCTCCCACCTGCTGGCCAAGCTCGGCCTGGAGCGCCGTACGCAGGCCGCGGTGCTGGCCACCGAGCTGCGCAGCTCCTCGCCCGGCACTCGCCACAGCTGACTGCTCGCAACCGCCAGCTCAGCTCAGCGGTGCCCACCAGCGCACGCGGGTGCCACCGTCCGACAGCGGCTCGACGACCAGTCCGCCGCCGCGTCGAGCAGCGCGCTCCTCGATGTTCCTCAACCCACTGCGGGCGGCGCGCTCACTGATGCCCCGTCCGTCGTCGCTCACCTCGAGCACCACCTCGTCGGTGACGTCCAGGGTCAGGGTCACCTGGTCTGCACCTGAGTGGCGGGCGGCGTTGCTCACCGCCTCCCGGGCGACCGCCTCGACGTCGGCGGCCAGGTCGCCGGTGACCAGGTTGTCGACCGCTCCTGACATGCGCACCGTGGGCCGCAGAACAGCCGCCGCGGTCTCGGTGACGATGTCCAGCAGCCGCCGCCGGAGACCGGGCGACTCGTCGATGTCCTCGGTGTTGTGCAGGTCGAAGATCGTCGTCCGGATGTCGCGGACGGTCTCGTCCAGTTGCGCGACGACGGTGCTGATCCGGCGCTGGGTCTGGACGTCCTGGATCCGGGGGAGGACCGACTGAAGGCTCAGGCCGGCGGCGAAGACCCGCTGGATGACGTGGTCGTGCAGATCCCGGGCGATCCGGTCCCGGTCCTCGTACACGTCCAGCCGACGGGACATCCGCTGACGGGCGGCGAGGTCGAGGGCGACAGCCGCCTGGTCGGCGAAGGCGGCGATGAGGGGAGCGGTCAGGGGGTCGAAAGCCGGGGCTCCCGCACCCCGGGCTGCGATGAGGACGGCGTCCTCGCTGTGCGTTCCCCTGAGCGGCACCGCAACGCAGGGACCCCAGTCGACATGGGCGTTGGGACCCTGGTGGTCCCCTACCTCCTGCATGCCGACGGTGACGACACCGTCGACCGAGCCCACGGCCTCCAGGACCGGGTT
Source organism: Geodermatophilus obscurus (assembly GCF_900143215.1). GTDB lineage: Bacteria > Actinomycetota > Actinomycetes > Mycobacteriales > Geodermatophilaceae > Geodermatophilus > Geodermatophilus obscurus_A. The sequence goes on along the minus strand of NZ_FRDM01000045.1, from coordinate 19,340 downwards.
GTCCAGCGTGGTCAGCCGCTGCCCGGTCAGGTCGTCGAGCCCGGCCCCGACCTGGACGCAGACCTCGTAGGCGCCGTCGGTGAGAGAGGGGCCGACGAGGATCAGGGTGCTTCGGGCACCGGTCAGCTCGTTGACCCGCAGCGCGATCAGCCGTAGGGCCTCGTCGGGCAGTGAGGCGTCGAGCAGACTGGCCCGCACGTCGGAGATGGCGGTGGTCCACCGGCGCCGCTCTTCGGCCTCCTCGTACAGGCGGGCGTTGTCGATCGCGATGCCGGCAGCCCCGGCGAGCGCACTGAGGACGGCCTCGTCCTCGGCGGTGAACTCACCCCTTCGCTTCTCCGTGAGGTAGAGGTTGCCGAAGACCTCCCCGCGAACCAGGACCGGGACGCCGAGGAAGGTGTGCATCGCCGGGTGGTGCGGCGGGAAGCCCACGGAGGCCGGGTGCCGGCTGAGGTCGGCGATGCGGAGGGGGTACGGCTCGGTGATCAGCTGGCCGAGCACGCCCCTGCCTTCGGGCAGGTTGCCCATCCGTGTGGCGAGCTCGTCGTCGATACCCACGTGGATGAACGCGGCGAGTCCGCCCTGCGGTGCGAGCACGCCCAGCGCTCCGTAACGTGCGTCGACGAGGTCGGTGGCAGTCTCGACGATGCGCCGTAGCGTGGCCTCGAGGTCCAGTCCGGTCGAGACGGTGAGAAAGGCGTCGAGCAGGTGCTGGATGCGGGCCTGGCTCTCGGCGACGGTCGTCAGCCGGTCCTGGACCTCCTGCAGCAGTTCGGCGAGCCGCATGCCGGCCAGGGGCGAGTCCTTGGGCGGACTGGTCGAAGGATCGGCGTGCGGCCGGGTCGGCATGGTCGACCACCCCCGTCTGCGAGACTGGCACGGACGAGGGCACGGGGGAACCGGCCTCATCGGGGATCCGTGAACCGGTCACGGGGAGCGCCACCGGGGCGACGTCACGCCACGAGGTGCGGCACCGTCCGCCATCCGTGCAGCGGTCCCACCCGTACCGCGACGTAACAGCGGCCCGGGGCCGTGGTCGGGTGGGGCCACGGCAGGGCATCGCACGCCGTCACCTCGGCCGGGTCGTGGATCTGGTAGGAGCGGCCGAGCAGGCTCACGCTCCACCCGGTCCGATCGGCCTCGTCGTAGGCGTCGATCTCGAAGACGACCACCGCGTTCCGTGTGCCGGGGAGGTACTCGCTGTGCGGGAGGGCCGGGATGACCACCTCGCTGTTCCGGACGCAGTAGGTCACCGGGTGGATGGCCGGGAGCGCGTACCGGGTGAAGCCCAGCCGACCGATGCGGCCGGCCTGGAGCAGCGCGTGGCACTCGGCCTCGTCGAGGGCCACGACGACGCGATCCTGGTCGGTGGTGGGCACCCCGGGCACCTCCCGTCGTTCAGCCCGGGAACCGGTCGGCCGATGCCACCGGCGCTCCCGACCTGATCGCTGCGAGTTCGGCCGCGACGGCTTCGGCCCACGCGGCGACCGCGGCCCAGTCGCGGAAGTCACCCACCGGGGCCCGCATGGCGGTCACCATCGCGCGTTCACCGAACGACAGCCGGGTCTTGTCCAGGCGGCCCGGGAACACCCGGTGGCCGCGGGCACCCAGCATCTGCGCGAAGGTCCCGGCGTCGTACGGCTCGTCCGGCGGGAAGGGGGGAGCGCCGATGGGGCCGCTGGATAACAACCACAGCGGTCGGGCACGGAGGGCAGCCGTGTGCGCCGTGACGAGGTCCTTGGCCGCCGTCAGCCAACTGCCGGCGTAGACGGCGCTGCCGAGGACGACGGCGTCGAAGCCCGACGGATCGGGACGGTTCTCCGCGGGCATCGCGGAGGCGAAGAGACCCACGCTCCGACCCGCCGCGCTGTCGGTCAGGGACCGGGCGACGGCCGAGGCGATCTCGTGCGTGGAGCCGTGCTTGCTGGCTGCCGTCACCAGGACCCGGGGGCCGCGTGCGGTCATCGGGCACCGCCGGTGGGGATCGGGACGACGGCGACGGGGCAGCCCGCCCGGTGCAGGACGCCGTGGGTCGTCGACCCCAGGCGGGTCAGCGGCGAGCGGTGGCGATGGCCCACCACGAGCAGCTGCGCGGTCAGGCCGACGGACACCAGCGCCCGGGCCGTCCGCTCGCGCAGCACCGCCTCGCGGACGGGCACGTCGGGGTCCTTGTCCCGCCAGCCGGCCAGCGCCTCGGCGAGCACCCGTTCCTCGTCGGCGAGCACTCCGGCCCAGTCGACCAGCGGGCTCATCGACTGGAACGCGGTCTCCGGGGCGACGTCCTGCCAGGCGTGCACCGCGACCAGGTCGGTGCCGCGTGCGGCGGCCTCGGCGTAGGCGAACTCGAGCAGCACGTCGTCCTCCGGCCGGCCCTCCAGGCCGACGACGACGGAGGAGCGCGGGGAGACGGCGGCCGAGGTCGGGTCGGGCAGCACGACGACCGGGCAGGAGGAGTGCGCGACGAGGCCGTTGGTCGTGGAGCCGACGAGCAGGCCGGCGACGCCACCGACCCCCCGACTGCCGACCACGATCAGCTGGGCGTCGTCGGAGGCCTCCCAGAGCGCGGTGACCGGATCGGGTTCGACGACGGACCACGTGACCCGCTCGGCGCCGAGGACGTCGGCCGCCTCGGCCGCGGCCCCGCGGAGCATGGTCTCGGCGCCCGTCCGCAGCATGGTCCGCAGGTCCATGTCGGGCTCGGTGCGCGCGGCGATGCCGGCCAGCGGCCAGGAGAGGGCGTGCAGCAGGTGCAGGGACGTGTCGCGCTGCCGCGCCTCCCCGGCGGCGAAGGCGGCAGCCGTACGGGCGGCCTCCGAGCCGTCGATGCCGACGACCACGGGGCGGGGTTGTGTCGAGCGTGTCATCGCCGTCTCCTCAGGCGTGTTCGGCCACTGATGGAGCAGGGCCTCTCGCGGACGGGATCTCGGGGTCCACCGCGGTGAGCACCTGGACGCTCACCACGCCGCCGATCGTCCGGGCGAGCGCGGCCAGCGCCCGCTCCTCGACCTCCGCCGACGGCTCGGGGATGCCGCGGGTGCGCTGGATCGTGACCCGGCCGTCGGCGACCGAGATCGACCACGAGTCGAGGTCCCCGGTGTAGCCCTCGACCAGGCGGAGCAGGTCGTGCCGGATCTGCTCGTCCGGGCGGATCAGGGCCCGCAGCAGGTCACGTCGGCTGACGATGCCCGCCAGGCGGTCGCGGTCGACGACCGGCACGCTGCGCAGCCGGTCGTCGACGAACAACCGAGCGACGTCCGCCACGTCGGCGGCGCCCTCGACCGAGCGGACGTCCCGGGTCATCACCCCGCGGACGAGCAGCGACGGAGGCCCCGCACCCTCCCCGTCGCGGCGCAGGTGCAGACGGGGGTCCTGGGGCATCCGGTCGCGGAGCACGTCGGCCTCGGCGACGATGCCGACGAGCCGTTCCTCGTCGTCGACGACCGGCAGGGCCGCGAAGCCGTGCTCGGCCATGACCTCCCCCGCGTACTTGGCGGACGTGTCCGGTCCGACGGTGACGACCTCGCGGGTCATGATGTCTCTGGCCTGCACGGCTCCTCCTCGACGGGTTCCTGTGCGGGACGCTAGGCGGCGGGTCGGCGGTCCCCCAGGGTCGGCGGACGCACGTCGGAGGGGACCTCCGGCCCTCCTCGCCGGCCGAGGGACCACAGTCCCTGCCGAGCGGGACGCACGGCCCGGGACGGTGCCGGGTGGGCGGGCCGTGGTCGCAGCGACGCCCCGGCGACCGCGCCGGGCAGGACCGAGGAGGGCCCATGGACGTCGGCGCAGACGCGGCTCCCCCTCGGCGGGAAGGGTCGTCGTGGGAGTGGACGGCTCGCCCGGCTCCCGCGATGCGCTCCGCTACGCCCTGACGGCGGCCACGCGCCGTGGCGCGGTGCTGGAGCCCGTCTCCAGCTACGCCGCCGAGCTGTACTGGATGACCGGCGCCCCGGTCGCCTTCCGGGGCCTCGCGGAGATCCGCGAGGACACCGAGAAGCGGATCCGGGACCTGCTGCACGAGGTGGCCGGGCAGCTGGGCGTCCCGGTGGACCGCGGTGCGGGCTCGGTGCCGACGCGGCTGGTGGCCGCCGCCGACCCGGCCGCCGTCGAGCTGACCCAGCGGTCCGAGGACGCCGACCTGCTGGTGGTCGGCAGCCGCGGGCGCGGTGCGGTCCGCAGTGCGCTGCTGGGCTCGGTGGCCCTGCACTGCGCGATGCACGCCCGGTGCCCGGCCATGGTCGTGCACCCGGCGGGCAGCCGGAGGACGTCTCTCGAGGCTGCGACGGCCTGACGGATGGGCCGAAGGTCCCCTGCGGCCGGGCCGACTGACCGCAGTTCCCGTCGGGAGAGCCGGGCCAGGCTGGACCCGCAGAGACCGGAGCAGAGAGCAGGGGTGACGGCGTGGCCAACGAGCGGACGGACACCGGGACAGCAGGACGCGCGGACAGCGGGAGCGCGGCACCGGGTGGCGCCCGGCTCGTGGTGGGCGTCGACGGGTCCCCGGGCGCCTTCGCCGCCCTGGTCTGGGCCCTGGCGGAGGCGGCCCGCTCCGGCGCGGACGTCGAGGTGGTCAGCGCCTTCCCGGTCGACGACTACTGGAACGACCCGCTCCTGATCGACCCCCGTCGGATCGAGACCCTCCGGTCGGACACCGAGGCCCGCGCCCGGGCCTTCGTCGCCCGGGCGATGAGCGATCCGGTGGTGACCGCGGTGCCGCGCGCCGCGGCCGTCGAGGTGTTCTTCACGATCGCGGCCGGGGAGCCCGCCGAGCACCTGGTGCACCTGGCCCGCGGCGCGCGCTTGCTGGTCGTCGGCAGCCGCGGGCGGGGCGGCGTCCGCAGCACCCTGCTGGGGTCGGTGGCGCTGCACTGCTCCACGCAAGCGCCCTGCCCGGTCGTCGTCGTGCACGCGCCGCTGCAGCCGGCTGCCGCACGCGTGGTCGTGGGCTTCGACGACTCCGCGGTGGCCCGCACCGCGCTGGCGCGCGCGGCGGAGGAGGCCCGGCGGCGCGGGGCGGCACTGGAGGTGGTCGCCGCGCACCAGCCGGTCGTCTACTGGACCGACATCACCGCCGTCGTCCCGCCGCCCCTGGACGAGTCGCTGCCGGAGTTCCGGCGTCGCGTCGAGCGCCTCGTGGCCGAGGTCCTCGGCGAGCCGCTCGGCGAGGACGTCTCCGTGGTCGCCGAGGTGGGCGCGGCCGGTGAGGTGCTGGTGCGCAGGGCGGAGGGCGCCGAGCTGCTCGTCGTGGGCAGCCGGAGCCGCAGCCGGCTGACCGGCATGGTCCTCGGTTCGGTGGCCCTGCACTGCGTGGTGCACGCCTCCTGTCCGGTGCTCGTGGTTCGTCCGGAGCCGTCCGGCGTGAGCATCCCCGAGCAGGCGCCCGGCGTCCCGGCCCGGGCCTGACCGCCTGGGGGAGCGGAAGTGCGCGCCTGGGTGGTCGATCGGCCGGCGCCGATCGACGCCGGGCCGCTGCGGCGGGTCGACCGGGACGAGCCGGTGCCCGGGCCGGGGCAGGTGCGGATCGACGTCACCTGCTGCGGCGTCTGCCGGACCGACCTGCACCTGGCCGAGGGGGACCTGCCGCCGCGTCGCCCCGGGGTGACGCCCGGGCACGAGGTCGTCGGCCGCGTGGCGGCGGTCGGGCCGGGCGCCGGGCGGTTCGCCGTCGGCGACCGGGTCGGCGTGGCGTGGCTCGGCCGCACGGACGGCAGCTGCCGGTTCTGCCGTCGCGGGGAGGAGAACCTCTGCCTCGCGCCCTCGTTCACCGGCTGGGACCTCGACGGGGGCTACGCCGACGCCTGCCTCGTCGACGAGCGGTTCGCCTACGCCCTCCCGGACGAGCTGGCCGACGAGCAGGCCGCCCCGTTGTTGTGCGCCGGCATCATCGGCTACCGGGCGCTGCGCTGCGCCGGTGTCCCACCCGCCGGACGGCTCGGCATCTACGGCTTCGGGGGCAGCGCCCACCTCACCGCCCAGGTGGCGCTCGCCCAGGGGCTGCGCGTGCACGTCCTCACCCGTGGCGAGCACAACCGCCGGCTGGCGCGGGAGCTGGGCGTGGACTCGGTGGGTGCGGCGACCGATGCGCCTCCCGAGCCGCTCGACGGCGCGATCCTGTTCGCGCCGGCCGGCGAGCTGGTGCCGGTCGCACTGCGGGCCCTGGACCGCGGCGCGACCCTGGCCGTGGCCGGCATCTGGCTCTCCGGGATCCCGCCCCTGGACTACGCCGCCGAGCTGTTCGAGGAGCGGCGGCTGCGCAGCGTCACCGCGAACACCCGCCAGGACGGCGAGGAGTTCCTGGCCCTGGCCGGCCGGCTCGGGATCCGGGCCACGACGGTGCCCTACCCGATGGACGACGCCCCTCGTGCACTGGTCGACCTCGCGCACGGGCGCTTTCCCGGCGCCGCGGTGCTCCACCGCTGAGGCGCGCTGCCGGCGCGCCCCTGACCGGCGGACGTGGCGCTCAGTGCGAGAGGGCTACGGCGGTGCGTCGCGCGCGCTGCCGGTCGGGCTCCGGGACAGCCGGGCCGACGGGCACGACGAGGACCGGCGCGGCGGATCGAGTGGCCACGGGACCGATCGTGTCGTGCGGCACCCCACGCCCGATGCCGCACCGGCCCACCACGACCAGCTCGGCCGTGGAAGAGGCGGCGAGGAGGACTCGCTGCACCCCCCGTGGACGGTGCGGACGGTGACGGGGACGCCCGGATGGGTCTGCCGGAACGGCAGCACGTGCTGCTCGACCAGCCGGCGCTCGGACTCGGCCACGGCTCCGTCGTAGGGCGCATGCCGGTCGCCGTCCGCTCGCCGTCCCCAGGCGTGCACCACCAGCAGCGAGGTGCTGCGTAGGCACGCCTCGGTCATCGCCGCGGCGAGCAACGGGACGGTTCCCGGACCGCAGTCCACGCCGACCACCACGCCGCGCGCGACCGTGGGGATCGGGCGCTCGAGCAGCGCCGGACACATCGCGGCCCGGACGACCGCTGCCGCGACCGGGCCGAGCTCCCGGTGCGCGGCGGTGACCCCCGAACCGAGGACGAGCAGGGCTGCCGTCCGCGACTCGTCGAGCAGCACCACGTCGGCCGGCCCCTCCTGCAGGACGACCCGCAGGGGGATGGCCGGTGCCTCCGATCGGGCCGCGGCGCAGACCGCCTCCAGCTGGTCGGCGGACCCGCGCCGGCCCCGCCCTCCGGTTGCCGGGGAGCGTGAGTTCCCTCCGGGGGAGGCCTGGACCAGGCGGAGGGGCCGCAGTGCCCGACGGGCCTGCCGAGCGGCGGCCGTGGCGACGGACAGGGAGGCAGGGGAGCCGTCGATCCCGGCGACGACGGGCCGGAACACAGCGGTCACACCCACGTCGTCCCTCCGCGTCCGTCGGAGACGGGGCGCCGTCCGGAGACACCCGGCGGGGGCGAGACCGGCCAGCCGGTCCGGGTGGGCCGTGGCGGGTGCGGTGGCGGCTCGGGGGGCCGGGTGCTGTTGTCCACCACCGTGGAGCGCGGCCGGCGCGGCGTCCTGGCCGTCGCGGTGGCGCGGCCGATGCGCACCAGGAACTGCGGATGGGCGTCCCAGACGAGCGCGGAGCGCAGCTGCGTGCGGGTCACCGGGACCTCGATGGTCTGCGTGAGGGGGCTGGCGGCCCAGCCGATCGCGGTGACCCCCAGCAGGAGACGTTCCAGCGCCTCGCCGGACCGCAGCCAGGCCCCGGGGTCGTCGCGCCGGGTCGCCAGGAGCACCAGGGTCTGACCGGTGCCGGAGTGCGTCTCGGCGGGGAGCTGGCCGGCACCGGCGGTGTCGAAGTCACGGAGGGGGAGCTCGTCGTGCTGTCGGCCGTCGACGTGCGGCACGGATGCCGCGGGGACGCCGTCACCGTGGGAGAATTGCTCGTTGGTCCAGCGGCGGAGCTCGGCCCGGTACGCGGAGTCGGCGTTCTGCAGCTCGTCGGCCTGCTCCGTCAGGCGGGCGAGCAGCTGCAGGTGCTCGTCGCGCACCACCGGGAGGAGCTGGGTGTCCTCGGCCGTCAGGGTCCGTGCCAGCGCCTGGACCAGGTCCTCCGGCAGCCGGTCGTCGTCGAAGCGCCGCCGGTTGGTCCGCCGTCTGGGGATCGCGGGGGCCAGGTCGGCCAGCGCCGAGTCGGGATCGCCGTCCACGGGCCGGACGACGGCCAGGAGGTCGGGGTCGTCGCCGTCCGGGAGCCGGTCGACCTCCACGGCCCACCCGGCTGCCGCCAGCGCGACCCGGGTGTTGAGCAGGGCCGCGCCGACGCTCTGCACGAGCTCGCGTCCGAGCGGGTCCAGAACGGTGAGCTGGCGGGACCGGTCGGCCCGGAGGTCCAGCCGGTCGGGGTGCAGCACGATGTGCCAGGGCTGGGTGTTGTGCACCGACGGGGCGAGCACCGCCGCGTCGGCGGCAGCCTCCAGCGCATGGTGGAGGGGGCCGGCCACCGGCTGCCGGTCGGGGACGGTGGCCGTCGGGGGCTGGTGCGGTGCGTGCGGGTTCGGCATGGGGGGCTCCTCGTTCGGCAGTTCCCCTGAGCCTCCGCGTCCGTGCCGTCTCCGGACGGAGGCGGCGGTCACCTCGGTCGGGACCAACGTCCTGATGTCGAGGACCGGAGGTCAGGACCTCCGACAAGAGGGCCCGGTGGAGGCGCCGGCCGTCGTAGGTTGCGGCGCATGACGGAGGCAACGGCAGCGCGCGAGGACATCGGAGAAGCCGCCCGGACGGCGGACGTACCCGGTGGCGTCCTCGTCGGGCACGACGGGTCGGGGTGAGCGCAGGAGGCGCTGCGGCGGGAGTTGCACGTTGCCGATCGCCAGCGGATTGGCAGCCGCAGCGATTGGCACACGCAACTCTTGGCAGATGCAACCGCCCGGGGTTCCGCCGCCGCAGTGAGGCCCGGGTGGGCGCGTGGGGCCGCTACGGGCGCCCCGCCGCGCGCGCCGCTGTCGACCCGGTGCCCGGCCGCTGCGCCGGCACCCCGAGGTCATCGGTGGGTCGGCGGGGGCCGTCAGCCGTCCTGCTGCCCGGTTCGGGCTGATCGCTGGGCGCCATACGGCCAATGGTCACGGACGTTCGCCGGTGGGGCCGGTTGCGGATCGCTCGCTCGGCGACCGCGAGATTGATGGCCCAGGCCGCGGCCAGCAGGAGCGCGGTGGTCAGCTCGCCGGTGCCGAAGACCGCTTCACCGATGCCCAGGGTGAAGACCTGGGTGCCGGCGACGAGGCCGATGGCGTAGCTGCGGATCATCCACGCCCGGTGATGGGCGAAGTCGCGGCGCCGGGCGGCGAGGAACCCGAGGACGAGGGTGGCCACCAGCGCCACCCCGAACACCAGTCGCAGCGGGTACAGCAGCTCGCGGGTGGCGCCCTCGCGCGGGAAGTACTGGTTCAGCCACAGCGCCGACAGCGCCACGCCGAGCCCGGCGACGATGAGCACTCGTCCAGCTCGGCGGTGCCAGCCGGGCCGGCGGCGGCGCAGGCGTGGCGCGAACTGGAAGGCGCCGGCGATGGCGAACACCGCGGCGCAGACGATGTGCAGCACCACCGGCAGCGGCGTTGCGTCGTACCGAGCATCGGACACCATCGCGGTCGTCCCGCCGGACAGGTTGACGAGGCGCAGTGCGCCGGCGGTCACCGGGATGGTGCCGAGCGCCGCCAGGGCGATCGGCACCCGCCACGTCGAGTTCCAGAACGTCATCGAACCGCGGTGCGCTCGGGGCGGCTCTCGGCGGCGGCGGCCGTCCGGTCGCCGGCCCGTCGCTGGGACAGCCACAGGGAGTAGCCGAGGCCGATCAACGCGATGCCGTTGGGAAAGGCGATCAGTCGGTAGAAGGCGTCCGGCAGCACGGTGAGAAGGGCGCTGACCAGGCCACCGACCGCGAGCAGGGCGGCCGCCCAGCGGGTGAGGACGTGCGCCCGGTACAGCGCGACACCGAAGAGCAGACCGCCCGCCAGATAGCACACGGCCTGGGCCTGGAGCAGCGGGCCCAGGACGCCGATGTCGCCGGTGGCCGTGCCGCTGGTGACTGTGGTGAGGACGTCGCTGACGTAGGACGGATCGGTCTCGGCGATCGAGGGCAGGACGTACGCCAAGCCGAAGGTGGAGCTCATGATGAGCAGGTAGCCCGCTGCCAGGATCAGGTAGCCCACGAGTCCGAGAACTCCGTTGCGGCGGATCTGGCTCAGGTACATGCCGGTGATCCCGGCCAGCGCCAGCGCGGCCATCAGGACCTTCAAGCTGTTGCGCACCGCCACTTCGGTTGTGGTGATGGTGGTGAGGTCGAGCGGGGGATGGCCGATCTGGATTCCGATGAAGAGCGCGCCTGCGGCGACCGCCGCGACGGCGGCTGCCCGGATGAGGAGGGAGGGGCTGACAGTCGTGCCGCGTTCCGGGTACATCTGGAGCTCCTGTGTTGGGGAGGTGAGCGCGCGGCGACCGAGCGCTTCTGTGTTGCGGCCGCGTGGTGCGCGACGGCGGTTCGGGTGGCGTCGGCCTCGCCGGAGCACCGCCGCGGCCCTACGTCCGGTGCGGTTGACAACGTGTGTAGAGCCTCAGCTCATGGGGGCGACAGGGGCCGGCGGCGGCGTCGTCGGCACCGGAGGCGGCGGTGTGACGGGCCGCATGGGAACGGAACCGGGGTCGGTGCCGCCGGTGTCGAGGCGGAAGGGTGGGTAGCGGTCGGTCATCAGCGCCGCGTAGGCCCCGACCCGCAGCGCCCACCGGTCCATGCCGAGGACGAAGTCGTAGAGCGGCTGGGGGTACCGGCCGGTGAACAGCAGCACGAGCGCGGCGATCAGCACGAGGAGGCCGACCAGGCTCCAGCCGGCGTTCGCGCCGTTGTCCCAGCTGTCGTCGGCGTCTCCGGCGCGGGTGCCCAGCCACAGCCCGCCGCCGACGAAGATGGCGAGGACGAGGAAGTGCGGGATGGCCAGCAGCCACTTCACGAAGATCAAGCCGCGGGACAGCCGTTCGGGATAGGCGACTTCCAGGTGCGCCGGGTAGTCGGGCACCTCGGCCAGGGTGAAGGGGGGATAGCGGTCGGTGCCCAGCGCCCAGTAGCCGTAGTGGTGCACCCGCCAGGACCACCGCATGACCCCGACGTTGAAGTCGAACAGCGACCGCGGATAGCGACCGGTGAACAGGATCGCGAAGAACGCGATCACCGTGACGACGGCGAACGCCACCCACAGGAGGACCAGCACGACGATGTGCGGGATCAGCAGCAGCCACTTGACCAGCCACAGCCCGCGGGACAGCGACGGGTCCAGCGCCGCGTCGACGCGCACAGGGTAGGAGTTCGGGTTCTCGGTCATGCCGTGCTCCCGGAGTCCGGAGTTGGGGTGGTGGGGGCGACGGAGACGACGAGCTTGCCGCGGACCTGCCCGTCGAGCAGGTGACGGATGGCCGTGCTGACGCCGGTGAGCGGGTAGGTCCGGTCCACGGCTGCGGTGACCGTGCCGGCCTCGATGAGCCCGCGGAGGGTGTTGAGGTCCGTGGCGTTCTCCGATGCGACGAACGTGCCGAGCTGCTGACTGATGAACGGGGACAGCAGGGTCGCCCGAAACTGGCGGTCGCTGCCGCCGAGCAGTCGTCCGTCGGTCTCCCCGCCGACGATGACCAGTCGTCCTCGCGGGGTGAGGGTGCGGCGGAGGCGGCGCAGCGGGGTGTTGCCGCCGGTGTCGAGGACGACGTCGTAGCGGTGCCCGTCGTCGGCGAAGTCGGCGCGGGTGTGGTCGATGACGTGGTCGGCGCCCAGCGCGCGGACCAGGCCCATCTTGGTGGTGCTGCACACGCCGGTGACCTCCGCTCCCGCCGCCTTCGCCAGCTGCACGGCGAAGCTGCCGACGCCGCCGGAGGCGCCGATGACGAGCACCGTCTCCCCGGCCTGGACGTGTCCGTGGTCGCGGACGGCCTGCAGCGCGGTGCTGCCGGAGATCGGGACGGCGGCCGCCTGCTCGAACGTGAGGGCCGCGGGCTTGGGCGCCAGCTTGGCCGGGCTGGCGGGGGCGTACTCGGCGAAGGTGCTGGTGGCCATTCCGAACACCTCGTCACCGGGGGCGAGGCCGGTCACGTCGGCGCCGACGGCCTCGACGGTGCCGGCGAGGTTGCGGCCCGGGTTGGCGTACTTGGGCCGGCGGAGCCCGAAGCCGGCGAGCCGGATGGGGTAGGGCAGGCCGGCCATGATGTGCCAGGTGCCGCGGTCCACGCTGGCCGCGCGCACGCGCACCAGGACCTCGTCGTCTGAGATGGTGGGCCGGGCGATCTGCGCGACCCGGAGGAGGTCCTCGGGGGCCGGGCCGTAGCGGTCCTGTACGACCGCCGTCATGGTCGTCGGTCCCCCGGGCGCGGCGGGGGGACCTCTCAGGTTGTTGGACTGCGTGGTCGCCATCGGGACCGTCTTCTCTCGTCGTTGACCGGGTCGTGCAGGAGTGGTGGGGCGCTGGCCGCTGGGGACGGAGTCGCTCCGGCGGTGCCGCCCGGGCAGCGCACCCTGCGCCTCGGCGCCACAGACACGCTGATGCCGGAGTCAGCCATGGCGGTAGGTGCGCAGCGTGTCGGCGAGGGCCTGGTCAACTGGGGTGGCCGCGACGCCGAGCTTGTCGGTGATCTTGCTGCTGTCGACGACGAACGGCTCGGCGAACTGGTACTGCATCTCGACGAGTTCCCGCATGGTCGGGTTGACGAGGCCGAGGGCGCGCAGCAGCGCCGGGGGGAGCCGGCGGAGCCGGCCGTGGGGCCGGCCGGCCTGCCGGTAGACGATGTCGATCAGCTGCCGGGTGCTGCGGGTATCGGGGTCGTTGGGTAGGTGCCACACCCGGCCGGGGGCGTCGGGGTGCTCGCCCAGGGTGGCGAGGCCTTCGCCGATGTCGGGGACGTAGGTGTAGGTGTGTGGCTGGTCGGGGTCACCGAGCACGGTGGCGGTCCTGCCGGCCAGGGCGGCGGGGAACACGCGGTCGCCCAGGTTGGACTGGGCGCCGCCGCGGGGGCCGAAGTAGTCCGACGCGCGCCCGATCGCGACCTCGACCCGTCCGGCGTCGTGGGCGGCGAGCAGCTCGCGTGCCATTCGGGCGCGCAGCCGGCCTTTCCTGGCGTGCGCGCCGTCGGGCAGGTCCTCGGTGAGCACCCGTCCGGCCGGCCGGCCGTAGGAGTAGACGTTCTCCATGCTGACAAGCCGGGCGCCGGTCGCTTCGGCGGCGGCGAGCACGCCGGCCTGAAGCAGCGGGAACTGGGCCGGCCACTCGGCGTAGGCCGGGTTCAGCGTCTGGTAGACCACGCCGGCGCCGCGGGCCACCTCGGTGGTGAACGCCGGGTCCCGGGCGTCACCGGCGACGACCTCGACATCGTCGGGGACGCGGGCCTGCCCGGAGCGGTTGATCAGCCGGGCGGCCTCACCGCGACGGCGCAGCGCGTCGAGGGTGGCCAGGCCGATGGCGCCGGTGCCGAAGATGACGTGCCGCGGGGTGGTCATGCGCGTGCCGGGACAGTCGCCGCCGCCGGCGGCGAGCCGGCTGCGGGGCGTTCGGGTAGCAGTCGGAGCAGGAGGAGCCCGGACAGCGCGGAGAAGGTGATCGCGCCGTAGGCGCCGAAGACGGTGAACTGCTCGTCGACGGAGATCCCGCCCAGGGTGGTGGTGGTCCAGCCCAGCGCCCACAGCGCCGGCAGCGCCGCGGCCCACACCCAGCGCGACCGCGTGCCGCGGGGCAGGGCGAGGGATTGTGCGGGCCCGAGGACGGCGCCGGTGAGCGCGCCCAACAGGGCCAGGTCGGATAGTGAGGTCCGGTAGCCCACGACGACGGCGCCCAGCAGCAGACCCAGTCCCATCCCGATGCCGGTGGCGGGCACCCATCGGCGGATGTCCAGGCGTCCTCGGCTGGCCAGCGTCTGGCCCAGCCCGATGCCGAGGCCGGCGACCGCCCCACCGACCAGAGCGGCCACCGGTGAGTCGACCCGGCCGACCACCGCGGTGCCGGCCAGGCCGGCGAGCGGAAAGGCCAGGAATCCTGCGGTCCAGATCAGCCAAGGCCGATAGCGGGGCGCTGGCGTCGGCTCGGGGCGGGTCACGGTAGCGCCGTCATGACGTCAGCCGGAACCGGTGCGCGGGGGGCGGGGAAGGCGCCGGCGCCCGCCGGGACTGCGTCATCCGCGGGCGGCACCGGGCGGGGTGACCGCAGGACGAGCAGGACGCCGAGGACGGCGATCCACAGCCCCCACGCGCTGCTGCCGAGGAAGCCGCCCAGGTCCCACACCGGGAAGCCGGGTAGGGCGGTGGCGAGGATGTCGCCCTGGTTGGTCAGGTACAGCGCGCTCACGACGAGCCCGGCGATGCCGAGCCAGCGGGGCAGGACCTGCGTGCGCAGGATGGTCACGCTGATCGCGACGGACCAGGCGACCGCCAGCAGCTGGCCCAGGTGCTCGCCGAGCAGCGCGCCGCCGAACTGGTGCTGCGCGGTCCAGGCCGCCTCGACCGCGGCGCGGGTGACGGCGTCCCCGCTGACGTAGGAGTCGGCCAGCGGGGGGACGACGAACACCCAGCGAAGGAATCCGATCAGCGACAGCAGCACGGAGGTGGCGCCCACGTAGGTGGCCACCTGCAGCACCGGATCGCGTCGCCACCCCAGTGCGGCGGGCAGGAGCAGGATTGGAACGAGCAGGATCGCGTACGTCCAGGCGGTGGCGAACCACGTCCAGATCAGGCTCGTTCCGCCGGCGACGACGGCGGGCAGCACCACGTCGGCCGGTTCGCGCAGGATGTCGGGCCAGTCGAAAGTGGAGGAGAGCGCCGTGGCGGCGCCGGCGAACGCGACCGCGCCCGCCAGGAACAGCCCCCCGGTCGTCCTGCGGAGGCCTATTGTATCGGGCTGGGTCATCACGGGCTCCTGAACGACGTACAGCGTTTGGACGCCGTACAGGGAACGCTCGACCTGGTTGCTGCTGCCGTCAAGGGGTAGGTCGACCCGATGTCCGTTACCTCAGAGGGCCGCCGTCGCGGGCCGCGGCGGGCTCTCACCGACGACGAGATCCTCGATGCGGCACTGGATCTGCTCGATGAGGGCGGGCCGGACGCGGCGTCCGTGCGAGGCATCGCCGCCCGGGTCGGGGTGGCGCCGAACGCGGTCTACACGTACTTCCCGGACAAGGCCGCCGTGATCAGGGCGCTCGTTGAGCGGCTGCTCGGCGGCGTCGACCATGACATGTTCGCCGACCGGTCGCAGCCTTGGCGGGAGCGGGTGGAGGCCCTGGCTCTGGAGCTGAGGGCGCACCTGTCGGCGCACCCCGGTGCGGTCCCACTGGTGATCGGCGGCCCGATGGACGGCCCGCACGCGCTCGCCCTCAACGAGCGTCTTCTGCAGCTGCTGGTCGACGCCGGCCTCGATCCCACCGACGCGGCCCGGGCGTCCTACCTGCTCATCGTCTACGCGTTCGGCTCGATCGCCCTGGAGGTCGCCGCCGCGCACCGTCCCGGGCCGCTCCCGCCGGAGTCCGAACGTGTCGCCATCCGGCAGGCGGCCTTCTCGGCGGCCTCGACCGAGGGCTTTCCCCGCGGGGCCGAGGCGGCGGCGACCATGGCCGGCTACGTCTCCACCGAGCAGTACCTGTGGGGGCTGCGCCGCGTCCTGGACGGCATCACCGCACGCGCGACCCCGGACGGCCCCACGCCGGCTGAGCTGCCGGGCCGGTCCGGCCCGCGGGGAATCCACTCCGCCTGACCGGCTTCCCGTGTCGGTACCGCCGACTCTGCCGCCACGGAGCGGGCCGTTTCGCCCTGACCGGCCGCTGCCCCGTGACGCGGTCACCGTCCAGGGCGAACCGTGCGCTGCACGCCGTACGGATCCTGTACGTCGTCCAGGGAATGGCCTCACGACCCATCCGGTGCACGAGTTCACCCACGCTGGCCCGAGTGCGCTCCGACTGCTGCATCCGCGATGCCTGACGTCGACCGTCGGTCGCGCGAGCCCCGCAGCGGTCAGCCCACCTCCACCGGACAGGTACGGAGCGCCTTCATGATCACAGTCACGGGCTCACCAGGCAGTACGGCAAACGGCTCGCCGTCGACGACATGACCTTCGACGTGGCCGGCGGCCGGGTCACCGGCTTCGTCGGCCCGAACGGCGCCGGGAAGTCGACCACCATGCGGATGATGGTCGGGCTGACCCGACCCGACAGCGGTGAGGTCCGCTACCACGGCGTCCAGTACGCCGACCTCAAGTGGCCGGCCCGGACTGTCGGCTGCGTCCTCGATGCCCACGTGCCCTCCGGCCGCACGGCGCTGAACCACCTGCGGGCCACCGCCGCCATCAGCCGCGTCCGCGCCGGCCGGGCCGAGCACGTCGTAGCCGAGGTGGGGCTGGAGACGGCAGCGCATCAGCGGGCCGGCAAGTTCTCCCTCGGCATGCGGCAGTGCCTCGCGCTGGCCGCAGCCCTGCTCCGTGACTTCCATATCCTGCTGCTGGACGAGCCCTCCAACGGCCTGGACCCCGACGGCATCCGCTGGCTGCGCAACTACCTCAGCGACTTCGCCGCCCGAGGCGGCACGGTCTTCGTCTCCAGCCACCTCATCAGCGAGCTCAGCACGTTCGCCTCCGACCTCGTCGTCATCGGAGGTGGACGGCTGCTCGCCGCGGAATCGGTCCAGGTCATCACCGGCCGCCACGACGTCGCCGTGATCGTCGAGACCCCGCAGCCGGTCGAACGCGTCGCGCTGCTCACCGCGCACGGCTTCGTCGTCGAAGCCGCGGCCGACCGGCTCGTCGTCCGGGGCACCACCCGCGCCGTCGTCTCGCAGATCGCCTTCGACAGCGGCATCCGCCTGCTCGAGCTCACCGAGACGTCCCGATCGCTAGAGGACAGCCTGCTCGACATGACTCGGTCCACCGCCGAGTTCGCCTCCAACTGATCCGCACCTCGACCACCGACCCCGAAGGACACGACATGACCATCACCGGTGCGGGCGCAGACCAGACGGCCGCGGCTCCCATGATCACCCAGTACCGCCCCACGACACGTTCCGCGGGGGGGGGGGGGGGGTGACGCCGCGGCTGTCGCCGCGACGTTGCGCAGCGACTGGATCAAGGCCTCGACCGTCCGTACCAACAGGGCGATCCTCCTGCTCGCACTCGTCGGGCGCCTGGCCGTCTTCGGGGCGGTCGCGACGTTCGTGACCGACGAGGTGCTCGTCGTCTCCGAGGTCGGCTTCTACTGGACCAGCGTCACCTCGATGCTCGCCGCGATCGCCGGGGTCCTGCTCTTCGGCGCCGAGGTCCAGCACGGCACCCTGGCCGCCGCGGTCGCCGCGCGACCGGCGCGCTGGATCATCGCGCTGTCCAAGACACTGACCGCCGCCGTCCTCGGGCTGGTCGTCGGAGCCGTCGGCCTGGCCGCCGGCTTCGGTGGCGCCGCCCTCGCCGGCCTCGACATGGGCGAGACCTCGGCGCTGCCGGCCACCATCGCCTGGGCCCTGCTGTTCACCACGCTATCGGCGGTGCTGGGGCTGGGCATCGGCATGATCGTCCGGCACAGCGCGGCGGCCATCGCCGGCGTGCTGGTGTGGGGGTACGTCCTGGAGAACCTGTTCAACTTGTTCCTGCCCGTCGAGGTCTCCCGCTTCCTGCCCTTCTTCGCCGGGAACAAGCTGCTCGCCTACGGCAACGACTTCGACACCCCCGAGGCGCTCGCCGTCGCGCTCACCCGACCCGAGAGCGCGCTGGTCTTCGCCGGATACACCGCCGTCGCGCTGGTCGTGGTATCGGTGCTGCTGTACCGCCCTCTCCCTGGCGCCCGGACCTGGCTGATCGACCGGGGCACACGGACCGGGCCAGGCGCGAAGCACCGCCGTCATCGGCGGCGACGTGAGGCGAGGCGGGACCTGTTCGGACACCCGTGGGCTGCGCACCTGAATGCCATGAAGACGGGGGCCTCCCCCCGGATCACGCTTGCGGTGAGAGCCGGAATGCGTGACGGAAGGAGGCCCGGTCCTCATGTTGCACGTTGGGTTGGATCTGAGCAGGACTCGTCTGGATGTGCATGTCATGGACCAGACAGGGACGTCGGTCGCGGTTACGACGGCGGCGCCGGACGCCGGCGGCCTGACCTCGCTGGCCTATCGGCTCGGCGAGTTCGGACAACCGATCACGGCGGTGATCGAGTCGATGAATGGCGCGCGGTTCATCCACGATCAGCTGGAGCTGCGCGGCTGGACGGTGGAGATCGCCGACGCAGTCAAGGTCAAGGGCTTTGCGCCGCTGGCCTGCAAGACCGACAAGATCGACGCCTGGGTGCTGGCCGAGCTCTCACGGCGGGATCTGGTGCCGGCGATCTGGCTGCCGAGCCCGGGCGTGCGGGCCAACCGGGAGCGGGCCCGCTGGCGGCTGCACCTGGTGCGGCACCGCACCGCGCTGAAGAACCGCATCCACGCCACCCTGCTGGCCTTCGGTCATCCCTGCCCGGTCTCGGATCTGTTCGGCGTGGCCGGCCGGCGGCTGCTCGACGGGCTGGGACTGCCCGAGCCGTGGGCCGGTGACGTGACAGCCGCGCTGCGGCTGATCGACGTCCTCGACGGCGAGATCGACGACTGCGAGGCCGCGCTGCGCCGCGAAGGAGCCGAGCACCGCTACGTGCCCACGCTGATGACCGCGCCGGGGATCGGTTGGGTGCTCGGCTACACCATCGCCGCCGAGATCGGCGACATCACCCGGTTCCCGACGGCGAAGAAGCTCGTCGGCTATACCGGGCTGTGCCCCTCGGTGGACCAGTCCGGTGGGCATGACTGGCGCGGCTCGCTGGCCAAGAACGGCCCGAAGTACCTGCGCTGGGCGCTGATCGAGGCAGCCACGCACGCCGCCCGGCACCCCGTCTACCGGGACCGCTACCAGCACACCAAGGCCCGGCTGGGCCGCCAGCGAGGCCCCTCGATCGCCCGCGTGGACATTGCCCGCAAGCTCACCGAGGCGATCTGGCACATGCTCACTGACAACAAGCCCTTCGCTCCGGCAGGCGCCACAAATACCGCTCTGGCCGCGTAGACGGCCCGTCCCTGAGATGCGCCACCGGAGCGAAGCCCCTCCGACCCGACCTGATCCTCCCCGCGAGGAGGCGATAGAGAGATGAGCCCGGCTCCCCAGCCGCCCGGCCGGTCACCGCCGGACCGAGTCACGCCGTAGTTCGTTCCTCCTTCCCGCGGCCGGTCATCCTGCCGCCGAGCCCTTGCACGTCCAGGTCGTTCGTCCTCGCCGCTGCGCGGCTGCGGGCGCTCCACCTGGACCTGCAGCGGGATCGACGGCCCAAGGCCAACTACGCGGGAATCCAGCACCACCGCTCTAGACAGCGGCCCCCGTCTTCATAGAGAGCGGCCC
>NZ_FRDM01000092.1 GCF_900143215.1 Geodermatophilus obscurus | reverse complement strand
GGCTCCTCGCCCTCCGACTCGCTGTGCACGCCGGAGATCCCGGCGATGACGTCGTGCACGACCTTGCGCTCGAACGGGTTCATCGCCGAGAGCCGCTCCGGCTTCCCGCTGCTGGCCACCCGGCGGGCCGTCTCGGCGGCCAGCGAGGTCAGGTCAGCCCGGCGCCGGGCACGGAAACCGCTGATGTCGAGCATCAACCGGCTGCGCACGCCGGTGGACTGGGCGACGGCGAGCCGGGTGAGCTCCTGCAACGCCTCCAGCACCGCACCGTCGGAGCCCACCAGGTCCTGGAGGTCGCCACCGACGATCGCCACCGACGCCCGGTCGCCCTCGACGTCGAGGTCGATGTCGCCGTCCACGTCGAGGATGTCGAGCAGCCGCTCCAGGTAGTCACCGGCGACGTCGCCCTCACGGACCAGCAGGTCGTCCGCGCCCTCGTCATCGCTCTCGTCGTCCTCGGCCACGTCCGCCGGCTCGACCGCGGCGTCCGTGCCGTCGTCGTCGGGGTCGGGCAGGTCCGGCTGCGCGGGGACCCCGGCGTCGGCGGGCACCGGGCTCAGGACCGCGCCGGAGGTGGCCTCACTGGTGAGGCCGGCCGGCTCGGTGGGGTGCTGTGGGGCGCTCATGGCGTGTCCTCCGAGTGGGTGCGGCGTCCGGGGTCAGCCCCGGTGGTCGGTGGCCGGCGCGGGCGCCCGACGGGGACGCCACGCGCGCCGGATCAGCGGCGCTTGCGCTTGCCGCGGTTGGCCGGGCCCTGGCTGCCGCGTCCGGCACCGGTCCGCGGGCGCCCGCCCGTGGGGCGGGCGGCCGACGACGGGCCGTCGGCGCCGGCAGCGGTGGCACCGGCAGCGGTTGCGCCGGTGGGGGTGGCAGTGCCGTCGTCCGCCGGGCCGGCGGGCGCAGGGGTGTCGGCCACGGCGTCACCGGTCGGGTTCGCCACGTCGACCGTGGAGGCCGGGGCGGTGGTGCGGCCGCTCTTCGGGCGGACCGGCTTGGCGCCGGGCCGGGGGGCCAGCGCCTTGGGGTCGACGGCCGGCTTCTCCGCGGCCGCCTTGGCCTTGGCGGCGTCGGAGCCGGGCGGCGGCATCTTGCGCAGGATGAAGTACTGCTGACCCAGGGTCCACAGGTTGTTGGTGAACCAGTAGAGGAGGACGCCGATCGGGAACAGGAAGCCGGAGACGAACAGGCCCAGCGGCATCACGTAGAGCAGCATCTTCTGCACCATCGCGGCCTGGCCCTCGACCGGACCGGAGCGGCGCATGATCTGCTTCTGCGTGAAGAAGGTCGTGAAGCTCATGATCACGATGAGCAGGAACGCGACGACCCGGATCTGGCCGTAGCCGCCGGTGATGTCGAGGATCGCCTGCTCCTTGGCCCCGCTCATGAAGAACGAGGAGGAGATCGGCGCTCCGAAGAACGGCGCCCGCGCCGCCTCGTCGGTGAGCTCGTCGTTCCAGCTGTAGAGGCCCTGGGCGTCGGGGGCGAGCCGTCGCAGCACGTGGAAGAGCGACAGGAAGATCGGGATCTGCGGCAGGATCGGCAGGCAGCCGGCGAGCGGGCTGACCCCACGCTCGCGCTGCATCTTGAGCATCGCCTCGCTGAAGCCCTGCCGGTCGCTGCCGTACTGCTTGCGCAGCCGCGCGATCTCCGGCTGGAGCTCCTGCATCGCCCGCTGGGACTTGACCTGCTTGACGAACAGCGGGAAGAGGATCAACCGCACGGTGACGACGAGGAAGACGATCGACAGCGCCCAGGCCAGGCCCGACAGCCCGGTTCCGGCCGCGGGGTCGTCGAAGACGAGGCTCCACAGCGCGTGCCACCGGGCCATGACCCACGAGATGGCGGTGTACAGCCAGTCAAGCACGGGGGGACTCCTCCTGCGGGGCCCGGCGGGGTGCCGACGGGACGGGTCGAACGGTTCCGGGTGTGCGGGCCGGCGGCACCAGGTCGAGGCCACCAGGGTGCCAGGGCGCGCACTTGAGCAGCCGGCGCAGCGCCAGCCAGCTGCCC
>NZ_FRDM01000112.1 GCF_900143215.1 Geodermatophilus obscurus | reverse complement strand
CTTGTGGTGCGCTTTCCTAACAGCAGATACTCGCGCCTCCTGTTAGCCCGATGGTTGCTGTACATCCCGGCGTACAAAGATCGGCGAGAGAAGGAAGAAGGTGCGGCCAGCCTAGACCTTAACCCGTTGTTCATAGGTGGCGAGGAAGCCGATCGACGAGACCTTGAAGCTGTGTGCAAGCTGTTGGCGCCAATGGTTGCTCGGCACCCGTTTACTGGAAGGTGGCAATGGCACAGCCCGGACGTGGATACAGCATTGCTGCGGGCTCGGGCTGGCGAGCTTCTAGGAGACGAGGACGCTGTGGTAATTGATGAGCTGAAAGCTCTTGCTGCCAAGAGATTGACCTACACCACCCCAACGATCGGTGAACCGCTAGGTTACTACCTACGCCGTCCTTATCTTATGCCTCAGGGATGGGAAGGCGAGTTGCCTGGTCGAGGGGCGAGGTATCTCCTGGAAGAGCTATCTCGAGAAGGCTGGAGACTCCAGCAGGGCTAGGTGTCTCGCTGATCACCTCTCATCCTTACTGGCCAGTGCTACCTAAGGAAGGACTGACACCGCAGCTGGGTTTCGAGGGCGCCCGCAGATAATGTCCTTCATCTGCGGGCGCTCGTCGGCCCGCGACTCCATCGGACTCAGGTGCCGATGAGTTTCTGGAAGAGAGCGACCGAGCCGCCCCAGGCCGCGCCACCGGCGAGCACGGAGGCTGCGAGAGAGTGCTGATCCCAGTAGGTGAGGATCCCCGCAAGGCCTCCGATGAGGGTTGCCAGGAAGAGGATCACCGCCGACCTCAGGGACAGAAGAGCGGTGTCCGACTGCCGGTTCCTTGCTGCCATGGTTCCCCCTCGCAGCCCGGTCCTCGGGCGCTCCGGGTGGTAGCGCCTCTCGGCCGGTGATAGGTCGTCGGAGGGCAGGGACCCCACGGACTCGGAACCCCTAGAAAGTTCAGGGAGAACCGTGGGGTGTCCCGTGGCGCCCGACCTAGAAGTGGCCGACTGCGCAGCGTTCGGGAGGCCGGAGCGAAGCGGAGGACTCACG
>NZ_FRDM01000090.1 GCF_900143215.1 Geodermatophilus obscurus | reverse complement strand
TCGGTGGTCGGTGTCATCAGCCGGGACGGCGCTCCGCAGGCGGGGTCCTTCGCTGCGGACGCCGGGGCCACCTTCCCCAGCGCCTTCGACGCCGACGGCGAGCTGATGGCCGAGCTGGGCCTGGGCGCGCTGCCCTACACCTACCTCATCGACGCCGACGGCGGGATCGCCCACGTCCAGGTGGGCCCGGTGGCCGACCTCGCCGAGCTGGAGGGCCTGGTCGCCGAGCACCTGGGGGTGACGCTGTGACCGACGTGCCCACCGCCGAGGCCGCCCTGCCGGAGTACCTGCGCCGGCTGCTCGCCGCGGGCGACCTGCCGCTGCGCCACCGGATGCCCCGGCCCACGGCGACCGCCCGGCGCTCGGCGGTGCTCATCCTGTTCGGCGAGGGCCCGCGCGGCGCCGACGTCCTGCTCATCGAGAAGTCCGCGCACCTGCGCACCCACGCCGGGCAACCGGCCTTCCCCGGCGGCGGCGCCGACCCCGGTGACGACTACCCGGTGGGCACCGCGCTGCGGGAGGCCGAGGAGGAGGCGGGCATCGACCCGGACGGCGTCCGCGTGCTGGCCACGCTGCCGGAGCTGTTCCTGGGGCCCTCGGACAACCTCGTGGTGCCGGTCGTGGCCTGGTGGGACGACCCGCGCGACGTCACCGTCGGCGACCCGCGCGAAGTGGCCCGGGTGGCACGGGTACCGCTGGCCGACCTCGCCGACCCGGCCAACCGCTTCCGCGTCGCCCACCCGTCGGGGTACGTCGGCCCGGCGTTCGGCGTCGCCGGCATGGTCGTCTGGGGCTTCACCGGCGGACTGCTCGACGCCATCCTCGAGGCCGCGGGGCTGGCCCGGCCCTGGGACGTGACGGACGTGCGGCCGCTGCCGGTGCTCGGTGCCCGCCGCCCGCAGCTACCCGGCACCCTCGATCCCACGGACGACGAGGACGCCGCCGCGCCGACGGTCGCCGACCCCGCACCCGACGGCCCTCCGGCAAGTACCGTTCCCCCGCGATGAAGGGTGAGAGGGGAAGGGCCCGGGGACGGAGCCGGGGCCCCTGCGAGAAGGCCGCTGCGGTCGCCGCCGCGGTGGTCCTGCTCGCCGGGTGTGGCGGCGGGGGGACGGCCGGGCAGGAGGCGGCACCGTCGTCCGGTCCGGCGCTGGGTACGGTGACGACGGCGCCCGACGGCGTCCAGGAGGTCACCCTGCAGACCCAGGACGACTACGTCTTCACCCCCAGCACGTTCACCGTCGCGCCCGGCCCGGTACGGCTCACCGTGGTCAACGTCGCCGAGCAGATGACGCACAACTTCCGCTTCACCCCGGACGACGGCCCCGCGCCGATCGACCCGGAGATCCCGCTGCTGACGCCGGGGGAGACCCGCAGCATCGAGTTCACCGCCACCACGCCCGGTGAGTACGGCTTCGAGTGCAGCTTCCACACCCAGCTGCAGCAGTTCGGCACCATGACGGTCAGCGGTTAGGCGATGACGACGGTTTCGGGAGCATCGCACGGAGCGCCAGCGGCCGAGGAGCGGACCGGCTCCGGAGTCGAGCGGGGGACGTAGCGAGCATGTCGATCGTCGACCTCGTCCTCATCGGACTGGCGCTGGTCTTCGCCTTCTCCGGGTTCCGCCAGGGCGTCATCGTCTCGGCCACCTCGTTCTTCGGCTTCTTCGGCGGCGCGGTGCTGGGTGCGCAGCTGTCCCGGCCGGTCGCCGACCGCCTCGACGGGACGGCGACCACCCGGGTGTTCGCCGCGCTGGTCGTCGTCCTCGCCGCGGCGTTGCTGGGACAGGTGCTGGCCGGCGCCATCGGCCGGGCGGTGCGCCGCCGCGTGACGTGGCAACCGGCCGAGGTCGTCGACTCGGTGGCCGGAGCGGTGCTGTCGGCGACCGCGGTGCTGCTCGTCGCCTGGATGGTGGCCACCCCGCTGGCCCAGGCGCCGTTCCCGCAGGTCGCCAGCCAGGTGAAGAACTCGGCACTGGTGCAGGCGGTCGACCGCAGCGTCCCGAACGGCGTCCGGGTGGTCTACGACTCGCTCCGGGAGGCCATCGACCACAACGGGCTGCCCGACGTGCTGGACCCGCTGACCCCCACGCAGGTCCCCGACGTCGCCGCACCGGACCAGGCGCTGCGCGAGAGCCCCGTCGTCAACTCGGTGCAGGGCTCGGTGGTGCAG
>NZ_FRDM01000010.1 GCF_900143215.1 Geodermatophilus obscurus | reverse complement strand
GATCCAGGTCACTGATCGAGTCCGCGCCGGCGACCATCCCGGCGACCAGCGCCGGCACCTTGACCGCGGCGTTCGCTCCGGCCGAGCCCGGCACCGTGACGTGCTCGGCGACCAACTCCTGCAGTCCGGCCCGTTCGGCCAGCGCCATCACCGGCGCCAGACCGGCGACCGAGATCAGGTTCGGGTCATCGAAAACCGCGCTGAGCTTGTGGAAGACTCGCATTTACCGGATGCCCCTGCCTGCCAGCCGATGGAACCGTCGCAAGTCCCATCCTCCCTGGCGACAGGGGCATTCGTCTCTACTCGATGATCAATTGGCCAAGATCATCGGCGGATCGAGGCTCAGTCGTCGAGGCAGCCTGAGCGTCGACCACCGCGGCGGAGGTCGACCGGGGATCCCCGGCACCGCCATCACACGGGCACCACGCGTCAACCGAAGGCTCGTTGCGGTGTGCCGGATGTCGTGCCTGCCGGATCCGCGACGGTCAGCAGTCGCGGAGAGAGAAGGCCCGGGTGGAGAGAAGAACTACATCTCGTCCCACTCGAACGTATAGCGCACCGGGGGGCTTGTGGCAAGACCCGGGTCGAGCCGCAGAATCGCCGACCGAGGCCGACCTCTGCGGCAGCGGTCCAGTCGCACCGCTGCACGCGGTGGTCGGAAACGCCTCTCTTCGGAGCTGATGACGTGATCCCCCTGACCACCAGCGCGTTCGACCTCCCCGACCACCTCTCCGCCAAGGCCGACCCGGCGCTGATCGCCGGCGACGAGCAGCACTTCGCGGCCATCGCGGAGAGCCTCCAGCAGTCCATCGCCGACCTGTCCGACCGGCTCGACACCGAGCGGAAGGCGCCCGGTGGCTCCGGCCAGGAGGCGCTGGACCGGGACCTGGAGGTGCACCGGCTGACCGCCCGCCTGCGTGCCCTGCGTCGCTTCGGTCTGGACCTGTGTCTCGGGCACTTCGTCCGCACGGACGACCCCGAGCCCGTGTACGTCGGGCGACTCGGGCTCACCGACAGCACGGGCCGCCGGCTGCTGCTGGACTGGCGCTCCCCCGCCGCCGAGCCGTTCTTCGGCGCGACCCACGGCAACCCGATGGGTGTGGCGAGCCGCCGCAGGTACCGGTGGACCCGCGGCCGGGTCACCGACTACTGGGACGAGGTGTTCACCGCCGAAGGGCTGATCGGGCACGCCGCCGCGCTCGACGACCAGTCCGCTTTCATCGCCAGCCTGGGCAGCAGCCGCTCGCCGCGGATGCGGGACGTGCTCGGCACCATCCAGGCAGACCAGGACGCGATCATCCGTGCGGGGTCCCAGGGCGCCCTCGTCGTCGACGGCGGGCCGGGGACCGGGAAGACCGTCGTCGCGCTGCACCGCACCGCCTACCTCCTCCATGCCGACCCCCGCCTCGGGCACCGCCGGGGCGGCGTGCTGTTCGTCGGTCCGCACCAGCCCTACCTGGCCTACGTGGCCGACGTCCTCCCCAGCCTCGGCGAGGAGGGCGTGCAGACCTGCACCCTGCGCGACCTCGTCCCCGAGGGGGCCGCAGCGGGGGTCGAACCCGATCCGCACGTGGCCGACCTGAAGGCGTCCATGGACGTGGGAACGATGATCGAGACGGCCGTCCGGTTCTACGAGGAGCCCCCGACCAGGGGGACGACGATCTCGACCCCGTGGGCCGACCTCCGGTTGAGCGCCGACGACTGGGCCGAGGCCCTCGAGGCGCCGGATCCCGGGACGCCGCACAACGAGGCGCGCGAGCAGGTCTGGGACCAGCTGCTCACGATCCTCGTGGACCAGCACGACGACGTCGCGGACGAGGACGACGGCGACGTCTCGGCCGCTCAGGTGCGGACGTCGCTGCAGCGGAACAGGGAGCTCGTCGCGGCCTTCGACCGCGCCTGGCCGGTGCTCGAGGCGACCGACCTCGTCGGGGACCTCTGGTCGGTACCGGCGTACCTGCGCAGGTGCGCCCCCTGGCTCCGCCCCGACGACGTGCGAGCGCTGCAGCGGGCGGACGCCCGGGCCTGGACGGTGTCCGACCTGCCGTTCCTGGACGCGGCACGGCAGCGGCTCGGCGACCCGGGTGCGTTCGGGCGCAAGCGACGGCACGACGCCGTCGTGGCCGCCGAGCGCGAGCGCATGGCCGGCGTCATCGACGAGCTGATCGCGGCGGACGACTCCGAGCTGCTGCTGATGACGAGCCTGCGCCACGAGGACCTGCGCGATGCCCTGGTCGACGAGGCCGCGCTGCCCACCGCCGATCCGGACCTGCTCGCCGGCCCGTTCGCGCACGTCGTCGTCGACGAGGCCCAGGAGCTGACCGACGCGGAGTGGCAGATGCTGCTGCTGCGCTGCCCCTCCCGGAGCTTCACCATCGTCGGGGACCGCGCGCAGGCCCGGCACGGCTTTCCGGGGTCGTGGCAGGAACGGCTCGGGCGGATCGGGCTCGACCGGGTCGAGGTGGCCTCGCTGACCATCAACTACCGGACGCCGGAGGAGGTCATGGCGGAGGCCGAGCCCGTCATCCGCGCCGTGCTGCCGGACGCCAACGTGCCGACCTCCGTCCGCCGCAGCGGCGTCCCCGTCAGGCACGGAACCGCGTCCGAACTGCACGAGGTCCTCGACACCTGGCTCGCCGCGCACGCCGAGGGGACCGCCTGCGTCATCGGCGACCCCACGTTCCGGGCAGGGTTCCGGCAAGGGCCCCGGGTCCGGTCGCTGCCCCCGGAGCTGTCGAAGGGGCTCGAGTTCGACTTGGTCGTCCTCGTCGACCCCGAGGCGTTCGGCACGGGCATCGAGGGAGCGGTCGACCGCTACGTCGCGATGACCCGCGCGACCCAGCAGCTCGTCGTCCTCACGAGCTCCTGACGTCGGCCGGGTGGCGTGCGGGGCTCGCCGGGGCACCGACGAGGGGTGGTCCGCGTGCCGTCGGAGACCGGGCCCGCCGCCCAGGTCACCGGGAGCGTCGTCCGGCTGCGCTGATCACCACAGGGACATCGACCGCCGGAAGATGCCGGCGATGTCGTCCTCGGTGACCTCGCGGGGACAGGTGGCCAGCAGCCGCTGCTGCTTCATCGTCCCCTCGACCAGGTCGTCGACGTCGCCCTCGCCGAAGCCGACCGCACCCACGCCGTTGGGGATGTCGATGTCGCGCATCAGGTCCGTCAGCACCATGGGCAGGAAGTCGACCGCGTCCGTCGGCAGGCCGGCGTTCGGCGCCAGCAGCTGCGCCGCGCGGACGTGCCGGTCGGGCGCCGCCTCGAAGGTGAAGCGGAAGGCCTCCGGCGCGGTCAGCGCGACCGACATCCCGTGCGGGACCATCGGCTCGTCGGCCGGGTAGTCCTTGGGGTGGAAGTCCTTCACCTGGCCCGCGATCGGGTACGCGTTGGCGTGCGGGATGTGCACCCCGGCGTTGCCGAACCCCATGCCGGCGAAGGTGGCGGCCATGGCCATGTCCGAGCGGGCCTGCTCGTCGTCCCCGTGCCGCACCGCCCGCCGGAACGAGCCGGCCAGCAGGCTGAGCGACTTCTCCGCCCACATGTCCGAGATCGGGTTCGACCCGCAGTAGGGCACCCGCTTCTCGGGCGTCTTGTGCTCATAGGTCGTGTACCAGCGCGCGGTGTAGCTCTCCAGGGCGTGGCAGAGGATGTCCATCCCCGACGCCGCGGTCACCCCCGGCGGCTGGGTCCGCGTCAGGTCCGGGTCGATCACGGCCAGCGTCGGGCGCAGCATGGCGTGGCTGATGCCGGTCTTCACCCGCGCCACGATCACGTCCATCACGCAGATCGTGGTGCTCTCCGAGCCGGTGCCCGTCGTCGTCGGGACGGCGACCAGCGGCTTCAGCGGCTCGGACGGCGCCTGCCCCTTCCCGACCGGGGCGTTGACGTAGTCCAGCAGCTCGCCGGGGTTGGTGGTGAGCAGGTTGATCGCCTTCGCCGTGTCGATGGTCGACCCGCCACCGACGGCGACGAAGGCGTCCCACGGCCCGGACGAGCGGGCCTCCTCGATGGCGGCGACGAGGCTGACGTCGGTCGGCTCGACGTGCACGCCGTCGTAGATCCGCGCCTCGATGCCGAACTGCCCCATCTGGTCGGCCACCCGCTGCGGGACGCCGGTGGCGGCGAGCCCGGCGTCGGTGACCACCAGCACGCGCCGGACGCCGTACCGGCTCAGGTCGTAGCCGATCTCGTCGGAGGCCCCGCTCCCGAACTTCAGCTGCGGTGCTCCGTAGGTGAACACGGACTCGGGATGGGCGGGCGAGACGGTGCTCATGACGTCCCTCTCTGCGGTTCGGACGACGGTCGGCGCGGTGATCGGTCGCACCGAATGTCGCACGCCGGTTGTGGTGGCCACCACAACCGGCGCATCATCCATCGGACCGCCCCGCCCGTCCGCCCCACAGCACCGCTCCCTGCCCTGGGCCCCGGTGAGCGATGCGGCGCCCACCGTCCCGCTCCCGACGAGCTGACGACGGCGGTCACCGCATGATCCTCCGCCGCGAGCTGCGGGGAGGTGCCCGACCGACCGTCCTGGTCCGACCGCAGGGGGAACGCATGGGCAGGCAGGCGAGGCAGTCGGTCCGGCGGGGGCCTCGGTGTTCCTGATCTCGCAGCTGCCCTGGGAGACCTGGGCGCGCTTCGGCGTCTGGCTGCTGATCGGCTTCGCCATCTACTCCGCCCACGACCGCCGGCACGCGCTGCTGAACCCGGGCAGCCCGCACCACCGGCCCGCGGTGCCCGCGCCGCCGCGCGAGTGAGCGGAGCGGTCGGCACACCGGGCCCCGTGGCCGAGCCCTCGGCGGCACGCGCCGTCCGAGCGCTCCGGAGGCACGCGCCCGAGCTCGCCGACCTGCCGCTCCGGGAGCTGGGCCACGGGCTGGACAACACCGCCTTCGTCGTGGGTGAGCTGGTCCTCCGGGTGGCCGAGGGCCCCGACGTGCAGCGCGAGGCGGGCCTGCTGGCGTTCCTCGCGCCGCGGCTGCCGCTGGCCGTCCCCGTCCCCGTGTTCGCCGACGGGGACGCCGGGGTCCTCGGCCACCGGCTGCTGCCGGGACGCCCGCTGCTCGCCCGGACGCCGGCGCCGGGCACCGCCGCCGTCCTCGGCCGGTTCCTGCGCGACCTGCACGCCGTCGACCCGGGTGCGGTGCGCGCCTTCGTCGACGAGGAGGACGCCGACCCCGCCGAGTGGCTGGGAGGGCTGGACGGGCCCGCCGAGCTGCTGCGCGTGGTCCGGTCGAGCGTGCCGCGCTCCTCTCCGCGGCGCGTGGTGGCGCACGCGGACCTCGGCGCCGAGCACCTGCTCGCGGAGGGGACGCGCGTCACCGGCGTCATCGACTGGTCGGACTGCGCGGTCACCGACCCGGCGCTGGACTTCGCCCGGCTGCACCGCGACTTCGGGCCCGCCTTCCTCGCCGAGGCCCTGCAGGCGTACGGCGGCCTGCCCGACGCCGGCCCGCGGATCCAGTTCTTCGCGCGCTGTGCGGCCCTGGAGGACCTCGAGTACGGCCTGCGGACCGGCCGAGCGGAGTACGCCGAGGCCGCCCGGCGCAGCATCGCGTGGCTCTTCTCCACCTGAACCGGCGGTCAGCAAGCCCGGCAGCAGTTCCTCGTGACCGTGTCGATCCGGGCCGCGGCCGTTCGACGTCCTGGTGAGAGGCCGGTACCGAGCCGGTCGTTCCCCCCGGAGGACGTCATGACCGCCACGCTGACCACCACCCGCCGCAGCACCGGCTCGATCGTGGGCGCCGGCCTGGCCGCCACGGCGGTCGCCGCTCTCGCGACCAGCACCGTCGCCGCCGCGGGCTCGGCCGCCGGGATCAGCCTCGACGTCAGCGGAGCGCCCATCCCGGTGTCCGGCTTCGCCGTGCTGACCGTCGTCTTCTCCCTGGTGGGCGTGGCGTTGGCCGCCGTGCTGGCCCGCCGCGCCCACCAGCCGCGCAGCACCTTCGTGCGCACGACCGTGGTGCTCACCGCGCTGTCGCTGGTCCCCGATCTGGTCGCCGACGCCACGACCGACACCCGGGTGCTGCTGATGGTCACCCACCTCGTCGCCGCGGCGATCGTCGTCCCGGCCGTCGCCCGTCGCCTGCCTCCCGCGCGCCGGGACTGACCGGTCGGCAGCACGGCCGGGCCCGCCGCCCCGGACCGCACGATCACCCGCGGCCGGGCGCTGCGCGGCGCGGTCAGCTTCGCCGACGGCACCCCCGGCTGACCGCGAGCCTGGTCCTCACCCAGCCGAACGGCCGGCCCGCCAAGCCCGGAGCGCCGGGCCGGACCGGCGCTCGACGAGCGCCTGCGGGCTCTCCGTCGCAGGATGGCACGTGCCCATCGACCACACCGCCACGTTCCCGGCCGGTCCGGACGACGTCCTCGCCGTCCTCACCGACGAGGCCTTCCTCCGCGACTACGCCCGGGCCCTCGGTGCGCGGCTCGAGTCGGTGGAGAGCATCCCCGACGGCGGCAACCCGCGTACGACGGTGCGGCTCGTCGTCCCCACGCTGGGCATCCCGGCGGTCTTCACCCGCTTCGTCGGCCGCGAGGTCGCCGTCGCCGACCGGCGCAACTGGACGGCGGACGGCGACGGCGGGCACCGCGGGGTCCTGCTGGTGGAGGGGCGCATCCTCGGCCGGACGGCGGCGGTGCGCGGCGAGCGGCGGCTCCGCCCGACCGCCGACGGCACCCGCTCCACGGTCACCGGCGAGGCGGAGGTCGACGCGCCGGTCGTCGGGCGGCAGGCCGAGGCCGCCGTCCGCGAGCTGGCGATGGTCGTGCTGCGCCGCGAGGACGACGTGCTGCGCCGCTGGCTCGGCACCCCGGACTGAGAAAGGACCCCCTTGCCCCCCGCCACTCGCGAGCTCGCGGCGGGACCCTGCAAGGGGGCCGTCAGGGGCCGGTGAAGTCGGCGGTGGCCCCCCGGAAGCGGCGCCGCCGGGCACGCACCTGCTCCCCGTCGTGGCGACGCCGCAGGTGCAGCCGCTCACGGTGCGACTCGGGCGAGTGGACGACGGTGACCGGGCACGGCGCGTGCAGCGCGCACTGCATGCTCGTCGAGCCGAGTAGCATGCTGGAGAACCCGCCGTGGCCCCGGCTGCCGACCACCAGCAGGTCCGCACCGGCCGACTCCCGGATGAGCGCGTCCGCCGCCGAGCCGAGGACGGCCGTCACGTGGATCTCCGGGTGCGGCTCCGGGACGTCGCGGAGCACCTCGGCGATGAACGTCTCGGCCCGCTCCACCGCCGCGGCCGTCGCCTTGTCGTACTCGAAGTCACCGATCGCGTCGAAGTCCATCCACGCCTCGGGTGGCCGGTGGGCGATGACCGCCTCGACGGGCACACCCCGGCGGGCGGCGTCCTCGACGGCGAACCGCACCGCGGCCCGTGCGCCCGCCGAGCCGTCCACACCCACGACCACGCGGCGCCCCCGCGCCTGGGGTCCCTCGACCCGTTCCGCCTGCTCGGTCATGACGGCCTCCTCGCAGGCCGGCCGCCGGAGCCCCGGTGCCCGCGGACGACCGGCACCATCCAGCATGCACGTTCCCCCCAGAGGACGACAGGGCCCTCGGTCCCGGCGCGCGCTCGGGGGCGCGGGGACCGCCCGCCTCGGCGTACCGTCCGCCCATGACCGCGGAGCCGGCGTCCGCCGAACGTCTGCTCGCCGGGCGCTATGCGCTCAGCGAGGTCCTCGGCCGTGGCGGCATGGGCGTGGTCTGGCGGGCCACCGACCTGCGGCTGGACCGGCCGGTGGCGGTCAAGGAGGTCACCTTCGCGCTGCACCTGTCCGACGAGGAGCGCCGGGTGCTGCGCGAGCGCACGATGCGCGAGGCCCGCACCGCCGCCCGGCTGGACCACCCGTCGGTCACCTCGGTCTACGACGTGGTCGAGGAGGACGGCCGTCCCTGGTTGGTCATGGAGCACGTGGAGTCGTGCAGCCTGCAGGAGGTGCTCGACGGGCAGGGGCCGCTGCCCTGGCCGGCGGTCGCCCGCATCGGGCTCGACGTGCTCGCCGGGCTGACCGCCGCGCACGAGGCCGGGATCGTGCACCGCGACGTGAAGCCCGGCAACGTGCTGGTCGCCCCCGACGGGCGGGCCTGTCTCACCGACTTCGGCATCGCGACCGCCACCGGCGACCCGGCGATCACCACGACCGGCGCGATCATCGGCTCGCCGTCCTACATGGCACCCGAACGGGCCCACGGTGAGCAGCCGGGGCCGGCCGTGGATCTGTGGTCGCTCGGCGCGACGCTCTACACCGCGGTCGAGGGCCGCCAGGCGTTCGCCCGCGGTGAGCCCATGGCCACGCTCATGGCGGTCGTGACCGAGGAGCCGCCGCCGCCCGTCCACGCCGGTCCGCTCGAGCCGGTGCTGCGCGGCCTGCTCACCAAGGACCCGGCACAGCGGATGAGCGCCGAGCAGGCACGCCGGGCGCTGCACGCGGCCCTCGACGCGACGCAGGGCGCCACACCCTGGTCACCGGAGCCGTCGCCGCCGGAGGCGGAGCGGCCGACGCCCGAGCACGAGCAGGTGGAGCGCATCGACGCCGCGGACCTGCGCGCCCTGGCGGCCGCGTCGGCGACGGTGATCGGTGCCGTGGCCCGGGATGCCCGGGACCAGGCCCGCCACCTGGCCGAGCGCCGGCGGGAGCGCCGGGAGGTCCGGCGGCGGGAGGCCGCACCGCCGGAGGCGCCGTCCGCGCCCCCGGAGGGACGTCGGCCGGCGGAACGGCCCGGCAACCGGCCGCGGCAGCGCCGGTTCCGCCGTCGCTGGGTGGTCGTCCCGGTGCTGGTGGTGGTGCTCGCGCTGCTCGCCGTGGCGGCCGGCCTGGTCGT
This sequence comes from Geodermatophilus obscurus, assembly GCF_900143215.1. Lineage (GTDB taxonomy): Bacteria > Actinomycetota > Actinomycetes > Mycobacteriales > Geodermatophilaceae > Geodermatophilus > Geodermatophilus obscurus_A. Next base: position 146,283 of record NZ_FRDM01000010.1, on the reverse strand, counting down.
CCTCGCCGGGGCTCTGCTCGGCTGGTGACGCGGACCGCCGCGTCCTGCAGCATGCTCCACCCATGACGACGCCATCCGCCGAGACCCCGCAGCCCCGCGACATCGCCCTGGAGATGGAGACCCCCGAGCAGGCCGCCGACCTGGAGGTGCAGAGCGAGCCGTCGGAGGAGGAGCCCTCGGGTGAGTGACCGGCCGGCCCGCGGGTAGCGCTGCACGATGCGCAGCCGCGACGTCCTCAGCTACGCCTACGAGCAGATCGAGGAGACGTTCACCCGCACCGTCGAAGGGCTGGAGCCCGACGACCTGAACCGCCGGGTGCAGCCCGGTGCCAACCCGGTCGGCTGGCTGGTCTGGCACCTGCTGCGGGTGCAGGACGACCACGTCGCCGACGTCGCCGGCACCGAGCAGGTGTGGACCGCCGAGGGGTGGGCCGGCCGCTTCGGCCTCCCCGTGGACGACGCGGCCACCGGCTACGGGATGAGCGCCGACGAGGTCGACGCCGTCCGGGTGCCCACGGCCGACCTGCTGCTGGGCTACTCCCGCGCCGTGCACGCGCGGTCGGCTGCGTTCCTGCGCGGTCTCTCCGACGAGGACCTGAACCGGGTCGTCGACACGAACTGGGACCCGCCGGTCACCCTCGGCGTCCGGCTGGTCAGCGTGCTGTCCGACGACTTCCAGCACCTGGGCCAGGCCGCCTACGTGCGCGGCCTGCTGGGGCGCTGAGCACTAGCGACGGCCGCGCAGCGCGGCCGTGTCGATGCGCTGCCCGGCGACGTAGTAGAGCGTCGCGCCCTCGAGCACCGGGGTGTCCCAGCCGGGGCTGACGACCAGCGGACCGCCGTCGGTGCGCAGGGCCAGCACCGTGGCGCCGAAGGTGCGCCCGAACCAGGTCTGGCAGTCGCCGAAGGTGCGGTGCGGAAAGCCCTCAGGGACGCGGGTGGAGTAGGTGTTGCCGTGCCCGCCGCTGGTCATCAGGTCGCTGTAGACCTGGGCGATGCCGGGGTCGTTGGCCTCCTCGGTCAACAGGAACGGCATGTGCCACTGCACCCCCTGGACGTCGGGGTGCACGTAGCGCAGCGTGTCCAGCCGGCCGAGGTCGCGGAGTGCGGCGACCAGGTGGATGCGCGGGTTGGCGTGGGTGACGGCGAGGGCGACGGCCAGGGCCTCGTTGTCGTCGCGGACGTCGATCACCGCCGTCCGGGCGCGGGCCACGCTCGCGCGGGCCATGACGTCGGGCGAGGTGAGGTCGCCGCGGATGAACTGCACGTCCAGCCGCTCGGGCATCGGGTCCTCGGAGACGTCGTCGTCCCAGGTGCAGAGCACCACCTGCCCGCGGTCCTCGGCGCACAGCTCGGCGACGATGCGCGCCGTCCGCCCCGGCGTGTAGCCGAGCAGGACGACGTGGTCGGCGAGGTCCAGCTCGACCAGCCCCCTCAGTCTCTTGCCCCTCACCGACTGCAGCGCGGCGGCCAGCTGCGTGAAGAGCAGGGTGAGCGTGACGATGCCGCCGACGATGACGTAGACGCCGACGACGCGGCCGCCGGCCGAGGCCGGGTAGACGTCGCCGTAGCCGACGGTGGCCGCGGTGACGACGAAGTACCACCAGTAGGTGCCCGGCGCGGCGATGCCGGTGCCGGCCGGCTCGACGACCGCCATGGCCGCCCAGCTGGTCAGGAAGACGAAGACCGCGACGGCCAGCGCCAGCCGCCACCCGGGCAGCCGCACGCGCAGCAGACGCGCCAGGCGCGCGACCAGGAACGGCACCTGCGACCTCCCCGACGACGACCCGGGGCACGGTAGCGGACGTGATCAGGGATCGGTGGCGGAGCGATCAACGGAGCCGATCGGCGGGTCGCTCCCCCGCCAGGCACCCGCGGGCGACAACGTCGAGGGCATCTCGGGTCCGTGGCGAGGCCGACGACCTTGCGCTCCCGGTCGGCCGGGGAGTCTCATCGGTCCGCTCGGGACAGTGCGACCACACACAGCCACTGCGTGGCCCCAGCACGGGAGTCGAGATGGACCGGGAGACGGTCGTCCGCGACTGGTCGATGCCCCTGGAGGTCCGACTGGGGGGACAGCGCTGGGTCGTTCCCGTGGGCACGTCGCTCACGATCGGTCGCGACGACTCGTCGTCGATCCCCGTCGACGACGCCCAGGTGTCCCAGCACCACGCCACGGTCGACGCCACGGCCGAGGGATGGCTCCTCGTCGACCACAGCCGCAACGGGGTCTTCCTCGACGGCCGCCGGATGCCACAGGTGTTGATCACCACCCCGACCGCCGTCGCGCTGGGCCACCCGGACGACGGGGTCGTGCTCACCCTGGCCCCGGTCCGGGGTGGTGCGGTGCCAGGGTCCTCGGCGCCCACCCACGCCCCGAGGACGGGGGTGCACGACATCGCCGGCTCCCGGATCACCGTCGGGCGGCTCCCGGAGAACGACGTCGTCATCGACGATCTCCTCGTCTCCCGGCACCACGCCGTCCTCGAGTGCATCGGTGGCAGATGGCGCATCCGCGACGCGGGCAGCGCCAACGGCACGTACCTGAACGGGCAGCGGGTCACCGGGACCGAGGTGGCCGAGGTGGTCGAAGGCGACCTGATCGGCATCGGGCACGCGCTCCTCCACCTGTCCGGGAACCGGTTGGTGGCGTACCAGGACGACGAGGACGTCGACATCGAGGCGGCGGACCTGGTCGTGACCCGCGACGGACGCCGCCTGCTCGACGGCCTCGCCCTGCGGGTCGCCGGGCGCAGCCTGCTGGCGATCCTCGGGCCGAGTGGCTCGGGCAAGTCGACCCTGCTCGGCGCCCTGACCGGGACCCGACCGGCGGATGCGGGCGTGGTGCGGTACGGCGGACGGGACCTGTACGCGGACTACGACGAGGTGCGGCACCGGATCGGACTGGTCCCGCAGGACGACATCCTGCACCCGCAGTTGACCGTGCTGCGCGCACTGTCCCACGCTGCCCGCCTGCGGTTCCCCCCGGACGTGACCCGGGAGGACCGCACCAGGCGCATCGAGGAGGTGCTGGAGGAACTCGGACTCACCGAGCGGGCGCACCAGCGGATCGAGAAGCTCTCCGGCGGTCAGCGCAAGCGGACCAGTGTGGCGCTGGAGCTCCTCACCCGGCCCTCCCTGCTGTTCCTCGACGAGCCCACGTCGGGACTCGACCCGGGGCTGGACAAGCAGGTGATGCAGACGTTGCGGGGGCTGGCGGACACGGGGCGGACCGTGGTCGTCGTCACCCACAGCGTCCTCAACCTGGAGGCCTGCGACCACCTCGTCGTCCTCGCGCCCGGCGGTCGGATGGCCTACGACGGTCCACCGGACGGGGTGTTGGAGTACTTCGGGGTCACGGACTTCGCCGAGGTGTTCCTGCTGCTGGAGCGTCAGACATCGGTCGACTGGCACGACCGGCTGCGGCGCTCGGGCCTCGACCACCGGCTGTCCCGCCGGCCATCGGACCGGCGCCCCACCGAGACCGTTCCCCCGCGGAGGGGCTCGGCGCTCGTCCAGTACCGCGTGCTGTCCCGACGCACGCTCGACGTCCTGCTGGCCGACCGTACGTATCTGGCGTTCCTCGGCCTCCTGCCGGTGTTGCTGAGCGGCCTGGCCCACACCATGACCGCCCCCCGAGGGCTCTCCGTCGCGGGGGCCAATCCGGTGCAGGCCCGTCAACTCCTGCTCGTGCTGATCCTGGGGGGCGCCCTGATGGGCACGGCCAGCTCGGTCCGGGAGCTGGTCAAGGAGCGCACCATCTACCACCGCGAGCGTGCGATCGGGCTGTCGCGTGTGGCGTACGTGGCGGCCAAGGTGACCGTGCTCGCGGCGCTGACGACCGTCCAGGCTGCGGCGTTCGCGGCGCTCGCGATGGTGGGCAGGCCCGGTCCGGACGGCGCGGTACTGCTCCCCTGGGGCCGGCTGGAGGTGGCGCTCGCGGTCGTGGCAGTCACCGTCGCGTCCATGGTCGTGGGACTCCTCATCTCCGCGCTGATCAGCAATGCGGACCGTGGCATGCCCCTGCTCGTGGTGGTGGTCATGGTGCAGTTCATCCTGTCCGGCGGGTTGTTCGGCCTCGCCGGACGGACGGGGCTCGAGCAGCTCTCCTGGGCCGTCCCCTCGCGGTGGGCCTATGCCATGGGCGCGGTCACGATGGACCTGCGGGTGACCCAGCCGTCGACGGACGATCCGCTGTGGCGGCCCAGTGCCGTGACCTGGCTCGCGGACGCTCTCGTCCTGGGCGGCATGGTCCTCCTGCTGGTCGTCCTGGTGGGCCTGGTGCTGCGGCGCCACGACCCACGTCGGCGCCGACACGGGCACTGAGCAACCGGGAGCGCGGGCCCGTCCCGGGCGAGACGGCCGGGTCCGCCGACCCTGTACACGGTCTCGACGGCCGAGCCAGACTGGCCGCCCCCGCGGACCAGCGGGTCAGCCAGCGCCTCCGACCCCCTGGACGGCGATCATGGTCGTGGAGCTCTTCGGCCCCTACGAACTCCAGGAACTCCTCGGCCGCGGGGGCATGGGTGAGGTCCACCGCGCACACGACACGGTGCGTCAACGGATGGTCGCTCTCAAGCGCCTGCGCCCGGAGTTCGCCGCTGACGAGCGGGTCCGCGCGCGGTTCCTGTCGGAGTGCCGGCGGACCGCGCAGCTCACCGAGGCGCACGTGATCCCGATCCACGACTCCGGCGAGATCGAGGGGCGGCTCTACCTCGACATGCGGCTGGTCGACGGGAGGGACCTCGGGGAGGTGCTGGCGGCTCAGGGGCCGATGACACCGGCCCGCGCCGTCACCGTCATCGGCCAGGTGGCGGCCGCGCTCGACGCGGCTCACGGGGCCGGCCTCGTGCACCGGGACGTCAAGCCGTCCAACGTCCTGCTCGCCGACGACGGCCAGGGACTGCACTGCTACCTGGCGGACTTCGGGGTGGCCGCCGCCATGGGCGGTAGCGGACCGCACACCACGACCGGGACGACGGTCGGGACCATCGACTACATCGCACCCGAGCGGCTCCTCGGCGGCCCCACCGACCACCGAGTCGACGTCTACTCCCTGGCCTGCCTGGTGTACGAGACCCTCACGGGATTCCCGCCGTTCCAGGCCGACGAGATCGCCGCGTTGATGTACGCCCACCTGAGCCGGGAGCCACCGAGGGCGTCGGAGCGGGTGCCGACCGTCCCGGCGCACCTCGATGAGGTCGTGGCGCGCGGCATGGCCAAGGACCCCGACCGGCGCTACCGGAGCGCCGGTGAGCTGGCCGCCGCCGCTGCCGCAGCCCTGCGTGGTCCCGGGAGAACCCCCTCGGCCGCCGCGGTGACGGTGTCGGTGGACCTGCCCCAGCCGGCTCCCGCCGCCATGGCGACCACCGGCGCATCGGTGCGGAGGCCCGGGTCGGGTCGTCGGTCGCGACGCCTGGTGTCGCAGGTGCTCCTCGTCGCCCTCATGGTCCTCGCGGCAGGAGCTGTCGCGGTGGGCGTCAACATGTTGCAGTCCGTCGAGGCGGTGCGGGTCGAGGCCGAGCCCGCGACCTCCACCGGTGAGGACCCGTTCGTGCCGCCGGACGCGAACGCGGCACCCGGGTCGCCGACGGCCCCTCCCTCCGTGGCGGGCGGCAGCAGCCCCGGAGGTGGAACGCCCCCGCCGGCGGACGTGCCCGTCTCCGGGGACACGGTGGGGCTGTACGGCGGCACGGGCGCCGAAGCCTGCGACTCCGCCGAGTTGGCGACCCACCTCGAGGCGCACCCGGCCAAGGCGATGACCTGGGCCGGCGCACAGGGCATCCAGCGCGAGGACATCCGGTCGTTCCTGGGGTCGCTCACCCCGGTCGTGCTCCGCGCCGACACGGCCGTCACCAACCACGGGCACCGCGACGGCCGGGCGAGTGCATTCCAGTCCGTCCTGCAAGCCGGAACCGCGGTGCTGGTCGACGATCGCGGCGTTCCTCGGGTGCGGTGTTCCTGCGGCAACCCGCTCGGCGATCCCGCGCCGCGGGACCGGGCGCGCTACGAGGGGCAGACGTGGCCGGAGCTCGAGAGCCGGCCCGTGACCGTGGTCCGGCCGGCTCCCACCGTCGTGGAGGACTTCGTCATCGTCGACCGGACACAGGACGCCACCGTGGTAGTCCAGCGGCCGCAGGGCAGCCGCGGCGACGAGGACGGACCGACCGATCCGGAGACGGTCCGGGTGGCCCTCGACTTCTCCCCCGAGGCGGCGGCCCAGCAGGCCGACGAGAGCGCACGCGCATCGACATCGGGGGGCGAGACGGGAACCGGCTCCCCCACGTCGGCTCCGCCCACGCCCACCGGGTCGGCCGACGAGAGCCCGATCGAGCAGAACACGACCTCCGCGGGCTCCAGCCCCGAGGTGTCGCGCTCCGACGCCGACACCACCTCGTCCACCAGCGCCACCCCGTCCACCAGCGCCACCCCGTCCACCAGCGCCACCCCCTCCACCAGCGCCACCCCCTCCACCCCCTCCACCAGCGCCACCCCCTCCACCAGCGCCACCCCCTCCGCCGGCGCCACCCCCTCCGCCGGCGCCACCTCGGACAGCGCGGTCCCCGACGAGTCGGCGCTCCCCCGGTAGCCCGGGAGCACGAGGCGTCGTGCGGGCCGGCCGGTACGCCGCGGTGGAGCGGGGAGAAGAGGACGCCCGTCACCGCCGGACTCATCGCGCAGCCGGGCAGGAGGGGCCGGGACAGCCGCACGCCGTCCGGCCGGGCGGTGGGCCCGAGTCGGCGTAGCGTCGGTCACATGAGCGAGTCGAGCCCTGACTTCTACGACCTGGAGGAGCTCCTCGAGCCGGAGGAGATCGAGATCCGCGACAGGGTGCGCGCCTTCTGCGAGAAGGAGGTCACCCCGCGCATCAACGACTACTGGGAGCGTGCCGAGTTCCCCTTCGAGCTGGTGCCCAAGCTCGCCGAGCTGGGGATCGCCGGCGGCACCATCGAGGGCTACGGCTGTCCGGGGATGAGCAACGTGTCGGCCGGTCTGGTCGCCGCGGAGCTGGCCCGCGCCGACGGCAGCGTGGGCACCTTCAACGGCGTGCACAGCTTCCTGGCGATGCAGTCCATCGCGATGCTGGGCGACGAGGAGCAGCGCGAGCGCTGGCTGCCGGCGATGGCCCGGCTGGAGAAGATCGGCGCCTTCGGGCTCACCGAGCCCGCGCACGGCTCGGACGCCGTCGGCCTGGAGACCTCCGTGCGCCGCGACGGCGACTCCTACGTGCTCAACGGGCAGAAGAAGTGGATCGGCAACGGCACCATCGCCGACCACGTGCTCATCTGGGCCCGCGGGGAGGACGGCGCGGTCGGCGGCTACGTCGTCGACAAGGGGACGCCGGGCTACGAGGCCCGGGTGATGACCGGCAAGACGGCGCTGCGTGCGGTGTGGCAGGCCGAGATGACGCTGTCCGACGTCCGGGTGCCGGCGGAGAACCGGCTGGCCAACTGCCACTCCTTCAAGGACGTCTCGCAGGTCCTCGACCGCACCCGGTACACCGTCGCCTGGCGGGCGCTCGGGCTGGCCACGGCCTCCTACGAGCTGGCGCTGGCGCACGCGCTGCGCCGTGAGCAGTTCGGCCAGCCGATCGCCGGCTACCAGCTGGTCCAGGACAAGCTGGCCCGGATGCTCGCCGAGGTCACCGCGATGCAGCTGATGTGCTGGCGGCTGTCCAAGCTCGCCGACGCCGGCCGGATGACCGCCGCGATGGCCTCGCTGGCCAAGATGAACCACGCCGCCAAGGCCCGGGCCATCGTCGCCGACGCCCGCGACATCCTCGGCGGCGACGGCATCCTCATCGACCACCACGTGGCCCGCCACCACGCCGACATGGAGGCCGTCTTCACGTTCGAGGGCACCGACTCGGTGCAGGCGCTGATCGTGGGCCGGGAGATCACCGGGCTGTCGGCGATCAGCGGACGGCGGCCCGAGCGCCGCTGACCGGGTGGGGCGGAGGCGCGGCCGCTCAGCCGACCCGGCTGAGCGGCCGGGCCTCCGACGTCAGCTCACGGCACTCCGGGCAGGCGGTCCGGCCGACGCCGACCCGCTGCCAGTCCCGCGACCCCCACACCTGGACGATCGCCCCGCAGACGGCGAGCTCCACCTCGCCGTCCAGCTCGCTCGGCGGCCGGTGGGCCTCGACGGCGTGCCACGGTCGGCTCTGCTCGGTCGGCCGGCCCGGGGACCAGCGGTCCGGGCGGGCGAACCCCACTGCATAGGACTGCACGATCAGGTTGTGCCCTGCCTCACACCAGGAAAACAACACGAACGGGTCACGACTGGCGGCGGGGGCGGGTGTGTGCATCACCCCACCGGGGAACCCTGCGGGCGACCACCCGAACGACAGGAGCCAGCCGTGACCCAGACCGACAGCCAGCGCGACGTGGTCGACCTGCTCAGCGCCGACCACCGCGAGTTCGACCGCATCTTCACCGAGCTCGAGGGACTGTTCGGGCAGACCGGCCCGGACGTCCTGCGGCGCAAGCGGGAGCTGGTCGACGAGGTGACGATCGGCCTCGTCAAGCACTCCGTCGCCGAGGAGACCCGGGTCTACCCGAAGGTCGAGCAGCAGGTCGACCGGGAGGAGGCCGAGCACTCCAAGCACGAGCACGCCGAGGCCGAGGAGACCATGAAGCGGCTCGAGCGGATGGACCCCGACGACCCCCAGTTCGACACCGAGGTGGCGACGCTCATCCGGGAGATCCGCCACCACGTCGAGCACGAGGAGAGCCGGATGTTCACCCAGCTGCGGGCGACCTTCACCCGCGAGCAGCTGGTGGAGATGGCCCAGGACGTCGAGCGGGTCAAGGCGATGGCACCCACCCGGCCGCACCCGATGACGCCGAACGAGGGCGCCGTCCGCACGGTCGCCGGACCTCTGGCCAGCCTCATCGACCACCTCCGGGACGCCGTCAGCGGCAGAGGCAAGCAGCAGGGCTGACCACCGGGGGCACACCGGCTGAGCTCCTCCCCGCCCGCTCCCGCGCGCTACCGTCGGAGGTGCCGCGATCGGGAGGAGTACGCCGGTGGAACCTGTCAGCCTGCTGGTCGGTGCGGCGCTGCTCGCGGCCGGTTTTCTCGGCGGCCGGCTCAGCCGCCGCCGGCCCGCTTCCCCGCCGGGGCCGCCCGCGCCGCTGTGCGGGTGCGGCCACACCTTGAGCCAGCACGACACCGAGACCAACACCTGCTACGCCGAGCTGCGGCGCGACGTGCACGACAAGCGGGGGCGCTGGACCGGGCACCAGTGGGTGCCGTGCACCTGCCGGCAGTACGTCGGACCGCGCCCGATCGACGAGGTGTTCATGCCGCGGCTGCTGCCGCCGGCCACCGATTAGACCCGGCCCCGCGAGGAGCCTCCCCGCCCGACCGGGCGGGGAGGCTCTCGTCCGTCAGGCCGGCCGGAAGGCCACGTGCGGGTGGTCCATGTGGTTGGCCGTGGGGGATCCACGGTCCTCCATCCCGCGCCACGAGCCGGATGAGACGAGGTAGATGCGCTGCTTCCAGATCACGTACTCGACGCGGAAGCGGGCGGCGTTGTCGATGACGTACCGGGCGACGGCGTCACCCTTGGCCCGGTCGCTGTAGACCATGAAGTCGGCGGCACGGCTCTGGGTGGGGCTGTGGCCGGGACGGGTGAGGACCGTGGAGACGCCGAACCGCTCGGCGACCTCCTGCACGACGGGCCGGACGTGCGGGTCCCACGTGCCGTAGGTGCTCGAGGTCGGGGTCGGCTTGCTGGACGGGACCGGCGCCTGGGCGGCGACGGCGGTGGCCGACGTCGACGTGTGCGCCTGGGCGGGGAGGGCCGTGAAGGCCACCCCGGCACCCGCGAGGAGTGCCATCAGGGCCCGCCGGCCCCCGAGAGGACGCCGGCCCGTGGGCACGCGAGTAGTAGTCGTCATGGAGGTGGTGCTCCTGTTCTCCTCGACCGCCGACCGGGTGAGCTGACGGGTTCGGGCGGGGAACTCGCCCGGCAGTCCGGAACTGGTGTCCCGGTCCTGCTTCACCCCAGTGGTGCGATGGGTCCCCGGCCCGGGTGCCGGCTTCCTGCCGGCACCCGGTTGGGCGGCGTCCGACGGGCGTCACCGCGGTTCGGTGATGCTGGCGCCCGTGCGGACCGCGCCGACGCTAGGTCGGGCCCCGAACCGGGACGGAGGCGCCCCGGAAGGGCCCGGAACGGTGATCAGCAGCGCGCGACGCCGCGCGTGCGCAGCGAGAACGCACGGATGCGTCCGGGGACCGGCGGCCTGTCACCCAGCAACTGCGGAGATGGGCCGCTGCCCGGCTCCGCAGGGTCGGCGCGCCCGTACGCACGGGAACGGCCGCACGACGGTGCGCCCACCGGAGCGGCCACCCCGATGCGCTTCGGCCTGGCTGCGCTGCTACCCGGGAGGCCCGGCTGCACGGGGCACCTCCGCGTCGTCGAGACGAGACTGTTCCGTCTAGGCTGACCGCGGGTCAGCAGTTGGCCTTCCGCTCGACCTGCAGCACGGCCGCCGGCTCGGATGCCTCGTGCTCACCCCGAGGTGATCGCTTGTCCCTCCCGCCGTCCGCCCCGGTCGGTGAGCTCCCCCGCTCCTCCCTCCTCGCCGAGGTCGACGTCGCCGGCGGTCGCCTGCGGGTGACCGGCCGGCTGGACTCCCGCACGGCCCGGATCCTGCACGCCGCGGTGTCCGGCCTGTTGCTCACCGAGCAGCGGCGCTGGGTGCTCGACGTCTCCGCGCTCACCGTGACCGACCACACCGGCCTGCGGGCGATCGGCGCGGCCTACCGCCGTCTCCTGCGGCACGACCGGCGGCTGACGCTGTGCGGCGCCACTCCGGACCTGCAGCGGGTGCTGACCCGGTTGCACCTGGGCCGGCACCTCCTGGACGACGACCCCGCGGAGCCCGTGCCGGCCTGACCCCGTCAGGCGCTCGACCCCACGATCGCGTCGACGCGGGCCACCGCGTCGACACACGGCAGGCCGATGCCCAGCCGGTGCTCGCGACGCCCGTCGGCCCCTATGCCGGATCTCCCGCCGGCCCCGCCCCGGATCCCGCGCTGAGCCTGTGGAGGGTGCGGAGGACGGGGTCCTCCTCCGAGGCGTGGGGGGAAGCGTGGTCCGCTCCTCAGTCCAGGGCCTCGACGGCCGCCATCACCTCGTCGTCGGTCGGGTTGCGCAGCACCTCGCCACGCCGCCACACCACGACGGGCAGGTCGTCCTCGGTGACCCCCAGCTCGGCGAGCACCGCGGCGCCGTCCGCACCGTCGTCCAGGTCGACGAAGCCGGCCGACAGCCGGCGGCTGCGGGCCAGCTCCTGCAGCCGCCGGCTGTCCGGCGAGCCGCCCCGCCCGACGATGCGCAGGTCGGCGGCGAGCTCCAGCAGGATCGAGCGGCGCAGCAGGAAGGCCCGCAGCACCAGCTCCTTGAGCGCGGGGTCGGCGGTGAAGACCTGGTGCAGCTGGCCGCGGTCGGCGCGCAGCACCTCGGCCGGTCGCAGCACCAGCGCGGTCAGCGACACGGGTTGTCCGCTGAACAGGTCGAGCTCGCCGAGGAAGCGGTGTCCACCGTGCACGGAGATGACCCGCTGGTCGGCGCGGCCGAGGTCCTCGACGACGGCGACCGTCCCCGAGACGACGACGTGGAAGGCGTACCCGGCGTCGCCCTCGCGGAAGAGGGTGTCGCCGGGGGCGCACTGCAGGCGGGTACCGAACCGCTCGACCAGCGCGACCTGCTCGTCGGTCAGCCGCGGGAAGGCGCCGTCCCGGTCGGGGGTCTCGGGCAGGTCGGCGGGCACGTCCGCGGGCGCGTCGACCGCCTCCGGGCGGGGCTCACCGCGCCGTTGACCGAGCGCCGGCAGCACCAGCCCGGTGAGTCCGTCGTCGCCGGACGGCGGCAGCCCCTCCTCCCCTCCGGCGGCGAGCAGGGCGGCGGCGAGGCTGCCGGTGTCGAACGGGCCCGTGTGCCGTCGTCCGTTGACGAAGAAGGTCGGGGTGCCGGTGACGCCGCTGACCTCGGCCGACTCGACGTCCTCCTCGACCCGGCGGGCGAACCGGCTCGACCCCAGGTCCCGGGCGAAGCGGGACACGTCGAGCCCGGCCGCCGCTGCGTGCTCCAGCAGGTCGGCCGGCATCAGCCGGTCCTGGCCGGCGAACAGCCGGTCGTGCATCTCCCAGAACCGGCCCTGGGCCGCCGCCGCCTCGGCGGCCTCCGCGGCCAGCCGGGCGTGCGGGTGGACGTCGACCAGCGGCACGTGCCGGAAGACGTAGCGCAGCCGGTCGCCGAACCGCTCACGGAGCTCCTCGACCGTCCCGGTGGCGCGCCCGCAGAACGGGCACTCGAAGTCGCCGTACTCGACGAGGGTGAGCGGCGCGTCGGCCGGACCGCGCACGTGGTCGCGGGCTACGTCGACCGGCGGGTCGAGCAGCACCGGGCGCGCCCCGGCGCCCGGCGGACGGCGGCGGTCGGCCAGCCGGAACAGCGCCCAGCCCAGCAGCGCCGCCAGCACCGACGCGACCAGGACGCCGACCCGCGCCTGGTCGGCCCGCGCCTCGTCGTCGAACGCGAGGTCGACGATGAACAGCGAGATGGTGAAGCCGATCCCGGACAGCGCCGCGCCGCCGGCGAGCTGCAGCCAGGTCAGCCCCGGGGCCAGCTCGCCGAGACGCAGCCGGACGGCGAATCCCGTGCCGAGCAGGATGCCGACGAGCTTGCCGAGCACCAGGCCCGCGACGACCCCGAGGGTGACCGGCGAGGTGGCCGCGGTGCGCAGCGTCTCGCCGGTCAGCGGGACCCCGGCGTTGGCGAGGGCGAACACCGGGACGATCACGAAGCTTGTCCACGGCTGCCAGAGCTGTTGCAGCCGCTCGCTGGCCGACACCGACCGGTCGATCGACAGCCGGGCGGCGCGGGCGAACACCGGGTTGGGTGACTGCTGGTAGGCCCGGGTCAGCCGGGCGGCGACCGCCACCTCCTCCCGGCGGGCCGGGTAGGCGGGGGTGGACAACGCGATGACCACCCCGGCGAGGGTGGGGTGGACGCCGGAGAGGTACGTCGCCACCCACACCGCGAGGCCGAGCACCAGGTAGGCCGGCCCGCGCCAGACGTCGAGGTAGCGCAGGCCGATCATGAGCGCCAGCCCCAGCACGGCCAGCAGCAGCGGACCGACGGCGAGGTCGTCGGTGTAGAAGAGCGCGATCACGGTGAGCGCGCCGACGTCGTCGGCGATGGCCAGGGTGAGCAGGAACAGCCGCAGATGCGCCGGGCAGGCCGGCCCGACGAGCGCGAGCACGCCGAGCAGGAACGCGGTGTCGGTGGAGATCACCACCCCCCACGCCGCGGCCGCCTCGTCGCCGAGGGTGAACGCGACGTAGACCAGCGCCGGCACCGCCAGGCCGGTGATCGCGGCCAGCGCGGGCACCGCGGCCCGCCGCCGGTCGGTGAGCTCGCCCATCACCAGTTCGCGCTTGATCTCCAGCCCGACGACGAAGAAGAAGAACACCATCAGCCCGTCGTTGACCCAGTGCTGCAGGTCCAGGGCGAGCTCGGCGCCGGCGAGGCGGACGGCGAACTCGGTGTGCCAGAAGGTCTCGTAGCTGCCGCCCCAGGGCGAGTTGGCCCACAGCAGCGCGGCGACGGTGGCGGCGAGCAGCAGCCCGGCGCCCCCGGCCTCGGTGCGCAGCCGCTGCTGCAGCGGGGCCACCCGGGCGAGCAGGCCCCACCCGCCCGGCCTGGACTGCTGGGTGACGCTCGTGCTCACCGCATCCCCTCTCCGGTCGTGGCCGGGTGCACCTGCGGCCCGGTGACGCCGCAGTGCAGGCACTCCTCGATCGGCAGCCGCCGCTGCGGGCCGGGCTCCGCCGTCCCCAGGGGCCGGCGGACCAGCGCCACGGCCACCAGGGCACCGACGAGCAGCAGCCCGGCGCACACCAGCATCGCCGTGCGGAAGCCGGTGGCGAAGGCGGCGGGGTCCCCGACGCCGGTGCCGCCGAGCCCCGCCACGGCAGGCACGACGGCGACGGCGAGCAGCCCGGCGGCACGCGCGACGGCGTTGTTCACCCCCGAGGCGCTCCCGGCCAGCCGGTCGGGCGCGGAGTCCAGCACCGTCGCGGTCAGCGGCGCGACGAGCAGCGTGAGCCCGGCGCCGAACACCGCCGTCGCGGGCAGCACGTCGGTCAGGTAGCCGGCGCCCGGGCCGATCCGCGCCATGAGCAGCACCCCCGCGGCGGCGACCAGCGGCCCGGCGGTCAGCAGCGGCCGCGGGCCGATCCGCTGCGCCAGTGACCCGACCCGCGCGGAGAACAGCAGCATGAGGGCGGTCACCGGCAGCAGGGCGGTGCCGGCCGGTAGCGGGTCGAACCCGGCGACCACCTGCAGGTGCAGGACGAGCAGCACGAAGACCACCCCGAGCGGGGCGTAGACGAGCAGGGTCACCGCGTTGGCGGCGGTGAACTGCCGGGAGGCGAACAGCTCCGGCGGCACCAGCGGTGCGGGCGAGCGGCGCTGGACGGCGACGAAGCCGGCCAGCGCGACCAGCCCCGCGGCGACCCAGCCCCAGACGCCGGGGCCGCGGCCGGGCTCGCCGGCCGCGGTCAGCCCGTACGTCAGGGCACCGAGGCCGGCGACGACGAGCGCCGTCCCCTGCCAGTCGAGGTGGTGCGCCGCCTCCGGGTCGCGCGACTCCGGCACGTGCCGCACCGCCACGGCGACGATCACCGCGGCCAGCGGCAGGTTGAGCAGGAAGACCAGCCGCCACTCGATGCCGACCAGCCAGCCGCCGAGGAACGGCCCGACCGCGCCGGCCACCCCGCCCAGCCCCGACCAGGCGCCGACGGCCGCGGCCCGGTCGGCGCCGGCGAAGGACGCCGAGATCAGCGCCAGGCTGCCCGGCGTCAGCAGTGCACCCCCGACGCCCTGCAGCGCCCGCGCGGCGACCAGCGTGCCGACGTCCGGCGCCAGGCCGCACAGCAGCGACGCCGCGGCGAACCACACGGTGCCGACGACGAACACCCGCCGCCGGCCGAACCGGTCGCCCAGCGAGCCGCCCAGGAGGATGAGCGAGGCGAGGGTGAGGGTGTAGGCGTTCACGGTCCACTGCAGGCCGGTGAAGCCGGCGCCGAGCTCGGTGCCGATCCGCTCCAGCGCCACGTTGACGACGGTGGCGTCCAGCATCGCCAGGCTCGACCCGAGCACGGTCGCCAGCAGCACCCAGCGGCCCTGCGAGGTGCCCATCCGCAGGCCGCCGTCCGGCACGACCGGTCCTCCCGCCATCGACTCAGCCGTACCGCGCGACGAAGGTGGCCAGCAGCCGGCTCGGCTCGGTGACCACCGCCTGGCTGACCCGGGCGATGAGCTCCTCCATCTCCGCGGGCGGGAAGTAACCGGCGTGCTGGTAGACCCGCACCCGGGTGACGACGCCGGCGACGTCGAGCTCGGGGTGGAACTGGGTGGCGTAGACGTTGCGGCCGACCCGGAACATCTGCACCGGGCAGCCGGCCGACGTCGCCAGCAGCACCGCCGACGGCGGCAGCACCCGGCAGGCCTCCTTGTGCCCGACCAGCGCGTCGAACACGTCGGGCATGCCGGCGAGCAGCGGGTCGGCCCGGCCGGCGTCGGTCAGCGACACCGGCACGCAGGAGACCGGCTCACCGTGGGTGCGGTCGACGACCCCGCCCTGGTGCACGCCGAGGGTGCCGATGCCGTAGCAGGCGCCGAGGAAGGGCAGGTCCCGCGCGACGACCTCGTCCAGCAGAGCCGACAGCTCCGCCTCGATCCGGTGCTGGACGGCGGACTTGCCCTCGGCCGGGTCGCTGGAGTTGAACGGCCCACCGCCGAGGAAGACCCCGGCGTAGTCGTCGAGGTCCAGCGGCGGCAGCGGCCCGCACTCCAGCCGGATGCGCCGCAGCCCGGACTCGTCGAGGCCGGTCGCGCGGAGGAAGGCGGCGTACTCGTCGTCCGCGGCCTCGTCCTCGGGCCGCGAAGCCAGCAGGAGGAAGGGCCGCACGGGCGCCGATGCTAGGCCGCGTGCGACGCCCGCCGCGGAAGTCCTTCCCCCCGGCCGGGCGTCCGTGGTCGACTTCGCTGCACCGCCCCCCGGCGGGAGGGGTGTGACCAGCACCTGGGAGGCAGGATGTCCCTGGAGCAGGACGTGGCGGCGGCCCGCCGGGCCGTCGACGAGCTGGAAGCGGCGTGTACCCCGCTCTCCCGGCACTTCGGGGACACGGTGGACGCCCGCCGGCTGAGGGTCGACGTCGCCCGGCTGCGCGACGACCTCGCCCTCCTGTGCGGCGCGGCGCGCGTGGCCCGGGGTATCCCGGCCTCCTCGGCCGTCCGGTACGACGACGGCTACGACCCGGGTCCCGGCGGGTCCGGTCGCGCCGTCCGGTGACGGCGACCGCGCCGCGCGGGACCGGGGCGGCCTCCCAGGGACGCGGCGGCGGAGGGCCGGACACGCGCCGCGCGGCCATCGCGGCGCGGACCCTGCGGACGGACCGGTGGTGGGTGCAGCCGCTGGTCACCGTCGTCGTCCTGGTGCTGTTCATCGCGTACTCGACGTTCCGGGCGTTCCAGAACGCGTACTACTACGCCTCGCCCTACATCTCGCCGTTCTACTCGCCGTGCATCACGACACGGTGCGAGGGCGACAGCTTCCCCGAGTTCTTCACCGGCCCGGCCTGGATCTCCCCGGCGATCTACATCCTCGTGCTGCCGCTGGGCATCCGGCTGACCTGCTACTACTACCGCAAGGCCTACTACCGGTCGTTCTGGCTGGCCCCGCCGGCGTGCGCGGTCGCCGAGCCGCACCGCCGCTACACCGGTGAGACCCGGTTCCCCCTGATCGGGCAGAACGTCCACCGGTACTTCCTGTACGCCGCGCTGCTGTTCAACGTGATCCTCTTCTACGAGGCATTCCGGGGGTTCCGCGACGAGACCGGCGAGTGGGGCCACATGGGCCTGGGCACGGTGATCCTGCTGGTCAACGCGGTAATGCTGTTCCTGTACTCGATCTCCTGCCACTCCTGCCGGCACATCGTCGGCGGCCGGCTGAACACCTTCTCGAAGCACCCCCTGCAGTACAAGGCGTGGACGGCGGTGTCGAAGCTGAACGCCCGGCACATGCAGTACGCCTGGATCTCGCTGTTCACCGTCGCGTTCGCCGACTTCTACGTCTTCCTGCTGGCCACCGGCACGATCAGCGACCTGAGGTTCTTCTGATGACGGAGCTCATCTGATGGAGTTCGAGAGGCACGGCTACGACGTCGTCGTCGTCGGAGCCGGCGGCGCCGGCCTGCGGGCCGCGATCGCCGCGCACGAGGCCGGGGCGCGCACGGCCGTCGTCTGCAAGTCCCTGCTCGGCAAGGCGCACACCGTCATGGCCGAGGGCGGCATCGCCGCGGCGATGGGCAACGCCTACCCCGAGGACGACTGGCGGGTGCACTTCCGGGACACCATGCGCGGCGGGAAGATGCTCAACCACTGGCGGATGGCCCAGCTGCACGCGCAGGAGGCGCCGGACCGCGTGCGCGAGCTCGAGGACTGGGGCGCGCTGTTCGACCGCACGCCCGACGGGCTGATCAGCCAGCGCGACTTCGGCGGCCACCGCTACGCCCGCCTGGCCCACGTCGGCGACCGCACGGGGCTGGAGCTGATCCGCACCCTGCAGCAGCGCACCGTCGCCCTCGGCGTGGACGTGTACATGGAGTGCACGGTCACCCGGCTGCTCACCGACGACGAGGGCGTCACGGGCGCGTTCGGCTACTGGCGCGAGTCGGGGCGGTTCGTCGCCTGGGAGGCGCCCTCGGTCGTGCTGGCCACCGGCGGGATCGGCAAGGCCTACAAGGTCACCTCGAACTCGTGGGAGTACACCGGCGACGGGCACTCCTTGGCGCTGGCGGCCGGCGCCGGCCTGGTGAACATGGAGTTCGTCCAGTTCCACCCCACCGGGATGGTGTGGCCCCCGTCGGTGCGCGGGATCCTCGTGACCGAGAGCGTCCGGGGCGACGGCGGCGTCCTGCGCAACTCGGCCGGCAACCGGTTCATGTTCGACTACATCCCCGACTTCTTCCGCAAGGAGACCGCGGAGACCGAGGACGAGGCCGACCGCTGGTACGACGACAAGAGGAACAACCGGCGCCCGCCCGAGCTGCTGCCCCGCGACGAGGTCGCCCGGGCCATCAACAGCGAGGTCAAGGCCGGCCGCGGCTCCCCGCACGGCGGGGTGTTCCTCGACATCGCCAGCCGGCGCCCGGCCGAGTACGTCCGCCGGCGGCTGCCGTCGATGTACCACCAGTTCAAGGAGCTGGCCGACGTCGACATCACCGCCGAGCCGATGGAGGTCGGCCCGACCTGCCACTACGTGATGGGCGGTGTCGAGGTCGACCCCGACACCGCCGCGGCGTCCGTCCCGGGGCTGTTCGCGGCCGGTGAGGTCGCCGGCGGCATGCACGGCTCCAACCGGCTGGGTGGCAACTCGCTGTCGGACCTGCTGGTCTTCGGCCGGCGCGCCGGCGCCGCCGCCGCCGAGCACGCGAGCAAGCGGGCCGGCGCGGTCGCGCTGCGCGAGGAGGCGCTCGTCGAGGCCGCGCGGGCGGCGCTGGCGCCGTTCGAGCGGGAGGGCGGGGAGAACCCGTACACGGTGCAGTCCGAGCTGCAGCAGACGATGCACGACCTGGTCGGCATCATCCGCACGGCGCCGGAGATGGAACGCGCGCTGGAGCGGATCGCCGCGCTGCGCGAACGCGTGGCGGCGCTGTCCGTGGAGGGGCACCGGCAGTACAACCCCGGCTGGCACCTGGCGCTGGACCTGCCGCACCTCCTGGCGGTCAGCGAGTGCATCGCCCGGGCCGCGCTCGCCCGCGAGGAGAGCCGCGGCGGGCACACCCGCGACGACTTCCCCGCCACCGACCCGGCGTGGGGGCGCGTCAACCTGGTCTGCACCCGGACGCCGGACGGCGGGGTCACCGTGGCCCGGCAGCCGCTGCCGGAGATGCCGCCGGAGCTGGCCGAGGTCTTCGAGGAGCAGCCGTGACGGAGCCGGGGGAACCGAGCATCCGCGCGGTCGACGAGGGCTCGGGAGAGAACCGCGGCGGCTACGACGCCACCTTCCGCGTCTGGCGCGGCGACGCCTCCGGCGGGGAACTGCAGACCTTCACCGTCCCGGTGAACGAGGGTGAGGTCGTCCTCGACGTCATCCACCGCCTGCAGGCCACCCAGGCCGGCGACCTGGCCGTCCGGTGGAACTGCAAGGCCGGCAAGTGCGGGTCCTGCAGCGCGGAGGTCAACGGGCGGCCGCGCTTGATGTGCCTGACCCGGATGAACACGTTCGCCGAGGACGAGACGGTGACGGTCACCCCGCTGCGGACGTTCCCCGTCATCCGCGACCTGGTCACCGACGTCTCCTACAACTACGAGAAGGCCGCGCAGATCCCGGCGTTCACCCCCCGGCCCCGGGACCCCGACGGCAACCACCGGATGCAGCAGGTCGACGTCGACCGGCCGCAGGAGTTCCGGAAGTGCATCGAGTGCTGGCTGTGCCAGGACACCTGCCACGTCATCCGGGACCACGAGGAGAACAAGGCCGCCTTCGCCGGGCCGCGCTTCCTCATCCGACTGGCGGAGCTCGACATGCACCCGCTCGACGTCGTCGACCGGCGGGACGCCGCACAGCAGGAGTTCGGCCTCGGCTACTGCAACATCACCAAGTGCTGCTCCGAGGTGTGCCCCGAGGGCATCCACCTGACCGACAACGGGATCATCCCGCTCAAGGAGCGGGTCGTGGACCGCCGGTACGACCCGCTCACCTGGCTCGGGTCCAAGATCCGGCGGCGGCCCCGGGACTGAAGAAGGACCCCGCCCTCCTCACCGCTCGCAGGCTCGCGGCGAGCCTCTGGACGGGGCCAGCCCGGGAGGGGGCGCTCACTCGTCCTGTTCGACGGCGGCCCGTCGCTCGGCGCCGGTCTCCTCGGCGTAGCCGACGTCCTGACCGGCCACCCGCCCGACGAACTCGGCGGAGTCGCCGGTGCCCGTGGTGCTCGACGCGTCGGGCTCGTCGCTCCCGCCGCCGCCGGTCGCCCGGGTCAGCGCCTGGGCGTCGTCGCGGTCGACGTCGTCCTCACCGGGCCGGGGATCAGGCTCCACGGTGTCCTCCCTCCAGCGGTGGCCCGGTCCGTACCCAGCCGGCGGCCCGCGCACGCGACCAGGCGACTGCCCGCGCGTCCTGGCGCGCCCGTCCCGGCGCATCCGCACCGGGCGTCACAGGCGACCTGGCCCGTTGGCGGGTTGTGCCAGTGCCGCCTCACCAGTTCGTGGGATCCGCTGCACAACCTCGGCTCCGGATCAGCCGATGGTGGCGGCATGGCACGCCGCCTCTCCCTCGCGAGGACCCAGCCCCGGCGCCGGGTCGCCCCCGCAGCCGCGCCCGCCCCCTGGTGGCGGGACGCGGTCGTCTACCAGGTGTACCTGCGCTCGTTCGCCGACAGCGACGGCGACGGCATCGGTGACCTGCGCGGGCTGCGGCAGCGGCTGCCGTACCTCTCCTGGCTCGGCGTCGACGCGGTGTGGATCAACCCGCACTACCCGTCGGGCGGGGCGGACGGCGGTTACGACGTCGTCGACTACCGGGCGGTCGACCCCGAGTACGGCGACGTGTCCGACCTCGAGGCCCTGGTGGACGACGCCCGCCGGCTCGGCCTGAGGGTCGTGCTGGACGTCGTCCCCAACCACACCTCCGACCAGCACCCGTGGTTCCAGGCGGCGCTGGCCGACCCCGACTCCCCCGAGGCCGCGCGCTACCACTTCGCGCCGGCGTCGGCGGAGCCGCCGAACAACTGGCAGTCGCTCTTCGGCGGGCCGGCCTGGTCGCGCACCCCGGACGGGCGCTGGTACCTGCACCTGTTCGCCCCCGAGCAGCCGGACCTGAACTGGCGCGACCCGGTCGTGGCCGAGGACTTCGAGCGGACCCTGCGCTTCTGGCTGGACCGCGGCGTCAGCGGCTTCCGGGTCGACGTCGCCTACGGCCTGTACAAGGACGCCGGGCTGCGGGACAACCCGGGCGCCTACTCCCCCACGCTGTTCGGCCACGGCCCCGAGCAGGCCATGACCTGGAACCAGCCCGAGGTGCACGGCGTGTGGCGCCGCTGGCGGTCGATCTGCGACGAGTACCCCGACACGATGCTGGTCGGCGAGGTGTGCCTGGCCGACCTCGAGCAGGTCGCCCTGTATTCGCGGCCCGACGAGCTGCACCAGTCGCTGTCGTTCCGGCTGCTGAAGTCACCGTGGGCGGTGGCGCCGTTCGCCGAGGCGATCTCCAGTGCGCTGGACGCCTACGGCCGGGTCGGTGCGCCCGTGTCGTGGGTGCTGGGCAACCACGACAAGGAGCGGCAGGTCACCCGCTTCGGCGGTGGCGAGCTCGGCACCGCCCGGGCCCGCGCCGCGGCGCTGCTGACGCTGGCGCTGCCGGGCTCGGCCTACCTGTACGCCGGCGACGAGCTGGGCCTGCCACAGGCGCACGTGCCCGACGAGGCCAAGCAGGACCCCATCTTCCACCGCAGCGGCGGCGCCCGCGCCGGCCGCGACGGCTGCCGCGTGCCGATGCCGTGGAACCCCACCGAGGGCGTCGGCTTCTCCCCCGACGGGGCCGCCGAGCCGTGGCTGCCCATCCCCGCCGACTGGAGCCGCTACGCGGTCTCGGTGCAGACCGGGCAGGGCGGCTCGACGCTGACCCTGCACCGGCGGGCGCTGGCGCTGCGCAAGGCCCACCCGGCGTTCGCCTCGGGCTCGGCGACGGTGACCACCCGCGGCGACGTGCTGACCATCCGCTCGGTCGATGGTGGCGAGGCGGTGCGCTGCGTGGTCAACATGGGCAGCGAGACGGTGCTCGCCGGCTGCCCCGGCTCGGTGCTGCTCGCCTCCACCGCGGCGGTCCGCCGTTCCGGTGGCACGGTCGCGCTCCCGCCGGACAGCGCCGTCTGGGTGCTCGAGGACTAGTCGGGAGTCCTGGTCCGCGCGACGTGACCGAGGCCCACCGGGCGCTCACCGGCCAGGTGCAGCGCCTCGACCGCGCCGACGTCGTCCAGCCCGTCCCGTCCGGTCAGCTCGAAGAGCTCGACCTGCTCCTCGATCCACCGCTGGTGGCCGTTCCAGGCGGTCAGCGCGGTGGTGCCGAGCACGGCGCCGATCCGCTCCCACGAGGCGCCTGCGCGTCGCGCGGCGTGGATGCCCCGGTGCTGCGCGTCGTAGGCGCGCCGGGCGACGCCGACGCCGAGGTCGAGCAGCTCCAGGGACTCCTCGAGGTCCAGCGGTTCGACCTGCCCGCGCAGGTGGTCGGTCCAGGAGTACGAGGGCCTGACATCGGGACGCTGCACCGCCGCCGCGCTGTCCCGCCGGCTCAGGAAGTCCAGCCGGGTCACCGCCGTGACGATCGGGATGTCGGCCCCGAGGAGTGCGTGCCAGCCCGTCATGGCGACCGAGGATCGATGACCCGGGCTCCGGGTCCCCTCCGGGATCCTGCGTGTCGCCGGCGGCAGTGCGGACACGCGGCCGGGCATCACGCTCCCCACCGGGACGGTCACCGAGCAGCGGGATCGGTGCTGGTCCCCTGCCTCGTCCACGGGCATCTCGTGTCCGGTGACGGGTGCTTGACTCGTGTCCGGTGACGGGTGCTTTGACGTCGCCGTGACAGCCGGCCTGGAGGATCGGCAGCACCGAGCCGACGTCCGCCTCGGGCGACAGCCCCCGAGTCCTGCAGCGCACCCGGATCGCGGCCGGCGGTGCCCGGACCAGCGCCCGGAACCGGACTCGACACCCGGGAGGAGCCATGAGCGAGCTCCTGCTCTGCGGCGCGACCGGCGACCTCGGCGGCCGGATCGCCGTCCGGCTGACCGACCGCGGGATCCCGTTCCGGGCGCTGGTGCGACCGCGCAGCGACACCTCCGCCCTGCGGTCCTCCGGCGTCGAGCTCATCGTCGGCGACCTCACCGACCCGCCCGGTCTGGATCGGGCGCTGGCCGGGGTGCGGACGGTCGTCACCACCGCCAACGCCATCGGCCGCGGGTTGGCAGGAGCGGAGGACGTGTCCATCGAGCGGGTCGATCGCGACGGGATCGCCGCGCTGGTCCGGGCGGCCGAGGCGGCCGGTGTCGACCGGTTCGTGTTCGTCTCTGCGCAGGGCATGACCGACGCGATGGTGGACCTGGTGCCCTTCTTCGCCGCGAAGCGGGCCACCGAACGGCTGCTGCAGGCCTCGTCCATGCGGTCGGTGATCGTGCGACCGGCGGCGTTCCAGGAGACCTGGCTCGGACCGGAGTCCGGCATCCGGCCCGAGAAGCGGCTGGCCGTCATCTACGGTCGCGGCCGCACACCGGTGCCGTACGTCGCCGAGGACGACGTCGCCGAGGCGTGCGTGCGGCTGGCGACGACCGCCGACCCGCCCCCGGCGCTGGACCTCGGCGGACCCGAGGCGCTGACCCGGCACGAGGTCGTCGACGCCTTCGAGCACGTGCTCGGCGCGCGCATGCGCCGGGTCGTCGTCCCCCGCCGGGTGCTCGCGTTCGGCGCCCGGGCCCTGCGCCGGCGTCGGCCGGAGCTCGCCTCGCTCCTGGGCATCGCGGTGTCCATGGACACCGGCGAGGAGGGCGGCGTCGAGGAACTGCGGACCCTCGGCATCGAGCCGCGGGCGGCATCGGCGCACATCGCGGCCCTCGCAGGAGCGGTCGCCCACACCTGACACCGCCCACGGGTCCGGTGGGTGCGCAGCCACGCCGCAGGGGCGCAGTCCACGGCAACCCGCTCCCGGCGGCGACGGGCCCGACGGGCCCGGGCTCGGTGCGCGTCGTCCCGGCGCACGGGGAGCGCCCGTCAGCCCGCCTCCGGGAGCGGCACGTCCCGGGAGGAGACCCTCACTGCGTGCAGTACCCCCTCGAGGCCAGCCCGTCCAGGATCATGGGCAGGGCAGCGGGGGTGTTCCGCCCCGTGCTGTCGTGCAGCAGCACGATGCTCCCCGGCCGCACGCCCTGCAGCACCCGGTCCCGGGTCGTCGTCGCCGGCGGATCCGCCCAGTCGCGGGGGTCGACGGTCCACAGCAGCATCGAGTCCAGGCCGACGTCCCCGGCCGCCCCCGCCACGAGGTCGTTCGTGGCCCCGTACGGCGGGCGCCACTCGCCGGGAGTGTCGCCCGTGGCCCGCTCGATGACCTCGTTGGTGCGCTGCAGCTGGGATCGCACCTGCGCCCGGTCCAGCGTGGTGAGCTCCGGGTGGTTCCACGAGTGGTTCCCGATCCTGTGCCCCTCCTCGCTGGCGCGACGCACGATGTCCGGTCGGGCAGCGGTCATCTCACCGGTGACGAAGAACGTCGCCTTCGCTCCCCGGTCCGCCAGCGTGTCCAGGATGTCGGGTGTGGCGGTCGGGTGGGGACCGTCGTCGAAGGTGAGCCGGACGTGGCCGGCTGCACACTGCTGCGTCCCCGTCCCCGCGGACGCCGGCGGCGCGAGCAGCACCAGCAGCAGTGTGCTGATGACGGGCACGATCCAGCGCTTCGGACGTGGTCTCGGAACCGGGGGTCCCGACGCGGGGTCGCGGCCCACTCTGCGGCCGCTGCTCACCTTCGGGCGCGTTCTGGTGGACCTGCGCCGGCTCGTGCGGACACAGTGCCGGGAGCAGGTGTCAGCAGACGTGGCGGGAGTTCGGTTCGGCTCACCGCGCCGCCGGGGTCGTCCAGGTGGGTTCGCCGTGATGGGGCACGCCGACACCGCTGGCGTACTCCGCAGCGCGTCGCAGGTCCGGGCACGGGCACGTGCGTCCACCGCGACCTAGGTCCGACTGAGTCGGCTGACCGCGGCTCGGGCCGCGTCCAGGTGCTTCTCGTACGAGCCGTTGGTGTATGCCACCCACGGCTTGAAGTTGGCGCCCTTGGCGGAGATCCGGTAGGCGGCGTTGGCGTTGCACTGGGCGTCGTAGGCACAGTTCTTGGAGACCGAGGGGTGCCAGCAGTTGTTGATCTGCCAGAGCCCGCGGTCCACCGAGCCGTTCGGACAGCCCTTCGTCGGGCCGTTGGCGTTGTACGCGTCCGGACGACAGGACGACTCCCCCATGCCCACCGCGACCGCGGTGACGAGCCTGTCGCCGCTGAAGCCGGCCTGCGAAGCGACCTCCGCGCACAGGTCTGCTGCGGCGCTGGCCGAGGCGTCAGCGGCTGCCGTCGCCGGGGCCGGTACTGCGAGGGCGATGAGCGCCAGGACCACCACGATGCCGAGGCGGAGGGGTGGCACCGCCCGGACGGGACGACGCAGGCCGAGGGTGTGCTGGTGCATGGGATCCCCCAAGCACGCCTGCGGGATGAGCTGTCGGGTTCGGGCGGGAGGACTGCCCGGCCGCGGCGGTCACGGCTTCACCCCGAGGGCCGCGGGCGCGGCCCGGAGTTCCTGCGATCTCCCGTTCCTGCCTCGGCTGAGAAGAGGTCGGCCCGGCCAGCGGCAGGATTTGGCGTGTGCTGCCGGACCGTCCCGCGGGTGCGGGCGATCCGAACGTAGGCTGTGGTGCACATCACAGCAAACGCACCGGTGCCTCTCCGGGTCCGCACCCACCCGGGAGGAGCCGTGAGTGAGCTCGCGAGCTGTGGAAGGACCGGCGGCCTGGGCCGGATCCTCGTCCGGGCAGGACGGGTCGCCCACACCTGACGTCGCACGTCATCGGCGTCCACCGAGGGACACGAGCGGCTCCTGGGCGGCTGGCCGAGACCCCGGTCGAGGGCCCGGCCTCGGACCCGGTCAGCCCTCGGTGGCGGTGGCCGTCGTGAGCTGGTCGGCGTACCTGCGCCGGGCGTCCTCCAGCGCCTCGATGGCCTTCCCCCGGCGCTCCCAGCCGCGGGTCTCGGCCGACTTGTCCGGCGCCAGGGCCTCGTAGATCTCGAAGAAGTGCCAGATCTCGGCGATCTGGTGCATCGGCACGTCCTCCAGCTCCTGCAGGTGGAGCTGCCGCGGGTCGGTCGCGGGAACGCACAGCAGCTTGGCGTCCGGGCCCCGCTTGTCGTGCACCCAGAACACGGCGATGACCCGGGCGCGGACGAGGCAGCCGGGGAAGGTGGGCTCGGCGAGGAGCAGGAGGGCGTCGATCGGGTCGCCGTCCTCGGCCAGCGTCTCCGGGACGAACCCGTAGTCGCCCGGATAGCTGGTCGCGGTGAAGAGCATCCGGTCGAGCCGGATCCGGCCGAGCCGCTGGTCGTACTCGTACCTGTTCCGGGATCCCTTGGGGACCTCGACGATCACGTCGACCTCCACGGACTCCCCCTCCTCGGTGGGACCCCAGAGCCCGGAGTGGCCGAGCAGCGGCGGTGGTCACCGGCTGGGTCCGTCGTCGCCAGGCGACCCTGGCCCGGTGCCCGCCGTCCGTCAAGCCGGCCGCGGGCGGCTCGGGGACACCGGCCGGCTCAGTCGCCGGTTCCCGCGTCGGCGGGGACGCGCAGCCGGACGGCGTCCAGGCCGACCAGGACCCCGAGCTCGTCGGCGACCATGACGATGTCGGTGATCCGGCCGTCGGCGACGGTGAGGACGTCGACCACCCGCAGCCAGCACTCCCGCCCGGTGGCCGGCAGCGGACCGGCGGACGTCGTCCAGGTGCCGACCTGACGGCCGCCCATCCGGAACGCCACGGCCACCCGGTCGCCCTGCTCGACCACCGACAGCACCTCCCGCTGCACCGGGGCGAAGGCGTGCTGCACCGCCCGCGCCCGGGCGACGAGGTCAGCCGGCGCCATGGGCGTGCCGTTGACCGTCACCGGGTCGGCGTAGAGCTCGCGGAAGGCCGCGGCGGCGGCGCCGTCATCCACCGGCAGGGGGTCCGACCACAGCCGCAGCAGCCGCTCGACGTCGAAGGCCACCCGCCCAGGCTGGTGGGCAGCGGCCGACCGGGCCAGGGGCCGACGTCCCGACCGGGGGTCCGGACCCGGCGGACGGCGTCCGGGAGCTGCCGGACTCGCGCTGCACGACGGCGGCGGTGTCCCCGGCCGACCGCTCCCCGTCGGCGAGCAGCTCGAGGATGCGCCGTCGTACCGGGTCGCCCAGGACCTCCAACGCGTGCACGTCGAAGGGGCCAGCGCGTCCGCACAGAAGTCGGCGCTGGTGCCCGGGCAGGAGCGACAGGTGTAGAAGAGAGGGCGGCGCACCGGCTCCTGCGGGAACGGCGCGGCGACCCTGCACCGACGCCGACGGGGGAACGCTGATGACGCTGGCACCGGACGTGGCGACCGACCTGACGGCGGCGTTGCGCCGCGCAGGGGTCGGCGACGTCGACGACTCCGGCCTGGCCCGGTCGCTGTACTCCTCCGACGGCTCGCTGTACCGGGTGCTCCCCCGCGCCGTGGTGCGCCCGCGGCACCCCGACGAGATCGAGGCGACCCTCGCCGTCTGCCGGGAGCTCGGGGTGCCGTTCACCGCACGAGGCGCGGGCACCTCGATCGCCGGCAACGCGGTCGGCCCCGGCGTCGTCCTGGACACCAGCCGGTACCTGTCCCGCGTGCACGGCATCGACCCCGAGGCCCGGACGGCGACCGTCGACCCCGGCGTGGTGCAGGCGGCGCTGCAGACCGCGGCCCGGCCGCACGGGCTGCGCTTCGGCCCCGACCCGAGCACGCACAACCGCTGCACCATCGGCGGGATGATCGGCAACAACGCCTGCGGGTCACGCGCCCTGGGCTACGGCCGGACATCGGACAACGTGGTCGGCCTCCAGGTCGTCACCGGCGCCGGCGAGCGGCTGCGGCTGGGCGCCGACGGCGCTTCCGCCGGCGGCGTGCTGGACCGGCTGCACGACCTGGTGGACGGCGAGCTGGCGGCGATCCGCACCGAGCTCGGCCGCTTCGGCCGGCAGGTGTCGGGCTACTCGCTCGAGCACCTGCTGCCCGAACGCGGCTTCGACGTCGCCCGCGCGCTCGTGGGCAGCGAGGGCACCCTCGCGGTGGTGCTGGGCGCGACCGTCCGACTGGTCACCGACGCCCCGTTCCGCGGCCTGGTCGTGCTCGGCTACCGGTCGATGGCCGAGGCCGCCGACGCCACGCCCGGGTTGCTGCCGCACGAACCGACCGCCGTCGAGGGGCTCGACCAGCGGATCGTGCAGCGGCTGCGCGACGTCCCCGCGGCGGTCGTGCCCGACCTGCCCCGCGGCGACGGGTGGCTGATCGTCGAGCTGACCGGCGACAGCGTCGCCGAGATCGAGGCCAAGGCGGGGGGCGTGCTCGCCGACGCCGGGGCGCTGGACTCCCTGGTGGTCACCGATGCGGCGGAGGCCGCGGCGATCTGGCGGATCCGCGAGGACGGCGCCGGCCTGGCCGCCCGCACCTCTGACGGGCGCCCCGCGCACGCCGGCTGGGAGGACGCCGCCGTCCCGGTCGAGCAGCTCGGTGCCTACCTGCGCGAGTTCGAGGCGCTGCTGGACCAGCACGGCCTGCAGGGCGTCCCGTACGGCCACTTCGGCGACGGCTGCGTGCACGTGCGGATCGACTTCCCGCTCGGGCGCGGCGAGGACCGCGGCCGGGAGGCCTACCGGGCGTTCGTGACCGACGCCGCCGCGCTGGTGGCCCGTTACGGCGGCTCGGTCTCCGGCGAGCACGGCGACGGCCGGGCGCGCAGCGAGCTGCTGTCGGCGATGTACTCGCCGCACGTGCTGGGCCTGTTCGAGCGGGTCAAGGGCCTGTTCGACCCGGCCGACGTGCTCAACCCCGGCGTCCTGGTGCGCCCGGCACGGGTCGAGGACGACATCCGGATGGCCGCCGCACCGCGGGCGACGGTGACCTCCCTGCCCACCCTGGCGCTGGCCTACCGGCACGACGGCGGCGACTTCTCCGCCGCCGTGCACCGCTGCACCGGGGTCGGCAAGTGCCGGGCCGACCTGCAGGCCAGTGGCGGGGTGATGTGCCCGTCGTGGCCGGCGACGCGGGAGGAGAAGGACACCACCCGCGGCCGGGCGCGCGTGCTGCAGGAGATGCTCGCGCCGGGCGGACCGGTGCGGGACTGGCGCTCGCCGGAGGTGCACGCGGCCCTCGACCTGTGCCTGTCCTGCAAGGGCTGCTCGCGGGACTGCCCCACCGGCGTGGACATGGCCTCCTACAAGGCCGAGGTGCTGCACCAGAGCTACCGCCGCCGGCTGCGTCCGCGGTCGCACTACACGCTGGGCTGGCTGCCGCGCTGGGCCGACGTCGCCGCCCGCATGCCCCGGCTGGCCAACGCGGTGACCAGGTCACGCCTCGGCGGCCGGCTGGCCAAGTGGGGCGCCGGCGTCGACCAGCGCCGCTCGCTCCCGGCGTTCGCCGACCGCACCTTCCGGCAGCAGTGGGCGCAGCGACCGGTGCCGCCCGGGAGCGGCCGCCCGGTCGCACTGTGGGTCGACTCCTTCACCGACCACTTCGACCCCGAGGTGGCGCTCGCCACGGCGGCGGTGCTGGAGGACGCCGGCTACCGGGTGCAGGTGCCGCCGGCCGAGGCGTGCTGCGGGCTGACCTGGATCACCACCGGCCAGCTGGACGCCGCCCGCCGCACCCTGGGCCGCACCGTCGAGCTGCTGGCCCCGCTGGTGGACGACGGGATCCCGGTGGTCGGCGTGGAGCCCTCGTGCACCGCGGTGCTGCGGCACGAGGCCCTGGAGCTGGTCGGCGACGGGGCGGGCGGGCGAGCCATGGCGGAACGGGTCGCCGCGGGCACCCGCACGCTGGCCGAGCTGCTGCGCGAGACGCCGGGCTGGACGCCGCCGTCCCTGGCCGGGGTCGAGGTCGTCGCCCAGCCGCACTGCCACCACCACGCCGTCCTCGGGTGGGCCACCGACGAGCGGCTGCTGCGCGAGGCCGGCGCCACGGTGACCCGGGTCGGCGGCTGCTGCGGGCTGGCCGGCAACTGGGGCGTCGAGCGCGGGCACCACGAGGTGTCGGTGGCGATCGCCGAGCACCAGCTGCTGCCCGCGGTCCGGGCCGCGGGGCCGGACGCCGTCGTGCTCGCCGACGGTTTCTCCTGCCGCACCCAGCTCGACCAGCTCGCCGGCCGCGACGGCGTGCACCTGGCCCAGCTGCTGGCCCGGGCTCCCCGTGCCTGATCCCGGGTTCGACGACCTGTCCGTCGAGGAGCTGCGGAGCCGCGGCAGCCTCAAGTGGTCGCTGTACCCCGAGGCGATCGGGTCCTTCGTCGCGGAGATGGACTTCGGCACCGCGCCGGCCGTGACCCAGGCGCTGCACGCGGCGGTGGACGCCGCCGCCTTCGGCTACCTGCCGCCGGCGCTGCTTCGGGGCATGTCGGAGGCGTACGCGGCGTGGTCGGCCGACCGGTACGGCTGGTCGGTGCCGCCGGAGCAGGTGCGCCCGGTGGCCGACGTCCTGGCCGCCCTGGCGGCCGCGATCGAGCACTTCTCCCGGCCGGGCAGCCCGGTCATCCTGCCGACGCCGGCCTACATGCCCTTCCTGACCCTGCCGCCGGCGCTGGGCCGCGAGGTCGTCGAGGTGCCGATGACCCGGGCCGGCGACCGGTACGTCTACGACCTCGACGCGCTGGACGCCGCGTTCCGGACCGGCGGCCACCTGCTGGTGCTGTGCAACCCGCACAACCCGATCGGCCGGGTGCTGGAGCCCGCGGAGATGACGGCGGTCGCCGAGGTGGTCGAGCGGCACGGCGGCCGGGTGTTCTCCGACGAGATCCACGCGCCGCTGGTGTACCAGGGACACCGGCACGTGCCCTACGCCTCCCTGGGCGAGGTCCCGGCGGGGCACGCGGTCAGCGCGACCTCGGCGTCCAAGGCGTGGAACCTGCCGGGCCTGAAGTGCGCGCAGCTGGTGCTGTCGAACGCCGCCGACACCGACCTGTGGACCCGGGTGGGGCTGCACGCCGAGCACGGCGCCTCGACCCTGGGCGTCGTCGCCAACACCGCCGCCTACACGGCCGGCGCCGGCTGGCTGGACGGCGTCCTGGCCTACCTGGACGGCAACCGGCGGCTGCTCGCCGACCTGGTCGCCGAGCACCTGCCCGGCGTCCGGTACACCCCGCCGGAGGGCACCTACCTCGCCTGGCTCGACTGCCGGGGCCTCGGCCTGGCCGAGCCCGGCACCTTCTTCCTCGAGCGGGCCGGGGTGGCCCTGACCGACGGCCTCCTGTGCGGCGCCGCCGGCCGGCAGTTCGTCCGGCTGAACGTCGCGAGCCCGCGTCCGGTGCTGGTGCGGGTCGTCGAGCAGATGGGTGCGGCGCTGGCCGGCCGCTGACCGCGACCGGCGCCGTGCGGCTCGCCTCCCAGCCGTCCCCGCCACGTGCGTCACGCCCGGGCGCGACGCACGGGTGACGGAGCGGTGACGACCCTCCGCCATCGTGACGGGGTGGGGGTCGACCTCACCGCTGCTACCCGCACCCGCCCCTCGGGACCGGGTCGGGATCCGGGAGCACCGCTCCGCGGAGCGAGCGGGGCCGACCACGGACGAGGGGGACGACCATGACCGCCACGGACACGCCACGCCTGGACGGCGTCCACCACCTCAAGCTGCCGGTCAGCGACCTGGCCCGGTCCCGCGCGTGGTACGAGAGCCGGCTCGGCTACCGACTGCACATCGAGTTCGTCGAGGACGGCTTCCTGAGGGGAGTGGCGCTGTCCCACCCCCGCGGTGGTCCGGAGCTCGCCCTCCGGCTCGACCCGGATCGGGCTGCCGCGGTGGCGGGGTTCGACTACTTCTCGATCGGCGTGCCGTCCGAGGAGGACATGCACGACCTGGCCGTCCGGCTCACCGCGCTGGGGGACGAGCACGGCGGCGTGCACCGTACGTCGATCGGGTGGATCCTCCCCTCCACCCACGACCCCGACGGCCACGAGGTGCGGTTCTACACGACCCAGCGGCACGCGGGTGTCCCGTCGGACGGGGTCCTGCGCACCGACGACCTGCAGGAGGTGGCGCTCGGACGCGCCCGTGACCGCGGCGCCGGACCGCTGGCCCGGAGCTGAGCGGTCCGGAGGAGCGACCATGTCCACTCGCCTGATCCGTGCCGCCGCGGGCGACACCTACGACCACCTGGGCCTCCGCCTCCGGGTCCGCCTCACCGGCCAGGACACCGGCGGGAGCCTCGCGCTCATCGAGCACGTCGGGAAGCAGGGAGCGGGGTCGCCGCTCCATCGGCACACCCGCGAGGCCGAGACGTTCGTCGTCCTCGACGGAGCCCTCGACGGCTGGTCCGACGGCGAGCACACGGACGTGTCGGCCGGCGACTCCCTGCACCTGCCTGCCGGCACCGAGCACGCCTACCGGATCCGCAGCGACACCGCGCGCTTCCTCCTGCTCCTCACACCGGCCGGGTTCGACCAGTTCTTCGTGACCGACGGCACGCCCAGCGATCCCGGGACCGAACTGCCGCCCGTCCCCGGGCCTCCCCTCCGGAGGCGGTGGAGCGACTCGCCCAGGTGCTCAGCGAGTACGGGGTGACGATCACCGGCCCGCCACCAGCTCCGTGACGCCGTCACCCGAGACGCCGCCGTCCTGTGCGCGAATCGCCCCCGGGGCCCACGAGGGTCGAGGATCCGGCGATCCGCAGGTCCCCGTACGGCCTGCGGTCAGCCGGGCAGCCCGGCCAGGAAGGCGTCCGCCCGCTCCCGGCCCGCGCCGAACAGCCGGCGGAGGAACGCGGGCCTGCGGTCCAGCTTGCTGGGCAGGTCGAGGTCGAGGTCCAGGGTGATCTCACGGATCTCGATGCGCCGGTACGGGTCGCCGAGCCGGTCCGCCCACTCGCTGACCCTGCGGATGAAGAACAGCTCCTGCTCCAGCGACAGGTTGCCGGCCAGCTCGTTCCGCCGGTCCGCGATGTCACCCACCGTCCTCGGCTCGGTGGCCCGCGCGCGCGGGTTGACCCGGACCACCCAGATCTCGTCCGGGCCGGCGTCGGGCAGTTGGCGCACCGGCGGGTTCTGGCTGAACAGCCCGTCCCAGTAGTGCCGGCCCCGCTCCTCGACGGCGCGGAAGAGCAGCGGAACGGCGGCCGAGGCCAGCACGGCGTTCGCGGTGATCTCCCCGCGCCGGCTGGAGAAGGCCTGGAAGTCGCCGCTCAGCACGTCGACGGCGCCGACGAGCAGCAGCGGCTGGTCCTCCGGCGGGGACTCCTGCAGCCGGGCCAGCCGGTCGACGTCCACGTGGCGGGTCAGCAGGTCGGTGAAGGCCGGACCGGCGACGTCCGGATAGAGGTAGGGGCTCACCGTCGGGAGCGTCACCCGCCCCTCCAGCCGGGCCAGCCCGACCAGCCAGGCGTTCGCCGCCCTGTCGCTCAGCGTGGTGGCCGCGTTGTCCTCCCAGAAGCGCTCCAGCAGCCGGCCGGCCTCGGCCGCGCCGCCGGTCAGCAGGCCGTACCAGGCCAGCAGGGCGCAGACCGCGCCACCCGAGGTGCCGGACAGCGCCACCACCCTGTGGTCCTCGTCGGCCAGCAGACGTTGCAGCACACCGCCGGTGAACGCCGTGTGGCTGCCGCCGCCCTGACACGCGATCGCGACCGTTCTCATCTGGAGTGCCTCCCCCTCGCATCGAGGTGCCCACCATCTCCCAGCCCGGCGGTCGCTGCCGCACCGGCACGTACCCGACGGGGGTGCGCCACCCGGTCCGCCGGGTCACGTGCCGAGGCGCAGGACCACCCCACCCTCGATGACCTCGGGCGGGCTCACCGTCAGGTGGGACAGGTCCTGCTCCGGGTCCCTCGACGGTCTAGCGCAGGCGAGGTCTGCACCAGCCGGTAGCCCGCTGCAGACCTCGGGCACCCACCGGGCCGTCCGTCGTCCAGTGGCCGCTCGTGCCCCCGTCCGCCCTCGGGACCTCACCCGGGTGGGATGTTGTGGTTCACGTGGAAGAGGTTCCCCGGGTCGTAGCGCCGCTTGACCTCGACGAGCCGCTCGTACTTCCCCGGTCCGAAGACCGTGCGGGGGTCGGACCCGCGGTGCCCGGCCGGCTCGTGCCCCTGGAAGTTGACGTACTGACCCCCGGTGGCGAACGGCTCCATGTCCGCGGACAGGCCCCGGACGAACGCGACCCGGTCGGCGTCGTCGGCCGGATCGCCCCAGAAGCCGTAGATGTTCAGCCAGAACCGGGCGGCCCGGTTGGGGAACGGGGTCGCTCCCTCCGGCACGCGGCCGAACGCGCCGCCCATGAGGTGGACGTCGAACGCGGTGCCGGTCCAGGTCTGCTCGGCCCCCCGGCGGACCAGGACCTCGATCACCGGGTCGTCCAGCCGGTCGAACGAGGTGTTGCGCCAGTACGCCCGGACGCCCTTGGGGAAGACGGGGTCGAAGGCCTGTTGCCACTCGACCCAGCGCATGTCGCCGACCTCCTCCTCGTCCGGCGGGGCGAGCTCCCGCAGCCGGCCGACCAGGGCCTCCCCGGTGGCGCGGTCGGGCGCGGCCCAGGCGAACCCGACCAGCAGCAGGGGCTCGTCCCCCATCTCGGCGACGGGCGGTGGGGTCATGGTCGTCGTGATCGGCGTCATCGCGTCCGGCAGGTCCCGGGTCCACTCCTCCAGCGCGGTCCACGCCTGCCGCCATCGGTCCTGCCGGTAGACGAGGTTGCCGGCGAACACGCGCGGCCCGTGCGGGTAGGCACGGAACGTGAAGGCGGTGACGACGCCGAAGTTGCCACCGCCACCGTGCACGGCCCAGAAGAGGTCGGGGTGCTCGTTCGCGTCGGCCGTGAGCTGCCGGCCGTCGGCGGTCACCAGCTCCACCGAGACGAGGTTGTCGGCGGCCAGCCCGTGCGGCCGGGTGAGCCAGCCGACGCCCCCGCCGAGGGTGAGCCCCGCGACCCCGGTGGTGGACACGACCCCGCCCGGGACGACGAGCCCGTGCGGCTCCGTGGCCGCGTCGACGTGGGCCAGCGTGGCGCCCGCCTCGACGCGCACGGTCGGCGCCGCCGGGTCGACGGACACCGCGTGCAGGTCCGCGAGGTCCAGCACGAGGCCGTCGTCGACCGCGCCGTTGCCGGCGACGTTGTGGCCACCGCCGCGCACGGCCAGAGCCAGTCCGTGCTCCCGGGCGTACGCGATGACCGGGGCGACGTCGCCCACGCCGGCCGCGCGGACCACGGCCCAGGGACGGCGGTCCACCATCCCGTTCCACACGGCGCGGGCGCCGTCGTAGCCCGGGTCGTCGCGCCCGGTCACGGTGCCCGTCACCCGGGTGCGCAGGTCGTCCAGATCGGGTCGCAGCACTGAGGTGGTCATGGCGCCCCCTCGTCCGGCCGGGTCGTCCTCCGGCCATGCTCCGCCGGGCGCCGACGGCTCTCCAGGGGCGAAAGGACCCCGTCTGCCCGGCTGCCGACCGCCGCCGGCAGCGGTCAGGTCGACGGCGGGGCTGGGGGTGCGCCGGTCGGCGGGGTGCCGGCGGGGCCACCGCCGGGCGGCGCGCCACCGGGGACGCCGGACGGCGCGCCGTCGCCACCCAGCCCGCCGCCGACCGCCGAACGCACCCGTGCCCCCCGAGCCCTGAGGGACTCCAGGGCAGCCGGGACCCCGTCCACCACCACGGCGTCGGCGCCCGCCTCGAGCAGCGCACCGGCCAGGTGGACGTCCGGGCACCAGACCATCAGGCGGCGCCCGGCGCCGTGCACGAACGGCAACGTGTCGGCGACGGTGATCGGGTCGACCGTTCCGGTCCCGCGGTCGGCGAGGGACCCCACGTGCAGCCCGAGGACGTCGACGTCCATGTGCGCGCAGGCGGCCACTGCGGCGTCGAGGGGGAACCGGTGCCAGGTGAGCCAGCCCAGCGGCAGCGAGGGCGCCTGGGCGCGCAGCGTGCCCAGCGCCGCGGGGTCGAAGGACGTGACCAGCAGCTGACGGCGGCGCGCCTCGGCGGCCACGACGAGCGCCAGCAGGGCCGCGGTGGTGCGCGCCGGCGATCGCAGGCTGTCGTCGATCGCGGACTTGAGGTCCACATCCAGCCCGACCTCGGGCGGCAGCCGCTCCAGCAGTGTGTGCAGCCGGAGCGTGCCGCGCCGGTCGGCCTCAGCCGCGCCGATGTCGGCCACGCGGGTGCCGTCCGGGTACGCCTCGTCGTGCGCCACCACCAGGACGTCGTCCGCCGTCCGCCGGACGTCGGCCTCCACCCAGGTCATCCCCAGCGCGGCCGCCGCCGTGAACGACCCGAGGGTGTTCTCCGGGTGGCCGCGCACGACCCCGCAGCCCAGGCCCCGGTGCCCGATGAGCGCCGGCCCGCCGCCGAACACCCGGGCCGCGGGTGGGCGGGGCACGGCTCCGACGGGCTCACTGCGGGGCCGGGGCACCCCGATGGGCGTCATGGACGGCGTCCCCTCTGTTCGGGACGAGGCTCGGGCAGGCCGTTCGGCGTCCATTCCACCGCCGCGGTCGGCGCACGTCGATGGGGAACGGCGCCATCCGGTCCGGTCAGCGGCGCAGGGCCCGCACCAGCCGGCGGACGCCGGTCCAGGTCACGGCCGCAGCGGCGACCCAGGGCCCGGCCACGAGCACCGGGTCGAGGACCTGGTGCCGCGCGTCGCTGCGCCCGCGCCGCGAGCGCAGCCCGCCGCGGGTGAGCTCGCTGCGCAGCCCGGTCGCCGGCACGTCCGGGCGCCCGGAGGCGAACGAGCGCAGGTGGCTCCCCCACGCGTCGACCCGGTCGCCCACGATGAGCAGCAGCCAGTGCGCCAGCCGGCCCTCGCTGAACCGCCGGTAGGCCAGCTTCCGGATGGCCCCGGAGAGTCCCCTCAGCGGCTGCGCGGTGCCGAAGACCGGGGTGAGGAAGGCGTGCTCGATCGACCGCTCGCGCGGCTCCTTCTCCGGCTGGCGCTCCGGGAAGTCCCAGTGCGCGCCGGTGGTGTCCGGCGCGTACTGCAGCCGGGGGTGCGACGGCCGGTCCGCGGGGTCCAGATCGGCCCCCCAGCCGGGGATCCGGGCCCGCAGCTGCTCGCGGGTCTCGGTCGGTGTGCGCTTGTCCCGGACGTACGCGCTCGGGATGGCGGGGTCGGTCACGGTTCCTCCTCAGGCCGCGTCAGGCAGGACCAGCGGCTTGATGCAGCCGTCGAGCTTGGCGGAGAACACGTGGTAGGCCTCGGCGATGTGCTCCAGCGGGAACCGGTGGGTGACCATCGCCCGCGGCGTCAGGTGGCCGTTGCGCACGTGCTCGAACATCCGCGGCCACTGGCGCTTCACCGGCGTCTGGTTCATCCGCAGGGTGAGCCCCTTGTTCAGCGCGTCGCCGAACTTGACCGCGTTCGGGATCGGCCCGTACGCGCCGACGACGGAGACCGTGCCGCCCTTGCGCACGCCGTCGATCGCCCAGTTCAGCGCGACCGGGGAGCCGCCCTGCAGCTTGAGCTTGGTCCCGGTCACCTGCTGCAGGAAGTTCCCGTCGGCCTCCGCGCCGACCGCGTCGATGACGACGTCGGCGCCGAGGTGGTCGGTCTGCTTCTTCAGCTCGACCACGACGTCGTCGTACTCGTCGTAGTCCAGGGTCTCGGCGTAGGCCATGGTCCGCGCCTTCTCCAGGCGCTCCTGCAGGTGGTCGACGACGATCACCCGCCCCGCCCCCATCAGCCACGAGGACTGGGCCGCGATCAGGCCGACCGGCCCGGCACCGAGGACGACGACCGTGTCGCCCTCGGCGATGTCGCCCAGCTGCGCGCCGAAGTACCCGGTCGCGGCGGCGTCGGTCAGCAGGACGGCGTCCTCGTCGTGCATCCACTCGGGGATCCGCACCGGACCGACGTCGGCGAACGGCACGCGCACGTACTGCGACTGGCCGCCGTCGTAGCCGCCGGTGGTGTGCGAGTAGCCGTAGATGCCGCCGACCGCGGTGGCGTTGGGATTGACGTTGTGGCAGTTGGAGTACAGGCCCCGGACGCAGAACCAGCACGACCCGCAGAAGATGTTGAAGGGCACCATCACCCGGTCGCCGACCTGCAGGTTCTGCACCGAGGACCCGACCTGCTCCACGATCCCGATGAACTCGTGGCCGAAGGTGTGCCCGATCCGGGTGTCCGGCATGAGGCCGTGGTAGAGGTGCAGGTCCGAGCCGCAGATCGCGGCCAGCGTGACGCGCACGATGGCGTCGTTGGGGTGCTCGATGGCGGGGACGTCCTTCTCCTCGACCCGCACCTTGTAGGGACCCCGGTAGACCATGGCCCGCATCGCAGGACCTCCTCGCACTCGCGGGTGGCAGAGCGACCGCCCCCCGTCCGCCGGGAACGGCTCCCCGGCGTCCTCCGCACCCTGACCGACCGGCCGGCCGGCGGCCAGTCGGGGCGACCCGGGCACCGGTTCCCCCGGACGGGTGAGGCCCGCCGGGCAGCGCTGGAGGAGCCGGGCCGCGAGGCCGAGGACACCTGCATGTTCACCGCACTGCACGAGCGGCTCGCGACAGCCCTGCCCGAGGGCCGGCACCTGCCGGAGGAGGTCTGGCGCCGCCGGCACCGCGCGGTCCTCCGGGTCGCCGGGGGGCAGGCGGTGGGCCTGGGCGTCATGGCGCTGCTGCTCGGCCGGTCGCCGCTGACCGCCGGGCTGCTCGCGCTCGCGGTCGCCTACCCGCTGGTGTTCACGGTGCTGCCCGGCGCCGGCCGCGGGCTGCGCTCGGCGGCGGCCACGGCGTCCCTCCTCGCCGCCTCGGTGGTCCTGGTCTACCTGATGGAGGGCCTCACCGAGGCGCACTTCCACTTCTTCGTCATGGTCGGCCTCGCCGCGCTGTACCAGAACTGGGTGCCCTTCGGGATGGCGCTGGCCGTCGTCCTCGCCCACCACGGCGTCGTCGGCACGCTGTTCCCGCAGGCGGTGTTCGGGCACGGCAGCGCGCAGCACTCGCCGTGGACGTGGTCCCTCGTGCACGGGGCGTTCGTGCTGGCCGCGAGCCTGGCCCACCTCGCCGCCTGGCGGCTCAACGAGCAGCAGGGGCTGCGCGACCCGCTCACCGGCCTGGCCAACCGCACCCTGCTGCTGGAGACCACCGCCCGGATGCTGGCCCGGCGCTCGGGTCCCACCAGCGTGCTGTTCCTCGACCTCGACGACTTCAAGGACGTCAACGACTCCCGCGGGCACGCCGTCGGCGACGAGCTGCTGACCACGGTCAGCCAGCGGATCACCGGCTGCGTGCGCTCGGTCGACCAGGTGGCCCGGCTGGGCGGGGACGAGTTCGCCGTCGTGGTCGCCGGCTCCGCCCGCACGGCCGCGGAGGTCGGCGAGCGGGTGCTCGGCGCCCTGGCCGACCCCGTGGTCGTCGACGGCCGGGCGATCCACGTGCGGGTGAGCATCGGCGTCGCCGACTCCACCTCGGCCGGGGACCGCTCCGCGGACACGTTGCTGCGCAACGCCGACCTGGCGATGTACCTGGCCAAGTCCTCCGGCAAGAACCGCGTGGTCGTGTACGCCGAGGGCATGGAGCGGGCCGCCCAGGCCAAGGCCGAGCTGATCACCGACCTCGACTCCGCCGTCGCCGAGGGCCAGCTCGCCGTGCACTACCAGCCGACCGTCGAGCTGGGCGAGGGCGTGACCACCGGCTACGAGGCGCTGCTGCGCTGGCAGCACCCCACCCGTGGGCTCGTCCCGCCCCTGGAGTTCATCCCGCTGGCCGAGGAGAGCGGCGCGATCGTCGAGATCGGCCGGTGGGTGCTGACGGAGGCGACCCGCCAGGCCGCGCAGTGGTCGCGGGAGGCCGGTCGGCCGATCGACATCGCGGTCAACCTCTCCCCCCGCCAGCTGCTCGACGACGACGTGGTGTCCACCGTGCGGGCGGCGCTGGCCGACAGCGGGCTGCCCGCAGCGCAGCTGACCCTCGAGGTGACCGAGGGCGTGCTCATCGACGACGTGGAGGCGGTGGTCGACGTCCTCCGGGCGCTGCGCGGCCTGGGCGTCCGCATCGCGATCGACGACTTCGGCACCGGTTACTCGAGCCTGTCCTACCTGCGCCGCCTGCCCGCGGACGTCGTGAAGATCGACCGCAGCTTCGTGCAGGACCTGGGCTCCGGCGGGCGGTCGACCACCCTGGTGGCCTCGATCATCGAGCTGGCCCGCAGCCTCGAGCTCGAGGTGGTCGCCGAGGGCGTCGAGACCGAGGAGCAGCACGCCGTCCTCGGCCGGCTGGCCTGCTCGCACGCCCAGGGCTACCTGTTCGGCCGTCCCCAGCCGGCCGCCGTCCAGGACCCGGCCACCTCCGTGGAGGTGCCGCTGCCCCGCACGGAGGCGCTGCTCGCCGTCCGGTCCTGACCGACCCGGTCAGGACGGCCGGTCGCCCACGGCGACCGGCCGGTCCGGGTCGGCGCTGTACTGCGACCAGGAGCCAGGGTGGAGCCGCCCGTGCGGGAGGCCCGCCAGTTCCAGCGCGAGCAGGTTGTGGCAGGCCGTCACCCCCGAGCCGCAGTAGGACACCACGTCGGTGTCGGCGGTGACCCCGGCCGCGGCGAAGGTCGCGCGCAGCTGCTCGACCGGCAGGAAGCGGTCATCGACGCCGAGATTGGCCCGGCACGGCACGTTGACCGCGCCGGGCACGTGGCCGGCGCGCGGGTCCACCGGCTCCCGGTCCCCGCGGTAGCGCTCGGGGTCGCGCGCGTCGAGCACCACTGCGGCCGGGTCGAGGACGTCGTCGACCCCGGCCAGCCGCTCCGCCGGCCACGGGCGGGCGGTGAACACCGCCGGGGCCCGCTCCGGGACGGCACGCTCCAGCGGCCCGTCCCACGCCGCCGTGCCCCCGTCGAGCAGGGCCGCGTCGTGCCCGGTCACCCGCAGCATCCAGACCAGCCGGGCGGCGACCACCCCGCCGGCGTCGTCGTAGGCCACCACGGGATCGGCGTCGCCGACGCCCAGCCCGGCCATGCCCTCGGCGAAGACCTCCGGCTCAGGCAGCGGGTGGCGTCCGGCAGCGGGGTCGGCGGGCGCGGCCAGCCACCGGTCGAGGTCGACGAAGACCGCGCCCGGCAGGTGCCCGGCGTCGTAGGCGGCGCGACCGGACCGGCCGTCCAGGTACCAGCGCACGTCGGCCAGCACGACCTCGGAGCGGTGCGCGCGCAGCCAGGACAGGTCGACGACGGGAGGCAGCACGGCGGCGACCCTACGACCGGAACGGGTCACCTGCGGTCGCGCCCGGGCCCCCGCACGCGCGAAGCGGCTGCCTCAGTCCCGAGGCAGCCAGGTCAGCACGTGGTCCATGGTGCCCGCCCCGCCCGGGAACGCCTCCGCCGGCTCGAGGTGGCGCACGGTGCGCCACTGGCCGGGAGCCCAGGCACGCAGCACCAGCCCTTCGTCGGAGAACGCGATGAGCGCTCCCCCCTCGGTGACCAGCATCCCGGCCTCGACCCGCTCGTCCTGGTCCTCCACGACCTGCACCGTCCACGCCGGCATACCGTGCTCCCCCTGGCCCGGGGCATCTCTGTTCGACACCCGGTTCCAGAAACCAACCGGGCGCGGTCCCGGTCGTCAACGCTCGCCAGGCGCGCCCTCGCCCTGCGTAGCGGCACCATGCCGAGCGGATCTGGGCTCAGGCGCGCCAGGCCGGGCGCAGCAGCCGCCGGAGAACAGGCGCCCGGAGTGCCCGGTCCGGCCGCGTCGAGGCCCAGGTCCGCCCGCCGGTGCGCAGGCCGAGGCCGATCAGCCGGCGCAGCAGGAGGACCGCCGCGGCGGTGGCGAGCGCCGGCCAGCCCGTTTCGCCGACCAGCCGCAGCAGACCGGCGGCGACGAGCAGGTCGAGGAACACCGGCAGCGCCGCCGCGGGACGTCGGGTCGCGACCAGCGCCACCAGGCCGGCCAGCAGCGCCGCCGCGGTGACCAGCAGCGCCAGCGTCCCGGCGACCTCCTGCAGCGCCGCGGTCACGTGGCACGCGCCTGCCGCGACCCGGTGCCCTCGTCGGCCCGTTCCTCGGCGAGCTGGCGGCGCTCCTCGGCGATCTCCTTGGCGAGGAAGTAGTTCAGCGCCGTCCGGATCGCCGCCACCGCGGCGAGCTGGCCGAGCTCGCGGAAGCTGGGTGCCACCGCCGTCCGCAGCACGTCGCTGGCCAGCTGGAACTCCAGGCCCAGCGCCAGGAAGCGGCCCAGGGTGAGCCGGACCGGCACGAACGCGCCGGCGTCGCGCTCGCGCAGGCCGACGACCACGAAGCGGGCGAAGGCCCACAGCGCCCCGACGACGATCACCACGGCGCCGCACGCCTCCACGATGGGGACGAGGACACCGACCACCTCCACCAGCAGTTCCTCCACGGCCGCGCCCTACCCAGCACGTTCCGGCAGCACCCGGCTCGTCGAGGTGGGCTCGCCTGTTCGGCGGGTACCGGCCGTTCCGGATCCCACCGGCTCCCGGGAGGAATCGAGTGACGCCCTCGGACGCGCGCGCTCGCGCGCTGCGCAGCGGCGGCGATCGGCGTCCCGGGCAGGAGCCGGCTGCGCCCCCCGCCCCCGGAGGGCACTCCACGGCGCCCTTCGAGGCACCGGCCCGGGCCGCGACGGCGGTCTCGGGCGCGGCCGTGGCCGCCGTCGTCCTGGTCGAGCTGGCCGTCCCCGGTGGATGGGGCGACGCCGCGTGGGTCGTGCTGGTCGCGGGCCTGCTGCTCGGCCTGCCGCACGGTGCGGTCGACCACCTGGTGCCCGCCACGCGGCTGCGCTGGCCGCTGTCCCGGGTGGCCGGCTTCGCCGCCGGTTACGCCGCGCTGGCCGCCGGGGCCTGGCTGGCCTTCCGCGCGTGGCCGGGCCCCGCCCTGCTGGTGTTCGCCGCCGTCTCCGCCTGGCACTTCGGCAGCGGGGAGACCTCCTTCGCCGACCTGCGCGCCGGCCGCCCGGTGCGGCGCCGGGCGGCCGCGGCGCTCGTCGTGGGCGCCGTCGTGCTGCTCGTGCCCCTGGCCCGCGGGACGGCCGGGACGGCGGCGGTCGTCGCGGCCGTCGTCCCCGGCACCGACGGAACGCTCCCGCCGGGCGTGCGGACGGCGGTGCTCGCGGTCGTGCTGCCGGCCGCGGCGCTCCTGACGGCGCAGCTGGTGCGGCGGCGGCACCGGCTGGAGGCGGCCGAACTGGCCGGTCTCGTCGTCCTGGTGCTCGTCGTCCCGCCGCTGGCAGCCTTTGGCGTCTACTTCGGCTGCTGGCACTCCGTGCGGCACGTGGCCCGCGTGGTCGCCGAGGACCCGGGCAGCACTGACGACCTGGCCGCCGGCCGGATCGGCCGGCCGCTGCGCCGCTTCGCGGTCCGGGCCGCGCTGCCGACGGCCGCCGTCCTCGGCGTGTTGTGGCTGCTGTGGTCGGCCGCCGGTGGGTGGCGTGCCTTCGTGGCCACCGACCTGCCGCTGCTGGCCGCGCTGACGCTGCCGCACGTCCTCGTCGTCGGCTGGCTGGACGCCGCTCACCGCCCGCCGGGCCGGGACGGCCTCAGGCCGCCGGCTCGCCGAGGACGTCGGCGAGGGTGAGCCGGTCGGCCCCCGGCCGGTCCACGACGGTCACCGGGTCCGTCCCGGCTCCCCCGGCCGGCTCCGTGACGGTCTGCAGCAGGGAGCTCCAGCGGATGGCGTGCCGGCGCATCGACCGTGCCGGGACGGCCCGCCCGCGTGCGGTCTGCCCGCTCTCGGCGAGTTCCTGGGACGCGTTCAGCAGCACCAGCCGCACCGAGCGTCCGGCACGCTGCGCGGCGCGCAGGACGGCGGCCCGCCACCACAGGCGGGTCCAGGGGTCGGTGAGGACGACGACCGGCGCGGGCCCGGAGACGACGCGGAGCACCCGGATCCGGTGCCAGGCGTGCACCAGCGGCCGGACCAGGCGGTACGGGAGGCGCGCGCCCGCCGCCTGCACCCGCGCGGCGACGTCCTCGGAGTCCAGGCCGACGACCCCCGGCGACCGCTCGGCCAGCAGCCGGCGCAGCAGCGTCGTCTTGCCGCTCCCGGGGAGCCCGCCGACGACCACCAGGACGCCGTGCGGTGTCGCACCCCTGGAGGCCCGGTCGGCTCCGGTGGGGGCCGGGCCGGTCTGCACCACCACGTGCGGTCACCTCCTCCGTCTGTACTCCCCATGGTCACCGCAACGGCTCGGAGACAGCGGTGGGACGGCTGTGGGATCGCTGTGGGGTGCGCCCGTTCGCGTTCCGTCCACAGCTCGCTGACCTGCGCGTTAGGCGAGCCTCAGCTTGCTGGCGGGGTCGCCGGGGCCGTGCCAACCTGGGGCATGACCTCTCTCCAGGACATGCCCCGGGTTCAGGACTGCGCCGTCAGCAGCTGCTCGTACAACGCCGAGCACAACTGTCACGCGGGCGCGATCACGGTGGGGGGCGACCACGCCCACTGCGGCACCTTCGTGGAGATCAGCTTCCGCGCCGGTCTGGACCGCAACGGGATGGTCGGCGCCTGCCACCGCTCCGACTGCGTGCACAACGACAAGCTCGAGTGCCACGCCGCCGGTGTGCGCGTCGGGCCGGGCACCGACGCCGCCGACTGCCTCACCTACGAAGCCAGGTGACCTGAGGGAACGGCTCCGCTGCGAGCCCTGCCGGCAGCGGGTCCTTCGCCTACGAGGCCAGGGAGTCCAGGTCCCCCACCGACTCGGCCGTCAGCCCGCCGGCCGGGTCGGCGCGCAGCGCGCCGTCGGCCACGGCCAGCGCCGCGACCGGGTCGTCGTCGTCCACCAGGACGGCGCGGCCACCGGAGGCCACCGGGCGCAGTGCTGCGAGGACGGCGCGACGGTCGGGTGCGGCCAGCCCCTCGGTGAGCCGGTCGATGAGCACGATCGTGGCCCCCTGCTCGCGCACGGCCTCGATCGCCTCGATGCGCCGGTGCACGTCGTCGTCCGCGGCGGCCGCGAGGCGGTGCACCCGGACGGCGGAGTGGCCGGAGGCGCACCGCCCGCTGTCGTCGTCCAGCGCGGCCATCACCCGGCGACGGGCTGGTGCCGGCCCCAGCAGCACGGTCACGTCCCCGACCGGCAGTCGCAACCCCACCCGGACCTCCATCGCCTCGTCCCGCCCGCCGTCCGACGGGTAAGGCGAGGCTAACCTCCGTCCGGCGCCGCCGTCCAGCCCCGCCGGCTCCCGGGAACAGCGGAGCGGCGCCGCCCCCGGCGGGGAC
Organism: Geodermatophilus obscurus; assembly: GCF_900143215.1. GTDB lineage: Bacteria > Actinomycetota > Actinomycetes > Mycobacteriales > Geodermatophilaceae > Geodermatophilus > Geodermatophilus obscurus_A. The sequence continues at coordinate 101,300 of NZ_FRDM01000010.1, read as the reverse complement.
GGCGCCGCTGCTGCGCGAGGGGTCAGTCGTTGTGGTGGCCCCACCAGCCACCGTGGCCCCACGGGCGGTCCTCGTGCGTCGAGTTGACCCACTCGGTCACCCGCTGCTCCACGTCGGCCAGCCGCTTGTTGGCCACGTCCTGGGGCATCCCGCTCTCGACGGCCTTGGCGATGCCCTCGCGCTGGGCGGTGACCAGGGCGTCGACGAGGGTGTCCACTGCGACGCCCTTCTCCTCGGCGACCTTCGCGAGGGTGGCCCCCTCGGCCTCCAGCGCGGTGCGCAGCTCGTCCTCGGTCATGCCCAGCGCCTCGGCGGCGGCCTCCAGACCGTGCCAGCCGCCGTGACCCCAGTGGCCGCCGAGGCCGGAGTCGCCCAGCGTGGTGGCCACTTCGTCGGCCTGCTCCTGGCTGATCGACCCGTCGTCGACCAGGCCGGAGAGCGCGTCCTTGATCCGGTCCACGACGGACGTCGACGTGCTGTCCGCGTCCTCGGTCTGGGCGACAGCGGGGACGGCCACGGCCAACCCGGTGAGCGTGAGAGCGCCGGCTGCGGCGGCGACGACCAACTTCTTGCGCACGGTTGTCTCCTCGATCCGCGGCCGGACTGTCCAGCCGTCGAGGAGATGATCGACCCGGAACCTGTGACGGAGCTGTCAGTGCCCCGTGCCCTCCCTGGGGATCGAGGGCTCCTCGCCCGGCTGCTCCTCCACCCGACGGACGAGTGCGCGTGCGACCGCGCCACCCGTCCGGAAGCAGCACGGATGCGGCCGTGGCCGCTACGGTGACGCCCGTGCGCGGCGGGGAGGTCGGGACGACCGGCGTCAGCCGGTCTCCCCGGGGCTACCCCGGGGCAGCGCAGCGAGCAGGGCACGGCGTCAGCCGCCACCAGGAGCGCTCCGCGCACGACCTGGCGACTCCCTCAGGGAGCGGCTGCCTCCTCCGCCGCGCACGCCGGTGACGGCCGGCACCCGGTCCTCCCCCCCGCGGCCTCGGGCACCGCCACGGCGCTGCTGGCCGGGCCGTGGTCGCGGCGGACGATGGTCCGCCGGGTCGCGGTCGCCCTCGGCTTCGCACGCGCCCCGCGCTGGCCCGGCTGCTGGACCTGGACCAGGCCGACCTCGCCTGGTTCGCTGACGTCCGCGTCCTGGAGCGCACCGTCGACGAACCGCTGCGCCACTACCGCTGGCACGCGGTCGAGCGCCGCGGCCGGCTGCGGCTGCTCGCCGAGCCCAAGCCGCGGCTCAAGGAGGCCCAGCGGCGGCTGCTGCGGCACGTGCTCGCCCCGATCCCGGTGCACGACGCCGCCCACGGCTGCGTGCTGGGCCGGTCGGTGCGGACGGCAGCCGCGCCGCAGGCCGGCCGCGCCCTCGTCCTCGGCATGGACCTCGAGGCGTTCTTCGCCTCGGTGTCCGCCCCGCGGGTCTGGGGTCTGCTGCAGGGCACCGCCGGGCTGACCGAGCCGGTCGCCCACCTGGTCACCGCACTCGGAACGACGACCGCGCCGGTGTCGGTGTGGCGCGCCCTGCCGCTGCCCGGCGGAGTGGAGGCGCGGGAGCGGCACCGGCGGCTGGCCGCGCCGCACCTGCCCCAGGGTGCCCCGACCTCGCCGGCGCTGGCCAACCTGGTCTGCTTCCGCCTCGACCGCCGGCTGGCCGGCCTCGCCGCGAGCTGCGGCGCCCGCTACACCCGGTACGTCGACGACCTGACCTTCTCCGGCGACCGGCGGATCCGGGGCGACCGGCTCGCCGCGCTGGTCACCGAGGTCGCCGCCGAGGAGGGGTTCCGGGTCGACCCGGCCAAGACCCGGGTCGCCGGGGCAGGCTCCCGGCAGCGGGTGCTCGGGGCGGTCGTCAACGCCCGGCCCACGCTGCCCCGACCGGAGCGCGACGCGCTGCGCGCGCTGCTGCACAACTGCGCCCGGCACGGCTGGGCCACCCAGACCCGCGGGCACGATCCGGCGACCTTCCGTGAGCACGTCCTCGGCCGGGTGGCCTGGGCCGCCGCGCTGGACCCGGTGCTCGGCGAGCGGCTGCACGCCCTGGCCGCGCGCATCGACTGGAGCTGACCCCCGGCTCACAGGTCGACGGCCATCGTCCCGTCGGCGGCGCCCGGCACCGGGGCGAACCCGACCGAGCGGTAGAGGCGCACCGACGGGTTCCCGGCCTCGACGCTGAGGCTCACCCGCCCGATCCCCCGCCGGCGGGCCTCGTCGAGTGCCTGCCGCAGCAGCCCGCCGCCGATGCCCCGCCCGCGGTGGCCGGACCACACGGAGAGGCCGAGCTCCGGGACGCCGTCCGCCACGAACCCGTAGCCCGGGTCGTCGCCGTCGAGGAACAGCGCCCACACGACGCCGACGGTCAGGCCCCGGGTCCCGGCCACGAACCCGAGGTCGCCGCGCTCGGGCCGGAACACGGTGTAGTGGCGCAGGTCGGGCCGCTCGTCGACGTCGCGGGAGGTGAACCGCTGCTCCCCCGACCGGTTCACGTTCGCCAGGGTCGCCGTCCGCAGCAGCTCGCGGTCGCCGGCGGTGAGCGGGCGGGTGGTCACCTCGGTCGCCACGGGGACCTCAGATGAGGAAGCGGTAGGCCGTCGTCCCCGGGGCGACGTGCTGGATGCGCAGCGGGCTGGCCTCGATCCGCGCCAGCAGCGCCGGGAAGTCCGCCGCGCTGCCGAGCTCGATGCCGGTGAGCGCCGCCCCGGTCTCCCGGTTGTCCCGCTTGACGTACTCGAACAGCACGATGTCGTCGTCCGGGCCGAGCACCTCGTCGAGGAAGCGGCGCAGCGCGCCGGGCTCCTGCGGGAACTCGATGAGGAAGTAGTGCTTGAGGCCGCGGTGCACCAGCGAGCGCTCGACCACCTCGCCGTAGCGGCTGACGTCGTTGTTGCCGCCCGACAGCAGGCAGACCACCGTCTGCCCCGGCTCGACGGGCACCAGCCCGCCGGTCAGCGCGCCGGTCGCCAGCGCCCCGGCGGGCTCGGCGATGACACCGTCCACCTGGTAGAGGTCGAGCATCTCGGTGCAGATCTGGCCCTCCGGCACCGCGACCAGCTCCGCACCCGCGTCGCGCACCAGCGGGTAGGTCACGTCGCCGACCCGGCGGACCGCGGCGCCGTCGACGAAGGTGTCCAGCTGCGGCAGCTCCACCGGCGTCCCGGCGGCCAGCGCCGCGGCCATGCTCGCCGCCCCGGCCGGCTCGACCCCGACGACGCGGGTGCCGGGGCTGTGCAGCCGCAGCCAGGTCGCGCAGCCGGCCAGCAGGCCGCCGCCGCCGACGGGCAGGACCACGACGTCCGGCGGCGTGGGCAGCTGCTCGAGGAGCTCCAGCGCCACGGTCGCCTGCCCGACCACGGTGGGGACGGCGTCGAAGGCGGGCACCAGGGTCGCCCCCGTGTCACGCGCGAGGGTCAGCGCGGCGGCCGCCGCCTCGTCGTAGGAGTCGCCGGTGACGACCAGGTCGACCGTCTCCCCGCCCAGCGCGGCGATGCGGTCCCGCTTCTGGCGCGGCGTCGTCCCCGGGACGACGACCGAGCCGCGCACGCCCAGCGCCCGGCAGGCGTAGGCGACGCCCTGCCCGTGGTTGCCGGCGCTGGCGCACACCACGCCGGCGGCCTGCCGGGCGGCGTCGAGCTGGCTGATCGTGTTGTAGGCGCCGCGGATCTTGTAGGAGCGGCCGACCTGCAGGTCCTCCCGCTTGACCCAGACGTCGGCGCCGGTGGCGCCGGACAGCCGGGCGCTGCGTTGCAGCGGCGTCCGCTCGGCCACCCCGCCCAGCCGGCGAGCGGCCGCCTCGACCTCGGCGCCGAAGCGCTCCGCCGTCCCGGGGTCTGCGACGTCGACGCGGTTCTCCACGCGTCCATCCTCCGCGACCGGCGTCCGGGCGCCGGGTCGAGGCCGCGCGGTGCCGGGCCGGCCGGGGTCGACGCACGCTGGGGTGGTGAGCCCGCAGACCCCCGACAACCCCGCGACCCGGCGCGGCGTCGTCCGCCTGCTGAACACCACCGGCGGGCGGTTGCTCTGCCTGGCCGGCGCGGTCGACGCCGCTGCCGTCGAAGCGTTCTGGCGGCGCTACGGCCGCGAGCCGGCGCGGATCGACCGCATCGACGCCCGCTCGGTCACCGCGCTGTCCGAGCCCGGGCGCGAGCTGCTGCTCGACCACGTCGAGACCGCCGAGCTCGCCGGCCGGCCGGTGGAGCTGCGCCCCTCCCCCGCGGTCACCCGCGTGCTGACCGGCCGGGAGCGCGGCGCCGGTACCGGCTGACCGCGCGGCCCCGGGCGCCGCGGTGCCCCCCACGCCACCGTGCCCGGCCCCGTCCGGCGGGTCCGCCGGACGGGGCCGGGCACGGCCGGACCCCGGGGGGTCACTTCCGGATGAGGGCCCCGAAGCGCGCGCAGCTCTCGTCGATGGCGGCCTGGGCGGCGGGCGAAACCGTCCCCATGTCGAAGAAGCCGTGGATCAGGCCGTCGTAGCGCCGTACGTCGGCATGGACCCCGGCCGCCTCCAGCGCCTCGCCGTAGGCCTCGCCCTCGTCGCGCAGCGGGTCGTACTCGGCGGTGACGATGACCGCCGGCGGCAGGCCGGAGAGGTCGGCGCCGTGCAGCGGGGACAACCGGGCGTCCTTCGCGTCCTCCCAGGCTCCGGCGTAGTGCCCGTAGAACCAGTCCATCGTGTCCCTCTCGAGGAAGTAGCCCTTGGCGTTCTGCACGCGGGAGGGGTACTCGCCCTCGGCGTCGACGGCGGGGTAGATGAGGAACTGCCCGGCCAGCGGGGTGCCGTCGGCGGTGAGTTGCTGGGCCACGACCGCGGCGAGGTTGCCGCCGGCACTGTCGCCGGCGACCGCGAGCCGGTCGTCCCCGCCCAACTCGTCCAGGTGCCGGGCCACCCAGCGGGCCGCGGCCACCGCGTCGTCGGCCGCAGCGGGGAACGGGTGCTCAGGGGCCAGCCGGTAGTCGACCGCGACGACCACGGCGCGGGACCCCCGGCAGATGTTGCGGGCCATGTTGTCGTGGGTGTCCAGGTCGCCGATCACCCAGCCGCCGCCGTGGAGGAAGACGACGGTCGGGAAGGGCCCCTCGCCCTCGGGCCGGTAGACCCGCGCCCGGAGTTCGCCCTCGGCGCCGGGGACGGTGCGGTCCTCGGTGCTCGCCACGGGGACGATCTGCTCGGGGGTCCGGGCGCCGTGGGTGAGCTGCAGGTACAGGGCGCGCCCCGCCTCGGGGCTCCCCTCGTACATGGGCGGCGCGCCGGACTCGTCGAGCACGGCGAGCAGGGCGGCGGTGTGCGGATCGACCGGCACGGGGATCTCCTGACCTTCGGTGATGGGGGTGGTGGGGTGCGCGGCGGCGCGCGTCGGCGTCCGCCGGTGGACCGCTGCTGCGGCTCAGCTGTACTGCAGGGACTTGTCGTCGAGGTCGGCAGCGGGCAGCGCCGTCCGCTCGTGCGCGTACTCCTGCAGATGGGTCCACGGCTCGCGGTCGCCCTGCTTGAACAGCAGGTGCATCGAGCGCAGCACGTAGCCCGCGTTGAAGTTCTCCGGGTCGGCCCACGGCAGCAGCGGCATGTCGGCGTCCTCGGGACGCAGGGTGGGGACGACGGTCGTGGCGCCCTGCTCCTCCATGTGCGCCAGCAGCCGGCACACGAACTCGCTGACCAGGTCGGCCCGCAGCGTCCAGCTGTTGCGGAAGTAGCCGAACACGTAGGCCATGTTCGGCACGCCGCTGATCATCACGCCGCGCCAGGTGACGCGTTCGGGGAAGTCGACCGGCTCGCCGTCGACGGTGAACGCGACCCCGCCGAAGAGGCTCAGGTCGAAGCCGGTGGCGGTGACGACGACGTCCGCCTCGAGCTCCTCCCCCGAGGTCAGCCGGATCCCGGTCTCGGTGAACGTCTCGATGGTGTCGGTGACCACCGACGCCGTCCCCTCGCGCAGGGCCGTGAACAGGTCCCCGTCGGGGACGACGGCGAGGCGCTGCTGCCACGGGCGGTAGCGGGGGTTGAAGTGCTTGTCGATGTCGAACCCCTCGGGGAGCAGCGGGCGCATCGACTCGATGAGGAACGCCCGCAGCTCGTCCGGGGACTCGAACGACATCCGGGTGATCTCGTCGCTCTCGGCGATGTAGGCGCGCCGGAGGATCTCGTGGGTCCACTCGTCCGGGACGTCCAGGGCGCGCAGCGTCTCCGCCAGCTCGTGGGTCTTGGGTCGGGCGAAGAAGAACGTCGGCGACCGCTGCAGCATCGTCACGTGCCCGGCGGTCTGCGCCAGGGCCGGGACGAGGGTCGCCGCGGTGGCGCCGGAGCCGATGACGACGACGCGCTTGCCGGCGTGGTCGAGGTCGTCGGGCCACTGCTGCGGGTGCACGACCACGCCGCCGAAGCGGTCCATGCCCGCCCACTGCGGCCGGTGGGGGCCGGAGTGGTCGTAGTAGCCCTGGCACATCCACAGGAAGCCGGTGGTGAACCGCAGCTGCTCCCCGGTGTCCTCCCGGGTGACCTCCACCGTCCAGCGCCGGTCCTCGGTGGACCAGCTGGCAGCGGTGACCCGGTGCCGGTAGCGGATCACCTCGGCGAGGTCGTCCTCGTCGATGACCTCGTCGAGGTAGGAGAGGATCTCCCCGGAGGTCGCGATCGAGGGCCCGCGCCACGGCTTGAACCGGTAGCCGAAGGTGAACAGGTCGCTGTCCGAGCGGGCACCGGGGTACCGGTGGGTCCACCAGGTGCCGCCGCGGGCCTCCAGCGCATCGAGGACGACGAAGGACCTGCCGGGGAACCGCTCCCTCAGGTGGTGGGCGGCTCCGATCCCGGAGATCCCGGCACCGACGATCAGCACGTCGACGTGTTCGGTCTCCTGTGCCGCCTCCACTGCCCGTTCGGTCAGCGTCATGCCCGCACCTCCGCTCTCCTCGTGATCTGGACCACACGGACGGTAGGAAGCGATCCGGGTGTGAGCCATGGCACGATCGGCCACGAGTTGATAGATCCGGCCAATCCCGTCGACGCCGCCGCCCGCGGTACGGGCAGCGCGGCGCTGCTGTGCGCGCTCGCGGCCGAGCACGGCCTGCCGGCCGCACGGGTGCTCGCCGGCACCGGCATGGACGAGGCGGCACTCAACGACCCGGCCGCGGAGATCACCGCCGCGCAGGAGGTGCGCCTCATCGCCACGCTCGCCGACGCGCTGCCCGAGACGATCGGCCTGGCGGCGGGCGCGCGCTACCGGCTGACCACCTACGGGATCTGGGGCTTCGCGCTGCTCTCCAGCCGCACGATCCGGGAGAGCAACGCGGTGGCCATGCGCTTCCTCGACCTCACCTACGCCCTGACCCGCATCAGCGCGCAGGAGGGGGACGGCGAGGTCGCGTTCTTCTTCGACGACCTCGACCTGCCCGAGCCGGTGCGGCGGTTCGTCCTGCTGCGCGACAGCACGGCGGCGCTGCAGCTCTGGCGGGAGCGGCTCGGCCAGGCGGTGGTGCCGCTGCGCGTGGCGCTGCGGCTGCCCGACCCCCCGGACCCGGGGCCGTACGAGGCGGCCTTCGGGGTGCGGCCGGTGTTCGCGGCGCCGCGCTCGGTCGTGGCCTTCGACGCCGGGCTGCTCGACTCCCCCCTCCCCCAGGCAGCCCCGCTGACCGCCGCCCTGTGCGAGGCGCAGTGCCGTGATTTGCTCGACCGCCGCCAGTCCCGCCGCGGCACCAGTGGCCGGGTGCGCGACCTGCTGCTGCGGGACCCGCGGCGGATGCCCGGCCAGGAGCAGGTGGCCGCCGAGCTGCACCTGAGCGTGCGGACGCTGCGCCGGCACCTCGACGAGGAGGGGACGAGCTTCCGCGCCGTCGTCGAGCAGACCAGGGAGTATCTCGCCGAGGAGCTGCTGGTCACCGCGGGCCTGAGCATCGAGCAGGTCGCCGAGCGCATCGGCTACTCCGAGGCGTCGAGCTTCGTGCACGCCTTCCGGCGCTGGAAGGGCACCAGCCCGCGCCGCTGGGCGCAGTCGTCCCGCGCCCGCGCCGGCGGGTCGGACGGCACGGGACGACCGGCCCGGGCCCACCGGCCCGTCGGCACCTGAGCCCGGCACGTCCGGGAGCCCGCCGGCGCGGACCGGCCCCGGCGGCGTGGGTGGACCGACTGCACCCGGGGTACCCGGGCGCCCATGAGCGGGAAGTCGGCGGAGGACTACGCGGACGACTACACGGATCCGGAGCTGCGCGAGCGGCTCAAGGAGGAGATCAAGGCGGGCGACCGCGGCGGGGGGCCCGGGCAGTGGAGCGCCCGCAAGAGCCAGCTGCTCACCCGCGAGTACGAGGCGAACGGCGGCGGTTACCGGCACGAGGGCGAGCGCACCGCGTCGCAGCAGCACCTGCAGGAGTGGACCGAGCAGGAGTGGCACACCGCCGACGGCGGCGATCGCGCCCGCGGCTCCGACGGCACGTCGCGCTACCTCCCCGACGCCGCCTGGCAGCTGCTGAGCGACGAGGAGAAGCGGGCCACCGACCGCCGGAAGAAGAGCGGCGCGGACCAGCACGTCGCCAACACCGACGCGGCACAGGAGGCCCGCAGGGCCGCCGAGCTGATCGACGTCGACGCGGCCGAGGCGCGCAAGCGGGTCGGGCAGATGTCCGGGCGCTCCCAGCTCGACCGCGCCGAGCGGGCCGAGCGCGAACTCGGCAAGGGGCGCACGACGGTGCTCGAGGCGATCGAGCACCGGCGCGGCCGCACCTAGTCCGCCGCGGCCGGAGCCGGCGGGGGCGGGGTCCCGGTGTCCCCTGATCCCGCTCGCGTGGGGTATGACGACATCGACGTCGCCGCCGCCTGCCGGCCGCGACAGGAGCTCGGCCGGCAGGCGGCGGAGCGGCGGGACGGGTCGAGCACGGTGCGCCGCGACGTCGCGGCCGACCGGGAGGGAGCGGCATGAGGGTGGCGCTGTTCGCCACGTGTCTGGTGGACACGGTGGCGCCGCAGGTCGCGATGGCGACGGCGAGGCTGCTGGAGCGGCTGGGCCACGAGGTCGTCGTCCCGGCCGGTCAGGCCTGCTGCGGGCAGATGCACGTCAACACCGGCTACCGGCGCGAGGCGGTGCCGATCGTGGCCAACCACGTGCGCGCCTTCGCCGGCGCCGAGGCGATCGTGTCGCCGTCCGGGTCGTGCGTGGCCTCGATCCACCACCAGCAGGCCATGGTGCTGCGCCGGGCCGGCGAGGAGGAGCTGGCCGCCGAGGCCGAGGCGCTGGCCGGGCGCACCTACGAGCTCTCCCAGTTCCTCGTCGACGTCCTCGGGGTGACCGACGTCGGCGCCTACTACCCGCACCGGGTCACCTACCACCCGACCTGCCACTCGCTGCGGCTGCTCCGGGTGGGCGACCGGCCGCTGCAGCTGCTGCGCGCGGTCCGCGGGCTGACCCTCGTCGAGCTGCCGGCCGCCGAGCAGTGCTGCGGCTTCGGCGGGACCTTCTCGGTGAAGAACGCCGACACCTCGACGGCGATGCTGACCGACAAGATGGCCAACGTGCTGTCCACCCACGCGGAGGTGTGCACCGCCGGTGACGCCTCCTGCCTCATGCACATCGGCGGTGGGCTCTCCCGGCTGCGGTCGGGGACGCGCACCGTGCACCTGGCCGAGATCCTGGCCTCGACGGAGGACGCCGTGAGCCCGCACCAGACCACGCAGCCGGCCATCCCCGCGGGGACTGCCGAGGTGTCGGCATGACCACCGCTCCCGAGCGCACCGAGCCCACGCCGCTGGCCCCGGGAGCGCCGAAGTCGGGGACGACGTTCCTCGGCCTGCCCACCGCACCCCGCGGGGTCGGCCACCTGCGCGGCGACCGCTCCTTCCCGGACGCCGCCCGCGGCGCGCTCCGCGACGGCCAGCTGCGGGCCAACCTCGGCCACGCGACGAGCACCATCCGCGCCAAGCGGGCCGCGGTCGTCGGCGAGGTGCCCGACTGGGAGCAGCTGCGCCAGGCCGGCAAGGCGCTGAAGACCGCCACCATGGCCCGGCTCGACGAGCACCTGGTCGAGCTCGAGCGCCAGGTGACCGCCCGCGGCGGCACGGTGCACTGGGCCCGCGACGCCAACGAGGCCAACGCGATCGTCACCCGGCTGGTCCAGGCCACCGGCACCGACGAGGTGGTCAAGGTCAAGTCGATGGCCACCCAGGAGATCGGCCTCAACGAGGCGCTCGAGGACGCCGGCATCACGGCGCACGAGACCGACCTCGCCGAGCTGATCGTGCAGCTCGGGGACGACGCGCCCAGCCACATCCTGGTGCCGGCGATCCACAAGAACCGGGCCGAGATCCGCGAGATCTTCCTGCGGACCATGCCGCAGTTCCAGGGCCCCGACGCCGATCGCGACCTCCCCGCCGAGCCGCGCCGGCTGGCCATGGCCGCCCGCACGCACCTGCGCGAGCGGTTCCTGCGTGCCCGGGTGGCCATCAGCGGCGCCAACTTCGCCATCGCCGAGACCGGCACCCTCGCCGTCGTGGAGAGCGAGGGCAACGGCCGGATGTGCCTGACCCTGCCGCAGACGCTGATCACCGTCATGGGCATCGAGAAGCTGCTGCCGACCTGGCAGGACCTCGAGGTGTTCCTGCAGCTGCTGCCCCGCTCCTCCACCGGGGAGCGGATGAACCCGTACACGTCGATGTGGACCGGGGTCACCCCCGGCGACGGTCCGCAGGAGTTCCACCTGGTGCTGCTCGACAACGGGCGGACGGCGGTGCTCGCCGACGAGGTGGGCCGCGAGGCGCTGCACTGCATCCGCTGCTCGGCCTGCCTCAACGTCTGCCCGGTGTACGAGCGCACCGGCGGGCACTCCTACGGCTCGGTGTACCCGGGCCCGATCGGCGCCGTCCTCTCCCCGCAGCTGACCGGTGTCGAGGACAACGCCTCGCTGCCGTACGCCTCGTCGCTGTGCGGTGCCTGCTACGACGCGTGCCCGGTGGCGATCGACATCCCCTCGATCCTGGTGCACCTGCGCGGCGAGCACGTCGAGGCGCAGGAGCGGACGACGCCGGAGGCGGTGGCCTTCAAGGCGCTGTCGAAGGCGATGTCGAGCCCGCGGCTGTGGCACCTGGCGCAGCGGGCGGCGGGCCTGAGCCGGTTCCTCGCCCGCGGGAAGCCTACGATGCCGTCGATGCTGCCGCCGCCCGTATCGGGCTGGACCCGCAGCCGCGACCTGCCCACCCCGCCGCGGGAGACCTTCACCCAGGCCTGGGCTCGGGAGCACGGGGCCCAGTCGTGACGAGCGCTCGTGAGGAGGTGCTGGGCCGGATCCGCACCGCGCTGGGCGAGAACCGGCCGGAGGTGCGAGTCCCCCGCGACTACCGCACCGCCGACGATCGCCCGGCCGAGCAGCTGCTGGACGTCCTCCTCGACCGGCTCGAGGACTACAAGGCCTCGGTGCTGCGCTGCGGCCCGGACCAGGTCGGCGCCACCGTCGCCGCCGCCCTCGACACCGGCCTGGGCGCCGGCTGGGACCCCGGCGCCGTCGTCGTCGCCCCCGGGGTGCCGGCCGGCTGGCGGCCGGACGGCGCCTCCGAGGACGACGGCCGCCCCGCCGTCGAGCTGGCCGCGTTCGCCGCGACGCTGACCGGGATCGCGGTGGCCATCGCGGAGACCGGCACGCTGGTCCTGGACGGCGGCCCGCTGTCCGGCCGGCGGGCGATCTCGCTGCTGCCCGACTGCCTGGTCTGCGTGGTCGAAGCCGGGCAGGTCGTCGGCGGCGTCCCCGAGGCGCTGCACCGGCTGGACCCGAACGCGCCGCTGACGATGGTCAGCGGCCCGTCCGCGACCAGCGACATCGAGCTGCAGCGGGTCGAGGGCGTGCACGGCCCGCGCACGCTGGTCGTGGTGCTGGTCGCCTGACGCCGGTCAGGTCGTCGGGCCGGCGCCGGGCGACTCCGGGGCCGCGCTGGCGCCGGCGCCGTCCCCGGTCGGCGGACTGTTCTGGGGCGAGCTGCTCGGCGTGCCGGCGTCCGTGCCTCCTCGACTCCGAGGTGAGCTGCTCGGCGTAGCGGTGTCCGTGCTGTCGTCGGTCGACGCGGACTCCTCCGAGGGCAGCGACGTCCCGCTGCCCTCCGTCGGCGAGGGCTGCTCCGGCGACGGCTCGGCGGAGGGCTCGGCGGAGGGCTCGGCGGAGGGCTCGGCGGAGGGCTCGGCGGAGGGCTCGGGCGTTCCCGGGGTGGTGTCATCGGACGGCGGGGTCGGCGTCGCGGCCGGCGTCTCCGCCGGAGAAGACTCCTCGGCCGGCGCGGAGTCCTCGGTCGAGGCGGACTCCTCCGCCGGAGCGGGGACCTGGGCCGGAGCAGCGTCCTCAGCGATCGATGCCGGCGCGTCCTCGGCGGGCGTAGGAGGAGCGGACTCCTCCTCGGGTGCGGTGGGCGACGCCGCGACGATCACCGCCACCTGGTCCCCCGGCCGGACCTCGGTGCCGGCCGGGTCGAGCGCGGTGACGGTGCCCGGCGTGACCCCCGGCGTCACCTCCGCCTGCCGGCCCACGGTCAACCCCAGTCCGGTCAGCTCGTCGGCGACCTCCTCGACCGGACGCCCCACGTACTCCGCGGCGGTCAGCACGAGACCCGGGTCCGCCGATGACGGCGCGACGGCCGACGGCGGCACGGCCGCCGGCGGCGGCGCGACGGCCGTGCTGTCGCCGTCGCCGAGCCCGCCGACCAGCACGACCGCGCCCCCGCCGAGCAGCAGGACCGCGACCGCGGCCAGCGCCAGCAGCAGCGGCCGGCGGCGGGAGCCGCGGTCGTCGTCGTGGGGACGCCGCGGCAGGCCGGTCGGCGCCCTGTGCGCCGCCGGTGGTACCGCTGCGGCGACGGCGGCCGGGGCGATCGGCCGGGTCGGCGCCGCGGTGCCGGACTGGCCGTGGACGGTCTCCTCGATGGCGTGACGGAACGCGTCGCCGTCGGGCAGGCGCTGCTGGGGGTCCTTGGTCAGCGCGGCGTCGATGAGGTGCCGGACGTCGGGCGGGACCTCATCGGGCAGCGGGTCGGGGTCCTCGTACACGTGCTTGAGCGCCACGGTCACCGGGTTGGTGCCGGCGAAGGCGGCGTGTCCGGTCAGCGACTCGTAGCCGACCAGGCCGAGTGCGTAGACGTCGCTGGCCGGGCCGACCCGCTCGCCGGCGGCCTGCTCGGGCGACATGTACTGCGGGGTGCCGATGACCTGGCCGGTGCCGGTCAGCGGCACGCTCTCGGCCGAGCAGGCGATGCCGAAGTCGGTGAGCTTCACGCTGCCGTCGGGGCGGACCAGGATGTTGCCGGGCTTGACGTCACGGTGGACCACGCCGGCGCGGTGCGCCTCCGCCAGCCCGGCGGCGGCCTGGGACAGCACCGAGAGCGCGGCACCGGGGTCCAGCGGCCCCTCCTCGGTGAGCAGCGTCGACAGCGGCGCGCCGTCGACCAGCTCCATGACGAGGAAGGCGACGTTCTCGCCGGTGTCCTCCGCCGTCCCCTCCCCGTAGTCGAGGACGGTGGCGATGTTCGGGTGGCTCAGGGCCGCGGCGTGCCGGGCCTCGGCGCGGAAGCGGGCGAGGAAGGTCTGGTCGTCGGCGTACTCGCTGCGCAGCACCTTCACCGCGACCGGCCGGTCCAGCATGGTGTCCCGACCGCGCCAGACCTGCCCCATCCCGCCTGTGGCGATGAGCTGTTGCAGTTCGTAGCGGCCACCCAGGGTCTGTCCTCCCCCGTCGACCGTGGTCACACCGCACCCCGTCCCGTGCTCGCCGGCTGGGTCCCTCCGCTGCTGGCGGCCCCGGGAGGCATCGCCGCGGCGGCCCACGCAGCACCCGCGCCGGTCGGGCGGGCGTGGCTGCGTCATGCCTCCCTGCCCAACCCCGGGACGAACTGAACGACCCGGTCCGGCCGGACCCCGACACACCGGGCGGTCACTCACGCACGGTCGTGGCCGGGCGACACGGCGCCGAGGTGTGCGTCCCGAGCCGGCGAGCGGGAGGGCGTCGGGCGGCCCCCTCCAGGGCACCGCCCCGAGCGTGCGAGGGGTGGGGAGCAGGGGTCCTCCGACTCAGGACAGGACGACGAGCAGGTCACCGCCCTCCACCTGCTGGACGCCGCCGATGGCCAGCCGCTTGACCGTGCCGGCGACCGGCGCGGTGATCGCGGCCTCCATCTTCATCGCCTCGATCGTGGCGATCGGCTGCCCGGCCTCGACGGTGTCGCCCTCGCCGACCTGCAGGGTGACCACGCCGGCGAAGGGCGCCGCGACCTGGCCGGGGTCGCTGCGGTCGGCCTTCTCGGCGGCCTTGACCTGCGCGTCGACCGAGCGGTCGCGCACGCTCACCGGCCGCAGCTGCCCGTTCAGCGTGCACATGACCGTGCGCATGCCGCGCTCGTCGGGATCGGAGACGGCCTCCACGCCCACCAGCAGGGTGACCCCGAGCTCGAGGTCGACGGCGTGCTCGTCGCCGGGGCGCAGCCCGTAGAGGAACTCCTTGGTCGGCAGCACCGAGACGTCGCCGTAGGAGTCGACGTGCGCCTCGTACTCGCGCGTGGGTCCCGGGAAGAGCAGCCGGTTGAGGGTCTGCCGTGGCCGCTCGGCCAGCCCGCGCTCGTCGTCCGCGGACAGCTCGGCCGGCGGCTCGGCCGGACGGCGGCCCTCCAGCGCCCGGCTGCGGAACGGCTCTGGCCAGCCGCCGGGCGGGTCGCCGAGCTCGCCGCGCAGGAAGCCGATCACCGAGTCGGGCAGGTCGTACTTCCCGGGCTCGGCGGCGAAGTCCTCGACCTTGACACCGGAGCCGACCAGCTGCAGCGCCAGGTCGCCGACCACCTTCGACGACGGCGTGACCTTGACCAGCCGGCCCAGCAGCCGGTCGGCGGCGGCGTAGGCGTCCTCGACCTCCTCGAAGCGCTGCCCCAGGCCCAGGGCGATCGCCTGCTGGCGCAGGTTCGACAGCTGTCCGCCGGGGATCTCGTGGGTGTACACCCGCCCGGTCGGCGCCGGCAGCCCGGACTCGAAGGGCGCGTACACCCGGCGCACCGCCTCCCAGTACGGCTCCAGGTCGTTGACCGCGGCCAGGTCCAGGCCGGTGGCCCGCTCGGTGGCGTCGGTCGCGGCCACGATCGCCGACAGCGGCGGCTGGCTCGTCGTCCCGGCCATGGAGGCCACCGCGCCGTCCACCGCGTCGACCCCGGCCGACCAGGCGGCCAGCAGGGTGGCCAGCTGGCCGCCGGCGGTGTCGTGGGTGTGCAGGTGCACCGGTGCGTCGAAGCGCTCGCGCAGCGCGGTCACCAGCCGGGCGGCGGCCGGTGGCCGGAGCAGGCCGGCCATGTCCTTGATCGCCAGCACGTGCGCGCCGGCGTCGACGATCTGCTCGGCCAGCCGCAGGTAGTAGTCCAGCGTGTAGAGGTCCTCGCCGGGGTCGGAGAGGTCGCCGGTGTAGCACAGCGCCACCTCGGCGACCGCCGTTCCGGTCCCCCGGACGGCGTCGACCGCCGGGCGCATCTGGCCGACGTCGTTGAGCGCGTCGAACACCCGGAAGACGTCGATACCGGTGGCCGCGGCCTCCCGGACGAAGGCGTCGGTGACCGCCTCGGGGTAGGGCGTGTAGCCCACGGTGTTGCGGCCGCGCAGCAGCATCTGCAGGCAGATGTTCGGGACCGCCTCCCGCAGCGCGGCCAGCCGGTCCCACGGGTCCTCGTGCAGGAACCGCAGCGCCACGTCGTAGGTCGCCCCACCCCAGCACTCCAGGCTGAACAGCTGCGGCGCGGTGCGCCCGACGTGCCCGGCGACGGCGAGCAGGTCCCGGGTGCGCACCCGGGTCGCCAGCAGCGACTGGTGGGCGTCGCGGAAGGTGGTGTCGGTGACCGCCAGGGCCGTCCGGGCGCGCAGGTCGGCGGCGAAGGCCTCGGGGCCGGCCGCGATCAGGCGCTGCCGGGAGCCGTCCGGCGGCGGCGTGCGCAAGTCGAGGTGCGGCAGCTTCTGCACCGGGTCGACCAGGTGCGGCCGCTCCCCGTGCGGCCGGTTCACCGTGACGTCGGCCAGGTAGGTCAGCAGCCGGGTGCCACGGTCCGCGGAGCTGCGCGAGGTGAGCAACTGGGGGCGCTGCTCGATGAAGGAGGTGGTGACCCGCCCGGCGGCGAAGTCCGGGTCGTCGAGCAGTGCCTGCAGGAACGGGATGTTCGTGGCCACCCCGCGGATGCGGAACTCGGCCACCGCACGCCGGGCGCGGGCGACCGCGATGCCGAAGTCCCGGCCGCGGCAGGTCAGCTTCACCAGCATCGAGTCGAAGTGCGCACCGACCTCGGCGCCCAGCGCCGAGCCGCCGTCCAGCCGGATGCCGGCGCCGCCCGGCGAGCGGTAGGCGGTGATCCGGCCGGTGTCCGGGCGGAAACCGTTGGCCGGGTCCTCGGTGGTGATCCGGCACTGCAGCGCCGCACCCCGGAGCATGATCGTGTCCTGCGACAGGCCCAGGTCGGCGAGGGTCTCCCCCGAGGCGATCCGCAGCTGGCTCTGCACCAGGTCGACGTCGGTGACCTCCTCGGTGACCGTGTGCTCGACCTGGATCCGCGGGTTCATCTCGATGAAGACGTGCCGACCCTCCCGGTCGAGCAGGAACTCCACCGTGCCGGCGTTGACGTAGCCGATGGCCCGGGCGAAGGCGACCGCGTCGGCGCAGATCCGCTCGCGCAGCGCGGGGTCCAGGTTCGGGGCCGGGGCCAGCTCGACGACCTTCTGGTGCCGGCGCTGCACCGAGCAGTCCCGCTCGAAGAGGTGGACGACGTTGCCCGCGCCGTCGGCCAGGACCTGCACCTCGATGTGCCGCGGCTCTACGACGGCCTGCTCGAGGAACACCGTGGGGTCGCCGAACGCCGACTCGGCCTCGCGCATGGCCGCCTCGATGGCACCGCGCAGCTGGGCGCGGTCGTCGACCCGGCGCATGCCGCGCCCACCACCCCCGGCCACCGCCTTGACGAACACCGGCCCCTCGAACTGCTCGGCGGCGGCGACCAGCCCGTCGACGTCGTCGCCGGGGTCGGTTCCCTGCAGCGTCGGCAGCCCGGCCTCGCGGGCCGCGGCGATCGCGCGTGACTTGTCGCCGGTCAGCTCGAGCACCGACGCCGGCGGACCGACGAAGGTGATGCCCGCCTGCGCGCACGCCTCGGCCAGGTCCGGGTTCTCCGACAGGAAGCCGTAACCGGGGTAGACCGCGTCGGCCCCGGCCCGCTGCGCCGCGCCGACCACCTCGTCGACCGAGAGGTAGGCGCGGACCGGGTGCCCCTCCTCGCCGATCTGGTAGCTCTCGTCGGCCTTGAGCCGGTGGACGGAGTTGCGGTCCTCCCACGGGAAGACGGCGACCGTCTCCGCGCCCAGCTCGTAGGCCGCGCGGAAGGCCCGCACCGCGATCTCGCCTCGGTTGGCGACCAGCACCTTGGTGAACACAGCGCTCCTCAGGAGTCGGGACGGCCCGATGAGCCTCCCAGACGGGAGGGGCGCCGCGGGAGGGCCGACCGGGGTCCCGGCCGGACGGGTGCGGAGCCCGGTCCTCGGGGACCGGGCTCCGCCGTGAGCCGGCGAGCGGTGGGCGGCAGGCGGCCCCCTGCGGGGTCCCACCGCCGGCCCCCTGCAGGGTCCCGCCGCGAGCTTGCGAGTGGTGGGGGGCAGGGGGTCCTTGTTCAGGGGACGAGGATCGCCCGGCCCCGGACCTTTCCGGCGTCGAGGTCGCGGAGCGCGTCCACGGCCCTGTCGAGCGGGTACTGCTGGGTGTGCAGGGTGACCTTGCCGGCCTGCGCGAGCACCATCAGCTCGGCCAGGTCGGTGTAGGTGCCGACGATGTTGCCGACGATGTTCTTCTCGCCGGCGACGAAGTCCAGCGTCGGGATCCGGAGCTCGCCGCCGTACCCGATGACGTAGTAGGAGCCGGCCGGGCCGGTCATGTGCCAGCCGTCCATCTCCGCGCCCTGCTCGGCGACGAAGTCGAAGACGACCTCCGCGCCCCCGCCGGTCAGGTCCTGGACCGCCTGCACCTGGTTGCCGTCGGCGACCACGGTCTCGTCCGCCCCGATCCGCCGGGCGAGCTCCAGGGCATCGGGGTTGCGGTCGACGACGACGATCCGGGTCCCCGACAGCGCGGCCAGGCACTGGACGCCGATGTGGCCGAGACCCCCGGCGCCCTGCACGACCGCCGTCGTGCCCGGGTGCAGCAGCGGCAGGGCCTTGCGCACGGCGTGGTAGGCGGTGATGCCGGCGTCGGCGAGTGCGGCGACGTCGGCGGGATCGGTCGACGGGTCGAGCTTCACGCAGGCGCGGGCGGTGGTGCGCAGGTACTCGGCCATGCCGCCGTCGTCGTTCGACAGCCCGGGGAAGAAGGCGTTCTCGCACTGCATGTCCCGGCCGGCGCGACAGGCCGTGCACAGGCCGCAGCTGGGCTGGGGGTGCAGTATCACGGTGTCGCCGACGGCGACGTTGGTGACCCCCTCCCCGACCGAGTGCACCCACCCGGCGTTCTCGTGCCCGATCACGTAGGGCAGGTCGGGGTTCTGCAGGTCGGCCCACTGGCCCTCGAGGATGTGCAGGTCGGTGCGGCAGACCCCGGCGCCGCCGATCCTGACGATGACGTCGAGCGGACCCTGGATCTGCGGTTCGGGGATGTCGTCGATCGTGGGGTCGGCGTGGTACTCGTGGACGCGTACGGCCTTCACGGGTGGGTGCCCTTCGAGACGGTGAGCGGGAGCAGGGGACGGTCCCCGGGGCGGGGCGCCTGGTCGGCCTCCGACCCCGGGTAGCGGGTGGCGAGCAGACCCCGGCAGAAGTGCGCGTTGCCGTCGACGGAGATGCGCACCGAGCGGGCCCGGCGCAGCACGAGCTCCGCCTGCGCGGGGTCGGGGCGGGTGCCGTCGTCGTGCACGAGCACCGGCGCCCCGTCGTCCAGGGGCAGGCCAAGGGTCGCCCGCCGGCGCAGCAGCGCGTCGGTGGTGTGCTCCCCCGCCGGCAGGTCGCCGAGGGTGAGCGCCGCGACGTCCACCGTCGGGTCGCTGCGGAGCAGCGCGGTGACGGCCCGCTCCATCGCCGCGGTGTGCGCCTTGCGCTGGAAGGTCGCCCGCAGCTCGTCGAGGGACTCCTCCGCCTCGGAGCCGAAGGTGCCGCGGTAGCCGGCACCGGCGGCCAGGCCGCGGTTGATCAGGTCGGAGTCGGAGTGGTCGTCGAGCTCGACCACCACCGACTCCACCCCGGGGACGGCGGACACCGCGTCGTGGGCGTCGGAGACCATCAGCCAGGCGAAGTTCGGCGCGCAGAACGAGGTGGGCAGCCGCAGGTGCACCTCGACGGCGGAACCGTCCACCGCCACCGAGCGGACGAAGCCGACGTCGGTGATCGGCTCGTCCAGTTCGGGGTCGACGACGGTGCCCAGCGCGGCGCGCACCTCGGCCTCGGTTCCGGTCAGGGCGGGGAGGACGGCGGTCATCGGCGTCCCCCTCAGACCGAGGCGAGGTCGGCGGCCGCCGGCTCGCGCGGGCCGGTCGCCGTCTCGTCGGCGTCGGGCAGCTGCAGCTCGGCCGGCACCGGCAGGTCGTAGAGCCTGGCGGCGTTGAGGCCGAGCACCTTCTTCTTCAGCGCGGTGGTGAGCGGCGCGTACTCGGTCATGTCCTCGGGGATCTGGAAGTCCACGAAGCGCTCGACCAGCCACTTGGGCGTCCACAGCGCGTAGTCGCTGGAGAAGAGGATGCGGTCCTCGCCGAGCCAGTAGGTGAGCTCACCCATGATCTGGGCGAAGTACCGCGGCCGGGTGTGGATGAACGGGATGGCCACGGCCAGGCCGGCGTACACGTTGGGCTCCTGGGTGGCGATCCAGCAGAAGTCCTCCAGGCGCGGCAGCCCGCAGTGCTCCACGACGAAGTTGAGGTCGGTGAAGTCCGTGGCCGCGTGGTCGACATCGGCGACGTCGAAGGCGTCGCGGTCCAGCGGGCGGATCGTCGGGCCCTTGTGGACGTGGATGTTCGTGATCCCCAGCTCGCGGCAGAGCTCGAAGTAGCGGTAGGCCATCGGGTCGGTGAGCTTCCAGCCGCGCGACTCGCCGTGCCAGTCGGCGGTGTAGAGCTTCACGCCCTTGAGCTGCATGCGCTCGGCGTCGGCGCGCAGCCGATCCAGGCCGTTCTCCCCGTCGCGCGGGTCCCAGTGGTGGTTGTAGGTCAGCTTGTCCGGATGGGCCTGCGCGAGGGCGAACGCCTCCTCGGTCTGCCCGAAGCCCCGGTGGTAGAACTCGGCCAGCCGGGCCGGCTGGAAGATCGCGTGGTCGACGATCCCGTCGACGAACACGTCGCGCATCAGCCGCTCGCCGCCCTGGTAGAGGTACTCCTCGTAGGGCCACACCTCGGACTCCGGGCTGAGGTTGCGGTGGTAGTCGTAGAAGCAGTCGATGAACTGCTTGCCGTGGATGTTGCGCTGGTTCTCCGGGCGCGCGTCCCACAGGGCGATGTGGGAGTCCACGACGTGGTACTGCTCGCCGTCCTTGCTGTACATGCCGGCCTCCGTCAGCTCGGTGTGAGGGCAGTCACACTGCTCGCCCGACGCTAGACAGCCCGACGGGTGACGAGTAGGCGGTCGTTGTCTCACTTTGGGACGCCACCCCGCCCTGGTCAGCGCGTACATTGCGGGTGGCGCAGGCCACAAGGCGGGAGGTCGTCGTGGACGGGCGCTCAGCTGACCTCGCGGCGGCACCGGCTGCGCCGACCGGCAGCCGGCCGGCTGGACGGGCCACGGCGCCGCGCGTGCGGGCGTCCTGGCACCGCAGCCAGCGCTACGGCGTCCCCCCGGACGAGGTCATCCCCGTCTTCACCGGGTCGCTGGACACCGGGTCCCTGCTGTACGAGTGCGCGCACCGGGTCCTCACCGACCTGCAGGCGACGATCCCGAACGAACCGGTCAGCCTCATGGTGGCCGACCCCACGGGCCTCGTCCTGGCCCGGCTCGGCGACGACCCCGACATCCGGCGGTCGCTCGACCGCGTGCACCTGGCGCCGGGCTTCTCCTACCACGAGCGCAACGCCGGGACGAACGGGCTCGGGCTCTCCCTCGCCGACCGGGCGCCCACCCTGGTCCGCGCAGCGGAGCACTACTGCACCGACCTGCGCGGCTACACCTGCGCGGCCGCGCCCGTGCTCGAACCGGTGACCGGCGAGCTGGCCGGGAGCATCAACCTGACCACGTGGTCGGACTCCTCGTCCGAGCTCCTCCTCGGGCTGGCCCAGACGGCGGCGAGCGCCACCAGCGCGCTCATGCTCCTCCGCGCGGGCGGGCGGACGCTGCGGCTGGTGCCCCGGGGCGACGTCTTCCACGTCACCGGGGGCCGCCTCGCCCCCGATGACGGCGAACCGTGCGTCTCCGCGAGCTGGCGTGCCGCCGTGGAGGAGGCCGCGTCGGCCGTCGCCGCCGGGCGGGTGACGGCCGTCGTGGGCGAGCCCGGATCGGGCAAGGCCACGCTCGCCGTGCTGGCCCGCCGCCGGCTGTCGTCCCGGCAGCGGATCCTCCGCGCCCGCGCACCCGAGGCCGGCGACGTCCCGGCCTGGCTCGCGCTGTGGACCCCCGGCCTGCGCGACGCGGACACCTGCGTCATCGTGTCCGGGCTCGAGGAGCTGCCGGCCTGGGCCGTCGGCGAGCTGACCCAGATCCTGACCACCGCCCGCCGTGCCGGCCGGCCGCAGCCGTTCGTCCTGACGGCGCCCGGCTTCGCCACCCTCCCCGACGAGCTGGCCGGGCTGGCCGACACCGTCGTGGAGGCCGCGCCGCTGCGGCTCCGGGCCGACGACGTCCTGCCGCTCGCGCAGCGGTTCGCGCGCGAGGAGCGCCACCGCGCGGTCGACTTCACCCCCCGTGCGGCGCGCGCGCTGGTCAGCTGCGCCTGGCCGGGCAACGCCACGCAGCTGCGCCGCGTCGTCCGGGACGCCGCGGCGCGCACCGACGTCGTGGACCTGCACCACCTCGCCCCCGAGGTCCTCGACGGCGGCGCGCGCCCCCTCGGCCGGCTGGAGCAGCTGGAGCGGAACGAGATCGTGCGCTGCCTGACCGAGCCCGGCACCACGGTCACCCGCGCGGCCGAGGAGCTCGGCATCGGCCGCGCCACGCTCTACCGGAAGATCGCCCAGTACAAGATCACGGTGCCACCTCGATCCACGGACTGACGGCCCGACCGCCTCGCCCGGCCGACGCCGCAGCGCCCGTGCTGACCTGTGAGTGACGACACCGACCAGATCGGTCGGTCGACCGACCGATCTGGTCGGCGAGCCGCGTACCGTCTCCTGCGTGGCACGACCGTTCCGCCAGCAGGTCGACGAGGGCATCCTCGACCGGGCCGCTGCCCTCTTCGCCCGCCGCGGGTTCGCCAAGACGTCGGTGCAGGACATCGCGGACGCCGTGGGGTTGTCCAAGGCTGGGCTGCTGCACCACTTCCCCAGCAAGGACGCACTGCACGAGGCGGTCCTGGCACAGGCCGAGACCCTGGTCCGGCGCGTGCTCGACCAGCTGGGCGACCTGCCCCCCGGTCCGGCCCGCGACCGGCAGGCGCTGGAGGTCCTGGTCGACGTCGCCCTGGCGCACCCCGGGCTCGTCGCGCTCGTGCTCGCGCCGGTCACCGATCTGGGCGCCGAGCCGGAGCCCGCCGTCGCCGGCCTGGTCCTGCAGGCCTTCGACGTCGACCCCGGGACCACGGAGCCGCCGCGCTCGGTCCGGGTCATCGGTGCGCTCGCCGCACTCGCCGTCCTGACCCTGGCGGCGCACGCCCAGGACCAGACCACCGCCTGGCGGCGGCACATCGTCGCCACCTGCTTCGACGCGCTCGGCCACCACGGTGCCGGCGCCCCCCCGTCCGACCCCGACCAGGTGGAGGCCTGATCCCCCATGGCTGTTCTGTTGTCCAGGCTCGGTGCGTTCTCGCACCGGCACCGCGCGGCCGTCGTCCTCGTCTGGCTCGTGCTGCTCGTCGGCGGCGGCGTCGGGGCGGCAACGCTGGCCGGCGAGACGTCGGACAGCTTCGCCATCCCCGGCCAGGAGTCGACCACCGCGCTGGAGCGGATCAGCGAGGAGTTCGGGGCCGCGGGCGGCGCGACGGCGCAGGTGGTGGTCGTCGCCCCGGACGGCCAGGCCCTGACCACGCCGGGGAGCGCCGCGGCCCTCGGCGCGCTGGTCGCCGAGCTGGACGAGCTGCCCGGCGTCGCGTCGGCCAGCAACCCGCTGGACCCGGCCGCGCCGTCGGTCAACCAGCAGCTGACCACCGGCTACAGCACGGTCACCTACGAGGCGCCGGTCGGTGAGGTCCCCCCCGAGCAGCAGGACGCGCTGACCTCCGCCGTCGAGGACGCCGGGGACGGCGCGCTCACCGTCGAGGTCACCGGCCAGGCGATCCAGGAGCCCCCGCACGTGGGCGGCCCCGCGGAGGTCATCGGCGTCGTCGTCGCGCTGGTGGTCCTCGCCGTCACCTACGGCTCCCTGGTCGTGGCCGGCATGAACCTGCTGACCGCGGTCGTCGGCGTCGGCATCGGCGTCCTGGGCATCACCATCGCCACCGGCTTCACCGACCTGTCCTCGACCACCCCGATCCTGGCCGCGATGCTCGGCCTGGCCGTCGGCATCGACTACGCGCTGTTCATCGTCAGCCGGTTCCGCCAGGAGCTGCGGCGGGGCGCCGACGTCGGCACCGCGATCGCCACGGCGGTCGGCACGGCCGGCTCCGCGGTCGTCACCGCCGGGCTCACCGTCGTCATCGCGCTCACCGGCCTGTTCGTCGCCGGCATCCCGTTCCTGACCCAGATGGGTCTGGCCGCGGCGGCGACCATCGTCGTCGCCGTCCTGGTCGCGCTCACCCTGGTGCCGGCCGCGCTGGGCTTCCTCGGCTTCCGCGCGCTGCCGAAGCGGCAGCGCGCCACCGCGCCGACGCACCACGCGGCCAGCCAGGGCTTCCTCGCCGGCTGGGTCGGCACGGTCACCCGGCACCGCCTGGTCGCCCTGCTGCTGTCGGTCGTCGCACTGGGCGCCGTCGCCGTTCCGTTCTTCTCGATGCAGACCACGCTGGTGCAGACCCCGCCGGAGGACAGCAGCCAGGCCCGGGCCGAGCAGCTGCTCGCCGACGGCTTCGGCGCGGGCTTCAACGGCCCGCTCACCGTGCTGTTCGAGGGCGACGGGGCGGTGCAGGCCGCGACGGCGGCCGCGGGCCAGGTGAGCGGTCTGGACGACGTCGCGATCGTGACCCCGCCGGTGCCGAACGCCGACGGCACCGCCGCGCTGCTGTCGGTCATCCCGGAGTCCGGGCCGACCGACCCGGCGACCGAGCAGCTGGTCGCCGACCTGCGCGACCTGCTGGCCGACGTCGACGGCGCGCAGGCCTCGGTCACCGGCGCCACCGCCGTCAGCGTGGACGTCGCCGCGAGCCTGGACGCCGCGCTGCCGGTCTACCTGGCCCTGGTCGTGGGCCTGGCCCTGGTGCTGCTCGTGCTGGTCTTCCGCTCGCTGCTGGTGCCGCTGGTCGGCGTCCTCGGCTTCGTGCTCACCGTCGGCGCCGCACTGGGCGCCACCATCGCGGTGTTCCAGTGGGGCTGGCTGGCCGACCTGGTCAACCTCGAGAGCACCGGCCCGCTGATCAGCCTCACGCCGATCCTGGTCATCGGCATCCTGTTCGGGCTGGCGATGGACTACCAGATCTTCCTGGTGTCCCGGATGCACGAGGCGCACAGCCACGGCACCGCGCCGCTGGAGGCTATCCGCACCGGGTTCCGGCAGGCGGCCCCGGTCGTGGTGGCGGCCGCGCTGATCATGTTCTCGGTGTTCGCCGGGTTCGTGCCCTCCGGCGACGCCACCATCAAGTCGATCGCCTTCGCCCTGGCCGCCGGCATCGCCTTCGACGCCTTCGTCGTCCGCATGGTGCTCGTCCCCGCGGCGCTGGCCCTGCTCGGCGACCGGGCCTGGTGGCTGCCGGGCTGGCTGCGCTGGCTGCCCACCCTCGACGTCGAGGGCGCTGCGCTCGAGCGGCAGCCCGACCGGCCGCAGGTCCAGCAGCCCGAGGTGGTCGGCGCCGGCGAGCGCTGACCCCTCCCGCACGCACAGCGCGGCCCGCCTCCCCTCCGGGAGGCGGGCCGCGCTGCTACCCGGACCAGGTCGGGGTCACTCGTCGAAGACGAGTGACGGGGTGTCGACGCGCAGGGTCTGGCCGCGGAAGAACTCCGGGTGCCGCGCCCGCCAGACGAGCATGAGGACCGCGCCGAGCAGCAGCAGCCCGATCCCGACGACGAAGACGCTGCCGACGCCGAACACCGAGGAGCCGCTGCCGTAGGCGGGGTCGAGGGTGTCGACCGCCGTTTGGACGAACACCGCGGTCAGCATCAGTGCGCCCAGCAGCGGCAGCACGCCCTTGAACACCAGGTCCCGCGCGCTGCGCCGCAGCTCGTGCCGGAAGTACCAGACGCAGGCGTAGGCGGTCAGGCCGTAGTAGAAGCAGATCATCAGGCCCAGCGCGTAGATCGTGTCGATGAGCACGTTCTCGCTGATGATCGTCATGCCCACGTAGAACGCCGCCGTGGCGGCCCCGGCGACCAGGGTGGCGGTCGACGGCGCCCGGAAGCGCGGGTGCACCTCCGCCAGCCGCTGGGGCAGGGCGCCGTAGGTGCCCATGGCGAGCATGGTCCGGGTGGTCGGCAGGAAGGTGGTCTGCAGCGACGACGCCGAGCTGGCGACGACGGCGAGGAAGAGCAGGAACGCCAGGCCCGGGCCCATGACGGGGCCGGCCAGCGCGGCGAAGACGTTGTCCCCGGTGTCGGGGTTGCCCAGGCCGGTGCCCTCGGTGCCGATGCCGGCGTACATCTGCACGACGATCGCCACGCCGACGTAGGTCACGATGATGACCAGCATGGTCAGCAGGGCGGCCCGGCCCGGGGTGCGGGCGCTCCCGGCGGTCTCCTCGTTGACCGTCAGGCAGGTGTCCCAGCCCCAGTAGATGAACAGCGAGAGCGAGAGGCCGGCGGTGAAGGCGCTGAAGGAGGTGATGGCCGTCGGGTCCAGCCAGGACAGCTCGAACGGGATGGCGCCCGGCGCCGAGCCGGACTTGGCAAGCGCCAGGACGGCGAACACCGCGAGCACGACCATCTGGAAGCCGACGAGCACGTACTGCACGCGCTTGGTGGCCTCCACGCCCCGGTAGGTGATCCAGGTCGCGACGGCGACGAAGGCCACGCAGGTGAGGGCGTTGACGACCGTGTTGTCGCCGAGCGTCGCCACCGACTCCGACCCGGTGATCTCACCGAGCAGCAGGTAGAAGAAGGACACCGCCACGCCGGCGAGGTTGGACAGCACGATGACCGTGGCCAGCAGCGCGCCCCAGCCGCACAGCCAGCCGACGTAGGGGTTGAACGCCTTGGTCGTCCAGGTGAACGACGTCCCGCAGTCCGGCGCCACCCGGTTGAGCTCCCGGTAGGCGTAGGCGACCAGCAGCATCGGCAGGAAGCCGGCCAGGAAGATCGCCGGCATCTGCAGGCCGACCTCGGTCACCGTGGGACCGAGGGTGGCCGTCAGCGCGTACACCGGTGCGATGCTCGACACCCCGAGCACCACGCTGGCCAGCAGGCCCACCGAGTTGGTGGACAACCCCTTCGTCCGCAGATCGGTCTGCCCGGTCCCGCGGTCCTGTCCCACCGCCATGCGGCCCTCCTGTCGTCGCACCGCTGTCAGCGGCCTGTCGCCGGCCCGGCGGTGTGCCGCGCCTCACACGGGACAGCAGGCCAGCCCCCCGTCCTGCAGGGGAAGAGGCCACGCTGTACACCCGGCTCGGGTTCCGTCGACACTCCGGCACGACCATGACCGACGGATCCGAGCGCACGGAGCATGCACCACGACTGTTTCGTGTGCGCGTCTCCGAGCGCCGCGCTCATTCCGTCGTGTGAGAGCGCGGGGAGCGCGGGTCACCGGAACGAACACCCGACGGAGGTCTTGGCATCTCGGAAACCGTCGTCTAACGTGTCCCTGGACACGGATTCCGTCGTCCAGATGGGTGCTGATCACCCGTACCCGCCGTCTCCTCCCGCTCGACCGATCGGACCTCGACACCATGACGCGCTACGGCGCCCAGTTCGGGCCGGACATCACCTACCTCGGCGTCGACCGCTGCGACCTGTCGGATGCGGCGTCGTTCGCCGGCGCCGACGTCGTCGTCCTCGGCGCCCCCTTCGACGGCGGCACGTCGCACCGCCCGGGCACCCGCTTCGGCCCCCAGGCGATCCGGATGACCGACTACCTGCCGCACGACGGCTCCCGGCCGAGCCTCGCGCTGCGCACCGACGGCCTGCGCGACCTGCGGGTGCTCGACGCCGGCGACGTCGAGATGTACTCCGGCGACATCGAGACCGCGCTGCCCGCCCTGGAGGCCGCCGTCGAGACCGTCACCCGGTCCGGCGCGATCCCGGTCGTGCTCGGCGGGGACCACTCGATCGCCTTCGCCGACGCCAAGGGGGTGGCCAACGTGCTCGGCCACGGCCGGGTGTCGATGGTCCACTTCGACGCGCACGCCGACACCGGCGACATCGAGTTCGGCTCGCTGTGGGGCCACGGCCAGCCGATGCGCCGGCTCATCGAGTCCGGGGCGCTGCGCGGCGACCGGTTCCTGCAGGTCGGCCTGCGCGGCTACTGGCCGCCGCCGGAGACGCTGGACTGGATGGCCGCGCAGCGGATGCGCTCCTACGAGATGACCGAGATCGGGCACCGCGGCCTCGACGCGTGCCTCACCGAGGCGTCCGCGATCGCCACCGACGAGTGCGACGGCGTCTTCCTGTCCGTCGACATCGACGTCTGCGACCCGGGGCACGCGCCGGGCACCGGCACCCCGGAGCCCGGCGGGCTCACCGCCCGGCAGCTGCTGGACGCCGTCCGCCGGCTGTGCCTGGAGCTGCCGGTCGTCGGTATCGACGTCGTCGAGGTCAGCCCGCCCTACGACCACGCCGACATCACCGCGGCCCTGGCCAACCGGGTCGTCCTCGAGGCGCTCTCGGCGCTGGCCCGCCGCCGGCGCGACGCCCGCGACGGCACCCGCTGGGACCCGTCCCTCCCCCTGCTCGCGAACCGCCCCGACACCCAGGAGAACCCGTCATGACCGAGCTCGCGACGTCCTGCCACGCCTCCGGCACGGCCGGCGGGCCCGCGACCGCCGGCACCCCGCACCCGCTCGACCCGCTGACCGGCGAGGAGTTCCGCGCCGCGGCCGCGATCCTGCGCCGGGACAGGGGCGTCGACGAGCGCTGGCGGTTCGCCTCCATCGAGCTGCGCGAGCCGGCCAAGGACGTCGTCCGCGCGTTCTCCCCCGGCGACCCGATCCGCCGCGAGGCCCGGGTCACCGTCTGGAGCCGCGACGAGGGGACGCCGTACAAGGCGGTGGTCTCGCTCACCGACGGCCACACCACCGAGGGCAGGGTCGTCTCGTGGGAGGCGGTGCCCGGCGAGCAGGCCAACATGACCCTCGACGAGTGGCACGAGGCGCACGAGGTGCTCATCGCGCACCCGGCCGTGGTCGAGGCGCTGACCAAGCGGGGGATCACCGACCTCGACCTCGTCCTCATCGACACCTGGGCGTACGGCCACTCGCTGATCCCCCAGGGCCTGCAGGACCGCCGGGTCGGCTGGACCGACGTCTGGCGCCGGTCGGTGCCCAACGGCAACCCCTACGCCAACCCGGTCATGGGCCTGCACTTCGTCGTCGACCTCAACACGATGGAGCTGCTCCACGTCGAGGACAACCCGCCCCCGGCGCAGGCCCCGGTCATGGGCGAGTACGTGCCCTCCCTCGTGCCCGGGCTGCAGCAGCGCACCGACGTCAAGCCGCTGGAGATCACCCAGCCGGAGGGCGTCTCGTTCGAACTCGACGGGCACGAGCTGCGCTGGCAGAACTGGACGATGCGGCTGGGCTTCAACCACCGCGAGGGCCTGGTGATCCACCGGGTCGCCTACGACGGGCGCCCCATCGCGCACCGGATGTCGTTCGCCGAGATGGTCGTGCCCTACCGCGACCCCAGCCCCGACCACCACCGCCGCACCGCCTTCGACGTCGGCGAGTGGGGCCTGGGCTTCATGACCACCTCGCTGAAGCTCGGCTGCGACTGCCTCGGCGAGATCACCTACGTCGACGCCGTCCTGCACGACACCCGCGGCGAGCCCTACACCATCGAGAACGCGATCTGCCTGCACGAGGAGGACGACGGCGTGCTGTGGAAGCACGTCGACGAGCAGGCCGGCGCGGAGGTGCGCCGGTCGCGGCGGATGGTCGTGTCGTTCCACGCCACCGTGGCCAACTACGAGTACCTGACCTACTGGCGCTTCTACCAGGACGGCACGATCCAGTGCGAGGTCCGCGCCACCGGGATCATGGTGACCAGCGCGTTCGAGGGCACCCCGCCGGCCTACGGCACCGTCGTCGACGAGCGCACCTACGCACCGATCCACCAGCACTTCGTCGTCGCGCGGCTCGACATGGAGGTCGACGGCCCGGAGAACACCGTCGTCGTCACCGAGAGCGAGGCGCTGCCGGTGTCGGAGGACAACCCGTACGGGCTCGCCGTCGTGACCCGCAGCCGGCCGGTGGAGACCGAGGGCGAGGGGCGCCTGGACGTCGACTTCGCCACCCAGCGCAGCTTCAAGGTGGTCAACCGGACCCGGCCCAACCGCCTCGGGACGGCGCCCGGCTACAAGCTGTACCCCAACTCGGCGCTGCCCTCGATGGCCTCCGCGGACGCGCCGTTCCGGCAGCGGGCGCAGGTCATCGACCACCCGGTGTGGGTGAGCCGGTTCGACGAGGAGGAGCGCTGGCCCTCCGGGGAGTTCTGCAACCAGAGCCGCCGCGACGCCGGCCTGCCGGAGTGGCAGCGGGCCGACCGCCCGCTCGTGGACACCGACGTGGTGCTCTGGCACGTGTTCGGCATCCACCACGTGCCGCGCCCCGAGGACTGGCCGGTCATGCCGGTCGACGTCGTGTCGTTCGAGCTCAAGCCGGTCGGCTTCTTCGACCGCAACCCCGCGCTCGACGTGCCGCCGGCCCCGGGCACGTGCCACTGAACGCGACCGCCCTCGAGCCGCTCGGCGCGGCGGCCCTGCCGCGGCTCCTCGCGCGCAGCGCGGCGGGGGCCGCGGCAGGGTGCGCCGCGGTGCACGGGCTGGCGCTGGTCGCCGCGCCGCACCCGGGGGCGGCCGGCACCGCCGCGCTCGCCGCGGCCTGCCTGCTGTGCGCGGTGCACCTGTGGCGCCGGCCCGGGCGGGCGGGGTGGGGTCTGCACGTCGTCCTGACGACGGCGATGCTGACCGCGCACCCGCCTGCGGTCGCCCACCATGCCGCAACCGGCCCGGCCGGGTGGGCCGGGCCGGTCGCGGCACTGCTGGCGGTCGTCGCGCTCCTGCTCGCCGGGGTGCGGGGATGCGGTGCGGTGCGCCGGCCCGGCTGACGATCAGCAGCGGTGTGCTGGTCGGCGGTCATCCGTCGCGGTCCTCGACACGGTCCCCGGTCAGCGCCGCGACAGGCAACGCACGCCCGGAAGGCGGCTCCACGGAGACCGTGGGGGCGACCGCTGTGGGTCCTCGTGCAGGGAACGAGGCGTCCGGAGCCCCGCCCTCCACCGCGGGCTGCGTACACCCGGCCGTCGGATCACCCGGCGGGCTGTTGCATCCGCGGCAGTCGGCCGAAGACCTCCGGGCCGACCCGCAGACCCTCCTCCGCCGAGACGGCCGGGAAGACCGAGATGTCGAAGACGTCATTCCACTCGAACACGATCTCCATGATCGGGGCGAAGGAATCTGCCGAGACGGCCGTGACGACCTGGTACTCCGCCGACAACGGCCAGTACTCGGTGGCCACCTCGACGCCATCGGGGTACCGCCAGGACGCCCGGCGCATCAAGGCGGCATCCCGTTCCTGCGGTGACAGCGACGGGCGGAACTTGAGAAGCGCCACGTACTCCACGAGGACCCCCAGGCGCCGAGACGATGAAGGATGGTCGGACGGTAGCGATGGGGAGGACACCGCTGGAAGGGTCGTTGGCCACCAGGGCTCGAGGGCGGCAGCCGTCACTCGCAGCGAGGCGGGCCCGCCGCCGCGGGGTCCTCGAGTGAGCCGCTCGACACTCACCTCGCACGTCCCCGAGCCCGCACGCCGGGGTGGAGACGCCTGGCCTCCACCCCGCCCGCGGCCGGAGCCGGTTCGTCGACCGCGCGCGGCCGACCTGAGCCGCCCCGGCGCTGGTGCCAAGGTCTGGGTATGACCAGCCTCGACGACGTCGCGGCCCTCGCCGCCGACGAGCACCACCTCGCGGTCGTCTCCACGCTGCGGGCCGATTCGACCATCCAGGCCTCGGTGGTCAACGCGGGGATCCTCGACCATCCGGCGACCGGGCGGCCGGCGCTGGCCTTCGTCACCTACGGCCGGGTCAAGCTGGTCAACCTCCGCGCCCGCCCGCAGGTGACCGTGACCTTCCGGTCCGGCTGGCAGTGGGCGACGGTGGAAGGACGCGCACAGGTCGCCGGGCCCGAGGACCCGCAGCCGTGGCTGGCCGACGCCGACCAGCTCCGCCTGCTGCTGCGGGCGGTGTTCGCCGCGGCCGGCGGCCGGCACGACGACTGGGACGAGTACGACCGGGTCATGGCCGAGCAACGGCGCACCGCCGTGCTGGTCGATCCGAACCGGATCTACAGCAACGGATAGGCGGCGCCGCGACCGTGCCCCTCGGGCCGGCAGCCCCGGCGATCACCGCGCCCTGTGCGCCGGAACGGCCTCGGCCTGGCCCAGCCGGTGCGGAAGGCCCTCCCCCACCGGGGCGTGGCCGGCGTCGGGGGGCCGGGGCACCGTCGGCGCCTGCGGAGGTGGCCGGCCGGGCTGGTTCAGTCCGGCCGGATGTTCTGGTTGAGACGGAACACGTTCCCGGGGTCGTACCGCCGCTTCAGCGCGCGGAGTCGTTCGTACTTCGCCTCGCCGTACGCCTGCCTGACGCGGGCGTCCCCCTCCTCCATGAGGAAGTTGACGTAGACGCTCGTGTGGAAGGGCGCCAGGGCCGACCAGTAGTCGCGCGCCCACTGCCGCTGGGCGTCGAACCCGTCTGCCGTGGCGGTGTTGCCGTTGATGTTGAAGGTGAAGCCGGCGTCGCGGCCGTTGAAGGCCGTCTCGTCAGCTCCCACCCGGGCGACCGCCCCGCCCATCTGCCACAGTGCGATGCTGCTCAGCGGCGAGCTGATCCGCCTGCCGTGCTCGGCGACGATGTCGATCACGTCGTCGCCGAGTTCCGCGACGTCGCACGAGCGGACGTAGTACCAGCAGCCGTGCCGGAACGACGGGTCGAAGAACCGCTGGTGGGCCACGAACGGCTTGGGCCCGAACACGTCCAGGACCGGTGAGCCGTGCTCCCGCATGGGACGCAGCACCCGCTCGCCGTCGTCGACGTCACCCGCGTAGCAGGCGGCCACCGCGATCACGGGACGGCCGACCAGCTCGGCCGGGACGACGGGCAGTGGCGGGGCCAGCCGCTGCACGACGATGGTCATGAGCTCGTCCGGGCAGTCCGCGAGCCAGGCCCGATGGAAGCGGAGCACGGACTCGGCCTGGTCCATCGGCCAGAAGGTCGCGCCGGCCATCACCTGCGGGCCGAGGGAGTGGAGCCGGAACCGGAAGTCGGTGACGACGCCGAAGTTGCCGCCCCCACCGCGCAACCCCCAGAACAGCTCGGGGTTCTCGTCCTCGCTGGCCCGCACCAACTCGCCCTCGGCAGTCACCACGTCGGCCGACGACAGCGAGTCCACGGTCAGCCCGTACCGGCGCTGGAGCCAGCCGGTGCCACCACCGAGGGTCAACCCGGCCAGACCGGTGTGCGACACGATGCCGGCCGGCACCGCGAGCCCGTGTTCCTGGGTCGCGGCGTCGAGCTCGCCGAGGAGCACCCCGGCCTGGACGCCGGCCACCCGCGCGTCGGGGTCGATGCGGATGCCGGACATCGGGCGCAGGTCGACCAGCAAGCCGTCGTCGCAGGTCGACAGCCCGGGGAAGCTGTGCCCACCGCTCCGGACCGCGATCGGCAGCTGGTGCTCCTGAGCGAAGCGGAGTGCGATGCGGACGTCGTCCACGCCGGCGCAGCGCGCGATGAGCACCGGACGCCGGTCGATCGAGCCGTTCCAGACCCGGCGGTGCTGCTCGTACCCGTCGTCCCCGGGAGCGACGACCTCGCCGAGCAGGGCGGCGCGGAGGTCCGCGACCGCCGTCGCGTCGACCGGGCGCGGGGAGACCGTGTCGGAGTTCGTCGGAGCGGCCATGCGCGGCAGTGTCGCGTCACCGCGGAGCGCCGGCAGCGACCGAGGTTCCACCCTGCACCTGACTGAGGCGGATCGGATCGAGGATGTCGATGTGGTCCGGGTGGGTGTGGATGACTCCGGCGTCCCGGAGGTCGCGGAGCACCCGCACGACCACCTCCCGCACCGTGCCGACGGACTCGGCCAGCTGCCGCTGACTGACCCGGACCTCCACCACCGGCTGCGCTCCCCGCGTGGCCCTCGACTCCTGGGCCGCCAGGTCCAGCAGGTGGCGCGCGACGCGCTGGCGCACGCTGGTGAACGCGCTGCCGGTGATCTCGTGGACGAAGCTCAGCACGCGATCGGCCAGCTCGTGCAGCAGTGCGTCGGCCACGCGGGGGTCTTCGGCAGCGGCCCGGCGCACGACGTCCGGGCACAGGTGCAGCAGCCGCGCGTCGACGACCGCCTGGATGCCCGCGGGCATGCGGAAGCCGGTGGCGTACAGCGACACGGCGCCGATCAGCGCGCCCCGCCGGCAGTACCGCACGGTCAGGGTCCGACCGTCCGGCGCGGTCACGAAGACCCGGACGAGACCGTCGACGACCAGTTCCAGGTGCTCGGTCGCCTCGCCTTCCCGGTGCGTCACCGAACCGGCCGCTGTCCGGACCACGCGGGCCCGGACCAGGAGCCGCTGGACGGCCGGGGCGGGGAGCCGAGCCAAGCTGGATGCGGCCAGCGCGGCTCGGACGCCGTCGTCCACCTGGCTACCATAGGGCGCGCGGCGGCGCTCTCGACCCCCGCGCACCACCGGTCTCGCGAGGGACCGGGCAGGCGGCCGCACCCGCAGCACGTGCTGATCGGCCGCAGTCGCCCTGCGCGCGCGACATCGACGCCCAGTCGCGCACCACGGCGAGGCCGACCGATCGGCGAACCTCGGCCGCCCTCTCTAGTACACAGCCCGGCGGCGGACCATCCTGGGCCGACGGCCCGCTGTTCGCGAGCGAGGAGGACCGTCATGGGGAGCGACGAGACGTCCACGGTCGCTGACCGGTCTGCTCCGACGAGAGCTGCCCCGGCGCCCGATCGGCGCTACGACTGTCTCGACGACGCCGCCCGGCTGGCCCGCCGGTACCTCGACGGGCCGGGGGATCGACCGGTGACCGCAGCGGCGGGGCTCGATGAGCTGCGCGCCGTCCTGGCGCGCCCGCTCCCCGACGAGGGCGAGGATCCCTCGGCGGTCGTCGAGAGCCTGGCGCGCGACGTCGAGCCCGGGCTCGTCGCATCGGGTGGACCGCGGTACTTCGGGTTCGTCATCGGTGGCGCGGTGCCGACCGCGGTGGCGGCCGACTGGCTGGTGTCGGCGTGGGACCAGAACGGCGGGGGCTTCGTCGCCTCACCGGCCCTGTCGGTGGTCGAGGAGGTCGCCGCAGCCTGGGTGCGCGAGCTCCTCGGTGTGCCGGCGTCCAGCGGGGTCGGGTTCGTCACCGGCTGCCAGATGGCGAACTTCACCTGCCTGGCCGCCGCGCGGCACGCGGTCCTGCGCGACGCCGGTTGGGACGTCGAGGCGCACGGGCTGCACGGGGCACCCCGGATCCGCGTCCTGACCGGCGAGTACGCGCACGTCACCATCGGGGTCGCCTGCCGACTGCTCGGGCTGGGCCAGCTCGTCGATGTGGTGCCGGCCGACAACCAGGGGCGCATGCGCGCCGACGCGCTGAGCGAGGCTCTCGCCGACGGCGCCGACGGCCCGACGATCGTCTGCGCTCAGGCAGGTGAGATCAACACCGGGGCGTTCGACCCGTTCCTCGACATCGCCCGCCTCTGTCGTGATCACCGTGCGTGGCTGCACATCGACGGCGCGTTCGGACTGTGGGCCGCCGCCAGCCAACGGCGGCACACTCTCGTGGCCGGCGCCGAGCAGGCGAACTCGTGGGCGACCGACGGCCACAAGTGGCTCAACGTCCCCTACGACTGCGGGATCGCCATCGTCGCCGACGCGCAGGCCCACCTCGCGGCCATGACCTCGACCAGCGCCTACGTCCCGGCCCACGCCGCCGACGTGCCCTACGGCCTCGACTGGACACCGGAGTTCTCCCGGCGGGCACGGGGGGTCACGGTGTTCGCGGCCCTGCGGCAGTTGGGCCGCCACGGCCTGGCCGACCTCATCGATCGGTGCTGCGACCACGCCGGGCTGATCGCTCGACGCCTCGCCGCCGAGCCCGGCCTCGAGATCGTCAACGACGTCGTGCTCAACCAGGTGCTCGTACGCTTCGGCGACGACGACGCCCTCACCGACGCGGTGATCGAGCGGGTGCAACGCGACGGAGTCTGCTGGCTGGCCGGCAGCACGTTCCGCGGACGCAGGGTCATGCGGATCTCGGTCGTCGGGTGGCAGACGACCCCAGCCGACGCCCACCGCAGCGCCGACGCGATCATCACCGCCGTGCGCGCAGCAGGCGGATGACGCGATGCCCGGCGGCCTCCATCGGACGGCCCGCGGACCGATCGACAGGACGGCGACGACCGCGACGCCGCCCGGGGCTCCCCAGCAGTCGGTGACCCGGTCCACGGGTCGGACGCTGTCGTCCCCCTTTCGGAGCCGCCCGCTGGCATCCTCCGGGAGTCGCCAACGGACAGGAGACCGACATGAGCGGCGGTTTCGCCTTCCCCAAGCCGGAGTTCGACATCGAGTCGACCGTCGAGCGTGCGATGGCGCTGATCAACCGGACCCTCCAACCCTCCCTCGAGGAGGCCCAGCAGGTCGTCGACAAGGTCCGTGCAGGAAGGCCCCTGGTCGCACCCGGGGACCTGGTCGGCCAGGTGACGCGCGGAAACCGGATCAGGGCGGCGCGAGCGGTCTCCTACTCCCTGCCGTCGATCCTCCCGGGTTACGGGACGGCGATCTCGGCTGCCGCGCTCCCGGTCGCGTTGAGGGAGGTCCTGAGGGAGTCGGTGAGTGCGGCGATCAAGGTCGGACTGCTCTACGACCGGGACCTCACCGACCCCGAACTGACCCGCATCGCCGTCCTCCTGGTCCTCACCGACGGCGCGGTCACGCTCGACAAGACCGGGCGGATCCGTCCGGACGCGATCCTGGGACCCCACGCGTCGCTGCTGGGGCGGACCGCTGCGTACGACGCTGTGGCGGCGCTGACGGCGGAGGAGCGGCAGGAGATCGCCGCCTCCCAGTCGGAGATGCTCCGGGCATGGGCGCTGGCGGTCGGACCGCCGCTCCTGGCCGGGCTGTTGCCCTTCGGCTTGGGCCCCATGGCCGCCGCGAACTACATGCAACACGTCCTGAAGGGGACGATCACGGCCGCCGCGCGGGTCTTCGGGCCCGCCACACCCGCGCCGGTGACCGTCGACGAACTCCCCGAGCGCGAGGTCCAGCCGGACCGCGCCCCATCCTGAGGCAGAGCGTCAGCCGGCGTGCGGGCGGACCAGCTGGAGACGCGGGTCCTCCCGATCGACGAGGTGGTCGACCCGGTGGCTCAGTCGCGAGGCAGGGCCCGGCCGTCGGGCAGGGTGCGGCCGCTCAGCAGCGCCACGAGGCGGCCGCTGTCGGCGCGCACGCCCTCGCCGCTGCCCCAGCTCCAGTCGGTGTCGGTGGCCTCGAGACGGACGCCGGTCAGGTCGACGCCGAACAGTGCGCCGTCGGCGGCGGTGAGCTGGTCGAGGACGGCGACCACGGCCGCCCCCGGCGCGACCGCCGGCCGGTCGAGCGCGACGGTGACGTCGAGGGAGTGGATGACGGCGTGGCTGAGCGCACCGGCCGCGCCGCCCGGCGGCTGCCACGCGTGCAGCAGCGGGGAGCGCAGCGCGGCCAGCTGGTCGGCCACCGGGAGGGAGGCGTCGCGCGCGGCCACGGTGTCGGACAGCACGGTGAAGTCCCCGCCGGCCGCCGCCATCTCGGCGCCGAACTGGGCGGGTGTCAGCCGGGTCGGCATCGCCACGTGCGCGATCACGTGCCGGACCTGCCACCCCTCGCACAGCGACGGGGCGCCCCAGGTGTCGGCGGGTGCGGAGGCGAGCAGGTCGGCGAGGCCGTCGTAGGTCGGTGCCACCCAGGACTGCGGGTCGGTCACGGTCGCTCCTCCCGGATCAGGCGGGCGAGGTGCTCCTCGAGCGCGTCGAGCGAGGTGAGGAAGCCGGCGCGGGCCTCGGGCGAGCGCATCGGCTCGGGCACGTGGCGCTGGTGGATGACGACCTCGGTGCTGCCGTCGCCGAGGTCGGTGAGCGTGCTGGTCGTGTGCACACCGCTGGCCGGCTCGACCCAGGCGAGCCGTTCGGGCGGCACGACCTCGGTGAACGTGGCGACCATCCGGTGGCTGCCGCGGTCGCCGACCATCAGGGTCTCGAACCGGCCCCCGGCGTGGAGCTCGACGACGATGCCGTCCAGCGGGGTGGACATGCCGCGCGGACCCCAGAACTGCGCGAGCTCCGTGGGCTCGGTCAGGCACCGCCACACCAGCTCGCGCGGCGCACGGAAGACCCGCCGGTGGACCAGCTCGTCGACGCTCACCGCTGCTGGCCGTCCTGCAGGCGGGCCAGGCGCGCCTCGAGCCGGTCCATCCGCTCGGCCCACGCCCGCCGACTCTCCTCGATCCAGGACACCGCGGCCTCCAACGCCTGCGGTTCCAGCCGGCACGGGCGGGTCTGCCGGTGCCGGCTGCGGCTGACCAGGCCGCACCGCTCGAGCACCCCGATGTGCTGGGACACGGCCTGCAAGGTCATGGCGTACGGGGCCGCGAGCTCCCCGACCGTCGCCTCCCGCTCGCTCAGCCGGGCCACGATGTCACGCCGGGTGCGGTCGGCGAGCGCGGCGAACATCGCGTCGAGCCGCTCGTCGTCGATGGTGACCGCCACACGGATTACTCAAGCAGATGCTTTATCAAGAGTCAACTGGAGTACCCCCACTGGCTCGGCGAGAGCTGCGACGCCCCCGAGGGCCGTCGGACGACCGCCCCGTCCCGGCCGCACCGGTGGCGCGCCGGGCCCAGTGGCCGTTCCTCGGTGCGGCCGCCCGGTCCCGGCCCACGGTCGGGCACGACGCCCCCGACGCCTGGCCTCCGGGCCACGGTCACCCACGTGGCAGAGGTGCTGTTCGACCTCGGCGGCGCTACGCGTCCCCCCGGTCCTCGAGCAGCCGGCGGATCGGGGCGAGCGCCGCCTCCAGGGGCATCGCGCGCGCGACCAGGTCACGCACGGCGGCAACCGGCCGGGAGGTCCGGAACAGCAGCCGGGCCAGGGACCGGGAGTTCTGCTGGGCGGCCTGCACCCGCGGCCGCTGCAGCGCCTCGTAGCGGCGCAGCGCTCCGGGCACCGACTCCCGCGTCGCCCCGGTCAGCAGCCGGCCCAGCACGGCGGCGGACTCCATCGCCATGCCCGCCCCGACGCCGGCCGTCGGGAGGAAGCCCGCTGCCGCGTCGCCCACCAGGCCGACGCGGCCGAGCGTCCAGGTCGCGGCCCGGACGTCACCGAGCGGCCAGGGGTGCACGCCGTCCCCGTGAGCCACCGCGGTCAGTGCGCGGTCGAGGCGGCCGTCCGTCGTGCGGAGGCGGGCCCGGACGCGGTCGGTGAACCCGGCCCTCCCCTCCTCGGTGGCCCGGCGGGGACCGCCCACGAAGACACCGACCTTGCCCGGCACCGGATAGGTGCCGAGGAAGAACCCGGGACCCCAGCACTCCTCGTAGCGGTCGGGCGCGTCGTCGGGCGGCATCCAGCCGACCCATCCGCTCCAGCCCGTGTCGTGGCCGGTGACCTGACCGGGCGGGAGGACCAGCGACCGGGTGGCCGAGCGGATCCCGTCGGCCGCGACGACCGCGTCGAACTCGGCCCGCTCCTCGCGGACGCCGTCGGTGAGCACGGCGCGGACGCCGTCCGCCGACTGCTCCAGACCGGGAACCGTCGCGCCGTGCGTCACCGGCGCTCCGGCCGTGGCCAGCGCGGCCAGCAGTTGCCCGCGCTCGATGCCGCGGTAGTCCCCGAACGCCAGCAGCCCCTCCAGGGTGTACTCGCGCAGCGGCCGGCCGGCCCGGTCCCGCAGGGCGTAGCGGCGCACCGGCACGCTGCGCTCCCGGTACGCCTGCTCCACTCCCAGGCACCGCAGCGCGGGGTCGACCAGCGGCATCAGCCCGAGCATGTAGCCGGGGTCGGCGTCCGGGGCGCGCCGCTCCACCAGGACGGGGTGGAGCCCGGCACGGCGGAGCAGCTGGGCGAGCGTCACCCCGGCCACACCGGCACCGACGACCAGGACGCGCACCGCGTCGTCCCGGACGGCGGCCAGCTGATCGGACAGGGGAACCGGTTCGAACACGTCAGCTGCCTCCTTCCCGGGTCAGCCGCCGGTCGCCGGACCCGGCGGATCGGGGTCGAGGAACTGCACGACCTCCACGTGCGTCCCCTCCGGCGCCACCAGGTGGAAGCGCCGCTGACCCCACGGCATGTCCTCCAGCGGGACGGCGATCGGCACGCCGGCCGCCCGCAGCCGGCCCTCCTCCTGCGCCGCGTCGTCGACCAGCACGGCGAGGGTCACTCCGTCGACGTCCCGTCCACGGAACGGGGCGGGGACCGAGGGGTGGTCCCTCGCGACGAGGTCGAGGACCTGCTCGGGGTGGTCGGGGTGGTGCAGGCTGACGTACCAGCCGAGGTCGACGGCCGGCGTGAAGCCGAGGTGGTCGACGTAGAAGTCCCGGCTGGCGGCGACGTCGCCGGTCGCCAGCGCCGTGGCCATCCTGGTGAACTGCACGGGATCCTCCGATCGCAGGGGTCGTAGCACGGTCGAGGCGTCAGCGGACGGCAGCCGTCCGGGCACCGGACGGGCGGCGATCAGCACGTGCACCACGACCGCCCCGGGATCCGGCTGTCGAGCCGGCCCGGCGGTGCACCACCGCGAGGAGCGCGGCGACTCGTCAACACGGCTCCCGTCCTCGACCGCCGCACCGAGCAGGTGGCCGCACCGGGAGTGCCCGACCCCGGGGAGCGCGCACGGGACCTCCTCACCTCCTCGACGGACTGCTGTTCACCCGTCCCACCGCCAGCGGTGCAGGTCGTCCGTCCCGGTCGGCGCAGTCCTCGCGGGACATGGTCGATCGCATGCCGAGGGCCGTCGGCATCCCGAGGTGACGCCGGCAACGCGTACCGGTGGCCGGGGCGAACCGGGCACCGGACTCCGCCGGCCGACCCCTGGCGCCACACCGCCAGGCCGGCAGGATCGCGTCCGCGAGCACGGACACGCTGACCCGGGCAGCCGAGCGAGGGGCTCCAGGCGCGGAACACCGGCTCAGGGGAGAGCGCGGCGCATCAGGACCCGGGGGAACCCGCCGGCGACGGCGTCGGTGTCCGCGGCCTTGGTGAACCCGGCCCCCTCGAACAGGCTCCGGGTGCCGACGAAGGCCATGGTCGGGTCGACCCTCCGGCCCCTGTTGTCGGCCGGGTACCCCTCGACGGCGGGAGCGCCCTGGGACGCGGCGTAGTCCACCGCCCCGCGGACCAGCGCGTGCGCGATCCCCCTGCCGCGATGACCTGGACGCACGCGGATGCACCACAGGGACCACACGGGCAGGTCGTCGACGTGGGGGATCTTCCGGGAGCGCTCGAAGGGCAGGTCCGCCCGCGGCGCGACCGCGGCCCAGCCGACCACCTCGCCGCCGTCGTAGGCGAGCACTCCCGGAGCGATCGGGCGGCCGGTCAGTTCGCGGACGTACTCGCGGCGTGCCGGTCCGACGAGTTCGCGGTTGGTCCTCGAGTCGAGTCGGTGGCTGAGACACCAGCACACGTTGGAGGCCGGGTTCTTGGGACCGAGCACGACCGCGACGTCGTCGAACCGCGTCCGCGTCGCCGGCTCGATCTCCACACCCACTCGGCCACGCTAGCGCCGGCGGCAGTACCCGACCACGCCCACGGGTGCCGCCCGGGAGCCCGACGCGCGGAGCACCGGCCACCGGCCGGCACCGCGCCGTCAGTCCTCGGGCAGCCGCACCGGTGCGAGCTCGTCGAACAGGTCGCCCGGGCCGGGGTTGTCCGGGTGGCTGCGCCCGCCGAGGTGGTGGACGACGCCCCACACGGCGTTGAGCGCCGTCTGCACCGCGCCCTCGGCCCAGCCGGCGGTCCAGGAGATGTCGTCGCCGGCGAGGAACAGGCCGCGGTACTGCTCGGGCAGCTCGTCCTGCTTGAAGTGGGTGAACAGCCGCCGCTGGTAGCGGTAGTGGCCGGGCAGGTTGGCCTTGAACGCGCCCATGAAGTCGCGCTCGGACTCCCAGGACACCGTCACCGGCGAGGCGATGACGTGCCGGCGCAGGTCGACGTCGGGGTAGATCTCGCGCAGCGAGGCCAGCATGACCTCCATGCGCTCGGTCGCCGACAGCGGCAGCCACTTCAGCGAGTCGTCGGCCCAGGTGTAGCTCAGGCAGATCAGCCCCGGCTGCCCCTCGCCCTGGTCGAGCAGGTAGGTGCCGCGGGTCATCCGGTCCGACAGGGTCATGCTCATCCGGTGCCGGCCGGTCCGCGGGTCGACGTCCTTCCAGAACGGCCGGTCGACCAGGCAGAACAGCTTGGTCGAGCCCATGTAGTGGGTGCGCTCGATCGCCGTCCAGTGGTCGATCGGGAACAGCTCCTCGTCGCAGACGATGCGGGAGAGCAGGTTCCAGCTCTGCGCGGTGAAAACCGCCGCCTGGTACGTCCGGATGCCGCCGGCCTCGTCGGTGACGGTCAGGCAGTTCGGCGCGGTCCGGTGCAGCCGGGTCACGCCGGGCAGCGGCCGCCCACCCGGGTGCAGCGACGCCAGGCTGGTGCCGGCCGGCCAGTGCACCGGCGACCCGACCTCGCGGCGCCACAGCCCGACGGGGATCTGCTGGCTGCCGCCCACGATGGACAGGTGGTCGTCGTCGGCAGCGGTGTAGACGACCCGCAGGATCTCGAGCATCGAGTTCGGGTAGTCGGTGTCCCAGCCGCCGGTGCCGAAGCCGACCTGCCCGAAGACCTCGCGGTGCCGGAAGGAGCGGAACGCGGGCGACGCGGCGAGGAAGCCGTAGAAGGTGGTGTCGTCGAGCTGCTCGACCAGCTCGTCCCAGATCACCTTGATCGTCTTGACGTCGCGGTCGCGGATCGCCCGCTGCATCTCCTCGAGGCGGGCGCCGCCGACGAGCGTCGCGTGCCAGGCGTCGGCGACCTCGCGGTAGAGCGGGGGCAGGTCGTCGAGGGTGCGCGCGTAGTGCGCCTCGCCCTTGAGGTCGACGACGGTGCTGGGGGTGGCGACGTCGAGCGGGTTGGGGAAGCGCGTCGTCCGCAGGCCCAGGTCGCGCACGTAGGAGAACAGAGCGGTGGACGACGGCGGGAAGCGCATCGCACCCATCTCGGCCACCACGCCGGGGTGGCCGTCGAAACCGACCGAGCGCAGCCGGCCGCCGATCTCGTGGGCCTCGTAGACGACGGGCTTGAGGCCCAACCGCAGCAGCTCGTAGGCGGTGACGATGCCGGACAGGCCGCCGCCGATGACGGCGACCTCGGTGCCGTGCGCGGCTTCGGGGACCTCGCCGAGCCCGGCCGGGGAGGCCAACCAGTCGTCGTAGGCGAAGGGGAAGTCCGGGCCGAACATCGTCAGCGGCCGGGCCGGGCGCTCCTCGCCCGGCTCGTGGGCGGCGACGGGGATGGCGGAGGTCATGCGCGGGTCTCCGGAGGGTAGAGCTCGGGGCGGCGGTCGGCCAGGTGGGTGTTCACCCGGCGTGATTCGATGAGGACGGCGGGGTCGACGTCGGCGAGCAGCAGCTCCTCGCCGCGGCCGGCCCGCGCCAGCTCGGTGCCGTCGGGGGCGATGACGCAGCTGGCGCCGCAGTAGACGAACTCTCCCTCGACACCGGTGCGGTTGGTGTAGGCGAGGAACACCTGGCTCTCGTAGGCGCGGGCCGGCACGAGGACGGTGCCGACGTGGCCGTAGGGGTCCATCAGCCCGGTGGGGACGACGAGCAGCTCGGTGCCGGCCAGGGCGTGCGCCCGCACCGCCTCGGGGAACTCGACGTCGTAGCAGACCAGCAGCCCGACGGTGACTCCGTCGAGGCGGAACTGCACGACCCCGACGTCGCCGGGCACGAACGCGTCGCGGTCGACGTCGCCGTACAGGTGCGCCTTGGCGTAGCCGGCGAGCAGGCTGCCGTCGGAGTCGGCGACCACGACGGTGTTGGCGATCCCGGTCGGGGTGCGCACCGGCAGCCCGACCGCGATCGCCAGCCCGTGCTCGGCGGCGATGGCGGCCACCCGGTCGGTCAGCGGCCCGGGCACCGGCTCGGCCAGCTCGGCGACCCGGTCGGCGCCGATGGCGTAGCCGGTCAGCGACATCTCCGGGGTCACCAGCAGCCGGGCGCCGGCCGCGGCCGCGCGGGCGGCGGCCGCGGCGACCGCCGCCAGCCCGGCCTCGGGGTCCGGCGTCTCGGCCGGGCCCTGCAGCAGCGCGATCCGCACGGTCAGCCGCCCGTGCGCAGGGCCGAGCGCCGGTATCCGTAGCCTAAGTACACGGCCAGGCCCAGCAGCATCCAGGCGAGGAACACCAGCCAGGTCGCCGAGCCCAGGCCGAACACCAGCAGGACGCAGAACAGCACGCCGAGCACCGGGGTCAGCGGGTAGAGCGGTGTGCGGAAGCTGCGTGGCAGGTCGGGGCGGGTGCGGCGCAGGATCAGGACGCCGACGTTGACCAGCGCGAAGGCGAACAGCGTGCCGATGCTCGTGGCGTTGGCCAGCTCACCGAGCGGGATCAGACCGGCCAGCAGCGCGATGAGGAGGCTGACGATGACCGTGTTGGCCACCGGGATCCGCCGGCGGGCACTGACCCGCGAGAACACCGGGGGCACCAGGCCGTCGCGCGACATCGCGTAGAGGATGCGGGTCTGCCCGTAGAGCACGGTGAGCACCACGCTGGCGATCGCGATGACCGCGCCGATGGAGAGCAGCACCGCCGTCCAGGTCTGGCCGGTGGCGAGGGTGAGCACGTCGGCGAGGGCGGCCTCCGAGCCGCTGATCTGCGGCCACGGCACCGCGCCGACGGCGGCCAGCGCCACCAGGCAGTAGACGACGGTGACCACGAGCAGCGACAGGATGATCGCGCGGGGCAGGTCGCGCCGGGCGTCGCGGGCCTCGTCGCCGGCGGTGGAGGCGGCGTCGAAGCCGATGTAGGAGAAGAAGGCCTGCGAGGCCGCGGCGGTGACGCCGGCGATGCCCATCGGCAGGAACGGCGCCAGGTTGCCGGCGCGGAAGGCGG
Organism: Geodermatophilus obscurus; assembly: GCF_900143215.1. Classification (GTDB taxonomy): domain Bacteria; phylum Actinomycetota; class Actinomycetes; order Mycobacteriales; family Geodermatophilaceae; genus Geodermatophilus; species Geodermatophilus obscurus_A. The sequence continues at coordinate 56,825 of NZ_FRDM01000010.1, read as the reverse complement.
TGAAGGCGACCACGCAGAAGAACAGCAGGACGCCGACCTTGACCACGACCATCGCGGCGTTGACCCGCGCGCTCTCGCTGGTGCCGCGCAGCAGCAGCACCATGGCGAGCAGGACGACGGCGATCGCGGGGACGTTCACCACCCCGCCGTCGCCGGGCGGCGCGGACAGCGCGACGGGCAGCACCGTGCCGATCGTGTTGGCGGCGAGGTCGTCGATGTAGGCGCCCCAGCCGACGGCGACCGCGGCCACCGAGACGCCGTACTCGAGCATCAGGCACCAGCCGCAGACCCAGGCGACGAGCTCGCCCATGGTGGCGTAGGTGTAGGAGTACGAGGACCCCGAGACCGGGATGCTGCCGGCCAGCTCCGCGTAGGACAGCGCCGAGAACAGCGCGGTGACCGCGGCGAGCACGAAGCCGAGGACGACGGCGGGGCCGGCCAGCGGCACCGCCTCGCCGAGGATGACGAAGATGCCGGTGCCCAGCGTGGCCCCGATGCTCAGCGCGGTCAGCTGCCACAGGCCCATCGACCGGCGCAGCCCGTGCCCACCGGCCTCCTCGTGCTGGGCGACGATGACGTCGACCGGCTTGATCCGGAACAGCTGGCTGCCGCGGGCCGGTGCCGGGGTGCCCGTCCCGCTCCTGGTGGTGTGCACGTGCGCTCCTCTGCGGCCGGGGCCGGCGTCGTCCACCCAGGGTCCTCCGACGGTCCCTGTGGCGTGGGTCGCAGGGAGCATCACCACCGGTTGCTCACTTGTCAACCACGGTTTCCTAAGCGGACGGCGGAGCGGCCGCCCTCCCTTCGGACAGCGCCGGGGCGAACACCCACAGCACGCGGGTGACCCCGTCGGTGCGCAGCGAGCGGAAGCCGTGCTCGGCGCCCGGCGAGAAGGTGAACGCGTCGCCGGGCCCCAGCGCGGTCACCTCACCGGCCACGGTCACCTCGAGGTCGCCCTCGAGGACGAAGACGAACTCCACCTCGGCGGGCAGCGCGTAGGCCTCCTCGCCACTGCCGCCGCCCGGCGCGATCTCGGAGAGGATGGCCTGCACCCGCCGCTCACCGGCGGGCGTGAGCAGGTACTCGGTCAGCCCCCGGCCGCCGAACGCGATCGGCGGGTAGCTGCCCGCGCGCACCGCCTCGCCACCCGGTGCGGCCTCGAACAGGCTGCCCGGCGAGATGCCCAGCGCGGCGCACACCCGGACGAGGGCGGCCACCGAGGCGCTCGCCTGGTCGCGCTCCAGCTTGCTGAGGAACCCCTTGGTCAGCCCGCTGGCCTCGGCGACGTCGGTGAGCGTGAGCCGGCGCGCCTGCCGGACGGCCTTGAGCCGCCCGCCGATCCGCGGCACCCCGGCCTCGGACACTGCCTCCATCACACCTCCCCGGTCCTCGCGGACAGTAGTTCCCCGCCCGGCGTTGACAAATGGGAAACACGAGTTGACAGTGGCGTGCGACCCGGACGGGGGAGCCCGTCCTCGCGCACCCCGTGGGAGACCCCGTGCAGGAGCAGCCCCCGATCGGCCCCACCGACGCCACGCGGATCCCCCGCTACGCCGGACCGCCCACCTTCGCCCGGCTGCCGCGGTTCGACGACGTCCCTCGCGCCGACGTCGCCGTCCTCGGGGTGCCGTTCGACTCCGGGGTCAGCTACCGGCCCGGCGCCCGCTTCGGCCCGGGGCACGTGCGGGCCGCCTCCAAGCTGCTGCGGCCCTACAACCCGGCGCTCGACGCCACCCCCTTCGGCACCCAGCAGGTGGCCGACGCCGGCGACATCGGCGTCAACCCGTTCGACCTCGGCGAGGCGATCGAGACCATCGACCGCGAGGTGACCGCGGTGCGCGCCGACGGCGCCCAGCTGCTCACCATCGGCGGCGACCACACGATCGCGCTGCCGATCCTGCGCTCGCTGACCCGCGACCACGGCCCGGTCGCCGTCCTGCACTTCGACGCCCACCTCGACACCTGGGACACCTACTTCGGCGCCCCGTACACGCACGGCACGCCGTTCCGCCGCGCCAGCGAGGAGGGGCTCATCGACCTGCAGCGCTCGCTGCACATGGGCATCCGCGGCCCGCTGTACAGCAAGCAGGACCTCGAGGACGACGCCGTGCTCGGCTTCCAGGTGATCCGCTCCGACGACTACGAGGTCGACGGCGTGCGCAGCATCGTGGAGCGGATGCGCAGCCGGCTGACCGGCGGCCCGGTCTACGTGTCGGTCGACATCGACGTCCTCGACCCGGCCCACGCGCCGGGCACCGGGACGCCGGAGGCCGGTGGCCTGACCAGCCGCGAGCTGCTCAACACGCTGCGCGGGCTGGTCGGGCTCGACGTCGTCGGCGCCGACATCGTCGAGGTGTCCCCGCCCTACGACCACGCGGAGCTGACCGGCATCGCCGCGGCCCACGTGGGCTACGAGCTGCTGTCGGTCCTCGCGCTCAACCGCGCCGGCGCCTGAGCCGTCGTCAGAGCCCGGCGTCGGCGGACGCCGGGCCCTGCGGGCCCCGGGTGCCCCAGGCGTAGGTCTGCTTGGCCAGGCCCAGGTAGAGGTGGGCCTCGGTGGACTCCACGCCCTCCACCGCGCGGATGCGGGCGACGACGTCGAGCAGCTGGTCGTCGTCCTCGCAGACCACCTCGACCAGCAGGTCGACCGACCCGGCCGTGATGACGACGTAGTCGACCTCGGAGAACTTGGCGATGCGGTCGGCCGCGGTCCGGGCGTCGCCGCTGGTGCGCACGCCGACCATCGCCTGCCGCGAGAAGCCGACCTGCAGCGGATCGGTGACCCCGACGATCTGCATGACGCCGGCGTCGAGCAGCCGCTGCACGCGCTGCCGGACGGCGGCCTCCGACAGCCCGACGGCCGCGGCGATGCGCGCGTAGGGACGGCGGCCGTCCTCCTGCAGCTGCTCGATGATCGCCCGCGAGACGTCGTCCAGCACGAACTGCCGACGGATGGTCATCCCGGTCCTCCCCGCGCGTCGTCCCGGCGGACCCGGGCCCCCGGATGGTAGCCAGGCCCGGCCGCTCACAGCATGGCCCGTCGGGGTGGCTCGACGCTTCGATCCGGGCACTTCCAGCCGATCCGGACGACGGGATCCGCAGCTGGATCGATCCCCGAGCAACGCGTCGCAGCGCCCGGTCGGCCCGTCGGCGCGGGTGCCGAGGACGGCGACCGGCCGTCGTGCCGCCGCCGGACTAGAAGCCCAGGGCCCGCCAGGTGGCAGGCCCGACGATCCCGTCGGCCACGAGCCCGGCGCGCGCCTGGAAGTACCGCACCCGGGCGTCGGTCCTCGGACCGAAGTCCCCGTCGACGGCGAGTGGCGGCAGGCTCGGGTACCAGCGGTTCAGCGTCTCCTGGAGCCTCCTGACCGCATCCCCCGTGCTGCCCAGCCGCAGCACCGGCATGGGAGGCGGCGGTGGGGGTGGCGGTGTGGTGCCCTGCACCACCTGGTTGAGCCGGTCCACGGTCAGACCGCCGTTCGCGGCCCACCACATCAGCTCGACGTGCCCGTGATCGGTGTGCGGCGAGGACCCGGAGTACGGGCGCCAGTCCGGGGCGATCGAGGACCAGATCCGCCGCTGGTGGATGACGCACTGGACACCGAGCTCCTGGGAGTTGAGGCGGAAGGTGTCCATCACCCCCCAGGACCAGTCGTTCCCGACGGGTGTGCCCAGGTCGGCGGCACGTCCCTCCGCGTGGAGGCTGAGCACGGCTCCGCCACTGACCGGACGACAGTTGTAGATGCCGAGGTTCGTCGCGCCCCGGTTCCCGTAGGCGCCGAGCCACCAGGACATCAGGTTCCGTGCGCCCTGGGTGGGACCTCCGGTGCAACTCCGTGCGCCCTGGTATCCCCCGATCTGGATGGTCACCGGCCGACGTCCTCCGGTGCGGGCACCGCGTGTGGCGCCGGCTCGACGAACTCCGGGTCCGCCGGGTCGTCGATGGGACGGAGAGGGGGTTCGGCGCTCTCCCCCTCGGGTCCGAGCGCCACTTCCGGGTCGGCGTCCAGCTCGTTCGGCAGCCCGGGGTCTCGGTCCGACACGACGCACCTCCTCCATCTCGTCGGGACCGGCTTGTCGGCGGGTCCCCGTCGGCGCCCCTCCGGAACCGGGCACCTCCGCATCCGCGGGTTCGTACTCTGCTCGCGCCGGTGAGTGGTTGACCACGGCCGGTCGCCACCGTTCCGGCTCGGCGCGCCGGCCCTGCGGCGCGGCCACCACGAGGAGGTCCCCAGGGCGCTACCGGACGTGCGGGCCGAGGGCGGCGTCCCGCCCGTTCCGACGCCGACCGGACGAGGTGGCCGCCCACGGAGGCGGTGCTCCCGCGGTCACCGGGGTCGGCATCCCGGCGGCGGCTGACCGGGACGCCTCGTCCCGGCCGGCCGACCCCGGTCAGCCCACGGTCCGCACCAGCCGGCGCAGCTCCGCCACCACCACGCACACCCGGCCCAGGAGGTCGTCGGGGGCGGACGTGGCCTGCTCGCGGACGGCGGTGAAGCGGGCCAGCGCGGTCGCGTGCCGGTCGGCGAAGGCGTCCGCGTCGCCGTCGGCGTCCCGCAGCAGCGCCGCCACGAGGGCCCACCGCAGCTGGTCCACCTCCTCCCGCAGGGCCGCGCGGGCGGCGACGGCCCAGTGCGACATGCCGGCCTCCTCCGCGGTCCAGGCGTGCACCCGCGGGAGCGCCAGCAGCTGCTCGACGGCGGCGTCAGCCTCGACCACCCGGCCGATGCCGACCCCGGCGGTGCGGGCCACGCCGGCCAGGTCGACCAGGTCGGCCCGGCACCCGAGGACGGCGACCCGCGCGGCCAGCTCCGGGGTCGCGCCCGCGGCGGTCAGCTCGGCCCGCAGCGTGCGGGCCCGGTTCCCGGCGGCGCCCGGCCGGTCCAGCCACGCGGCCGGCTCGAGCTCGGCGACGACGGCGGCCAGCGCCGGTGCCACCGCGGTCAGTGCCGCGGGGTCGGGGTGGACCCGCAGCAGCCGGTCGGCCGTCCGCTCGGTGGCCGCCTGCAGCTCGGGCAGCGCCAGCCGCTCCACGGCCAGCGGCACCCCCTCACCGACGCGGCCGTCCACCCGCGCCCACAGGGGGGCGAGGTCGAGCACCTGCGTGGCGACCGTGTAGGCGCGGGCCGCCACCGGGGTGGGAACGCCGGAGCGCTCCTCCAGCCGCAGCAGGAAGCCCGGGCCGACCCGGTTGACCAGGTCGTTGGCCAGCTGGGTGGCGGTGATCTCCCGGGCCAGCGGATGGGCGGCCACCCGGTCGGGCCAGCGCTCGCGCACCGCCCGCGGGAAGTAGGCGGCCAGCACCCCGGCCACCGACGGGTCGTCGGGCAGGTCGCTGCGCATCAGCTCCTCGCGCACCAGGTTCTTGGAGTGCGCGAGCAGCACCGCGGCCTCGGGCCGGGTGAGCCCGGCCCCGGCCTGGCGCAGCCGCTCGACCTCCGCCTCCGACGGCAGCCCCTCGAGGTCGCGGTCCAGGCCGTGCCGCTCGAGGTCGCCGATCAGCTGCGCGTGCCGGTCGAGCAGGAACGGCGCCTGGGCCGCGCACACCGACAGCGCCCGGGCCTGCAGGGCGTTGTCGGCGAGCACCGCCGCGGCCACCTCGTCCTCGACCGAGCGCAGCACCGCGTCCCGCTCGGCGCGCGGCACACCGACCAGCAGGATCTTGAGGTTGACCTCGCGGTCGGAGGTGTCCACGCCGGCGGAGTTGTCGATGAAATCGGCGTTGAGCGCGACGCCGGCATGGGCCGCCTCGATCCGCGCGCGCTGGGTCAGCCCCAGGTTGCCGCCCTCCCCCACCACCCGGCAGCGCAGCTCCCGGGCGGTCACGCGGACGGCGTCGTTGGCGCGATCGCCGACCTGCGCGTCGGTCTCGTCGGCGGCGCGGACGTAGGTGCCGATGCCGCCGTTCCACAGCAGGTCGACCGGCGCCCGCAGCACCGCCCGCACCAGCTCGGCGGGAGGCAGCTCCTCGGCGTCCACCCCGAGCCGGGCCCGCACCTGCGGCGAGAGCGGCACGCTCTTGGCGTCGCGGCGGTGCACACCACCGCCCGGGGACAGCGCCGAGCGGTCGTAGTCGTCCCACGACGAGCCCGGCAGCGCGAACAGCCGGCGGCGCTCGGTCGCCGACCGCGCGGGGTCGGGGTCCGGGTCGAGGAAGACGTGCCGGTGGTCGAAGGCCGCCACCAGCCGCAGCTCGTCGGACAGCAGCACCCCGTTGCCGAAGACGTCGCCGGACATGTCGCCGACGCCGACCGCCGACAGCGGACCGTCGGGGTCCACGCCCAGCTCGCGCAGGTGCCGGCGCACCGAGACCCAGGCGCCGCGGGCGGTGATGCCCATGGCCTTGTGGTCGTAGCCGCTGGAGCCGCCGGAGGCGAACGCGTCACCGAGCCAGAAGCCGCGGCGCTCGGCCACCTCGTTGGCCAGGTCGGAGAAGGTGGCCGTGCCCTTGTCGGCGGCCACCACCAGGTAGGGGTCGGGCCCGTCGTGCACCACGGTGCGGGCCGGGTGGACGACGCGGTCGCCGTCGCGGTCGTCGGCCACGTCCAGCAGCGCGTCCACGAAGGTGCGGTAGGCGCCGGCCACCCGCTCCTGCACCGCCGCGCGGTCCAGGCCGCGCAGGTCGTCGCGGACGACGAACGCGCCCTTGGCCCCCGCGGGCACGATCACCGCGTTCTTGACCATCTGCGCCTTGACCAGCCCGAGCACCTCGGTGCGGAAGTCCTCCGGGCGCTCGGACCAGCGCAGCCCGCCGCGGGCCACCCGGGCACCGCGCAGGTGCAGCCCCTCCATGCGTGGCGAGCAGACGAAGGTCTCCACCTCCGGCCGCGGCCTGGGCAGCAGGTCCAGCTGCGCGGCGGCGATCTTCAACGCCAGGGCCGGCCGGGGTGCTCCCGTGGCGTCGGCCTGGTAGCGGTTGGTGCGCACCACGGCGGCGAGCACGTCGCGCAGGCCGCGGAGGATGCGGTCGGAGTCCAGGCTCGTCGTCCGGGTGAGCAGCTCGGCCAGGTGCTCGGCGGCCGACGCCGCGGCCGCGGGGTCGGCGGCGTCGGGGTCGTGCCGGGCGGCGAAGTGCGCCAGCAGCGCGCGGGCGAACTCCGGCGCGCCGAGCACCGTCTCCTCGACGTAGCCGCGGGACAGCCCCAGCCCGACCTGGGCGAGGTACCGGCAGGCGGCGCGCAGCACGGCGACGTCGCGCACCGGCAGGCCGGCCCCGACGGTCAGCCGGGAGAGGCCGTCGAGCTCGGTCTCCCCCGCCCAGGCCGCGGCCAGGGCCTGCTCCAGCCGGGGCAGCGCGGTGGCCGCCGCCGTCCCCTGCGGCAGCAGCAGCTCCAGCCGGGTGGCCGGCGCACCGTCGTCCCCGGGGACGGCGACGGCGTCGGCCACCCGCACGCCGAGCCGGTCGAAGACCGGCACCACGTCGGCGAGCAGCGGCCGGGCGGCCGGCCAGGTGGCCAGGCCGCACACCCGGTCGCTCCCGGCGGGGCCCTCGGGGCGCAGGGTCAGCCGGCGATGCCCACTGGCCGGCTTCCGCGACCCGGTCCGCTCCTCGCTCGCTGGCGCTCGCTGCGATGCTCCCGGGTCTGTCAGCCGGCGGTCGGAGCCGGCGGCTGGGGCGCTCACTTCCCGGCGTGCGCGTCGAAGGCGGCGTCGAGGACGTCGAGCCCCTCGGTGAGCAGGTCCTGCCCGATGACCAGCGGGGGCAGGAAGCGCAGCACGTTGCTGTGCGTGCCGGCGGTCAGCGTGATGACGCCCTCGGCGTGGCAGGCCTTGGAGATCGCGTTGGTCAGCGCGGCGTCGGGCTCGGTCGTGCCCGGCTTGACCAGCTCGACGGCCAGCATCGCGCCGCGGCCGCGGACGTCGCCGACCACGCCGCTGCGCTCGGCCAGCGCGTGCAGCCGCGGGAGCATGGTGGCCTCGATGGCGCGCGCGGCGGCGTTGAGGTCGTGCTCGCGCATGGTACGGATGGTGGCCAGCGCGGCGGCGCAGGCCACCGGGTTGCCGCCGTAGGTGCCGCCCAGGCCGCCGGTGTGGACGGCGTCCATCAGCTCGGCGCGGCCGGTCACCCCGGCCAGCGGCATGCCGCCGGCGATGCCCTTGGCCGTGGTGATCAGGTCGGGGACGACGCCCTCGTGCTCGGAGGCGAACCACGCGCCGGTGCGGCAGAAGCCGGTCTGCACCTCGTCGGCGATGAACACCGCGCCCGAGCGGCGGCACCAGTCGGTCAGGGCCGGCAGGAAGCCCGGCGCCGGGACGACGAAGCCGCCCTCGCCCTGGATCGGCTCGATGAGCACCGCGGCCACGTTGGCGGCGCCGATCTGGGTCTCGATCAGGTCGATCGCCCGCGCGGCGGCCTGCTCGCCGGTCATCCCCGGCTCGTCGCGGTACGGGTAGGACATCGGGACCCGGTGGACCTCGCCGGCGAACGGTCCGAAGCCGTGCTTGTACGGCATGTTCTTCGCCGTCAGCGCCATCGTGAGGTTGGTGCGGCCGTGGTAGGCGTGGTCGAAGACCACGATGGCCGAGCGGCCGGTGGCGACCCGGGCCACCTTGACCGCGTTCTCCACGGCCTCCGCGCCGGTGTTGAACAGCGCCGAGCGCTTCTCGTGGTCGCCGGGGGTCAGCCGGTTGAGCTCCTCGGCGACGGCGACGTAGCCCTCGTAGGGCCCGACCATGAAGCAGGTGTGGGTGAAGGCGGCGACCTGCGCCTGGACGGCGGCCACGACCTCGGGCGAGGCGTGGCCGACGTTGGTGACCGCGATCCCCGAGCCGAGGTCGATGAAGGAGTTGCCGTCGACGTCGACGACCACGCCGCCGGAGCCACGCTCGATGTACACCGGCAGGACGCTGCCGACGGCGGAGGTGACCGCCCCGGCACGGCGGGCGGCCAGCTCGCGCGAGCGCGGGCCGGGCAGCTCGGTGACCAGGCGCCGCTCCTGGGCGACGGTGCCGGGTCCGGTGAGCAGGTCGGTCATCACGGTCTCCTCGTGGGGGCTGCCTCCCCCGACGGGGGAGGTCCTCGTGTCCAGGGTCCGTGGCGTGCGTCTCCCCCGGTACCGTCCGGATCGGCACCCCCGGGGCGTCCGGGTGTCCAGATCGTCGAGAGGTCCTCCCCGTGCCGGTCACCGTCGCGACCCTGCTCGGCACCGCGTCGCTCGAGCTGACGCTGCACACCCGCAGCGCACCGGTCGACCGTGCCGTCTCCTGGGTGCACGTCAGCGAGCTGGCCGACCCCACGCCGTTCCTCGCGGGCGGCGAGCTGCTGCTGACCACCGGCCTGGCGCTGGCGCCGGAGGGGACCGGCGAGTACGTCCGCCGGTTGGCCGCGGCCGGCGTGGTTGGCCTGGGCCTGGGCACCGGCCTGAGCCACGCGCAGGTGCCCGCCGAGCTGGTGGCCGCGGCCGACGAGCACGGCCTGGCGGTCCTCGAGGTGCCGCGGCAGACGCCGTTCATCGCCCTGTCCCGCACGGTCTCCGGCGCACTGGCCGCCGAGGAGTACGCGGCGGTGACCCGGACCTCGACGGTGCAGCGGGAGCTGACCCGCGCCGCGGTCGCCCCCGGCGCCCCGGGCACCGTCGTCGACCGGCTGGCCCGGCACCTCGGCGGCTGGGCGCTGCTGGTCGACGCCGCCGGGACGCCGCTGGAGGCCGCGCCGCCGTCCGCCCGGGGACGCGCCGGCGACCTCACCGCGGCGGTCGACCGGCTGCGGACGGCCCGGCCCCCGGCCGGGGCGGCGCTCACCCAGCCCGGCGAGACGGTGCTGCTGCAGTCGCTGGGCACCGGCTCGCGGGTGCGCGGCTTCCTCGCCGTCGGGCGGCCGGGGCCGTTCCCCGCGGGCGACCGGCACGTGGTCAACGCGGCGGCGCTGCTGCTCACGCTGCGGCTGGAGCAGTCCCGGGCGCTCGACAGCGGTACCGCGGCGCTGCGGGCCGCGATCCTGCAGCTGCTGCTGGCCGGGCAGCGCGCCGCGGCCGGGCCGGTGGTGGCGGCGCTGGGCGAGCGGCTGCCGGACGGGCCGGTGCTGGTGCTGGCCGTGCTGGGCACCGCCGAGCAGCGGGCCGCGGCCGTCGACGTGGCCGCCGACGCGGCCGCTCACGTCCGCGAGCCGGTGCTGTCGGCCGAGCTCGACGACACCCTCGTCGTCCTGGTGCCGGCCGACGGCCCGCTGCCCGGACGGCTGACCGTGCTGCCCGAGCGGGTGCCCGGCACCGTCATCGGGACCGCACCGCCGGTGCCGTGGGACCGGCTGGCCGACGGCGTGCGGCAGGCCCGGCAGGCAGCCGGGCACGGGCGGGCCGCCGGACAGCCGGTCACCGCCTTCGCCGACCTCGCCGGCCGGGGCCTGTCCGCCCTGCTCGACCCCGGGGCCACCGCGGCCTTCGCCGAGGCCGCGCTGGCGCCGCTGGTCGCCGCCGACCGGGCCGGCCCCGGCGACCTGGTCGAGTCGCTGCGGGTCTGGCTGGCCGCGCACGGGCAGTGGGAGCCGGCCGCGGCCCGCCTGGGCGTCCACCGGCACACCCTGCGCAAGCGGATCCGGCGGGCCGAGGAGCTGATCGGCCGCGACCTGGACTCCCCCGGCGTGCGCGCCGAGCTCTGGCTCGCCCTGCACCCACCCTCGACCTGAGGAATCCGTCGTCCCGATCTGGGAGACTGGACAGATCAGCGGTCGGCGGTGACGATGGCCACCGGATCAGCGGTCCCGGCGACTCCGGGATGCACGACGAGAGGACCCCCGGTGAGCGAGAAGCTCGAGCTGCGCAACTTCGTCGGCGGAGAGCACGTCGACGCCACCGACGGCCGTCGGATGGACCTGGTCGACCCGGCGACCGGGGAGGTGTTCGCCTCGGCCCCGGTGTCGGCGCCCGAGGACGTCGACCGCGCCTACACCGCGGCGGCGGGCGCCTTCCCGGGCTGGCGGGACGCCACCCCCTCGGAGCGATCCCTGGCGCTGCTCCGCCTCGCCGACGCGATCGAGGCGCACGCCGACGAGCTGGTGGCGCTGGAGAGCCGCAACACCGGCAAGCCGCTCGGGCTGACCGCGAGCGAGGAGATCCCGCCGATGGTCGACCAGATCCGGTTCTTCGCCGGCGCCGCGCGCAACCTCGAGGGCAGGGCGGCCGCGGAGTACCTGGCCGGGCACACGTCCTGGAGCCGGCGCGAGCCGGTCGGGGTCATCGGCCAGGTGACGCCGTGGAACTACCCGATGATGATGGCGGTCTGGAAGTTCGCGCCGGCCATCGCGGCCGGCAACACCGTCGTCCTCAAGCCCAGCGACACCACGCCGGCGACGACGCTGCGGATGGCCGAGCTGGCCGCGGAGTTCCTCCCGGCGGGTGTCTTCAACGTCGTCTGCGGCGACCGGGACACCGGCCGGGCGCTGGTCGAGCACCGCACCCCGCAGATGGTCTCGATCACCGGATCGGTGCGGGCCGGCATGGCGGTGGCCGAGTCGGCCGCACGCGACGTCAAGCGGGTGCACCTGGAGCTGGGCGGCAAGGCCCCGGTCGTCGTCTTCGACGACGCCGACCTCGAGGCCGCCGCCGAGGCCATCGCGGTCGCCGGCTACTTCAACGCCGGGCAGGACTGCACCGCCGCCACCCGGGTGCTGGCCGGGCCGGGCATCCACGACGACTTCGTCGCGGCGCTGACCGAGCAGGCGAGGAACACCCGGACGACGTACGAGGGCGGCGCCGGCGACGAGGACGCGCTCGTGCCCCCGGTGAACAACGCCAACCAGCTCGCGCACGTCACCGGCTTCCTCGACCGCGCCCCCGACCACGCCGAGATCACCGCCGGCGGCCGCCGGCTGGGCGACCGCGGCTTCTTCGTCGAGCCGACCGTCGTGGCCGGGCTGCGGCAGGACGACGAGATGGTGCAGAACGAGGTCTTCGGCCCGGTCATCACCGTGCAGCGGTTCTCCGACGAGGAGCAGGCCCTCGCCTGGGCCAACGGGGTCCCGTACGGGCTGGCCTCCAGCGTCTGGACGAGGGACTTCGGCCGGGCGATGCGGATGAGCAGGGCGCTGGACTTCGGCTGCGTCTGGATCAACACGCACATCCCGCTGGTCGCCGAGATGCCGCACGGCGGCTTCAAGCACTCCGGCTACGGCAAGGACCTGTCGATGTACGGGTTCGAGGACTACACCCGCGTCAAGCACGTCATGGCCAACCTGGACAGCTGAGGCGCCTTCCCCGGCCAGGGCGCCTGGACGGGTCGATCATGGGGTTGTTGCAGGCGACACCCGCGGTCACGCCGCCCGAGCCGGCAACAACCCCATGATCAACAGCGGTCGAGGGACGACCGTGCTGGGTCCCGGCCGCCTCGAGGTCTCAGCGTCGGCCGGGGGTCCCTCGGCCTGGGATGGCCCCCTCCAGAGGCTCGCCGCGAGCTTGCGAGCGGTGGGGAGGAGGGGGTCCTTCCTCAGACGTCGATGCCGGTGAGCACGAGGACGCGCTCCTCGGTGAGGTCCTCCATCGCCGCGTGCACGCCCTCGCGGCCGGTTCCGGAGTCCTTCACCCCGCCGTAGGGCATCTGGTCGGCGCGGAAGCTCGGCACGTCGCCGACCACCACTCCCCCGACCTCGAGCACCTGCGCCGCGCGGAAGGCCACCTGCAGGTCGCGGGTGAAGACGCCGGCCTGCAGCCCGAACCGGCTGTCGTTGACCCGCGCGAACGCCTCGTCGACGGAGTCCACGGTGTCCAGGACGACGACCGGCCCGAAGACCTCCTCGCAGGACACCTTCGCGTCGGCCGGGACGTCGGTGAGCACCGTGGGCGCGTAGGTGGCGCCGTCGCGGGTGCCGCCGGTGAGCACGCGCGCGCCCGCGGCCACCGCCTCGTCGACCCAGCTCTCCACCCGCCGGGCGGCCTGCTCGTCGATCAGCGGCCCGACGTCGGTCGCCGGGTCGGTCGGGACGCCGGTGACCAGCCCCTCCACGGCCGTGACGACCCGCTCGGTGAGAGCGGTCGCGACGTCCCGGTGGGCGAGCACCCGCTGCACCGCGATGCAGGACTGCCCGGCCTGGTACATCGCGAAGGCGGCGATGCGGGAGGCCGCCCAGTCCAGCGCCGCGTCGTCCTGGTCGGGGGCGACGACGGCCGCCGCGTTGCCGCCGAGCTCGAGGGTCACGTGCTTGCGCGGCACCGACTCGCGGATCGACCAGCCGACCGGCACCGACCCGGTGAAGGACACGACCGGCAGCCGCGGGTCCTGCACCAGCCGCGCGGCGACGTCGTTGGGCACCGGCAGCACCGACCAGGCGCCGGCGGGCAGGTCCGTCTCGGCCAGGATCTCCCCGAGCAGCAGGGCCGACAGCGGCGTGGCGGGCGCGGGCTTGAGCACGATCGGCGCCCCGACGGCGATCGCCGGCGCGACCTTGTGCGCCACCAGGTTGAGCGGGAAGTTGAACGGCGCGATGCCCAGCACCGGGCCGCGCGGAACGCGCCGCACCAGTGCCATCCGCCCGGTGGCCGCGGGGTCGGTGTCCAGCCGCTGCAGGCTGCCCGACCAGCGCCGCGCCTCCTCCGCGCCCCAGCGGAAGGTCGACACCGCGCGCGCCACCTCCAGGCGCGCCCACTTGAGCGGCTTGCCGGACTCGGCGGTGATCAGCGCGGCGACCTCCTCGCTGCGCTCGGCCAGCCGCCGGGACACGGAGTCGAGGGCGGCGGCCCGCGCGTGGGCGGGCAGCGCGGCGCAGGCGGCGCGGGAGGAGGAAGCGGCCGACACCGCGGCCTCGACGTCCTCGGCGGTGGCGTGCGTCGTCCGGCCGGCCTCGGCGCCGTCGAACGGCGAGCGGACGGCGACGACGTCGGTGCCGGTCCGGGGCTCCCCGGCGACCCAGTAGGGGGTGGGCATGCGTCCTCCTCGGGACGTGGGCGGTGTCCCCGCTGAATCTGCGAGACGCGACGCCCACCGGCCAGTGCCGGTCCGTCCACCGGGAGAGGTGCCGACGCACCGACCTGGCACGCGGCCGCGCCTCTACGGTGAGCCGCGGTCCCGCACGGACGTCGTCTGGAGGAGCCGTGGTCCACACCGAGACCGACCCGGTCGGGAGGAGCGCGCTGCGCAAGGTCGCCTGGCGGCTGGTGCCATTCCTCGGGCTCCTCTACTTCGTCAACTACCTCGACCGCACCAACATCGGCTTCGCCAAGCTGACGATGAGCGAGGACCTCGGCCTCACCGAGACGATGTTCGGTCTCGCGTCGGGGTTGTTCTTCATCGGCTACCTGTTCTTCGAGGTGCCGAGCAACCTGGCGCTGCACCGCTTCGGGGCCCGCCGCTGGATCGCCCGGATCATGGTCAGCTGGGGCGTCGCCGCGAGCGCGATGGCCTTCGTCGACTCGGCGGGCTGGCTCTACGCGCTGCGGGTGCTGCTCGGGATCGCCGAGGCGGGTTTCTTCCCCGGGGTCCTGCTCTACCTGACCTGGTGGCTGCCGCGCGCCCGGCGGGTGCAGCTGATCGGGGCCTTCCTCGTGGCCGTTCCGCTCTCCTCCGCCCTGGGCGCACCGCTCTCGGGCGCGGTCATCCAGTACGGCGACGGGCTGTTCGGACTGGAGGGCTGGCGGGTGATGTTCCTCGTCGAGGGGCTGCCCGCCGTGCTGCTCGGCGTCGTGTGCTGGTTCTACCTGACCGACCGGCCCGAGCACGCCCGCTGGCTCACCCCCGAGGAGCGCGGCTGGCTGACCCGCACCATCACCGCCGAGGGGGAGACGCCCGGCCGGGAGGCCTCGCCGTGGCGGGCGATGGCCGACCCGCGGGTGGTCGGTCTCGGCTTCGTCTACTTCGGCGTCGTCTACGGGCTGTACGCGGTGTCGTTCTTCCTGCCGACCGTGGTGGCCGGCTTCGCGGAACGCTTCGACGCCGACTACTCGATCTTCGAGACCGGTGCGATCGTCGCGGTCCCGTTCCTGGCCGGTGCCGTCACGATGGTGCTGTGGAGCCGGCACTCCGACCGGACCGGTGAACGGCGCTGGCACCTGGCCGTCCCGGCAGCCCTGGGTGGGGTGACCATCCCGGTGGCGCTCTACCTCGACTCGCCCTTCACCGTCATGGCCGTCATCACCCTGACCGCGATCGGCATCTGCTGCGCGCTGCCGGTGTTCTGGCACTTCCCGCCGCTGATCCTCACCGGCGCGGGCGCCGCGGCGGGCATCGCACTGATCAACTCGCTGGGCAACACCGCCGGGTTCGCCGCCCCCTACCTCACCGGGTGGATCTCGGATGCCACCGGCAGCATCCGGCCGGCGCTGTGGCTGGTCGGCATCGCCATGCTGCTGTCGGCGGGCGGTGCCCTCCTGCTGTCGCGCCGCCGGGCACCCGTTCCGACGACGACCGGCGGGCGCGACGCGGTGCTCGACTGAGCGCCGGTTCCCGGGCAGGCCGCGGTGCTTGACTGAGGGGGTGACCCAGGCTCCCGAGTGGTCGTCGACCGTGCTGACGGCGCTGCTGGACGCACTTCCCGCCGACCGCGTCCTGGCCGACGACGACGTCGTCGGCGGCTACGTGCACGACGAGGCCGAGTGGGCGCCGCACGGCGCGCCGCTCGCCGTCGTCCGCCCCCGGTCCACGGTGGAGGTGCAGGCCGTGGTGTGCGCCTGCCTGGCGCACCGGACGCCGCTGGTGCCGCGCGGGGCCGGCACCGGCCTGTCCGGCGGGGCGAACGCCGTCGACGGGTGCGTCGTGCTCTCCACCGAGCACATGCGCGACGTCGTCGCCATCGACCCGGTGGAGCGCTACGCCGTCGTGCAGCCCGGCGTGGTCAACGACGACCTGCGCGCCGCCTGCGCCGAGCAGGGCCTGTGGTACCCGCCCGACCCGGCCAGCTCCCCCTGGTCGACCATCGGCGGCAACGTGGCCACCAATGCCGGCGGCGTGTGCTGCGTCAAGTACGGCGTCACCCGCGACTACGTGCTCGAGCTCGAGGTGGTCAACGGTCTCGGCGAGGTCGTGCGGCTCGGGCGGCGCACCGCCAAGGGCGTCGTCGGCTACGACATGGTCGGGCTGATGGTCGGCTCCGAGGGCACCCTGGGCGTGGTCACCGAGGTGACCGTGCGGCTGCGGCCGGCGCGGGCGCCCGAGCGCACCGTCGTCGGCTACTTCGACTCCGTGGTCGACGCCGGGCGGGCGGTCGAGGCGGTCGGCGCGGCCGGGGTGACGCCCTCGGCCCTGGAGCTGGTCGACCGGCACTGCCTGGCCGCCGTCGACGAGTGGAAGAACATGGGCCTGTCGGTCGACGCCGCCGTGGTGCTGCTCGGCCGCACCGACGCCCCCGGCCCGGCCGGCGACGCCGAGGCCGACGCGATGCTGCGCAGCTTCGAGCTCGGCGGCGCCACGTGGGCCGCGGCGTCCACCGACCCGGCCGAGGCCGAGGCGCTGATCGCCGCGCGCCGGCTGGCCTATCCGGCGCTGGAGCGGCTGGGTCCGCTGCTCACCGAGGACGTGTGCGTGCCCAAGTCCGCCGTCCCGGAGATGCTCGCCCGGATCGAGGCGGCGGCCGTCCGCAACGACGTGCTCATCGCCAACATCGCGCACGCCGGGGACGGCAACCTGCACCCGCTGCTGATCACCCCGCCCGGCGATGCCGAGGCGCGGGCCCGGGCGCAGGTCGCGTTCGGCGAGATCATGCGCGACGCCGTGGCGCTGGGCGGGACGGTGACCGGCGAGCACGGCGTCGGCCTGCTCAAACGCGACGGGCTGGCCATCGAGCTGGCCCCGGCGGTGGTCGCGATGCAGCGCGCGGTCAAGACCGCGCTCGACCCGCACGGCATCCTCAACCCCGGCAAGGTCTTCCCCGACGAGGGCAGCGCGTGAGCGCCGACGACTTCCCCGAGCACGTCGCGGTCCAGCGGCCCGACGGCCGCCGGGTGCACGCGTGGCGGCGACCGGGCAGCACCCGGCCGGTGCTGGGCATCCACGGCATGAGCAGCACCTCGCGGCTGTGGGCCTGGACCCTCGCCGCGGCGCCGGACGTCGACCTGGTCGCCGCCGACCTCAGCGGCCGCGGGCTGAGCACGCCGCGGTCGGACGCCTCGACCCTGGCCGGGCACGTCGCCGACCAGCTCGCCGTCCTCGACGCGCTGGAGCTGGAGACCGTCGACGTCCTCGGCATGTCGCTGGGCGGCTTCATCGCCGTGCAGCTCGCGGCCGCCGCACCGGAGCGGGTGCGCAGCCTGACCCTGCTCGACGGCGGGCCGCCGATGGTGCGCCGGCCCACGAGCCGGGAGCAGCTGGAGGCGGCCTTCGCCGACCGCACCGCCCGGCTGGGCACCGACTGGCCCGACCTGGCGAGCTACGTCGACTTCGTCGTGACGAACACCGGGCCGCTGCTCGACCCCGCCGACCCGCACCTGGCCACCTGCCTGGCGCACGACCTGGAGCGGGGCCGGGACGGCGGCCGGGTGCGGCTGGACGGCCGGGCGCTGGTCGACGACGCCGCCGACGTCTTCCTCACCGACACCGCCGCCGACGCGCTGCGCCGGCTCTCGGTGCCCACGCAGCTGCTGCACGCCGAGTGGAGCGTCGGCGCCGGGTCGCCGCCGGCCTACACGGACGAGGAGGTGGCTGCGGTGGTGGCCGCGTCCGACGGCCTGGTGACGGCGGAGCTGCTGCGCGGGCACGACCACGCGGGCGTGGTGATGAGCGACTCGGGCGCAGCTGCCTCGGTGCGGGCGCTGCGCCGCTCCTTGGCGGGCTGACCCCCGGGTCACGGTCCGCGGGTGGCCGGCTTTTGGCGCACCCGCTTGCGCCGAGGTCCCGGTCGAGGGCTGGGCCCGCATGCCGCACGGAGCGGGGACGGCGGGCCGGTCAGTCCGCCGCGCGCCGCTCGCGTGGCAGCCAGGCGAACGGGTCGCCCTCGCCCGGCAGGTGCTCGAGGGCGACCCAGCCGCCGTGGCCCACGTCCTCGAGCCGGCGCAGGTGCCGCACGAGGTCGAGCTCCCCGGTGCCGGGCACACCCCGCCCCGGTGCGTCGGCGATCTGCACGTGCGCGGCCGGGGGCCGTGGACGGCGACCACCCGGTCGAGGTCCTCGCCGTTGACCGCGGGGTGGTAGAGGTCGAGGAGCAGTCCGATGCCGCCCACCCCGGTCTCCGCCGCCACCCGGTCGGCGACGGCGACCGCGTCCTCCGCCGTCCGCAGCGGGTACCGGGGCGCGGCGCTGAGCGGCTCGAGGAGCACCGTGCCGCCGATCCGCGCCGTCGCCCGCCCGGCCAGGGCCAGGTGCTCGACGGCGAGCGCGTCCTGCGCGGCGGGGGTAGTGCCGTCGGCCCGGTTGCCGTACAGCGCGTTGAACAGCCGCACGCCCAGCCGCTCCCCGAGGCCGACCGTGGCGGCGACCGCGTCGCGCCACTCCGCCTCCCGGCCGGGGAGCGACACCAGCCCGCGCTCGCCGTCGGCCATCGCACCGGCCGGGAAGTTGAGCGCGACCAGCTGCACCCCGGCGTCCTCGACCGACCGCACGAACGCCTCGACGTCCCGGTCGGCGGGCGTGGCGGAGTCGAAGGGCCACCACGACTCGACCGCGGTGAACCCGGCGGCGCGGGCCGCCTGCGGCCGGCGCTCCAGCGGCAGGTCGCCGAAGAGGAGGGAGGTGTTGACGGCCCAGCGCACCGCGGTCCCCTCAGCCCCGCCCGAGGTAGGGCATGCCGGTGGCCAGCATCGTGGTGAACGGAACGCTGACCTCGAGCGGCAGCCGGGCCATCTGCACCACCGCGTCGGCGACGTGCGCCGGGTCGAAGGTGGGCTCGGGCCGGACGGAGCCGTCGGCCTGGCGGGCTCCGTGCGCCATCCCGGCGGTCATCTCGGTGGCGGCGTTGCCGATGTCGATCTGCCCGCAGACGATCCGGTGCGGGCGGCCGTCCAGCGCGATCGCCTTGGTCAGGCCGGTGACGGCGTGCTTGGTGGCGGTGTAGGCGACGCTCCCCGGCCGCGGCACGTGCGCGGAGATCGAGCCGTTGTTGACGATCCGCCCGCCCGGCGGGTCCTGCGCCTTCATCAGCCGGACGGCGGCGCGGGCACACAGGAAGACGCCCGTGACGTTGACCTCCACGGTCGTCCGCCAGTCGGCGACCGCGATCTCGTCCACCTCGCCCGCGGGACCGAAGGTGCCGGCGTTGTTGACCAGCAGGTCGAGCCGGCCCCAGGTGTCCCGGACGGCATCGAACGCCGCGTCCACCTGCGCCTCGTCGGCGACGTCGGTGGGCAGCACGAGAGCGCCGTCCCCGCCTCCGGCCGTCTCCTCCAGCGACGGGCGGGTGCGCCCCAGCAGCGCCACGGACCAGCCGTCGGCCAGCAGCGCCCGGGCGGTGGCGCGGCCGAGTCCGGAACCGCCGCCGGTCACCACCGCGGTGCGGCGGTCGGGGGTCACGACGCGCACCGCACGGCGGCACCGGCTGCGGGACCAGGGCTGGGGAGGTCGTCCACGGGCCCATCGTGGTCCGCGATGACCGCCGGGACCAACCGTGCCGGCGCGGCCCGTCCCGTGGGGGACGGGCCGCGCTGGTGGGGTGCTGGAACGGCCACCCGTCAGGGGCCCGTGCCGAGCCTGGTGACGTGTTGGAACGGCCCCGTCCAGAGGCTCGGCGCGAGCTTGCGAGCGGTGCGGAGGACGGGGTCCTCAATGGATGTGCGAGCCGCCGTTGACGTCGTACGTGGCCCCGGTGATGTAGCCGGTCTCCTGCCGGCACAGGTAGGTGATGAGGTCGGCGACGTCGGCGACGTTGCCGTTGCGGCCCACGGGGATCCCGGCGACGAGCTGCGTCTTGCGCTCGCCCTCCAGCGCGCCGCCGGTGATGTCGGTGTCGATGAGCCCGGGGGCGACGGCGTTGACCGTCACGCCGTGCGGCCCGAGTTCGCGGGCCAGTGCCCGGGTGAAGCCGAGCTGGGCGGCCTTGGCGGCGGAGTAGGCGACCCCGCCGAACACCCCGCCGCCGCGCTCGGCCGAGACCGAGGAGAGGAAGACGATGCGGCCGAAGCCGCGCTCGGCCATGCCGGGTGCGACGCGGCGGGTGATGTTGTACGCGCCGCGCACGTTGACCGCGAAGATGCGGTCCCACTCCTCGCCGCTGACCTCGAGGAACGGGGTCGGCGAGGTGATGCCGGCGTTGTTCACCAGGGCGCCCACCGGGGGCACCGAGCCGTCGAGGGCGGCCAGCGCGCTCTCGACGGACGCCTCGTCGGTGACGTCGCAGCCGATGCCGACGGCCTGGACGCCGTGCTGCTCGGCGATCTCCTGGGCGGCGTCCTTCGCGCTGCCCTCGTCCAGGTCGAGGATGGCGATGTTCCAGCCGGCGGCGGCCAGGGTGTGGGCGGTGGCGCGGCCGATGCCGCGCTTGGAGCCGGCGCCGGTGACGACGGCGGTCTTGTCGGAGACGGACATTCGTTCCTCCAGGGGTGTTCGGGGGTGGTGTCAGGCGGTGGCCGGGTCGGGATCGGCCGCCCAGGGGGCGTGCGTGCCGCCGCCCAGCTCGGCCTTGACCTTGGCGATGACGGCGTCGGTCGACAGGCCGTAGCGGTCGTGCAGGGTGGGCAGGGCGCCGGCGGCGAGGAACTCGTCGGGCAGCGCGATCGGCACCACGCGCGTCCCGACGCCGGCGAAGGCCAGCGTCGAGGCGACCGACTCGGCCAGGCCGCCGACGACGGTGTGGTTCTCCAGCGTCACCACGAGCCGGTCGGTGCGGGCCGCCCGCAGGATCGCCTCGGTGTCCAGCGGCTTGATCGTCGGGACGTGCAGGACGGCGACGTCGACGGAGTCGGCCTCCAGGCGGGCCGCGGCCTGCAGCGCCCGCATGGTCATCAGGCCGGTGGAGATGAGGACGACGTCCCGGCCGGCGCGCAGCTCGGCGGCCTTGCCGAGCTGGAACCGGTAGTCGTACTCGTCCAGCACGGTGGGCACCGCGCCACGGAGCAGCCGCAGGTAGGTGGGGCCGGGTGCGTCGGCCAGGGCCGGCACGGCCTGCTCGATGTCGACGGAGTCGCACGGGTCGACGATGGTCAGGTTGGGGCAGCCGCGGAGGATCGCCAGGTCCTCGGTGGCCTGGTGGCTGGGCCCGTACCCGGTGGTGAGGCCGGGCAGGCCGCCGACGACGTTGACGTTCAGGTTCGGCTCGGCGATGTCGAGGCAGAGGAAGTCGTAGGCCCGCCGGGTGGCGAACACCGAGTAGGTGGAGGCGAAGGGCACCAGCCCGACCTCCGCCATCCCGGCCGCGGCCCCGAGCAGCGACTGCTCGGCCATGCCCATCTGGAAGAACCGGTCGGGATGGGCGTCGCGGAACACGTGCATGTCGGTGTACTTCGCCAGGTCGGCCGACAGCCCGACGATCTCCGGCCGTTCCTCCGCCAGGCGGTTGAGCGCGTGCCCGAACGGTGCGCTGGTGGTGCGCTGACCGGGGTCGGCGAAGGAGGCGATCATCGCCGAGGTGGTGAGCTTCTTGCGGGGGGTGGTGCTGGTCATCGGGCCAGTCCTTCCTCGAGCTGGGTGCGGGCGGTCTGCCACTCGTGCTCGGCGACGCTCATGAAGTGGGCCTTCTCGCGGGTCTCGAGCAGCGGCACGCCGCGGCCGATGCGGGTGTCGCAGATCAGCACCGAGGGTGAGCCGCGGTGCGCACGCAGCTCGTCGAGGGCGTCGACGAGCGCGGCGACGTCGTTGCCGTCGACGCGCAGGGCGTGCCAGCCGAAGGCCTGCCACTTGTCGGTCACCGGCTCGGTGCGCAGCACGCCGGCGGTGGGGCCGTCGGCCTGCAGCGCGTTGACGTCGACGATGGCGGTGACGTTGTCCAGGCCGTGGTGGGCGCAGGCCATCGCCGCCTCCCAGGTCGAGCCCTCGTCCAGCTCGCCGTCGGAGAGCAGGTTGAACACCCGCGCGGAGTTGCCCTGGTGGCGCAGCCCGAGGGCCATCCCGGTGGCCACCGGCAGCCCGTGGCCCAGCGAGCCGCCGGAGATCTCCACACCCGGGGTGTAGGAGGCCATCGCCGACATCGGCAGCCGGGAGTCGTCCGACCCGTAGGTCTCCAGCTCCTCGAGCGGGATGGTGCCGGCCTCGGCCAGCGCGGCGTACAGCGCGATGGCGTAGTGGCCGATGGAGAGCAGGAACCGGTCCCGGTCGGGCCAGTGCGGGTCCTCGGGGCGGTAGCGGAGCTGGTCGGTGTAGACGACCGCGAGGACGTCGGCGACGCCCAGCGCCTGGCCGATGTAGCCCTGGCCCTGCACCTCCCCCATGTCCAGGGCGTTGCGCCGGATCCGGTACGCGGCCTCGCGGATCCGGGTGATCCGCTCCGCCCGATCGGCCGTGCCGGCCGGGTTCGAGACGGCCGGGCTCGTGGGTGCGTTCATGCTGGAGATCTCCTTTGTTCGATTTCCGTCAGGCGAAGATGCCGAGCACGAGGACCGCGCCCAGGCCGACGAAGGACAACAGCCCCTGGGCGACCGTGTAGACCTGGAAGGTGCCGCGCACGGACAGGCCCAGCAGCGTCTTGAAGATCCAGAAGGTGTTGTCGGTGACGTGCCCGCCCAGGGCGGCCCCGGACGCGGCGGCCAGCCAGATCAGCACCGGGTTGAGCCCCAGGCTCCCGACGACCGGCGCCAGCAGCAGCGCCGCGGTGATGGCGGCCACGGACCCGGAGCCCTGGGCCAGGCGCAGCAGCGCCGCGACCAGCCAGGCCAGCACGAGCGGGTAGGCCGCGTTGGCGCTGAAGAGGCCGGCCACCAGGTCGCCGATGTTGGTCTCGGCGATGACCTGCCCGAGTGATCCCGCGACGCCGGTGAACAGCAGGATGACGCCGCTGGTCCCGGCGGCCCGCACGATCACCTCCTCGACGCCCGTCCGGCCCAGTGACGGCACGGCGAGAGCGGTGCCCACGAGCAGCCCGATGAGGAGGGCCACCACGGGATTGCCCAGGAAGCCGAGCAGGCCGATCTCCGCGCCGGCCGCACTGCTGCTGGTGTCGGCCACGATGAGCAGCACCGGGATGAGCAGCGGGAGGAGGGCGACGAGCAGGGGCAGCTGCCTCCCTGACCCCTCGCCGCCGGCGCCGGCGGGGGTAGTGCCGCGCTGCGGGTCCTCCGTGACGGCCGTCGCTGCACCGCCGCGATCGACCTGCGGGGCCTGCTGGTCGTGCGCGATGGCTGCCTGCTCACCGGAGGGTTCGGCGCCGGGCGGGAGGCCGTATCCGGCGATCTCACCGGTGTGCTCGGGGTCGGTCAGCGGGTCGTCGTCCTTCGCGTCGTTCCAGGTGAAGCGCATGAGCAGGCTGTGCAGCAGGATGGAGACGACGATGACCACGATGCCGAAGGGGATCCCCCACAGCAGCATGGTGCCGAGCGGGATGCCGAGGGCGGCCGCGATGGCCAGCGCGGCTGCACCGGGCGGGACCATCAGCAGCGCCACCTCGAGGCCGATGGCCAGGGAGCCGGCCAGCGGCGCGATGCTGAGCCCGGTCCGCAGGGCGATCGAGCGGGCCATGGGCCCCAGGATCACCAGCGCGACATCGAAGTAGATCGCCGGGAAGACGATCCCCGAGGTCAGGCCGATGACGTAGGGGGAGCGCTTGGCCCCGACGAGGCGCAGCATCCCGTCCACGACGCGGTGCAGCGTCCCCATGGCCGACAACAGGGTCCCCAGCATCACGCCGAAGCCGATGATGAGGCCCACCTCGGCCATCAGGTTGCCGAAGCCCGTCACGACGGCGGTCGTCGTGCCCTCGTAGCCCAGCCCCGCGGCGATGCCGAGGTAGAGGGCGCCGATCACCAGCGAGATGACCGGGTTGATCTTCACGAAGACGATGAGCCCGACGACGATCGCCACCGTGATCGCGGTGTTCAGCAGGAGCAGCGTGGTGTCGGTCATGTCAGTCCCCCTCCGACCTGCGAGAGCCGGTGGAGCTGCGCGTCCCGATCGTCGCATCGACGGGGCACCCGACGCTGACCTCCTCGGTCGGGGCGCCCTCGAACAGGTGCCAGACGGCGACGTCCTCGAGGTGTTGGGTCGTGGAGTGCTGGGTGCCGCTCGGTCATGGTGGTCTCCGGTCTCCGGTGGGCGAGAGAACCCCGTTAGTCGTTGACTGTTGACAGTTAACTGCCGACCAGAGTGGGTGGTGCGCGTCATGGTGTCAAGGGTCACTTCCCAGCCCGGGCATCGGTGCAGGTCGGGGTGGGCAGTCCGACGAGCCGGCCCTCCTGCAGGGTCCCGCCGGGAGCACGCGAGCGAGCAGAGCCACCGCGTCCAGGGCACCGGAGGCCCCGTCCCGGGTCCCGCCCCGAGCCTTCGAGGGGCGGGAGGACGGGGGTCCGCTCAGGAGCGGTGGGCAGGGCGGCGCCGTCCCGAGCTCGCGGGGGACGGGGCGGAGAGGGGCCCCGCTACGCGGACTCGGTCGCCTCGGCGAAGTGCTCGGCGGCTGCGGTCATGTGCTCGTCGACGACCCGCACGGCCGCCTCGACGTCCCCGCGCTCGATGGCCTCGACGATCGGCACGTGCCGGTCGCGGGCCATCATCGGCGCCTGCCAGGCCGCGCCGTTGAGGATGGCGACCCGCATCCGGCCCTCGAGCCGCTGCCACGCCTCGACGAGCATGGAGTTGCCCGACAGCTGGCACAGCAGCAGGTGGAAGGCCAGGTCGGCCTCGATCCGCGCGGCGGCCTCGTCCTCGTCGGAGAGCCGCTCCACGGCCGCCCGCAGCGTCTCCGCAGCCGCCTCCCGCCGTGCGGAGGCGATGACCTCCCGGACGGCCAGCCCCTCCAGGGCGGCACGAACGCGGAAGAGCTCGCGCACCTCGGCGGAGGTCAGGCTGTTGACCCGGAGCATCCCGCGGTTGCCGGTGGTGACCAGACCCTCCTGCTGCAGGTGCCGCAGCGCCTCGCGCACCGTGCCCCTGCTGACCCCGAGCGATCCCGCCAGCTCCACCTCGCCGAGGTGGTCGCCGGGCCGGTACCGGCCGGAGAGGATGGCCGACCGGAGCGCCTCGAGGGACCGCTCGCGCAGCGTGCTCCGGTCCAGTGCCGACAGTGACTCAACGCTCACGCAGCAGCCTCCTCGTCGACGTCATGGTAGCCGCGCCGTCCTGGCGTCCGTGCCGACTGTCGACAGTGTTCCCCCCTCGAGGGGTCAGCGCGCCACGACGTTGCGCAGCTCGCGGCCGGCGAGCAGGGCCTCGAGGTTGCCGCCGACGAGCTCGTCGGCACCGACCGGCCGGCCGCCGGCGGCGTGCGGGGTGAGCAGCAGGTTCGGTGCGTCCCACAGCGGGGAGTCCGCCGGCAGCGGCTCGACCTCGGTGACGTCGAGTGCCGCGCCCGCGATCCGGCCCTCGGTCAGCGCCGCGACCAGCGCCGGCTCGTCGACCGTCGTCCCGCGACCGACGTTGACGACGAGCGCGTGCCGCGGCAGCGCGGCCAGCCGGCCGGCGTCCAGCGCGTGGGTCGTGGCCTCGGTGGCGGGCAGGATCATGACGAGGACGTCGGTCTGCTCCAGCTCCGCCTCCAGCCGGTCCTCGGCGACGACGGGGAAGCCGGACCGCTCCCCCGCGCTGCGCCCCACCCCGCGCACCTGCGCGCCGAGGGCCCGCAGCAGCGGGGCCAGGTTCTGCCCGATGTTGCCGAAGCCCCAGACGAGCACCCGGGCGTCGAGCAGCGTGGTCACCGCCCCCTCCGGGTGCAGCGGCTGCAGCCCGCCGAGCTCGTCGGCCCAGCGGTGCTCGGCCTGCGCGGCGAGCGCGGCCGGCAGGCGGCGCAGCAGCGCGAGCACCAGGGCCAGGGCGTGCTCGGTGACCGGCCGGTCGTGCAGGCCCGCGCCGGAGGTGACGACGACGTCGTCGGGGAGGCCTGCGCCGAGGACGGCGTCCGGCCCGGCCGCCAGCGTCTGCACCCACCGCAGCCGCGGCATCCGCCCGGCGACGGCGCGCAGGTCGCTCGGTGCGTTGCCCCAGACCACCAGGGCCTCGGCGTCGAGGTGCTCGTCGGGCACCGGGGCGGCCACGTCGTAGTGCACCGCCTCGACCCCCTCGGGCAGCGCGGGGACGAGCGGCAGCGAGTCAGGGAGCAGGATCTTCACGGCCCCAGCCTCTCCCGGCGGCACACTCCCTGTCGCGCCACGGACCCCCGGCGCCGCGGCGGCCGGGCTCGGTCGGCCAGGCGCTGCGTCACCCGGTCGTGGAAGGCGCCGATGTGGTGCTCGGAGGGGACCAGGACGCCACCACGGGCGTAGGCACGGGAGGATCCGGCCGACTGGGCCGCTCCCAGGCCGCGAAGTCCTGCTCGTCGACCCGGTGGAACGGCTCCCCCGAGCGCGACGGGTCCGTGCCCGACTCCACCACTCGACGCTCGCCGTCTCACCGTGGAGATCGACCTCACACCGGACCCTTGACTCGCTCTGCGGGGGGCCACCAGGCTGTTCCGCGACGAGCAGGCCGTTGCGTCCATCGCAACCAGCGACTCGGAGAGGTCATGGTCCCGGTGTGTCCGACTGCAGCACTGAACCCGGGACCCGGCACCCACCGGCGCGCCACCTCGACGCAGCGAGGGAGCACGACGTGAGCCGGCAGCAGTACGACGTCGTCATCGTGGGCGGCGGATCCGCAGGCAGCGTCCTCGCCAACCGGCTCAGCGCCGACCCCGGCAACCGGGTGCTGGTGCTGGAGGCTGGCCGCAAGGACTCCCTCTGGGACGTCTTCGTCCACATGCCCGCCGCGCTCACCATCCCGATCGGCAACCGGTTCTACGACTGGAAGTACCAGACCGAGCCGGAGCCGTGGATGGGCGGCCGGAGGGTCCACCACGCCCGCGGGAAGCTGCTCGGCGGCTCGAGCAGCATCAACGGGATGATCTTCCAGCGCGGCAACCCCCTCGACTACGAGCGCTGGGCTGCCGACGAGGGCATGGCCACGTGGGACTTCGCGCACTGCCTGCCCTACTTCAAGCGCATGGAGAACTGCACGGCCGCCGCCCCCGACGACCCGTTCCGCGGCAAGGACGGCCCCCTCGTCCTCGAGCGGGGGCCCGCCACCAGCCCGCTGTTCCAGGCCTTCCTCTCCGCGGTGCAGCAGGCCGGCCACCCCCTCACCGACGACGTCAACGGCTATCGGCAGGAGGGGTTCGCCCCCTTCGACCGCAACGTGCACCGCGGCCGCCGGCTGAGCGCGGCCCGCGCCTATCTGCACCCGGTGGTGTCCCGCCCGAACCTCACGGTCCGGACCCGGGCCCACGTCACCCGCGTCCTCTTCGAGGGCCGGCGCGCCGTCGGCGTGGAGTACCGCCGCGGGCGCGGGCCGGCCCGCACGGTGCACGCCGGCGAGGTGGTGCTCAGCGGCGGCGCCATCAACACCCCGCAGCTGCTGCAGCTCTCCGGCGTCGGGAACGGCTCGGAGCTGCGGGCCCTCGGCATCGACGTCGTGGCCGACCTGCCGGGTGTCGGGGAGAACCTGCAGGACCACCTCGAGGTCTACGTCCAGCACGCGTGCACGCAGCCGGTGTCCATCGCGCCGGGCATGACGTGGTGGCGCAAGCCCGGGATCGGCGCGCAGTGGCTGTTCCTGCGGACGGGACTCGGCGCCACCAACCACTTCGAGGCCGGCGGGTTCCTGCGCGGCAACGACGACGTCGCCTACCCGAACCTGATGTTCCACTTCCTGCCCATCGCGGTCCGCTACGACGGGACGATGCCGGCCGGTGACCACGGCTACCAGGTGCACGTCGGGCCGATGTACTCCGACGCCCGCGGCACGCTCAAGGTCAGGTCCCGGGACCCACGGGTGCCGCCGGCGATGCGGTTCAACTACCTGTCCACCGAGCAGGACCGCCGGGAGTGGGTCGAGGCGGTGCAGGTGGCGCGGCAGATCCTCGGGCAGCCGGCGTTCGCCGAGTTCAGCTCCGGCGAGATCTCCCCCGGGCCCGCGATCGAGACCCCCGAGCAGATCCTCAGCTGGGTGGCCCGCGACGCCGAGACCGCGCTGCACCCCTCCTGCACGGCGAAGATGGGCACCGACCCGCTGTCGGTGGTCGACCCGAGGAGCATGCGGGTGCACGGGCTGGAGGGTCTGCGGGTCGTCGACGCCTCGGCGATGCCCTACGTGACCAACGGCAACATCTACGCGCCGGTCATGATGATGGCCGAGAAGGCCGCCGACCTGATCCTCGGCAACACCCCGCTCGCCCCCGAGCACGTCGAGTTCCACCGGCACCGGCCGGCCTCGGTCAGCGAGGTCACCGGCCAGAGCTGAGGGAGCACCCCTGCCCCGGGACGCCGCGCGTGGTGCCCTCGTCGAGGCGGAGCCGATCGGCCGATCCGCCCCGACGAGGAGGACGCCGGATCAGTTGGGGACCCACTGCGGGGGATCCGACCGGCGGGGAGCGGGGATCGGCTCCTGCAGTCGCAGGAACTCCAGGTGCCGCTCGTACTGGTCGAGGACGTCGTCGATCAGCTGCGAGTGGGTGTACCCCATCACGTCGTAGCCCTGGCCTCCTTCGCCGAGGTGCACCTCGAGCCGGGAGTACGTCTCGTCGCCGGGCCGGGTGCGGCGTCCGTACCCGGGGATCGGGAGCGCCCGCACGCAGATCCGGTAGGCGAACGGGTGATCGCCCCGCAGGTCGGCGGTGAGCTCGACGCAGCCCTGGCCGGTGTCGTCGGTCGCCCGGCGCGCCTGCGCCTCGATGCCCTCACCGCGCAGCTCGGCCGCGACGTCCTCCAGAGCCGGCGCCGCCACCTCGTCGAGGTACTCCCGCGCCGAGGCCTGGCCCGGGAAGGCCATGGCCCGGTTCAGTCGCAGCCGCCAGCCGGGCGTGCCGTTCCCGTCCGGAGCTCCCAGCGCCCGCCCGGACAGCCGACCCGGGAGGGTCTGGTGGTGGCTGGTCGCCCGGAGGGCCTCCACCCGGAGGGCCTTGTAGAGGCCCACCATGACCAGCACCATCACGAAGGTGAAGGGCAGCGCCATGATGATCGTGGCGTTCTGCAGCGCGGGGACACCACCCACGAGGAGCATCGCCGCGGTGAGCAGCCCGGTGGCGACCGCCCAGAAGATCCGCACACCCTTGCCGCCGTCGTGCTGCGGAGTCCGCAGGTGGGAGCACAGGTTCGCCATCACCAGGGCGCCGGAGTCGGCCGACGTGACGTAGAAGAGCAGGCCGACGAAGGTCGCGACCGCGCCGATGAAGGGGAAGGCCGGGTACTCCATCAGCAGCGTGTAGAAGCCCTGCTCGGGGGTGTTCATGGCCAGCTGCCCGAACGCGGTGTCCCCGTCCCGGATGCGCTCGATGGCGCTGTTCCCGAAGATCGAGATCCACATGACGATGTAGCTGAACGGGATGACCATCGTCCCGACCACGAACTGGCGGATCGTCCGCCCGCGGGAGATGCGGGCGAGGAACAGGCCGACGAAGGCAGCCCAGGCGATCCACCAGGCCCAGAAGAAGAGCGTCCAGCTGTTGAGCCACTCGACCGGGCGCTCGAAGGCGAAGGTCTGCATCGTCAGGCCGGGGAAGCTGCTGACGAAGTCGCCGACGTTGAGCACCAGCCCGTTGAGGAGGAAGGTCGTCTTCCCCGCGAAGAGCACGAACGCGGCCAGGCCGATGGCCAGCAGCACGTTGAGCTGCGAGAGCCGCTTGATCCCCCGGTCCACGCCGCTCACCGCGGACACGGTGGCCGCCGCGACGGCCAGGACGATGAGCCCGATCTGCGCCGCGCGTCCCTCGGGGATGCCGAAGAGCACCTCCAGGCCGAAGTTGAGCTGGACGACGCCGATGCCCAGCGACGTGGCGACCCCGAAGATGGTGCCCAGGACCGCGGCGATGTCCACGCCGTGGCCCAGGGGGCCCTGGACGCGCTTGCCGAAGACGGGGTACAGCGCGGACCGGATGGCCAGCGGCAGGTTGCGGCGGTAGGAGAAGTAGGCCAGCGCCATCCCCATCACCGCGTACATGCCCCACCCGGTGAGGCCGTAGTGGAACAGCGTCCAGACCGTCGCCTCCCGCGCCGCCGCCACGGTCTCCCCCTCGCCGACCGGCGGCGCGAGGTACTGCGTCACCGGCTCGGCGACCGCGAAGAACATCAGGTCGGTGCCGATGCCGGCGGCGAAGAGCATCGACGCCCAGGCGAAGGTGCTGTACTGCGGCGTCGAGTGCTCGGGCCCGAGCTTGGTGCGGCCGTAGCGGGAGATGCCGAGGAAGAGCACGAAGACGAGGACGGCGGTCGCGAACAGGATGTAGAACCAGCCGAACCACTCCGACGTCCAGCCCACCAGCGTGCCGATCGTCTCCGCAGCCGCCGTCGGGGAGACCATCGCCCAGCCGGCGATCAGCAGGACGCCGATCGCCGAGCCGTAGAAGACGGGGCCCTTGATCCGGGCCGGTGGGGCGGGGTCGGTCGTGGCCTCCGCGGGGGCCGCTCGTTTCCTCATGACAACTCCATGGGGTCGTGGTGCACGGGTCACCGGGCGGGTGGAGCGGCGTCCGGTCGGGAGGCGGTACCGGGGGACGGCGAGCGGCGCGGGCCGCCGGCCGGGTCCGGCGGGCTCAGGGGCCTCAGGCCCCGTTCCCCGCGGGCCGGCCGAACCAGTCCTGCCGGGCGGGCCGGGTGTTGTGCCAGATGTGCTTGGCCTCGCGGTACTCGGCCAGGCCCGCCGGGCCGAGCTCGCGACCGTTGCCCGACCGTCCGAACCCGCCCCACTCCGCCTGCGGGAGGTACGGGCCGAAGTCGTTGATCCAGATCGTTCCGTGGCGGAGGGCGCGGGCCACCCGCTCGGCGCGGGCGGTGTCGGCGGTCCAGACCGCACCGGCGAGCCCGTAGCCGGTGTCGTTGCCGAGCGCGATCGCCTCCGCCTCCGTGGTGAACCGCTCCACGGTGAGGACGGGCCCGAAGGACTCGTCCTGCACGATCCGCATGTCCCGCCGGCAGTCGGCGAACACCGTCGGCAGGTAGAAGAACCCGCCGGCCAGGCCCGGCTCGTCGGGACGGCGGCCACCGGTGACCAGCCGGGCGCCCTCGCGGACGCCGACCGCGACGTACTCCTCCACGCTCGCCCGGTGCTCCTCGGACACCAGGGGTCCGCTCTCGGTCGCCGGGTCGAACCCGTTGCCGAGGCGGATGCGCTGGGCGCGCTCGACCAGGGCCGCGACGAACTCGTCGTGGATCCCGTCCTGCACGATGAGCCGGGTCCCCGCCGAGCACACCTGGCCGGAGTGCAGGAAGGCCGCCGTCAGGGCGTTGTCGACGGCGGTGTCGAGGTCGACGTCGGCGAAGACCACGTTGGGGTTCTTGCCACCGAGCTCGACGGTCACCTTCTTCACCGTCTCGGCGGCGGCCCGCAGGATCTCCTGCCCCGTGCTGAGGCCGCCGGTGAACGACACCATGTCCACGTCGGGGTGCTCGACCATCGCCGCTCCGACGTCCCGGCCACCGAGGACGAGGTTGACCACGCCCGCCGGGGCGCCGGCCTCCTCCAGCAGCTCGGTGAGCCGGATGGTGGTCAGCGGGGTGACCTCGCTCGGCTTGACGACGATGGTGTTCCCGGCCGCGAGCGCCGGCGCGACCTTCCAGGACACCTGCAGGAGCGGGTAGTTCCACGGCGTGATGAGCGCGCACACGCCGACCGGCTCGTGGACGACGCGGCTGACGATGCCGGGACGCCCGGCGTCGACCAGGCGGCCGGGGTCCTTGTCCGCCAGGTCCGCGTAGTAGCGGAAGACGGCGGCCACGTCGTCGACGTCCTGCCGGCTCTCGCCGACCGTCTTGCCGGTGTCCAGCGTCTCCAGCCGGGCGATGTCCTCCCGGTCGCGCACCAGGAGATCGGCGACGCGGCGCAGCAGGGCCCCCCGCTCGGCCGCCGGGGTACCGGACCACTCCCCCGCGTCGAAGGCGGCCCGGGCCGCTCCGACGGCCGCGGCGACGTCCTCGACCGTCGCCTCGTCCACCTTCGCGACGACGCTCTGGTCGAAGGGGTTGACGACCTCGCGCTGGTCCGACGAGGCCCCCGGCCGCCAGGTGCCGCCGATGAGGAGGTTGGCCATGGCACTCCCTGGTCCGTCGCGATGGTGCGGGACTGTTGCGGTCGGCGAGGCAGCTTGGTGGGCGACCCGGGTCACGTCAAGAACCGGTCCGGGCCCGCCGCACACCCCCCGACGACCACCAGCCTGCCGGGTCGCCGTCCACGGGGGCGACCCGGGGACGGCGGAGTGCGGCCGCCAGCCGGCCGGTCAGCGGAGGACGACCGTGCGCCGTCAGAAGGGTTGGTCGCCCGTCGCCGGGGTGCGCGCGCCGGTGAGGTGCTCGGCGTAGGCGGGCAGGTCCAGCTGGCCGTTGCCGGACAGTCCCACCACCAGGACACCGGCCTCCCCGGTGTCCGCACGGCGACGGGCCTCGGCGATCGCGCCGGCGACGGCGTGGCAGGACTCCGGTGCCGGCACCAGCCCTTCGGTGCGGGCGAACAGCAGCCCGGCGTCGAACGCCTCCTGCTGCTCGACGGCCTGGGCGGTGATCAGTCCCAGGTCCACGACGTGGCTGACCATCGGGGCCATGCCGTGGTAGCGCAGCCCACCGGCGTGGATGGCCTCGGGCACGAAGTCGCGCCCGAGGGTGTGCATCTTCATCAGCGGGGTCAACCCGGCGACGTCGCCGTGGTCGTACTCGTAGCGCCCCTGCGTGAGCGACGGGCACGCGGCGGGCTCCACGGCCACCACCCGGGTGTCGGTGCGCCCGGCCAGCCTCTCCCGCAGGAACGGGAAGGACAGCCCCGCCAGGTTCGACCCGCCACCGGCGCACCCGAGGACGACGTCGGCCGCCGTCTCACCGAACACCTCGAGCTGGCGCAGCGCCTCCTCGCCGATCACCGTCTGGTGCAGCAGCACGTGGTTGAGCACGCTGCCCAGCGCGTACCGCGCCGCCGGGTCCGGCGCCGCCGACTCCACGGCCTCGCTGACCGCCATCCCGAGGCTGCCGGTGGTGCCGGGGAACCGCTCGAGGAACCCACGGCCGGCCTCGGTGAGCCCCGACGGGCTGGCGTGGACCACGCCGCCGAAGGTCTCCATCAGCATCCGCCGGTACGGCTTGCTGTCGTAGGAGGCGCGGACCTGCCACACCTCGCACTCCAGGCCGAAGAGCGCCGTGGCGAACGACAGCGCGCTGCCCCACTGCCCGGCGCCGGTCTCGGTGGTCAACCGGCGCACGCCCTCGGCCGCGTTGTAGTACGCCTGCGCCACGGCGGTGTTCGGCTTGTGGCTGCCGACCGGGCTGACGCCCTCGTACTTGTAGTAGATGCGCGCCGGCGTCCCCAGCGCCCGCTCGAGGCGGTGCGCCCGGTACAGCGGCGAGGGCCGCCACAGCCGGTAGACCTCGCGGACCGGTTCCGGGATCGGCACGAACCGCTCGCCGGTCATCTCCTGCTCGATCAGCGCCGCCGGGAACAGCGGTGCCATGTCGCCGGCCACGAGGGCCTCGCCGGTGCCCGGGTGCAGGTGGGGCGGCATCGGCGCGGGCAGGTCGGCGGCCAGGTTGTACCAGTGCGTGGGGATGTCCGCGTCGGCCAGCACGGCCTTGGTCATCGGCGCCGTGGTGGCCGGGGCGTCGGTGCTCGTCACTCCTGCTCCTCCGGGGTCGTGGCCCACCGGCCGTCCGGGGAGGAGCTCCTCGGACCGTCCGGAGGGTCTGGGACGGTCCGAGCGCGCGTCAGCGGGCCT
The DNA here is from genome assembly GCF_900143215.1 of Geodermatophilus obscurus. Taxonomy (GTDB): domain Bacteria; phylum Actinomycetota; class Actinomycetes; order Mycobacteriales; family Geodermatophilaceae; genus Geodermatophilus; species Geodermatophilus obscurus_A. The sequence goes on along the minus strand of NZ_FRDM01000010.1, from coordinate 23,185 downwards.
GGGTCGTCCTCGACGACCGGGCCCACCACTGCGCGCGTCGGCTCACGCCGGCCACCCTAGCGACGAGCTGTCGCGGCCGCGTCCCGAGGGGACCCGGACCGCAGCGTCCCGCCCGTCCCGCATCGTCCGCGAGGGCCCCGATCAGCCGCCGACGTAGGCCGCCAGGTGCTCGCCGGTGAGGGTGGAGCGGGCGGCGACGAGGTCGGCGGGGGTGCCCTCGAAGACGATCCGGCCGCCGTCGTGGCCGGCGCCGGGGCCGAGGTCGATGATCCAGTCCGCGTGTGCCATGACCGCCTGGTGGTGCTCGATGACGAGGACCGACTTGCCGGAGTCGACGAGCCGGTCGAGCAGGCCGAGCAGGTTATCCACGTCGGCGAGGTGCAGGCCGGTGGTCGGCTCGTCGAGGACGTAGACGTCGCCCTTCTCGGCCATCTGCGTGGCCAGCTTCAGGCGCTGCCGCTCGCCGCCGGAGAGCGTCGTGAGTGGCTGGCCGAGGGTGAGATAGCCCAACCCGACGTCGGCGAGCCGGTCGAGGATCGTGTGCGCGGCGGGCAGGCGCGCCTCACCGTCCCCGAAGAATTCCTCGGCCTCGGTGACCGACATGGCGAGCACCTCGCTGATGTCCCGGCCGCTGAGCCGGTACTCCAGCACCGCCGCCTGGAACCGCTTGCCCTCGCACTCCTCGCAGGGTGACTCGACGGTGGCCATGACCCCCAGATCGGTGTAGATGACGCCGGCGCCGTTGCAGGTGGGGCAGGCGCCCTCGGAGTTGGCGCTGAACAGCGCCGGCTTCACGCCGTTCGCCTTCGCGAAGGCCTTGCGGATCGGCTCGAGCAGGCCGGTGTAGGTGGCGGGGTTGCTGCGCCGGGATCCGCGGATGGCGCCCTGGTCGATCACCACGACCCCGTCGCGGCCGGCGACCGACCCGTGGATCAGCGAGCTCTTGCCGGACCCCGCGACGCCCGTGACCACGCAGAGGACACCGAGCGGGATGTCGACGTCGACGTCCCGGAGGTTGTGGGTGCCGGCGCCGCGGACGGCCAGCTCCCCGGTCGGCGTCCGAGCGTCGGGCTTGAGCGCCGCGCGGTACTCCAGGTGGCGGCCGGTGAGGGTGCCGCTCCCCCGGAGCCCCTCGAGGGTGCCTTCGTAGACCACCTCGCCGCCGGCCGTGCCCGCCAGCGGGCCGAGGTCGACGACGTGGTCGGCGATCGTGATCGTCTCGGGCTTGTGCTCCACGACGAGGACCGTGTTGCCCTTGTCCCGCAGCTGCAGGAGCAGGCCGTTCATCCGCTGGATGTCGTGGGGGTGCAGGCCGATCGTCGGTTCGTCGAAGACGTAGGTGACGTCGGTGAGCGAGGACCCGAGGTGGCGGATCATCTTGGTGCGCTGCGCCTCTCCGCCGGACAGCGTCCCCGACGGCCGGTCGAGGGAGAGGTAGCCCAGGCCGATCTCGGTGAACGAGTCGAGGAGGTGCTGCAGCCCGGCGAGCAGGGGGGCCACCGACGGCTCGTCGAGGCCCCGGACCCAAGCAGCCAGGTCGCTGATCTGCATCGCGCAGACGTCGGCGATGTTCTTCCCGTCGATCTTCGACGACCGGGCCTCCGGGGCGAGCCGGGTGCCGTCGCAGTCCGGGCAGGTCGTGAAGGTCACCGCCCGCTCCACGAAGCGCCGCACGTGCGGCTGCAACGCGTCGACGTCCTTGGACAGCATCGACTTCTGCACCTTCGGGATCACGCCCTCGTACGTGAGGTTGATGCCCTCGACCTTGATCTTGGTCGGCTCCTTGTACAGGAGGTCGTGCATCTCCTTCTTCGTGTACCCGCCGATCGGCTTGTCCAGGTCGAGGCCGATGCCCTGGAACAGGCGCCCGTACCAGCCGTCCATGCTGTAGCCGGGGACGGTGAGTCCGCCCTCGTTCAGGGACTTCGTCTCGTCGTACAGCGCGGTGAGGTCGAAGTCGTTGAGCGAGCCCATGCCCTCGCAGCGCGGGCACATCCCGCCGAGCCGGTTGAAGGTCGCCTTCTCCGCTCTCGTCTTCCCACCGCGCTCGACTGTGATCGCGCCGCTGGCCCGCACGGACGGGGTGTTGAAGGAGAAGGCGTTCGGCCCACCGATGTGCGGCCGCCCGAGCCGGCTGAACAGGATCCGCAGCATCGCGTTGGCGTCGGTGGCGGTGCCGACGGTGGAGCGGGGGTTCGCGCCCATCCGCTCCTGGTCGACGATGATCGCCGTCGTCAGCCCGTCGAGGACGTCGACCTCGGGTCGTGCCAGCGTCGGCATGAAGCCCTGCAGGAAGGCGCTGTAGGTCTCGTTGATCAGCCGCTGCGACTCCGCGGCGATGGTGCTGAACACCAGCGAGCTCTTGCCCGAGCCGGAGACGCCGGTGAACACCGTCAGCCGGCGCTTCGGGATCTCGACGCTGACGTCCTTGAGGTTGTTCTCGCGCGCGCCCTGCACGCGGATCAGCTCGTGGCTGTCGGCGACGTGCGGTGCAGGCGAGTGCGTGTCCGTCCTCGTGGCCATCCCCATCGTCTCTCTCTCCGTCGGGCGGGGCCGCCGTTCGCGGTCCCCGTCGGCGTCACCCTGCTCGACCTGACCGGCGGCGAGCGGTACGTCCGGTCCGATCCCGTCGGCGCGGTCGTGGCAACGGTCCGCTGTCTACCTGATCGGCGGTGTCGACCGGGGGTGGCACGACGCCCGTCGGGCCGTTCCGGGCCGGGATCCCCCGGCGAGGCAGGGAGCCCCCGTGCCCTGGCGGCGTCGCGGTGTGACCGCTACCGGACACGGGACGGCTTCGATGACCGATGACCCGCTCCTCGCTCTCCGGTCTGACCTGCATGACGTACCGGACGGTCACCTCCGCTGACGGCACCTCCATCGCCTACGAGGTCTTCGGCGCCGGCCCGCCGCTGATCGCCGTCTGTGGCGCCACGTGCGACCGCGCCCTGATGCGTCCCACGGCCCAGGCGCTCGGCGAGCACTTCACGACCGTCGACTACGACCGGCGCGGTCGCGGCGACAGCGGCGACACGCTCCCGTACGCGGTCGAGCGGGAGATCGAGGACATCGCCGCGCTGATCGACCGGGTCGGCGGCCGGGCCCACCTCTACGGGCACTCCTCGGGCGCCGGCCTGGTGCTGCACGCCGTCGCGGCCGGCCTGCCCGTGGACCGGTTCGTCCTGCACGATCCGCCCTACTCGCCCGACGACGAGTCCGCGCGGGAGGAGGCGCGCCGCTACGGGCAGACCATCCGCAGCCTGCTGGCCCAGGACGAGCGGGCCGACGCGCTGGAGACGTTCTGCCGCCTCACCGGGATGCCGGACGAGGTGATCGACGGGATGCGGGGAACGCACCGGTGGGCGGAGTTGACCGCACTGGCACCCACCCTCGCCTACGACTCGGCGGTGATGGGCGACATCGAGCGCGGCGGCGAGGTCCCGGAGGACGTCGCAGCCCGGGTTCCTCGACCCGGCGTCGTCCTGGTGGGCGACGAGAACCCCCCGTTCATGGCGGAGGTGGGCCGGCGGCTGGCACAGCTCCTGCCCGAGGGCAGGCACCACGTCATCGCAGGGCACGGCCACGTCGTACCGCCGGACGTGCTCGCACCCGTGGTCGCGGAGCACCTGCGCGGCTGACCAGCGGCTCCTCGATGCGGCCGCGCCGGCGGAGGGACCGTCGAGCGGGTCTCGACGGGTACCTCCGTGCAGCTCAGCGGGGAGCCGGAACACCAGAGGCGGGTCCGACCGCTCCGTGCGCACTCGCACGCCGGCAGGCGGCGCCCTCGTCAGGGCGTGGTCGCCGCGCGGATCTCGGTGGTCGCCCGCTCGATCTCCCGGCGCAGCTCCCGGCGGCGGCCGGCGGCCTCGTGCCGGCGGCGCTCCTCGGCGGTCCGGGGCCGCCACGGCGGGACCTCCTGGGGACGCCGGTCCGGCCCGATGGCGACCATCGTGAAGTAGCAGCTGTTGGTGTGCCGGACGACCTGGCTGACCAGGTCCTGGGTCGTCACCCGGACCCCGATCTCCATGGAGGTGCGTCCGGTGCGGTTCACGCTGGCCTGGAAGGTCACCAGCTCGCCGAGGTGGACCGGTTCGCGGAAGACGACCTGGTCCACCGAGAGCGTGACGGCGTAGGTCCGTGACCAGCGGGTCGCGCAGGTGTAGGCGACCTGGTCGAGGTACTTCAGCAGCAGGCCACCGTGGACGTTGCCCGCGAAGTTGGACATGTCCGGCGTCATCAGGATCGTCATCGACAGGCGGTGCAGGTCGTCGTCCCCGCCGCCGCGGTCCGCCGGTGGCTCGCCGTTCGTGGACATCTCGGGTCCTCCGGTCGCGGTCCTCGGCGGTGAGGGTCCCGTCGGCGTCCCGACCCGTTCCCCGACGCGCTCGGGGCTGCGAGGGGTCGGGATGGGGACGGTGTGCTCGCCGCGGTCCAGGGCTCGGGCGGAGGACCCCTCAGGTCGCGGGTGTGCGGGCACCGGCCGGCGCGTCGCGCAGGGGGAGAGCTGTTCCCGTCGTCGCAGGGAGAGCTCGGTTCTCTGCGAGGCGAAGGCTCCTCCTAGTCCTCGATGACGTCCAGCCCCTGCTCCCGCAGCTGCGTCAGGTGATCCAGCATCCCCTTCAGGACCTCCGGGTCGTGCCCTTCCCAGCTGTCCACCTCGCCGACGACGCGCAGCGGGTGACGGGTGCGGTAGGACTGCGTGGGGTTGCCGGGGAATCTCTTGTCGGTCACGTTCGGGTCGTCCTCGAAGGGACCCAGGGGCTCCACGACGTAGACGTGTCCCCGCTCGCCGCTCCCGGCCAGCGCTGTCGCCAGCTCGGCTCCCCAGATCGCTGTGTCCACGAGCGCGGTGAAGTAGATGTTGTTCGACACCCGGCCCTCCTGGAAGTTGGAGCCGTAGCCGGGCACCAGCTCATCGCCGACCTCCAGTGCGGACTTCGTGCCGTGGTAGAAGGGCCCCCTGACCTGCGCGCAGCGTTCGTAGGTCACGGGGACGCGGTCGCTGCCGTTCTCAGCCACAGCCCTCCTCCTCAGGCATCACGGTCGGCCGCCCCGCTCCGGGGTCAGGCAGACCGCCCGGCCTGCGAACGGCCAGGGCCCATCCCGCTCCACCACACGAGCGATGGTGCCGGAGCGATGCCGCGTGGCAACTCCAGGCGCGTCGGGCGAGAGCCCGCAGGACGGTGGCCACCCGGCTCGACGAGGCCGGACCGTCGCGGACGGCGGATCGCCGACCACCTCGGGCACGGCCGCCTCGTCCCCGGGCGGAGGCACTCCCGCTCCGGGACGAGCGTGGTCTCCCAAACCGCCGTGCCCGGCTGACTGCGTCCCGCCGGCACACCAACCCAGACAGCAGCGGAGGGCGGGCGGTGCAGCGCGGCGGGGCCGGGTGGGCCATCGCGCCGGACGGCGGTGGGATCCGCTGCCTAGGGTGTCGGCGTGTTCTTCCTCTTCGGCTTCGGCACCAAGCAGCAGGACCTGGGCCCCGGCGAGATCCGCACCTGCCCGCGCTGCGGCAACACCACGCAGTGGGCACGGGTGCGACAGGTCAAGCAGTTCACGGTGTTCTTCGTGCCGATCGCCCGGTGGGGACGCCGGCAGCTCGAGGTCTGTGGGATCTGCAGCACCGCCGTCGAGGTCTGAGCACGGTCGTCCGGAGTCCGGTCGTCAGCCGCCCGCGGGGTTCGTCGTCCCTCGCAGTCGTGCCGTTCCTGCCGCTCGGGCGACTGCGGTGCCCGCATCCGCTCAGCCTGGTGCTGGCTCGTCCGGATCGTGCGTTGCTGTACCGGTTGCCGCATGACGCCTTCGCAGCGGCTCAGCGCGAGAGGTGCACGGGTCCGTGCCGGCCCGGTGCACCGTCAGGCGGGCACCACCTCCCGACGGCCGGTGCCACCTCTGCGGCACGCCATCCCCGCAGCGAACTGAGCACCGCCACCCCCTGCGCCCGCTCGAGGTCGGCCACGTGGAGCACTCGCTCCCGCAGCCGGCCGGTCTCGAGCAGCCGCGCGCGCTCGACGCCGGGGAGGCACCCGGACTCCAGAGGGGGCGTCCACCACCACCCGTCGAGCTCCAGCGCCAGGGTGGCCCGGGTCGCCTCGGTCAGCTCTCCCCTCGTGTTGACCATGATCACGTCGTCGACGTCCGGTCGCCGCTCACGGCGCCGGTCGTACGGCTCCCGGCAGGTGGTCTTGTGGTACAGCCACGTGTCCCGCGGATCGACCGGCTCCTCGTCGACTGCCAGCAGCACCGGGCCGGGCGATGGTGGCGGCAGCGCTTGGACGTCGACGGCGAGAGCCCCGTCGCGGCGGAGCCGGATGCGGACGCGTGCCGCCGGCTCCCCCGCCAGCCGGGCGTCCAGCACGCGCTCCGCCGTCGACAGGTCGCACCCGAACCCCAGGTGGTCGGCAGACCGCGCCAGGCGCTGCAGATGGCGGTCCCGGTTCCGCAGCCCACGCCGGGGCTCGTACCGCATGGTCTCCAGGAGCTCGAACTCACGAGGGCGAGCGCGGAGGACGGCCGCCTTGGTGAGCACTTCGTCGTGTTCGGCCGCCGCGTCCGACCCCCAGGTGATGCCACCGCCGGTGCCGTACACGGCCTCCCCCGAGGACGTGTCCACCACAGCGGTCCGGATGGCCACGCTGAAGCGGGCCCGGACCGGCGCGTCCGGTGGCCCCACCCAGCCGATGGCTCCGCAGTAGACGCCGCGCGGGTCGGATTCCAGGGACCGGATGATCTCCATGGAGCTCGCCTTGGGCGCTCCCGTGACCGAACCGCAGGGGAAGAGCGCCCGGAACAGGTCCACCAGGTCCGTTCCGGGTCGCAGCCGGGCCGTCACGTCGGAGGTGAGCTGGAGCACGGTCTCGTAGCGCTCGACCGTGAAGAGCGCGGGCACCTCCACGCTGCCGATCTCGGCGATCCGGCCGACGTCGTTGCGCACGAGGTCGACGATCATGACGTTCTCCGCCCGCTCCTTGGGGCTGGCACGGAGCTCGCCGGCGACGCGCCGGTCCTCGTCCCGGTGACGGCCACGCCGCGCCGTGCCCTTCATGGGGCGCAGCAGCACCTGGTCACCACGGCGCTCGAAGAACAGCTCGGGGCTGGCACTGGCCACGGCGAACCGGCCGAGGTCGAGATGGGCGTTGTAGGCGCCGCGCTGGCCCAGCGCCAGGTCCCGGTAGAGGAGGAAGGGGTCCCCGGGCACGTGGCCGGACATCCGCACGGTCAGGTTGCACTGGAACGTGTCCCCGGCGGCGATCCGCTCCCGGACCTCCCGGACGCCCTGTGCGTGCCCGGCCGCTGTCCACGTGGGGCGCCACCGGGCGGTCAGGGCCGGGTCGGCGCCGGCCGGCTGCAGCGGAGGCACGGGAACCGGCTCCTCGCAGATCCCGAACCAGACCAGCGGCATCCCCATGGGCGTGGACGGGTGCACCGCGAGCTGCGGATCCAGTCCCGCGGCGGCCTCGTAGGCGACGTAGCCGAACGCCCACCGCCCGCAGTCCGTGGCCCGCTGGACCTCGGCCAGCACGCCGACGACCTCACCGGGGTGGTCGGCCACCAGGATCCGGTCGGGCGCGGGACACCGGAGCGCCGTCCCGGTGCGGAGGTCGTCGAAGCGGGCCCAGGTCACTGCGGCACCGTTGCCCCGTGGACGGCGGCGAGCAGCTGGGACGAGCCGCTCACCACGACCCGCACGGCCCCGTCCGCCTCCTCTCCCGCCCGGTCCTGCGGGTCCCTCAGCGCACCGGGCAGCGCCCGCGCGCGGCCGGGCTCCACGCCTGCCCGACCCCGCTGCGCCCCGAGCTCCTCGTACGGGTACCGGTGGACGCGGTCCAGCGCGGCCGCGGGCGCCAGCAGGCCCGCCGTCCCGGTTCCCACCAGACCTCAGCGGCTCAGCGGAAGACGACGGTGCTGTTCCCGTTGAGCAGCACCCGCTGCTCGCTGTGCCAGCGCACCGCCCGGGACAGCGCGAGCGCCTCGGCGTCCTGCCCGACGGTGGCCAGCGCACGGGGGTCGTAGGTGTGGTCGATGCGGATGACCTCCTGCTCGATGATCGGGCCCTCGTCCAGATCGGGGGTGACGTAGTGGGCGGTCGCCCCGACGAGCTTGACGCCGCGGTCGAAGGCCTGGTGGTAGGGCTTGGCGCCCTTGAAGCCCGGCAGGAACGAGTGGTGGATGTTGATCGCCCGCCCGTGCAGCGCCGCGCACGTCTCGTCGGAGAGCACCTGCATGTACCGGGCCAGCACCACCAGGTCGACGCGGTACTCGTCGACCAGCTCGAGCAGCCGGGCCTCGGCCTCGCGCTTGGTGGCCGGGGTCACGGGCACGTGCACGAAGGGCAGGCCGGCGGCCTCCGCCATCGGCCGGAGGTCCTCGTGGTTGGACACCACGGCGACCAGCTCTCCGCCGAGGTTGCCGGCCCGCCACCGGAAGATGAGGTCGTTGAGGCAGTGCCCGAGCTTGGACACCATCACGAGCACTCGCTCCGGCCGGTCGCCGGCGACCAGGTAGGACATGCCGAACGCGTCGGCCACCGCCTGGAAGGCCGCGGACAGCCGGTCGGCGTCGGTGTCCTCGGCGCACACGAAGGCCGTACGCAGGAACAGCTGCCCGCGGAGCGCATCGTCGAACTGCTGGTGCTCGACGATGTCGCAGCCGTGCTCGAACAGGAACGAGCTGACGGCGTGCACGATGCCCGGGCGTTCGGCACAGCTGAGGGTGAGGGTGAAGGGTCGGGACACGGGTGCCTCCTCAGCACTCGACGATGTTGAGCGCCAGCCCGCCACGGGCGGTCTCCTTGTACTTGTCCTTCATGTCGGCGCCGGTCTCCCGCATCGTCTTGATGGCCTTGTCGAGGGAGACGTGGTGCTGACCGTCACCGCGCACGGCCAGCCGGGCCGCGGTGATGGCCTTGACCGAGCCGATGGCGTTGCGCTCGATGCACGGGATCTGCACCAGCCCACCGACGGGGTCACAGGTGAGGCCGAGGTTGTGCTCGATGCCGATCTCGGCGGCGTTCTCCACCTGCTCCGGCGTCCCGCCGAGGAGCTCGGCGAGGCCGGCGGCGGCCATCGAGCAGGCCGAGCCCACTTCCCCCTGGCAGCCGACCTCGGCGCCGGAGATGGAGGCGTTCTCCTTGAAGAGCAATCCGATGGCGGCGGCGGTCAGCAGGAACCGGACCACGCCGTCCTCGGAGTAGGAGCCGACGAAGTCGCGGTAGTAGTGCAGGACGGCCGGCACGATGCCGGCGGCACCGTTGGTCGGCGCGGTCACCACCCGTCCACCGGCCGCGTTCTCCTCGTTCACCGCCAGCGCGTAGAGCGTGACCCACTCCATCGCGCGGAGCGGGTCGGCCTCGTCCGGGTGCTCCTCCAGCTGGGCGCGCAGCGCCGCTGCGCGCCGGCGGACCTTGAGCCCCCCGGGGAGGACGCCGGCGGTCCGGGTGCCGCGCTCCACGCACTCCTGCATCACCGACCAGGTGTGCAGCAGCCCGGCGCGGACCTCCGCCTCGCTCCGCCAGGAGAGCTCGTTGGCGAGCATCACGTCGCTGATCCGCAGGCCCGTCTCCCGCGTCCGGGCCAGCAGCTCCTCGCCGGTGCGGAACGGGTACCGGACGGGCGTGGGGTCCTCGACGATGGCCGGGTTCCCGGCATCGTCCTCGTCGAGGACGAACCCGCCGCCCACCGAGTAGTACTCGCGCCGGTCGACCTCGTCGCCCTCGGCGTCCAGGGCACGGAAGCGCATGCCGTTGCTGTGGAACTCCAGCCGCTTGCGGCGGTGCAGCACGACGTCGTCGTCCACGGAGAAGGCGATGGGGTGCTCGCCGGCCAGGGCCAGCTTCCCCTCGCGACGGACGGCGTCGACCCGCGGGCCGGCCGCCGCGGGGTCGACCAGGTCCGGCTGCTCCCCCTCGAGGCCGAGGACGACCGCCTTCACGCTGCCGTGGCCGTGCCCGGTCGCCCCCAGCGACCCGAACAGCTCGCAGCGCACCGCGGCGACCCGGGCCAGCCGCCCCTCGTCGCGGAGCCGGGACGCGAAGGTGCAGGCCGCCCGCATCGGGCCGACGGTGTGCGAGCTGGACGGGCCGATCCCGACCTTGAACAGGTCGAAGGCGCTGATGGTCACCGGTACCTCCCTCTCCCCGCTGATGCCGTGGCACACCATCTGCGATCCAGGTACACAGTTGGTATATCAGATGTACTGTGAAGGTATGTCGATCCCTCTGAAGAGGCAAGGCCTGGTGGCCGCCGACCTCTACGATCTGGTCGTGAGCGCTGAGCCCCTGGATCTCGACTCGTCTGCTGCCGCGTCGCTGGCGGACAAGGCCTACGTGGCGATCCGGGACCGGCTGATCATGCTCGACATCCGGCCGGGTGACCCGATCGACGACGACGAGCTGGCCAAGGACCTCGATGTGGGCCGGACCCCGGTCCGCGAAGCGCTGAAACGGCTGGAGGGCGACCGCCTCGTGGTGTCCTACCCTCGGCGGGGGACCTTCGCGACCGGGATGGACATCTCCGACCTGGCGCACATCTCCGACATCCGCGCCCAGCTCGAGCCGTTGGCAGCCCGTCGTGCCGCCGAACGGGCCGTCCGCACGGCGCACGCCGAGCTCGAGGACCTGGCCTCACGCATCCAGCACCTCGACGTCACCCAGATCGACCGGACCGAGCTGATGCGCTGGGACCTCGCCGTGCACCGGGCCATCTACCGGGCGGCCGGCAACCCGCACCTGGAGGACGTCCTGATCCGCTACGACAACCTGGCGACGCGGATCTTCTGCCTGTTCCTCGACCGGCTGCCCACGGTGGACGAGCACGTCGGTGAGCACGTGGAGCTGCTCCGCGCGATCGCCGCCGGCGACGCCGATCAGGCCGACGACCTCGCCCGTGAGCACGTCCTGGGCTTCGAGCGGGCGATCCGTTCGGTGATCTAGAGGAAGTCGAAGGACCCCGTCCTCCTCACCACTCGCAGGCTCGCGGCGAGCCTCTGGACGGGGCCGACCCTGGACGGGGGCGGGGCGAGCCCCGGGACGGGGCGCGTTCTGGACCGGGCGGGCTATCCCGTGCCGACGGCGTCCAGCACCGCCAGGACGTCCTGCGTGGCCGCGACGTCGTGCACCCGCAGCACCGCGGCACCTCGCTGGGCGGCGATGAGCGCCACGGCCAGGGAGGCGGGCAGCCGGTCCCCCACCGCCCGTCCGGTGAGCTGTCCGAGCACCGACTTCCGGGACAGCCCGACCATGACCGGGACCCCCAGGCTGCGCAGCCCGTCGAGCGAGGCCAGCAGCGCGACGTCGTGGGCCGGCGTCTTGCCGAACCCGAACCCCGGGTCCACCACCAGGTGCTCCTGCCGGATGCCGGCGTCGAGGCAGGCACGCACCCGCTCGGCGAGGAAGGTGCGCACCTCCACGACGACGTCCCGGTAGCGCGGGTCCTCCTGCATGGTCTCCGGCGAGCGCTGCATGTGCATCAGGCACACCGGCACGCCGAGCTCCGCGGCGGCCACCAGGGCGCCCGGCGACCGCAGCGCCCGGACGTCGTTGACCATGCTCGCGCCGGCCGCCACGGCGGCCCGCATGACCTCGGGCCGCGAGGTGTCCACGGACAACGGCACGGGGGTCCGCTGCACGAGGGCCTCGACCACCGGGACGACGCGGGCCAGTTCCTCGGCGAGGGTCGGCGGGCGCGAGCCGGGCCGGGTCGACTCCCCGCCGACGTCGATGAGGTCGGCACCCTCGGCGGCCAGGGTGCACCCGTGCGCCACGGCTCGGTCCAGGTCGTCGAACCGCCCGCCGTCGGAGAACGAGTCGGGGGTGACGTTGAGGATGCCGCAGACCAGTGGCCGCCCCGCCGCGAGCGCCCGTGCGAGGGGGTGCGTCGACGTGCCGGTGCCTGCGGGTGGGCGGTCGGCCAACGCCGTGCCGGTCATCGGGTGCTCCGTTCTCTGTCATCCGACCCGCTGCTGGCCCGTGTGAGGACCCCTCGAAGGACCCCTCGCCCCCCACCGCTCACACGTTCGCGGCGGGCCCCTGCGAGGGGCCGCCTCGCACGTTCGGGGTGAGCCTCGGGACGGGGGCCTCTTCAGCCGCGCGCGGACGCGACCGTGTGCTGCAGGAGCAGTGCCGTGGTGACCGGGCCGACCCCGCCGGGGACCGGGGTCAGCCCGGCGGCGCGCCCGGTGACCGCGCCGGCGTCGACGTCGCCGACCAGCCCGCCGTCGGGCGTCGGGTTGGTCCCGACGTCGATGACCACCGCGTCCTCGCCGACGTGCTCGGCCGTGATGAGCTCCGGCCGCCCGACGGCGGCGACGAGCACGTCCGCGGTCCGGGTGACCGCGGCCAGGTCCTTGGTGCGGCTGTGGCAGACGGTCACCGTGGCGTCCCGCTGCAGCAGCAGGTGCGCCGCGGGCTTGCCGACGACGGTGGAGCGCCCGACCACGACCGCGTGCGCGCCGGACAGCGGGATCCCGTGGTGGTCCAGGAGCACCAGCACGGCCTCGGCGGTCGCCGGCGGATGAGCGGGCAGGCCCACGGCCAGCCGTCCCAGGCTGAGCGGGTTCGCGCCGTCCACGTCCTTGGCGGGGTCGATCGACGCGGCGAGGTCCGCGAAGACGGCGTCGGCCGGCAGCGGCGTCTGCAGGATGATGCCGTGCACCGCAGGATCCGCGCTGAGCGCGGCCAGCTCGGCGCCGATCCGCTCCGGCGTCGCCGTCTCCCCGAGGTCGACGACCGAGCAGGCGATGCCGGTCTTCTGCGCGGCGCGGGCGATGGAGCGGACGTACCAGGCGCTGGACTCGTCGGCCGTCGCGACGACGACGGCGAGCCGGGGCGGTGTCCCGGCGGCGGTCAGCTCCGCGGCCGCGGCGGTGACCTCGGCGCGGATGCCGGCGGCCGGCCCGGTCCCGCTCAGCGTCGCGGTCATCGGACCAGCCCGTCCCGGACGGCGGCGGTGACCTTTTCCGCGCGCAGCACGAGGTCGTCGACGGTGTCGACGGCCGCGGCGAGCTCCCCCCAGGTCGCCGGGTCCTTGATGCCGCCGAGGTTGACCTCGACGTTGACCCGGGCCGTCGTGGCCGCGGCGCGGGCCGCCTCGGCGGCGGCGGCCACGTCGCTGACCACGTTGCGGTTGCCGATCGGCAGCAGCTGCTCGGCCAGGCCCAGCACCTGGTCGGCGACGGCGACGACGACCGCCGGCACCCGGGCCGCCGCGACCAGGGCCGCCGAGATCGCCTCGGACCGGGCCGCGGCCTCGTCGGGCGTCCCCTTCGGGAGCCGGTAGGCGTCGGTGACCGCCGTGAAGGCCGCGGCGTCCTCCTCGGCCAGGCCCAGCGCGTTCTCGCGCAGCCGGTCGGCGGTGGCCGTGACGGTGGCGATCTCCTCGGCGTGCTCGGCGTACTTCGCCGAGTCGCTGTAGCGGGCGACCATCGCCACCAGCGCAGCGGCCTGGGCCGCGTGCAGCGCGGCGGTGGCCCCGCCTCCGGGGGCGGGCACCCTGGCGGCGAGCTGCTCCAGGAACGTCTCGACGGTGTCGGTGCGCATGGGCGGGGTCCTCCTTCAGCCGCGGAGCCGGGTCATGCCCGGGTCCACGAGCGGCTCGGCAGTGACGGTGGCGGGGATGCGGGTGCCGAAGTACTCGATCTCGACGCCCGTGCCGACGGTCGTCGACGCGGGCAGCCAGGCGTAGGCGATCGGCCGGCCGACGGTGTGTCCGAAGGCCGCGCTGGTCACGTAGCCGGCCGGTCGGCCGTCGACGAACACCGGCTCGTGGCCGAGGACCACGCTGCAGCCGTCGTCGATCGTCAGGCAGGACAGCCGGCGGCTCACCGTGTCGTCCCCTCTCCCGGCCAGAGCCTCCCGCCCGACGAAGTCGGCCTGCTTCTGCCTGCGGACGGCGAACCCGAGACCGGCCTCGTAGGGGTCGTGCTCGGTCGTCATGTCGTGGCCCCAGGCCCGGTAGCCCTTCTCCAGCCGGAGGCTGTTGAACGCGGCCCGGCCCGCGGCGACCACGCCGAGGTCCTGGCCGGCGCGCCACAGCACGTCCCACAGCCGCTGGCCGTTGTCGGCGCTGGTGTAGATCTCCCAGCCGAGCTCGCCGACGTAGGACAGCCGCATCGCCGTCACGGGGACCCCGCCGATCCGGGCCCGCTTGGCGCGGAAGTACTTGAGCCCGTCGTTGGTGAAGTCGTCGGCGCTGACCCGCTGCACCAGGTCGCGGGCGCGCGGACCCCACAGCCCGATGCAGCAGGTGCCGCCGGTGACGTCGCGGACCTGCACGCTGCCGTCGTCCGGCGCCTCGCGCAGCAGGAGGTCGTGGTCGAGGGGCCCGTTGGCGCCGATCTGGAACAGCTGCTCGCCGAGCCGGGCGACGGTGAGGTCGCTGCGGATGCCGCCGGCCTCGTCGAGGGCGAGCGTGTAGGTCACCGACCCGACCGACTTGTCCATCTCGCCGGTCGTCAGCCGCTGCAGGAGGGCCAGGGCGCCGGGGCCGCTGACCTCGAGCCGCTTGAGCGGCGTCATGTCGTACAGCGCCACGGCGGTGCGGGTCTTCCACGCCTCGGCTGCCGCGATGGGGGACCAGAACTGCCCCGCCCAGGCGTCGCGCTCCCGCGGCACCCACTCCGCGGGCAGCTCGTCCACCAGGTGCGCGTTGGCCTCGTACCAGTGCGGCCGCTCCCAGCCGGCCGCCTCGAGGAAGACCGCGCCGAGCTCCTGCTGCCGGGTGTGGAAGGGGCTGACCCGCAGGTCGCGCGGGGACAACCGCGGCTGCAGCGGGTGGATGACGTCGTAGACCTCCACGAAGTTCTGCTGCGAGGTCTCGCTGACGTACTCCGGGGCGAGCTGGACGTCCTCGAAGCGATGCACGTCGCAGCCGTGCAGGTCGACCTCGCTGCGGCCGTCGACGAGCAGCTGGGCCACCGCCCGGCCGACCCCGGCGGAGTGGGTCACCCAGACCGCCTCGGCGATCCAGAAGCCGGCCACGTCCCGCGACTCACCGATCAGCGGGCCGCCGTCCGGCGTGAACGAGAAGACACCGTTGAAGCCGTTGTCGATCTTCGAGGTGCGCAGCGAGGGCAGCAGCAGCTGGCTCTGCTCCCACGCCGGGGCGAAGTCCTCCTCGGTGAAGGGCAGCATCGAGGGCATCGACGACTCCCGCACGCCGTCCCCCTGCGGCAGCTCGCGCAGGTCGACCGGCATCGGCCGGTGGGCGTAGGAGCCGATGCCCAGGCGGTCGGCGCGCTCCCGGTAGTAGAGGTCCTGGTCCTGGTGGCGCAGGATCGGCAGGCTCGCCTCGCTCAGCTCGTCGTTGCGGCCGACCAGCTCGGGCACCTGGCCGGTCCAGACGAACTGGTGGGCCAGCGGCAGCAGCGGCACGTCCATGCCGACCATCGCGCCGAGCTCCTGTCCCCAGAAGCCGGCGCAGGAGACGACGACGTCGGCAGGGATGACGCCGTCCGGGGTCCGGACGCCGGTCACCCGGCCGCCGGTCTGCTCGATGCCGGTCACCCGGGTCGAGCCCTGGAAGCGGGCACCCCGCGCCTCGGCGCGGCGAGCCAGCGCGACGACCGCCCGCGACGCCTTGGCCAGGCCGTCGCTGGGGATGTGCAGGCCACCGAGGATGCGGTCGCGGTCGACCAGCGGGTGCAGCCGCACGCACTCGTCCACGTCGACCACCTGCGACTCGACGCCCCAGGAGGTGGCCCAGCCCTGCTTGCGGTGCAGGTCGGCGAGCCGCTCAGGAGTGGTGGCGATCTCGAGGCCGCCGACCTGGTTGAAGCACCAGGCGCCGTCGACGTCGATGCCCGTGAGCTTCTCCACGGTGTAGCTGGCGAACGCGGTCATCGTCTTGGAGGCGTTGGTCTGGAAGACCAGCCCCGGCGCGTGCGACGTGGAGCCCCCGGTCAGCGGGAGGGGCCCCTGGTCGACCACGGTGACGCGGTCCCAGCCACGAGCGGTCAGCTCGTCGGCCAGGTTGGCGCCGACGATCCCCGCTCCGATGATGACCACACGAGGGGTGGTGGACATTGCTTTCGCTCCTGACGTGCCGGTGGATCCGGGGACGGCCGACGGGGGTCGGTCAGCTGGTGGGGGTGGGAGTGAACTCGAGGGCCGCGTCGAGCAGCCAGTCGGCGAGGTAGCCGGCGAAGGACGACCGGACCAGGACGACGACGTCATCGCCGGCGTCGGAGAGCGCGAGCAGCACCACGCCGGCCTGGCCGAGCGTCGTCTGCGCGCTGCTCCCCCGGCCGAACACCCGCGGGTGCAGGTCGACCGAGCAGCCCTTGGCCAGGACGTCGCGCACTCGCGCCCCGGTCAGCCGCAGACCGATCCGCTGGGCGGAGACGTCCGTCGCGGACCCGCCCAGCGGGACGACGGCGGCCCGGACCCGGGCCTCCAGCTCCTCGGGCGCCTCGGTGGTGCTGGTGAGCAACCACTCGTCCGGGCCCAGCCAGACGGCGCGCCCGCTGCCGGCCGGCGCCCAGGTGTTGGGCGCGGTCGGCAGGTCGGCGCCCAGCGCCGCCGACGTCTGGGCGCCGACGGTGCCGAGCCGGACGTCGACCATCGCCACGTACGGCTCGACGGCGATGCCGACGGTCTCGGGCAGCTGCTCGAAGGCGGCGTGCCAGGCCTGGAGCGGGTGGGTGCGCAGCAGCTCAGCCATCGCGACGGGCTCCTTCGGGGTCGATCAGCACCGAGCCGGTGACCTCGACCGGGACGAGGGTGCCGTTGACGGGGACGTGGACGGTGTCGCCGATGCGCTCCCGGCCGCCCCTGACCAGGGCCAGGGCGAACGGGCGGGCGAGCTCGGCGCTGCGGTAGCTGGAGGTGACGTGGCCCAGCATCGGGACCGGCGGGGGCGGCAGCTGGCCGTCGGCGCGGAACTCGACGATCTGCGAGCCCTCCGGCAGCACGGTCTCCCGGTCCACCGGCAGCAGCCCGACCAGCTGCTTGCGCAGCGGGTCGGCGTTGGCCGGGCGGGCGAAGGAGCGCTTGCCGACGAAGTCGGGCTTCTTCTTGGAGACCGCCCACGCCATGCCCAGGTCGTGCGGGCTGACGGTGCCGTCGGTGTCCTGCCCGATGATCGGGTAGCCCTTCTCCGCGCGCAGGACGTGCATGGTCTCCGTGCCGTACGGCGTGATGCCGTACGGGCGGCCGGCCTCGAGCAGCCGCTGCCAGACCGCGACCGCGTACCAGGGGTTGACGTAGACCTCGAACGCGAGCTCGCCGGAGAAGCTGATCCGGGCCAGCCGGACCGGCACCCCGTCGAGGGTGGCGTCCCGCCAGGTCATGAACGGGAACGCCTCGGCGGAGACGTCCACGTCGGGGAAGACGGCGCCGACGACGTCCCGGGACCGCGGTCCCACGACGGGGAAGGTGGCCCACTGCTCGGTGACCGAGGTGCAGTGCACCCGCAGGTCCGGCCACTCCGTCTGGAGCCACTCCTCCATCCAGTCGAGGATCTTCGCCGCGCCGCCGGTGGTGGTGAGGACGAGGAAGCGGTCCTCGGCCAGGCGGAACACGGTCCCGTCGTCGATGACCATGCCGTCGACGCCGCACATGACGCCGTAGCGGACGGAGCCGACCTTCAGGCTGCTCATCAGGTTCGTGTAGAGCCGGTCCAGGAGGACGGCGGCGTCCGGGCCCTGGACGTCGATCTTGCCGAGGGTGGAGCCGTCGATGATCCCGACGCCGGTCCGGGCCGCGGCGCACTCCCGCAGGACCGCGGCCTCCATGTCCTCGCCGGGCTGCGGGTAGTAGCGGGGGCGCTTCCACTGGCCGACGTCCTCGAAGACCGCGCCGGCTGCCACGTGCCACTGGTGCAGGGCCGTGACCCGCTCGGGGTCGAAGAGCCGGCCGCGGTCGCGGCCGGCCAGGGCGGCGAAGGCGACCGGGGTGTACGGCGGCCGGAACGTGGTGGTCCCGGTGTCCTGCACCGGGATCCCGAGCAGCTCGGCGGTGATCCCCGAGGTGAGGACGCCGGAGGTCTTGCCCTGGTCGTGCGCCGTCCCGATCGTCGTGAAGCGCTTGACGTGCTCGAGGGAGCGCAGGCCGGCGCCGACCGCGCGGGCGATGTCGGCGACCGTCGCGTCGCGCTGCAGGTCGACGAACGAGGTGCTGCCCTCGGCGCCGGAGGTGTCCGGCACCCGCCACAGCACCAGCGGCGCGGCCGGGATGACAGCCTCCGGGGCGGCGGGCAGCGGGTCCTCCCCAGCCGGCGGGATCGCCAGCGCGGTCAGCGCGGCGCGGACGACGCGCTGACCGTCGGCCAGGCACCCGGCCAGGTCGAACCCGCCGGCGGCCGAGCCGGTGACGGCCAGGCCGTCGAGTTCCTCCCCCGGGAGGAAGGCCCCGAGGGTCTCGTCGTAGCGGAGCCGGCCGCGGGCCTGGCTGAACAGGTGCACCGCGGGGTTCCAGCCCCCGCTGACCAGGAGCAGGTCGCAGCCGATCGCGCTGCTGGCGCCGACCTCGCCGTCCGCGAACGGGGCGACCAGGGCGTGCGTGACCCGCTCGACGCCCTGCGTGCCGGTCACGACGGCACCGGACAGGACGCGGATGCCGGCGTGCTCGCACTCGTCGCGGCGCGGCGAGCCCTCCGGCCGGGCGTCGACCACCGCCTGCACCTGCACACCCGCGTGGTGCAGGTCGAGGGCGGCGTCGTAGGCGCTGTCGTTCGTGGTGAACACGACGGCCTCGCGACCGGGCAGCACGCCGTAGCGGTGCAGGAAGGTCCGGGCGGCGCCGGCGAGCATGATCCCCGGGCGGTCGTTGTCGGCGAAGACGACCGGGCGCTCGTGCGCCCCCGTCGCGACGACGATCGAGCGGGCCCGGATGCGCCACACCCGCTGGCGGGAGACGTGCCTGGGCGCGCCGGTGCCGAGGTGGTCGGTGCGCCGCTCCAGTGCCAGGACGAAGCCGTCGTCGTAGCTGCCGAAGGCGGTGGTGCGCTGCAGGTGCAGCACCTCCGGGTGCGCGGCCAGCTCGGCGACCGCCGCGGCGACCCACTGCGACGCCGGAGCGTCGTCGAGCCGGTCGGTGCCCGACAGCAGCGAGCCGCCGGCCTCGGACTGCTCGTCGACGAGGGCGACGCGGGCACCGGCCCGGGCGGCGGTGAGCGCGGCGGCCAGCCCAGCGGGTCCGGCCCCCACGACGAGCACGTCCACGTGGTGGTGGACGGCGTCGTAGCGAGCGGAGTCGGGGACCTCGGCGAGGCGACCCTGCCCCGGCAGACCGTGGGCGACCAGGCCGTCGTACAGCTCGACGGTGGTGGCCAGCAGCATCGGCTCGGGGAAGGGCGCCTCGATCTGCACGAGGCTGCCCGGGTCCTCGGCCCACGCCGCGGCGATGCCGCGCGGTCGGCCGAGCTTGATGCTCGTGGCGACCTGGTGCCGGCCGTTGGCGAGCAGCGCCGAAGCCAGGGTGTCGCCGGGGTGACCGGGAAGGGTCTGCCCGTCGAAGGTGATCTCGACGGTGGTGGCGCGGTCGATGCGGCCGCCATCGGGGGTGCGGAACGGGCTCGTCATGGGGCTGTGCTCCTGCGTGAGCTCGCGAGCTCGGTCGCGAGCGGCTTCGGGTCATCGAGGCGGTAGACGCGCTCGAAGCGGTAGGTCGTGGTGTCGCGGATCGCGTTGAACCAGCGGCGGCAGCCGGCGCTGTGGTTCCAGCGCTCCGCGAAGCGGCCCTTGGGGTTGTCGCGGAAGAAGACGTAGTGCGCCCACTGCTCGTCGGAGAGCTCGGCGGGGCTGTCCGGGTAGGGGACGTGGGCCTGACCGCCGTAGGAGAACTCGACCTCCTCGCGGGGGCCGCACCACGGGCATGCGATGAGTTGCACGGGGAACTCCTGGGTCGGGGGGCGAGGCGTCAGTGGGCCACGGCGGCCGCGCCGTGCTCGTCGACGAGCGCGCCGGTGACGAAGCGGTCGAGGGCGAACGGCGCGACGAACGGGTGAGGCTCGTCGTGGGCGATGGTGTGCGCCAGGGCCGAGCCGATGCCGGGCGTGGCCTTGAACCCGCCGGTGCCCCAGCCGCAGTTGAGGTAGAGGTTCTCGTAGGGCGTGCGCCCGACGATCGGCGAGGCGTCGGGGCTGACGTCGACGATGCCGCCCCAGGTGCGCAGCAGGTGCGCCCGCGCGAACACCGGGAAGAGCTCGACGGCGGCGGCCATCTGCCGCTCGATGATGTGGAAGGCGCCCCGCTGGCCGTAGCCGTTGTAGGAGTCGACGCCGGCGCCCATGACGAGCTCGCCCTTGTGCGCCTGGGAGACGTACACGTGCACGGCGTTGGACATGACCACCGTGGGGTGCACCGGCTCGAGCAGCTCGGAGACCAGCGCCTGCAGCGGGTGGCTCTGGATCGGCACGCGGATGCCGAGCATGTCGGTGAGGACGGAGGTGTGGCCGGCCGCGCAGAGGGCGACCGTGCCGGCGCCGATGGTGCCGCGGGTCGTCTGCACCCCGGTGACCCGGTTGCCGTCGGTGGCGAACCCGGTGACCTCGCAGTCCTGGATGAGGTCGATGCCGGCCTCGTCGGCCCGGCGGGCGAAGCCCCAGGCCACGTAGTCGTGCTTGGCGATGCCGGCGCGCGGCTGGTACGTCGCCCCCAGGACCGGGTAGCGGATGTCGGCCGACGTGTTGACGACCGGGCAGATCTTGCGGACCTCGTCCGGCTCCAGCCACTCCGCGTCGACGCCGTTGAGCTTGTTGGCCTCGACCCGGCGCACGCTGTCGCGGACGTCCTGCAGGGTGTGGGCGAGGTTGAGCACGCCGCGCTGGCTGAACAGGATCGGGTAGCCGAGGTCCTCCTCGAGCCCCTCCCACAGCTTCAGCGCGTGCTCGTAGATGGTCGAGCTCTCGTCCCACAGGTAGTTGGACCGGATGATCGTGGTGTTGCGGGCCATGTTGCCGCCGGCCAGCCAGCCCTTCTCCAGCACCGCGACGTTCGTGATGCCGTGGTTCTTGGCGAGGTAGTGCGCCGTGGCCAGGCCGTGCCCGCCGCCGCCGACGATCACCACGTCGTAGGAGCGCTTGGGCTCCGGGCTCCGCCAGAGCGTGTCCGGGTGCTCCGGCAGGTCCGCGCCGGGGGTGCGCGGGGTGCGGGTGGCGTGGGAGGAACCGGGGCTCATCGGGAGACCTCCGTCAGGTCGGGGTAGAGCGGGTGGCGGTCGGCGAGCCGGGTGACCCGCGGGCGGAGCGCGGCGAGCTCTCCCTCACCCACGGCGGGCCGGAGCGCGGCGGCGATCACGTCGGCCACCTCGGCGAAGTCCTCGAGGTCGAAGCCGCGGGCGGCCAGCGCCGGGGTGCCGATGCGGACCCCGGAGCTGACCATGGGCGGGCGGGGGTCGAAGGGCACGGCGTTGCGGTTGACGGTGATGCCGATGGAGTGCAGCCGGTCCTCGGCCTGCCGGCCGTCGAGCGCCGACTCCCGCAGGTCGACCAGCACCAGGTGGACGTCGGTGCCGCCGCTGACCACGTCGATGCCCGCTTCGCGGGAGTCGGGGGCCAGCAACCGGTCGGCCAGCAGCCGGGCGCCGGCGAGCGTGCGCTCCTGGCGCTCGCGGAAGGCCGGCTCGCCGGCCAGCTTGAAGGCGACGGCCTTGGCGGCGATCACGTGCTCGAGCGGGCCGCCCTGCTGGCCGGGGAACACCGACGAGTTGAACTTCTTCGCCAGGTCCGCCGTGGCCAGGATGACCCCGCCACGCGGCCCGCCCAGGGTCTTGTGGGTGGTCGAGGTCACCACGTGCGCGTGCGGCACCGGGGAGGGGTGCAGCCCGGCGGCGACGAGCCCGGCGAAGTGCGCCATGTCGACCATCAGGTAGGCCCCGACCTCGTCCGCGATCCGGCGGAACTCGGCGAAGTCCAGGTGGCGGGGGTAGGCCGACCAGCCGGCCACGATGAGCTTGGGCCGCCGCTCCTGCGCCAGCTTCTCCACCTCGGCCATGTCGACCCGGTGGTCCTCACGGCCCACGTGGTACGCGGCCACGTCGTAGAGCTTCCCGGAGAAGTTGAGCCTCATCCCGTGGGTCAGGTGGCCCCCGTGGGCCAGGTCCAGCCCCAGGATGGTGTCACCGGGCTCGAGCAGGGCGGCCATCGCCGCGGCGTTGGCCTGCGCACCCGAGTGCGGCTGCACGTTGGCGTACTCCGCGCCGAACAGGGCCTTCAGCCGGTCGATGGCCAGCTGCTCGATCACGTCCACGTGCTCGCAGCCGCCGTAGTACCGCCGGCCGGGGTAGCCCTCGGCGTACTTGTTGGTCAGCACCGAGCCCTGGGCCTGCATGACGGCCACGGGGGCGAAGTTCTCGCTGGCGATCATCTCCAGCGTGGTCTGCTGCCGGGTCAGCTCGGCGGTGATCGCATCGGCGACCTCCGGGTCGGTGTCCGCCAGCGACCGGTCGAGCACGCGGTCCGGAACGGCCGAGGCCGGTGGCGCTCCGTCAACCTGGACGACCATGCCGGAGTCCCTTCTGTCATGAGATGATGCCGAGGACTGGTATATCAGTCGTCCAACACCGTAGGGTGAGCGCCGGACGGGGTCAAGGGGTGCTGCGAAAGGACCTCCCTGGCCCCACCGTGAAAGGACCCTCCTGCCCCCACCGTTCGCAAGCTCACGGCGGGGCCCTGCAGGAGGGCCGCGGCAGGCCCATCAGGGAGGCCGCCGTGTCCGGTCCGCACATCCGCGAGAGGAGATCCACCGTCATGGCCTACGAGGTGAAGGGCGTCGTCGCCCGCAGCAAGGGTGCCCCGGTGACCGTCGAGACGATCGTCGTCCCCGACCCCGGTCCCGGGGAGGCGGTGGTCGACATCCAGGCGTGCGGGGTGTGCCACACCGATCTGCACTACCGCGAGGGTGGCATCACCGACGAGTACCCGTTCCTGCTCGGCCACGAGGCCGCCGGGGTGGTGTCCGCGGTCGGGGAGGGGGTCAGCAACGTCGCGGTGGGGGACTTCGTGGTCCTCAACTGGCGGGCGGTCTGCGGGCAGTGCCGCGCCTGCCTCAGGGGCGAGCTGCAGTACTGCTTCAACACCCACAACGCCGCGCAGAAGATGACGCTCACCGACGGCACCGAGCTGTGCCCGGCGCTGGGCATCGGCGCGTTCGCCGAGAAGACGCTGGTGCACTCCGGGCAGTGCACTCCGGTCGACCCCCAGACGCCGGCCACCGCCGCCGGGCTGCTCGGCTGCGGCGTGATGGCCGGCGT
>NZ_FRDM01000087.1 GCF_900143215.1 Geodermatophilus obscurus | reverse complement strand
GGGGTGTCGGCCGCGGCGGACTCCACGACGCAGGCGCTGACCCAGACCCGCACCGCGGTCGACGAGCTGTCCCGGATGGCCGCCGACCTGCGCACGACGGTGACCCGCTTCACCTACTGAACGGGCAGCCTGCCCACTCACCACGGGGCGCCGATCGGAATGGTCCGGTCGGCGCCCCGTCGCCTCTCCCCCACCGAGGCGAGCTCCATTCCGTGGGGACTGCGGATCGTCAAGTCGACACCGCAGAAACGGTCACCGACACATTTACCGGGACGGTTCCGACACTCCGGGGGAGTGCGTTTCGCGTCGTGCTCCGGGCCTCTAGCTTGCTCCCGGGTGACGCCCCATTTCGCCCACCTCGAGGCGATGCGTCGCCAGCACCCGATCGAAAGGCACGGACATGACCAACCTCAGCAGCGGTCGCCGCACTCGACGCATGGGTGTCCGTGGCTCGATCCTGGCGGTCGGCGCCGCCGGGATGGCAGCCGCGGTCGCCGTCGGCGGCTTCGCGTGGAACGGGCTGAGAGCGACCGGCGATGCACGGGACGAGATCGGCCACCTCGCCGGCGCCCTCACCGCCGTCCAGGAGATCCAGACCTCCAACGCCGACGTGACCGGGTGGCAGACCGCCTACGCCTGGGACGCCCGCCGCATCGGCGGCGTCGCCGCGGTCCAGGGCGACAACGCCAACCGGGCCGGGTACCTCGACAGCGCCGACCGACTGCGCGGCCAGCTCGAGGCCGTGCCCACGGACGCGCTCACCGACGCCGAGCAGACGACGTTCGAGCAGATCGAGCACCAGTGGGACGCCTTCTTCGCGGTGGACGACCGCATCGTCGCCACCTACGCCCAGGGCACGCCGGCCGCCATCGAGGCGGCAGACGCGCTCGTCGTGGGTGACGGCTACAACGTCTACTTCGAGGTGATCCAGCTCACCGCGGAGCTGCGGCAGTCCCTGCAGGACCGGGTCCAGGCGGCGGACGCGGCTGCTGACGGCGAGCAGACACGGACGCAGTGGACCATGGTCGCCGTCGTCGTCCTGGGAGCGCTCCTGGCCCTCGGCCTGGCGCTCACCGTGGCCCGGCGCATCGTGCGGCCGATCGACGCGGTCGCCTCCGTCGCGGAGGCCCTGGCCGCCGGTGACCTGACCCGGACGACGGGGGTGAGCCGGGACGACGAGGTGGGTCGGGCCGCAGCTGCGATCGACACGGCGCTCGGCGAGCTCCGTTCGGTGATGGCGTCGGTGGCGGCCTCGGCGGATGCGGTCGCAGCGTCGTCGGAGGAGTTGTCGGCGTCCTCGGCGCAGATCTCGGCGTCGGCGGAGGAGACGAGTGCGCAGTCCGGCGTGGTGGCCGGCGCCGCGGAGGAGGTCTCCCGGAACGTGCAGACGGTGGCCGCGGGGGCGGAGCAGATGGGCGCCAGCATCCGGGAGATCGCCAGCAACGCGGCGGAGGCCTCCGACGTGGCGGCCCGGGCGGTGAGCGCGGCGGAGACGACGACGGCGACGGTGGCGAAGCTGGGGGAGTCCTCCGCGGAGATCGGCAACGTGGTGAAGGTGATCACCTCGATCGCGGAGCAGACCAACCTGCTGGCGCTCAACGCCACCATCGAGGCCGCGCGGGCCGGGGAGGCGGGCAAGGGGTTCGCGGTGGTGGCCAACGAGGTCAAGGAGCTGGCCCAGGAGACGGCCAAGGCGACCGAGGACATCGCCCGCCGCGTCGAAGCGATCCAGAAGGACACCGGTGCCGCGGTCGGGGCGATCGCGGAGATCTCGCAGATCGTCGCCCAGATCAGCGACCGGCAGACCACCATCGCCAGCGCGGTGGAGGAGCAGACCGCCACCACCAACGAGATGAGCCGCTCGGTGACCGAGGCCGCCAGCGGGTCCGGTCAGATCGCCGACAACATCACCGGGGTCTCGGCTGCGGCCGACAGCACCACCCAGGCGCTCACGCAGACGCGTGCTGCGGTCGACGAGCTGTCGCGGATGGCCGCCGACCTGCGCACCTCGGTGGCCCGCTTCACCTACTGACGCGCTGCGCTGTTCACCCGCGGGGCGGCGGCCGGGCACTTCCCGGTCGTCGCCCCGTCGCCATTCCGGAGGGATGTGCGGAATGGCCGTCAGCGTTCCCTGATCGCCAAGTCGACAACCTCGAGAAGGTGACGGGACAATTCTCGCTCGCCGATCTGGACACGCCCGGAAATGGCGGTGGACGTCCCCCTCCCGCGTCCTATCGTGCTTCTCGCGACGCCGTTCCTCCCCGACCCGGTCAGGCCGGAACGGCGCACCACCCGCACGCTCTGCACCCGCCCAGGAGGGCTCCCATGACCACCGCCGCCCGCCCACCTCGCTCCCGGGCGAGCTGGTTCGCCGACCTGCCGATCGCCGGCAAGATCCTCTCGTTGATCCTGTTCAGCGCCTCCATCGGCGTGGTGCTCTGCGTGGTCGCCGTCGGCCGCATCGGCGCCCTCGACGAGAGCCAGCAGGACATGTACCAGCGCAGCGTCGTCGCCTTCTCCGACCTCGACGGCATCCAGGCGACCTACGAGGGCGTGCGCCAGGGCTACACCTCCTACTTCCTGGCCGACCCGGTGACGCGGACGGCGTTGAAGGCGCAGCTGGTCGACGGGCGCACCACCCTCGACGACCAGTTCGAGGCCTACGCCGACATCACCGAGCACCCGGACCTGTTCCGGACCCTGCGCAGCGACATGGAGGCCTACCTGGACGTCAGCGCCGCCCAGATGGTCGCCGCGCTCGACGTCGGGGACGTGGCGACGGCCGGCGCCGTGGCGGCCGGGCCGCTGGTGCAGGCGCAGGACACCGTCACGGCCGACCTCGCCGACCTCCGGACCGTGCTGCGCGAGGAGGCCGACGCGCAGGCCCGGGAGGGCGCGGACGAGGCGACCTCGGCCACGGTGACGCTGTGGACCATCCTCGCTGTGAGCGTCGGGATCGGGCTCGTGCTGGCCCTGCTCGTCGTGCGCCGCATCGTGCGGTCGGTGAAGTCCGTCCAGCAGTCGGTGGACGCCCTGGCGGCCGGCGACCTCACCGTGACCCCCGAGGTGACCGGCAGGGACGAGCTGGGCCGGATGTCGGCGGCCCTCGGCACCGCTCAGGCGAGCCT
>NZ_FRDM01000086.1 GCF_900143215.1 Geodermatophilus obscurus | reverse complement strand
GCTCACCGAGACCAGCGTCGCCGAGGACCCCACCCGGGCCGAGGACCAGCTGTCGATCCTGCAGACCTCCGGCGTGTCGGTCGCGATCGACGACTTCGGGACGGGCTGGTCCTCCCTCGCCCAGCTCCTGGCGCTGCCCGTCGGGACGCTGAAGATCGACCGCTCCCTGCTGACCGCCGCCGCCCGGCTGGCGTCCAACGGCACCGGGCCGGTGCTGGCCGCCATCGTCTCGCTGGCCCGCACCCTCGGGATCCGCTCCGTCGCCGAGGGCGTCGAGACCGCCGAGCACCTGCAGATGGTCCGCGAGGCCGGCTGCGACTTCGCCCAGGGCTACCTCCTCGCCCACCCGATGCCGGCCTCCGAGGTCCTGCGCTGGGCGTCCCGGGTGCGGGCCGCCGGCGGCGACTCGTGCGCCCTCGCGCTGCAGGCGAGCAGGCGCTGAGGAGCCTGGTGCGGGCCCGCCGGCTGCGCCGACGCACGCCGCGACGGGCCACCGCACCGGCCGGTCCGCCCCGTTGGACGGGTGCGTCGTCCCCCGTCCAGGCCCCGGCCAGGCACACTGCCCTCCCGGGACCGAGCTCGCGAGGTCCCGCGAGGACAGAGCACCGCCGTCGGGCACGTGCGCGACGAGCGCAGCGAGGAGGACACGTGACCGACCTGGACGCAGCCGCGGAGACGGCGCCCGATCCCGACGCGCTCGACCTGCAGGCACGCCCGGCGCTGGACCTGCTCATCTGGGACGCGCCGAACATCGACATGACCCTGTCGACGGTCATCGGCGCCCGCCCGACCGCGGCGTCGCGCCCCCGGTTCGACGCGATCGCCGCCTGGTTCGTGGAGGGCGCGGGCGCGGTCGCGGCGGGGGGTGCCATGGCCCCGGACGCCCCCGACGTCGAGGCCTGCGTCTTCGCCAACATCCCGCCGGTGGTGGGCAGCCTGCAGCGCTGGGTGGAGGCGCTGCGCAGCTTCGGTTTCGCCGTCTTCGCCCGGCCCAAGCAGCAGCCCGACGACGACATCGACCAGGCGATGCTCGACCACATCGAGGTCCGCCGGCACAGCCACCGGCTGCGCCGGCTGGTCGTCTTCTCCGGCGACGGCCGCAACTTCGCCGAGCCGCTGGAGGAGCTGGTCCGCGCCGGCACGCAGGTCACCGTGGTCGCCTTCAGCGAGGTCGCCGGCTACGCGATCGGCTCGGACCTGCTGGAGTTCATCGACATCGAGGACGTGCCGGGCGCCTTCGCCGTCCCGCTGGACCGGGTGCGCCTGGACGCCCTGCCGCCGGACGGCGCGTGGCTGCGGCCCACCCGCAGCCTGCGGGACTTCGTCAGCTCCTACGTCCGCCGCAATGGCTGAGGATCCGTTCGGGCCGGCCTCGGGGCCGATCGCGACCGAGACCCTCCTCGTGCCGGGGGAGACCTGCTGGCGCATCGAGCGGGCCGACCGGTTCGCCGTCTTCATCGACGCCGCCGACTACTTCGCCGCGCTCAAGTGGTCGGTGCTGCGGGCCCGCCGGCGGGTGCTGTTCATCGGGTGGGACTTCGACCCTCGCATCCAGATGGACCCCCGCCGGGCGGGGACAGCGCGCAGCGACCGCCTGGGCCGCGTGCTCGAGGCCGCCGTCCGGAAGAACCCGGAACTGCAGATCGGCGTCCTGCACTGGGACGTCGGGACGCTGATCGCCCTCGCCCGCGGGCTGGCCCCCCTCACGCTGCTCAACCGGCACACGCCCGACCGGCTGACGCTGACCGTCGACACCAACCACCCCGTCGGCGGCGCGCACCACCAGAAGATCGTCGTCATCGACGACTGCCTGGCCTTCGCCGGAGGGATCGACGTGACCACCGACCGGTGGGACACCTCCGAGCACCGCGACGGTCACCGGCTGCGCCGCAGGCCCGGGTCCCGCCGTCCATCGGGGCCGTGGCACGACGTGACCAGCGTCGTCTCCGGGGAGGCCGCTCGCGCCATCGGCGACCTGGCTCGGGAGCGCTGGGAGAGCGGCACGGGTGACCGGCTCGAGACCGTCGAGGGCCTCGAGCCCTGCTGGCCCGACGGCGTGGAGCCGCTGCTCACCGACGTCGACGTGGCCGTCTCGCGCACCCGCCCCGAGTACGGTGGGGCCGACCTGGTGCACGAGATCGAGCTGCTGTGGCTGGCCGCCGTCGCCTCCGCCCGGCGCAGCGTCTACATCGAGAGCCAGTTCTTCGCCAACCGCCGCATCGCCGAGGCGATCGCCGACCGGTTGCGGGAGCCCGACGGGCCGGAGTTCGTCGTCGTGAACCCGGAGAGCTCGGCCAGCTGGCTGCAGGAGAAGGCCATGGGCACCGCCCGCGCCAAGCTGCTGGCCCTCCTCGAGGACGCCGACGTCCACGGCCGTTTTCGGCTGTACGTGCCGGTCACCGAGCGCCGGCGCTCGATCTACGTGCACGCCAAGGTCGCGGTGGTCGACGACCGGCTGCTGCGGATCGGCTCGTCGAACCTCAACAACCGGTCCATGGGGCTGGACACCGAGTGCGACGTGTCCATCGAGGTGCGTCCCGGCGACCCGCGTGCGGAGGAGAAGGCCGCTGCCATCACCGGGCTGCGCGACCGGCTGCTGGGTGAGCACCTCGGCGTGCCGCCGTCCGCGGTCGTCGACGCGATCGAGGCCTGCGGTGGGTCGCTGCTGCAGGCGGTGGAGAGCCTGCGCCGGCCGGTGGGACGCTCACTGGTGCCCTTCACCCCGCCGGACCTCGGCCCGGTGGAGCAGACGCTGGCCGACACCGAACTGCTGGACGCCGAGCAGACGCCGGACCGCTGGCACCGGGTGCGCCGCAGCTTCCGGCCGCGGGTGCACGGCGGGAGGACCCGCCGCCGCTGACCGCCGTGCCGGTGTCCCGCAGCCCGCACCGGGGAAGGAACCGACCCCGGACGACGAGGAGGCGAGGGGTCATGGCGGTCTGCGAGGTCTGCGGCAACGACTACGACTTGAGCTTCGAGGTGGTCGCGCAGGGAGCGCGGCACACCTTCGACAGCTTCGAGTGCGCGATCCACAAGATGGCGCCGATCTGCGAGCACTGCGGCGTGAAGGTGGTCGGCCACGGCGTCGTGGTCGAGGGCTCGTTCTACTGCTGCGCGCACTGTGCGCGGCACGAGCGCGGGGACGCCCCGGTCCGCGACTCCGCCTGACGACAGCCGCGGGAGCATCGCAGCGAGCTCTGCGAGCGAGGAGCGGACCGCGGCGCGGAGTCAGGCCAGAGGA
>NZ_FRDM01000085.1 GCF_900143215.1 Geodermatophilus obscurus | reverse complement strand
GCGCCCCCCGAGCAAGCCCTGGGCCAGCGGGCTGTAGGCCATGACCATCCGGCCCTCGCGCTCGGCGAAGGGCACCAGGTCGTCGAGCGCCGACGGCACGGCCAGCGAGAAGTGCACCTGGTTGCTGACCACCGGCCGGCCGAGGGCGGCGTCGGCCGCCCGCCAGCGCGCCAGCGAGTAGTTGGAGACGCCGACGGCCCCGATGCGGCCCGCGTCGAGCAGCTCGCGCATCCCGGCCATGGTCACCGAGTCGGGCACCACCGGGTTGGGCTGGTGCACCTGGTAGAGCGGCACGCGGTCCAGCCCGAGGCGGCGGGAGCTGCCGGCCAGCCGGTTGCGGACCACCGGCGGGAACGGGGCCACCGGGAAGAGCTTGCTGGCGACGACGACGTCCGCCCGCTCCTCGCCCAGCGCCTCCCCGAGGATCCGCTCGCTGCGGCCGAAGCCGTAGATCTCCGCGGTGTCGAACAGGGTGGTGCCGAGCTCGCGGGCCCGCCGGACGATCGCCTTGGCCTCGCCGGAGGCGTAGGCGTCGCCGTAGCCCCACTCGCGGGAGCCGAACTGCCAGGTACCGAGGCCGACCCGGCTGACCGCACCGAGCCCGTCGACGTCGAGGTAGCGCACGCCTGACAGTCTCGCCGCTGCCCCGGACCGCCGCAGGGCGGCCGGACCTCAGCCGCGGAGCAGGGCCTCGGCGATGGCCAGCCCCTCCAGCGCCCCGTGCTCGGTGGCGCGGCAGCAGTGCACGAGCCACGCGGCCACGCCCTCGGGCTGCCCGGAGGCGTAGCCGGCCAGGGCGCGGGCGTACTCCTCGCGGCCGAGCTCCGCGAAGCCGACCTCGGGCACCGAGACGGCCTTGGGGTCCAGGCCGCGGGTGATGCCGGTGAGCCGGGCGGCCGCACGCGCGACGACGCCGTCAGCGGTGCCGAACGGGGCGATCGCGGCCAGTTCGCCGTGCACGACGGCGGCCAGCACGACGGCCGGCACGGAGCTCTCGCCGGTGACCAGGGAGAGCAGGCCGGCGAGCCGGGGCCCGGCGTGGGCACCGGGGCGGCCCAGGTCGGCGCGGCCGGCGAGGTCCGCCGCGGCCAGCACGTGCAGCCGGGCCAGCACCTGGCCGGGCGCCCGGGACCAGGTGTCCACCATCGAGCCGAGGGCGACCGAGGTCCGCAGCGAGCCCTGCACGACCGGGTCGTCGACCCGCCCGGCCCGCAGGTCGGCCAGCGGGACGTCGACGCCCTCGAGCGCGGCGGACGCACGGGCGCCGCGCAGCGCCGACTCGGTGCTGACCTCGGCCGACCGGTTGCGCATCAGCCGGTGCCGGAGCAACCGGTCGATGCCGGCCCGGGCGCCCTCGGCGGCGTCGCGCACGCCGGGCAGGTCGAGCAGCGCGGCCAGCGGGTCGGCAGCGACCGGGCGGGTTCCCGGACGGCCCGCGCCGGGACGGACGGGGATGCTCACGGGTCCTCCTCGCTGACGCTCGTCGGCCTCGCGGCCAACGGTGCCGGGGTCCACGGGGAGCGCGCACGCTCGCTCCGCGTGGACGACGGTACGAGGCGGGCCGCGGGAACCGGCGACACCCTGACTACGCTCCCTGCCACCATGGCCCGGCCCCTGACCCTCCTGCTCGTGCGCCACGGGCAGAGCGAGTGGAACGCCGCGGGTCGCATGCAGGGCCAGACGGCGCACGTGCCGCTGACCGAGCTCGGGCACGCCCAGGCGGCCGGGGCCGCGCGGGAGCTGGCGGAGCTGCGCCCCGGGGCGCTGGTCTCCAGCGACCTGCGCCGCGCGGTGCAGACCGCCGAGCACTGCGCCCTGGCCACCGGCCTGCCGGTGACGACCACGCCGGCGCTGCGCGAGCAGGGTTACGGAGTGCTGGAGGGCCGGCCCTCGCGCGAGCTGTGGGACGTCGTCGACTGGACCGATCCGCACTGGGCGGCGGAGGGCGGCGAGAGCCTCGCCGAGCTGCACGCCCGGGTGGGCGCCTACCTCACGCAGCTGTGCGCGGACCCGCCGGCCGAGGTGGTCGCGCTGGTCACCCACGGGGACACCATCCGGGCGGCGCAGGCGGTCGCCGCTGGGCTCGGGCCGGACGCGATGCCGGCGGTGACCCCGCCCAACGGCACGGTGACGGCGCTCGAGCTGGTCCGGTGAGTGCCGTCAAGGCGGCGGGCGGGCGAGCATCGCAGGGAGCGCCGGCGACCGAGGAGCGGAACGGGTCCGGAGACGAGCCATGAGCAGGGTCCTCGTGCTCGGCGGCTCGCGGTCGGGCAAGTCCGCGCACGCCGAGGCACTGCTGGCCGGCGCCGGTGACGTCACCTACCTGGCCACCTCTCCCCCGGTCCCCGGCGACACCGAGTGGGCCGAGCGGGTGGCCGCGCACCGGGCCCGCCGTCCTCCGGGCTGGACGACGCTGGAGACGACCGCGCCCAGCGAGCTGCTGCGCCGGGGCACCGTGCTGGTCGACAGCGTGACGACCTGGGTCGCCGCGCTGATGGACGAGACCGGCGTCTGGACCGACGAGCCGGGTGCGCGCGACCGCCTGACCCGCCGCTGCGACGCGCTGGTGGAGGCCTGGACCATGACCCCGGCACACGTGGTGGCGGTGTCCGACGAGGTGGGGCTCGGCGTGGTGCCCGAGACGCGCGCCGGGCGGCTGTTCCGCGACACCCTCGGTTCGGTCAACCAGCGACTCGCCGGCACCGCGGACGAGGTCTGGTTCGTGGTGGCCGGGCTGCCGCAGCGACTGCGATGAGGTGGACGGGGCCGCTGGAGTCCGCCGCCCTGCTCACCGTCCTGCGGGTGCCGGCGCGGGCGGCGGCGTCCACCCGCGGCGTGCTGCCGTGGGCGCCGCTGGTCGGGCTGGTGCTCGGCGGGGTGGCGGCCGGCGTCGGCCTGGCCGGCGCACGCCTGGTCTCCCCGCTCACCGGCGCGGTGCTGGCCGTGGCCGTGCTGGCGGTGCTGACCCGCGGCCTGCACCTGGACGGCCTGGCCGACACCGCAGACGGGCTGGGACCGCTGCGCGGCCGGGAGCGCGCGCTGCAGGTGATGCGCCAGGGGGACGTCGGCCCGTTCGGCGTGGTGACGCTGCTGCTGACCGTCCTGCTGCAGGTGTCCGCCGCAGCCACCGTGCTCGAGGCCGAGCGGGGCTGGACCGCGCTCCTGGCGGCACCGGTGGTGGCCCGGCTCGCGATGGCGCGCACCGGGCTGCCCGGGGTGCCGATGGCGGCGGGCTCCGCGCTCGGGCAGTCGGTCGCCGGCACGGTGTCGGCGCGCTGGCTGGCCGGCTGGGTGTTCGTCACCGCGGCGCTGCTCACCGTCGCCGACCGGGCCCTCCTGGCGGGCGCGGTGGCCGGCCTGCTCGCGGCCGAGCTCCTCCTGCGCCGGGCGCGGGCCCGGCTGGGCGGCGTCACCGGCGACGTGATGGGGGCGATGGGCGAGACGGCGGCCGCGGTCACCCTGCTGGTG
>NZ_FRDM01000084.1 GCF_900143215.1 Geodermatophilus obscurus | reverse complement strand
AGCGGCGGGGTGTCGAACAGCTGGGCGATGCCCTGGCGCCCCTCGGTCTCCACCAGCAGCACCTGGCGCCCGTCGGCGGCGAGGGCCAGCGCGAGGGCCGCGGCGACCGTGGTCTTGCCGGTCCCGCCCTTCCCGGTGACGACGTGACAGCGCACAGAGGAGGGGACGGGACTCACGGACACGAGCGTAGGAGGAGCCCGCCACCCGGGCCTCCCGCAGCCGTGTGCGGCCCGACACGGTGCGGACACCGCTGCGCTAGCGTCGCGCCCATGAGCGAACCGGCCCGCGCGAAGTGGGAGTACGCCACCATCCCGCTGCTGATCCACAACACCAAGGCGATCCTCGACTCCTGGGGCGTCGACGGCTGGGAGCTGGTCACCGTGCTGCCCGGCCCGGGCGGGGCCGACCAGCCCGTGGCCTACCTCAAGCGCCCCGTCGGCTGACCGGGTCATGACCAGCCCGCAGACCTCCAGCTGGCACGCCCGGCTGGCCGAGCTCGGCATCCGGCTGCCCGCGGTCGCCGCACCGGTCGCCGCCTACGTCCCGGCAGTGCGCAGCGGCCAGCTGGTCTACACCTCCGGTCAGCTGCCCTTCGTCGACGGCGGTCTGCGCCGCACCGGCAAGGTGGGCGGCTCGGTCGACCCCGAGGACGCCGCGCACGACGCCAAGCTGTGCGCGCTGAACGCTCTCGCCGCGATCGACGACCTGGTGGGACTGGACTCGGTGGCCCGCGTCATCCGGGTGGTCGGCTACGTCGCCAGCGCGGAGGGCTTCACCGGCCAGCCGCGGGTGGTGAACGGGGCCAGCGAGCTGCTCGGCCGGGTCTTCGGTGACGCCGGCCGGCACGCGCGCAGCGCCATCGGCGTGGCCGAGCTCCCGCTGGGCGCCCCCGTCGAGGTCGAGCTCACGGTCGAGCTGCGATGAGCGGCGACATCGTCGCCGTACCGGGCGACACCGCGGCCACGTGCCGTCCCCCAGCGGCACTGAGCGAGTCCTCGTGATCCCGGCGGGGAGCCTCCGGCCCCCACACCGGGACCACGACCTCGCAGGGCGACCATGATCTCCGTGCCCAAGCAGGCGGCGACGGTGCTGCTGCTGCGGGACGGCGCCCCCGGGCTGGAGGTGTACCTGCTCCGGCGCACCCGCGGAATGCCGTTCGCCGGTGGGATGACCGCGTACCCGGGTGGCGGCGTCGACCCGCGGGACGGCGACGTCGAGACCGCGTGGGCCGGTCCCTCGCCCGCCGAGTGGGCGCACGCCTTCGGCTGCGACGAGCGGACCGCGCGCGAGCTGGTCTGCGCGGCGGTCCGCGAGACGTTCGAGGAGGCCGGCGTGCTGCTCGCGGGGGCGGCCGACGGCGGCGACGTCGTGCCGGACGTCTCGGGTGAGGACTGGGAGGCGCAGCGCCAGGCCCTGCTGGCCCGGGAGCTGTCGCTCGCCGAGCTGCTCGCCGACCGCGGGCTGGCCCTGCGCTCGGACCTGCTGCGGCCCTTCGCGCACTGGATCACCCCGCCGGTCGAGCCGCGGCGCTACGACACCAAGTTCTTCGCCGCGGCGCTGCCGGTCGGCCAGGAGGCCCGGCACGTCACCGGTGAGGCCGACCAGGTCAGCTGGCTGACACCGTCCGCGGCGCTGGCCGAGATGACCGCCGGCACCCGGCCGATGCTGCCGCCGACGATCCACACCCTCGGGCAGCTCGAGCCCTTCGCCGACGTCGCCGCCGCCCTGGCGGGGTCGCCGCCGGAGCCGCTGCACCCGATCTGCCCCTCGTTCACCGAGGAACCCGACGGCCGCTGGGCCGTCCTGCCCGACGGCACGCGGATCCGGATGGTCGTGCCGCTACCGAGCTGACCGCGAGCGGCCTCCCTGCAGGGACCCATCGCGAGCGTGCGAGTGACAGGGGGCAGGGAGGTCCCTTCTCACCTCGCGCGGCGGCGCAGGCGTTCCTCGTCGAGGACGACGACCGACTTGCCCTGCAGCTGGATCCAGCCGCGGTGCACGAAGTCGGCCAGCGCCTTGTTGACCGTCTCGCGGGAGGCGCCGACGAGCTGGGCCAGCTCCTCCTGGGTCAGGTCGTGCTTGACCCGCAGCCCCTCGCCCTCGCGGCTGCCGAACCGGTCGGCCATCTGCAGCAGCGCCTTGGCGACGCGGCCGGGGACGTCGGTGAAGATCAGGTCCGCGACCGAGTCGTTGGTGCGGCGCAGCCGGCGGGCCAGCACGTGCAGCAGCCGCTCGCCGACCTCGGGGTGCGCCTCGATCCACGGGCGCAGCACCGCCTGCGGCATGCGGGCCAGCTTGACGTCGGTGACCGCGGTGGCGGTCGCGGTGCGCGGGCCGGGGTCGAAGACCGACAGCTCACCGAACTGGTCGGAGGGGCCCATCACGGCCAGCACGTTCTCGCGGCCGTCGGGCGACCGGCGGGACAGCTTGATCTTGCCGGACATGACGATGTAGAGGCTGTCGCCCGGCTCGCCCTCGTTGAAGACCACGCGGCCGCGCGGGAGCGTCACGGTCTCCAGGCGGCTCGCGACCGGGTCCACCGCCTCTTCCGGCAGCCCCTGGAAGAGCCCCGACTGGGCCAGCACCTCGTCCACTACGCGTCCTCTCGCACACACACCTGGGAACACCGGCACGCGGCCGGCCCGGTCAGCAGCCGCGTCGTCGCGGCGCCGTCCGCAGAGAGTCTAGGGGCCTGTGCGCGTCGTCACCCGATCGGCGGGACAGCCCGCCACCCCGGGGAGTGAGGACGGCCACCCTGCTGGGTCCCGTCGCGAGCCCGGGAACGTGCTGGAACGGCCCCCCGCAGGCTCCCGCCGCCGGCCTCGTCCCGAGGCTCGTCCCGAGGCTCGTCCCGAGCCTGCGAGGGATGAGGACGGAGTCCTTCCACGGTGGGGGCAGGGGGTCCTTCTTCAGACCACGGGCGGCTCGGCCTGGCGACGCACCCGCGATGCGCGACGTCGCCGCCAGCGGGCCATGGCGCGGCGGATGCCGGAGTTGGCCAGGGTGTCGACCTCGCCGGCGCTGGCGGTGGAGAGGAACTCGGCCACCTCACGAGGGCCGGCCGGCCGGCGCAGTGGCTCCTCGACGCGTTCCATCACCAGCAGGAAGGCGATGACCAGGGGCGGGAACAGGATGACGATGAGGGCGACCACCGGCTCCTCCTCTCTCCTCGTCGCAGCACGCGGACCGGGCCGGCCGGCTCGCGCCTGCACTCCTGTGTACCCCGGGACCTCGCGTGCAACGCCCGGCGACGGCGGTCGCGATGATGGCACGGGCCCTGTCAGCCGGTCCGCCTACCCTCGACCGCGTGTCCTCGCCCGCCTACGCCCGGCCCGTCCCGCCGCGCGCCCGCCGTGCCGCTGCCCGGGGCGGCACCCCGTTCGACCCGCAGGAGTCGCCGCTGGCGCGCACCCGCCGGGCGCGGCGGATGGCCCGCGAGCTGGCGCTGATCCACCCCGACGCGCACTGTGAGCTCGACTTCACCAACGCCTTCGAGCTGCTGGTCGC
>NZ_FRDM01000053.1 GCF_900143215.1 Geodermatophilus obscurus | reverse complement strand
ATGATCGGCGCCTACCGCGAGCCCGACCGGGCCAAGGGCCGGCAGCTGATGAGCAACCTCATCGACGCGCTCGGCCGCGGCGTCCCGGCCGCGCTGACCGAGCTCATCACGCTCGGACGGACGCTGAAGAAGCGGGCCGAAGACGTCCTGGCGTACTTCGACCGACCCGGTACCAGCAACGGACCAACCGAGGCCCTCAACGGACGACTCGAGCACCTCCGAGGCTCCGCCCTCGGCTTCCGCAACCTCACCAACTACATCGCCAGGAGCCTGCTCGAGACCGGCGGGTTCAGGCCGCAACTACACCCTCGATCGTGAAGAGCCGGATTCGGCTTGTCTCCGTGGCCCATGCTCATACGGGCCTCAGCCGCCGGCGTCCGGCGCATAGTCGGTACGGGCAGGTCATCCGGCACGTGCATTTCCTCCGTGGAGGCTGCGGACTGGCCCGGACCGTACGCCGGTCATCCGTCATCCGAACCGGGACGGCTATCGGACTGGTCACCGGTTCTGATCCAGCCATTCGACGAGCACCTTCGACACGTGCTCGGGCTGGTCGGTCATCAGCACGTGGTTCGCGTTCGGGATCATCACGAGCTCGGCGCCGGGGATCCGGCCGGCGATGATGCGGCCGTTCTCCGGCGGGACGAGCGCATCCAGCTCCCCGTGTACGACCAGCGTCGCCGCGGTGATGCCCTCCATGCGGCCGTAGCCGTCCCAGCGCGACGACCCGACCACCTGCGCCAGGTAACCCTCGTTCGAGGCGGCGAGCGGCAACCGCACCGCCCAGTCCTCCTCGATGCGCTCGCGAGGTGTCTCGGGCGCGTAGTTGTAGGGGATGGAGGCCTCGGCCGCCTCCTGGGGCGTCATCTGGCCGCGCTGCATCAGCATCGCCACCGCCTCGGGGTTCGCGACGGCGTGCGCGATGCCCGGGTGTGTGGCGATCAGGCACAGCGAGCGGACCCGCTCCGGAGCGGTGAGCGCGATCTCCTGCGCGATCAGGCCGCCCATCGAGATGCCGACGACGTGGGCGGTGTCCACATCCGCGGCATCCAACACGGCCAGGGAATCCGCCGCCATGGTCTCGACCGTGTACGGCGCCCCCGCAACGTCACCGGTGCGGCCGGCACCCCGGTTGTCGATTCGGATGACCCGGTAGCTCTCGGCCAGCGCGGGCACCAGCCGGAACCACATCGCGGCCGGGTAGGCGAGCCCCATGAGCAGCAGGACGGCGGGAGCGTCCTCCGACCCGTCGGACTCCCACGAGATGCGGGCCGTGTCAGGACGCTCGATGACCGGCACGGGTCGCTCCCTTCGTCGTGAGGTCTCGCGGCCCGGATCGGAGCTGTAGCTCCTCACGTGCACCGCACCTCGAAAGGTCAGGTCCGGGCCCGAGAACGGCGCCTACGCTCGGGAGACCGGGATTGGGTCCATTCTGTAGCAAGACCTATCCCGACTCCACGTCGACGCCGCCGGCCAAGGGTCCGCGCCCTGGGCCCGGTCACCGGCCGGTCCAAGACCGCACCCCGCGCTCTCACCGTCCCCCAGCTGAGGCAATTGCGCGCCGCCCTGTCCTACGACGAGAAGGCCATCGCCCGGGACCTGCCTGATCTGGTCGCCTTCTTGATGTCCACCGGGCTACGAATCGGCGAGGCCTGCGGCCTGACCTGGAATGCCGTCGACCTCGCGGCCGGCACCCTCGAGGTCCGAGCCGCCGCCGTCCGCGTCCGCGGCCAGGGCCTGGTGGTCGAGTCGACCAAGACCGACGTTGGCACCCGAACTCGGGTGTTGCCGCACAGGTGCGTCGCGATGCTGCGCGACCGAGCCGACCGCCTGAACGCGACCGATGCCGACCGCGGCGGCCGGCCCCTTCTCCCCGCCCCGCTGGGCGGCTGGCGCGACCCCTCCAACACCCAGGCCGACCTCCGGGCAGCCTTCGCCGCCGCCGGCTCGGACTGGGTCACCACCCACACCTTCCGCAAGACCGTCGCCACCCTCATGGACCACGCCGGCCTGTCCTCCAGAGCAGCGGCCGACCAACTCGGCCACACCAACACGTCCATGACCACCGACGTCTACCTCGGCCGCAGAGTCGCAGCGACCGGCGCCGCCGCGGTCCTCGAGGTGCTCGACACGTAGATACCGCTGGTGTCCCTGAGGGCGGCTCTAGAGCCACGGCGCGGTCCCGGCTTAGGCGCCGGCGGTGGCGTCTTCGTGGGCCAGCGAGCGGGACAGCTCGCGGTGGGCGTCGGCCTGGGCGAGCAGCTGCTGGGCCTTCTGCTCGAACGCTCCGACGGCGTCGGCGCCGGCCGCCCAGCGCAGCGGCGGCTCGGCGGAGTCGGCGAGCTCGACCAGCGCGCCGGCGAGCTTGGCCGGGTCGCCGCCCTGCTGGCCGTTCATGCCGTTCCAAGCGGTGACGGTCTGGCGGGTGCGCTCGGCGTAGTCGGCGATCACCGGCTCGGCGTAGCGGGTGGAGTCCTGGGTGAGCAGCTCGGTGCGGAAGAAGCCGGGCTCGACGAGCATGGTGCGGATGCCGAACGGGGCGACCTCGGGGGTCAGCGACTCGCTCCACCCCTCGAGGGCGAACTTGCTGGCGGCGTAGGCGGTGCAGAACTCCTGCCCGACGATGCCGGCGGTGGAGCTGATGGTCACCACGAGACCGGAGTGCTGGGCACGCATGACCGGCAGCACGGCGCGGGTGACGTCCAGTGGGCCGAACAGGTTGGTCTCGACCTGTGCCCGGTAGTCCTCCGGGGTGATCTCCTCGAAGAAGCCGGCGTAGAAGTTGCCGGCGTTGTTGACCAGCACGTCGATCCGGGCGAAGCGCTCCACGGCGGCGTCGACCGCCGCCTGCACGCTGGCCGGGTCGGTCACGTCGAGCGCCGCGGTCAACAGGTCGTCGTGTGCGCCGACCGCGGTGGCCACCCGCTCGGGG
Source organism: Geodermatophilus obscurus (assembly GCF_900143215.1). Taxonomy (GTDB): domain Bacteria; phylum Actinomycetota; class Actinomycetes; order Mycobacteriales; family Geodermatophilaceae; genus Geodermatophilus; species Geodermatophilus obscurus_A. The sequence goes on along the minus strand of NZ_FRDM01000053.1, from coordinate 19,613 downwards.
TTGCGGCCGGTGGCGACGACGGCGTGGCCGGCGGCCAGGGCGGCGCGGGCGATGTCGGTGCCCATGCCGCGCCCGGCTCCGGTGACGAGCCAGACCTTCTTGTCGATCATGTCGTCGTCCTTCGGTGTCGGGGAGGTGAGGCGGCGCCCGCGGGGTGCGGGCGGCTGTGCGACCTCGCTGGAACCGAGGGAACGCCGGTCGTCGGCCGTGTGGCAGAGCCTGGCGTGAGGGGGTACTGGGAGGGACCCCCTCACCGCTGCAAGCGGACCTAGCCTCGTCGTCGTGGACACCCGCAAGGCCCTGCGCGAGTTCCTGGCCACCCGACGGGCCAGGATCACCCCGCAGCAGGCCGGCCTGCCGACCTACGGTGGGCACCGGCGCGTGAAGGGCCTGCGCCGGGAGGAGCTGGCGCTGCTGGCCGGCGTCAGCGTGGAGTACTACACCCGGCTGGAGCGCGGCAACGCGCACGGCGTCTCCGACAGCGTGCTCGAGGCCCTCGTCCGGGCGCTGCAGCTGGACGAGGCCGAGCGCGCGCACCTGTACGACCTGGCCCGCACCTCCGACGCCACGGCACGTATCCGTCGCCGGCCGCCGCAGCAGCGCGTCCGCCCCGGCGTCCAGCGGCTGCTCGACGCGATGACCGGCGTCCCGGCGTTCGTGCAGAACGGGCGGCTCGACGTCTTGGCGGCCAACTCCCTCGCCCGCGCGCTGTACGCCGACCTGTTCGACGACGCCGGACCCGGCCGGGGTACCGGAGGGGCACCCAACCACGCCCGGTTCACCTTCCTCGATTCGCGGGCCGCCGACTTCTACCCCGACTGGAACCGTGCCGCCGCCGACGGGGTGGCGCTGCTGCGGGCCGAGGTCGGCCGCAGCCCCGACGACCGGGAACTGACCGAGCTCATCGGCGAGCTGACCACCCGCAGCGAGCGGTTCAGCGCGCTGTGGGCCACGCACAACGTCCGCTGGCACACCACCGGCACCAAGCACTTCCACCATCCCGTCGCCGGTGACCTGTCCCTGGCCTACGAGGGGCTGGAGCTGACCGCCGACCCCGGCCAGACCCTGATCACCTTCACCGCCGAAGCCGGCTCGCCGTCCCAGCAGGCGCTGACCTTCCTCGCCAGCTGGGCCACCGCCTCGCCCGAGCAGGCGACCGCCCACGACCGGACCAGCGAGAAGCCCACGACCTGATGTCCTGCCTCGCATACCCACCAGCGGCTGTCCCTTGGTGGGCGGCGCGCTCAGACGGTCGTCGCAACACCCTTCGAGCGCGAGGTGTTGTGGTGGTTTCGGAGTGGCGGCGGGTTCGCCGTGAGGGCGGCTCTGGAAGCACCCGCGATCGCGTGGACAGTGTTGGACGCCCCCCAGCGCCGTTGGCGGCGGTGAGCCATGCCGACGAGGGCGGCGCTCGCGTTGCGGCCACGAACGCCGCCAGTCCGACGATGATCTGCCTGTAGTCCTCCGCTGCGTAGGTCCGGGAAAGGGCCACGAGGAACGCCCACAGGGCGATGGAGGCGGCACTCGCCGCACGAGGTGCGGTCGATCAGGCCGTGGTGATCAGCACAACCGCCGCCAAGGGGGACAGCGGCAGGGCCGGTCGGCCGAGGACTCCCGCGCCGGTGTAGCCGGTGCTGCACGAGCTGCTGCTCGCCGAGCTGCGCGCCCACCGTGGCTGGACCTGGATCGCTGCACGGTGGACGGCTCGCAGGTGCGAGCCGTTGTCCCGGGTTGCCGTCGGTGAAACCTGCAGCTGCTGATGCGAGCAACCGTCGCAACATCGAATCCTTGTTGCCGGGCCGCGAACCAGTCACCGTCCGACGTCGGTATCAGACCGTGCGTCCGCTGCTCCGTCATGTGTCACGGGACTCCGGCATCTCTCAGGCGCGCCTCCACAGGTGGTCGGCCGGTCTCCACTCGCTCACCGCCGAACCCGACAGGGGACAGTCATGCGACAGCTGCCGGAGACCACGAACCTCCTGGACCGAGCCATCACCGGCTCATCGCCCGCCCAGGGCGAGCAGGTCACAGGCGAGCCGGCTCCAGCCGACGGGGAGGAGCAGCTGGCATCGGTGCCCTACGACGTCGTCGCCCTGTCGATGACGATCTACTTCAACCGCGAGGGCGACCACGACCACGACGGCATGCTCTTCGCGCTGGAGGACAACGCGCCGATCCTCGAGTACATCCAGGCACTGGGCCGACAGGGGACACGCCGACAGCCCGGCTCGCCGCCTCTGCCCACCCAGCAGGAGGTGCAGGCGCTGCTCGCCGCGGCGCAGGCGCGAGCTGAGCAGATCGGCGTGGAGCTGCCGCTGACCCCGGAGCAGGCGCGGCGGCCGCATCCGCTGGTCCGCCCGCTGGTGCTGCGTGCCCGCTGCGGCGAGACGGTGCTGGTGCGGCTCCGCAACGACATCGACGGCCGCGACGTCGGCGTCCACCTGGTCAGCGACGGCTACGACGTCCAGACGGACGACGGATCACACGTCGGTACGAACCCCTCGAGCCTGGTGCCCCATGGCGACACGAGGACGTACGTCTGGTCGTGCGACCACGAGGGGGTCTTCCCCTTCCACGACGGCGGCAACTTCGACGGCGGCGAGGACGGCACCAACGTCCACGGGCTGTTCGGTGCCCTCATCGTGGAGCCTCCCGGCACGACGTGGCGGGACCCGGTCACCGGGTGCTCCTCGCACGGCCCGGACGGCACGGGGCCGTTCCAGCAGCTGGACGGTCTGCACCTCGACGTCCTGCCCCCGGGCACCGCGCCCACCGTGGTGCCCGACTCGACGACGACGCTGGCCGACCACTGCTGGCCTACGCCGGAGGAGTACGTGGACTACGGGTGCACCGCGCACCGCGAGTTCGTCATCTTCTTCCACGACGAGTCGGAGTTCGTGCCGCCGCACGGGGAGCCCGAGCCGAACCCCTGCGCCGGCCACGACCACGGCAACGGCACCGCTGCTGCAGGGGGCAACGGCCACGGCGGAGCCGGAGGCGGACACGGCTCGGAGGACCTGCCGATCATGGCCGTCTCCTACCGGGCCGAGCCGATGGTGAACCGGGAGCGGACGCTGTGGCGGCTGCTGCGGACCGGGCACGTGCTCGAGCAACCGGTGCTCAACGAGGAGCAGCACCACAGCTCGTGGATGTTCGGCGACCCGTCGGACCACCTGGTGCTCCGGGCCTACACGGGGGATCCCGTGCGCATCCGGTTCGTCCACGCCGCGGTGAAGGAGACCCACGTCTTCCACCTGCACCTGTACGAGTGGCACGCCGTCGCCGGGGACCAGAGCTCCCCCCGGATCGACGCCATCTCCATCAGCCCGCAGACCGGGCACACCATCGAACCGCTGTGGGGGGCGGGCAACCGCCACCAGGTCGCCGGCGACGTGATCTGGCACTGCCACCTCTACCCCCACTTCCACGAGGGGATGTGGGGCATCTTCCGCACGTTCGAAACCCGCCAGGACGGCGCAGACGACGGCCCCTCCCTGGACAGTGACAACCCGGTCTACGCCGGACGCCGGATCGGCCGGTACCCCGACGGCACCCGGATCGAGAAGCTGCTCCCGCTGCCCGACAACGCACCACCTCTGCCGACCGCCGACCGGCCCGGCTTCCCGCTGTACATCCCGGGCACGGTGCGGCAGAAGTCCCCGCGTCCCCCGTGGCCCGACCTCGACGTCATCCGGCAGCAGCTGCAGGAGGCCGGGGATCCGGTGCCCGCCGAGATCGCGTCCCTGCCGGCCGAGGCGATGCCGGTGGACTTCGACTACCGACCTCACCCCACCGACCTGGAGTGCAAGGCGTTCAACGAGCTGCCGGTGCCGGGAGAGATGTTCACCCGCAACCGCCTGGCCAAGCAGCAGACGGTCTTCGACCCGGTCCTCCTCGCGCGGAACAGCTCACGCGAGGTCCACCACGACCTCGTCGTCTCCTCGCGCCGGATCGACTACAACGACCACGGCTGGCACGACGAGCACGGTCACCTGTACCACCTGGAGGCCGACGGCGACCCGGCCGAGCAACCGGGACCGGACGAGCCGCTGTTCTTCCGCGCCCAGCACGGCCAGATCCTCAACCTGACCCTGCGTAACGCGCTGCCGGCGACGATCGAGGAGACCGAGTTCGACCACGCCTTCCCGCCCTGCCCGCGGCTGCCGTGGGAGGGCGAGTGCGCTCCGCACGTGCACATGGTCAAGTTCGACCCGATCTGCGCCGACGGGGCCAGCGTCGGGTGGAACTACATGAGCGGGGCGCGGCTGGGCCGGAAGATGGTCTACCGGTGGTGGGCCGACCAGGAGTTCGGGACGATCTTCTTCCACGACCACCTCTTCGCGAACTACCGGCAGAAGCACGGTCTGTTCGGAGCGCTCGTCGTCGAGCCCGCGGGGTCGACGTTCCTCTCCCCCACCGTGCCGGAACGGGAGATCGTCAGCGGCCTGGAGGCGGTGATCAAGCGCCACCCCGACGACCGGGGGCCGGACGGCGCGGACACCACCACGGCGCACGAAGCACCGGTCCGGTGGTTCCGGGAATTCTGCATCGGCATCGCCGACTTCATCCCGATGTGGGACGGTCGCGGCCGCCCGCTCAACCCGCCACCGCAGCCCGGCGGTCACGGCGACCAGGGCGTCATGGCGATCAACTACCGCAACGAGCCGCTGCGGGAACGGCACGGCGACCCGGCGCACTGGTTCAGCTCACGCGCGCACGGCGACCCGGCGACCACCGTCTTCCAGACCTACGAGCGGGACCCGATCTGGTTCCGGGTGGTGCAGGGCTCGCACGAGGAATCGCACAGCTTCCAGGTCCACGGCCTGCGGTGGCAGCGGTTCCGCGACCAGCTGGACTCCGACATCCGCAACCAGCAGACGACCGGCATCGCCGAGGCGTTCACGCTCGTCAACCGCGCACCGGTCGGACCGGGTGATCACCTCTACAAGCTCTCCGGAGCCGACGACCTGTGGCTGGGGTGCTGGGGCCTGATCCGCGCGCACGAACTCCCGGAACACGCCGAGGACCGCGAGCTGCTGACGTTCGGCCCCGACCCGGAGGCGGCGGTCCTGGCGGACCCGAACACCGCCCCCACCCGGACCTTCCACGTCACGGCCCTGCCCCGTCGACTGCACTACCGGGACGACGACCTCGTCGACCCCTTCGGGCTGGTCTACCGGCTCGACTCGGTGCAGCGACCGGAGGATCCGGCGCCCACACCGGTGACCGCTTCCCTGGACGAGCCACTCGTGCTGTGGTGCCAGGAGGGCGAGCAGGTCCGGGTCGTGCTCACCAACGGACTGCCGGAGGACCTCGAGCCGGAACCGTTCGCGCCCGAGGTCCCGGTCGATCGGGAGCGCCCGGTCTCCGGGCACGTCTCGATGCACGCCGACCTCGTCGCCTATGACGTCACGAGCTCGGACGGCGCCAACGTCGGGCTCAACCCGTCGCAGACCGTCCCCCCGAACCCCGCGACCATCACCCGCACCTACACCTGGGACACGACCCGGCCGGGGACCGGGCCGGAGGAGCCCCTCGGCCCGGTGCTGCTGCAGGACATGGCCGACGTCCGCAACCACCGTCACCACGGGCTCATCGGAGCCCTGGTGGTCCTCCCTTGTGACGCAACCCCCCTCGAGGTGCAGCCTGGGGAGAGCACGTCCTCCAGCGAGGAGGAGGTGTGGCACGGGACGCGGGTGACGGTCGACCGCAACGGTTCCGGCCGCACCGAGGAGATGGTCGCGCTCCTCCAGGACGGGCTGCGGCTGTTCCTCAACGGCAACGAGCGGTTCCCGCTGCCCGACCCGCCCGAGGAGGAGGCCGGAGAGGCCGAGCACGAGGACCAGGGACAGAAGGGCATCAACTACCGCAGCGAGCCGCGCGGGCAGTTCGACCCCCGCGACAGCGAGTACCTGCTCGACGAGCCCGAGCCCGCGACACCCGTGTGGTGCGTGCCGAGAGGGAGCACGGTGCGGTTCCACCTCGTCGGCGCCCTGGACAAGCCGCGCGCCTACAGCTTCACCGTCCACGGGGTCTCCTGGGCCGAGCAGCGCTACCAGTCCAAGGCTGGTCCCTTCGTCTCCTCGGAGTCCGCGGTCACCTCCGGCACGGCCCGGACGCTGGAGTTCAGCCCGGAGCACACCGGTGACCACGCCTACCGCACCGGCGTCCTCAAGTGGGCGGTCGGTCAGGGCATGTGGGGCATCCTGCGGGTGACCGACAGCGACGAGTGCGAACCGGACTCCACCGGTCCCGACGGGACTGCGGGTCCCGGCGGAGTTCACCCCGGCGCGCCGTCATCGACGTAGTCCGGAAGGTCATCGAACCGGGCGGCGAGCACCGGCTCCGACGGCGTGCCGTCGGAGCCGGTGCTCGGCGCCTGCCCCGTCCCGGAGTGCATCGCGATCCCGTCCGGGTCATCCGCCCGACCGAGCCGGCGGCCTCGACCAGCATCGCGGTCAGCAACTCGTTGCCCGGCCGGCGCCCACCGGAGTTCGCTGCCGGCCGACGCCTCCGCCGCGGGCGCCCGCCCCAGGCGGGCAGGTGCACCGCCGAGGGGCCATGACCGCAGGCCGCCCGAGACCGGCACGGAGCAGCTGTCAGAGACCCCGGAACTCCTCGCGACCTGAGCAAACCGGCTGGTTGCACTGCCGGGCGACCGCGATCACACCGCGCCGGAACTCCATCGGGAACGACCGGGGCAAGATGCTGACCTTCCAGCAAGGCCGAAGTCTCGCAGGCAAGGAGTCAACCCGACCCTGCGCAGTCCCGAGCGAGACGGCAGGTCTGACGGATGCCCCCTGTGCACCGCCTGCCTACCGCCGCCGTCCCACGAGCCACATCCCCAGTCCGAGCGCCAGGGCCAGGACCACGATGAGAGCCACTATCACGACATCCAGTTGTGCCATCTGCGGGTTCCGGCCTCTCAGTGTCGGAGGAAGCGATATGTCAACCGCTCATGGCGGTCCAGTACGAGCGTCACGGTGTTCGCCTGTGCGCTCACAACTGGGCGCTCACGGCGCGGCACGTTAGGAATTGCCCGACCGATCCGGCACGGGGAGTGGTGACGCTTTACCAACTTCTTGCCGTGCTATGTCCACTACCTGACCTAGGACTCGTGTTGCAGGAGCCGCGGCCTGAGGCACAGGGAGCCGCCGGGCGGCCTCACGCTGCCCGACGTCTACGCGATCGCCTGGTGGCGGCCCGCCCGGGACGCCGCCGTCGCGTGGACATTCCTCCAAGCGGGACGTCGGCGGAGGCTCACTGCCGGTACGGCGGCCCGAGCGGGCGGTCGGGATCTCGGCCGGGGGGACATCAGCCCGTCCGGCGGATCAGCTCGGCGCTGGCGGTGGTGCCGCGGACATCGTCCTGGACGTCCGCCCTGCTCAGCGCACGGGCGCGGATGTCCTCGTGCCCGAGCACGCGGCATCGAGCGCGAGGCGGCCGGCGGGCCAGCTCGACGGCAGCTGCAGCGCCGGGCCGGCGCTCGAGCTCACCTGTTCCGCCGGATCCGCCGCTTGATCAGCGGGATCACCGCGGCCAGGGTGATCATCGTCAGGCTCACCACCGACGCGTACCTGTCGATCAGCAGCACGAGGTCCACCGCCCGCTGCCCGAGCCCGTAGCCGAGCCCCGCGACCAGGCCGGTCATCAGCAGGGCACCCGCGAGGTCGAGGCGGAGGAAGGTGGCCAGGCGCATCCTGGCCCAGCCGGCCATCGCATAGACCACCGCGGTGGGCACGCCGGGCAGGACGGCGAGGACGACCGCGGCCCTGAGGACCCAGGGGTTGAGCTCCGTGGCCCGGGCGGCGAAGCGCTGGGCGCGCTCGCTCGTGGTCAGCATGCTGATGATGCCCCCACCCCACCGCCGTCCGATCCACCAGGTGAGCCAGTCGAACTTCACCATGCCGACCGCCCCGGCGACGACCACCAGCCAGAGCGGGGCCTCACCGATCCGGGCGAATGCTGCGGCGGCGCCGATCACCGTCAGGTCGCCGGTGAGGACCGCCAGCGCCACCGGGTGCGAGGCGAGCAGGAACGGCTTGAGCGGCCGCAACACCAGGCCGAGCGCCACCACTGCCAGGATCGCGCCCATCAGCGCCACGTCGACGCGGGTGGCGGGGCCCTGCCAGGGGATGAACCGACGCCACCGTGCGGTCGTTCCCGGCTGATCGCGGATCGGGTCGGGGTCGAGGGTCCTGGTCGGTGCGGCGCTCGTGCTTCGGTGGGCAGGGACCGACTGGCCGGCGCACTGCGTGCTGCAGTGGCGTACCCAGGCCGCGAGCTCGGCCGTGGACGTCCGCGCCGGGTCGTAGGTGACCACCGCGGTCCGGGCGACCGGGTCGGCCTGCACGGCCAGCACGCCCGGCCGCTCCCCGAGGATCTCCTCGGTGACCGCCTTCTCCGTGGCCCAGTGCGCTCCGGCGACCTCGAGCACCGCCGTCGTCTGCCGAGTCGGCATGACCCAGGCCCCCTCCCACTCCGGTCCTGCGCTCCCCGCCAACCACATACCCCGCTGGGGTATTCCTCGGGTGAGACCGTGGATGTGGGTGCGGGTTGTCTCGGTTCGCTGCGCTCAGGCCGGTCGCGTCACTCGGGTGGCACGGCGGACGGCGGCCGGGGTGAGCGCCACGGCGGCGATGGTCAGCGGCCAGCCCAGCAGCGCCGAGCCGCGGGTGTGCTGCCACGACAACCCCAGGAAGTACAGCCCGGGCACCTCGGTGACGCCGCGGTCGTGCACGACCCGACCGGCGCGGAGCACGCCGGGGACGTCGATCCAGGAGTGGTCGGACCGGTAGCCGGTTGCCCAGACGACGACGTCGACCTCCCGGCTGCTGCCGTCGGCGAACCGCACGGTGCGGCCGGCGGCGTCGACCAGCCGCGGCCGGAATCGGACGCCGGCGCGCTGCAGGCCGCGCCGGTCGGTGCCGATGACGAACTCACCACGGGCCTGGATCCGGCGGCCGAGCCGGGATTCGGCGGTGACGCGCATCAGGCCCAGCCGGGTCAGCCACCAGAACAGGTCCCGGCCGAGCAGCCGCTGCGGCAGCGCCGGGTACGCCGAGCCGATCGACAGCTCCACCGGCCGGGTCCGGGCCAGCTCGGCGGCGATCTGGAAGCCGGAGTTGCCGCCGCCGACGACCAGCACCGGCCCCTCGGGCAGCGCCTCGGGGCTGCGGTACGCGGAGCTGTGCACCTGGGTCACCGACCCGTCCAGCCCGGCGGCCAGCGGCGGGACGAACGGGATCTGGAACGGGCCGGTGGCCACGATGACCTGCCGGGCGGTGTACGTGCGGTCGGCCGTGCTGAGCCGGAACCCGGCGTCGGTGCGCTGCAGCCCGCTGACCCGCGCGTTCAGCTCCACCGGCAGGTGGAAGGCGGCGGCGTAGTCGCGCAGGTAGTCGGCGGCCGCCTCCTTGCCCGGATACGTGCCGGCCGGCGCCGGGAAGGGCAGGCCGGGCAGCGCGTCGTGCTCGGCCGGGGTGAACAGCCGCAGCGACTCCCAGCGCGTTCGCCACGCGTGCCCGAGCTCCCCCGCGGCCTCCAGGACCAGGGCGCGGAGCCCCTGCCGGCGCAGGTGCCAGGCGGCTGCCGGCCGGCCTGCCCGCCGCCGACCACCACCACGTCGAAGGGCTCGACGTCCGTGGCCTGCTGCGCCGAGGTGCTCATGGCGTCGCTCCGCGGGCGACGGTGAAGCTGAACATCATCCCCGCATGCATGTGCTCGGCGATGTGGCAGTGCGCCATCCACACGCCGGGGTTGGTGACGTCGAACAGGATGTCGACGGTCTCCCCGCGCCGGATGAGGACGGTGTCCTTCCAGACCAGGTTCGGCTCGGGCACCCCGTCGCGGGCCAGCACGAGGAAGCGGCCGGCGCCGTGCAAGTGGAACGGGTGGTGCATCGGGTGGTCGGAGTCCATCTCGTTGACCAGCCGGATCTTCACCCGCTCCCCGGCGGTGAACCGCCAGTCGACCGGGGGCTCGTCGCGACCGGCGGTGCGGTCGAGCAGCTTCCACCGCATGGTCGCCGGGGTGGTCTGCCGGTTGATCTCCACCATGTCGTCCTCCCACTCGATGCCATCGGCGGTGCCGGCGTCATGCGGAGCGGTGTGTCCGTGGTGGCCGACGTGACCGGACTGCGCATCCGCCGGTGAGGTCCCGTGTCCCGGGGAGTGGGGAATGGGACGACCGAGCGCGCGCCCGACCACGTGTCCCACCATCTGACCGATCCCGCGGACCGATTGGGTCCCGGTACGGCCGCCGGCGGAGGCGGACATCAGCTTCATCCCGCACTTCGGACACCGGCCGGGCTGGTCGCTGACCACCTCCGGGTGCATCGGGCAGGCGTACACCGTGGGCTCGGTCGCCTGCGTCGCGGCCGGGTCGTCCATCTCGGCGACCGCCGCCAGGACCTTGTCCGGGGGCGCGGCCAGCCACGCCTCCAGCTGCCGCCGCTCGGCGGTCAGCTCCGGGGCAGAGCGCAGCACCTCGAAGGACTCCCGCAGCGACGGCTCGGCGACCCCGTCGGTCACCGTGACCGACGCCAGCGGGTAGATCCGGTCGGGCGTGCGGTGCTCCAGGCCCAGCTCGCCCGGCCGGTCGAACAGCACGTCCACCACCGCCCGCTCCGAGGGCGCCAGGACGACGTCGTCGACGAACTCCTCGTGCTCCACCCGGCCGCTGTCCCCGCCGACCAGCTTCATCCGCGCCCCCGGGAGCCGGACGTCGAAGACCCGGCTGTTGGCGGTGTTGGTCAGCCACAGCCGCACGACCTCCCCGGTCCGCGCGGTCAGCGCCAGGTCGGTCTCGCCGGCGACCAGCAGCACGTTGCCGTACCGGCCCATCGCCGCGAACGTGGTCTCGGTGCGGCTGAACGGGGCGATCTCGTCACCCTCGACGAGCACGTCGTCGAGGGTGAGCACGACGTCGCGGTGGGCCGGCGGCCAGTAGTCCGGCTCGGCCGGTTCGACCAGGATGTTGCCGTAGAGGCCCATCTCCTGCGTGTAGTCCTCCCGGATGTGCGGGTGGTACCAGTACAGGCCGGGGTCGGGGAACTGGATGCGGTAGGTGAAGCTCTCCCCGACGGGGATCGGTGCTTGCGTCTCGTGCGGCACCCCGTCGTACCGGTTCTCCAGGCGCAGCCCGTGCCAGTGCACCGTGGTGTCGATGTCGGCCTCGTTGGTGACCTGGACCACGATCTCCGAGCCCTGCCGCACCTTCAGCGTGGGACCGGGAACCGAGCCGTTGTAGGCGAGCATCCGCACCGTCGCCCCGGCTATCCGCTTGGCGACCGGGCCGAGCCGGAGATGCAGCGTCTCGTCCTCGGCCAGTTCGAGCACCTGCGTGCGGGTGGCCTGCGGCAGGCCGGTGGTGTCGGTAGCGAAGGTGTCCACGGGATCTCCTCCTGTGCGTGCTCCGGGAAGCGGGGAGCCGTCGACACACCGGTCGACGGCGTAGCCGGCGGCGCCGACGGCGGCGGCCACTGCGGCGGGATCGGCCGGACCGGTCACCTGCACGGTGCGGGCGGCGAGGTCGGCCTCGAGGGTCTGCACGCCGGGGACGTCGCTGATCCGAGCGCTGATCGCCCGGACGTCCTGCCGCGAGCTCATCGCCGAGACGTGGATCGAGATCATGGCGTCTCCTGTGCAGCTGGGTCGGTCCAGACCCTGCCGTGGGGCGCTGTCCAGACGCTGTCCGACCGCCGATCGCGATTCGTCGACCGGCCGCCGGCTCGTTGTCTGCGCCTCCGCGGCGGTCGAGAATCGGCGCCCGGGCAGACCGACGCGTTCCGGGAGGGGCGTCGCATGGAGATCCGCGTCCTCGGCCCGGTCGAGGTGGTCGTCGAAGGGCAGGTCCGAGCCCTGCCCGGGAGCGGGGAGCGGGAGCTGCTGGCACTGCTGGCGCTGTCCGCCCGGCGGGTGGTCGCCGTCCCGACCCTGGTCGACGCCCTGTGGGGGGAGAACCTGCCGGCCAATCCGGGCAACGCGCTGCAGCTGCGGGTGTCCAAGCTGCGGCGCGCGCTGGCCACCGCCGGCGTCCCGAGCGCCCTGGTGGTGACCCGTCCTCCCGGGTACCTGCTCGACGTCGACCGGAACCGGGTCGACGCGCTGCGCTTCACCGACCAGGTCGCGGCGGCCCGAGCCGCTGCCGACGCGGACCCGCGCGCCGCCGCCCGGCTCTACCGCGAGGCGCTGTCCTGGTGGCGCGGCGCCGCGCTGGCCGAGTTCGCCGACGTCCGCTGGGCCGGGGCGGAGGCGGCCCGGCTGACCGAGCTGCAGCTCGCGGCGCGCGAGGAGCTCATCGACCTCGAGCTCGCCGCAGGCAGGCACACCGACGTGCTCGGCGAGCTGGAGGCGCTCACCGCGGCGCATCCGCTGCGGGAGCGGCTGCACGCCCGGCTGATGCTCGCGCTCTACCGCGCCGGCCGGCAGGCCGACGCACTGGCCGCCTACCGACGGGCTCGCACCGTCCTCGACGCCGAGCTCGGCCTCGAGCCCGGCGCGGAGCTGCGGGAGCTGCAGGAGGCGATCCTGCAGCAGCGTCCCGACCTGCGGGCTCCCCCGCGGGCACCCGCCAGCTCCGTCCCCGAGGTGACCGCTCCGACTCCGCGGACGCTCCGGTTGCCGGCACGGCTGACGTCGTTCCTGGGCCGCGAGGCCGACGTGGACCGGGTGGGCGGGCTGCTGCGGGCAGCGCGACTGGTCACCGTCACCGGTCCCGGCGGGGTCGGCAAGACCAGCCTCGCGCTGGAGGCCGCCCGCGCCGCCGCGGCGAGGTTCGGCGACGGCGTCGGGTTCACCCGGCTGGCCGGCGTCACCGACCCCGCGCAGGTGCCCTCGGCCGCACTGGCCGCGCTGGGGATCCGGGACGTGGCGACGGCGACCGCCGAGGACCAGTTGCTCGGCCACCTGCGGAGCCGCAGCGTGCTGCTGGTGCTGGACAACTGCGAGCACCTCGCCGACGCCTGCGCACTGCTCGCCGAGACCCTGCTGGAGTCCTGCCCCGGCGTGCGGCTGCTGGCCACCAGCCGCGAGCCGCTGGCCGCCCGCGGCGAGGTCCAGTACGCCATCGACCCGCTGCCCGTGCCGCCGGAGGCCGCCGACGCGGCCGCGCTGACCGGCAGCGCCGCCGCCGAGCTCTTCTTCGACCGGGCCCGCGCCGCCCGGCCCGACTTCACCGTGCGCGACCAGGCGGACGCCGCGGCCGTCGCCGACATCTGCCGGCACCTGGACGGCATGCCGTTGGCCCTGGAGCTGGCCGCCGCCCGGGTGGCGGCGCTGCCGGTCAGGGAGCTCGCCCGGCGGATGGGCGACCGCTTCGCGCTGCTCACCACCGGCCCCCGCACCGCGGACGCCCGGCAGCGCACGCTGCGGGCCACCGTCGACTGGAGCTACCGGCTGCTCAGCGATCCGGAGCGGGTGCTGCTGCGGCGGCTGTCGGTGTTCCGCGGCAGCTGGACCCTGCAGGCGATGCAGGCCGTCGCCGCGCAGGCGCCGCTGGACCCGCCGGGGGCCGTGGACCTGCTCGGCCGGCTGGTCGACCGGTCCCTGGTCGTGGTGGACCGCGTCCCCCGCGACCGGGACGCCGGGCCGCGCTACCACCTGCTGGAGACCATCCGGCAGTACGCCGCCGAGCGGCTGGCCGAGGCCGGCGAGACCGACGCGGTCGCCCGGGCGCACGCCGGCCACCTCACTGCCCTGGCCGAGCAGGCGGAGGTGGAGCTGCGCGGCGACGGGCAGGCCCGGTGGCTGCCGCGGCTGGCCGCCGAGCGCGACGACATCGACGCCGCGCTGGCCTGGTGCACCGGCCACGCGGACACCGAGCCGGACGCCGGTCTGCGGCTGGTCGCGCCGTTGGGCTGGTACTGGTACTTCGCGACCCATCCCGACGGCGGACGGCGGGTCGCCGCCATGCTCGCCGCCGCGCCCGGTAGCTCGACGGAGGTTCGGGCGCGGGCGCTGCAGGCGCTGGCCGTCGCCGCCCGCCCCGGCGCGTGCATCGTGCACCCCGACGCCGCGTGCGCCGCTGCGGCCGGGCAGAGCCGGGCGCTGTTCGCCGAGCTCGGCGACGCGTTCCGCGCCGCGCTGTCGGACACCCTGCTCGCCGTCGAGGCCATCGGCAGCGACGACCCGGCCGAGGCCTTCACCGTCCTGGGCGCGGCCGAGCGCGAGTTCACCCGGGACGGCGACGCCTGGTGTGCGGCGCTGGCCGACTTCGTCCGGCTGGAGCTGCACGCGGGTACCGGCGACCTGGACGCGGCGACCGCGGTCGGTCACCGGGCACTGCTCACCTTCCGGGCGCTGGGCGACCAGTGGGGTGTGTCGGCCATCCAGTTCCACCTGGGGATGGCGCTGCACCACGCAGGCCGACTCGGGGAAGCCCTGGAGATGTACGAGGGGGCACTCGCCAGCGTCCGCGACGTCGGCCCGGCCAACACCGTCCAGTACGCCCTCGCCGGCGCCGGGCACGTCACCCTGCTGCTCGGCGACGCCGACCGGGCCGGGCAGTTGTTCGCCGAGTCCCACGCGGTCGCCCGCCAGCTCGGCGCCGACGGCAACCCGCGGGCCGCAGTCGGCGAGGGCTTGCTGGCGCGCGACCGCGGCGACGCTGCGGCCGCCCGGGAGCGCCTCACCTTCGCTCAGCAACTGTTCTCCGGGTTGACCGAGAAGCCGGAGTGGACCGCCGCCGTCTTGGTCGGCCTCGGCCACATCGCCGAGGCCGACGGCGACCTGGGCAGCGCCGAGTTCTTCCACCGCCGGGCATGGCAGACCGCGCCCGGACACGCGGCCGCACTGGAGGGGCTGGCCTGCGTGGCCGCTGCGCGGGACGACGCCGGGACAGCGGCGCGGCTGCTCGGCGCGGCCGCGGCCTGGCGACAGCGTCGGCACCGGCCCGCCGACCGGATCGAGCGGGCCGACGCCGACCGGGCCGAACAGCGCGCCCGCACGGCCCTGGGCGACAGCGAGTTCGGCGCGGCGTACCGGGCCGGCAAGGCTGAGCCCGACGCTGTGCTCGACATCGCCGACCCCGTACCCGCGCGGCGATGACCAGGTCCCGGCGATGACCACCACCGGAACGCTGCCCGCGGACACCCTCGCGAGCCGGACCACCGGATCCGGTCTTCGTCAGCTCCACCCCGGAACAGCAGACAGCGGTAGCCGTGGACGTCCTGCGGCTAGCGGCCACCGAGGGTGGCAGTCTCGCCGACACCTACCTGCTGCGGCAGGTGGTCGCAGCCCGTCAGTCCGGCGGAAGGTTCTTGCCGGTGCGCACTGCCTGGACGGTGTCGTCGATGGCCTGCACGGAGACGGCGGCCCCGTCTTCCTCGTCCAGCAGGCCGGCGTGCGGGGCGTCCGTCTGGCGGTGGCTGCTGTTCGTGGACAGCGCGGCCATCCGGTTCTGCGCGTCCGCCCAGACCTGATCGGCGTGGGGTCCGGCGGCGGTGAGGACCACCAGCGGTGTGCTGCCGAGGGTGGACAGCCCCTGCGCTTGGCTGAGCAGCGCCGGCATGGTGGCGGTGTCGTCCACGGTGTTGCGCCAGCCTCGGGGGCTGGCGGCGAACGCCTCGTACTGGCTCGCCGCCGGCTCGGGCAGGGCCGACCAGAAGGACGTCGGGAGCAGGCGCCCGACGCCGAGGCGGGTGAGGCTGGGCAGCAGGGCGACCGGGCCGGGCGAGCCGGCGTGGGCCACGTCGCCGGCGGTTGCCCGGTAGGGGTTGGTGGCGTCGAGCAGGACCATGCCGGCGACCTGCTCGGGGTAGCGGTCGGCGTAGACCATCGCGTGGTCGCCGCCGATGGAGTGCCCGACCAGCACGTACGGGCCCTGCTCCCCGGCGCGGTCCAGCAGGGTGTGCAGATCGGTGGCGGCGGCCACCCCGTCCTGCGCCTCGGGGGCGTCCTCGCTCCAGCCCTGCCCGGCGCGGTCGTAGGCGCAGACCCGGGTGGTATCGGCCACGGCCGGCGCGATCCGGGCCCAGCTCGCCGAGAAGCCACCCTGCCCGCTCATCAGCACCACGGTTGGCCCGCCGGAGCCGGTGCAGTTCAGGTGCAGCCGATGGCCGCCGACGTCGTAGAGCTGACCGGGCATCGCGTAGCTGCGCTGATCGGAGGCCAGACCGACAGTTTCGATGGCCCCGCCGACAGCTGCGGTGGCCATCACCGCCACGACGGGGTACAACAGCCAGCGGCCGCTGCCGGCGGCCAGGGAGCGGCGCACCCGGATCCCCATCCACACGGCGAGCGCCAACAGCAGCGGCGGCCACACCCAACCGGCGGCGGTCAGCGCCGGGTCGTCCGGAGTCGTCGCCAGCAGCCCCACACCGGTGGCTCCGAGCGCGGCGGCCGGAACCCAGGCCCACCGCTGGGGCTGGGACGTCATCCGGGTCGACAGCAGCGCCAGCACCGCCCAGCCGGCCGCGAAGCCGAGCAGGGCCGACCCGGTGATGAGGGCTTCGGGTGCGCCGGCGAACAGGAGCAGGGGAAGAACGGCGGCGAGCACCGCGCCGGTGAGCAGTGACCCGGCGATGATCCGGCGGATGGGGCCGCGGTGGGTGCCGCGGTGGGTGCCGCGGCCCGCGGCGGACACGGCCACCGCGGCGGTCGAATTGGTGGTGGTCATCGCGCGCCCTCTCGACGGGGTGAGGTGACGCTGGGGATGAAGAACCACACCAGGAACGCGGTGAGCGGCCGGCGGCGGACGAACCGGGCCACGGCGCTGCCGCCGGGCCGAGCCGGTGTCAGGTTCAGGTGGGACCGGTCGTACGTGGTGCTGCACATGACGGCTCCTGTACGGCGAGGGACCCGGCTCGGACGCTGTCGGAACCGGTGGTGCGGCGCCGGTAACGCTGCTGGAGCCCGCTGTCGTGGCGCTGTCGGAGCGCTGACCACGGCAGACAGCCTCGACTTCCGGGAGGTCCCGGGCACTGCCGGAGATGCTCGGGGTGGCGCTGGCCGCCTAGGAGCCGCCTGCGCCGCCCTGGGATGAGGGGCGGTCGGGACGCAGATGGTCCGCGGGCGCCGCCGGGGTCGGGCCGGCGGACCAACGGCGTCGCTGACCGAGCTCACCTGCAGCTCCTGCCGCTGGGCGAATCGCTCCCCAGCGGCTGCCGAGGATGTGCTGCACCGGGGTCAGCGTCGCGGCGTCGGATGCCCAAGCGATCAGGGTCAGCATGCCGTCGCCGACCAGGACGCTGCCGGTGCAACCGGCGATCGTCACGGGGACTCCTTGTCGCTGGCCGGACAGGGCAGTAGCTCGACGCTAGAACGCCGGCTCCCCAGCGACGATGCTGCCGTAGCGGTCGATGTCCGGCCGCCTCTGCCAACGCCCGGGCATCCCGCCCTGACGGCACGCTCTCCCGACGTGGATCGCACGGCCGCAGAAAGCGGCCCCGTGGCGCTCCATCTGCTTCGGCGGCAGGCCGACCACCGCGCACCCCGCATGAAGCGGCGTCCACGAGTGCCCTGCCACCCCGGCCGTGGCACCCGTCTAACGGATGCTGGCACCTCGAAATGGCTTAGCAGGGGCCGACCCGACCTCCCGGCAGCTCTCCGGCAACCCATCGCGGCGGCACGCTCCGACCGCTCCCGAACGAGCAACCCGACGGGCGCTGCGACAAGGCCTTACAAGCTGGCCAAGCGGGTTCGATTCCCGTCACCCGCTCCACGTATGACCGCAGCTCAGGTCGCCTGTCAGGTCTCCTGGAGAAGGCCTGGAGGAGCCTCCGGAAGGCCCGCTTGAACCCTTTCAGAACCCCTGTTTTCCTACGGGACGGCAGTCACTCCCCTGACCGGCTCTCCGGCAGCAGCTCGTAAAGCTGGCCGGGCCCGTGTCCGCAGCCCATCCGAGGTCTCACGCAGCGCCGACGCTCGTCCCCAGAGTCACGGGTTTCTTGCGACTCGGGCGGATGTTGGTACCGGGCCGGAGCGACCTATGAGCCGCTGACCTGCGGTGTTGCTCCCCCGATTGGACTCGAACCAATAACCCTGCGATTGCCTCGTCTCATCCGACCGGTGCATACCGCACCGCCCTCCACATCGCTCCTGAGCAGCGCATTCGCGGCGCAGTCCGTGCCCCTGCGGACCCTTGCACTCCTCTGTTGACCGTCATTCTGTGCGGGTAAAGTATGGGTAAGGTGCGGCCCCATGGGGCGACCACCGCTGGAGCTGGGCACCTACGGCACCATCCGCTTCTACACGACCGACACCGGCTACCGGGCCTGCACCAAGGCCCGCGGCTACGACGGCCGCACCCGGGCGGTGGAACGGCGCGGCAAGACCAAGGCCGCCGCCGAGCGGGCGCTCAAGGCCGCACTGCGGGACCGCGCCGGTGACCAGGCCCACGGGGAGATCACCGCCGGCTCCCCGGTCGCGACCCTGGCCGAGGCCTGGTATGCCGCACTGGCCGACCTCTCCCCGGTCACCCTGCAGGCCTACCGCGACCGCCTGGACCGCCAGATCCTGCCCCGCCTCGGCCAGCTGCGGATCCGCGAGCTCAGCGTCGGCACCCTCGACCGGCACCTGCGCGGCATCGCCGACACCCACGGCGTGGCCACCGCGCGGATGTGCCGCTCGGTGCTCTCCGGCATGTGCACCCTGGCCGCCCGCCACGACGCGCTCGCCCAGAACCCGGTGCGCGCCCTGGGCCCGGTGACCGGCCGGGCCAAGACCGCGCCGCGCGCGCTGACCGTGCCGCAGCTCCGGCAGCTGCGGGCCGCACTGTCCTACGACGGGAAGGCCATCGCCCGGGACCTGCCCGACCTGGTCGCCTTCCTGATGGCCACCGGCCTGCGCATCGGCGAGGCCTGCGGCCTGCCCTGGAACGCCGTCGACCTCCAGGCTGGCACCGTGGAGGTGAGGGCGGCCGCCGTGCGGGTCCGCGGACAGGGCCTGGTGGTCAAGGCGACCAAGACCGACGCCGGCACCCGCACCCTGGTGCTGCCCCGCTGGTGCGTCACGATGCTGCGCGCGCGGGCGACCGGCCTGAACCCGGACGCAGGTCACGGTCACCATCCGGTCTTTCCCGCCCCCAGGGGTGGCTGGCGCGATCCGTCCAACACCCAGGCCGACCTGCGGGATGCCTTCACCGCCGCCGGCTTCGACTGGGTCACCTCCCATGTCTTCCGCAAGACCGTGGCCACCCTCATGGACCAGGCCGGGCTGTCCTCCCGAGCGGCCGCCGACCAGCTCGGCCACGCCAACACCTCCATGACCACCGACGTGTACTTCGGCCGCAAGGTCGTCACCACCGGCGCCGCCGGCGTCCTCGAGGCCCTCGACACGTAGGTCCTTGGTATTCCCAAAGGCGGCCCAGAGACAGTCCGACGCCCTCTCCGGTGCGGCTACGGCGTCGCGGCACGGTTCGGCGGGCGGCGCGGACGCGCTCGCGGGCCAGCCGCGGCCACGGGCCCCGCGTCGGCCGGTCGGCCCGGACACGGGCCTGGTGGCGGCGCCAGGTGCGCTCGGGCACGCCGATCAGAGCGCAGAACCTCGTGGTCGGCATGCCCGCCTCAAGGGGGATCACCTAGGGCCTGTCCTGGCGATCTTTCATCGGTGTGGTTCAGGCTCGAGTGATGGTCGGCCGACACGAACTCACCGACGCATCCTGGGCCCGCATCC
>NZ_FRDM01000083.1 GCF_900143215.1 Geodermatophilus obscurus | reverse complement strand
CCTCCAGCGCCACCCCCATCGCCGTCCAGCCCAGCTGCGCGCCCGGCAGCCACCGGGCCCGGCGCGGGGCGGTGAGCCCGCTGCGCAGCACCCGGGCCACCTGGCGGCGCACCTGCGGGCCGGTGTCGGCCCGCCGGGCCAGCCACTGGCCGGTCAGCACCAGCGCCCAGGCGCCGAGCCCCAGCGCGACCGCGGGCACCAGGGCCTCGGGGGTCCGCCAGCTCCCGAGAGAGCCGCCCGCCAGCGCCAGCGCCAGCGTGGCGACGGCGACCAGCACGGCCGCGACGATCGCCCCGGCGACGAACCGGTCCACCGCCCGGCGCCCCTCCTCGGGCGACACCCCGGCACGCTCCAGGAACCTCGCGGCCGACCGGCGCCAGCCCTCGCCGCCGTGCAGCAGCGAGGCGGAGTCGGCCGCCATGGTCGCGCCGTAGGTGCGGCCCAGCGCCAGCCGGCGGTCGACCGTCAGCAGCGCCGCGGCCGCGGTCGCCGCGCGGGCCAGGACGGCCAGCGCGAGGGCCGCGCCCAGCCAGCGCCACCCGCCGTGCTCGACCGACTCCAGGAGTGCGGTGGCGCCGGCCAGCAGCGGCACGCCGACGAGCACGAGGGCCGACCCGGCCGCGACGGCCAGCCGCGCGGCCGTCCCGGGTGGTCCGTACTCGGGCCGATCCGGGTCGGGCAGGTCCAGCCGCCGACGGATGGCACCGCGCAGCAGGTCCAGGCGGGCGCGGTCCTCCCGGATCCCGGCCCGGGTGACCGCCGACAGGGCCAGCGGCATCAGCCCCGGCAGCGCCCCGGCCACGGCGTCGGACCCGAGGACGTGGATCGCCGAGTCGGTCACCAGCGCGGGGTCGACCCGCAGCGCCAGGGAGGCCATGAGCTCGGCGACATCGCCGGCCAGCGCGTCGTCGTCGGCACCGTTGAGGGCGTTGCCGAAGTCGACCACGCACACCCGGCCCTCGGCGTCGACCAGGACGCTGGACGCCACCAGGTCGTGGTGGGCCACCCGTGCCGCCCGCAGCAGGGCCACCTGCTGGAACACCCGACGCAGCAGCTCGGGCGTGAGCTCGTCGGTCGTCAGCTCGTCGAGCCCCCGGCCGACCACGTACTCCTGCACGACCACCGCACCGCGCTCGTCACCCCGGGCCAGCAGCACGGGCGGGGTGGAGACCCCGTGCTCGCGGGCCGTCATGGCGACCACCGCCTCGTGCTCGGCCTGCTGGCCCAGCGGTGCGACGGCGTCGGCATCCTTGATGTCACGTACGGCGAGCAGGCGCCACAGCCGGTAGAGCCAGTCGCGCTCGAAGCGGTCGGGCTCGAGGAACTTCACGTAGAGCCGGCGGCCGCGTCCGTCGACGGCCTCGAACGGGTGCGAGCTGCGCGCCGCGACGGAGGCCGGCCGGAGATCGCGCACAGAGAGGCCGAAGCGCTCGAGCAGCTGCTGCACCCGAGCGGCCGGCACCTCGCGCCGCGGCACGCCGAGAGCCCAGTGCACGAGCGAGCCGATCGCCCATCCGACGGCCAGCCCCCCGACGACGTCCAGCGGCAGGTGAGCGCCCACGTAGATGCGCCCCAAGGCCACCGTCCACGCCAGCGCCCACGCCACGCGCCGGCCCCGGCGGGAGAGGTACGGCACGACCGCGGTGGCCACCGCCGCGGCGACCGCGGAGTGTCCGGAGACGAACCCCAGACCGGTCACCGGCCCCTCGGGGAAATTCACCTCGACGACCAACCCCACCGGCCGCTCCCGCTGCACGACGCTCTTCACCAGGTCCGAGGCGACGTAGGCCAGGACGCCCGAGATCAGCACGTCCCGCGCCATCCGGAAGCGGCGGGTCAGCGCGGCCACCCCGGCGACGACCGGCACCGTGACGACGTTGCCCAGCTGCATCAGCGCCCAGACGATCGGGAAGACCATCGTCGGCAGGTCGTTGACCAGCTGGAACAGGTCCCGCTCGAAGACCGGCAGCCGGCCACGCTGGGCGATGAGAAACCCCAGCCCCAGGACGGCCACCCCGAGCGCCACCCGTACCAGGTCGACCGGGTGCCGCTGGACCGGCCGGGGGCCCGGCCGTCGTGGACGGGGAACACGCAGCCCGGGGTCGCCGGTGGTCACCGCGCTGGAGGTCATGGCGTCAGTCCACACGGCCGGGAGCCGGGCGATCAGGGTCTTCCGGTCCGGTCCGGGGGCCTGGTGTCCCGGGGCGCTCAGCGCCGGCGCCCCCAGCGCATGTACGCCAGCGGGCCGACCCAGTTGACCGCGATCACCGCCGCCCACACGCCCTTCCGTCCGGTGACCTCGGCCGGACGTCGGTGGGCCAGGTCAACCCATGCGCCGACGGCCAGCGCCAGCTGGACCGCGCCGGCGGCCACCAGGCCGGTCCGCTGCCACGGGGTCAGGTCCCGCCACCGGCGCCTTGTCATCGCGTGCCCCTCTCGTCGGTCGGTCCCGCTCCGGTCAGCCTGGATGACGCGCCGCCCTCGCCGGGAGGGCCCCAGGTCCGCCGCCGGAGGGCGAGCGGCCCCCGAGGCCGGGACCTCGGGCCCTGCGGATCGCGCGGCGCCGCGGGTGAGCCTGGGCTCCCGAGCAGCACTGGAGGAGGCACCATGACCACCCTCGACGGACCCGAGCAGCCCGCGGACCGGCCGACCCGGCCGGAGCCCCGCGAGATGGCCCAGCCTCACGAGATGAGCGAGGTGGAGAAGCGGATGGCGGAGTGGGAGGCCCGGCACGACGTGGCCGCGCGCGGCCATCGGGCCGGCCCCGACGTCCTGCAGCACTACTTCGCCCACGAGCGGCTCAGCCACCCCGAGCCGCATGGCGAGGAGGCCCACAGGACCCTGCCGCAGCAACCCGCGCTGCCGCAGCGACCCGGGGCGCGGTCCACCCGGACCGGCAGGGCCGATCGCCCTCGCGGGTGGCTGCGCCGGCTCCTCCGCCGGTAGACACCCGGCCGAGCGGGGTCCGGTGGCCCGGGTCGCCCGGGCCACCGGAGCCCGTCAGGGCACGCGGCGACTCCAGGTCGGCTCGATCTCGGCCCACTGCCGGGTCCACCGGCGGTCTCGTAGGCGGTCCAGCACCCAGCACAGGCCCGCGTACGCCGTCCCGGCGAACACGAGGAACCACGACCAGCCGATCAGGACGAGGACCACCGTGCTGTGCAGCGCCTCCGACGAGGTCGGTGGGGCGGCGGTCGGTCGACCGTCGGTGGTCGTCCACACGGTGACCGTGTCGCCGACGGACGTGTCGCCCAGGGTCGTGACGACGGCTTCGACGTCGGTGCCGTCGCGTGCGGTCCACCGCACGCTGGTCCGGTAGCGCCCGTCGAAACGGCCCTCCTGCACCGGCTCGGCGTCCCCGAGGGCGACCGCGGACACCGGGGTGAGCTCGGCCGCCCGCTGCTCCGCCGTCGCCCGGAGCTGTTCGTGGACGACGGTTCCGATGGCGAGCGCCACCGGCACGGACACCAGGACGACCACGCACAGCACCAGCCTCGCGGCGAATTGCAGGCGGTCCGAGCCGCGCTTGAGCGGGCCGCGGCCCAGCGTGAAGGCCCGGATCCTCTGCGACGGGGGGATCGGGACCTCGGCAGCCATCGCATGCTCCTCTCGGCGGGCCCGTCGCCGGGAACGGCCGGCCGGCATCCAGCGTCCGGGCGCGGCCGGGCTGGGGCCGAGGGGCGCAGGTCCCGTCCGCGGCGGCGGAGGGCCCGTCCCATCCGGCCGCGGGCTCCCGGTACCGCCCGCCCCCCGTGTCGCCCAGGGACCTCCGGCCCGCCCCGGGTGGACGGAGGGTGGTGTCGGGACGGCGGCGACCGCCGGAGGCTCGAG
>NZ_FRDM01000081.1 GCF_900143215.1 Geodermatophilus obscurus | reverse complement strand
CGCCATGCGCACGATCACACCGGCAGACGCCGCCGGCTGGTTCACCCACGCCGGCTACACCAACCCCATCAACTGACACGGACAGCGCTGTCAGTCCGCAAAAAGTCCGCAACTCGTCCGCGGGATGCGGCCCGCAGGGCGTCCAGCCGGTCGGCCACGTCGTCCAGGTCGTCGTCGAACAGGTCGGCGTAGCGGTCCAGGGTCATGGCCGCCGAGGCGTGCCCGAGCATCCGCTGCACCGCCTTGACGTTGGCACCGGACTTGATCGCCAGCGAGGCCGCGGTGTGCCGGAGTTCGTGCGGCGTGAGCCCGGGCTCCCCGATGGCCCGGGCCGCGGCGTCGAACCAGGCGGACCGGGCGTTGCGGTTGCGCAGCACCGCGCCCTGTGGCGAGGGGAAGGCCAGCTCGTCGGCGGGGCGGGTCACCACCGTCCGGGCGAGTTCGTCGACGAGGAACCGCGGCAGCGGCACCGAGCGGCGGCCGTGGGTCTTGGGGGTGCCCCACACTAGGCGGGAGCCGTCGACCTCGGTGACAGCCTCCTCGACGAGCACCCGCCGGCGCAGCAGGTCGAGGTGCCGCACCCGCAGCGCCGCCAGTTCGGACCAGCGCAGCCCGCAGTAGCCGAGCACCAGGACGGCGGTCCGGCCGGGCCCGGCGGCGTCGGCGAGCGCTTCCAGCTGCTCGGCGGTCAGGTACCGGCGGCGCTTCTCCTGCATCGGGGGCAGGGCCACGCCGAGCGCGGGGTTGACGGCCAGACGCCGGTCGCGCACCGCGAGCCCGAGGATGCCGGACAGGACGCCCTGCGCCTTGCGGACCGAGGCCCCGGCCAGCCCCGGTCGGAGAGTTCGGACAGCCAGGCCTGCACGTCACCGTGGGTCACCCGGATCAGTGCGACGTTCCCCCAGCGCGGCAGGACGTGGGTCTTGAGGACGTCGGCGTAGCGGGCCCGGCTGGTGGGCTTGAGGTTGATCTTCCCGGCGAGCCAGACGTCGGCCAGCTCGCCCACGGTCGTCCTGGCCCGCTTGGGGTCGACGTAGGTGCCGGTCTGCACGGCCGTGGTGACCTCGTCGAGCCATCGCTGGGCGTCGACCTTGCGCTTGAAGTGGCGGGCGTGTTCCTTGCCGTGTTCGTCGCGGTACCGCGGCCGGTACGTGCCATCAGGCCTCCGCGCGATCGACGCCATCGTCGATCACCCGCCTCTCTTCAAGCCCGGGCAGCCGTGGCCCGCGCCGATGCGCCTGCACGACCAACGCGGTCGTCCTGAGGCAAGCTTGCGCTCGACCCCCTGTTCCTCCGGCAGGCGCAGCCTGATCTGTGGATGGCAACGCCCGCCGTGGGTCGGGCCGGTCACGGACGGGCGTCCGGGGCAGGAGCGACCCGGCTGTGCTGGGCATCGATCCAGCTGTGGAGGTCGTCGGAGCGGTAGAGGACGCGGCGGCCGAGGCGGAAGCTGCGCGGACCGGTGCCCAGGTGGCGCCAGTACCGGAGGGTGGCCACCGGAGCGCGCAGCAGCTCGGCGGCCTCGGTGATGGTGAGCAGTTCGGGCTCGCGGCGGGCGGGGTGGTCGGACATGGCTGGCTCCGGTGGGCTCGGGTGGGCTGTGCTCCGTCACAGGAGAAGGCGCCATCTGGGCGCGATTGGTGACAGCCGACCACCGATGGCTTCCGAAATCCTCCAGTTCTCCTCCTGTTGCTGATGTCCGGGCCTGCGGCCGGCCGGGGGAGGCGGCCTCATCGACCGATGCCCGGCGCGGCGCCTCCACGGGCGAGGGATGGTCCCCGCCGCTCCGCCTCGGGCCGGGGGACGCTCGGTACCGGCGCGACCGGCCGCGGGGGAGCGGCTGCCGTCCGGTCGCGGGTGGCCTCTCGAGCGGCCAGCTCGGCCGCGTGGCCGGGGCCGAGGTCGGCCCGGTCGCGGCCGAAGACGGCTATCCACTGCGCCCGGGCCTCGGTCACGTCGGCCGCAACGAGGTGCGCGGTGTTGGACAACTGTCCGCGGGTCATGCCGACGTAGGCCGAGGCCGCGCCGGTCTGGTTCCCGATCACCACGTGCGCGGCGGGAACGGTGTCACCCTGCACGCCGTACGCGGTGCTGGCGTAGGCCAGCTCCACGTGCTCGGTGACGTAGTCGGCGGGCAGCACCCGGACCCGTGCGCCGGCCGGGGTGACATCGCCCCGGGGGACGTCACCGGTGGCCGCGCCGGCGGTGACCAGCAGCCCACCGCGGCGGCCGACCGCGGTCACGGTCCACACATCCCGATTGGCCACCTCCAGGTCACGGTCGTTGCGCCGGGTGGCGATCCTGTCGCCGGCGCCGATCCGCTGACCCGCCCGCGTGGTCACAACCCGGACGTCGTCGACGCGGCCGTCGGTGACCAGCCGATCGCGGATGGCGGCGTTGAGCTCGCTGACCTGCTCGCGGGTGTCCGCCACCACCGCGACGTCGACCGCCCGGGGGTCGAGGGCGGCGGTCGCGGCCAGGGCGTCCTGCAGCGCTGGGTGGTCTGGGTGCAGGCGGATCCGGCCGCGGGCGAGGAGGGCGTCGAACACCACACCCGGGGTGTCACCCCGCCGCATCGCCAACGTCAGCTCGGCGTACTCACCGTCCGGAACCGACTGGCCCGTGTTGTCGGTGCGGGTGAAGCGGTGCACCGACTCCAGAGTGAGGTGGGCGGCCGGGTCGACCTGAGCGGCGGCCAGGTCCAGGACCCCGCCGCGGCCGACCGCGGCGAGCTGGTGGCGATCGCCCATCAACGCGAGCCGCGCCCCGGCCTCGTCGGCGACGGTGAGCAGAGCGCGGGCGGTGTCCTGGTCGAGCATGCCGGCCTCGTCGACGACCAGCAGATCGTCGGGCCGCAGCCGGGTCCCCTCCACCGGCCCGGTGTGGATGCGGCCGGTGACCGGGTCGACCTCGCCGACGACGAGTCGGGTCCATTCGCCGTGCTCGTTCCAGCGCCAGCCGTGGGCGAAGATCAGGGACGCTGCCGACCCGGTGGTCGCGCCGACCTCCGCGCGGGCGACCTCGGCGGCCTTCAACGTCGGGGTCACCACCATCAGCCGCCGCCCCTGCCGTTCGAGCAGGTCGCGGGCAGCGGCCAGCGTGGTGGTCTTGCCCGCCCCGGCCGCGCCCTCCACCACGACCAGCCATCGGTCGCCGGCCAGGACGGCGACCGCGGCGGCCTGACCGGGGTCCAGGCCCCCGACAACGCCGGCCGGCAGCGGCGCCAGCCTCGGTGCACCCAGCGGTGGCTGACCGGCGCGGGCGGCGAACCGGGTGCGCAGGTCGGCCTCCACGTCGAGCACCGGTCGCGAGGTCCAGGACCGGACGTGTTCCGGCACTCCCTCCCGGTCCACCAGGAGGACGCACCGGTCGAGAGCGCGGGCGGTGAGGTCCTCGGCCAACTCGAGGCGCACCGCCGGATCGGCGACGATGCCCTCCGCGGCGATCAGCCGCTCGACCTCACCGCGGACGTCGGCGGCGTTCCAGGCCGAGCGGCCGGCGGCCAGCCGGGTCAGCACGGTGTCGACGGCGGCCTCGCGGTCGAGCGCGCCGATCGGAGTCGGCGCCAGCGGGACAGGGTGGGCCGGATCGCCATAGCCCAGTGACCCCAGCTCGGCTCGCCACCGCGCCACGAGGTCGGCCCCCGAGCGGGGGATGACCTTGTCCGGGCGCCCCTCGGCCCAGGCGCGGGTGTCCCAGGCCCGCCGCAGCGCCGGACCGGGCTGTTCTCCGGGGTGCGCGGCGATCCAGTCGCGTTGGTAGCGGTCCAGGTTGCGCCCGATCTGCGTCGCCCTTGCGCTGAACGGGCCGACGTAGGCGCCGAGCTCCGGTATTTCTCCAGTCGCATCCACGGTGTAGCCGTGCGCGGCAAGTGCGGCCCGGAACTGCGGATCGCAGGCGACCGCGGCGTGCCCGATCCCGTTGATGGCGGCGAGGAAGTCGCGGACGCCGACGGTGTGCAGCCCGCGCCATTGTTCGGCCGCGAACACCCGGGCATTGATTTGCAGGTGCAGGTGCAGGTGCAGGTGCAGGTGCAG
>NZ_FRDM01000080.1 GCF_900143215.1 Geodermatophilus obscurus | reverse complement strand
ATGGGCCTTAGACAAGCCACATCGTCCCTGGTCAGAGGGGCATTCGTGCGTTAGGACCCGCTACCGGCGACGATTTCCGACGGTGAATCGAGGCTGAAGGCCGGCCAGGTAGAGGCCGGTCGGTTGCCCTCCGGTGACTCGTTCGGTCGCCCCGCTGATCTCTGACCACGTTCGGCATGCCGCCGCGTGGTCGGGCCGGTCGGACACCCAGGGCCGCCGTGGGTGAACAGCCCCTCGGCACAGCGGCGCGCCAAGCATCTTCGGGGAGCGGAACCCGGAAGCGCTGTTCATCGCGGCCAGACCGCAGGTCGGGGATGAGCGTCGGCGGGTGGGTCATCGGGTGAGTTCTCGCGCCCGGAATCCGCTCGGATGCCCGTCCCGTGCCCTCCCGGTCCTGATTCCCGCCCCGCCGCTGAGCCGGCCACCCACCCGTCTGGTACGGGGCACGGAGAGAGGGGCACCGGCCACGGGCCCTGCTGCTGTGTCCGAGGAGGGACACAGCGCTTGCGCACCTGCCGGTGCCGGCACGGAGGTACCGGTCAGCCGTAGACGTCGGCGCGGTGCGAGATGCGCACGACCCTGACGAGGACCTCGTCGTCGTGGATCGAGTAGACGACGCAGTACTGGCCCCGTCGCGCGGACCGGTAGCCCGCGAGCTCGAAGCGCAGCGGCTTCCCGACGCGGTACGGGTCCGCAGCCAGCGGTCCGTAGAGGAAGTCGACGACCGCGACAGCCACCCGCTCGGGGAGGTCTCGCTCGATGGCCCGCTTGGCCGCCGCCGAGAGGACGACGGTATGGCGACGAGGGCCGGTCACCGCCGGCGGGCCGCCAGTGCGGCCCGCACCTCGGCCTCGCCGTAGACCTCACCGGCGGCCATCGCTTCCTCGGCCTGCCTGATGTCGGAGCGTGCTCGGGGATCGGACAGGATCTCCAGGGTCTCCATCAGGGACTCGTAGTCCTCGACGGCGAGGATGACCGCGACCGGGCTGCCGTTCCGGGTGACGGTGACGCGCTCGTGCGTGCCGGCGACCTCGTCGATCACCTGGCTGAAGTGTGCCTTGACCGCGGCCAGCGACTGGGTCGCCATGACCAGAATCATGGTCAGCCCGCTAGCTGCGGTCAAGCAGCTCCGTCGTGGCTCTGGCGAGACCTGCGCCCACCACCGGCTCAGTTCGGCGGCGGAGACGATGGGGACAGTGGCGTCCACCAAGGTGGTGTGCGACGGCCCCGGTGAGCAGTGACCCTGCACGTGAAGGCGGCCACCGCGTGATCTTCTGGATACCTTCCACAGCCCCAGGAGTTCAACGCGATGACCGCTCCGAGCAGTATCGACCCTGCCCGCTTTCTGGACGAGCAGCTGGCCCAGGCCAGCCCTGATCTGCTGCGCCAGATGCTCACCACGTCTATCAACACCCTCATGTCCGCCGAGGCCGATGCGGTCTGCGGTGCGGAGTACGGCGCCCGCTCGTCCGAGCGCACCAACGTGCGCAACGGCTACCGGCACCGGGACTTCGACACCCGCGCCGGCACGCTGGACGTGGCGATCCCCAAGCTGCGGTCGCGCTCGTACTTCCCGGACTGGCTGCTCGAGCGCCGCCGGCGGGCGGAGCGGGCGCTGACCACCGTGGTCGCCACCTGCTACCTGCTCGGCGTGAGCACCCGGCGGATGGAGAAGCTGGTGGAGTCCCTGGGCATCACCCGGCTGAGCAAGTCGCAGGTGAGCGAGATGGCCAAGGAGCTCGACGCGCAGGTCGCCGACTTCCGGCACCGCCCACTCGATGCCGGGCCCTACACGTTCGTGGCCGCCGACGCCCTGGTGCTCAAGGTCCGCGAGGGCGGCCGGGTGGTGAACGTGCACGCCCTGGTGGCGACCGGGGTGAACGCCGACGGGCACCGGGAGATCCTCGGCCTGCAGGTCACCTCCGCCGAGGACGGCGCCGGCTGGCTCGGGTCCTTCCGCGACCTGACCGCCCGCGGCCTGACCGGCGTGCAGCTGGTCACCTCCGACGCGCACGCCGGGCTGGTCAGCGCGATCGGGGCCACCCTGCCCGGCGCCGGGTGGCAACGGTGCAGGACGCATTACGCCGCGAACCTGATGGCGGCCACACCGAAGGCGTCCTGGCCGTGGGTGCGCGCGCTGCTGCACTCGGTCTACGAACAACCCGACGCCGCCTCCGTGCACGCCCAGTTCGACCGGGTCCTCGAGGCGCTGACCGGCAAGCTCCGCAAGGTGGCCGCCCACCTCGAGGACGCGCGGGCTGACGTGCTCGCGTTCACCGCGTTCCCCAAGGAGGTGTGGCGCCAGATCTGGTCCAACAACCCCTCCGAGCGGCTCAACCGGGAGATCCGCCGGCGCACCGACGTGGTCGGCATCTTCCCCGACCGCGACGCTCTGATCCGCCTGGTCGGCGCCGTGCTCGCCGAGCAGCACGACGAGTGGACCGAAGGCCGCCGCTACCTCGGCCTCGACGTGCTGGCCCGCTGCCGCCTCCAGCCGGTCGATGACGCCAACCCCGACAAGGAGGTGACCAGCCAGCCGACCATCCCGGCGCTCAGCGCCTGACCCAACAGGAAAATCACGCGGTAGCCGTCACACACCACCCCAGCGGGCTTGACCCTCGCAGCATCACGCTGCGAGCCCGTAGGGTTGTGCACGGCTCGTGGACCTCGCGATTGGGTTGTCTCAGCAACACCCATCTCAGCAAGGACACGGGCCCTCGACGTCTCCGGGTCACACTCACCGTCGCCGGCTCATGTTCCACCCTTCACCAGGAACCCGCGAAGAGCCGGTTCGGTACCGCACGGGCAGTCCACTTGGGTCCGAGCACCGCGCCAGCTCGGCCTAGGGCCTGTCCTGGGGATCTTGTGTGGGCGTGTGTGGCTTGTCCGGGGCCGCCCTACGCCGGCCGACGTCAGACCGGGCTGGGTGCTGTGAACGCGCGCCGCGTGCTGCTGTGTTCTGCTGAACGCAGCCCGCCGTCGCGCCCGGGCGCGGCAGCGGGTTAGGTCCCGCGTGTGTCGACGCCGCACGCGGGGCCGCCTTGTGCAGAGGACTTCCCGGGCGAGCTTGGCCCGTGCCAGGGTGCGTTGTGAGCACTCCGGGCGGTGAGAATCCGACTCAGCTGGGGCAGCCCTCGGCGCAGGACACCGGCACGACCGCTGCTCTGGACGAGCTGGCCCGACGACTGGCCGAGGCCGCGCGTGGATTGCAGAAGCAGCTCGATCCTCAGCAGGTGTTGGACCGCGTCGTGAGCCTGGCGGTGGCGATGGTGCCCGGTGCCGACGAGGCCACGATCACCATGGTCCGCGCACGTCGCCACGTCTATTCAGCGGCGGCCACGGGCGACCTGGCCGCCTGGTTCGACGTCGTCCAGAACGAGACCGGAGAGGGGCCCTGCCTGGACGCCATGTGGAACCAGCAGACGGTCCGGGTGAACGACCTGGCCGCCGACCCCCGTTGGCCCGTCCTCGGCCCCCGCGCCGGAGAGCGCGGAGTGGGCAGCATGCTGTGCCTGCAACTGTTCGTTCACGAGGACACGTTGGGCGCGCTGGACCTGCTGGCCCATGAGAAGTCGGCCTTCACCGACGAGTCCGAGCACATCGGGTTGCTGCTGGCCAGCCACGCCGCCGTCGCCGTCGCGGGCGCCCAGAAGTTGGAACACGCGGCCATGGCCTTGGTGAATCGGGACATGATCGGGCAGGCCAAGGGCATCCTGATGGAGAGGTTCAAGATCACTGCGGAACAGGCGTTCGACGTGCTGGCCAAGGTCAGCCAGGACACCAACCGCAAGGTCTACGCGGTCGCCGAGGACCTCACCCGCACAGGGGCGCTCGACCGCTGACCTGCCGTGGTCAAGATCCCCAGGACACGCTCTAGGGCCTGTCCCGCGGATCATGTGCTGAGCCAGAGCACTGCGCTGACCAGCAGCAGCGTGGCGCGGTAGTAGGCAGCGCGCTTGGCGTAGCGGGTGGCCAGGGCGCGGAACTGCTTGAGCCGGTTAAAGCAGCGTTCCACGACGTTGCGCTGCTTGTAGCGGTCACGGTCGAAGGCCGGTGGTCGTCCACCGGCCGAGCCCCGGTCTCGCCGGCGCGCCTGCTGGTCACGCTTTTCGGGAATGGTGTGCCCGATGCCGCGTCGGCGCAGCGCCCGACGGGTCGAGGGATGGGAGTAGGCCTTGTCGGCGATCAGGTGATCGGGGCGCTTGCG
>NZ_FRDM01000075.1 GCF_900143215.1 Geodermatophilus obscurus | reverse complement strand
CCACCGGGACAAGACGTTGGCCCGGCGCGGCCTGGCCTGGCTGGACCTGGACCCAGATGACGACGAGCTGCTCACCCTCCTCACCGAGCAGACCTCCCCGGTCGGTCCGGCCGGCGTGCCCGAGCACCGCCGCGGCGAGGCCTTCATGCGCGACTCCTCGGGCAACGTGGGCCGGATCAAGGTGCTGCCGCCGTGCGTGCCGGCCCGCAACTGCGCGGTGCGCACCTCTCCGCCGGAGCTGTGCCCCGAGCACGGGACGGCGGCGTGAGCAGGCCGCCGCGGCCCGTCCGGGACCGTCGCGGCCGGCGGCGCATCGGCCGGCGGACCGGCCCCGCACAGTTGGGTGCCGGCGCCCGCGCGGCCCGGTGGCGCCGTCCCCGCCGGCCGGGCACCGCGATCGCCGCCGTCGGGCTCTGGCTGTGGCAGACCGGGACGGCCCAGGCCGCCGACGGCACCGCCGGCCAGGCGCCGGGAGCGCTGCGCTGGATCGAGCTGGCCGACACCCGGGGCATCTCGGTGTGGAACTACGAGCTGTCCCTGGATCGCGGCGGTGTCACCAGCCCCGGCCACCTCATCTGGTCGTTCCTGCTCGACCTCGTCTGGGGCATCTACCGCGGCTGCGTGGTGGTCGCGATCTGGTTCCTGGACTGGGTGATCTCCTTCGCCTGGCTGCCCGTCGTCGCCGCCCCGGTGCTGGTGCTGGGCGACAGCCTGCAGACCATCGTCGACCGCTTCGGCGTCGTCCCGGTGTTCGCCACCGCCGCGACGGCCGTGGCCGTCACCTGGATGGCCCGGGGACGCTGGTCGGTGGGCGTGTTCGAGCTGGTGGCCAGCCCGGTCATCGCCGCGCTGGCCGTGGGGGTGTTCGCCGACCCCGTGGAGCAGGTCGCCGGCGACGGCGGGCTGATCATGGCCACCCGCGACGTCGGCCTGCAGCTGTCCGCCGGCATGGCCAACAACGGCGACGTCGGCGGCGACGCCGACACGATGCGCCAGCAGGTCACCGGCACCCTGGTCGACACCTTCATCCGCATGCCCACCCAGATGATCAACTTCGGGGAGGTGTTGGACGGCGGCGGCTGCGAGGGCGCCTACGACGACGTGTTGCGCGCCGGTCCCCACGGCGGCGACGACGACATCCGCGACGCGATCGGCGACTGCGACGCCAACCTCGGCGAGGTCGCCGCCAACCCCGGCCCCGGCCAGTTCGCCAGCGCGGTCATCGTCAGCCCGGCGGCGTCCTTGGTGATGGTCTTCGCCATCGTGCTGGCCGGCGCCGTCATGCTCGCCGCCGTCTTCGCCCTCTACCAGGCGCTGCGGCTGATCGTCACGGTGGTGCTGGCGGTCCTGCCCGGCGCGGCCCGCGGCTCGCTGTGGCAGACCCTGGCCGACCTGGTCATGGCCCTGGTGACGGTGGTGTTCGCCGTGGTCTTCCTGACCAGCTATCTGGTCTTCATCCAGGGCCTGTTCGAGTCCAGCACCGCCGGCGCCCAGGGCACGATGGCGACCTTCTTCCTCGTCGACGTCATGCTGGCCGTCGGCATCATCCTGTTCTGGAAAGGCCGCGCGAAGCTGCGCAAGGCCGCGGACCGGCTCGCCGCGGCGATGGCCACCCGCCCCGGCACCGGCCCCACCGCGCTGCCGGCCCGACGCCAGTTCAACCCCACCGAGCTCTACTACAAGGGCCGGATGACCGCGACCGCCGGCCGCGTCGCCATCGACGGGGGGCGGGCCCTGGGGCGTGGCTCGGCCGCCCTGGGCCGAGGCGTCGGCGCAGCCGCCGCCTCCCTCACCGGCGTGGCCGGCACGCTCGCTGCCGCGACCGCCGGCTGGGCCGCCGGCCGCCGCGCCCCCGCCGACGCGGCAGCGGACAGCACTCCGCCGGGCGGGGTCGTCCCGCAGCTGCCGGCCGGCTTCGACGGGTCGACCAGCGGCCCCGCCGACGACGCCGGCGGCGGCCCAGGAGGCGGTGGCGGCGGTGGTGGGGGAGCGGCCGCCGCCGTCCGGCACCGAGTGACCAGCACCCGCGCTCAGCCCGGCACCGGCGGAAGGCTGCTCGCCCTGGGCAGCCAGGTCGCGGCGCTGTCCCTCACCGGCGGTGCGGCCGGCGCGCTGCAGGCTGGCAGCCAGGCCGCGACCGCCGCTGAGGCCATCCAGGCCGCGCAAACCGCCCGGCGGGTGGCGCTGGCCTCCCGTCTGGCGGTCAAGAGCCTGCCGGCCGGCTCGTCGGCCACCGCCTCGCCGCCGGCACCCGCCGGGCCGCCGGCGGCTACGGCGGCCGCAGCACTGGGTGCGGCTCGATCCGCCCGCCCGTCGAGCACCGCGGCGTCCGACGCCGCGACGCCGAAGCGCCGCGGCCCGGACAGGTCCGCGACGTC
Source organism: Geodermatophilus obscurus (assembly GCF_900143215.1). Classification (GTDB taxonomy): domain Bacteria; phylum Actinomycetota; class Actinomycetes; order Mycobacteriales; family Geodermatophilaceae; genus Geodermatophilus; species Geodermatophilus obscurus_A. The sequence continues at coordinate 3,639 of NZ_FRDM01000075.1, read as the reverse complement.
GCCCACCGCACCCGCCGGCGGTCCGCCGGGCACCGCCCCGGCTGGGGCGGTGCCCGGGCCGGCAACCGGGACAGGCGCACGGCCGGGCCCCGGTGGGCGGCCGGCACCATCGGCCGGCACGGCGACCCCGCCCACGCCGGGCACCGACGCCCGGGCGGCCCGCCCGCCGGCGACCTCGGTGAGCGGGGACGTCCTCGCCGGCCCGGCGAAGCGACCAGCGCCGACCGACGACCGGGCCGCCCGGCTGCGCGCTGAGCTGGCCGCCCGTCGGGACGCCAACTCCCGAACCCACCAGCGCGCCAACGGCCGCGGTCTGCGGCGACCGGGGAGCTGACCGACCGTGCGCAAGCTGCTGGTGGTGACGGCCGGCGTCCTCACGGCCGGCGCGCTGGCGGTGGCCGGGCTGCCCATCCTGCTGGTGGCCGCGGTGCTGGGCGCCGGCCAGAGCACCGCCGGCTGCCCGGTGCCCGGCGGCAACCCCGGCGGCGCCTTCGAACCCGGCTACCTGGACACCGTTGACGTCGAAGGGCTCAGCGCCGAGCAGATCACCGCGGCGGCCACCATCGTCTCGGTGGGGGAGCAGATGCAGATGCCCTCCCGCGGCATCATCGTCGCCCTCGCCGTGGCCAGTCAGGAGTCCCGCTTCCGCAACTACGCCAACGACGGCCTCGGCGGTGACCTGCGCCCCGACCAACGGGGCGTCGAGCGGTCACTGACCTTCCCGCACGACGCCGTCGGCACCGACCACGGCAGCGTCAACGCCTTCCAGCAGCAGTACCCCTGGTGGGGCACGCTGGAGGAGCTCATGAACCCGCCCACCGCCGCGCGGAAGTTCTACGAGGCGCTGGGCCGGGTGCCCGGCTGGGAACGCATGACGGTCACCACCGCCGGGCAGCGCGTGCAGGCCTCGGCGTATCCGACCGCCTACGCCGACGACGAGACGATCGCCACCCAGCTCTACCAGCGGCTGGCCGGCGCCTCCTCGCACACCACCACCGACCCCACCACGGCCCCCACCACAGCGGCCGGCGGCGCCCCGTCCGGGGTGACCGGCGCCGGCTGCGGCAGCACCGGCGCTGGCGGCGCGGTCTCGGCCGCCGGCTGGTCCCTGCCGCTGGACCCGAGCACCTACACACTCACCTCCGACTACGGGGCGCGCTGGGGCACCTTCCACGCCGGCCTGGACCTCGCCGCGCCCTCGGGCACACCGATCCGCGCGGTCGCCGACGGCACGGTCACCTTCGCCGGCTCCGACGACGGCGGCTACGGCAACCTGGTGACCATCCACACCGCGCCCAACGTCGACACCTACTACGCCCACCAGGTCGACGGAGGCATCCGGGTCGCCACCGGCGACACCGTCACCGCCGGCCAGCTGATCGGCGCGGTCGGCACCACCGGGGACAGCACCGGCAACCACCTGCACTTCGAGGTCCGCGTCGACGGCGCCACCACCGATCCGCTGCCCTTCCTGCAGCAGCAGGACCTGGACCCGGGGACCCTGCCGTGAACAGCGCGGGCAAGGACCGGCGCAGACCGGTCCTGCTGGTCACGGCGGCCCTGCTGGCGATCGTCGGAGCCGTGTTCCTCATCCCGCCGACAACGTCCTCGAGCGCCGGGGCGAGCTCCACCACCCTTGCCCAGACGCCGGACAGTGCCAGCTCACCGCCGACTGCCGCCGACGAGCAGCCGACCCCGGTGGCCGCCCCGGACCCTCAGCCCGGCGGTGCGGGCCCGCAGGACCGCCGACACGCCGGCGAGCACGGCCAAGGCCACCCGCCCGGGCGTGAACCGTGGCGGCCGGTCGTCACCGGCTTCGCCACCGACTTCACCCAGCCCGGCCCGGACTGGGGCACCCGGGTGACTCGCTGGACCAGCGACTACCTGACCGCCGAGTACCGCCAGATGGACCTCGCCCGGATCCCCGTTGCCGGTCTGCTCGGCATCGAGGTGAGGGTGGCCGGAGAGTTCCTCATCGACGTCGTGGCCGACTACGACACCGGCCTGCAGTTGGTGATCCGCGCGGAGGCCTCGGCCGCCGGCTGGACGGTCACGCGGCTCCAGCCGGCCGGGCAGGGCCCGGGCGACGCCCGGGGTTGATCCGGTGGCGCCCGCCGTCCACGGGTCAAACCCGGCCCACGGGTGTCCCGGTCGGCGCGCCGCGCGGGACCGGCCACGCCGGCTGCCCAGTGCACCTCCATCGAGGAGGCCACGGGCAGCGTCCGCTCTGTGGACGGCGTGCCCGCTGTCCACAGGATCCTGGTGGCGAACCCGCATGCAGCTGTTGGCGGGCAGGCTGACGCCCATGACGACCAGCCGCCCCCGGGCGTCCTTGCCGGTCACCCACGAGATCCGCCGACTCCACGACGGCAGCGTCATCAGCTCCCACTGCAGCCGCGACTGCGCGCTGGCGGCCTTCGAGCAGTTGTTGCTCGCGCAGATGATGGGGGAGGACCCGCCCGGGCCCCTGCAGTGGGTCGAGGCCCACCTGGTCGACCTCGCCACCGGGCAGACAGGTGCGTCCACCCGCGGTCTGGTCCCCCTCGACGGTCGCGTGCCACCGGAGGTCCTCCGGTGGCCCTGACCGGAACCGCTTCCGAGGAGGTGCGGCGGCCTCGGGCACGGCCGGCGGTTGGGTCCCGTCGCGGCCGCGCGCGGCGGCCCCGGCGGCGTGATCACGTCGAGGTCGGGGTGGTGAGGCTGCGTCCACCCAAAATCGGCCTCGGTCAGAACCTCTCCGAGAACCGTGTCCGAGGCCGATTTTAGGTAGGGCGTCAAACGGCCAGTTCGGGCAAGGATGGCACCCACCTCGCCGCCAACTGGCCCCCTCCTCGCCCCCACCAGCGCGCCACCACCAGGCCACCACGCCGTCAACACCCCAGGCAGCGAGGCGACTGAACCGGGCCGGCACGCCTGCGCGTGCTCAGCCGGCGGGTGTCACAGACCAGAGCCGGCCCAGACCTTCCCCGGGCGAGGACTCCAGGGGAGGTGAGATGGCCCGGCCCATCACCGTGCGACGGCCACCTGGCCGTCGCCTTGAGGGCACTGCCGCCCGGGCCGGGCGGCTGGCGCCGCCGCAGGTGCCGTGGCTGCGCAACGCCGTGCTCTGCCTGGCCGCCGGCGTCGCGGCCCTCGGCGCGGGGCTCGTGTTCGACCGTCCCGCACCCGGCTGGCTGGGCCTGGGCGCGGCCGTCCCGCTCGCCGCGCTGGTCGCCGCGCACGGCAAGCGCACCCAGCTCCGCCACCAGCTGTCCGACCATCTGCTGCAGGCCCTGGCGCCGCTGCTGGGTCTACGAGCTCTCGACCGCCGCGCCGTGACGCTGAAGCGGTGGAGCCGCGGCTGGCCGGGCATGCCGGCCCGGATCGTGCTGCGCTACGCCCCCGGCGTGGACGACGGCGACGCCCAGTGGCAGGCCGAGGTGGTCACCGCGGTCACCCGGCGCCTGCTCGAACGCTACGAGGCCGACCTGCTCGACCACCGCCGCTGCCGCATGCGGCTACGGCTGGCCGCCCCCGTCGCCGAGGAGGTCGGCGCGCCGGCGGCGCAGCTGCGAGCCGAGCGGGCGATCGGGGAGCTCATCGGGCCCACCGCGACCATCACCCGCACCGAGTTCGCCGACGGCGACCTGGTCCTCGTCG
>NZ_FRDM01000069.1 GCF_900143215.1 Geodermatophilus obscurus | reverse complement strand
CTACACCGACGTCACCTTCGACCAGCACATCGGCAAGGTGTCGCTGGTCGGGGCGGGCATGCGCTCGCACCCGGGTGTGTCCGCGCGCTTCTTCGGCGCGCTGGCCGACGCCGGTGTCAACCTGGAGCTAATCAGCACCTCGGAGATCCGCATCTCCGTGGTGTGCCGGGACACCGATGTGGACCTCGCCGTCCGCGCGGTGCACGACGCCTTCGACCTCGGCACCGACGAGGCGCAGGCCGTCGTCTACGGAGGGACGGGACGATGAGCCTCTTCAGCAGCGACGGGCTGCGCGTCGGCGTCGTCGGCGCCACCGGCCAGGTCGGCGGCGTGGTTCGGCAGCTCCTCGCCGAGCGGGGTTTCCCCCTCAGCGAGCTGCGCTTCTTCGCCTCCGCCCGCTCCGCCGGCAGCTCCCTGCCGTGGGGTGACGGCGAGATCACCGTCGAGGACGCCGCGACCGCCGACCCCACCGGGCTGGACATCGCCATCTTCTCCGCCGGTGCGTCGACCTCGCGGGTGCAGGCACCGCGGTTCGCCGAGGCCGGCGTGACGGTCATCGACAACAGCTCGGCCTGGCGCCGCGACCCCGACGTCCCCCTGGTGGTCGCCGAGGTCAACCCCGGAGCCCTGGCCGAGGTGCGCACGGGCATCATCGCGAACCCGAACTGCACCACGATGGCCGCGATGCCGGTGCTCAAGCCGCTGCACGACGAGGCGCAGCTGGTCCGCATCGTCGCCAGCACCTACCAGGCGGTCTCCGGCAGCGGCCTGGCCGGCGTCGAGGAGCTCGACACGCAGGTGAAGGCGGTCGTCGACAAGGCCGCGGAGCTCACCCACGACGGCTCGGCGGTCACCTTCCCGGAGCCGGCCAAGTACGTGCGGCCGATCGCCTTCAACGTGCTGCCCATGGCCGGCTCCCTGGTCGACGACGGGACGTTCGAGACCGACGAGGAGCAGAAGCTCCGCAACGAGAGCCGCAAGATCCTCGGCATCCCCGAGCTGCGGGTGTCGGGCACCTGCGTGCGGGTGCCGGTCTTCACCGGGCACTCGCTGTCGCTGAACCTGGAGTTCGAGCGTGAGCTCACCGTCGAGCGGGCCACCGAGCTGCTGTCCTCCGCGCCCGGCGTGGAGCTCACCGCCGTCCCCACACCGCTGCAGGCGGCCGGCCGCGACCCGAGCTACGTCGGCCGCATCCGGCAGGACCCGGGTGTCGACGGCGACCGCGGGCTGGCGCTGTTCGTCAGCAACGACAACCTGCGCAAGGGCGCGGCGCTCAACACCGTCCAGATCGCCGAGTTGGTCGCCGCGTCCCGCTGACCCTCGTCTCCTCCGCGATCATGGCGCCGTGACCACTCCCGGACCGGGATGAGTGGGCACAGCGCCATGATCGTCCGGGGACTCAGGGCTCGACGTGGCGCAGGGCGAAGTCCAGCGCGACCTCGACCTGGCGGATGGTCTCCTCGATGACCAGCGAGCCGTGGCCGGCGTCGAAGCGGTACACCTCGTGCGGCTTGCCGAGCTCCTCCAGGCGGGCCAGGTAGTTGTCGATCTGCCGGATCGGGCAGCGCGGGTCGTTGGCGCCGGCGACGACGAGCACCGGCGCGGCCACGGCCTCCGCGTAGGTGATCGGCGAGGAGCGCACGTAGACGTCGTGCACCTCCTCCGGTGACCCGCCGAACAGCGCCCGGTCGTAGGCCCGCAGGCCCTCCATCTCGTCCTCGTAGGCGGCCAGGTAGTCGGCCACCGGTACCTCGGCGATCCCGGCCGCCCAGCGCGCCGGCTGGGTGCCCAGGCCGAGCAGGGTGAGGAACCCGCCCCACGACCCGCCGGAGATCAGCGCCCGCGACGGGTCGAGGAAGCCCTCCTCGACCAGCGCGTCGTAGACGGCGGCGACGTCCTCCAGCTCGGTGAGCCCCGGCCGGCCGGTGAGCGCGTCGCGCCAGGCGCTGCCGTAGCCGGTCGACCCGCGGTAGTTCACGTGCACGACGGCGTACCCGGCGTCGACGTAGGCCGCGCGGCGGGCGCGGTAGGAGTCGTCGTCGGCCGCCTCCGGGCCGCCGTGCACCAGGAACGCCGCCGCGTACGGTGCCGGGCCCGCCGGGCGCACCACGAGGGCGTGGACGTCACCGCCCGGGCCGGGAACCCAGCGGTCCTCCACCGGGTAGGCGGCCGGCGGCTCCTCGCCCGGAGCGGCCAGCACCACCGGCCCGTCCGCCCGCCGGATCACCGGCGGACGCTCGGAGTTCGACCAGGCCAGCTCGACGGTGCCGTCCGGGCGGGCGGTGGCGCCGCGGACGACGCCGCGCGGGGTGTCCAGCCGTTCCAGGGCCCCGCTGCCGAGGTCGTAGCGGTACAGCTCGCTGCGGGCGGCGTGGTCGTGCCCGACGAGCAACGCCGAGCCGTCCGGGTACCAGCCGGCGGTCACGTCGCCGGGCAGGTCCAGGACGATCTCGGTCTCGGTGTCGGTGCCGACATCCCAGACCAGCAGCTCCTCGCGGCCGCGCCGCTCGTGGCCGACCAGCAGCCGGCGGTCTCCGGGGAGCGGGGCGAATTCCAGCGCGTGCAGGCCGCGGCCCTCGCCGTCCCACTTCTCCGCCACCACGCCGTCGTCGGCCGTGCGCAGCAGCCGCAGCGCCGGATAGCGCGGGTCGCCGTGCTCGGAGTGCGAGATCACCAGCAGGTCCTCGTCGTGGGTGAGCGCGTCGACCGACGCCGGGTCCTCGTGCCGGTAGACCACCCGCGGCGTGCCGCCGACCGGTGCCAGCCACAGCTCCGAGCCGTCGTCGGTGGAGCGGCCCATGGCCACCACGGAGGTGCCGACCTCCAGGCCCGCCGGGTAGGCCGGCCCGACCTCGGGGACGGCTACGCGGTCCTCCCCGCCGGCGAAGGGCTGGGTCATCCAGACGCCGAACTCGTCGCCGTCGGTGTCGGCGAACCACCAGATCGTCTCGCCGTCCGGGCTGAGCGTGCCGATCAGCGTGCCGTTGGCCCGGTCGGTCGCCTGCCGGTGGGCGTCGGTGGTGCGGTCCCACGCGTACTGCTCGACGACGCCGCTGGCGTCGGAGGCGTACAGGCTGCGGTGCGGGGCCTCCAGCGCCCAGTCCGGGAGGCTCACCCGCGGCGCGCGGAAGCGGGCCTGCCAGCGGGCGGTGACCTCGGGGGAGAGGGCGGGGGTGGTGGGCTCGGCCGTCACGCAGGCTCCTCGCTGGCGCTCGTCGCCGCGTTCCGGCGGCAGTGCTCCGTCCATGGGCGAGTTCGCACGCTTCCTCGCCTCCTCATCTTCCCCCGGCGCCCGCTCCTGCCTCGGCGCCGCCCCGGACCGGCTCCCCGAGCCGGCGGGAGGTCTCGGCGGCCGCGCCGCCGACGACCAGCGTGGTGACCGTGATGCCCAGCTGGGCGGCCGAGAGCTGGGTGGGCAGCGTGCGCGGCGCCGTGACGACACCTCGGGCCCCGCGGTCCCCGGACGCCGCGGCCTGCTCGGCCCGCCCGCGGTCGGCGGTCGTCAGCGAGAGCTCGGCGGCCACGGAGAAGCCGGTCAGTGCGGTGAGCAGCACGGCGGCGAGGAGGAGCAACCACTCGGTCATCGGGGGCCCGGTGCCCGATTGGCGGGTCCGCCAACCCCGGGAACGACTCAGGGGCCGCCTCGCGGCGGCCCCTGAGCAGTGTGTCGGGGTGACAGGATTTGAACCTGCGACCTCGTCGTCCCGAACGACGCGCGCTACCAAGCTGCGCCACACCCCGAGGCGTGCGGCGACCACTGTACCGTCCCGCTCTCCGCGGCCCCTGTGCAGGGGGAAGGACCCCTCCTCCCCACCCCTCGCAGGCTCGGGGCGGGACCCGGGAGGGGCCGGACGGTGGGGGCGGAGGGGTTTCAGGTCCGACGGGCGGTCAGGGTGAGCAGCGTCGCCTCGGGTGGGCAGGCGAAGCGGTACGGCGCGTAGGGGCTGGTGCCCAGGCCGGCCGAGACGTGCAGCCAGGTGCCGTGCGGGTTGCTCGCCGACGGCTCCGCCCAGCGGTGCAGCCAGCGGACCCGGTCGCGGTCGATGCCGCAGTTGGTCACCAGCGCGCCGTAGAAGGGCACCCGCAGCTGCCCGCCGTGGGTGTGCCCGCACAGCAGCAGGTCGTGGTGGTCGGCGGCGAAGCGGTCGAGCACCCGCGGCTCGGGGGAGTGGGCCAGCCCGATGCGCAGGTCCGCGGCCGGGTCGGCGGGACCGGCGACGAGGTCGTAGCGGTCCCGCCCGAGGTGCGAGTCGTCGACGCCGGCGAAGACGATGCGCCGTCCGCCCACGACCAGCTCACCGCGGGCGTTGGTGAGGTCCAGCCAGCCACGGGCGGCCATGGCGTCGCGCAGGTCCCGCCAGGGCAGCTCGTCGCCGTGCACCCGCACGTGGTCCCGCTTGAAGTACTTGAGCGGGTTCTTCGGCCGGGGCGCGTAGTAGTCGTTGCTCGCCATGACGAAGGCGCCGGGCAGGTCCAGCAGCGGCTCGAGCGCCCGCAGCGTCCCGGGCACCGCGTCGTGGCCGGCCAGGTTGTCCCCGGTGTCGACCACCAGGTCCGGCTGGAGGTCGGCCAGCGAGGCCACCCACTCCTGCTTGGACCGCTGCCCGGCGGTCATGTGCAGGTCGGACAGGTGCAGCACCCGCAGCGGCGCGGAGCCGGGGGCGAGCACCGGCACGTCGAACCGGCGCAGCGTCCAGCGGGTGCGCTCGTAGAGGGAGGCGTAGGCGATCCCGGCGGTCGCGGACCCGAGGACGGCGGCCGGGAGGGCTGTGGTCGCACGCACGGCAGTCGAGATTACGGGCGCGTGGCCGGAACGCGCCGTGCGAGGCTGGCGCACGTGTCCGACCTGAAGGAACAGCTGCGCACCGACCTGACCACCGCGATGAAGTCCCGCGACGAACTGCGCACCGCCACGCTGCGGATGGTGCTCGCGGCGGTCAGCGCGGAGGAGGTGGCCGGCAAGGAGGCCCGCGAGCTCAGTGACGACGAGGTGCAGGCGGTGCTGCGCCGCGAGGCCAAGAAGCGCCGGGAGGCCGCCGACGCCTTCGCCACCGCCGGTCGCACCGAGCAGGCCGACCGGGAGCGGGCGGAGGGCGACGTGGTGGCCGCCTACCTGCCGGCGCAGCTGGAGGACGCCGACCTCGCCGCGCTGGTCGCCGACGTCATCACGCGCACCGGCGCAGGCGGTATGAGGGACATGGGACGGGTCATGGGCGCGGTGCAGCAGCAGGTCGCCGGCCGGGCCGAGGGTGGCCGGGTGGCCGCCGAGGTCCGCCGCCAGCTGGGCTGAGCGGGCGGCCGCCCTTCAGGGTCCCGCGCCGAGCCTGCGAGGCGTGGGGGGAAGGGTGGTCCGCTGTCAGCCGGCCGGCGGGGTCGCCGGGTCCAGTGGAGCCGGCGCTGCGGCAGGCTGTGCGGCCGGGTCGGCCGAGGTGCCGTCGTCCGCCGCGGGAGCGGCCTCGGGAGCAGGCGCCGCGTCCGGCGCCGACCCGAACGCCGCCGGAGCCGCCGGCGCGGGGGCCGGCGCCGGTGCGGTGAACGGCACGGCCGGCTGCCCGGCGAGGATCGGGGACATCGCGTTGCGCCAGATCGTGGCCGGGATGCCACCGCCGAAGCCGCGGACCTGCTCCCGCTCCTTGGGGTTGTAGACCATGACGCTCGCCGTGTACTGCGGCGTGTAGCCCACGAAGGCGACCGAGAGGTTGTCCTGGCTGGTGCCGGTCTTGCCGGCGACGCGGTGCCCGGGGACGGCGGCGTTGCGCCCGGTGCCGAAGGGCGACTCGGTGTCCCCGACCAGCACCTGGTTCAGGGTCGTGGCCACCTCGGTCGAGATCGCGCCCGGCGTGCACCCGTCGTCCCGGACGACCGGCCGGCCGTCGTCACCGGTGAGCGGCTGCCCGTTCCGGTCGAGCACGGCGGTCACCGGCGTCGGGTCGCACTGGGTGCCGTTGGCGGCGAGCGTGGAGTAGGCGCTGGCCAGGGCCAGCGGGCTGGTCGACTCCGGCCCGAAGGTGAACGAGCCCCGGTTCTCGTCGATGATCTGCTGCGGCAGCCCCGGGTCGCTGAACTGGAACAGGCCCATCCGCTCGGCCGCGCGCACCGGGCCCTCGACGCTGCCCAGCTGGTCCTCCAGCGCGAGGAAGTAGGTGTTGGACGAGCGGACCAGCGCCTCGTCCATCGAGAGCGTCCGCGGGTAGCTGTTCCCGACGTTCTCGACGTCGTAGCGGCCGGCGCCGTCGCGGTACACGCGGGAGACGTACGGCTCGCTGGCGGTGATGACGTGCGAGATCGGGAAGCCCTCCTCGAGCGCGGCGGCCGCGGTGAACACCTTGTAGGTGGAGCCGGAGCCCTGACCGGGGACGACGTTGAGGTTCACCGACTCGCACTCGGGCCCGTCGCAGCCGAAACGGCGGTTGGCGCTCATCGCCAGCACGTGACCGGTGCCCGGCTCGACGGCGGTGAACGTGCCCGCGAGCGAGTCGCCCATGGCCAGCGTGTCCAGGACCGCCTGGTCACCGGAGCGCTGCAGGTCGGGGCGCAGCGTCGTCTGGATGGTCAGGCCGCCGGCGTCGAGCAGCTCCTGGCTGAGCCCCAGCGTGCCGGTGAGGTGGTCGGCCAGGTAGGCGCAGAAGAAGCCACCGACCGTGGCGTCGATGCAGCCGTTGGGCGGGGTGCCGCCGGGGACGACCTGCACCGGCTGCCCGGAGACCTCGTCGAACTGGGCCTGATCGATCTGGCCCGCGGCGACCATCGCCTGCAGCACCTGGTTGCGCCGGTTCTGCCCGTTCTCCGGGTTGGTGATCGGGTCGTCGTTGGACGGGCTCTGCACCAGGCCGGCCAGCATGGCCGCCTGCGGCAGGGTCAGGTCGGCGGCGTCCACGCTGAAGTAGCGCTGCGCGGCGGCCTGGACGCCGTAGGCCCCCTGGCCGAAGTACACGAGGTTCAGGTAGCGGGTGAGGATCTCGTCCTTGGAGTACTCCTCCTCCAGGGCGAGCGCCATCCGCGCCTCCCGCAGCTTGCGGCCCACGCTCTCCTCGGTGGCCGCCTGCCGCTCCTCGGCGGTGTCGGCCGTCTGCGCGAGGGTCTGCTTGACCAGCTGCTGGGTGAGCGTCGAGCCGCCCTCCCGCACCGAGCCCGCCGCCACGTTGGTCGCCAGGGCGCGCAGCGTGCCCTGCACGTCGAGGCCGTTGTGCAGCTCGAAGCGGGCGTCCTCGATCGCGACCAGCGCCTGCTTCATCACGTCGCTGATCCGGTCGGAGGCCACCGGCGTCCGGTTGTTCCGGTAGAACATCGTGATCAGCGAGCCGTCGGCCGCCAGCACGCGGGTGTTGCCCGCCGGCGTCTCGTCGGTCAGCTCGACCGGCAGGGCGTCGAGCAGCGAGGCGGAGTTGCGGGCGGCGAGACCGGTGCCGCCCACGAGCGGCAGCAGCATGCCGGCGACCAGGGCACCGGCGAGGACGATCGTCGCGGCGAGCTTCGCCAGGACCCGGGCGCGATCGGAGGCGTCGGCAGACATCGGGCGCCAATGTACGTGGCGCCGGGCTGTCAGGCGTCCGCGCTCAGCGACGGCGCGCGGGGAGGACGCGCCGCCGCGGCACGCCCGTCGGCGTGTCGCCGTCCGGACCGGTCAGCGCGTCGGCCATGCCGCGCAGCCCGTCGAGGTCGTGCACGTCGCCGGCGGCGGCCGGCACGGTGCGGACGGCGACCTCCGGGTGGGCGCTGGTGAACCGGTCGGCCAGGTGCTGCTCGCGGGTGGCCAGCGTCATCCGCTCGGCGTGCACCCGCAGCGCCCCGGCGGCCAGCTCGGCGCCCTCCCGGCCGGACTCGAGAGCCTCCTCGGCGGCACCGTCGGCCCGGGTCGCCGACAGCGCCGTCGTCATCGGCGGGTGGGTGCGGTTGAGCACCAGCCCGGCCAGCGGCATCTGCTCGGCCGAGAGCCGGTCGACGAAGTACGAGGCCTCCCGCAGCGCGTCGGGCTCGGGCGTGGCCACGACGACGAACCAGGTCCCCGGGCGGCGCAGCAGCTCGTAGGTGGCGGTCGCCCGCTCCCGGAACCCGCCGAACATGGTGTCCAGGGCGGACACGAACGCGGAGATGTCCCGGAGCAGCTGCCCGCCGAGGATCTTGGAGATGATCCGGCTGAAGAACAGGAAGCCGGCGCTTGCGATCTTGAAGCCGGTGCGGCTCGGCGCGGTGAGCAGCCGGATCATCGTGCCGTCGAGGAAGCGGCTCATCCGGTTCGGGGCGTCGAGGAAGTCCAGCGCCGACCGCGACGGCGGGGTGTCGACGATGATCAGGTCCCACCGGTCGCCGGCCCGCAGCTGGCCCAGCTTCTCCATCGCCATGTACTCCTGCGTCCCGGCGAAGGACGAGGACAGCGCCTGGTAGAAGGGGTTGTCGAGGATCTGCTGGGCACGTTCGGGCGTGGAGTGCGCCACGACGATGTCGTCGAACGTGCGCTTCATGTCCAGCATCATCGCGTGCAGCTCGCCGGGGATCCTGGGGACGTCGACCCGCCGCGGCTCGTTGTCCAGCTCCACGAGTCCGAGGGACTGGGCCAGGCGGCGGGCCGGGTCGATGGTGAGGACGACGACGGTGCGGCCGGCCTCCGCCGCGGCCAGCGCCAGGGCCGCCGACGTCGTCGTCTTGCCCACGCCGCCGGCACCGCAGCAGACCACGATCCGGGTGTCCGGGTCGGTGACCAGCTCGGCGAGCTCCAGCGGCAGGGCCTCCGCGGTGGGAGGCGCCGGCGGCCGCGGGGACCGGCGGGCGCGCCCGGTCGTCGTCGCCTCGGTCGCCTGGCTCATGCCGCCACCTCGGTCCGCAGGTGCTCCTCCAACCGGCCGGCGAGCTGGAACAGCGCGCCGAGGTCCATCGGGCCGGGCAGCAGCGGCAGCTCGACCGTCGGCCGGTCGAGCGCCTCGACCTCGTCGCGCAGCTCGTCCTGCGAGGCCCAGCGCCGGGCGTGCTCGGTGGCCTCGGCGGCGAGCGCGTCGGCCAGCCCCGCGACGTCCTGCAGTCCTGCCGCGGCCAGGGCCGGCGCCAGGTCGGCACCGGTCAGCCCGTCCTGCGCGGCGCGGGCCAGCGCGGGCTCGGGCAGCGCCGGCTCGGTGGCCATGTTCACCACCACCGAGCCGACCGGGAGCCCGGCGGCGGTGAGCTCGGCGATGGCGTCGGCGGTCTCCTGCACCGGCATGTCCTCCAGCAGCGTCACCAGGTGGACCGCCGTCTGCGGCGACCTGAGCACGGCCATGACGCCGTCGCTCTGCGTCTTGATCGGCCCGGAACGGGCCAGCCCGGCCATCTCGCCGGTGACGTTGAGGAAGCGCGTGATCCGGCCGGTCGGCGGGGCGTCGACGACGACGGCGTCGTAGACGGGGCGGCCGTCGTGGCGGCGGGTCACCGCCTCCTTGACCTTGCCGGTGAGCAGCACGTCCCGCAGGCCCGGGGCGATCGTCGTGGCGAAGTCGACCGCACCCACCCGGCGCAGCGCCCGCCCGGCCCGCCGCAGGTTGTAGAACATCTCGAGGTACTCGAGGAGCGCCTCCTCGACGTCGATCGCCAGGGCCTTGACCACCCCGCCGCCGCGGGCGACGGCGACCCGCCGCTCCTCGTAGGGCAGCGGCGGGGTGTCGAACAGCTGGGCGATGCCCTGGCGCCCCTCGGTCTCCACCAGCAGCACCTGGCGCCCGTCG
>NZ_FRDM01000050.1 GCF_900143215.1 Geodermatophilus obscurus | reverse complement strand
CCAACCGTCGCGTCGTGGTGCTGCCGGATCGGTGACCGAACCCGCCACGCCGGACACAGGCGCCCCGGCCGCCCCACCGGCCCCGGAGGTCGCCCGGTCGGTGTTCGGGCCCGGGCTCGCCGACGCCGAGCGCTACGTCGCCCGGCTGGCCACCGACGGCGTCACCCGTGGGCTGATCGGCCCGCGGGAGGTGCCGCGGCTGTGGGAACGGCACGTCCTCAACAGCGCCGCCGTCGCCGACGCCGTTCCGCCCGGGGCCCGGGTGGTGGACGTCGGCAGCGGCGCCGGCCTGCCCGGCATCCCGCTGGCGCTGGCCCGGCCGGACCTCCGGTTGACCCTCGTCGAGCCGATGGCCCGGCGGGTGGAGTTCCTCGAGGAGGTCGTCGCCGAGCTCGGCGCCCCCTGGCGGGTCGTCCGTGGCCGGGCGGAGGAGCGCTCGGTGCGCGCCGCGGTGGGGCCGGTGGACGTCGTCACGGCGCGAGCGGTCGCCGCGCTCCCCCGGCTGGTGTCCTGGTGCCGCGGGCTGCTGCGCCCAGGCGCCCAGCTCGTCGCCCTCGTCGGGTCCCGCGCGGTGGAGGAGCTGCCGTCCCTGGTGCCGGAGCTGGAGGCGGCCGGGATGCGGGACGTCCACGCGCGGGCTGTCGGCGCAGGCCTGGGAGAGGCTGCCACTACCGTGGTGGTCATGACGCGTGGAGCGCGGTGAGCGTTCCACGTGGAACCCGTACGACTTCCCGCGTCCGTTCCACGTGAAACGGACCGGCAGGAAGGACCTGAGATGACCGACCCGGGCCAGCGGCTGCGGAGCAGTCTCACGGCTGAGCAGTCGGCCACTGCCGTCGAGTTCGACAGCCCCATCGCCATGGAGGCCCTGCGGGCCACCCAGGTCCTGCACGCGGCCGACCAGGAGCCGTTCCCGGTGCCGGGCCGCATCCGGGTCATCACCATCGCCAACCAGAAGGGCGGCGTCGGCAAGACGACGTCGTCGGTGAACCTCGGCGTCGCCCTGGCGCTGTACGGGCTGCGGACGCTGGTCATCGACCTCGACCCGCAGGGGAACACCAGCACGGCGCTCGGCGTCCAGCACAGCGTCGGGACGCCGTCGGTCTACGACGCCCTGGTCGGTGACAGCTCACTGGCCGAGGTCGTGCACCCCACGACGGCCACGCCGCTGCTCTCCTGCGTCCCGGCGACCATCGACCTGGCCGGTGCGGAGATCGAGCTCGTCTCCGTCGTCGCCCGCGAGTACCGGCTGCGCCGGGCGATCGAGACCTACCTGCAGGAACTCCCGCCCGAGCAGCGACCGCACTACGTCCTCATCGACTGCCCGCCGTCCCTGGGCCTGCTCACGCTCAACGCCCTGGTGGCTGGCGACGAGGTGCTCATCCCCATCCAGTGCGAGTACTACGCGCTCGAGGGCCTGGGCCAGCTGCTCAACAACATCGACCTGGTCCGCCGGCACCTCAACCCGGGGATCGCCGTCCGGACGATCCTGCTGACGATGTACGACGGGCGGACGAAGCTCGCCGACCAGGTCGCCGAGGAGGTGCGCAACCACTTCGGCAGCCTCGTGCTGGACGCCGTCATCCCACGGAACGTGCGAGTCTCGGAAGCTCCGGGCTACGGCCAGTCGGTGGTCACCTACGACCCCGGCTCCCGCGGCTCGACCAGCTACGTCGAGGCCGCACGCGAGCTGGCGCACCGGGGCGTCGCGCTGCCGCCGCTGCCCTCGCGCCCCACCCCGGGCTCCCCCGTCGCCGCCCCCGTGGGCTCCGCGACCGGTGTCATGGCGTTCTCCGACACCGACGCGGCGACCCTCCCCGTCCCTCCGTCCTCCGAGGAGAACAAGGCATGAGCAAGCGTGGCGGTCTGGGCCGGGGGCTGGCGGCGCTGATCCCCACCAGCGCGCCGGACGACGAGCAGCCTCCCCTGCCCGGCGCCGAGACGGATCCCGCTGGTCAGGGCGCTGGTGCGGACGCCGCACCGCCGGCGCCGGCCGCTCCCCCGGTCCACCTGCTCCCACCGGCCGCCCAGGCGGCGGCGACGGTGGCCGCTCAGGCCGCGTCGTCAGCAGGCGTGGCGGCCGTCGGCGTCCCCGGCGCGCAGCTGCGCGAGGTGGCGGTGATCGACGTCGTCCCCAATCCCAGGCAGCCCCGCCAGGTCTTCGACGACGAGGCGCTGGAGGAGCTCACGTACTCCGTGCGCGAGTTCGGCCTGCTGCAGCCCATCGTCGTGCGCGAGCGCGCCGAGGGCGGCTACGAGCTCATCATGGGCGAGCGCCGTCTGCGCGCCGCCCGCGCCGCCGACCTCAAGTTCGTGCCGGCGATCATCCGGGACACCACCGACGACGCCCTGCTGCGCGACGCCCTGCTGGAGAACATCCACCGGGTCCAGCTCAACCCGCTGGAGGAGGCCGCGGCCTACCAGCAGCTGCTGGAGGAGTTCGGCGCCACCCACGAGGAGCTGGCCACCAGGATCGGCCGCTCCCGGTCGCAGGTCACCAACACCATCCGGCTGCTCAAGCTGCCCGTGAAGGTGCAGACCCGGGTCGCCGCCGGGGTCATCTCCGCCGGCCACGCCCGAGCGCTGCTCGGTCTGCCGGACGCCGAGAAGCAGGAGGCACTGGCCGCGCGCATCGTCGCCGAGGGCATGTCGGTGCGGGCCACCGAGGAGGCGGTCGCGCTGGCCGTCGCCGAGGAGCCGGCGGCCAAGCGCCGGCCGCGGAAGTTCAACGCGCCGGGCGTGGAGGACCTCGCCGGCCGCCTGTCGGACGCCTTCGAGACCAAGGTGAAGATCCAGATCGGCCGGGCGAAGGGGCGCATCGTCGTCGAGTTCGGATCGGTCGACGACCTGCAGCGCATCATCGGCCAGATGGCCCCGGACATCACCGGACGCCGTCCCGAGGAGTGATCCCAGCTGTGCCCGGTTCCGTCACGGTACGGAACCGAGCCGCTGGTGGGCGATTGGTGTGGCCCTCCTGCAGGCAGAAGGACCTCGCCCCTCCCAACCCTCGCCAGCTCGGATCGAGCCTCCGGGCGAGGCCAGCCTGCGAGTGGCCGGGGGCAGGGCGGCCCCGTCCGGAGGCTCGCCGCGGCCCCGTCCAGGGCACCGCCCTGAGCTCTGACGGCCCCTTGCAGGGTCCCGCAGGCCCCGTCCGGAGGCTCGCCCCGAGCTGGCGAGGGGTGAGAGGGACGGGGTCCTTCAACGAGTGGCGGGGGGCAAGGGGGTCCTTCAAGGGGAGGACGGGGTCCTTCTTCGGCGGGTGGTGGCCGCCCGCCGGGTCAGCAGCCGGGCGAGGACGTCCCCCAGCGAGGAGCCGGACGCCTCGACCGCCATCGGGAACATCGAGGTCCGGGTCAGCCCGGGTGAGACGTTCACCTCGAGGAAGTGCACCTCGCCGTCCGGGCTGACGATCGCGTCGGTGCGGGACAGGTCGGCCAGGCCGAGCACCCGGTGCACCCGGACGGCGAGCTCTGCGGCCCTCCGGGCCACCTCGTCGGAGACCCGGGCCGGCGAGTGGTACTCGGTGAGGCCGGGCGTGTAGCGGGAGGTGTAGTCGAACACCCCCGACTCCGGAGCGATCTCCACCGCCGGGAGCGCCTCCGGACCCTCGCCGAGGTCCACCACCGACAGCGCCAGCTCCACGCCGCCCACGAAGCGCTCGACCATGACCGTGTCGCCGTAGGCGAAGCAGCTGACCATCGCGGCCGGCAGGTCCTCGACCCGGCTGACCTTCTGCACGCCCAGCGCGGAGCCGCCCGAGGCCGGCTTGACCATGAGCGGCAGGCCGAGGCGGGCGACGATCAGGTCCAGCACCGCACCGGCGCCCAGCTCCCGGAAGGTGCTGTGCGGCAGGGCCACCCAGTCCGGCGTGGTGACGCCGGCGGAGCGGACGACGGACTTCGCGGCCGGCTTGTCCCAGGCCAGCCGGCAGGCCGCGGCCGGGGAGCCGACGTAGGGGACGCCGGCCAGGTCCAGGACCGCCCGCAGCGCGCCGTCCTCGCCCGTGGCGCCGTGCAGGGCGATGAAGACGGCGTCCGCGGGGGCGGCGGCCAGACCCGGCAGCAGCCCGGCGTCGGCGTCGCGCAGCTCGGCCTCCACGCCGGCGCGGGTGAGCTCCTCGGCCACCTGGGTGCCGGAGGAGAGGCTGACCTCCCGCTCGACGTTCAGCCCACCGGCGAGGACGACGGCGCGCAGCGGGTGCGGCGCGGTCTCCGACCCGGTCGCGGGGGCGGGCGCGGGATCGGTCACTTCGGCTCCTCGCTGGCGCTCGTCGCCTTCGCGACCGGCGGTGCTGTGTCTGTCGACGGCCTCGCGGTCATCCGCGGTCCTCGTACCGGTCGCTGTTGGCCGGGCCGACGATGCCCTCGACACCCCGCCCCGTCGGGCTCTCCAGGCCCGACACGGCCCGGAACGTGCCGGTGTCCACGCCGTCGAAGGTGGAGTGCAGGTCCAGCTCGGCCTCGATGACGCGGGCCAGCCGGCGCACCCCCTCGCGGATCTGGTCTGGCTCGGGGTAGCAGTAGGACAGCCGCATGTGCTCCCGGCCCGACCCGTCGGCGTAGAAGCCGATGCCGGGCACGTAGGCCACGTGCGCGTTGACCGCGCGGGGCTGCATGAGCTTGGCGTCGAGCCCGTGGGGCAGCTTCAGCCACACGTAGAAGCCGCCGTCCGGCCGCGTCCACGTCGTGCCCGCCGGCATCAGCGCCTCGAGCGACTCGAGGGTGGCGTCGCGCCGCTCCCGGTACAGCTCGACGAAGTGCTTGATCTGCTCGCGCCACGGCTGGGTGTCCAGGTACCGGGCGACGGCGTACTGGGTGAGCGAGGGCGGGCAGAGCACCTGCGCCTCGGTGGCCAGCACCAGCTTCTCCCGGACGGCGAGCGGGGCGAGCACCCAGCCGACGCGCAGGCCCGGTGAGAACGTCTTGGAGAACGAGCCGAGGTAGATGACCCGGCGGTCGTCCCGGGCCCGCAGCGCCCGCATCGGCTCGCGGTCGAAGCCGAGCAGGCCGTAGGGGTTGTCCTCGATGACGAGCAGGTCGTAGCGCTCGGCGATCTCCATGACCGCCTGGCGTCGCGGCTCGGACAGCGTCACGCCGGCCGGGTTGTGGTAGTTCGGCACCGTGTAGAGGAACTTCACCCGGTCGCCGGCGGCGCGGCACTCCAGCAGCGCCTGCTCCAGCGCCTCGGGGATCAGGCCGTCGTCGTCCATGGGGACGTGCCGGACCCGCGCCTCGGCCGCCTGGAAGACGCCGAGCGCGCCGACGTAGGAGGGACCCTCGGCGAGGACGACGTCCCCCGGGTCGCAGAACACGCGGGTGACCAGGTCCAGGCCCTGCTGCGAGCCGACGGTGACGACGACCTCGCTGGGCGAGGCGTCGGTGATGCCCTCCAGGGCCATGACGTCGCAGATCCGCTCGCGCAACCGCGGGTCACCCTGACCCGAGCCGTACTGCAGCGTCTGCGCGCCCATCCCGGACACCAGCTCGCCGATCATCGAGCCGACCGCGTCCAGCGGCAGCGCGGTGACCGCGGGCATCCCGCCGGCCAGCGAGACGACCTCGGGGCGGCTGACGACGGAGAACAGCGCACGGATCTCCGAGGCCTTCATCCCGTGGGTGCGGGCTGCGTACCGGTCCGCCAGCGGGTCCAGCCGCGGATGCCGCGGAGCGGGGTGGTGCACACCGGGGCCCGGGGGTGTTCCGGGCTGGAGATCGGCCACATCCCGAGTGTAGGGAGGCGACGGGCGCACCCCGCCGGGGACACGGCGAGCGGACGGACCGGTCCCGTCCCGACCGTCACACCCGTCGCGACACCGCGCCGATCGCGCACGCGTGCGCGGCCTGGGCCGGGCGGGACCGCCGACCTCGCCGGTGGTGGGTCAGGTGCGTCCGGGCAGCACGAAGGTGCCGGTG
Source organism: Geodermatophilus obscurus (assembly GCF_900143215.1). Classification (GTDB taxonomy): domain Bacteria; phylum Actinomycetota; class Actinomycetes; order Mycobacteriales; family Geodermatophilaceae; genus Geodermatophilus; species Geodermatophilus obscurus_A. The sequence goes on along the minus strand of NZ_FRDM01000050.1, from coordinate 18,041 downwards.
GGCGGGTCGGCCTCGGCGGGCAGGAACAGCCGCTGGACGGCGGCGAGGACGGCGCTGGCCACGGTGCTGCGCAGCCGGGCGTCGAGCAGCAGCAGCCGGTCGACCGGGTGGGACAGGTACCCGCAGTCGAGCCGGACGGCGGGCATCCGGGTCGTCCGCAACAGGTCCCAGGTCTTGGCGTGGGAGCCAAGGTCGAGCATGCCGGTGCGGGCCACCACCTCGCGGCGCACCAGGTTGGCGAATTGCTCCCCCACGGTCGAGGAGGCCCCGGAGCCGGTGCCGTAGTAGTAGCTGGCCACCCCGCGGGCGTGCTCGGAGCGGTGCGCGTCGGTGTGCAGCGAGAGGAACAGGTCGGCGCGCGCGTCGTTGGCGAACGCCGTCCGTTCGGCCGGGGTCGGGTCCTGGCCGCGGCCGCGGGTCAGGTAGACGGTGGCGCCGGCCGCGGCGAGCCGGCCCTCGATGCGCGAGGCGAGGTCGAGCACCAGGTCGGCCTCGGTGGTCTCGCCGGCGCTGAAGCCGGTGTCGGTGCCGCCGTGGCCGGGGTCGACGACGATGCGCCGGCCGATCAGGTGCGGGCCGCTCTCCACGAAGCTGGCGCTCTGCCGCAGCAGCTGCGGCCGCCCTCCGGTGACCTTGCGGCCGAGCTGACGGAGTGCGCGGAGGGTGGCCGGCCCGCAGGTGCCGTCGGAGGTCAGGCCGTAGTCGCGCTGGAAGGCGCGCAGCCCGACCTCGGTCTCCGGGCCGAAGACGCCGTCGACCGGGCCGGCGTCGTAGCCGAGCTCGTGCAGCCGGTCCTGCAGGTTGGTGACGTCGTCGCCGCGCATGGGCCGGACCGGGTCGTGGTGCAGCAGCCGGTCGCCGAGCGACCAGCGGGCCTCGGACAGGGCGCGGTAGGTCTCCTCGCCGACGCGGCCGTCGACGGTGAGCCCGCGCACCTGCTGGAAGTGGCGGACGGCGAGCTCGGTGGCCGGGTCGTAGGCCGCCTCGTCCAGCGGCGCCTCCTCCGCGGGCCCCGCTGCCGGCAGCAGGGTGAGGGCGCGCAGGGCGGCGTGCACGTCGGCCACGGCGGGGCCACGGTCCCCCGGACCCAGGGGCTGCATGCTGCTGTCGGTTCCCATCGTGGGTGATTGTGGTCCCCGGGCCGGCTCCCGGCCCGCTGGGCCCCCGCACGTGCCAGGGCCTCCCCCGCCGGTGGCGGAGGAGGCCCTGGTGACGTGCTGGAACGGCTCTCCTGCAGGGCCCCGCCGCGAGCGTGCGAGTGGTGGGGGGAGGAGGGTCCTCCTGCTTACAGGTAATCGGCGAGGTCGGAGAGGATCGCGCCCTTCGGCTTGGCGCCGATGATGCTCTTCACCGGCTTGCCGCCCTGGAACACCGTCATGGTCGGGATCGACATGACCTGGTAGTCGCGGGCGATCTGCGGGTTCTCGTCGATGTTGAGCTTGGCGATGGTGAGCTTGTCACCGTGCTCGGAGGCGATCTCCTCGAGCACCGGGGCGACCATCTTGCAGGGCCCGCACCACTCGGCCCAGAAGTCGACGAGGACGGGCTTGTCGCTGCCCAGCACGTCGTCGGCGAAGGTCGCGTCGGTGACCGTCACGGTGTTGCCTGCCATGGTCGTTCTCCTCGTGGCTCGTGGACGGCCGGAGCGCAGCGGCTCCGGCCGGATGATCTGTCAGGGACAACCGGCTGAGCGGCGGATGTATGCCCGCTCGGAGGAGGGCGCTGTCAGCGCTCGCCGAAGGTGGCCGCCAGCCAGCGCTCGGCGTCGATGGCCGCCGCGGCGCCGGTGCCGGCCGAGGTGATGGCCTGCCGGTAGATGTGGTCGACGACGTCACCGCAGGCGAACACGCCCTCGATGTTGGTCCGGGTGGTCGGGTGCTCGACCTGCACGTACCCCTCGTCGTCCAGCTTGAGCTGGCCGACGAACAACTCGCTGCGCGGGTCGTGGCCGATGGCCACGAAGACACCCGAGACCGGCAGCTCCTCGGTGGTGCCGGTGCCGACGTCGGTCAGCCGGACGCCGGAGACGGTCTGGTCGCCCAGGACGTCGGTGACCTGCTTGCCGAGCGCCCAGCGGATCTTCTCGTTGTCCTGCGCCCGCTTCTGCATGATCTTCGAGGCGCGCAGCTCCTCCCGCCGGTGGACGACGGTCACCGTCTTGGCGAAGCGGGTGAGGAAGGTCGCCTCCTCCATCGCCGAGTCACCGCCGCCGACGACGACGATGTCCTGGTCGCGGAAGAAGAAGCCGTCGCAGGTGGCGCAGGCCGAGACGCCGCGGCCCAGCAGCCGGGCCTCGTTGTCCAGGCCGAGGTACCGGTACTTCGAGCCGGTGGCGACGATGACGGCGTGGGCCCGGTGCACCTCGTCGCCCACCTTGACGATCTTCGGCTCGGCGGTGAGGTCGACCTCGCTGACGTCGCGGGCGACCAGCTCGGCGCCGAAGCGCTCGGCCTGCGTGCGCATGTCGTCCATGAGCTGCGGGCCCTGCACGCCCTCGGCGAAGCCGGGGAAGTTCTCGACCTCGGTCGTGGTCATCAGCGCGCCGCCGAACTGCGAGCCCTCGAACACCAGCGGGTGCAGGTTCGCGCGGGCGGCGTAGATCGCGGCCGTGTACCCGGCCGGGCCCGACCCGATGATGATCAGGTCACGAACGCCGTCGTGCTCGGCGGGCGGGATGGCGGGCTGCACGTGCTCCTCCGTCACCGCGGGTCCTGGGGTCGGGTGGTTCGTCGTCACGCGCGGCACAACGGGGATCGTAGGATCTGCATTCCCAGGTCCACGGCCCGCAGGATGGTGTCGATCACCCTTCTGACGGACCTCGGCCCCGTCCCGGGTCCCGCCGCGAGCCTGGTGACAGACCGGAACGGCCACCCGTCAGGGACCCGCTGGCCTCCCTGCAGGGTCCCGCCGCGAGCCTGCGAGTAGCGGGGGGAAGGGTGGTCCTTCTTCAGCTCGCCGGCGTGAGGGTGACCTCGGCGACCTCGGCGGAGAAGCCGCCGTCCGACGGCGCCAGTCCGGTCAGCCACAGCAGCACGTAGCGGGTGGTCACCGGCTCGTCGAAGGACAGGTCCGCGGAGTCGCCGAGCTCGCCGTCAGTGACCACGTCGTAGGAGTCGAGGTCGCCCTCGGCCTGGTCGCCGACCCGCACCTCCACCGTGGCGCCGGCGGTGCCGCTGACGCCGAGGCCGGCCAGGGCCTGCTCGGAGCCGAGGTCGTAGACGATGCCGATGCCGTCCTTGAGGTTGCCGAACGCCGGCGACCCCCGGTAGGTGACGGTCGACCAGGCGGTGGCCGGGTCGCCGTCGAAGGACAGCGGGACCTCGTCGGGGTTGTCGGGGTCGCCGTCGCCGAACGGGTCGTACACGCTCGCGCCGGTGATGGTCAGCGCCGGGCTGTCCCCGGGGGCGGGCGTCTGCTCGGCGGGCGGCGCGCTGGTCGCCGGTGCGCTCGGCCCGGGGGCCTGCTCGGTGGCGACGTCGTCGGGCGAGATCAGGTTGCCCAGGTACACCGCCAGCGCGATCACCACGACCAGCGCCGCCAGTGGCAGGCCCACGACGAGCAGCCGTCGCCGTCCCGCCTGCGCGGTCTCGTCGTCGCGCGAGTCCCCGTCGGGGTCGTCCCCGCGGCCGAGGCCGGCGGACAGCAGCAGGTCGTCGTCGTCCTCGTCGTCCTCGTACCGCCGGCCGGGGACGGGCGGGAGCCCGCGGGCGTCCGGCGGCGGGAACGCGGTGCCCGAGGCGTCCCGGGTCGGTGCGGGGTCGACCGCGACGTCGTCCCCGGATCCCTCGGCGCGGTCCTCCTCGCGGCGCTCGCGCAGCCGGCGCAGCCACCCGCTGTCCGACTCGTCCGGCGCGCGCACCGGCTCGGCGGTGTGCCCGGTGCGGGGCCGCTCGGCCAGCAGGGCGACCATCGCGGCGACGCTGGAGAGCCCGGCGCCGGGCTCCGTGGAGCGGGCGCGGCGCACGAGCGCGGCGAGGTCCGGCGGCATCCCCGGCCTCCGGCCGGCGGGGGCCGAGCCCGGGTGGCGACCGGTCAGGCAGTACTCCAGCAGCCCTCCGAGGGCGGCGACGTCGCCCTGGACGGTGCCACTGGCGGCGGGCACCGAGCGCAGCCCGACCATGCCGTTGGGCCGCAGGACGACGGTCTCCGGGGTGAGCCCGCCGACGGCCAGCCCGACCTGGTGGGCCGCGGCGACGCCCTCGGCGAGCCGGCGCAGCACGGTGCGCGCCTCCCGCTCGGGCATCGGGCCCTCGGCCAGGCGCTCGGCGAGGGTGCGCCCCTCGATCCACTCGTTGACGACGTAGGCCGCACCGCCCGGCGCCTGTGCGTCGCCGTTGCCCTCCGCGGCGTCGTAGACCATCGCCAGCGCGGGCGTGGCCAGCCCCCCGGCGGTCAGCGCGCGGGTGATCCACTCGCGAGCGGCCGGCCCGCCCGGGGTGTGCACCCGGATGGCCACGTCGCGGTTGAGGATCCGGTCCTTGGCCCGCCAGCAGTGGATGACCCCGGTGGCGGTGGTCTCGGTCGGGCCGACCTCGTCCAGCGGGCGGTAGCGGTCGGGGAGCCCGGTGGTCGTGGACGTCATCGGTGCGCCCGGCCCCCTGTCCCCTCGCGGCCGGCGGCTCGGTTGCCCCGGCGGCGGCGCCGCGCTGCTCACCCGCGCCCCAGCCGGGCCCGAACGGCCGCCAGGGGTTCCCGGACCTCGGGGACGCGGGCGACCACGAACCCGACGAGGGTCGCGACGCCGATGACCACGGTACCCAGCAGCACAGTGCCGAGCGAGCCTGCCACCGACGCACCCAGCGCATCGTCGGCCAGCGACACCGCCAGCCAGCCGAGCAGGCCCGCGACGACCGCGACCGCGGCGACGCGGAACACGGGGACCAGCGTGGTGCGGTTCTCCAGCGTCCCGAGCCGGCGGTGCAGCACGGCGTGCCCGATCAGCCAACCCGCCACGTAGGTGAGGCCGGTGACCAGCATCAGGCCGGCCACCACCCGCTCGGGCGGGACGACGACCGGCACGAGCAGCAGCAGCGACACCCGGACGGCGACCATCCCCACCTGGATCAGCGTCGGGGTGCGGGTGTCCTTCGTGGCGTAGAAGACCCGCAGCTGCAGCAGGGTCACCGCCATCGGGAGCAGCCCGAAGGCACCCACGGCGAGTGCCAGGCCGATGGCGCGGGCCTCGTCGACGCTGGTGTTGCCGCGGGCGAAGACGACGACGGCCAGCTCGGGGCCGAGGACGGTCAGCGCGGCGCTGACCGGCAGCAGACCGAGGGCCGACAGCCGCGTGCCGAGGGAGAGGTCGTGCACCACGCCGGGGACGTCGGAGCGGGCGGCGGCCCGGCTCATCCGCGGCACCAGCGCGGTCAGCAGCGCCACGCCGATGATCCCGTACGGCATCTGGAACAGCAGGCTGGCGTTGGCGAAGCCGATCGAGCCCAGCCCGCCGGCGCGCCCGGCGGCGTTGGCGATCCGGGTGGCCACGACCACGCCGACCTGGCTGACCGCCACGTAGCCGATCACCCAGAGCCCGAGCCTGGCCGCCTCGCCCAGGCCGGTGTCGCGCAGCCCCCAGCGCGGGCGCAGCGGGACGCCGACCCGGCGCAGCAGCGGCAGCAGCACCAGCGCCTGGACGGCGATGCCCAGCGTGGTGCCGACGCCGAGCAGCCAGACCTGGCCCTCGGTGATGGTCACCGGCGTGAGGTCGCCGGGGCCGCTCGCGGCGACGAACAGGACGCCGGTTGCGATGACCACCACGTTGTTGAGCACGGGTGCCCAGGCCGGCGGGCCGAACACCCCGCGGGAGTTGAGGATCGCCTGCGCCAGGGCGCCGATCCCGTAGAAGACGATCTCCACGAGCAGGATCCGGGCCAGCCAGGTCGCCAGCCGGTACTGCTCGGGGTCCTCGTCGAGGCCGTACAGCGAGGTCAGCAGCGGTGCGGCCAGGATCGCCAGGCCGGTGATCAGGACCAGCCCGGCGGTCGCGACCGTGACCAGCCGCTGGGCGTAGGCGGCGCCGCCGTCGTCGTCGCGCTCCTGGGCGCGCACGAGCAGCGGTACGACGACCGAGGTCAGCACCCCGCCGAGCAGCAGCTCGTAGACGATGTTGGGCAGCGTGTTCGAGGTGTTGTAGGCGTCGCCGACGAGGCCGACGCCGAGCGCCGCGGTCAGCACCATGGTGCGCAGCAGCCCGGTGATGCGGGAGACCAGCGTCGCCACCGCCATCGTGCCGGCGGCCCGCAGGATGCCGCGGCTGGCGCCGGGACGGCCCTCGCGGGCCTCGACGTCCTCCTCGGTCTCGTCCACCCGGCGGGGCACCGCGGGCAGGACCGGGATCAGCTGGGTCTCGTCGGGCCCCGGCACCCACCGCGAGGCCCGGCGCGGAGGCGGCACCGGTGGCAGGTCGCGGACGCGCGGCACCGGTGGCGGGACCGGCGGCAGCGGCCGGCCACCCGGCGGCGCCTGGGGGTAGGGCGGCGGGGGCAGCGGCAGGGCCGCCGGGGTCCCCGGACCGGCCACGGGCGGCGGCTCCCGTCGTGCCCGCTCGTCCGGCCCGGACGCCGGGGAACGGTCCTCGGCCGGGCGGCGGGCGGCGGGGGGCGGTGGCACGGGGGGCAGCGGACGCTGCTGCCGCTCCCCCACGGGACGGTCGGTCACGAGCCCCCCTCGCCGGCACCCGGGGAGCCTGCGACCGGAGGTGTCGCGGTCACCGGGGAGCTCGCAGGCCCGGTCACACCGGGCTCCGCGTCGGCGGCAGCGGAACCGCCGCACCCTCGGGCGCCGGACCGCCCGGCAGGTCGCCGTCCCCGTCGTCGGGAGTGCCGCGGCGGCGGCGGAGCAGGAAGCGCACCAGCCGGCGCAGGAAGAGCAGAGCGAGCAGCGTGGCCGCACCGATGGTGATGATCACCGAGATCGACCCGTACGCGGTGCTCTGCACCTGCAGCTGCACGGGGTCGCCCAGCGGCGTGCCGTCCGGGGTGGTGAGCGTGGCCGCGACGCCGAAGCGGCCGGACTGGCGCACCTCGGTCGGGACCGTCAGCGTCGTCCGCTGCTCGGGGCCGAGCACCTGGTCGCCGAGGTCGCCCACCGACAGCGCGTTGCCGCGGGTCTGCACCCGCAGCTGCACGCGCAGGGCGAAGGGCAGGTCGTTGCGGACGGTGAGCACGAGTGGTGCGTCGCTGGAGGCGAGGCTGTAGGTGCCGGCGGCCGGGGCGAGCAGGGTGACCCGCTCGAGCAGCCGGCCCATCGTCGTCCGCAGGTCCGCGGCGGCCGCGGCGAACGCCGCGGGGTCGTCGCGCCAGGCGGCCGAGGTGGCGCGCGCGATCGCGGCGTCCCAGGGCGCCAGCACCGTGTCGGCGTCGCCGACGACCGCGCCGGCGAGCTGGTCGCGGACGGCGACCGCGGCGGTGACGTCGGTCAGGCCGGCCGGCTCCAGCCCGCCCGGGTCTGCCGGGGCGACCAGCTCGCCGGCGTCGGTGGCCGGCCCGTCGCCGAGCTGGTCCACGGTCGCCGGCCGCAGCCCCGGCAGCTGCGCGGCGGCGGTCATCATCGCGCTCACCGCGGCGGGGTCGGCGTCGACCTCGCGGGGCGGGGCCACCAGCACGCTCTGTCCCTCGGACGCGTCGCCCGGCCGGAGCGTCAGCAGCGCGAGCTCGGCGACGGTGCGCTGCTCGGCGGCGCGGCGGCCCCCCGGGGCCTGCGCCGCGTTGCCGGCGAGCTGGCCGAGCGCGGGGTCGGCCACCAGGGCGGCGACGGGACCGTCGTCGGTGGGCACGGTCGTCCGGGCCGCGGCCGGGCCCTCCAGGCCGAGCGCGGCCCCGCCGTCGCTGAGCCCGCCGGGGGCCAGCACGACCTCCCGGACGCCGCCGTCCTGCAGGACGTCGAGCGTCTCCGGGTGCAGCGAGCCGCCGACCGCCCAGGCGAGGTCGGTGCGCGCGTCCACCCCCAGGACCTCCCCGAGGACGTCCGAGCCGGCGGTGTCCCCGGTCCCGGGGGGCGCCGCGGTCGGCGGGGTGGGGGGCGCGGCGGTGCCGTCCTGCGCCGTCCCTTCGGGGCTGCCGGGCAAGCTGCGGGTGACGACCGGCGACAGGCCGGACGCGGCCAGCGCGTCGGCGTCGACGTCGCCGTAGGGCAGCGCGACGACCGGGTGGTCGGCGGCGACGGCGCGCAGCCGCTGCAGGAAGGCGGCGGCCTCCTCGGTGCCCGCCCCGGCGCCCTCGTCGCCGGCGACGGCGTAGGGGCCGTCGGCCATGACCTGCAGCTCCTCGACCAGCGCGGGGTCGACGGCGAGGGTCACCCGGACCACCGGCGCGGGCTCGACGCCCCCGGGCGGCACGGTCTCGGGCAGTCGCTCCACGGAGGCCAGCGCCCGGTCCAGCCGGCCGCCGGGAGTCACCTCGTCGGTCAGCTCGTCGTCGACGAAGGCGCCGGACGCGTCGCGGTGGGTGCGCTCGACCAGCGGCCACAGCCAGGCCACGCCGGCCGACGAGGGCGGCAGCACCGACGGCTGGACGAGGTAGGTGGTCAGCTCTCCCACGCGGCGCCGGTCCCCGTCGGACCCGGCGCCGTTGAGGTTGAGCAGCACCGGGTAGACGCCGTCCCGGTCGATGGCCAGCGCGTCGGTGGTCGTGGTGAGGGTGAAGGACGCCGAGGCGCCGGGGCGCAGCTCGTCGGCGACGTCCTGGAACGGCGTGGCGACGACGACCGTCAGGTCGCGGGCAGCGTCGACCGCCTGCAGCTCGGCGCGGGTGGCCAGCGGCGCGCCGCGCTGCAGCCGCACGTCGAGGTCCTCGATCGTCTCCGTGCCGGTGTTGGTCAGCTCGCCGGCGACGGTGACCGGGGCGCCCGGGGCGAGCGTGCGAGGGTCCAGCCGGGTGAGCTCGACCCTCACGGGGCGGTCGTCGGCGGCCCCCTCGGTAGCCGCCGGGTCCGCCGGCGCGGCGGCCGCGGACGGCGCCAGCACGACCAGCGGGGCCGTGAGCACCCCGGCCAGGGCGACGCCGACCGTCGTCCCGCGGGGGTTGGGTGCGGCGGACCGGCCGCCGGCGCGCCCGGCAGCCGACCGCTGCCTCACGACAGCTCCTCGCCGGCGCCCGTCGGCCCGGTGCGGCGGCCGCCTGCGATGTCTGCCGGTGAGCTCGTCCGCCCGCTCACGCGCTGTCGGCGAGGAGCGCGGGCGCCCGCTCGACCAGCGCTCGCTCGTCGGCGTAGGCGAGCCGGGCGCCGAGCTCGTCCAGGGGCACCCAGGCGACCTCGGTCACCTCGATGTCGGCGTCGGACAGGGCTCCGCCGACGGCGCGGAGCAGGAAGTGGTGCACCGTCTTGTGCACCCGGCGGCCGTCGGCGACGAACCAGAAGTCGATGATGCCCAGCGGGGCGACGACCTCGCCGATGATCCCGGTCTCCTCGGCGACCTCCCGGACGGCGGTGTCCTCCGGGGTCTCGCCTTCCTCGATGTGCCCCTTGGGCAGCGACCAGAGCAGCCGGCCGCGGCGGTCGGTGCGCCCGATGAGGGCGGCGCGCGGCCCCGTGATGGGGTCGTCAGCGACCACCAGGCCCCCGGCGGAGGTCTCGTCGACCCGCCGCAACCGGCGGCCCGGGCGCCCTCGCCCGCCCGTCCCAGCCATGCCAGGAGGGTAGCGCGCGGGGCGGCACTACCCTGGACCGTCGTGTCCGGTGAGCCCTTCCTTCCGACGGCAGCTGCTGCCTCCGTGCCGCCCGCCGTCCAGGAGACGGTGCGCGAACTGGTGGACCTCTCCCCCGTGCTGGCCCGGTTGGGTGCGCGCTTCACGGCCGCGGGCTTCGAGGTGCACCTCGTCGGGGGCTCGGTCCGCGACGCGCTGCTCGCCTCAGGGTCCGGGCGGCCGCGCGTGCCGGGCGACCTCGACGTCACCACCGACGCCCGGCCCGAGCAGGTCCTCGGCGTGCTGCGCGGGTTCGCCAGTTCCACGTGGAACACCGGCATCGCGTTCGGCACGGTGGGTGCCGAGGTGGACGGCGTCCGGCTGGAGATCACCACCTTCCGTGCCGACCGCTACGACCGGGAGTCGCGCAACCCCGAGGTGGCCTGGGGCGACTCGCTCGTCGACGACCTCGCCCGCCGCGACTTCACCGTCAACGCGATGGCCGTCTCGCTCGGGCCCGACCGCACCGTCACCGATCCCTACGGCGGCCTGGGCGACCTGCTGGCCGGCCGGCTGCGGACGCCGGGTGCTGCGGTGGACTCCTTCGCCGACGACCCGCTGCGGATGCTGCGCGCGGTCCGGTTCGTCGCCCAGCTCGGCCTGACACCGGTCGACGAGGTGGTCGAGGCGATGACCTCGCTGGCTCCCGAGCTCGGCCGGATCACCCCGGAACGGGTGCAGGTGGAGCTGTCGAAGACCCTGCTGCAGCACTCCCCCCGTGCGGCGCTGGAGCTGTTCGTCGCCACCGGGCTGGCCGACGTCGTGCTGCCCGAGCTCTCGGCGCTGCGGATGGAGATCGACGAGCACCACCAGCACAAGGACGTCTACACCCACTCGCTGACGGTGCTGGACCAGGCGATCGCGCTGGAGCAGGCGGACCCGGACGCGGAGTCGCCGGACCTGGTGCTGCGGCTGGCCGCGCTGCTGCACGACATCGGCAAGCCGGCCACCCGCCGGCACGAGCCGCGCGGCCGGGTCTCCTTCCACCACCACGAGGTGGTCGGGGCGAAGCTGGTGCGCAAGCGGCTGCAGGCGCTGCGGTACTCCAAGGAGGTCGTGGAGTCGGTCGCCCGGCTGACCTTCCTGCACCTGCGCTTCCACGGCTACGGCCGCGGCGAGTGGACCGACTCCGCCGTCCGCCGCTACGTCACCGACGCCGGCGACCTGCTGCCCCGGCTGCACAAGCTGGTGCGCTCGGACTGCACGACGCGCAACAAGCGGCGGGCCGCGGCGCTCGCGGCCACCTACGACTCGCTGGAGCGGCGGATCGCCGAGCTGTCGGCGGCCGAGGACCTCGCGCGGGTGCGCCCGGACCTCGACGGCAACGCGATCATGGGGATCCTCGGCATCCCGCCCGGCCGCGAGGTCGGCGAGGCCTGGAGGCACCTCAAGGACCTGCGGCTCGAGCGCGGCCCGCTGGAGCCGGAGGAGGCCGAGGCCGAGCTGCGTGCCTGGTGGGCCGCCCGCAACGGCTGACCCGCTACAGCCGGAGCGGCCGGCTGCCGACAGGAGAGACGTGGACGAACAGGAACGGGACGCTCCGGACCCCGGCCTGCCCACCTCCCCGACCGGTCGCACGCCGCAGTGGGTGGTCGACGAGACGCTCGGCCTCCCGGTCCAGCCGGTGCCCTGGCGGGCACCCGGGCCGCCCGCACCCCGGCGCCACCGGGCGGGGCTCCTCGGGCCGCTCGCCGTCCTCCTGGTCGTGGGCGGCTCGCTGGGGGCCGCCGTCCTCACCGGAGCCGTGCCGTGGCCCGGAGAGTCCCCGGCTGCCGTCGGAGCGCCGGTCGACCCGAGGCCGGACCGCAGCGTCCCGACGACCGCGGCGGCACCGACCGACCGCCCCACCCCGGGGAACGGTGCGAGCCGGGCGCCGCTGGGCAGACCCCCGCGGGTGCCCGCGGACCCCGGAGCGCACGCCTTCGCCCAACTGCAGAGCGATGCGGTCACGCCGGTCTCGTACGACCCGTGCCGGGCCGTGCACTACGTCATCCGGCCCGACGGTGCCCCGCCCGGCGGCGAGGGCCTCGTCCACGCGGCCGTGGAGCGGATCAGCGCGGCGACCGGCCTGCGGTTCGCGTACGACGGTCCGACCGACGAGCTGTCGACCGCCGAGCGGAACCCGTTCCAGCCCGACCGGTACGGGGACCGCTGGGCTCCGGTGCTCGTCGCCTGGCAGACCGAGGCGGAGAACCCGGACCTCGCGGGCGACATCGTGGGCCAGGCCGGCAGCCTGGCCGTCTCCCTGGGCGAGGGGACGCGGGTCTACGTCACCGGCACGGTGTCCCTCGACGCCGGCCAGTTCCCCGAGATCCTCGACCAGCGGGACGGCGAGGCCACGGCCTCGGGGATCGTCCTGCACGAGCTGGCGCACCTGGTGGGCCTGGCGCACGTCGACGACGAGTCCCAGCTGCTGCACCCGCAGACGGTGCCGGGCATCACCGACTTCGCCGACGGGGACCTCACCGGACTGGTCCGGCTGGGCCAGGGGGCCTGCGTCCCCGAGCTCTGACCCGGCTCAGCGGGGCAGCGGCGACCGGGCGGCGTAGAGCGCGGCGAGGACGTAGGCGGCGCCGACGGCGACCATCGCGGGCGGGGAGATGCCGTCCGCCGGCAGCAGGTGCGCCGCCGCCACCAGGGCGGCCACGTAGCTGACGTTGACCAGCATGTCGTAGACGGAGAACACCCGGCCGCGGACGTCGTCGTCCACCACCTGCTGCAGCGTGGCGTCCACGCAGATCTTCACGCCCTGCCCGAGGAAGCCGAGCACGGCGCCGGTCAGGACGACGGTCGCCGGGAGGAACGGCAGGCCCAGCCCTGCCAGCAGCAGACCCCCGACGCCCAGCAGCAGGGTCACCCACCGCGCCGTGCCGAGGCGGCGCACGGCCGCCGGCGTTCCCGCGGCCGCCAGCAGCGTGCCGCACGCCCCCGCGGCCAGCGCCATGCCCGCTCCCAGCAGCCCCTCCCCGGACGGCGAGGCACCGCGGAAGAAGAGCAGCGTCACCAGGGTGACCAGCCCGAAGCAGAGCCGGTGCACGGTGATGAGGGCCAGGGCGGTCCCCGCGGGCGGGCGGGCGCGCACGTGCCGGGCGCCGGCCACCACGCCGGCGACCACCTGCCGCGCGGACGGCCGAGCGGCGCCCTCGTCCGGGCCCAGCGCGCCGCGGGGGAACCCGGCGGCGAGCGCCGCGGCGAGCAGGTAGGGGACGGCCGCGCCCAGGACCAGCGCCGCGTACCCGGCGTCCCCGGTGGTCCCCGCGGCCTGCTGCAGCGCGACCGCCACCGCCCCGCCGGCCACGGTGGCCACCGCGCCGGACGTCGTCGACAGCGCGTTGGCCGGCACCAGGTCGGGAGCCGTGTGCGGCAGGGCCGCCGAGAGCGCCGAGAGCACGAAGCGCGCGACGGAGAAGAGCGCCAGCCCGGTGAGCAGGAACGGCGCGCCGGCCGACCCGCCCGCCACGAGCAGCGCCAGGACGGCGACCAGCCCGGCGCGCAGCAGGTCGGCGTGCACCAGCACCTGCCGCCGGCTCCACCGGTCCAGCCAGACGCCGGCGAACGGCCCCACCAGCGAGTAGGGCAGCAGCAGGACGGCGAACGCGGCGGCGACCTCGACCGGGTCGGCCGCGCGCTGCGGGTTGAACAGGACGGTGCCGGCCAGGGCGGCCTGCAGCACGCCGTCGCCGAACTGTGCCGACAGCCGGGTGGCGAGCAGCCGGCGGAAGTCGCCGCGGGCCAGGAGGGAGCGCACGGTCGTTCCTGCCTGCCGCACCCGATCACCCTACGGTGGCCAGTTCTCCCCGCAGGGTCGACGACGGGCCGGGAGGCCCCCCGCCGGAGGCGCGGCCGCTCCCTCCAGGTGGCGTTGCGGTGGGGCACACTGGGAGCGATGACTCCCCCGTCCTCGCCCGATCCCGAGTCGGGGCCGCCGGCCCGGCCCGCGACGGGCCGACGTCGCCCGGACGCGGTCCCCGCGCTCTCGACGGGCTGCCTGGACGACGTGCGCCCCGGGTCGCTGCTCGTGGCCATGCCGAGCCTGACCGACCCGACCTTCGCGGGCACCGTCGTCTTCGTGCTCGACCACAACGACAGCGGCACGCTGGGCGTGGTGCTGGGCCGGCCGAGCCAGGTGGAGATCCGCGACGTGCTCCCCGGCTGGTGCGACCTCGCCGTCGACCCGGTCGTGTTCCACGTGGGCGGCCCGTGCGAGACCGACACGGCCCTGTGCCTCGGCGTCTGCGACCCGGCCCGCTGCGCGTCCCCGGACGAGGACTGCGGCCTGCGGCCGGTGGCCGGCGACGTGCACCTGGTCGACCTGGACGCCGACCCCGAGGAGCTGGTCGGCCGGGTCCGGGGGCTGCGTGTGTTCGCCGGCTACGCGGGCTGGTCACCGGGTCAGCTGGCCGGAGAGGTCGCCGAGGGCGCCTGGGCCTGCGTGCCGGGCAGTCCGGACGACGTGCTGAGCGAACTGGCCGGCCCGGAGCTGTGGCGCCGGGTGATGGGCCGCCAGACCGGGCGCCTGGCCGTGCTGTCGACGGCACCGGCCGACCCGTCCGCGAACTGACCCCGCGCGTCCCCCGTGCGCGCGGGCGCGCCATCTGGTAGGAACGTGCCCGGGAGGGGCGGTCTGGGGAAGAGGCCGCCCCTCCCGCACGTCCTGGCCCCGTCTCGGGTCGACCCCGTCCCGAGGCTCGCCGCCGGCCCCGTCCCGGGTCCCAGCCCGAGCCCTGACGGCCCCTTGCAAGGTCCCGCCGCCGGCCCCGTCCCGAGGCTCCGGCCCCGTCTCGGGTCGCGCCCCGAGCTTGCGAGGGGTGGGGAGGACGGGGTCCCTCTCCGAGGGATGAGGAGGACGGGGTCCTTCTCTGGCGGGGGGCAAGGGGTCCTTCAAGGGGAGGACGGGGGCCTCCTGCTACAGGCCGACGGTCGCCGCGGCCTCCGGGTGCGCCGCCCCGTCCACGGACTCCCCCTCGGCCGGCAGCGTGATCTCCCGCGGGCCGTGGTCCGACAGCGTCACCGTCACCTCGAACTGCTGGCCGGGGAGCGGGGTGCGGTACTGCACCAGCAGGTCGGTGGACCGGTCGACCGCGACCGACCAGCCGGCCTGCGAGGCGTAGAGCTGCGCGAGCTCGCCGTCGATCGAGCGGTCGCCCTGCCACGTGTAGCCGGCGCCGCGGAAGTCCCCGCCGTCGTCCGGCTCCCCGGCGGAGAGGTTGAGCACCACCGCGGTGAGGACGTCGACCAGCGGCGCCTCACCCCCCAGCGTCACCGGACGGCGCACGTAGGAGGCCTCGGGCAGCCCCTCGCCACCCAGCGCGGCGGCCAGCCCCGGGACCTCGCCGAACCAGAGCTCGTCGGCGGTGAAGAACAGCGTGCGGGTCTCGTCGGGCCGGCCGTCGCCGTAGGAGGTGACCGCCTGCGCGCGACCGGCGCCACCGGCGAGGTCGACCTCGCCGGTGAGGGTCAGCACGGTGTCCTCGCCGTACGGGGCGGTGACCACGAAGTCGGCGCCGCCCCGCTCGTGGTTGTCGGCGAGCAGCTGCGCGAGGAGGCCGGCCTCCTCCTCGGTGACCGGCGCGCCCTCCGCCCGCTCCTCCGGGCCGGCGCAGCCGGCCAGCAGGGCCACCGCCAGCCCCAGCGCTGGGAGCAGCGGGCGGCGGCGGGCGGGCATGCGGCCAGCGTAGGCATCCGGGCAGGTCACCGGTGGCGTCCCACGCGCAGGAGGACCCCTCTGCCCCCCCGCCACTCGCAGGCTCGCGCCAGGCCCCGTCCCGAGGCTCACCCCGAGCTTGCGAGGGGGAAGGAGGACGGGGTCCTTCCTGCTGCAGAGGGGCCGGCCGGCCCCTCTGCAGGGCGGCCGTCAGCGCTCGACGTCCCCCCGGATGAACGCCTCCACGGCGTCGCGGGCCTCGTCGTCGCTGTACTGCACCGGCGGGCTCTTCATGAAGTAGGACGAGGCGGAGAGGATCGGGCCGCCGATCCCGCGGTCCTTGGCGATCTTCGCGGCGCGGACGGCGTCGATGATGATGCCGGCCGAGTTGGGGGAGTCCCAGACCTCGAGCTTGTACTCCAGGTTCAGCGGCACGTCGCCGAACGCGCGGCCCTCCAAGCGGACGTAGGCCCACTTGCGGTCCGACAGCCACGGCACGTGGTCCGACGGGCCGATGTGCACGTTGCCGGCGCCCATGTCGCGGTCGACCTGGCTGGTGACCGACTGGGTCTTGGAGATCTTCTTGGACTCCAGGCGCTCGCGCTCGAGCATGTTCTTGAAGTCCATGTTGCCGCCGACGTTGAGCTGCATGGTGCGGTCGAGCTGCACGCCGCGGTCCTCGAAGAGCTTGGCCAGCACCCGGTGGGTGATGGTGGCGCCGACCTGGCTCTTGATGTCGTCGCCGACGATCGGCACGCCCGCCGCGGTGAACTTGTCCGCCCACTCCTCGGTCCCGGCGATGAACACCGGCAGCGCGTTGACGAACGCGACCCCGGCGTCGAGAGCGCACTGGGCGTAGAACTCCGCGGCCTGCTGCGAGCCCACGGGCAGGTAGCAGACGAGGACGTCGGCACCGGACTCCCGGAGGGCCGCGACGACGTCGACCGGCTGCTCGTCGGACTCCTCGACCACCTCGCGGTAGTACCTGCCGAGCCCGTCCAGGGTGGTGCCCCGCTGGACGGTGACACCGAGCGGCGGGACGTCGCAGATCTTGATGGTGTTGTTCTCGCTGGCGACGATGGCCTCGGACAGGTCGCGGCCGACCTTCTTGGCGTCGACGTCGAACGCCGCGACGAACTCCACGTCGCTGACGTGGTAGTCGCCGAAGCGGACGTGCATCAGGCCCGGCACCGACGTCGTCTCGTCGGCGTCGCGGTAGTACTGGACACCCTGCACCAGCGAGGCGGCGCAGTTGCCGACGCCGACGATGGCGACCTTGACAGAACCCATGGAGATCTCCTTCTTCACTGACCGCGTGCGGTCGGTGGACACGGACCGTGGACGGCCCTGCTCGGGGTGACGGGCGCGGAGCTCTCCCGCCCGGTCGTCGGGGAGGTGCTGGTCAGGGCTCGGGTGGCGCCTGTGCCGGCGGGTCCCCCTGGGTGGCGCCGTCGTCTCGACGCCGCTGACCGTCGGTCATCTCGCGGTCGATGAGCTCCGCCAGCCAGCGGACCTCGCGGTCGACCGAGTCCAGGCCGTGGCGCTGGAGTTCGAGGGTGTAGCGGTCCAGGCGCTCCCGGGTCCGGCTCAGCGAGGCCCGCAGGCCCTCGCGCTGCCGTTCGACGGTGCGGCGGCGACCCTCCAGGATGCGCAGCCGGACGTCCGCGGCGGTGTGCCGGAAGAAGGCCAGGCGGACGCCGAAGAGGCCGCCGTCGTCGTACGTCTCCGGACCGGCCTGGCCGACCAGCTCGTGGAAGCGCTCCTTGCCCTCGGCGGTGATCGTGTAGACCACCTTGCCGCGCCGGCCGGTCAGCGGCGGTGCGTCGGCCGGCAGGGGGGCGCGAGGGTCCGGCTCGTCGGTGGTCACGTACCCGGCGGCGTGCAGCCGCTTGAGCGCGGGGTACAGCGACCCGTAGGAGATGCTGCGCAGCCCCCCGAGCACCTGGGCGAGCTGTTTGCGCAGCTCGTAGCCGTGCATCGGTGACTGGTGGAGCAGGCCCAGGATGGCGAACTCGAGCACGTCGCCTCCCTCGTCGCCCTGCGGTCCGATGTATCGAGACGATACATCGGCCGGAGCGCGGCAGGACAGCGCGGGCCCACGGGACGGGCCTCCCGACGTGGTCGGACACCTCCCGGTGTCCTCCTCGGTGCGTACATTGGCGCAGTGCCCGGACGTCGATCCGTCGTGGACTACTCGCTGCAGCGGCGAGCCGTCCTCGCCGACGTGTACGCTGGTCGCACGGGGCTCTTCGAGGTCTGCGACGCCAGTCCGTACCTCACCCGGGCGGCCAAGTACCACGGCGAGGCGACCGACGTCGCCTGCCCGGTGTGCCGCAAGGAGCGGCTCACGCTGGTGAGCTACGTCTACGGGGAGCACCTCGGCCCCACGGCCGGCCAGGCGAAGACGCCGGCCGAGCTCGCCCGGATGGACCGCGCGCAGGAGGAGTTCTCCGTCTACGCCGTCCAGGTGTGCCGCGGCTGCGGGTGGAACCACCTCGACTGCTCGTACGTCCTGGGAGCCGAGCCGGACCCCGGTCGCCAGCCCCGGCGCACGAGGCGGCGGGCGGCCACCGAGCAGCTGTAGGACGCGTCACACGGGGAACACGAAGTGCCCCGCGTGGTCGTTGAGACACCGAGGCGTCGCTGCGCCGCGGGTCGTCCTCGCTCGCACAGCTCGAGACGCCACCCTGGGTGCCGGACGCGGTCGTCCTGCG
>NZ_FRDM01000068.1 GCF_900143215.1 Geodermatophilus obscurus | reverse complement strand
CTCCACCGAGACCTCGACGACGACGTCACCCGTGCCGTCGTGCCGGGCGGCGACCGCGGCGACGTGCTCGCGGACGAACTGCCGCGGCATCGGGTTGATCGCCGGCTCGCCGACGGCCAGCGGCAGGCCGGGCTTGGTCACGGTGCCGACGCCCTCGCCGGCCCGGAAGAGGACGCCGCTCCCCGGCTCGCCGTGCGTGACCCGCACCGACACCAGCGCGCCGTGCGTGACGTCGGGGTCGTCCCCGGCGTCCTTGACCACACCCACGGTCGCGGCGCCGGCCTCGAGCCGTTCGGTGGCCAGCGCGAACGACGGGTGCTTGTCCTGGGGCAGGTCGATCCGCACCGGGTCGGGGAACTCGCCGGTGAGCAGCGCGGTGTAGGCGGCGGTCGTCGCGGCGGTCGCACAGGCGCCCGTCGTCCAGCCGTAGCGCAGGCCGGTGCTGCGCTCGCGCCCCGCCTCGGTCACCTGATCAGCATGCACGGGGCCCCGGCGTGACCGGCCGGGTGCTCGTCCTGGGCGGGACGGCGGAGGCCCGGCGGCTCGCGGAGCGGTTGGTGGCCGAGGGCGTCGACGTGCTCAGCTCGCTCGCCGGCCGCGTCGCCGACCCGGTGCTGCCGCCCGGGGAGGTGCGGGTCGGCGGCTTCGGCGGGACGGCGGGTCTGGCGGCGGCGCTCGACGGCGTGGCGGCGCTGGTCGACGCCACGCACCCGTTCGCCGCCACCATGACCGCGCACGCGGCCACGGCGGCCGCCGCGACCGGCACCCCGCTGCTGCGGCTGCAGCGCCCTGGCTGGACCGAGCAGGCCGGCGACGACTGGCGCTGGGTGGACTCCCTGGAGCAGGCGGCGACGGTGGTGGCCGGCGCCCGCTCGGTGCTGGTGACCACCGGCCGGCAGGGGCTCGCGGCCTTCGCCGGGCTGACCGCGCACTGCGTCGTCCGCTCGGTGGACCCGCCGGAGCCGCCGCTGCCGGCCCGGACCACGGTGGTCCTCGCCCGCGGTCCGTTCCGCGTCGAGGACGAGCGGGCGCTGATGACCGCGCACCGCGTCGACGTCGTCGTCACCAAGGACAGCGGCGGCCCGATGACCGCGGCCAAGCTCACCGCGGCCCGGGATCTCGGCGTGCCGGTGGTGCTGGTCCGCCGGCCGCCGCTGCCCGAGGGCGTGCCGGTGGCCGCGACCGTCGAGGAGGCCGCGGTCTGGGTGCTCAGGGGGTGGCGGGAGCGCGGAACGACCAGGCCGCCAGCCACACGGTGCCCGCGGTGACCACCAGGGCCAGTGGCACGTGCGTGGCGATCGAGCCCGAGCTGCCCAGCGCCGCCTGGGCGAAGGTGAGCACGAAGACGGCCGCGGCCAGCGCGGCCGGCCACCACAGCCGCGTGCGCCGCCCGTGCAGCACCGTGGCGATCAGCAGCAGACCGGTGGTCACGTGCAGGGCGATCGCCCCGGCCCCGTGGCCCCCGGTGGCGTCCTCGCCCACCATGATCCGGCCGGCCGAGAGGAACTGCCAGAACAGCACCACCAGCGACAGCGCCGCGGCGGCCTGCACCGGCCGGATCGTCGAGGGAGGAGCTGCCACGGTGGTGTCGCGGGTCCGGGTCATGGAGGTCCTCCGGGTCGGACGACGGCAGGGGTTGCTTGAAGATGGAAGCAGCTGATCACTCTCCGCACCAGGGGCTGACCCGCCGCCTGGTCCTGTTCGACCTCGACGGCACGCTGGTCGACTCCACGCCCGGCATCTGGGCCTCCGTCCGCGCCGCGGCCGCCGCGCTCGGCCTGCCGGAGCCGACCCCGGAGCAGCTGCGCGGGATGGTCGGCCCGCCGCTGCAGGACGGGTTCGGCCTCGTCCTCGGCGTCCCGCCGGACGACGTCCCGCGCGCGGTCGCCGCCTACCGGGTGCACCACTCCGCCGGCGCGCTGCTCGACGCGACCGTGTACCCCGGCGTCCCCGAGCTGCTCGCCGACCTGGTCGACGCCGGCGCCACCCTCGCCGTGGCGACCAGCAAGCCGGAGCCCTTCGCCGTCCGGCTGCTGGCGCACGCCGGCCTGCTGCCCTCCTTCGCGTCCGTGCACGGCGCCACCTTCGACGGCACCGTGCGGCGCAAGGACCAGGTGGTCGCCGCCGCGCTGGCCGCCCACCCCGACGGCGAGCGGCCGGTGCTCATCGGCGACCGGGCGCACGACGTGCTCGGCGCGGCCGCGCACGGGCTGCCCTGCATCGGCGCCGGCTGGGGTCCCGCGCCGCCGGGTGAGCTCGCGGACGCCGGTGCCGCGGTCGTGGCGGCCACCCCGGCGGAGGTCCGGGCGGTGCTGCTCGGCGGGTGACGGCGGCGAGCACGCGTGCCCTTTGACAGGATGCTGTCATCCATGGCAGGATGACAGGGCACTGTCAACTGAGGAGTGGGTTCCGTGAACGACGTCGTCCTCTACGCCACCGACACGATGGCCGACTGGGAGTGCTCGTACCTGACCGCCGGGCTGGCCATGGCCGCCGAGCTGGAGCCG
Organism: Geodermatophilus obscurus; assembly: GCF_900143215.1. GTDB lineage: Bacteria > Actinomycetota > Actinomycetes > Mycobacteriales > Geodermatophilaceae > Geodermatophilus > Geodermatophilus obscurus_A. The sequence continues at coordinate 7,260 of NZ_FRDM01000068.1, read as the reverse complement.
GACCGGTTCCGGCTCCGCGTCCTGGCGGACGGGCAGGAGGAGGTCACGACCAAGGGCCGGCTGCGGCTGCGCACCGACGGGGACCTCGACGACGTGACCCCCGGACACGTGGCGCTGCTCGTGCTGCCCGGTGCCGACACCTGGTCCGACGGCCACGGACGGGTCCTCGACCTGGCCCGGGTCCTGCTGGAGCGGCACACGCCCGTCGCCGGGATCTGCGGAGCCACCTACGGCCTCGCGCGAGCCGGCCTGCTGGACGACCGCGCCCACACCAGCAACGCCCCGGACTTCCTCCTGCCGTCGGGCTACGCCGGGGCCGGCCGCTACCGGGACGAGCGGGTCGTGGAGGACGGCGACGTGATCACCGCTCCGGCCACCGCGCCGGTCGACTTCGCCGCCGCGGTCTTCCGCCGGCTGGAGCTCTTCCCCCCGGCGACGATCGACGCCTGGCACGGGCTGTACACCACGGGGGAGCGGCGCTGGTTCGATGCGCTCGTCGGCCAGTCGGCCACATGACGCCGTGACCGTGGAACAGCAGCCGGTCCCCGGCGTCGAGCCAGGCGTGCGCGGCGGTGACCGCGCCCGCACGCCCGCCGGCGACGCACTGACCGACCTGGTCCTGCCGGTGTTCGAGCTGAACGGCGAGTTCCTCGCCGCTGCCGAGCTGATGACCCGGCCCGTCGGACTCACCCCGGCCTGGTGGCAGGTCCTCGGTGCGACCCTGGACGAGGCCCTGCCGGTGGCCGAGATCGCGCGGCGGGTGGGGCTCGGCCTCGCGCGGCAGAGCGTGCAGCGGGTGGCAGACCTCCTGGTGGAGCGCGGGTGGGCGGTCTACCGCGACAACCCGGGGCACCGCCGCGCCAAGCTCCTCGAGCCGACGGCGCAGGGCCGCAGCGCCCTCCGGCGGCTGACCGCCGCCCAGCACGAGTGGGCCGACACGGTCGCGGAGGAGGTCGGCGAGGCCGACCTCAGGCGGGCCCTCGCGATCATCCGGCAGGTCATCGACAGCTCGCGCCGCTACCGGGACGGCCGCACGGGCGGGAGCGACCCGGCCACGTGACGGTGGCGGCGCGGAAATCGGCTGAGCCGCGAGACGGGTTGCCACATGATGTCCGTCGGCGGTCCGACGACGGGGAGGAGCGGGAGCGGTGCGCGCGCTGACCGAGAAGCAGGTGCGACGGTCCTTCGTCAACTGCTCGCGCGGCGAGGCCGAGGGCATGACCCTGCCGCGGACGTTCGCCGAGACGCCGTGGGAGGAGCTCGTCGTCCTCGGCTGGCGCGACCCGAGGGCGCCGTTGCGCGGCTACCTGGTCGTCGAGCGGGAGGGCCGGCCGGTCGGCGTCGCCGTCCGCGCCGCCGACACCCGGATGTCGGCGGGCACGCCCGCGATGTGCCTGCTGTGCCAGACGGCGCAGGCGGGCAGCGACGTCTCGCTGTTCACCGCGCGCCGGGCCGGGGAGGCCGGCCGCAACGGCAACACGGTCGGCACCTACGTCTGTGCGGACCTCGCCTGCGCCGTCCGCGCGCGTGCGGAGATCCCGCCGTGGCTGCGGGAGCGCGACCGGGAGGAGGTCGCCGCCGAGCGCACCGCCGAGCTCGAGCAGCGGGTGCACGGGTTCCTGGACGCCGTCCTGCGCTGACTCCGCCGGCCACGTCCAGGGGCTGGACGACCTCGGCTCCTACAGCTGAGCGCGGCGCCCCTGCAGGGTCCCCGGGCCCGTCCCGGGTCCCGGCCCGAGCTGGCGAGGGCCGGGGAGGACGGGGTCCTTCTCCGAGTGGCGGGGGGCGAGGGGGACCTTCCGGGGCTCCGGACGGCGCTCGGTCGCGCGCTGGTGCCGCAGCAGCCCGGCCACCGCGGCCAGGGCCAGGACGATCACGGCCGCCCCGTACACCGCAGCGGTCGGCCGCAGCCCCACCGCGCCCGAGGCCAGCCCGGCGGCGACGGCCGGGATGCTGAAGGCCAGGTAGCCGACGACGAAGACGCTGGAGAGCAGCCCGCCGCGCTCGCCGGGCGCGACGCCGGCGGTCACGGTGGCCACCGCACCGAGGAAGGCCGCGCCGAAACCGAACCCGGACACCGCGGCGGCGGCGAAGAACAGCGCAGCGCTCCCGGTGGCGAGCGAGACGATCGTGCCGCCGACGCCCGCGGCGAACACCAGGCAGCCGGCGGTCATCGCGGTGTGCGGTGCGGCGTGGCGCAGGCTCACGCAGCCGACGGCGCCCATGCCCTGCATGGCCACGATGACCAGGCTGCCGACGAGGTGGTCCTCGAGGCCGAAGACGGCGGCGGCCACGGAGGGCCCGAGCGACAGGTAGAGGCCGCCCAGCGCCCACATCGCCACCAGGCAGGGTGCCGCGACGAGGAACGCCGCCCGCTGGGCGGCGGGCACGTGCGCCCGCGGGCGCAGCGAGGCCAGCGCGCCCGGGATCCGCGGCGAGGACTCCGGCAGCAGCAGGGCCACCCCGGCGGCGACGGCGAACAGGGCGGTCAGCGTGCCGAAGACCCAGTCGGTGGGGGCGGGCACGAACTCGACCGACAGGCCCGCGCTGACCGCGCCGAGGGCGAGGGCGAGCCCGGGGGAGGCGCTGTTGACCAGGGCGCCCAGGGGACGGTCGCTGCGCTGGTGGTCCAGCAGCGTCGCGCCCAGGGCGCCGGTGAGGCTGCCGACCGACAGCCCCTGCACCACCCGTGCGGCCAGCAGCCAGCCCACCGAGTCGGCGGCCCAGAACAGCGCCATGGCGACGACCTGCAGCAGCATCCCGGCGACGATGACCGGCCGCCGTCCCACGTGGTCCGACAGCGCGCCGACCACCAGCAGCGTGGCGAGCAGCGCGAGGGCGTAGATGCCGAAGACGGTCGTCAGCACGCCGGCGGAGAACCCGAAGCGCTCCTGGTAGACGCGGTAGAGCGGCGAGGGGACGCCGGAGGCCGCGAGGACCAGGACGAGCAGCGCGGCCGCCGTCCAGAAGGAGACGGCGCGGGACGGGGGACGGACGGGCACGCAACAGCGCAAGCCCACCTGCCGCGTCCGCATTCCCGCCGGCCGGCGGGGCGCCCGCTCAGCTGCGGGTGAAGTGCGGCGGCAGGACGACGTCCTCGCGGGTCAGGTCGTGCACCGAGGCCTTCCCGAGCCCGAGCAGTGCCTCGTCGATGCCCTGCCGGATGATCGCGAGGACGTTCTGGACGCCGCGCTCGCCGTTGGCGGCCATGCCCCACAGGTAGGCGCGGCCGATCAGAACGGCCCTGGCGCCCAGCGCCATCGCCTTGACGACGTCGGCGCCGCGGCGCACCCCGCCGTCCATGACGACCTCGACCTGGTCGCCGACCGCGTCGACCACCCCGGGCAGCGAGCGGATGGCCCCCGGCGTGCCGTCGAGGTTGTTGCCGCCGTGGGTGGACACCGAGATGGCGCTGACGCCGGCGTCGACGGCGCGGCGGGCGTCGTCGGGCCGGGTGATCCCCTTGAGCATGAACGGCCCGCCCCACTGCTCGCGCAGCCAGGCGACGTCCTCCCAGGTGGGCAGCGGGCTGCCCATCCACTGGCCGTAGGCGCCGAAGAAGTTCGGCGGCTCCTCGCCGTCGAGCGCCAGGTTGGGGACGCTGAGCTCGGGGATGCCGCCCGAGCGCAGGTAGGTGGCCAGCCAGCGCGGCTTGCGCAGCACCTCGGGGGCGAACCTGACCGCGTTCTTGAGGTCGATCGTGTCGGGTATGGGCGGGCTGCCCCAGTCGCGGCGCGAGGCGAACGACCAGTCCAGCGTCATGATCAGGCCCTTGGCGCCGGCGGCGCGGGCCCGCTCGGCCCGGGCGAGGATCGTCTCCCGCGAGCCGACCCAGTACATCTGGAAGAACAGCTTGGAGTGCGCCGCGCCGACCTCCTCCACCGGCTTGCTGGCGAACGAGGACAGCCCCATCGCGACGTCCTCCGCCGCGGCTGCCCGGGCCACCGCCACCTCGCCGTCCGGGTGCACCGCCTGCACGCCGGTGGGTGAGATCAGCACCGGCATGGACATCTCCTGGCCCATCACGGTGGTGGCCGTCTCCCGCTTGGCGTGCAGGTCGGCGACGTGCGGGCGCCAGGTGATCTCGTCGAAGGCGGCGACGTTGTCGCCGGCCGTCAGCCCCTTCTCGGTCCCGGCGACCAGCGCCAGGTACACCGACCGCGGCAGCCGCTTCCTCGCGCGGTGCTGGGCCTCCTCGACGGTCTCGAACCAGTCCCTGGTGCTCGCCATGAGAGCCCTTTCCACGATCGCCCGGTGGTCAGCGCCGCCCCGGGGAGGGTGACGGTCGCCACTGGCGGGTCATCGTGCCAGGCGTGGCACTGGGTGTCAGGTGGCTCCCAGGAGGACCCCGTCCTCCTCACCCCTCGCACGCTCGGGGCGAGCCTCTGGACGGGGCCTCGTCGGGGATCCTCCTTCAGGAGGCGTCGGAGTGCGTGCGGGGGCTGTAGACGGCGCCGGCGCGGCTGACCCGGGTCTGCGAGGAGCCGACGATCACGCAGCAGCGCATGTCGACGGTCTCCGGGTCGAACTCGCCGAGGGTGGTGACGGTGACCCGCTCCTCCGGCCCGCCGACGTCGCGGCCGACGACGACCACCGTGTCGGGCTTGCGGCCCTCCAGCAGCACCGCCTGCGCCTCGGCGAGCTGGTGCGGGCGGGCCCTCGACCGCGGGTTGTAGAGGGCGAGCACCAGGTCGGCGGCCGAGGCGTGCCGCAGCCGGTCGACGACGACGTCCCACGGCTTGCGGACGTCGGAGAGGCTGAGCACCGCGAAGTCGTGCCCGAGTGGCGCGCCGACCCGGGCGGCCACGGCCTGCGCGGCGGTCAGGCCGGGCAGCACCCGCACCGGGACGCCGGCGTACTCCGGCCGCTCGGCGACCTCGAGCACCGCGGCGGCCATCGCGAAGACGCCGGGGTCGCCGCTGGAGACGACCGCGACCCGCCGTCCGGACCGGGCCAGCTCCAGGGCGTGCGCGGCGCGCTCGGCCTCCACCCGGTTGTCACTCGGGTACCGGGTCTGCCGCGGGTTGGCCGGCACCCGGTCCAGGTAGGGGCCGTAGCCGACCAGGTCGTCGGCGGCGGCCAGCGCCTCGGCGGCCTCCGGCGTCGTCCAGGCCCGCCGGCCCGGCCCGAGACCGACGACGACCACCTCACCGGTCCGGGGCACGGCCTCGTCGTGCTGCTCGGGGCCCGGCGTCGGCCCGGTCAGCGGGCTGGGCAGCAGGGCGAGGGAGAAGTAAGGGACCGTCGCCGGGTCGACGTCGGCCAGCGGCAGCGTGCGCTGGCGGTCGGTGCTCGCCCGCTCGACGTAGAGCGCCCGGTCGAGCACCCCGGCGGCGTCGAACGCCTCGCGCACGTTGCCGAACGTGCGCCCGAGCTTCAGCACGGCGGCCGAGTCGGTGGTGGCCAGCCACTCGGCCAGCTCCTCGGCCGGCAGGGTGCCGGGCAGCACGGTGAGCACCTCGTCGCGCTCCACCAGGGGCCGGCCGACCGCCGCGGCGGCGCCGCTGACGCTGGTCACGCCGGGCACCACCTCGGTCGGGTAGCGGTGCGCCAGCCGCTTGTGCATGTGCATGTAGGAGCCGTAGAAGAACGGGTCGCCCTCGGCGAGGACGACGACGTCGCGTCCGGCGTCCAGGTGCGCGGCCAGCCGCGCCGCGGCCGCCTCGTAGAACTCGTCGATCGCGCCCTGGTAGCCGCCGGGGTGGTCGGTCGTCCCGGTGGTGACCGGGTAGACCAGCAGCTCCTCGACCTGGCCCGCGCGCAGGTAGGGGGCGGCGACCCCGCGGGCCACCGAGCGGCCGTGCTGGGCGGCGTGGAAGGCCACGACGTCGGCGGCGGCGATGAGCCGGGCGGCCTTGACGGTGACCAGCTCGGGGTCGCCGGGGCCCAGCCCGACGCCGTACAGGCGACCGGTGCGGGGGCCGCTCACTCGACGTCGCTCGCGATCGCGTTGACCGCGGCCGCCGTGATGGCGCTGCCGCCGCGCCGGCCGCGGACCACCAGGTGCTCCAGGTCGGAGGCGGCCAGCGCGTCCTTGGACTCGACCGCGCCGATGAAGCCGACCGGGATGCCGAGGACGGCGGCGGGGCGGGGTGCTCCGGCGGCGACCATCTCCAGCAGGTGGAACAGAGCGGTCGGCGCGTTGCCGATGGCGACGACGGCGCCGTCCAGCCGGTCGCGCCAGAGCTCCAGCGCCGCAGCGGTGCGGGTGGTGCCGAGCTGCGCGGCGAGTGCGGGCGTGCGCGGGTCGTTCAGCGTGCAGACGACGTCGTTGTCCTCGGGCAGCCGACGGCGGGTGACGCCCGAGGCCACCATCTCCGCGTCGCACAGCACCGGGGCGCCGGCGTCCAGCGCCTCGCGGGCGCGCGCCACGACGGCGGAGGAGTACGCCAGGTCCTCGACCAGGTCGACCTGCCCGCAGGCGTGCACCATCCGCACCGCGACCCGCGCGACGTCCTCGGGCAGGCCGGAGAGGTCGGCTTCGGCCCGGATGGTGGCGAACGAGCGCCGGTAGATCTCCGCGCCGTCCTTCTCGTACTCGTACTCGTACTCGAACTCGTGCATCAGCTCTTCCCGACTCGGTACCCGGTCCCGGTCGCGACCACGTCGACGACCTCACCCTGCGGGCGGCCGCAGCGGCGCTCGCACCCGGCCCAGTGCTGGCGGGCGCCGTCGACGGGCAGCGTCCCGGTGGCGACCGCCGCGGCGGCGTCGGCCCGGACGTCGGCCAGCGACTTCGCGCACCCCGGCTGCCCGGCGCAGGCGGTGACCCGCGTCCACGGGCTCTCCGCGTCGAACACCATGCCGGTCCGGTGCAGCGCGACGGCCGCGTCGTCGACGGCGTCCTCGGCGAGGTCCGGGACGACCACGCTGCGCCACGGCGTCAGCTGCACCTCGTCGGCGAGCCGGGCGAGCAGCTCGGCCTGCGCGGCGTCCAGCCGCCCGAGCGGTACGGCCGCGACCAGCGCGACCCGCCCGTCGGACTGCGGCGCTGCACCGACCGGCCCCGGCGTCGGCGCCGGCGGGACGTCCACGGCTCCGCCCCGGCGGCCGCCCAGGCGGGCCCCGACGCGGATCGCGCCGTCGTCGAGCTCGGCCAGCCGCCAGGCGGTGCCGCCCTGAGCGGTCCGTTCGGCGAGGAAGGCCCGCGTGGCGGCGAGGGCGAGCGCGACCGCGTCGTCGGGGTGCGCGCGCAGGCCGGTGTCGGCGCCGGCGAGGGTCAGCGCGACCTCGGCGGGGGAGAGGGTGAGCAGGCCGACG
>NZ_FRDM01000110.1 GCF_900143215.1 Geodermatophilus obscurus | reverse complement strand
GGGCCAGCTCAGCACCATCCTCATGGGATCCGCCTACGGGCGGGAGTTCCAGGCTCTGCCCAACGCCGTCGTCACCGCCTGCGGCTTCGCCGGCAACTGCATCGGCACGGCAGCCGCATTCCTGAGCGGGGACGTGGTGGTCTACGCATGGGCCGCCGCAGGCTGGAACGCCGTGGCCCTGGTGGCGATAGCTACCGCCGTCCACACCCGGATCGCACGACTCCACCCGGCCCGGCCCTCGTGGGCCACGCTCAAGGAGTTGGCGTCGTTCGGTCTCAAGGGGCAGAGCCTGCTCGTGGCGGAATTGATCGTCATCCAGGCAAGCAAGATCCTGCTCGGTGTCGCCAGTGGCGCTGCCGCGGCAGGTGCGTATGAACTCGGCAGCCGTCTGGCTCTCGGTTTCAGGACGCTCGGCGGCCTGTTCACGGGCGCGCTCACGGCACCCTTCACCCGGTCGTTCTCCGAGCGAGGCCTGACCGGGGCCATGGAGCATGCCGAGCGTCTGACGACGAGGGTGGCGGCGCTGAGCATCGTCCCGCCGCTCCTGGGGCTCGCTCTGGCCCCCGCTTTCCTGAGTCTGTGGCTCCGCCACTATGAGGCTCTGACGCTCGCGGCCATGGTGGGGCTCTGTCTGGCCTTTACGACGGACAGCCTGACGGGCGTCCAGGGAGTCGTCGCCGACGCCATCGGACGACCGGGCCTGCGCGCCAAGGCAGCCATCGTGACAGCCGTTCTCAGCATGGGCTTAGGCGCTCCGCTGCTTCTGATCTTCGGACCGATGGGCTTGATGGCAGGGATCGTCGCGGCCATCATCCTCGGCTCCGCCTACAGCATCGCTCTGGTGCAGCCGGCCGTGGGCTCCACCCAGAGGCGCTACTACCGGTTGATCGCCGGCCCCTTGGTGCTGGGGCTGACCGCGACCGTCCTGAGCTTCCTGTCCACCGCGTGGCTCCGCACGGACAATCGCCTGGAAGCAGCCCTCGCGGTGGCCGTGGGCTGCGTGGTCTTCCTCGGGTTCTACCTCTCGACCGCCGTGTTGAGGGGGTACCTACCGCGGCACTACTTCACCTGGCGGCTGAGAT
>NZ_FRDM01000067.1 GCF_900143215.1 Geodermatophilus obscurus | reverse complement strand
CGCCGACGAGCACCGAGACGAAGCCCAGGACCTGCGGGCTGACGGCCATGTCGACGCCGTCGGAGATGCTCGGCAGGTAGGTGAACGAGACCGCGGCCACGAGCACGAGCGAGACCGCGGCGGAGATGAAGAAGCCGCGGTTGATCGGCGCCATCCCGCTGGAATCGGTCTTGCTCGGCCTGGTGGCGAGCACTCCGACCACCGAGGAGACGATGCCGATGCCGGCGACCAGCAACGGGAACACCATGCCGACGTTGCCGAAGAAGACCTGGCCCAGGATCAGCGCGGCGACGAGGGTGACCGCGTAGGACTCGAACAGGTCGGCCGCCATGCCGGCGCAGTCGCCGACGTTGTCGCCCACGTTGTCCGCGATGGTCGCGGCGTTGCGCGGGTCGTCCTCGGGGATGCCGGCCTCGACCTTGCCCACCAGGTCCGCGCCGACGTCGGCGGCCTTGGTGAAGATGCCGCCGCCGACGCGCATGAACATGGCGAGCAGCGCGCCACCGAAGCCGAAGCCCTCCAGGACGATCGGAGCGGTCTGGTCGAAGAGCAGCAGCGCCAGCGCGGCGCCGAACAACCCCAGACCGACGGTGATCATCCCGACGACACCACCGGTGCGGTAGGCGATGCGGAAGGACGGCTGATAGCCGCCTGCGTTGGCCGCCGCGGCAACGCGGACGTTGCCCCGCGTCGCCAGGGTCATCCCGATGAACCCGACCGAGGCGGAGAACAGCGCGCCGACGAGGAAGAAGATCGCCCGTCCCACGCGGGTCTCCCAGCCGCCGTCGGCGACGGGGAGCACCAGGAGCAGCAGGAACACGATCACGGCGAAGACGCCGAGCGTGCGGAACTGTCTGCGCAGGTACGCCGCGGCACCCTCCTGCACCGCCTGCGCGATCTCACGCATCGTCGGGGTGCCCTGGCCAGCGGCCATGACCGCGCGGACCAGGTAGGCGGCGAAGGCGAGAGCGGCGAGCGAGATGGCGAGGACGATCGTCACCAGGACGATGTCCCCGCCGGAGAGTGCACTGTCGGGCATGTGTTCCTCCGAGCGGCTGCCGCCACCGGTGCACGTCCGCTCCGGTCGGCGAGGTACGTGTCCAGCTCGCACGGGCCTGTGCGGCTGGTGCCGCCGGAGTGTAAGGGAGATCACACCCCGTACCGGAAGTCCCGCAGCCGGTGGAGTTCCCCCACCGGGAGCCAGCGCGAGGTCACCCGCAGGTGTGACAGTGGTGGGGTGACCGCGGTACACCCGGTCCGGTCGGCTCCCCCTCCCGGCACGGACCCTCTTCCCCAGGGTGGGTCGCCCTCCCCCGCCGGCACGCCGCCGCCCGGGGCCGACCTGCTGGCCGCCGTCCTCACCGGGACACCGGAGGAGGAACAGCCGGTCACCCACGTGCACCGGATGCCGGTGCGGGACAGCCGCACCCTGCCGTGGCCCGCGTGGGTGAGTCCGGAGCTCCAGGGGCGGCTCGAGGCCCAGGGCGTGCAGGCGCCGTGGCGACACCAGGTCGAGGCCGCGCAGCTGGCCCGCGACGGTTCGCACGTCGTGGTGGCGACCGGGACGGCATCGGGCAAGTCGCTGGCCTACCAGCTGCCGGCGCTGACCCGGCTGGCCGAGGACCCGCGCGCCTGCGTCCTGTACCTGGCACCGACCAAGGCCCTCGCCCGTGACCAGCTGGCCTCGGTCGCCGAGCTGGCCGACCCGTCGGTGCGCCCGGCCGCCTACGACGGCGACACCCCGATGGAGGAGCGGGAGTGGGTCCGGCGGCACTCGCGCTGGATCGTCACCAACCCGGACATGCTGCACCGCGGTGTGCTGCCGGCCCACCAGAAGTGGTCGAGCACGCTGCGCCGGCTGGCCTACGTCGTCGTCGACGAGTGCCACGCCTACCGCGGCGTCTTCGGCTCGCACGTGGGTCACGTGCTGCGCCGGCTGCGGCGGATCTGCCGCCGCTACGGTGCCGAGCCGGTTTTCCTGCTGGCCTCGGCGACGGTGGCCGAGCCCGCGGCGGCGGCGACCCGCCTGGTCGGTGCACCCGTGGTCGCCGTGACCGAGGACGGCTCGCCCAGACCCGGCGCGACCTTCGCGCTGTGGGAGCCGCCGCTGACCGAGCGCACCGGCGAGCACGGTGCCCCGCTGCGCCGCTCGGCTGCCGCGGACGCGGCCACGCTGCTGGCAGACCTGGTCGAGCGCGGCGCCCGCACGCTGGCGTTCGTCCGGTCGCGGCGCAGCGCGGAGTCGGTCGCCGAGCAGGCCCGGCACGCGCTGCGCGACCGCAGCCGCGCCGACCTCGCCCGCCGGGTGGACTCCTACCGCGGCGGCTACCTGCCCGAGGAACGGCGGGAGCTGGAGCGGGCGCTGTCGGCCGGCGAGCTGCTCGGGGTGGCCACCACCAACGCCCTCGAGCTGGGCATCGACATCGCCGGCCTCGACGCCGTCGTGCTGGCCGGCTACCCCGGGACGCTGGCCTCGCTGTGGCAGCAGGCCGGCCGGGCGGGGCGGGCAGAGCGCGAGTCGCTCGTCGTCTTCGTCGCCCGCGACGACCCGCTGGACCACTACCTGGCCCACCACCCTCGCGCGGTCTTCGGCCGGCCGGTGGAGGCCACCGTCACCGACCCCAGCAACCCCTACGTGCTCGGGCCGCAGCTGTGCTGCGCGGCCGCCGAGCTGCCCCTGGTGCCGGAGGACCTGGCCGACTTCGGCGGCGCCGCGGCCGAGGCGCGGGTCGAGGAACTGGTCGCCGAGGGATCGCTGCGCCGCCGTCCGACCGGCTGGTACTGGGCCGGTCGCGGCCGGCCGGACGTCGACATCCGGGGCAGCGGCCTGGCCCCGGTCACGATCATCGAGGGCGACACCGGGCGGCTGCTGGGCACCGTGGACGGCGACGCCGCCCACGCCACCGTGCACACCGGCGCGGTCTACGTGCACCGCGGCGAGACCTACGTCGTGGACGAGTTCTGCGTCGACGACGCCGTCGCGGTCGTCCACCCGGAGAGCCCGGAGTGGACGACGGTGGCGCGGGACGTCACCGACCTGGCGATCGTCGCCACCGACCGGTCGCGGTCACTGGGCACGGTCACCGCGCACACCGGCGTCGTCGACGTGACCAACCAGGTGGTGGCCTACCAGAGGCGCCGGCTGGGGTCCGGCGAGGTGCTGGCCGAGTTCCCGCTCGACCTGCCGCCCCGCCAGCTGCGCACCCGGGCGGTCTGGCTGACCCTCGACGAGCGGGCCGTGGCCCATGCCGAGGTCGACGACGCCGAGCTGCCCGGCTCGCTGCACGCCGCCGAGCACGCGGCGATCGGCATCCTCCCGCTGCTGGCCACCTGCGACCGGTGGGACCTCGGCGGGGTCTCGACCGCCCTGCACCCCGACACCGGCGCGGCCACGATCGTCGTCTACGACGGGCACCCCGGCGGCGCGGGGTTCGCCGAGCGCGGGTTCGCCGTGCTGCGGCGCTGGTTGCAGGCGACCCGGGCGACGGTGGCCAGCTGCGAGTGCGAGAGCGGCTGCCCGTCCTGCGTGCAGTCGCCGAAGTGCGGCAACGGCAACGAGCCGCTGGACAAGGCCGGCGCGGTGCGGGTGCTCGACGTCGTCCTCGACGAGCTTGCCACCGCCGAGACGGCCGGCGAGGTGGTTCTCGGCGAGACCCGCGGCGAGGACGACGGCGGGGACGCCGACCGGCCGGGTGCACCCACCGACGAGGTCACCCCGGGGACGATCCGGGTGGTCGGCCCGGACGCGGAGCCGCCCGCAGCCGAGGACGACCTCGTCTTCTGAACCCCGTCTTCCGAACCCCGTCATCTGAACCCCGCCTTCCGAACTGCGTCTTCTGAACCCCGGCGACCGCGGCGGACCCGCGGGCGGACCTGACGGACTCACCGGCGACCCCGGCCGACCATCGGCCGGGGACCTCCGTGCCGCGGAGCGCGGCACGGACCAGCCGGCGCGCCGCCCGCCCTGATCCGCGCCGTCGGTCGCGGCCCCCGGCGCGTTCCCCGGTGCCGACCCGGCGGTGGTACGCCGACGTGATGGCCTGCTTCACCCCGCCGCTCGGCTGGCCCGCACGGCCACGCCGGCGCTGCGGTGACCGGGAGCCGGGCGGCTGGTGTTCCTCGGCAGCCGGTGGATGGCGATCGGCCGCCCGCGGTCGACCGCCGACGGCGCGGTGCAGGGCGCACTCGTCGCGCTGACCGAGACCCTCGCTCGGAACCTCGACCGGACGTCGTCACGGTCGACGAGGTGGTCGCCGACCCCGATGCCCCGCCGTCCCCGGAAGTGGTCGCCGCCGCGGTGTCCTCGCTGGGCGCCGACGCGGCCGGCTCGGTCGTCGGCCGGGAGCTCGTGCTGGGCCGGGGCGGGCAGCCGCGCCCCTGAGAGCCCTCAGCGCGCCACCACCCGGAACGCCACCGCGCGCACCGGGGCGCCGTCGGCGCCGGCCAGGCGCAGCGGCAGCACGCTGACCACCGGGTCCTCCGGCACCGCACCCAGGTCGCGCAGGTTCTCGACGATGACGCCGCCGGCGCCGAGCACCGCGAGGTGCGCGGCGAACCCGTCCGCGGGTTCGCCGCCGACGACGGTCTCGTCGAGGCTCAGCGCGTCCAGCCCGACGGTGCGGACGCCGGCCGCCACCACACGCGCGGCGGCGTCCCCGGTCAGGAAGGGATGGTCGAAGTAGGCGTCGGTCCCCCAGTGCTCGTCCCACCCGGTGCGCAGGAGCAGGATCCGGCCGGGGCCCAGCAGGGCCGCCCAGGGCGCGAGGTCCGTCCACTCGATCCGGCCGTGCGGCGGCTTGCCGCGCACGTCGGCGACGACGGCCGGCCCGAGGAAGTACCCGAGCGGTAGCTCGTCGACGCGGGCGCCGTCCTCGAGGAAGTGGTACGGCGCGTCGACGTGCGTCCCGGTCTGCGAGCCCATCCGCACGTGCAGGACGTTGTAGCCGTCGGCCGCCACGGTAGCGGCGGGGCTGAAGCGGGCCACCGGGTCGCCGGGGTAGACCGGGGTGTCGTCGTGCAGCGGGTGGGAGAGGTCGACCACCTCCCGGACGGGCGGGGTCTCGGGACCGGTCACCGGGCCTCCTCGAGCTCGACGGTCACGGGGCGGGCGTGAGGACCCAGAGGACCTCGCAGGTCGCCGCCGAGGGGTTGAGCCAGGTGTGCGGTGTCGCACCGGGCATCGTGAACGCGTCACCCGCCTCCAGCACCACCACCTCGCCGGGGAGCAGCAGGCGCAGGCGGCCCCGGAGCACGTGCACGAACTCGACGTCACAGGCCAGCGAGTAGAGCTCCTCCCCACCCCCGCCGCCGGGCTCGATGACCGAGCGGATGACGTGCAGGGCGCGTTGCGCGCCCGCGGTGAGCAGGACCTCGCGGACCCCCTGCCCGCCGAAGTGGATCGGCGGGGCCTCGCCGGCCCGCACCAGCGAGGTCTCCGGCGGCTCGAACAGCTGGCCGACGCCGATGCCCAGCACACCGCACACCGTGACGAGCGAGGCGACCGACGGCGAGACCTCGTCCCGCTCCAGGCGGCTGAGGAAGCCCTTGGTGAGCCCCGCCTCCGCGGCCACGGCCGCCAGCGTGAGACCGGCCGCCTGCCGGGCGGCCCGCAGCCGGGCGCCCACCAACGTGTCGACCGGGTGGGACGGCCGCGTGAGCCGCCGGACCTCGCCCGCCATGCCGTCCCCCTCGTCGTGGTGCGCTCCACATCCCAGCATGCCGGGTCACCTGCTGGTAAACGAGTGTTGTCCACCGAGCAACAGCGATCTAGCCTCTGCGCACCGCGGTGGTCGATCCACCGCCACACCGGGAGGTGCACATGAGCGGAGCGCAGGTGGCCGGGCCGGCGGCCGAGCAGCGGCGGCCGCGGGCCACCGAGGTCGAGCAGCACGGGATCGACACGATCCCGGACGCCGAGCGGACGTCGCGCCCCTTCGACCTGTTCCGCATCCAGTTCGGCGGGGCGAACACCTTCGCCACCGTCATCCTCGGCACCTTCCCGGTGCTGCTCGGCCTCGACCTGGTGGAGGCCGTGGCGGCGACGGTCGTCGGCGTGGTCGTCGGGGCGCTGATCCTCATGCCGATGGGGCTGTTCGGCCCGCGGACCGGCACGAACAACGCCGTCTCCTCGGGTGCGCACTTCGGCGTCCGGGGCCGCGTGCTGGGCTCGTTCCTGTCCCTGCTGACCGCGATCTCGTTCTACTCGATCTCGGTCTGGGTCAGCGGTGACGCCCTCGTCGGCGCCGCCACGCGACTGTTCGGCACCGGCGACTCCGACCTGCTCCGCGGCGTGATCTACGCCGTCCTGGGCGCCCTCGTGATCGTCGTCGTCATCTACGGCTACCAGCTGATGCTGCTGGTCAACAAGATCGTGGTGCTGGCCAACACGACCTTGATGCTGCTGGGCCTGGTCACCTACGCCACGCTGTTCGACCCTTCCTACGACCCCGGTCCCGACGCCTACGCGCTGGGCAGCTTCGTGCTCTCCGCGCTGATCGTCATGGGCAACCCGGTCAGCTTCGGCGCCTTCCTCGGCGACTGGTCGCGCTACATCCCCGCCGGCACACGTCCGTCCCGGCTGCTCGGGGCGACCTTCGTCGGCCAGCTGGCCACCCTGGTGCCGTTCCTCTTCGGCGTGGGGACGGCGACCCTGGTGGCCGGCGAGGCCGACTACGTGTTCGCGCTCATCCAGGTCTCGCCGCTCTGGTACGCCGTCCTGCTCATGGTCTTCGCCTTCCTCGGTGGCATGTCGACGGGCGTGACCTCGCTGTACGGGACGGGGCTGGACTTCTCCTCGGTGTTCCCCCGCCTCAACCGGGTCCAGGCGTCGCTGGTCATCGGCACCCTGGCGTTCGTCTTCATCCTCGTGGGCCGGCTGGTGTTCGACCTGCTGGCCAGCGTGAACGCCTTCATCGGCGCCATCGTCATCTGCACGACGCCCTGGATGGTGATCATGGTGATCGGCTACTGGGTGCGCCGCGGGTACTACTCGCCCGAGGACGTGCAGGTGTTCAACCAGGGCCGGGTCGGCGGGCGCTACTGGTTCAGCGACGGGGTCAACTGGCGCGGGATGGCCGCGTGGATCCCGGCCGCCGTCGTGGGCCTGCTGTTCGCCAACTACCCGCCGCTCATCGAGGGCCCGTTCCGGAACGCGGCCGGTGGGGTGGACATCAGCCTGCCCATGTCCCTCGGCCTGGCGGCGGTCGTCTACCTGGCCCTGCTGTTCGCCTTCCCCGAGCCCCGGTACGTCTTCGGCCCGGACGACCCGCGGCTGGTCCCGGCGCGGGAGACCGTGGCGCAGCCGGTGACCGACGACCCGCGCGCCTCCGTGCACCGGGCAGGTCGCCGGGGTCCGGTCCAGCCTGCCGCGGAGACCGCCGACCGGTGACGCCGCGCGCCGATGCCGCCGACGAGGTGCGGCAGCTGGCCGCCGCGCTGCACGAGCACCTGTCGCCCGGTCCGGCGACGGCCGGGTAGCCGGAACTCACGGCGCCACCGGACCGGCGCGGGCACGGCCGCCGGCCCGGCTGACGCCCAGCGGGCCGAGCCGGACGGGGACCTCGACGGCGACCTCGACCACCGCCCCGCCGCCCACCGTGCAGGCCGTCAGCCGGGCACCGTTGGCACCGGCCACCTCCCCGGCCGCAGCACAGGCGCCGGGGTTGCCGCGGACGGCGTGCTCGGCCGCGGCCAGGGCGGCGAGGTCGGCCGCGGCGGTGGCCCGGTGCCGGCCGACCACCGCCGCTCCGACGAGCACCGCGGCCACGCCGATCGCGGCCAGGACGCCGGCGAGGGCGACCACCCACACCGTGGCCGACCCCCGCTCCCCCGCCGGCCGGGACCCGGCGCTCACCGGGGTGCCTCGGCGGTGCCCGGTTCCCGCTGGGCCACGGCGGAGGCCGACACCGGCACCCGCAGCGGGACCGGGCCGAGCGGTGCCACCTGTGCCGCGACCGTGACGGTGACCGTGGCCCCGTCGACGGCGACCGTGGTCGCCGCCCCGGCCGGCGCGGCGCGGCCGGCCAGCGTGGTCACCAGCGAGGTGTCCTCGCCGCGGGCGGCCGCGCGGGCGCCCTCGCGGGCAGCGTCGACGCACCGCAGCTGGGCCCCGACGACGGTCACCGCGGCGACCGCACCGGCGAGCACGAGCAGCAGCACCGGCAGCACGACCGCCGTCTCGGCCGTCACCATGCCCGTCTCACCGCGGAGCCGGCCGCGCCGCCGCCGGACCATCAGGACAGGGTGGCCAGCGCGTCGGCGACCAGCGCGCTGAGCCCGTCGACGACCGAGCCCCCGGTGACCACCCGGTAGAGCACGGCGGCGAAGGCACAGGCGGCCACGGTCCCGACGGCGTACTCGGCGGTGCTCATCCCGGCCTCGCCGGCCGCCCGGACGCGCGCCCAGCGCGCCTGCAGGCCGCGCGGCCGGCCCTCCTCGGCCGGGGCGCCGTCTGCGTCGAGCAGCTCGTCGCCATCGGGTCGCGTCGTGCAGGGTCCGGTCACGGGTGCCTCCTCGGTGTCGGGCCCGCCTCCCGGGCCGTCGCTCTGGACCCTCGCGGGACGGCGGGGCCGGGAACGGGCACGGACGGGATCTGTGGACGCCGCCGCCCGCTGTGGACGCCGGGCTCAGCCGAAGACGTCGGCCGCGATGCCGAGCACCAACGGCACCACGCCGAGGCACAGGAAGGCCGGCAGGAAGCAGACCCCCAGCGGCGCCAGCACCCAGACCCCGGCACGGCGCACCGCGGCGTCGGCGCGGCTGCGCTGCTCGGCGCGCGCGTCACCGGCCAGCGACCGCAGCGCCGGGACGACGGTCGAGCCGGACTCCCCGGCCCGCACCAGCACCCGGCCGAGGACGGCCAGTTCGGCGGGCACCTCGGCCCACGCCCGTCGCGGCGCCGCGCCCAGCCGGTACAGGCCGGCCACCGTGGCCAGCTCGGGACCGAGCGGACCCGGCAGGGCGGCGGCCACCGCGGCCAGCGCACCACCCACGGGGAGGCCGGCCCCGAGACAGACCGCGAGCAGGTCGCACGCGACCGGGAGGTCCGCCTCGGGTGCCGGGCCGGCCCGCACGTCCTCCTGGCCGGCGCGGCGCAGCAGCCGTTCACCGCCGACCGCGACGAGCCCGGCCACTCCCACCCCGGCGCCCCCGCCGACCAGCAGCCCGGCGGCCAGGCCCGCCGCGCCGGCCAGCAGCCACCGCCGCCGCACGGCGGCCGGACCGGACGGTTGCGGCGGACGCCCCGCCCCGTCCCGGGCGGCCAGCCACCGGGCGCGGACGGCGACCGGCGACCGCACCGGCCAGCACAGCAGGGCAGCTGCCAGCACGAGCGCGATCGCGGCGGCGCTCATCGCACGGCCCGGCGGACCAGCCGCGCCGACCAGGCCAGCCCGGCGACCTCCAGCCCGACGCCGGCCACGAGCAGCAGCTGACCGGTGCCCGTGGTGGTCAGCACCCGCCAGGGGTCGGCACCCACGCCGCCGCCCATGACCAGTCCCAGGACGGGGAGCCCGGCGAGCAGGGCGGCGCTGGCCCGCGACCCAGCCGTGGCCGAGCGGAGCTCCAGGCGGTGCCGGGACCGGGCGCGCAGGTCGTCCTCCACCGCGCCGACGACGGCGGCCAGCGAGCAGCCGGTGCGTGCGCTCAGCCGCGCGGCCGCCGCCACCCGCCCCAATGCCTGCCCGAGCTCGCCGCCGTCGGCCTCCCTGGCGCCGTCCCCCGGCGAGCGGACCGCCCGGGCCAGGGCCCGGCCGCTGTCGCCGTCCGCGCACGCGGTGACAGCGGCACGGGTGGCCTCGTCCAGCGACCGGCCGCTGCGCAGCTCCGCGCCCAGCGCGGCCAGCGCCTCGACCAGCGCGGCCAGCCGCGCCTCCTCCTGCGCGCCGGCCCGGCGGCGCAGCCCGGCGCGGGCGGCGAGCGCCGCGCAGCCGCCGGCGAGGGCCGCGACCAGCGGGGTGCTCAGCAGGGCGGCGACCGCGCCGGCGGCGGTCGCGGCGACGGCCGGCAGCGGGACCCCGGCCGCCGGGCGCGGCGCGGCGTCTGCCCGGCGGGTCAGCGACCGCCGGCGCTCCCGACGCAGTGCCGCGCGGCCCGGCCACAGCGCCAGGGCAGCGGCGAGGAGCAGCAGTCCGCCGGTCACCCGTGCCCCGCCGACAGCAGCTCCGCCAGCAGCGGCGCACCCGGGCAGGAGCCGCCGTCGGCCCGCCAGCCGGACTCCACGACGACGAGGTCCCCGGCGCGGCGGACCACGCCGACCTCCTCGACCCGCCGTCCGGACGGTGTCCGGCGCAGGTGCACCACCGCGGACAGGGCCGCGGCGGCCTGGCTGTGCACGGCCAGCCGGTCCAGCCCCGCGGCCACGCCGAGCGCCTCGAGCCGCGCGGGCACCTCGCCCGGCCGGTTGGCGTGCAGGGTGCCGCAGCCGCCGTCGTGCCCGGTGTTGAGCGCGGTGAGCAGGTCGGTGACCTCCGCACCGCGCACCTCGCCGACCACGAGCCGGTCGGGCCGCATCCGCAGCGCCTGGCGGACCAGGTCGCGCAGCGTCACCTCGCCGACGCTCTCGACGTTGGGAGGCCGGGTGGCCAGCCGGACGACGTGTGGGTGCGCCGGCACCAGCTCCGGGGCGTCCTCGCACAGCACCAGCCGCTCGCCGGAGGGGACGAGGCCGAGCAGCGCGGACAGCAGCGTCGTCTTGCCCGAACCGGTGCCGCCGGTGACCAGGAACGCCAGCCGCCCGGCGACCAGCGCCTGCAGCAGGTCGCCGGACGTGCCGGGGAAGGCGCCGCGCGCGGCCAGGTCGGCGAAGGACAGCGAGGCCCGGCGCAGCACCCGCAGGGACAGGCAGGTCCCGCTGCCGGACACCGGCGGCAGGACCGCGTGCAGCCGGGTGCCGTCGGGCAGTCCGGCGTCCACCCAGGGCGCGGCGTCGTCGAGCCGGCGTCCGGCCGCGGCGGCGAGACGGACGGCGAGACGGCGCACCGCGTCCTCGTCCGGGAAGCGGACGAGCGTGCGCTCCAGTCCGCTGCCCCGGTCGACCCACACCTGGTCGGGGCCGTTGACGAGCACGTCGCTCACCCCGGGCTCGCGCAGCAGTGGCTCCAGCGGGCCGGCGCCGGCCAGCTCGTCCACGGCGTCGCGGACGGCCTGCAGGACGTCGTCGTCACCGAGCAGTCCACCGGACTCCTCCCGGACCAGCGCGGCGACGGCGGCACGCGTCGGCACCCCCGGCTCGAGGACCAGCCGTGCGCGGACCCGGTCGACCAGCACCCCGCTCACGCCGCCGCGCCGTCCACCCGGGCCAGCTCGGCGAGCAGCCGGCGGGACAGCGCACCCAGCGGCGAGCGCGCGCCCACCTGCGGTGGCCGGCCCTGCTCGCCGCGGGGCAGCGCGGTGCGGTCGGTGCCCAGCTCCCCCAGCACCGGCCGGCCCACGACGTCGGCGACCTCGTCGGCGGACAGCCCGCCGGGCACCGGGCGCACCACCAGCTGCGCCGCGGACCACGGCGCCGAGCGGCCCCCGCCGGCGGAGTCGACCAGCAGGCGGGCCGCCGACGCCGCCCGGAGGCGGGCCGGCACGACGAGCACCGCGAGGTCGGCCTCGGCGAGCACGGCGGCGGTCACCTCGGCGCCCGCCGTGCGGGGCAGGTCGACGACCACCGGCCGGCCACCCGCGCACGCCGCCTCGACCACGGCGGTCAGCGCCTCCGCCGGGACCTCCCCGGGTGCCGACCGCGAGGCCGCGAGCACCGAGACGCCGCCGACCTCGGGCAGCGCGGCCATGAGCGCGTCGCCGGCCACTCGGCCGCGCAGCCCGGCGAGCTCCGGCCAGCGCAGGCCCTCGTCCCGCTCGGCGCCGAGCAGCAGGTCCAGCCCGCCGCCCCACCCGTCGGTGTCGACCAGCAGCACGCCGTCCGAGCCCGGTGCGGCGGCCAGCGCCAGCGCTGCAGCCAGCGTGCTCACCCCGGCGCCGCCGCAGCTCCCGCCGACGGCGACGAGCCGGCCGCGGTCGACCGGACGGCGCAGCGCCGAGGCCACCCGGGACACCAGCCAGCCCTCGTCCGCGGGGAGCACCGCCACCCGCTCGGCGCCCTGCTCCACCGCGGCCGCCCAGACCGGCGCGGGCAGCTCCCCCGGTGCCACGACCACGACGCCGGCACGTCGAGGCAGGCCCCGCACCGGAGCGGAGGTCAGCACGTCGGCGCCCAGCAGCACCAGGGGCGCCTCCCGGTGGGCCCGGCGCAGCGCCGGACCGCCCGTGGCGACCTCCGGTTCGGTGCCCGCGGCGGCGAGCA
Organism: Geodermatophilus obscurus; assembly: GCF_900143215.1. GTDB lineage: Bacteria > Actinomycetota > Actinomycetes > Mycobacteriales > Geodermatophilaceae > Geodermatophilus > Geodermatophilus obscurus_A. The sequence continues at coordinate 1,503 of NZ_FRDM01000067.1, read as the reverse complement.
GCCTCAGCAGGTCGTCGAGCAGCTCCTCGTCGGCACTGGCGACGAGCGGGCGGGCGGGCGGGGACCGGAACGCGGACACGTCCGCCAGCCCAGCCCGGGGACGGACGGGGCGCGAGGGGCGTCCGGGATCTGTGGATGACCCGAACGGGTGTGGACGGATCCGTGTGCCACGTCACAGTCGTCCGGCACACCTACAGTCGTGAACCGTGACCCGCTCAGCGGCGTTCTTCGACCTGGACAAGACGGTCATCGCCAAGTCCAGCACCCTGGCCTTCGGCCGTCCGTTCTTCCAGGGCGGGCTGATCAACCGGCGCGCCGTCCTCAAGGGCGCCTACGCGCAGTTCGTCTTCTCCCTCGCCGGCGCCGACGCGCAGCAGATGGAGCGCATGCGGGCGCAGATCACCGAGATGTGCACCGGGTGGGACGTCGCCACGGTGCACGAGATCGTGCGCGAGACGCTGCACGACATCGTCGAGCCGATGGTGTACGCCGAGGCCGCCGACCTGATCGAGGAGCACCGGGCGGCCGGCCGGGAGATCGTCATCGTCTCCAGCAGCGGGGCGGAGATGGTCGAGCCGATCGGCGAGATGCTCGGCGTGGACCGCGTGGTGGCCACGCGCATGGTCACCGTCGACGGCCGCTACACCGGCGAGATCGACTTCTACGCCTACGGGGCGAACAAGGCGGTCGCCATCCGGGAGGTGGCCGCCCGGAGCGGCTACGACCTGGCCGACTGCTACGCCTACAGCGACTCGATCACCGACCTGCCGATGCTCGAGGCCGTCGGGCACCCGACGGCGGTCAACCCCGACCGGGCGCTGCGCAGGGCCGCGATCGAGCACGGCTGGCCCGTGCTGGAGTTCACCTGGCCGGTGACCATGGGATCGCGCTTCCCGGTCCCGTCCGCACCGGTGGTCACCGGTGCGGCCATGAGCGTGGGTGCCGCGGTCGTGGGCCTGGCCTGGTACGCCCGCCGGCGTGCCCTGCGCCTGGTCGCCACGACCCCGCCGGCGCCGGTGCCCAGCCGCTGGCGGCGCCGGGGCGCCTGAGGAAGGACCCCGCTACCCCTCGGCCGCGGCCCCGTCCCGAGTCTCGCCCCGAGCCGGCGAGGGGTGAGCAGGACGGGGTCCTCCTCCAGCAGCGGGGCCGTTCCAGCACCTCACCGCGGCAGGCGCTCCCGCACTCGCTCCACGAGCGTGCGTGCGGCGGACACCGGCCGGAACGCGCGCGCCGCCGCGGTGAGCGCCGCGTGCTCGTCCGGTTGCAGGTCGATGTCGGCGGCAGCGGCGTTGGCCTCGACCTGCGCGACGCTCGAGGCGCCCGGGATGACCACGACCCGCGGCAGGGAGACCAGCCACGCGAGCGCGATCTGCGCGGGTGCGACGTCGTGGGCAGCGGCCACCTCGCGGAGGACGCCGAGCAGCGGCTCGGCTCGGCGCAGGTTCTCGGTGCCGAAGAGCGGATTGGCCGCGCGGACGCCGCCGGGCCGGTTGTCGACCCCGT
>NZ_FRDM01000064.1 GCF_900143215.1 Geodermatophilus obscurus | reverse complement strand
GTGCTGCGCACCCAGCCGAGCACCGGGTCGTCCCCCCGCAGGACGTGCAGGTAGGTCGTCTCCCAGGCGTCGACGGTCAGGCCCGCGCCGGTGAGGACCTCCAGGTAGCCGACCGGGTCGAGGACGGCGTCCTCGGCCGGCGCCGCGTCGGCCCCGAGCCCGGCCCAGCGCGGCGAGCGGCACAGCCCGGCCAGCAGCGCGTGCGTCGGCGCCCGCCAGTTGCCGGGGACCTGCACCGCCAGCCAGCCTGCCGGCGCCAGCCGGCCGGCCCACCGGTGCAGCAGGTCGGCGTGGCCGGGCACCCAGTGCAGGACGGCGTTGCTGACCAGCACGTCGACCGGCCCGTCGGGCCGCCACTCCCGGACGTCGCCGGCCTCGAAGGTCACGCGGCCGGGGATGGCGTGCGCGGCGGCCGAGGCCAGCATCTCCGGTGAGGAGTCCACCCCGGTCACCCGTGCGCCCGGCCACCGCTGCGCCAGCGACGCCGTCAGCGCGCCCTCCCCGCAGCCCAGGTCCACCACGGTCCGCGGCTCCCGGGCGCCGACGCGCGCGAGCAGGTCGACGAAGGGCCGCGCCCGCTCGTCGCCGAAGCGCAGGTAGCCGGCCGGATCCCAGGCGGCGGTGCTCGTCACGTCCCGACCCTAGGGCCCGTGGACGCCCGGGACCGTCGGCCCACCCCGGTACCGTTGCGCCCGCTGCACCTCCTCCACCGCACCGACTGGGAGCCCGCGATCCCCGTGTCCGACGACGGTCCACCCGCCCGGTCCGGCGAGCCCGCCGGCCGGCCCCGTGGCCTGTTCATCGCGTTCGAGGGCGGCGAGGGCGCCGGGAAGTCCACCCAGGTGCGGCTGCTGTGCCAGTGGCTGGCCGCGCACGGGCGTCCGCCGCGGGCCACCTTCGAGCCCGGCGGCACCCCCGCGGGCGCCGCCGTCCGGGCGATCGTGCTCGACCGGGCGCACACCGGGTTGTCCCCGCGCGCCGAGGCGCTGCTCTACGCCGCCGACCGCGCCCAGCACGCGCACGCCGTCCTGCGCCCGGCGCTGGAGGCGGGCGAGGTCGTGGTGACCGACCGCTACGTCGACAGCTCGCTGGCCTACCAGGGCGCCGGGCGCACGATCGGCCTGGACGACGTCGCGGCGATCTCCCGTTGGGCCACCCTCGGGCTGCGCCCCGACCTCACCGTGCTGCTCGACCTGCCGCCCGAGATCGGGCTGGCCCGTGCCCGGGGCCGCGCGGCCGCCGACCGGCTGGAGTCGGAGTCGCTGGAGTTCCACCAGCGGGTCCGCGACACCTTCCGCACGCTCGCCGCGGCCGCGCCCGGGCGCTACCTGGTGCTCGACGCCACGCGCGGTGTCGAGGAGCTCGCCGCCGACGTTCGCGAGCGGGTCGGCGCGTTGCTGGAGGTGCACACGTGAGCGAGCTCGCGGGGGACGGCGAGGAGGTGGCGTGAGCGGCGTGTGGGAGCAGGTCGTCGGCCAGTCCGCGGTCGTCGCCGAGCTGCAGGCCGCGGTGGCCGACCCGACCGCGATGACCCACGCCTGGCTGTTCACCGGCCCGCCCGGCTCGGGCCGTTCGGTCGCCGCGCGGGCCTTTGCCGCTGCCCTGCAGTGCCCGGACGGCGGTGACGGCACCTGCCACGCCTGCCGGACGGTGCTCGCCGGCACCCACGCCGACGTGCAGACCGTCGTCCCGGAGGGGCTGTCCATCGGCGTGGCCGAGGTGCGCGAGCTGGTCCGCATCGCCGGGCGGGCGCCGTCCCAGGGGCGCTGGCAGGTGGTCCTGGTCGAGGACGCCGACCGGATGACCGAGCAGGCGTCCAACACCGTGCTGAAGATGCTGGAGGAGCCACCGGCGCGGACGGTCTTCCTGCTCTGCGCACCGAGCCTGCACCCCGAGGACGTGCCGGTCACCATCCGCTCCCGGTGCCGCGTCGTCGGCCTGCGCACCCCGCCCGTCGACGCGGTCGCCGACGTGCTGGTCCGCCGGGACGGCGTCGACCCGGCGCTGGCCGCCTGGTCGGCCGCGGCCGCCGGCGGGCACGTCGGGCGCGCCCGGCACCTGGCCCGCGACGAGACCGCCCGGCTCGCCCGCAAGGCCGTCCTCGACGTCCCGCTGTCGCTGGTCTCCCTGGCCGCCTGCCTGAACGCCGCCGACGACCTGGTCGGTGCGGCCAAGGAGGAGTCCGACCGGGCGTCGGCGGAGCTCGACGGCGCGGAGACCGAGGCGGTCAAGCAGAGCCTCGGCGTGGGCGCGCGCGGTCCCGGCGTGGCGGCGGCCAGCCGCGGGGCCGGACAGCTCAAGGAGCTGGAGAAGCGGCAGAAGTCGCGGGCCACCCGGCTGGGCCGCGACTCGCTGGACCGGGCCCTGGTCGACCTCGCCGCCCTGTACCGCGACGCCCTGGTGTTCGCCACGAGCGGGACGCAGGGGGTGACCCTCGCCCACCCGGACCGGCGTGCGGACGCCGAGGAGCTGGCGCGGCGGATCGGTCCGGAGGGGGCGCTGCGGCGCATCGACGCCGTCCTGGACTGCCGGAGGGCGCTGGAGCAGAACGTGAAGCCGCAGATCGCCGTGGAGGCGCTCACCGTGGCGCTGCGCCTGCCCGCCTGACCGGCCGGGGCCTGCGCCGCAGCGGCCGGGCGGTCACGTAAGCTGGCCCCGCACGTCCGCCGCCTTAGCTCAGTCGGTAGAGCATCTCACTCGTAATGAGAAGGTCGTCGGTTCGATTCCGACAGGCGGCTCCACCCACAGCGGCCTCGTCCACCCGGACGGGGCCGCTGTCGTCTCCGCGGGCGCGACACACGCCGACGGCGGCGCACCCGGTGGGTGCGCCGCCGTCGGGGTCCGTCGTGCGCTCGGCGGCCGCTCGGTGAGGGGCCAGGGGACAGGGTCAGTGGTGGGGTTCGGCTTCCTCGGCCCGTCGGAGCGAGGCGTGGATCTCCTCCTCGGCGTCGGCGTGGCCGACCCACTCGGCGCCCTCGACCGACTTGCCCGGCTCGAGGTCCTTGTAGGTCTCGAAGAAGTGCTGGATCTCCAGGCGGTCGAACTCAGACACGTCGGTGATGTCCTTGAGGTGCGCCATGCGTGGATCCGTCGCCGGCACGCAGAGGACCTTGTCGTCCCCTCCGGCCTCGTCGGTCATCCGGAACATGCCGATGGCGCGGCAGGTGATGAGGCACCCGGGGAACGTCGGCTCGTCGAGGATCACCAGGGCGTCGAGCGGGTCGCCGTCCTGTCCCAGGGTGTTCTCGATGTACCCGTAGTCCGCCGGATAGCGGGTGGAGGTGAACAGCATCCGGTCCAAGCGGATGCGTCCGGTGGCGTGGTCCAGCTCGTACTTGTTCCGCTGGCCCTTCGGGATTTCTACCGTCACGTCGAACTGCACGGGACGTAGTGTGGCGGATCGGACCCCGGAGGACCGCCGGAGGTCGTTCCAGGGGGTGGGCACCATCGCGTCGAGCGGGTCGACGACCGTCACGGCGAAGTACTCCCGGTTCCGTCGCCGCCTCGTCCTCGGGCTCCTCGCGCTGCTGCTCGTGGTGGGTGCCGGCGTCTGGTTCGGGGTCGCCTCGCGGGGGGACGACGCCGCGCCGGAGGTCGCCGCGGCCGAGGCGCGCCTGCCCGACGTGGAGCCGGCCGCGCCGGTGCTCGCAGCGCTGGCGTCGGAGGCCCCCGCCCCGGACGCCGCGGTGCTCACCGACGAGCTGGCGCCGCTGCTGGCCTCCCCGGCGCTCGGGCCGGGTGTCGAGGCACGGGTCGTCGACGTCGCGTCCGGCGAGGTGCTGCTCGACCAGGACTCCGACGTCCCCTCCACGCCGGCCTCGACCGCCAAGCTGCTCACCGCCGTCGCCGCGCTGACCACCCTCGGCCCCGACGCCACCCTGGAGACCACCGTCGTCGTGGGCTCCGCGCCCGGCGAGGTGGTGCTGGTCGGCGGTGGGGACCCGACGCTGTCGCGGACCGTCCCCTCGCTGACCTACCCCGGCGCGCCCACCGTCGTCGACCTCGCCGCACAGGTGCGCAGCGCCCTGCCGGCGGGCGTGCAGGTCACCCGCGTCGTCGTCGACAACTCGCTGTTCGAGGGCCCGCTCACGGCTGCCGGCTGGGGCCCCGGCGACGCGCCGTCCTCCTACGCCGCCCCGGTCACCGCGACCGCCGTCGACGGCGCCCGGGTGCGCTCCGGCGACCTGCCCCGCAGCGGTGCCCCCGGGACCGATGCCGGCACCGCGCTGGCCGTCGCGCTCGGTGTCCCCGACGCGACCGTCGCCCTGGGCGCCGCGCCGCAGGACGCGCAGACCCTCGGCTCCGTGCGGTCCGCGCCGGTGGCCCGGCTGGTCGAGCAGGCGCTGTCCCAGTCGGACAACCTGCTGACCGAGTCGCTGGCCCGCCACGTCGCCCTCGCCCGCGACCTGCCAGCCACCTTCGAGGGCTCTGCCGAGGCGGTCATCGACGCGCTGACCGACGCGGGCCTCGACGTCACCGGCGTCTCGCTGTCCGACGGCAGCGGCCTGTCCACCACCGACCGCGTGCCGGTCGAACTGCTCACCGAGCTGCTCACCGGCGCCGCCGACGGCACGCTGGCCGACACCTCCGCCGTCCTGTCCGGCCTGCCCGTGGCCGGCTACGACGGCACCCTGTTCGACCGCGGCGACGCGGACCCGGCGACCGCGCCGGGCTCGGTCCGCGCCAAGACCGGCACGCTGCTGGGCGTGCACGGCCTGGCCGGCACCGTGGTCACCGCCGAGGGCCGGCTGCTGGTCTTCGGCGTGGTCGCCGACGGCGCCCCCGCCAACGGCGAGGCCGCCGAGGACGCGCTCGACGCCGTCGCCTCCGCGCTGGCCGCCTGCGGCTGCAGGTGACGCAACGGAACGGCCACCCTCCAGTATCCCGCGCCGAGTGAGGTGACGTGCTGGAACGGCCCTGCTGCAGGGGCCCACCGCGAGCGTGCGAGCGGTGGGGGGCAGGCGGGTCCTTTCTGTACCGTGAGGCCGATGAGCAGCTCCGCAAGGATGGTGGACTGGGACCTCGCCGGACGCACCGCCCGCCGCCTGGTCGGCCCCGGCCCGCAGACGACGCGCGAGGAGGCCGCCGCCGTCGTCCGCGAGCTGCACGAGGCCGCCGCCGCCGCCGTCGCGCACGTCGAGGGACTCACCGGGCTCAGTCCCGTGCCGGGTGGCCCGCTGCCCGAGGTCGCCGTCGTCGACCGGCCCGGCTGGGTCGACGCCAACACGCGAGGGATGTCCGCGCTGCTCGACCCGCTGGTCGACGCCCTCGCCGCCCGGCAGGACTCCCGCCCCAGCCCGCTCGCCGTCGCGATCGGCTCCCGCGCGACCGGCGTGCAGGCCGGCGGCGTGCTGGCCTTCCTCTCCTCCCGGGTCCTCGGCCAGTACGAGGTCTTCGGCACCGGCGGCCGGCTGCTGCTGGTCGCGCCGAACATCGTCGACGCCGAGCGCCGCCTGGGCGTGGACCCCGGCGACTTCCGGCTCTGGGTGTGCCTGCACGAGGTCACCCACCAGTTGCAGTTCACCGCCGTGCCGTGGCTCAAGGACCACCTCGAGGCGCAGATGGCCGAGTTCGTCGAAGCCACCGACCTGGACCCCGACGTGCTCCGCGACCGGCTGGGCGACGTCCTGCGCAGCGTCCTCGACGCCGCCCGCGGCGCCGACGGCGGGGACGACGCCGGGCTGATGGCGCTCGTGCAGGACCCGGCGCAGCGCGCCGTCCTCGACCGGGTCACCGCCGTGATGAGCCTGGTCGAGGGGCACGCCGAGTTCGTGATGGACGGCGTCGGGCCGGATGTCGTCCCGTCGGTGCGGACGCTGCGCAAGCGGTTCGCCCAGCGCCGCAAGGGCCGTGGCCCGATCGACCGCGTGCTGCGCCGCCTGCTGGGTCTCGAGCAGAAGATGAAGCAGTACGCCGAGGGCCGGGTGTTCGTCGGCGGCGTCGTCGACCTCGTCGGCATGGAGGGCTTCAACCGGGTGTGGGAGGGGCCGGAGAACCTGCCGCGGATCGAGGAGCTCACCGACCCCGCGCGCTGGGTCGAGCGGGTGCACGGCCGCCCCGCCATCCCCGCCTGACCTCGATGGCGGGTCCGCCGCGGGCCGTCGCGGTCCTGCGGACCGCCGTGCGGCCCGGGCTGCGGGCGAGCGACCGGCCGGTGCTGGCCGCGTGCAGCGGGGGAGCGGACTCCGTGGCCCTGGCCGCCGCGCTGGCCTTCGAGGCGCGGTCCGCCGGCGTCCGGGTCGGGGGGATCACCGTCGACCACGGGCTGCAGCCCGGCTCGGCCGAGCGGGCCGAGCGGACGGCGCAGCTGCTGCACGGGCTCGGCCTGGATCCGGTCCTCGTCCGCCGTGTGGCGGTCGGCGCCGGCGGCGGCCCGGAGGGCGCGGCCCGGACGGCGCGGTACCGGGCGCTCGCCGCCGCGGCCGCCGACCTGGGCACCCGTGTCGCGCTCGGGCACACGCTCGACGACCAGGCCGAGACGGTGCTGCTGGGGCTGGGCCGCGGCTCGGGCCCGCGTTCGGTCGCCGGCATGGTCCCCGAGCGGACGGCGGACGGGACCACCTGGTGGCGCCCGCTGCTCGGCGTGCGCCGGGCCACCACCGATGAGGCGTGCGCCGACCAGGGGCTGGCGGTGTGGGACGACCCCTGGAACGCCGACCCCGCCTACACCCGCGCGCGGCTGCGCGGCGAGGTGCTGCCGCTGATGGAGGACGTGCTCGGCGGCGGGGTCGCGCCCGCCCTGGCCCGCACCGCCGAGCTGCTCCGGGAGGACCTCGACGCCCTCGACGAGCTCGCCGCCGCCGAGCTGGCCCGTCTGGCCGGGGAGGCGGGCGACGGCGGCCTGCCCGCCCGCGAGCTCGGTGCGCTGCCCGCGGCGCTGCGCCGTCGGGTGCTCCGCGGGTGGCTGCGCGCCGCCGGCGTCCCCGACCTCCAGGCGGTGCACCTGCGCGCGGTGGAAGCCCTCGTCACCCGCTGGCGCGGGCAGGGCCGGGTGGACCTACCCGACGGCGCAGGCGCCCTCCGGACGTCTGGCAGGCTGGTCCTGTCGCCCCCCGAAGCGCGGGGCACCCGTCCCGAGGACGCACCCCAGACCCGCGAGGAGTCCCCCCCCGTGAGCGAGCCCGCCAGCGCTCCAGCAGAGCTCGGCAACGACCACGGCTACGGCCCCGACATCGACCACGTGCTGCTCAGCCAGGAACAGATCCAGGCCAAGATCACCGAGCTGGCCGAGCAGGTCGACCGCGACTACGCGGGGCGCGAGGTGCTGCTGGTCGGCGTCCTCAAGGGTGCGGTGCTGTTCATGAGCGACTTCGCGCGGGCGCTGCGGCTGCCCACCCAGATGGAGTTCATGGCCGTCTCCTCCTACGGCTCGGCCACCAGCTCCTCCGGTGTCGTGCGGATCCTCAAGGACCTCGACCGGGACATCAGCGACAGGCACGTGCTCGTCATCGAGGACATCATCGACTCCGGGCTGACCCTGTCCTGGCTGCTGAAGAACCTGGGCGGACGGCGTCCGGCCTCGCTCGAGGTCTGCGCCCTGCTGCGCAAGCCCGACGCGGTGAAGGTCGACGTGCCGGTGCGCTACATCGGCTTCGACATCCCGAACGAGTTCGTGGTCGGCTACGGCCTGGACTACGCCGAGCGCTACCGCGACCTGCCCTACATCGCGACGCTGCGCCCGGAGGTCTACTCGGGTTGAGCCGGCCGACCGGTCGACACCGCGGCCACCGGCCCGCCCCGCCCTGCGCCCCGCTGGGATCAGGTGACCTGATCGTCGAGTGTCCTCCCGCACGTTCTGCGGTGCGGGAGGACACTCCATGATCAGGGGACCTGATCATGGCTCCGCCGAGGAGCCCACCCGCCAGGGGGTTGTCGGGCCGGACCCGGCTGCGGCACGGCTGTCGCGGAGGCTCCCCGGTGTACCGTCGATCGCAACGACGCTGCACCGAGCGCCAGGGTGCCCGCCCGGGTCGCAGGGAGCGTCCCCGGACGATCAGGAGGGTGGACGGGACAGGCCGGAACACCCGGCCGCCCGGCATCGGTGTATGGAACGCAAGAAGATCTTCCGCTCCGTGTGGTTCTGGGTCGTCCTCGTCGTCCTCCTGGCGCTGGCGTTCTCCTCGCTGTTCCGCGGCACCGGCGGCTTCCAGGAGGTCAGCACCGCGGTCGCGCTGGAGCAGATCCAGAACGGCAACGCCGACCAGGTCACGATCAACGACAAGGAACAGACGCTCGACATCGAGCTGGCCAACCCGGTCGAGGGCAGCGACCAGATCACCGCCTCCTACCCGCTCGGAGCCGCCGACGACGTCTTCGACCTGGTCTCCGGGCTGGGGAACGGCGAGGGCGTCGACTTCAACACCAACGTCACGCAGGACAGCGTCCTGGTCAGCCTGCTGATCAGCTTCCTGCCGTTCGTGATCCTCCTGCTCCTGCTGTTCTGGCTGTTCAACTCCATGCAGGGCGGCGGCCGCGGGGTCATGGCCTTCGGCAAGTCCAAGGCCAAGCAGGTCACCAAGGACACCCCGAAGACCACGTTCGCCGACGTCGCCGGCGCGGACGAGGCCATCGAGGAACTGCACGAGATCAAGGACTTCCTCGCCAACCCGGTCAAGTTCCAGGCCGTGGGCGCGAAGATCCCCAAGGGCGTGCTGCTGTTCGGCCCGCCCGGCACCGGCAAGACGCTGCTGGCCCGCGCGGTCGCCGGCGAGGCGGGCGTGCCGTTCTTCTCGATCTCCGGCTCGGACTTCGTCGAGATGTTCGTCGGCGTCGGCGCCAGCCGGGTCCGTGACCTGTTCACCCAGGCCAAGGAGAACGCCCCGGCGATCATCTTCGTCGACGAGATCGACGCCGTCGGCCGGCACCGTGGCGCCGGCATGGGCGGCGGGCACGACGAGCGCGAGCAGACGCTCAACCAGATGCTCGTCGAGATGGACGGCTTCGACGTGAAGGGCGGCGTCATCATGATCGCCGCCACCAACCGGCCGGACATCCTCGACCCGGCCCTGCTGCGCCCGGGCCGCTTCGACCGCCAGATCGCTGTCGACCGCCCGGACCTGCTCGGCCGCAAGCGGATCCTCGAGGTGCACGCGAAGGGCAAGCCACTGGCCCCGGACGTCGACCTGGAGACCGTCGCCCGGCGTTCCCCCGGGTTCACCGGCGCCGACCTGGCCAACGTGCTCAACGAGGCCGCGCTGCTCACCGCCCGCCACAACGGGTCGCTGATCACCGACGAGACCCTCGAGGAGGCGATCGACCGCGTCGTCGCCGGCCCCGAGCGGAAGACCCGGGCGATGAGCGAGAAGGAGAAGAAGGTCACCGCCTACCACGAGGGCGGCCACGCCCTGGTGGCGCACGCGCTGCCCAACCTGGACCCGGTGCACAAGGTCACGATCCTCCCGCGCGGTCGCTCGCTCGGGCACACCCTCGTGCTGCCGACCGAGGACAAGTACACCCAGACCCGGTCGGAGATGATCGACACCCTGGCGTACGCGCTCGGGGGGCGGGCAGCGGAGGAACTGGTCTTCCACGAGCCGACCACCGGCGCCGGCAACGACATCGAGAAGGCCACCGCCATGGCGCGGGCGATGGTCACCCAGTACGGCATGAGCGCCAAGCTGGGCGCGGTGAAGTACGGCAGCACCGACGCCGAGCCCTTCCTGGGCCGGGACATGGGGTCGCGGCCGGACTACTCGGAGGCCGTCGCCGCCGACATCGACGCGGAGATCCGTGCCCTCATCGAGGCCGCGCACGACGAGGCGTGGGAGATCCTGGTCGAGTACCGGGGCGTCCTCGACCAGCTCGTGCTCGAGCTGATGGAGAAGGAGACCCTCTCCAAGGAGGACATGGCCCGCATCTGCGCGCCGGTCACCAAGCGGCCGTCGCTCGCCCCGTACAACGGCTTCGGCAAGCGCACGCCGTCGGACCAGCCGCCGGTGCTGACCCCCGCCGAGCAGGCCGCCCGGAACGGCAACGGCCACGTCGGCCACGGCAGCACCGCTGTGGGGGACGTGGGCGCCCCCGCGCAGAGGTGACCGAGATCCCGGCCGGGGCGGGTGGGGACGAGGACAGCGCGGCCCTGCTGCTGAGCCCGCCGCGGGCCGGGGTCGACCACGTCCGGGCCGCGGCCGCCGTCCGGGAGCTGCTGCTCGCCGTCGGTGAGGACCCCGACCGTCCGGGACTGCAGGACACCCCCGACCGCGTCGCCCGCGCGTACGCCGAGACCTTCGCCGGGCTCTGGCAGGACCCGGCGGAGGTCCTGGCGACGACGTTCGACGAGGACCACGACGAGATGATCCTGGTCAAGGACATCCCGATGTACTCGACCTGCGAGCACCACCTGGTGCCGTTCCACGGGGTGGCGCACATCGGCTACATCCCCGGAGAGGACGGGCGGGTCACCGGCCTGTCCAAGCTGGCCCGGCTGGTCGAGGTCTACGCCCGCCGCCCGCAGGTGCAGGAGCGGATGACCAGCCAGATCGCCGACGCGCTGGCCGACGTCCTCAAGCCGCGCGGCGTGCTCGTGGTGATCGAGGCCGAGCACCTGTGCATGGCCATGCGCGGGGTCCGCAAGCCCGGCTCGTCTACGGTCACCTCGGCCGTGCGCGGCATCTTCCGGGAGAACGCGGCGACCCGCAGCGAGGCGATGAGCCTCGTCCGGGGCCGGTGACCCTCCGCCGTCTCCCGCGCCCCGGCCACTGCGTGGTCATGGGGGTCCTCAACGTCACGCCCGACTCCTTCTCCGATGGCGGCTGCTTCGCCGACACCGGCACGGCGGTCGCCCACGGCCTGGCGATGCACGCCGCCGGAGCCGACTACGTCGATGTCGGCGGGGAGTCCACCCGGCCCGGAGCCGACCGGGTGGACGCCGCCGAGGAGTGCGGCCGGGTCGTCCCGGTGATCCGCGAGCTGGCCGCCGCAGGTGTGCGCACCAGCGTCGACACCACCCGCGCGGAGGTGGCCGAGGCCGCGTTGGCGGCCGGCGCCGTCCTGGTCAACGACGTGAGCGGCGGACTGGCCGACAAGAACATGGCCGAGCTGGTCGCCGAGGCCGGCGTCCCCTGGGTGCTGATGCACTGGCGCGGGCACAGCCGCGAGATGTACGCCGCCGCGCAGTACGGCGATGTCGTCACCGAGGTCTGCGCCGAGCTGACCGCGCGGGTGGAGGACGTCGTCGCCGCCGGCGTCGCCCCCGAGCATCTGGTCCTCGACCCCGGCCTCGGCTTCGCCAAGCGCGCCGAGCACAACTGGCGGCTGCTCGCCGGCCTCGACCGGATCGTCGGCCTCGGTTTGCCGGTGCTCGTCGGCGCCTCCCGCAAGTCGTTCCTGGGCCGCCTGCTCGCCGCCCCCGACGGCACCCTGCGCCCGGCCGAGCAGCGCGACGCCGCGACGCTGGCCGCCACGGTGCTCGCGGCCGAGGCCGGCGCCTGGGGTGTGCGGGTGCACGACGCCGCAGCATCGGCCGACGCCGTCCGCACCGTCGCCGCCGTCCGGGCGGCCCGCCGCGGGGGAGAGGGCCGTGGCTGACGCCCGCCCGTCCACCCGCCCCGACCGCATCGCCATCCACGGGCTCTGCGCGCACGCCTTCCACGGCGTGTACGAGGCCGAGCGCCGGCTGGGCCAGACCTTCCGCGTCGACGCCGTCCTCGAGCTGGACACCGCCCCGGCCGCCGCCGATGACGACCTCGAGCGCACGGTCAACTACGCCGAGCTGGCCCGCGCGTTGCACATCGTGCTGACGGGGGAGCCGGTCGACCTGCTGGAGACCCTCGCCCAGCGGCTGGCCGACGTCTGCCTCGAGGACCCGCTGGTCGACGCCGTCGAGATCACCGTGCACAAGCCCGAGGCCGACCTCGGCGTCCCCTTCGACGACGTCAGCGTCGCCATCCGGCGGGAGCGGCCGTGACGCGGGCGGTCCTGTCGCTGGGCGCCAACCTGGGGGACCGGGCCGCCGCGCTGCGTGCCGCAGTCGCCGCCCTCAAGGACGACGGCGTGCTCGTGGCCCGCTCGACGCTGTACGAGACCCCGCCGTGGGGCCCGGTCGAGCAGCCGCCGTACCTCAACGCGGTCGTGGTCGTGCGCGGCGACCGGGACGCCGCCGGCTGGCTGGCCCGCGCGCACGAGCTGGAGCAGGCTGCCGGGCGCACCCGCGACGTGCGCTGGGGGCCGCGCACCCTCGACGTCGACGTCGTCACGGTCACCGGGGACGACGGCCGGCCGGTCCTCTCCGACGACCCCGCGCTCACCCTCCCGCACCCCCGCGCGCACGAGCGCGCGTTCGTGCTCGTGCCGTGGGCCGGCCTCGACCCCACCGCGGTGCTGCCGGGCCGCGGCCGGGTGAGCGAGCTGCTGGCCGCGCTGCCACCGGAGGACGTCGCGGCCGTCGTCCGCTGGGAGCACCTGCGTTGAAGCCCGTGAACCGGCGGGACCTGCTGGTCCTCGCGGCCGGCCTCGCCGTCGCCGCGTTGCTGGTCGTGCGGGCGAGCTACGGCTCCCTGCCGGCGCTGCGCTGGTGGCTGCCGGTGCCGCTCGGCGTGCTGGCCGTGGCCGAACTCCTCGGCGCCCGCACGCTGCGCGCCCGTCTCGCCGCCCAGCGGGACCGCCGTCCCCCGGCCGAGCGCGGCACCGCGCCGGTCCGCCCCGTCGAGCCGATGCTGGTCGCCCGGCTCGCGGTGCTGGCCCAGGCCAGCGCCTACGTCGGCGCGGCCTTCGTCGGCATCTGGGTCGGTCTGCTGCTCTACGTGGGGCCCTCGGTGTCGCGGCTGCAGGCCGCCGCGAACGACACCGTCACCGGGGTCGTCGGGGTCGTCTGCTCGGCCGCGCTGGTCGCAGCGGCGCTGTGGCTGGAGTCGGTCTGCCGCATCCCGCCGTCCCCCGACGACGAGACACCGCAGGCGGGCGCCCGGGCCTGACCGCTCCCGCTCAGCCGGCCCCGCCCGGACCCACCGCTCAGCGGGCGCCCGCGTGCACCGACCGGCGCAGCGCCGCGTGCAGGGCGGTGGGGGTGAGGACGCCGAGGTGGCGGTCGCCGTCGAGCACCGGCACCCACCCGGCGTCGGACTGCAGGATCGTGGCCAGCGCCGTCCGCAGCGAGGCCTGCAGCGGCACGGCGGCGTCGTCGCGGACGACGGCCGAGGCGACCGTCCCGGCACCCGACGCCTGGTCGGCCGGCAGCCACCCGGCCGGGCGACCGCCGTCGTCCAGCACCACCGCCCGGTCGGTGCCGGCGCGGTCGAGCGCCGCCCCGGCCTCGGCCAGGCCGTCGCCCAGCCCGACCACCGGCGGGTGCTCGAGGTCGACGGGGTCGATCGGGGTGACCGCCAGCCGCTTGAGGCCCCGGTCGGCGCCGACGAAGCCGGCCACCGTCTCGTTCGCCGGCCGGCCCAGCAGCTCCGTGGGCGGGGCGAACTGCTCGACGTGTCCGCCGGTGCTCATCACCGCGATGCGGTCGCCGAGCCGCACGGCCTCCTCGATGTCGTGGGTGACGAAGACGATCGTCTTGCGCACCGTCTCCTGCAGCCGCAGGAACTCCGACTGCAGCCGCTCGCGCACCACCGGGTCGACGGCGGAGAACGGCTCGTCCATCAGCAGCACGCCGGGGTCGGCGGCCAGCGCCCGGGCGACCCCGGCCCGCTGCCGCTGGCCCCCGGAGAGCTGGGCGGGGTACCGGTCGCCGTGGACGGCGGGGTCCAGCCCGACCAGGGTGAGCAGCTCCTCGACCCGGTCGCGGATCTCCCGGCGGTCCCAGCCCAGCAGCCGGGGGACGGTCGCGACGTTGGTGCGCACCGTCTGGTGCGGGAAGAGCCCGACGCTCTGGATGACGTAGCCGATGCGGCGGCGCAGCCGGTCGGCGTCGGCACGGGTCACGTCCTCGCCGCCGAGCAGGATGCGCCCGGTGGTCGGCTCGATGATCCGGTTGACCATCTTCATCGTCGTCGTCTTGCCGCAGCCCGACGGCCCGACCAGCACGGACAGCTCCCCGGCGGCGAAGGTCAGGTCCAGCTCGGCCACGCCCACGGTGCCGTCGGGGTAGACCTTGCTGACCCCCTCCAGGCGGATCTCGGGGGCAGCGCCGGCCGACCCGGCGCCCGGCGACGCCGCGCGCAGCGACGAGGGCGCGGCAGTAGCGTCCACGCGTGGCCTCCCTGGGTGCGCTGAGCGCGACGAGCGACCCGGGACCTCCGGCGCTCGCCGCGGACGAGGCGCCGAACCCCTGGTTCGACCCGTCGTACGTGACCGACAACTGGAACACCATTGTGGGCCACCTCGGTCAGCACGTCAGGCTCACCGTCGGGGCGGTGCTGCTCGGGACGCTGATCGCGCTGCCCCTGGCGCTGCTCGCCCGGCGCAGCCGGCTGCTGACCGGCCCCGTCCTCGGGCTGAGCTCGGTCGTCTACACGATCCCGTCGCTGGCCCTGTTCGCCTTCCTCGCCCCGTTCACCGGGGCGCTGTCACCGGTCACGGTGCTGATCGGGCTGACCGTCTACAC
>NZ_FRDM01000071.1 GCF_900143215.1 Geodermatophilus obscurus | reverse complement strand
CGACAACCGGGTGTGCATTGCCGTTCTCGACGGTCCGGTGGACTTGTCCCATCCGTGCTTCGCTGGGGCCGACCTGACCACGCTAGACACCCTCGTTCCGAACACACCGAGCAGCGATTTGATGTCGAAGCACGGGACCCATGTCGCCAGCCTGCTATTCGGTCAGGCGGGTAGCCCGGTGTTCGGCCTGGCCCCGCACTGCCGAGGCTTGATTGCCCCGGTGTTCCGGGACGGGGAGCGCCTCTCGCAGCTGGATTTGTCTCGAGCGATCGAGCAAGCCGTGGGCGCCGGCGCGAACATCATTAACGTCAGCGGGGGTGAACCGACACCGACGGGCGAAGCGGAGGGCATGCTCGCCCATGCGCTCCAACTTTGTGAAGACAACGGCGTCCTCGTCGTCGCGGCCGTCGGCAACGACGGCTGCGACTGCGTGCAGGTCCCCGCTGCGGTGTCCTCGACGCTCGCAGTGGGTGCATGCGGACTGGACGGCCAGCCGCTGGAGCTGAACAACTGGGGTGAGGCCTACCGGTCCAATGCGGTGCTCGCACCCGGACTAGACATTGGTGGAGCGGTTCCCGGAGGCGGCACGGCCACCCTCACCGGCAGCAGTTTTGCAACTCCGGTGGTATCTGGTGTCGCCGCGTTACTGGCAAGTGTGCAACTACTCACCCGCGACACCGCGGACCTACTCGGTGTCCGGGCGGCAATCCTCTCCACCGCTACCCCGTGCGAGCCCAGCGGCGGTCCGAGGTCTCACCGCTTCCCCGCGGGGCGGCTCGACGTCCCGCGGGCATACGACGTCATCCTCATGGGAGGGAAAACGGCTGTGGACCATTCCGATCTTGCGCTGGCACCGTCCGAGCAGACACCATCGAATTCCGTACCAGCGGCGCCCACGCCGTCGACCGGGGAGGTCCTAGTCGCAGCCGGCAGCGTCGGTGCTGCGACGGAGGAGATTCCATGCTCCCCCGGCACGAACGCAGCAGTGCCTCAGATTCAGGCCGCCTCCGTAGCCGCCCCGCCCAGTTCTCCTGGTCCGACCGATCCACCCGGCCCGGCCCGGTGGTCGGTGGCAGAGCCGCCCGGCCAGCACCCAGCCGCTGTCGCGACGATGGCGCCCGGTGTGCGGGCTGCGTGCGGATGCGGATGCAACGGCAACGGCAACAGCAACAGCAACAGCCAGCTAATCTATGCCATTGGCACCATTGGCTATGACTTCCGGACTGAGGCAAACCGGGACGGGTTCCGCCAGCAGATGCTGCCGTTCCGGCGTGAGGGGACGGGTGCGGACGGCCTTCCAATCATGGACCCACCGAACCCGTATGACCCGCGGCATGTGAACCGGTATCTGGCGGAGAACCCTTGGGTCTCCGACAAGCTCACTTGGACGCTGAACATAGCTCGGACCCCTATCTACGCACTGGAGGCCGAGGCCTCGGTCGGCATGACATGGGAGCCGTTCAGGTCCCCGATCGAGGATAAGCCAGAGCTGCACGAGGTTGTCGGATACCCGGATCACCTCAGCACCATCCTCTCAAACTTCGCCACCTACCCCCCCGTTTCGTACGTCTACAAGGTGTTCCGTGACGCCATTGTCGGCCAGGTTCAGAATGTCGATGATGATAACTACGTCTCACGGGTCGCCATTCCTGGGAGACTGACCGATAAAACGGTGCGACTGTTCTCTGGCCAGGTGGTACCGGTGGCCAAGGTCAGTGCCCGTGGCTTGTACACCTGGAACGAAGCGGCGCTAGTGCGGGCGGTGATTAACGCGGTGAACGAGAGCCTCGAGGGAACCGATTCCGGTACCCGCATCAGCGACGAGGACAATCGGCGAAATATCCGCGCGTTCCTCGACAAGATTTACTACCAGTTCCGAAACCTCGGGCAGAGCCCTCCGGACCGCGCGCTGAACTTCGCCGGAACCAACGCGTTCCTGTTCGGCAACGAGATCCGGGATGGTTTCCTCTCCGCCCAGTACGTACCAGGACCGAACACCGGACTGTACGCACTGGACACGATCAGCGTTGCCAAGAGTCCGTACTGCCGTATGGACTCTGACTGCTGGGACGTCATCATCACGTTCTTCGACCCGGAGAACGATCAGCGCGCCACGGTGCACTGGCAGCTCACCATCGACGTCAGTGCCGATCTGCCAGTCAGCCTTGCGCCGTCGCACCGCTTCCTCGGCAGATGATCGACAGCCACATGAATAATCAGCGACACCAAGGAGGTATCGATGACCGCGTCGACCGCGTCATATGAAGGGCGATGGCTCCATCTTCCACTGCAAGCTCATCCAATTCGACGCTACGACCACAGCTCCGAGGAGGCGGTGACCCTAGCGGGCGGCGTTGAGGCCGCGGGCTGTAGCGACCTGCCCGATCCGGCGCGGGAAATGTGTTATAGGGAGCGATACGGGATCGTATATGAGTGAAAGGAGCCCTACGATGTCCGACCGCTCGGCAACGCATGCACCGGAGTTCCAGACTGCGATCCACGTACCGCACCAGGCCCCGCCGATCGACCGCGCGGTGTCGCCCGCGACCCTAAACACCGACCGAGGAATCGACGCCGACCTCCGACTATTTCCTCCTGACTGGATGATGGACCCTGTCCGTCCCCCAGATTCCTTGAACAGCATTTTCTGATCTATCCCCGCCCCGATGCGACAGGAGGCCTTACGATGTCCGACCGCTCGGCAACGCATGCACCGGAGTTCCAGCCTGCGATCCACGTACCGCACCAGGCCCCGCCGATCGACCGCGCAGTGTCGTCCGCGGCCCTGAACAGCGATCGGGGAATCGATGCCGACATCTTGGGAGGAGTGCCGGTCGGCAACTGGCTGGAGGCGCCCGGCAAATACATGTGGGAGAACTACGCGAAGCCCTGGCTCAATGCGTAGCGACGTGCCGGGGCCCCGGCACTAGTCCGACAACGAAGGAGAAGGAGTAGGAAATGACAGATCAGATCAGGATCGACCGGTCGTCTTCCCTGCAGCTTCCGATGCAGGCGGCGCCCATCGACCGCAGCCAGCTCCCGGCATCCGCCATGGCGTCCGAGGGCGGGATCGAGGCCGCGTTCGGCTGGGGCGATGTCTGGGACGTCGTGAAGACGGTTGGCCCGGCCGTCCTCGGAGCAGTGAGCGACCGCACCCTCAAGCGCGACATTGCTCTGGTGGAGTGGACTCGCTGAGCATGCCCGACCAGTCCGGCCGGCCCGACCCCGGGCCGGCCGGACTGGGCGACCCGGTGCAGCCGGTCGAGCAGGTCCAGCCCGTCGAGCCGGTGAACGGGTTCCGGATCCTCGATCTGGTCGCCAGCCTGCCGATAAGCACCTGGCGCTATCACTGGGAGACCCCAAAGGTTCGCCACCTGGGTCCGATGGCGCAGGACTGGGCGGCGACGTTCGGGTTGGGCGGGGACGACACCAGAATCGCTCTGGTAGACGCCAACGGGGTGGCCTTGGTGTCCATTCAGGCGCTTTACCGGCTTGTCGACGATCTCCGGCAGGAGCTGGCCGACCTGCACGAACGGGTCGCTCCGCTCCTCGTCTCCGACGAGGAGCGGAGCGCCGCTGACGACAGCACCGCTGACGACACCACCTAGGGAGTGCATCCTGGGTTCGTCGATCCTGGGTTCGTCGGTACTCGAGCGACGACTCACCCTGGCCTAGGCCAGCGCTATGAAGGGAAGGGCGCATGGAACTCGTTCTACCCCACCTGACGGTCATCAACCGATCCGAGCCGTACACGTACGCTTATAAGGACTTCCCCATCTTCGAGGCGGACGCACCGAAGGATTTAGCCCGTATGGACCTCCCCGAAGCGGAGAAGCATTTCGCCAACGTGCGGGAGCGGAGCAAAACGGCTAAGGCCACGGATGACGACCAGCCTTCCCAGCCACCACCGAATGTAATTATCCGGGTTAACGTTGGCTCCAGTTTCATCCCTGACCCCGGCAATCCCAGCCCCTTCGTCTGGCGCGACGTAGGCACAGTCAACTGCGGAACGCTGTCTGGGATGGCCGCCATCTACTGCGCAGTGATGGCGCGCCGTTGATGACGACAGCGGAAGCGAACTGCAGCGAGTCTCACTCAGCCGCCTCCGCGCTTTAGGCATGCCTGCTGAACGAGCGCGATCAGGTTCCCTCAAGGATCAGTCGAATCTCGCGGCGATGCAAGAGGCTTGTCAGCTGCTTGCCTGTGATATAGGAGGTCCTCGGTGAACAGGCGGTGGCAGTGGAGCACGAGAGGGCGAGGTCTGTGAGTATCGGCTGCATTGCTTCCGAGACGTGCAGCGAGATTTGATCAAGCGTATCGAGCAGCTGGGGCAGCAAGCCTGGGCTGACAGCATCGCCACCGACCCCTCTGACGGCCATCAGGCGCCTCAGGGCCGGCTTCATACTCCAGGGGCAGTTCCACCCCCGTAGAGGACGCACCCGACGGGCGTCACAGCGCCGCCATGGCTGGTTGCTGAAGGGCGATGTTTGCGGGTTGGCCGCTTTGAGTCGCTGTTGAACCCACCCCCTCATCCACGCGGGCTCAGCAACCATCCCCACCTCCGCGGGATACAACATAAAAGGGACTATGTTGTATCTGCGGCGATCATGATCGGCGGCCGGTGAGGCTGCCGCGGCCGAGTCGTGGGATGCTCGTCGACCGGGCGCAGAGCCGGCCGGGGTCCGGCGGCGGCTCCGGTGAGGCCGAGCCGACGGGGGCTGGGTCGACCCGCCGGACGCTATGCGCGGCGTGCGGTCGGCGCTGTCTGCTACGAGCGCCCGCTCCTGAGACGGCAACCGAGTCATGAGGACCTATGGCCGTCGGCCCAAGGCGAGATCAGCGCGGCCGGCACCACATCGGTCGATGCGATTGAGTCGTCGGCTTCCCAGCGCCAAATGCATTCGGCACACAAGACGGCCTCCACAGGCAGCGGGAAATTCTAGGTAGGACAGTGGAGCATGCCCTGGTCATCGACCGCCGCGGCCAGGTCCTCAAGCGGTGTCCGCACCTACTCCTCTGCGGACCTCCGCGGGCGTGGCCAACAACCGCCGGCCACAGCGAGAAAGCACGAACCCCACTCGCCCTCTCGACAGGCCGCCGGGCGGACCATCCGACCCTCATCGGCGAGGAACGGCAGCCCGACCGTCTTGGTCGTGACCGTTGTCGACGACGCCTGAAAACTGACCCCCTCGCGACGGGCGGGTTCCAGGGCGAGGGGGTCAACTTTCGACCGTCGTTGACAACCGTGGAGGTGCTCGAGCAGCTGACGGCCGACCAGCCTTCCCGGGAGGCAACGACCTACCTGCTGACACGACTGGGCGGTCTGTCCCCTGCGCAGTGCGAGCGGGCGACCAACCTTGGCCGGCCGATCCTCGTCGAGCTCCCGACCGCCCGAGCATGGCTTAAGTGCACGTTGCGCCCGCTGGCAAGCAGAGCGTTCCTCGCCCGCGCGTCGACTCACCGGTGAACCACACCAGCGCCCCGCGGCGGCCGGCGGCTCCCTAGACTTCCCTTCGTCCGGTCACACGGACCCACGACCCGCTGCGGCCTACTGGGTTGGTACCTGGCGCAGCGGCAGTCGGATCCCCGACCGCCAAGGGTGGTTCCGGACGCGGTCGGGGATCACGGACACCGCCGCCGGCGAGTCCCCTCGCCCGCGCCCCTGGCGGGAGTTCTGCGGCGGCTACCCGGTCGAGGTCGACTCGCCAGACCGGGTCCCCGTGGCGGCGGGTCGTGCGGCCGATGCTGCGGCGGGGGCCCGGTCCGCTGGCCCGGCGTCGCTGTCGTCGCTGGCGGACTCGCGGCGGTAGGCGACCTCGCCGCGCAGGATATCCGGGTGCATGAGCAGCTCCAGGCGGCCCTGGGCGTCGGTGAAGGGCATGGTGTATCTCCTCAGGACGGAGGCTGTGTGTCGTCGAGGTCGACGAGCTGGATGACCTGCCGGCTGCCGAGGCTGCCGTCGGGGCGCCGGTACGTCGCCCGGTGGGTGCCGGCGACAGCCAGTCGCATCCCCCGCGGCAGCAGATGTGCGGTGTCGTCCCAGCCGTCGGAGGCGCCCAGGTAGGCGCCGCGGCGGGTCTGGACCTCGAACACCGCGCAGCGCTCTGCGCCCTCGGGCCCTGGCTCGACCTCGTGCAGGGTGTGCGCCGCGGCGGTGAACCGGTCGAAGTGGATCACGGTCCCGGGCCAGAAGTTGTTCCGCACGAACCCGGCGAGGTTGAAGCGGTTGACCGCCGCCGGCATCTGCACGTTGCTGTAGACGACGTGGCCCCGGTCGTTGGCCCGCTCGAAGGTCTGCACCGCCCGGTCGACGCGCTGAATGGTGCGTCGCTGGTCCTCGTCGAGGGTTTGGACGTCGCCGGCGGCGTCGGAGAGCGCGTCATTCAGCTCCCGCCAGCGCCCGGACCGGCTGATGAGCTGGTGCACGGCGGTGTGCTGAGCGGTCGGCAGCCGATCCTGCGCGGCACGCTTGATCACCGACCGTGCCTTGCGCTGGCGGGAGCTCAGCGGTCCCCGTACGGCGTCGGCTCCCGGCAGCCGGCGCCGCATCGCCGGGTGCGGCACGTCGGCCGTCGTGGCGCGCGGCATCGCCCGCTCACGGTCCCGCCGGGCCCGGGTCAGCCCGGGCAACGCCTCGACCGCAGCGTCGAGCTCGCGGGCGCCGTCGCGGGTGTCTGCCCGCGCGGCGGCCGCAGCAGCGTCGATCAGCTGCGCCCGCTTGGTCAGCACCGCGGCCGACGAGCCGCGGTCGGCGTCGACGACGTAGCCGTCCGGGTCGGCGACCCGACTTCGACCCACGCAGCCCACCTTCCTTCCCGCACCGGTCGGTCCACCTGTGGCAGGTGCTCAGCGCAGCCCGGTTGTGACCGCCAGACCGGCCAGGTCGACCTGGGGGGCGCCGGGCAGCCAGGTGCGCGTCGCGCCTTGCCGGGGGGCCAGGGCGCGGCCGCGGACCCGCCAGGGGGCCAGCTGCTGCAGCAGCTGGTGGGTCAGCAGCTGGGCGTGGAAGCGGCTGGCCACCACGAGGAAGTCGACGACGGTGCCGTGCTTGGTCCGCTCCCCGCGCTGCTGGGCGCGGCTGGTCAGGCGGGTCAGCGACACCTGCCGGATGCCCCGCTCGAGCTCAGTGACGACGATCAGGTGCTGGTCGAGCCACTGCTGCTGGCGCCAGGCGGACAGCACGCCGCGGCCCTTGGGCAGGGTGATCCGCGCCAGCGCGTCGCGGGCGTAGTCGGCGGTGCGCTGCTCGTCGCGCAGCACCGCCTCATCGGGCCGGGCCAGGGCGTGCACCTGGGCCAGGTGGGCGGCGGAGATGGCCGGGGTC
>NZ_FRDM01000094.1 GCF_900143215.1 Geodermatophilus obscurus | reverse complement strand
AGCCCGGTGCCGTAGCCGTAGAGCTGCGCGAGGAGGGCGGCGTCGTCGGCCCGGTGGTGGTGCCAGACGATCGCGGCGGGTTCGTAGGCGATCGCGCGGCCGCTGCGCAGGACGCGGACGAACACGTCGATGTCCTCGCCGCCGCGGGTGCGCGCGCCGGCGCCGAGGGCCTCGTCGAAGCCGCCCAGCGCGCGCAGGTGGTCGCGGTCGAAGGCGAAGTTGGCGCCGGTGCCGAAGAGGCCGGGAGCGTACGGGTAGAGGGTCGAACCATCTCGGTCCCCGGCGAGGTCGAACAGCCGCGGCTCCGTGCGGACGGACCAAGCGGCGGCGCGGGCGTCGAAGTAGGCCTCCGCGGAGCTGGTGATGTCCGCGGTGCAGACCAGGCCGGTCACGCAGGCCACGTCGGGGCGGCGCCGGAAGCCTCGCAGAATGCCCTGGACCCAGTCGGGGTCGACGGAGACGTCGTCGTCGGTGAAGAGCACGTAGCGCCCCTGCGCCTCGGCCAGGCCGCGGTTGCGGGCGGCGGAGAGCCCTGGCCGCGACTCCCGGGTGTAGCGGATGCGTGGATCGGCGGCGGCGGCCGCCTCGGCGACGCTGCGGGTGCTGTCGTCGGAGGGGGCGTTGTCGACCACCAGGACCTCGACGTCGC
Source organism: Geodermatophilus obscurus (assembly GCF_900143215.1). Taxonomy (GTDB): domain Bacteria; phylum Actinomycetota; class Actinomycetes; order Mycobacteriales; family Geodermatophilaceae; genus Geodermatophilus; species Geodermatophilus obscurus_A. The sequence goes on along the minus strand of NZ_FRDM01000094.1, from coordinate 1,320 downwards.
GGTGGGCGAGCTGCTGGAGGCGCTGCAGGCACGTGGCCAGGGCGGCGCTGCGCTCGCGTGTGCAGACGACGACGGTGACGAGGTCATCGGAGTCCACGCGGTTCGGGCACCCCTCCCCGGCCGGCGCCGGCCGCCCCTCGACCTCGATGGCCTCCTGGTCGAGGTGGGTGGTGATCCACGGCGCGAACTCCGCGTGCGCGCGGCGCACCAGGTCCCCGACGTCCAGCCCGGCGCTCGTCAGTGGCAGGCCCAGGTAGCCGAGGGGTTCGCCGTGCAGACGGACGAGTACCCGCGCCTGCTGCTGCCCGGCCGGAGCGCTGACCGCGCGGGGTGGGGCGTCACCCGAGAGCTCGAACTCGCAGCACCACGTCCCGGGTGCCTCGGTGGAGTCGCGCGGGGTCGTGAGCAGGCGCATGGTCGCCCCTCCCTGGTCCTGTCGCACCGGCTGTCGGGAAGAGCGTCGTTGCTCGATGCAACGGTAGGACTCAGGGGTGAGTCGTAAACGCCTGGCCGCACACTGACAGGAAGCTCACACTTCCGCCCCGCCGCACGCTCAGCCCCGGAGGGCGTGGGGCAGCTGCTCGGGGACGTCGAGGGTGGCGGCGTCAGAGTTGCGCCGGAGCACCCAGGAGGCGGGCAACACGAGGCGCGGCGCGACCCCGACGAGGACGGCGACCAGGACGGCGACGCCGGCCAGCGCCTCCCCGGACTCCTCGAGGTAGGTCTCGAGGGCGCTCATGAGCTCGACGTGCACGGTGCCGCCGGCCTTGACGACGGCGATGCCCGCACTGACCAGGCCGACGGCGAGCCACCAGGTGCGGCGTCCCGGTGCGCGAACGGCGCCGGCGACGGCGGCCACGGCGGCCCCGGCGAACAGCGCGGCGACGAAGGTCCGGGGCGCGGACCACGGTGCGTCCATGGACAGGGCCCGTGCGACCGGGCCGGTGGTCCCGTTGAACCGGACGACGTAGCCGACGGTCTCGAGCAGGACCGCGGTCGCGGCGAGGGCGACCCCGACGGGCGGGAGCGGGACACGGCGGCGGGCCGTGCGGACGCGTCCGGTGCGGGGAGCCGTCGCGGTGGCCGGCACGCGCTCATCTGCGACGTCCGCGATCCGGATGCCGCGGCCGATGACCACGGCGACGGCGAAGGCGAGCAGCACCCAGAGGACGAGTCCCCCGACGATCCACATCCACACGCGCCGGTCATCGGCAGATCAGCCGTCGGTTGGAACCGGTCGGTCACACCAGAGGGGAAGGTGGGACGGAGGGGACCTCAGCGTCGGGGTGTGCTGGGTGAGGGGGTGAACCCTACCGGCAG
>NZ_FRDM01000063.1 GCF_900143215.1 Geodermatophilus obscurus | reverse complement strand
GTCGCCGCGGCTCGGGCCTTCGCCGCCGGGCGCTCGGCCGTGCTGCCACGGCTGCGCGTGCGAGCGCCGTCGGGCCAGTTCCTCGTCGTGCACGCGGCTCCGCTGGCGGGCACGACGGCCGGTGGGCGCGACGTCGTCCTCACCGTCGAGGAGGCATGCCCGCCGGACGTCGTGTCGCTGGTGGCCGCGGCCTTCGGCCTCACCGAGCGCGAGTGCGACATCGTGACCCACGCGCTGCGGGGCGCCGACACGCAGGAGATCGCGCGGAAGCTGTACCTGTCCCCCTACACGGTCCAGGACCACCTCAAGTCGATCTTCGACAAGTCGGGCGTGCGCAGCCGCCGGGAGCTGGTCTCCCGGATCTTCCTCGACCAGTACGCGCCTCGGCTCGGTTCCGCGCTCACCCCCTCCGGGTGGTTCCGGCCCGCCCCTCGCTGACGAGCGCGACCCGGCACCGCGGCGCTCAGCTCCAGGGGACGCCGATCCGCCGTCCGGCCAGCTCGTGCACCTCGACCTCGACGTCGAAGACCTTGCGCAGCAGCTCCGGCGTCATCAGCTCCGACGTCGGGCCCTCGGCGACCAGCTGGCCCTCCCGCATCGCGACGATCCGGTCGGAGTAGCAGGAGGCGACGTTGACGTCGTGGACGACGAGGACGACGGTGCGCTCCAGCTCGTCGGCCATGCCGCGCAGCATCCGCATCATCTGGACGGCGTGCCGCATGTCCAGGTTGTTCAGCGGCTCGTCGAGCAGCACGTGGTCGGTGCCCTGGCACATGACCATCGCGACGTAGGCGCGCTGCCGCTGCCCGCCGGAGAGCTGGTCGAGGTGCCGGTCGGCCAGCGGGCCCAGCTCGAACCAGGCCAGCGCCTCGTCGACCTGGCGGGAGTCCTCGCGCGTGAGCCGACCGCCGGAGTGCGGGAAGCGGCCGAAGGCGACCAGCTCGCGCACGGTCAGCCGCACCGACATCGCGTTCTCCTGGCGCAGCACCGCCAGCCGCCGGGCCAGCACCGGGCCCGGCGTCGTCGCGACGTCCATCCCGTCGACGCGGACCCGGCCGCTGTCGGCCGGCAGCAGCCGGGAGGCCACCGACAGCAGCGTGGACTTGCCCGCGCCGTTGGCGCCGATCAGCGAGGTGATCCCGCCGGTCGGGATGGTCAGCGAGACGTCGTCCAGCACGCGGACGCCGCCGTAGGACTTGGAGACGGACTCGATCTCGATCACTGGCTGTGCTCGCTCACTGGGATGGCCCCCTCACTGACGAGGCTCCCGGATCAGGAGGGCGATGAAGACGATCCCGCCCACGAAGTTGACCATGACGCTGAGGCTGGAGTTGAAGCCGAACAGCTGCTCGAGGACCAGCTGCCCGCCGGCCAGCGCGAGCACCGCCAGCAGCGCGGCCCCCGGCAGCACCCAGGCGTGCCGGTGGGTGCCCAGCAGCTGGCGGGCCAGGTTGGCCACCAGCAGGCCCAGGAAGGTGATCGGCCCGACCAGCGCGGTGGCGACGGCGACGAGCACGGCGACGGCCAGCAGCGCCCGGTCGACCACCCGGCGGTGCTCGACGCCCAGGCCCACGGCGGTGTCCCGGCCCAGGGCGACGACGTCGAGCCGGGGGAGCAGTCGCCAGACGCCGAGGGTGACCAGCGCGACGAGGACGGCGGACAGGGCCAGCATCTGCCGGTCGACGGAGGTGAAGCTGGCGAACAGCAGGTCCTGCAGGGTGAGGAACTCGTTGGGGTCGATCAGCCGGGACACGAGCAGGGTGAGGCTGGTGAACGTCGAGCCGAGCACCACGCCGAGCAGCACCAGCACGTACACGTCGCGCTCGGTGCGGCCGAACAGCGACCGGTAGAGGACGGCGCCGAAGCCGATCAGGACGACGACCTCGACCGCGAAGCGCAGCCGTGGGTCGGTCGTGGTGACGGTGGCGGCCCCGAGGACGAACACCCCGACGGTCTGGATCAGCACGAACAGCCGGTCGAACCCCATGATCTCCGGGGTCAGGATCCGGTTGTTGGTGACCGTCTGGAACAGCACGGTGGAGACCGCGACCGCCACGGCGACGACCGCCATGGCGGCCAGCCGGCGGCCGCGCTGCTGCAGCGCGTAGCCCCAGGAGCCGGTGACGTCGACGGTGAGGTAGGCGGCCACGACGGCCAGGGTGAGGACGCCGAGCACGAGCAGCGTGCGCCGGCGGCGGGTCGCCCGCTGCGGGCCGGTGAGGACGGCCGTCATCACAGCGCCCGGTTCCGCGCGCGCAGCAGCAGCCAGACGAACAGCACACCGCCGACGACCCCGCCGATCATCCCCACCGGGACCTCGTACGGGTACCGGATGGTGCGGGCCAGGACGTCGCAGACCAGCACGAACGCCGCACCGGTCAGCGCGGTCACCGGCAGCACGCGGCGCAGGTTGTCCCCCATCGCCAGGGTGACCAGGTTGGGGACGACGAGGCCGAGGAAGGGGATGGAGCCGACGCTGACCACGATGATCGCGGTGACGATCGAGGAGATGGCCAGGCCCACCATGACGACCCGGGTGTAGGGGACGCCGAGGTTGATCGCGAAGCTCTCGCCCATGCCGGCGACGGAGAACCGGTCGGCCCACAGATAGGCGACCACGGTGGCGGCCAGCACCAGCCAGAGCAGCTCGTAGCGGCCGGCCAGGACGCCGGAGAAGTCGCCGTTCATCCACACGTCCACCGACTGCAGCAGGTCGAAGCGGTAGGCCAGGAACGTCGTCACCGCGCTCACCACGCCGCCGAGCAGGATGCCGACCAGCGGGACCACCACCACGTCGGTGAGGACCAGCCGCTGCAGCAGCCAGACGAAGAAGGCGGTGCCGACCAGGGCGAACGCCACGCCGATCGTCATCTTGCCCAGCACCGACGTCCCGCCGAAGGACAGCGTCGCGACGACGATGCCCAGCCCCACCCACTCCGTCGTCCCGGCGGTCTGCGGGGAGACGAACCGGTTGCGGGTCAGGTGCATCATCACCAGCCCGGCCACGGCCATCGCCGAGCCGGCCAGCAGGATGGCGAGCAGCCGGGGCACCCGGCTGGTCCACAGCACCCGGGCCTGCGCCTCGTCGGGGTCGAGCAGATCGGCCGGTGTCAGGTCGCCGACCCCGACGAACAGGGAGGCGGACGCGGCGAGCGCCAGGGCTCCCAGCGCGACGGCGACGTGCCACCGCTGCACACCGCGGCGGCGCCGCGCCTGCCCGGAGAGGGCGGGTGCGGCGCCGCTGCGTCGTCCGGTCGTGCGCGTCACTCGACCGCTGCGCCGACTTCCTCGACCATCTGCTCGACCGACGGCAGGCCGTTCGGCGCGATGTACCAGACGGACGAGTCGAGGTAGTGGACGTCGTCGTCCGCCCACGCCGTCGTCCCGCGGACCAGCTCGTTGTCGAGCACCTGCTGCGCGGCCGTGCCGGACTGGCCGATCGCGGCGTCCCGGTCGAGGACCAGCAGGATGTCGGGGTCCTTCTCGGCGATGTACTCGAAGGAGATGGCGTCGCCGTGGTCGGCGGCGGTCAGCCCCTCGTCGGTGGGGGTCAGCCCGAGCTCGTCGTACACCAGGCCGAACCGGGTGTCGGGGCCGTAGGCGCTGACCTCGCCGGCGTTGGTCATGACGAAGAGCGCGTCTCCCGCACCCTCCGCGGCCGCCTTCACCTCGGTGACCCGCTGGTCCAGCGCGGCCAGCCGGTCGGCGACGGCGTCCTCCTCGCCGAAGACCTCCGCGAGGGTGGTCACCCGCTCCTCGAAGGAGGCCAGGAAGTCGCCGTTGTCGACGGTCAGGTCGATGGTCGGGGCGATCTCGGCGAGCTCCGGGTACACCGCCGCCGAGCGCCCGCCGACGATGATCAGGTCCGGCTCGAGGGCGTTGACGGCCTCGTAGTCCGGCTCGAACAGCGAGCCGACCTTGGCGTACTCGTCCCCCGAGTACTGCGACAGCGACTGCGGGTAGGTCGCCTCCGGCACGCCGGCCACCTCGACGCCGAGGCTGTCCAGGGTCGACAGGACGCCGACGTCGAAGACGACGACCCGCTGCGGGTCGGCCGGGACGGCGGTCTCGCCCTGCGCGTGGGTCACGGTGAGCTCGGTGGACTCCGAGGCCGCCTCGGCGGTGGTGTCCTCGCTGCCGCCACAGGCGCTGACGGCGAGTGCGGTGGCCACGGTGAGGGAGAAGGCGGCCAGCGGCCGGGCCTGCGTGCGCATCGTGCTCCTGTCGTGCTGAGGTGAGGCTTGGCTAAGTGAGGCGTGCCTAACCTGCCACACCTCCCGTTGCACGTGTCGACCCGGGGTCCCGAGGGGCAGGGAGGGGTCCATGGAGAACCGCACACTGGGACAGCTGACCGTCTCCGCCCAGGGCCTGGGCTGCATGGGGATGAGCGAGTTCTACGGAACCGGCGACCAGGCGGAGGCCGAGCGCACCATCCGGCGGGCGCTCGACCTCGGCGTCACCTTCCTCGACACCGCGGACATGTACGGGCCGTTCACCAACGAGCGGCTGGTCGGCAAGGCCATCGCCGGCCGGCGCGACGAGGTCGTGCTGGCCACCAAGTTCGGCAACGAGCGCGGCGAGGACGGCTCCTTCCGCGGCATCAACGGCACACCGGACTACGTGCGGCGGGCCTGCGACGCCTCGTTGCAGCGGCTCGGCGTCGACGTCCTCGACCTCTACTACCAGCACCGGGTCGACACCACCGTGCCGGTCGAGGACGCCTGGGGCGCGCTGCGCGAGCTCGTCGAGGCGGGGAAGGTCCGGCACGCCGGCATCTCCGAGGCCGCGCCGGAGACCATCCGCCGGGCGCACGCGGTGCAGCCGGTGACCGCCGTCCAGACCGAGTACTCGCTGTGGTCCCGCGACCCCGAGGACGACGGCGTGCTGGCCACCTGCGCCGAGCTCGGCATCGGCTTCGTCGCCTACTCACCGATCGGCCGCGGGTTCCTCTCCGGCCGGATCCGCAGCCTCGACGACCTGGCGCCCGACGACTACCGGCGGAACAGCCCGCGCTTCCAGGGCGGGAACTTCACGAGGAACCTCGAGGTGGTCGACCGGGTCCGCGACATCGCCGACGAGAAGGGCGTGACCGCCACCCAGCTGGCGCTGGCCTGGGTCATGGCGCAGAGCGACCGCGCCGGCCACCCGGGCATCGTGCCGATCCCGGGCACCAAGCGGGTGGCCTACCTGGAGGAGAACGCCGCGGCCGCCGACGTCCGGCTGACCGACGACGACCTGCGCCGGCTCGACGACGCGGCCCCGGCCGGCGCGACGGCGGGCGACCGCTACGCGGACATGTCCACCGTGCACCGCTGAACAGGAGGACCACCCTTCCCCCGCGCCTCGCAGGCGCAGGCGGAGGGCCCCTGAAGGGCGGCCGTTCCAGTACCTCACCAGCTCGCGGCGCGGCCCTGATGGGGAGCCGTGCCCTACGCGGGAGGATGGCGGCCGTGCCCGACACCACCGCCACGGGGTCTCCCCGGTGACGCCCGTGCTGGTGGTCGCGGTGACCGTCACCGCCGCGCTGCTCGCACTGGCCGGGATCGCCTCGACCCTCGCCGGACGGCGGATCGGCCTGCTGCACCTGTGGGGCGCGGCGCTGCTGGAGGTCCTGCTGCTGGTCCAGGCGGTGCTCGCCGTCGTCCTGCTGGTCCGCGGTGACCGCCCGGCCGACACCCCGACGTTCCTCGGCTACCTGGCCGGCATCGTGCTGCTGCCGGTCGCGGGGACGCTGTGGGCGCGGTCCGAGCCGACCCGGTGGGCGGGCACCGTGCTCGCCGTGGCCGCCGGGACCGTCGGCGTCATGGCCTGGCGGCTGCAGCAGCTCTGGGAGGCGACGGGTGGCTGAGGCGACGGGGGACCGGCCGGCGGGGGAGCAGCCCGCGGCCGCCGGCGGGGCCGGACGGGTGCTCGTCGCCGTCTACGGCGTCTTCGCCCTGGCCGCCGGCGCGCGGGCCGCCGTCCAGCTCTCGACCCGCTTCGCCGAGGCACCGGTCGCCTACCTGCTCTCCGCGCTCGCCGCCGCCGTCTACCTCGTCGCCACCGTGGCCCTGGCCCGCGGCGGGCGCCGCACCGCGCTGGTCGCGATCACCGTCGAGCTCGTCGGCGTCCTCGTCGTCGGCACGCTGTCGCTGCTGGACCCGGCCGCGTTCCCCGACGAGACGGTGTGGTCGGCGTACGGCCGCGGATACGCGTTCATCCCGCTGGTGCTGCCGGTCGCCGGCCTGCTGTGGCTGCGCCGGCACCACCAGCGGACCCTCCGGCCCTGACGGCGAGAACCCGTCAGCGCGAGGCCCGCCTGCCGGCCGGGCGTGCGGTTGGCGCGCCCCTCCGAGGACCGCGACCGGACGGGTCTCGCGGGACGGCTCCCAGGCAGCACCGGACCACCTACTGGAGTCCCGTCCCCCGCTGGGCCGAGCCCGTTGACGGATCGTCAGGCGGCACCTCGCTCCCGCCCTCGCGTGCCGGCAGCCGCTCGGCCAGCTGACGCATGCCTTCCTTGATCACCTGCGCATACCCGTCATCGCCCAGTGCGCCGATCGTGGCCTGCGCCTGCTGGAGCTGCTCACGGGCGCGGTCGAGATCGCCCAGCTTGCGGTGGCACTCGCTCAGGTTCAGGTGCAACGACGGGTACAAGCCGGCCACCGAGATCGTCAGCCCGGCCCGCGTCAGCCGTGCATCGGTCAGCAGGTCGGCAGCCGCCAGGGCTCGCTGGTCCCAGACCAACTCCTGGTGTACGTCGTCCTGCACGTCGGCCATCGCGTGCGCGAGCGTGCACGTGTGCAGGGGATCCCCGTGCTCGCCGCCGATCTCGTCCCAGATCTCGGCGAACAGCACACGAGCGGCATCTCGCTCGCCCTGGTGGCTCAGCTGCACCGCCTGGCCGATCCGGATGAGCGTCTCGTCCGTGATCATCGGCGGTGCCTTCCGGCTCGTCCTGCGGGATCGACCGTATCGACGCCGGAGCACGGCTGCGCCCCACCGACGTCCCGCACCGGAGACCCCCTACGGCGACCTCTGAGCGGCCCTGGCCGCAGCCTCGACGTCCCGCACGGGATCGGCTGTCGACGAGGGTGCCAGCCGCGGACATGGCGGACGAGCTATCCGCTTGGAGCGAGCTGCACTCCGGCTGCCAGTGCCCCAGCTCGGAGTCGTTGGTCCCACACAGCGAAGAGGGTGTCCGTGGTACCGACGGCGAGCAGGCTGGCGAGGTGTACGGCGTCGGCACCCCTCAACGCGTGCCGGCCGGCCAGATCCCCGGCGTGAGCGGTCACGAACCCGGTCAGCTCGACCGCCCGGGTCGCCGCCCAGTAGTCCTCCCACACCGCTTCGGCACGATGCTGGTCAGCCGGGTCCAGCCGATGAGCGCGCCCGGCGGCAGCCAGCGCGGCACACACCTCGGGATAGGCGAGTCTGCTCGACGCCGCGGCATCGCATCCGTCCCACAGCGCGGCGGCGAGGTCGCTGCCGTCCTCCTCGACGACCAGCTTGACGGAGGCGCTGCTGTCGAAGCACAGGACGGCCACGTCCGTCAGTCGCGCTGCTCGGTCACCAGATCAGCCACGGGGCCCCTCGCGCGCACCCGTGGCGCACCGCGCGCGAGGGGCCGATCCGCGCGGTCCGGTCTGTTGAGCACGCCGCGCTGCACGAGTTGGTCGAGCAACGGTGCCGCATCGATCGACAGCAACCGTGCCACCGGAGTGCCCCGGTCGGTGATGACGACCTCCTCGCCGCTCCGCGCCCGCTCGATCCAGCGGGACAGCTCCGCGCGCAGGGCGCTGATCGCCACATCCATGATCGACCTGTACAACTCGACGGCAGTGACTTGCACGCTGACGGCAGGATCGTCGCCGCGTCCCTGCGCTGGTCCGGTCGACGGGACCGGCAGTCGGCGCTAGAACTCCCCGCCCCCGAAGTCACCGCCGAAGTCACCGCCCGGGTCGGCGCCGCCGGCGAAGTCACCGCCCGGGTCGCCGCCGGCGTCCTCGTAGCCCTGGGCGTAGGCCTCCTCGTCCCCGCCGCCGAACAGGCCGCCGTCCCCGAGCCCGGTGTCGAACAGCGCATCGGCGACCGCCGTCCCGACCACCAGGCCGCCGACCGTGCCGAGCAGGCTGGCGCCCACCATGCTGCCGAACCCGGGTCCGCTGCGGCCGTAGCCGCCGCCGTACCCACCCCCGTAGCCGCCGGGGCCGGGGCCGAAGGCCCGCTCCAGCGTGCCGGGCCGGCGCACCTCCGCACGCGTGGCCGCGCGGGCGAGGGAACGGGGGTCGTCGGAGCGTGGTCGCTCAGAGGAGGGCACCGCGGCGGCGAGCTGGACCAGCACCTCCTGCCGCTGCTGCGGCGTGAGCTGGGCGAACGCCTCGGCGTGCGCCTCCTCGATCTGGTCCGGCGGCGCGGTGCGGAGCAGGTAGCGGTAGCGCTCGACCGCCTGCTGGTCGGTGGACGCACCGGCCCGCGCTCCGCCGGTCTGGACGGGCGGCGGCTCGTAGCCGCCGTACTGCGGCGCGGCCTGGTACCCGTCGTACCCCTGCTGGTACTCGTGGTCGGAGCCGGATCGACGGCGGCCGAACAGCCGGTCGAGCAGTCCCATGGCGATCGTCTCCCTCCGGTCGGGGAACGGCGTACCCCTCCGGAGGGGTTCCCGCCGGGCCGCCGCCACACACCTCGCGCAGCCCGACCGCAGGTCAGACGGGCGACCCGTGGTGGTCGGGCGCGAGGCCGCGTGGTTACTGTCCTTCCCGTGCCGGCCGAGCGGGACCGACCGCGGGATCTGTCCCCCGTCCAGCGTCCCGACGGCGTCGTGGGCCGCGAGGAGGCCGGCGTTCTCAGCGCCGCCACCGCCGTGCTCTCCGAGCGCGCCGGCTCCGGCACCACGTCGACCGCGCTGCCCGGCGTGCTGGCCGACGTCCCGGTGGCCGTGCTGGTCATCGACCGCAGTGCCGGGGCCGTGACCTACGCCAACACCGCCGCGGTGGAGCTCGCCGGGAACGTCCGCCTCCCCGTCGACATCGACACGTGGGGCGCCTCGGTCGGCCTCACCGACCTGGGCGGACAGCCCCTGGCCAGCACGTCCGGCCCGCTGTCGCTGGTCGCCCAGGGCCTGCCGGTCACCGGCGAGGCGGTGCGGATGGCGCCCGGTCAGGGTCGTGACGGCCTGCCCGCCCAGGACCCCGGCGCCCGGCGCGACCAGCTGCTCTGGGTCACCGGCTTCCCGCTGTCCCGGCCCGACGGCGACGAGCACCTGTCCCTGGTCGTCTTCCTCGAGGTGGAGAGCGACGGGTCCGATCCGGCCGGGGACCAGCTCCAGGCGCTGCGCGAACGGGCGGTCGTCGCCACCGACATCGCCTTCACCATCACCGACCCCCGCCGACCGGACGACCCACTGGTCTGGGTCAACCCCTCCTTCAGCCGCATCACCGGCTACTCCCCCGAGGAGGCGGTGGGCCGGAACTGCCGCTTCCTGCAGGGCCTGGCCACCGACCCCGCGACCGTCGCGGAGATCCGCGCCGCGCTGGAGGCGCAGCAGGCGATCACCACGGTCCTGCTCAACCACCGCAAGGACGGAACCGCCTTCTGGAACCAGCTGTCGATCAGCCCGGTCTTCGACGGCGAGGGCGAGCTGGTCAGCTTCGTCGGCGTGCAGACCGACGTCACCGAGCGGGTGCGGGTCGAGCACGAGCGGGAGGCGGCGTTCGCCGCCGAGCAGACCGCCCGGCAGGAGGCCGAGCTGGCCCGGGCGGCCGCCGAGCAGGCTCGGGTCGACGCCGAGCGGGCCCGCGCGGACGCCGAGCGCATGCAGGGCCGCCTCGCGCTGATGGCCGAGGCGACGAGCACGCTGATCGCCACGCTCGACCTCACCGACGTCCTCGACCGGCTGGCCCGGCTGTGCGTGCCCCTGCTCGCCGACTGGGTGTTCATCACCCTGGCCGACGACACCGGAGCCGTCCGCGAGACCGCCTCCCGCCACCGCGACGGCTTCGCCGACGAGCTGCGGCTGCTGGCCACCCAGCACGTCGGGCACCTGCCGGAGGCCTCCCCGACCCGGCGCAGCATCGCCGCGTCGCGGCCGGTGCTGGTCCAGCACGCCGGGGAGGGGCTGGACCAGCTGATCACGTCCGCAGCGGCCCGCGAGGCGGCCGAGCGGCTGGGGACGGGGTCGCTGCTCGCCGTGCCGATGGTCGCCCGCCGGCGCACCCGCGGCGCCATCCTGCTGGGGCGCCGCGACACCGAGCGCCCCTTCGACCAGGAGGACGTCGACCTCGCCGAGGACCTCGCCCGCCGCGCCGCCCTGGCGATGGACAACGTGCGCCTCTACCAGCAGGAGCACACCGTCGCCGACACGCTGCAGCGGTCGCTGCTGCCGGAGCTGCCGGTGATCGCCGGGGTGGACTCGGCCGCGCACTACGTCAGCGCCTCGACGGCCGCCGACGTGGGCGGTGACTTCTACGACCTGCTGCACCTGCCCGACGGCTCGATCGGCGTGGTGATCGGCGACGTCGTCGGCCACGACGTCGCGGCCGCGGCGGCGATGGGGCACCTGCGCGGGCTCATCCGGGCGTGCGCCTGGGAGGCCCCCGACCCCGACCCCGCCGCCGTCCTCGCGCGGGTGGACCGGCTGGTGCAGGGGCTGGGTGTGGCCTCGATGGCCACGATGGTCTACGCGCGGGCGGTGCCCCCGGCGGAGGACGGCGCACCGTGGCGGGTGCACCTGGCCAGCGCCGGCCACCCGCCGCCGCTGCTGCGCACGCCCGACGGGGAGGTGCAGCTGCTCGACGGGGTGACCGGCCTGCTGATCGGCGTCGACGGCACCCTGCCCCGGCGGTCGACGGCGATCGACCTGCCCCGCGGCGGCACGCTGCTGGCCTACACCGACGGCCTCATCGAGCGCCCCGGCACCGACCTCGACGAGGGCATCGCCGAGCTGGTCGAGCGCCTGGTCGCCGCCCCGGCCGGCGCCGGCCCCCGGCAGCTCTGCGACGCCGCGGTCGCCGGTTCCCTCGACGGGCGGGACGACGTCGCGCTGATCGCCGTCCGCTTCTGCTAGCCCTCCGCCGCGCGCGTCTCCAGCAGGCCGTAGGCGCCGCGGTGGAACAGCAGCGGCCGCCGTCCCGGGTCGGCGCCCAGGTCCAGCACCCGGGCCGCGACGAGGGTGTGGTCGCCGCCGTCGTACTCCGCCCACAGCTCGCAGTCGATCCAGGCGACGACGTCGTCGAGCACCGGCTGGCCCGACGGGCTGGGCCGCCACGACACCCCGGCGAACTTGTCGGCCGCGGAGCGGGCGAACCGGGCCGACAGCTCCACCTGGTCCTCGGCGAGCACGTTGACGCAGAAGCGGCCGATCGCGCGCAGCCGCGGCCAGGTGCGGGACGTGCGTGCGGGCGAGATGACGACCAGCGGCGGGTCCAGCGACAGCGAGCTGAACGACTGGCAGGTGAAGCCGATCGGCCCCTCCTCGCCCTGGGCGGTCACCACGGTGACGCCGGAGGCGAAGTGGCCGAGGACGTCGCGCATGGTGCGGGGATCGACCGCCCCCCTCCCGGACGGCGGCTGGTTCATGACGTCCAGCCAACCACGGGGGCGCTCGTCACCGGGCCGGGTCCTCGGGTCAGGCTCCGCCCCCGGTACGCCGCTCGTCGGCCAGGCCGCCGCACGCCGTCGGCCCGGTCGCTTCCTGCGGTGCTCCCGGCGGCGTCACCCGACGGGAGCCGGGCGGGGCACCGAGCTTCCGCCCGCCCGGTACAGCGAGCTGGGCAGCGGGCGACCCACGGCCTGCTCGGTGACCCGGGCGGCGTCGAGGACGGCGTCGAGGTCGATCCCGGTGCGCACGCCGGACTCCTCGAGCATGTAGACCAGCTCCTCGGTGGCGATGTTGCCGCTGGCGCCCGGCGCGAACGGGCAGCCGCCCAGGCCGCCCACCGACGAGTCCAGCTGGGTCACCCCAGCCTGGACGGCGGCCAGCGCGTTGGCCTGCCCGGTGCCGCGGGTGTCGTGGAAGTGGACGCCGACCTCGACGCCGGGACAGGCCCGGCGGACGGCGTCGAGCAGCTGCACCACCCGCATCGGGGTGGTCGTGCCGATGGTGTCGCCCAGGCACAGCCGGTCGGCGCCGGCGGTGACCGCGGCGCGGGCCACGTCCACGGTGCGGGGGATCGGCGTGCGGCCGTCGAAGGGGCAGTCCCACGCGGTGGCGACCACCACCTCCAGCGACCCGCCGGCGCCGTGGGCCAGGGCGGCGATCTCGCCGACCGCCGCGACGGCCTCGGCGGTGGAGCGGCCGGCGTTGGCCCGGCTGTGCCCGTCGGAGGCGGAGACGACGTACTCGAGGTGGGCGACCCCGGCGTCCACCGCGCGGGTGGCACCCCGGGCGTTGGCGACCAGGGCGGAGAAGTGCACGCCCTCGAAGGAGGGGAGCTCGGCGGCCAGCTGGTCGGCGTCGGCCAGAGCCGGGACCGCCTTGGGGGAGACGAAGGAGGTCACCTCGATCCGGCGGACGCCGGTGGCCACCAGCGCCTCCAGCATCGCCAGCTTGCCCTCCAGCGGCACCGGCGCCTCCAGCTGCAGGCCGTCGCGCATGCCGACCTCACGGACGTCCACGGTCGCGGGCAGCACCAGGTCGAACTCGTTCACGGGACCTCCTCGGTCGATCACGTGCCATCCTGCCCCGGCGTCGCGTTCCACGTGGAACGACTCGGACACTCCGAGCCCAGAACTGCGGAAACGGGACTCGTCGGCGCAGGATGACCGGCACGGAGGTGGGATGTGACGAACGCGGCGGACGCGCTGCCCCCGGCGGATCGCCGGAGCGCGTTCGCCAACGCGCCCATGGGGATCGCGCTCGCCACCCCGGCCGGTCTCATCGTCGACGCCAACCCGGCACTGGCGGCGATGCTCGCGTACACCGCCGAGGAGCTCTACGGCCGCTCGATGCTCGGCCTCGTCCACCCCGACAACCGCCCGGCCGCGACCGAGGCGTTCGCCGAGCTCCTCGAGAAGCGCAGGATGATGCGGCACGAGACCCGGCTGGTGCGGGCGGACGGCAGCGTGGTGCCGGTGCAGGTCACCTCGTCCTGGGTGGACGCGACTCCCGACGGCGACCTGCCGCACGTCGTCGCGATCGTCGAGGACATCACCGACCGCAAGGCCTTGGAGGCCGCGCTGGTCCACCGTTCCCTGCACGACCCGCTGACCGGGTTGCCCAACCGGATCCTGTTCAACGACCGGCTGCACCACGCCCTGGAGCGCGGCCGCCGGGAGCGGACGCCGACCAGCCTGCTGGGCATCGACCTCGACGGCTTCAAGCAGATCAACGACCAGTACGGCCACCCGGTGGGGGACGAGGTGCTCGTCGCCGTCGCCGAGCGGCTGACCTCGGTGCTGCGGGCCAGCGACACCGCGGCCCGCGTCGGCGGGGACGAGTTCAGCATCGTCTGCGAGAACAGCGGGCGGGCCGACGCCGAGGCGCTCGCCGCCCGGCTGCGGGACCGGGTGAGCGAGCCGCTGCGCCTGCCCAGCGGGCTGACCCTCCCGCTGACGGTCAGCATCGGGATCGGCACGGCCGAGGGCGACGACCACCCCGAGCGGGCGTTCGAGGCGCTCGTGCGGGAGGCCGACGACGCGATGTACGTCGACAAGGCCCGCTGGCAGGACTGACGAAGGCCCTCCTACCCCCTGGGAAGGACCTCCCTGCCCCCCACCACTCGCAGGCTCGCGCCAGGCCCCGTCCAGAGGCTCGCCGCGAGCTTGCGAGCGGTGAGGGGGACGGGGTCCTCCTGCCTGCAGGGGGCCGTCAGGGCTCGCGGCGGGACCCTGCAGGAGGGCCGTTCCAGCGGGTCACGACGTCGGCGAAGGCGGCTGCGGCCTGCTCGACCTCGGCGACCTCCACGTACTCGTCGACGGCGTGCATCACCGCGGGGGTGCCGGGACCCCACACCACGATCGGCGCGCCGCCCACCACCTGCACGAGCACCGAGGCGTCGGTGAAGTAGGTGGCCGGGGTGGGAAGAGCCGGCGCGGGCAGCGAGGCCACCCACGGGTCGTCGGCGGGGGTGCCGACCGGCGGCAGGTCCACCCGCACCTCGACGTCGGCCACCTCCGGCTGCGCCCGCCACCAGGCGAGCAGGTCGGCGCCGTCGGCCACGGTGCGCATGTCGACGACCACCTCGGCGCGGTCGGGGACGACGTTGGGCACGGTGCCGCCGGTGACGACGCCGGGGTTCCAGGTCTCCGTGCCGAGGAAGGCGTCGCTGCGCAGCGGGAGCGCCCCGCCGGCCCGGCCGAGGACGGCGGCCAGGTCGAGGACGGCGTTGTGCCCGCGCTCGGGCGTGCTGCCGTGCGCGGCACGGCCCGCGGTGCGGACGGCCAGCCACAGCGCACCCTTGTGGCCGAGGACCACCTGGTTGCCGGTCGCCTCGGGGACGATCACCGCCCCCACCGGCAGCTCGGCGACCGCCGCGGCCGCGGCGGCGGCGCCCTGCGAGCCGATCTCCTCGTCGCTGGTGAGCAGCAGCGCCAGGGGTGTTCCGGGGTCCGCCGTGGCGAGTGCGGCCACGGCGGCGACCACGCCGGCCTTCATGTCACTGCCCCCGCGGCCCCACACCCGCCCCTCCTCGAGCTCCGCGCCGAACGGGTCGCGCTGCCAGGCGGCGGGGTCGGCCGCCGGGACGGTGTCGACGTGGCAGGCGAGCAGCAGCTGCCGGCGCCCGGGATCGGCCGGGGTCCGCAGCAGGGTCCAGGGGTGGTCCCGGTCGCGCCCCTCGGTCACCTGCAGGTGAGGGGCGGAGCTCCGCAGCACGTCGGTCAGCGTGCCGAGCACGTCGCGCTGGGCGGCGGCATCGCCGGACACCGTCGTCCGGCCCACCAGTTCGCGCACCAGTGCGACCACGTCGAGGACAGGAGCCGTCATGCCCCGATCCTGCACCCGCGGCCCCGGGACGGCGCGGTGCACAGGCAGCGGCTCAGCGCAGGCCGGGCACGGCACCTGG
>NZ_FRDM01000062.1 GCF_900143215.1 Geodermatophilus obscurus | reverse complement strand
TGGGCAGTGTGAGAACTTCCATCCTCGGAAGGCCTCGACGTCTATCCCGGGACCGACGCGCCAGCCCCATCTACACCCTCAACTGCGAAGAGCCCCGAATCCTCCGGCGGCCACCGGAGGTCGTGTGGGCGGTCCTTTCCGACGTGGAGTCCTGGCCGGCGTGGACGGCGTCGATCACCTCGGTACGCCCGTCAAGCCCGGACCCGTTGCAGGTTGGCTCCCGTGTCCGCATCAAGTGGCCGCGGTTGCCCGCCACGGTGTGGACCGTCTCGGATCTCGTCGAGGAGGAGCGGTTCACCTGGACCTCCACCGGCCCCGGGGTGAACACCCCGCGCGTCTCACCGCGTCGTCGGGACCGCCGGCTGGAAAGGGTCAGTCACCGATAGAGCACCTTGCCCCCGCAGTGGGAGCAGTACTCGGACGAGGCAGTTGCTATTTGGCTTCCACAACTGCAGCAGTAAGGTTCTGTGTTGTCCTGAGCATTCCCTGAACGTGCCACGCCACACACGGAGCAGTACTTGGACGTCGCGGTCGAATATTCTTCGCCGCAGCCGGGGCAGTAGCCGGGTCGTAGCGCAGTCGGGGTGTACGGACGATCGGTTCCGGGCGTGCCACATTGAGGACAGAATCTTGTGAAGCCTGATTTATGTCCACACTGGTCACAGTATGTGTGCCGTATCTCTACCATGGTGCATGGTAGCCGGACCGTCAAGAATCAGGACCCGTGGTGGTTCCTCCCGTCAGAGCACGCTGGTGGTTGTTCTCTGTGAAATTCATATTCTGCCAGGCCTGCGACGGAAACATTTTCGTGCGGCGTTCTACTCCACGACGTCAGGCCACCGTCGGCCACGCCTACCTGCGCACGACTACCCCGATCTCTGGTGACCTTGGTTGACAGCCGGGGAGGGTGACGGCATTGCGTTCAGGATTCCCCGCCCATCTCCGCATCGTCCAATTCCTGCTGCCGATGCCGGTCCTCCTCGATGTCGGCGCGCTCCTCCGCCCTCTCGGCAAGGGCCTCCGAGGTCCGCTTCGTCGTGGCTTGATGCTCGGTCCAGGTGTCGGGGGATTGCTGCTCAGTGCTCATGGTGGGGCGCCCTTACGGGGAGGTGGGGCCAGCCACCGAGACAAGGATCCGGCGGGCCCTACTGGCTGGGGTAGGTGAGGACGACGACTCTCGACGGGCCGACGATCCGCCCTGGCCCTGTTCGGGTCAAGGGAACTGACAGGTCAAGTCGGACCGTGAGGCGCGGCCGCGTGGGAACATCAGCATGAACGACGGTGACCTTGCCAATGTGACCGGAGGATGGAGGGGTCGCACGAGGGCCAGCAGGTCGAGCGCCGATGCGCCTTGCTGCACACCGCTAGCAGCCGGTCCGCGCGCTCCAGGGCCGCCTCCATCCGGGTCACGAAGTCCTCACCCGGCGCCCAGTCCCACACATCCAGCTCGACGCTGTACCCGGCGTCTTGCAGCTGCCAGGCAGCCACTCCGCCCAGCCGGTGTCCCGGCCGGCGTGACTGGTGAAGAAATCGGTCCCACGACCGCTCACGCGACAGTGCTACACCCATTACCCCTCGTACGCCGAGACCCGACGCCAGCGGACGCGAAGCCGCCTCATTGGCCGGCCGCCGGGGGGCCTGGACGGGCGCCGGCCGTCCTCAGCTGCTGCCGGTGCGGCCGGCCGTCAGCGGTGGACCATCTCGAGCAGGACGTCGGCGTAGCAGAACTGGTGCGGGGAGCACCCGCGGGCGACATATTGGCCGCCAAGAGATGTCCTTCGTCCACGCGGGGGAGCCGAGACTCGTCGGGGGAGGCGCAGCGGGCGCGACGGTGACCCGTCCTCAGCTCCCCGTTCTCACAGCACGGAGAAGCGGTCATGCGGGTAGAGGTCAGGGTCGACATCAGCGCGCCCCCGGAGGTCGTGTGGGCGGTCCTTTCCGACGTGGAGTCCTGGCCGGCGTGGACGGCGTCGATCACCTCGGTACGCCCGTTGAGCCCGGACCCGCTGCAGGTTGGCTCCCGTGTCCGCATCAAGCAGCCGCGGCTGCCCGCCACGGTGTGGACCGTCTCGGATCTCGTCGAGGGGGAGCGGTTCACCTGGACCGCCACCGGCCCCGGGGTGCACACCCGCGCGTCGCACCGCGTCGTCGGAACCGCCGAGGGGTCACGGGCGACCCTGTCCATCGACCAGGCGGGTGTCCTCGGGCGGTTGGTGGGACGTCTCTACGGCGGCCTCACGCGTCGCTACGTGGAGATGGAGGCCGCCGGCCTGAAGCAGCGGTCCGAGAACTCCGCACCGCAGACGCGGCTGTGAGCAGTGGCTCGCGTCGATCCTCGGCATCGCAGTGTCGGTGGACGCCGGACGGCCGCGCGCTGCGCCCGAGGCTCTGATGCACGGCGCCATGTCACCGGCTGAGCAACGCGCGGATGGGTGCCAGACTCGGCCGGTGCGGCCGCATCGACTTCTGCTGATCCGCCATGCCAGGGCCGCCGGCGGCCCGGTCGACCTGGAGCGGCCACTGACTGCCGAAGGCGTGCAGCAGGCCGCGGCGCTCGGGGCCTGGCTGGAGCACGCCGGTCTGGTGCCGGACCGGGTGCTGGTGTCCCCGGCCCGCCGCGCGGTACAGACCTGGGAGCACGCCGGCGCCGCACTGCCCTCGGAAGTGCAGCCGATCGGCGACGCACGGATCGGCGACAACACCGTCGATGCGCTGCTCGCGGCGATCCGGGAGACCCCGGAGGACGTGCTGTCGGTGGCCGTCGTCGGGCACAACCCGTCGATCGGTGAACTGGCGGGCGTCCTCGACGACGGTCGGAGCGACCCGGTGGCGCGACGTGGCGTCGAGTCCGGGTTCCCGGCCGGGGGTGCGGCGGTGTTCGACCTCGCCGTGCCGTTCGCCGCCGTCGGGCCGGGCGTGGCGACGCTGAGGGAGTTCAGGGTGCCCGGCGACTGAAGGGTCAGCCGCTACGTCCGCTCCGCCCATGCGGGACGAGGAAGCGCCTGGCGGAGGCGCTGCGCCGAGGGCCCGGCTACCCGCGCGGTGTGCCGCGGGCAGCATGCACCGGGCCGGAAGGTCCGGCAGAGCCGCCGAGTTCGCGGTCGGTCCAGGAGTAGCCGTCGAGCGAAGGAGTCGACGCTGACCGATCACGCCGCCCCGTCCCCCGGCGTACCGACGTTGGCTCACCGTCTCGTCGAGGAGGTGTGCGCGTCTCACCAGTCCGCATCTGCGTGCGGGTCCGCCCCGCCTCCTGGTTTCCCGGGCTGGCCGAGCCGACGCTGAGGCAGCAGGGGCGTCGCTCGTCCGCAGGGCGCGGCACCGGCAGCCGGCCCGCGTCGTCGCCCGCCCGGGATGGGCCACGATGAAGGCAGCACCGCAGGCCGCGCCGGCAGCCTCCGCCCGGGGTGGCGACGCGCAGGGAGGAGGAGCGATGAGGACGAGTCGGCTGGTGCTGACCGGCGCCGCGGTCGGCACGATCGTGGGCACGGCGCGCGCGGACCTGAACGCCACCCATGTGTTCAACCCGGACTGGCCGCCTCACGCCCGGTTCCACGACGCCGCCGGCTGGGGCACGGTCGCCGGCGCGCAACTGCTCGCTCTGTGGCTGCTGTGGCGACCGGCGTCCTCTCCCGCCGAGCGGGAGCTGGCGGTCAAGACCGCTGCGCTGCTGCCGGCGGTGGCGTGGGCGCCGTTCTTCGGCGCGCTGGCCACGCCCGGCACCGCGGTCGAGGACGAGCCCGGGCACCTGCCGCGCGTGGCCGGCGTGCCGCTCAACCTGGTCCCCGCGACCCTCGTGCCGGCCGTTTCCGCCCTCGGCTACCTGCTGCACCGCCGCGGGCTGTAGCGCATCCGGCGTCGCCTGCAGGGCGCGGCCCAGTCGGCGCCCGCTCGCCCTCAGGACTGAGCTGTCCGGTCCTGCTGCCGCGACCGTGCCGGACGTTCGACCGTGTAGGCGAGCTGCTCGAGCACCGAGGCGGCGGCCTCCGGGTGCTCCCGCACGATTCGCCGCAGCTGCGGTGTCCCCGGGCCGGACTTCTCGAGCCGGCGCCGGCGGTCACGAAGCGGCACCGGCCACAGCCGCTGGACGGCGGCGTTCAGGTGCGCGCCCAGGATGATGGCGAACGCGATGAAGAAGGTGGCCAGCAGGAACGCGATGGGCGCCGCCAGCGCGCCGTAGGTGTAGCCGGTTGCAGTCAACCAGTCGAGGTAGACCCGCAGTCCGGTCGACCCGGCGAGGAAGACCACCGCCGCGAGCAGCGCCCCGGGCAGCCCGCGGTACCACGGCGGCTTGAGCGGCAGCGCCACCTTGTACAGCGTCGTGAGCGCCAGCAACAGAACGAGGCCGATCACCGGGTAGTAGAGCGTGTCGACGAGCATGCCTACCGCGGGCTCGGAGAAGTCGGGCAGCAGGGGCAGTATCCGCTCCGGCCCGAACGCGAGCAGCGGCAGGGCGATGATCCCGGTGCCCAGGCCGACGACGTACATGAGCATCGACAGGGCCCGTTGCCAGATGAGGTTGCGCACCTCGTACTGGTCCCATGCCCGGGTGATGGCGTCGACGAAGGAGGCCATGGCCGACGATCCTGACCACAGCGAGAGGACGAACCCGACCGAGACGACCTCCGCACGTGCCGTGCTGAGGATGTCGGTCACGGTCGGGGCGATGATCTCGTCGAGGGCGTTGCGGCTGAACACCCCGCCGGTGACCTCGATGATCCACTGCTGGACCGCCGCGACCGTGTCGGGTCCAAATGCCCCACCGACGTAGCCCAGAACCCCGAAGAGTCCCAGCAGCAGGGGTGGCAGCGACAGCGTCTGCCAGAACGCGGCGGCCGCCGACTCGCTGAAGATGTCGTCGTCCCAGGCGTTGCCCAGCGTGCGCCCGAGCAGCCGGCGCCAGGCGCCCCGCCGCCGAGCGGTCGCGGCAGGGGTGCGCGGAGCGGGGACGCCGTCCGTGGTGCGGGCAGCCGCCCGATCGCTGCCCAGGCCCGTCATCGGCCGAGCATGCACCGTCGCGCCCGCTGTGTGGAAGTCGACCGCGACGCTGCCGAAGTGCTGCAACGGGACGACGGCTGTCGCGGCGGCCTGGCGGGCCCGTGACCATCGATGCGTGCTGTGGCCCCTTCCATGTGCACACAGCGATCCGCTGCTGCGGCCCGGTGCCCGGTACTCGCCCGTCGAGCGGGCGCCCCGCCGAGACCCTGCTGCGCACGCTTTCACCGACAGGGCGTCTCGGTCGGTCGAGTAGGAACTCTGGTCAGCAGCTCGCCGGCGTGGCGGCAGTTGTGGTTGCGATCGACCTTGTTCGCCGTGATTCGCGCACGGCCGTCACTGACCGCAGGAACTGCTCAGAGGGGTCACGGAACGGGGGTGGACCGCCACGGACGCAATCCTGACGGCCTGGCAGTGTGGGAGCCAGCGTCATGCGCTCCGCACACCACGGGGAGGTCCGTCAGCCTTCGGTGTCCCAGGGGGATTCCGGCCCCACTTCCGCGCCGCCCCGGGGCTGGAAAGGGATGTCCCAGCCGACCAGTCCGTTGGGTCGTCGATGTCCGGAACATGGTGCAGGCGCGTGCCACGACGACTTCCGGGGAGAGGTGACAGGCCGGCCCCGGGGCAACCCACGGCGACTGAGGACGCGGCGGCGAACCCGCATGGGCCGTCAGTCCACGCCAGTGAGCGACAACCGCGATCGGCGTGCGCCTGCCAGGTCATGAGCCGTCGCCTTTTCAGGCCGACCGTTGCGCACCTCCGTTGACGACGAACGTCGCCGAGGTCTGCTCCCTCCCACCCCTTGCGGGGGTCCCATTCGGTTGACAACCCTTCTGCGCCTTTGATGTCTTTGCTCCATGGCTACCAAGACCCAGGTCGTCCTGGTCGATGACCTCACCGGCGACCCGGCCGACACGACCGTGGAGTTCGCTCTGGACAAGACCGAGTACGAGATCGACCTTTCTGATGAGAACGCAGCAGAGATGCGGGAAGGACTTTCTCGGTACGTTGACGCTGCGCGGAAGGTGACCGGCGGTGGACGCCGGAGCGCGCAAACGGCGAAGCCCGCCTACGCCGGATACGACCCGGCCGCGGTGCGCGCATGGGCGGCCGGGCAAGGCATCGAGGTCAACGCCCGCGGGCGCATCAAGGCAGACGTCGTGGAGCAGTTCCGGGCCGCCGGCAACTGAGCCCGCTGCCTCCGACCGACGGGGTGCCGACGGGTAGGCCGAGGACCATCGCCCGGATCGCCCGCATCGGCTCGACTCCAGTGCCCGCCCCGCCGCCCCTGGGAGATGAGCGGCATTCGCCGCCCCGGGGCATGAGGGGTGTCGGCTCGGGGACTCGTAGGTCTGCAGCAGCTGCCGGACGGCTGTGGCGTCGTCATCGCGGCGGAAGCAAGAAAGCGGTCCGAGCTCGGAGCGCGGCCCCTCGGGACTGCCCAGCACGGTGTTCGGCAACGTGCGGAGACAGGCGATGCTCCTGTCGACGTCGAGCGGCTCAGACGAGGGAGTTGGCCGGCAGCGGGCTGATTCCCACCGGATGCGCCGAGCGGCGGCCCGGCCCTGCTCGAGGTCTTCGCGCAGATTGGGTACGCGGTCGACCGCAGCAGGTCCTCCCCGCTGCGGGACCCCTGGTAGGTGCCACTCCGTCGACCCGGCTCCGGTCGTTCTCCAGGTGGAGAAGTCGCTCGTCGGCGCGGTTCTTGGCCCGCCCGGCCTCCGCGAGCTCCTTCGACGTCCGGGCCGGCAAGTCCGCGCGATCCTGCCCCAACCGAGCTGGAGCCTGACCGGCGAGGAACTGGAGCCTCGATACAGGGAGCCCGGGCACACCGGGGACGGTCGACAGCGCCTGCGCGAGGTGGACGCCGCGAGGAGACCCGGTCACCGTCCTGACCTCTCTGCCGTGTTCCTCTCCTGGCGGCGCGCAGGACCGTGGCGGCCAGGCCAGCGGATCCCCAGGGGGAGGAGCCCAGTTCGCGGTGGTGGAGGCGACCAGCCCCTCGTCGTCCGTTCAGCGGATGACGACCACGGTCCACCGGAGTCGTCGGCCCTGAGGTGTGTTCGGCGCTGCCGGTGACCGGCCGTCTGCCTCGTTCCGCTCTGTGACGGTGGTCGTGTCAGGGCGAGACTGTGCGGAGAATCACGGAGGACTCTTGTCCTAGGCCAAGCCCTCTGGTTCCCTCATGCGAAGTCCGTCTCAGATGACGCAACACGATAGGGGAGTGTCATGGAGCAACGGCGCAGCAAGCACGGCTCGCCCTCCCGCCAACCCGGCCCGTCGGACGCCGTCGGGGCTGACCCGACGCCCGTCGGTGCGGCCCCGGGAGGCGAGAGACCGGTCCGCACCGCGGATGTGTCCGTGACCGGGACACACCCGGCCATCGCGGAACCGCCCCCCTGCGTCGCCGACCGGCACTGGGCCGTGGACCGGGTGCTGTTCGCCGTCGCCGCGGTCATGGCGCTGGGCTTCGTGGTCTGGGGCTTCGTGACTCCCACGGGCCTGGGCACCGTGAGTGGTTCGGTCCTCGGCTGGGTCACCGGCAATCTCGGCTGGCTGTTCGTACTGCTGGCGTCGACGTTGGTGATCTTCGTCATCTGGCTGGCGGCCGGCAAGTACGGGCGCATTCCGCTGGGTCGGGACGACGAGCGGCCGGAGTTCCGCACCATCTCGTGGATCGCGATGATGTTCAGCGCCGGTATGGGCATCGGGCTGATGTTCTACGGGGTCGCCGAGCCGCTGTCGCACTACGCCTCCCCACCGCCGCTGACGGTCGAGGCCGAGTCCTCCCAGGCCATCGAGACGGCGATGGCGACCACGCTGTTCCACTGGACGCTGCACCCGTGGGCGATGTACGCCGTCGTCGGGCTGGCGATCGCCTACGGCACCTTCCGGCGGGGCCGCCGTCAGCTGATCAGCTCCGTCTTCGTCCCCCTGCTCGGCGAGCGGCGGGCCGCCGGCCCGGCCGGCCGGGTCATCGACGTCCTGGCCATCTTCGCGACGCTGTTCGGATCGGCGGCCTCCCTCGGCCTGGGTGCCCTGCAGATCGGCAGCGGGGTCGAGATCCTCGGCTGGGCGGGGAACGTCGGCAACGGCGTCCTGGTCGCGATCATCGCGATCCTGACCGCCGCGTTCGTCGCCTCGGCCGTCTCCGGCATCGAGCGTGGGATCCAGTGGCTGTCCAACACCAACATGGTCCTGGCTCTGCTGCTCGCGGTGTTCGTCTTCCTCGTCGGCCCGACGATCTTCATCCTCAACCTGCTGCCCGACGCGTTGGGCAGCTACTTCTCCGACCTCGGTGAGATGGCCGC
This sequence comes from Geodermatophilus obscurus, assembly GCF_900143215.1. GTDB lineage: Bacteria > Actinomycetota > Actinomycetes > Mycobacteriales > Geodermatophilaceae > Geodermatophilus > Geodermatophilus obscurus_A. Next base: position 7,254 of record NZ_FRDM01000062.1, on the reverse strand, counting down.
GCGCACGGAGGCGACCGGAGGCGACCCGATGGCCACCTGGCTGCGTGGCTGGACGGTCTTCTACTGGGCCTGGTGGATCAGCTGGACGCCGTTCGTCGGCCTGTTCATCGCCCGGATCAGCCGCGGCCGGACCATCCGCCAGTTCGTCACGGGCGTACTGCTCGTCCCCAGCCTGGTCAGTCTGCTGTGGTTCGCCGTGTTCGGCGGCGCCGGGATCGCCGCGCAGCGCGACGGCCTCGACGTCGCCGGCCAGGGCACCACGGAGGGGCAGCTCTTCGCCGTCCTGGACCAGTACCCTCTGGCCACCGCCGCGACCGTGCTCGTGATGGTCCTCGTGGCGATCTTCTTCGTGTCCGGTGCGGACGCGGCCTCGATCGTCATGGGGTCGCTCTCGCAGCGCGGCACCCTGGAGCCCAGCCGTTGGGTCGTCGTCTTCTGGGGCGTGGTGATGGGCTCCGTCGCGGCCATCATGCTGCTCCTGGGTGAGGAGGGTGCGGCCCTGACGGGGCTGCAGAACCTGACGATCATCGCGGCACTGCCGTTCGCGCTGGTCATGACGGCGATGGCCGTGAGCCTGGTCAAGGACCTCCGCCGCGACCCGCTCGTCCTGCGCGGCAACTACGCCGCCCTGGCGATCGAGCAGGCCGTCGTCGACGGCATCACCCGCCACGGCGACGACTTCGTCCTCGTCGTGGAGAGGACCCCGAGCCCGGCGTCACCAGACGCCGCGCTGGAGCGGCTGTCCCCGGAGGCGGGTGGTCAGCCGTCGGTCAGCCCCAACGGCAACTTCGTGGTGCCGGAGGGGACCGGGGCCGTCCCTGCGCAGAGCCCGTCCAGGGCGGAGGTGCTCGGCCGCCCGCGGGACCCGCGCGACTGAGTGGACCCCCTGCCCCGCTCTCAGGTTCGCGGCGGGGACCTGCAGGGGCCGGCCGGCGGGGAGAGCCCTCCCGGCACCGGAGCTGCTGTCTGCGGCTCCCGGTGCCGGGAGGCTCCGCCGTGTCCCGGGGCTGTGCACGTACCCGGGCCCGGTGGGGCCGGCGCGGCCAGGTCGTGGCGCCGCGCGGTGTGCGACGCGGTCAGCCGTCCCGAGGGAGCGCCCGCGAGCTGTCCATCGTCCGGACGGCGCGGGTCCCGACGGCGGGTCCCCGGGAGGCCGCGGGGCCGGCCAGGTGCACCTGAGGGCGACGCCGCGCCGCGTGTGCCGCGTCGAAGACGCCGGACGTCCCGGGCCGGCTCGGGCGCGGACACCGCGGCCCCGGGGCCTCGGGTCGTCGGCCGGTCGCTCGCCCGTGGCCGGCGGCGCAGGGGAGCGGCCACTCCCGTGGACGCCGTCCCGGGGAGCACGGCGAGCCCTGCCCGCGCACGTCTCGCCGTGGCGGGCAGGGCTCGGTGGCCGGGGCCGGCTGGGTGGGTGCACGGACCGCCGTCAGCAGGGCGACGGCGGTCCGGGGTCGGGAACCGGGGCGCTGGGCGGTCGGGCCCGGTCGGCGGTCAGGAGGCGGTCGGCACGGCTGCGCGCAGCTGCCGGCGCCAGCGGGTGAACAGCCGGGGCTGGTTCATGCCGAGGACGGCGACGGGCTGTCCGTCGCGCTCGTAGACCACCAGGAAACTGCGGTCGTCGCAGCTGCCCTCCACCACGCGGGCGACGTCGCCCTCGCGGCGCGACCCCGCGAACTGGATGCGGGCCCCGTACTGGTCGGACCAGAAGTAGGGCACGGGCGTCGGCACCGGGCCCCCGGCGCCCAGGAGGGTGGCGACCGCGGTGGCCGGCTGCTCGAGCGCGTTGGTCCAGTGCTCGATGCGGACGTGCCGCTCGGCAGTGGCCGACCACGCCGCGGCGCAGTCGCCGACCGCGACCACGCCCGGGGTGTTGGTGGCGCCGCGCGCGTCGGTGAGGACGCCGTTGCCGAGGGCCACGCCGGAGTGGGCGAGCCACTCGATGTTCGGTGTGGCGCCGATCCCCACGACCACCACGTCGGCGGGCAGCCGCGTGCCGTCGGTGAGCTCGACGGCCTCGACCCGGCCGGTGCCGAGGAGCCGGGCGACCCCGGTACCGGTCAGCAGCCGGGTGCCGTGGTCGGCGTGCAACCCGGCGCAGACCGCGCCCATGTCGGCACCCAGCGGGCCGGCGAGCGGGACGGGCTGGGTCTCGACGACGGTGACCTCCAGCCCCAGCTTGCGGGCCGTGGCGGCGACCTCCGCCCCGATGAAGCCGGCGCCGATCACCACGAGACGTCCGGCGGCGGCCAGGTCCTCCCGCAGCGCGATCGCGTCGTCCAGCGACCGCAGCACGTGCACGCCGTCGAGGCCCTCGCTGCCGGGGAGGCGCCGGGCGCGGGCGCCCGTGGCGAGCACGACGCCGTCGGCCCGGACCTCGGTGCCGTCGTGCAGCAGCACCGTGCGGCTGAGGTGGTCCAGCCCGACCGCGGTGGTCTGCAGCCGCCACTCGAGGCCGAGGTCCTCGTCGTCGGGCGCGCCCAGGGCGATGTCCTCCGGCGAGGCCGTGCCGGCCAGGAACTCCTTGGACAGGGGCGGGCGGTCGTAGGGGGCGTGCACCTCGTCGCCGATGACGACGATGCGGCCGTCGTAGGACTGGTCGCGGAGCGCGCGCGCAGCGGAGAGGCCGGCCAGGGAGGCCCCGACCACGGCGATCGTGGAGCTCACGCGATGCCGTCCGCGGTGGTCCCCGCCTGCACGTAGACCATGCCGTCCTGGACGACGACCTGGTGCGTGCGGACCGGTGTCTTGGCCGGCGGGCCGGAGACCTTGCCGGTCCGCAGGTCGAAGCACGAGGCGTGCAGGGGGCACTCCACCGTGCAGCCGTCGAGCCAGCCGTCGGCCAGCGAGGCGTCCTGGTGGGTGCACGTGTCGTCGATCGCGTAGAACTCGCCGTCGACGTTGAAGACCGCGATGGGCTCGTCGGCCTCGACGCGGGTCGCCTCGCCGGGCGGCAGCGCGGTCGTGGGGCAGACCGGGATCATGAACGCTCCTGGCTGACTGGCGTTGCGTCTTCCGCAACGATGTGCCGATAGCGCAACAAGCATGACCGGGCGGCGTGGTGGCGTCAAGAGGTACGGCTCGACCCGCGGGGTCGGCGACCTACGCTGGGGTCATGAGTGGGCCGCAGGGTGGGAACGGGGAGCGGAGCTCGGTCGCTGCGGTCCAGTCCGTGGACCGGGCGCTGAGCGTCCTCGAGATCCTCGCGGCACAAGGGGAGGCCGGCGTCACGGAGGTGGCCGCCGAGCTGGGCGTGCACAAGTCCACGGCCTTCCGGCTGGTCGCCGTGCTGGAGAGCCGGGGCTTCGTCGAGCAGCTGGCCGACCGGGGCAAGTACCGGCTGGGCTTCGGGGTCGTGCGCCTGGCCGGTGCCGCCGCCGCGCAGCTGGACATCGCCCGGGAGGGGCGCCGGGTCTGCGAGGCGCTGGCCGCCGATCTGGAGGAGACGGTCAACATCGCCATCCTCGACAGCGACCGCGCGGTGAACGTCAGCCAGGCCCGCGGACCGGCGGCGCTCAGCACGCACAACTGGGTCGGACAGAGCACCCCCCTGCACGCCACCTCGAGCGGCAAGGTGCTCCTGGCCCACGCGCCCGACGCCGTCCGCAAGGGCGTGCTCTCCCACGACCTGCCGCGCTTCACCGCCGCGACGATCACCGATCCCGAGGTGCTGCAGCAGCACCTCGACCTGATCGTCGAACAGGGCTGGGGTGCCACCGCCGAGGAGTACGAGGTGGGGCTCAGCGCCGTCGCCGCCCCCGTCCGGGGCGCCGACGGGGACGTGGTGGCGGCGCTCAGCGTCTCCGGGCCGTCGTTCCGCATGGGGGTGGAGGACTTCCCGAGGCTCGCCCGGCAGGTGGTGTCGGCCGCCGAGGAGATGAGCCGGCGGCTGGGCTTCTTCGGCTGACCCGCTGACCCGCTGACCCGCTGACCCCTGCCGACCCGGCGGGCGTCCTGCCGGTGGTCGGCCCGGCGCCGGCCTCACTACGCCTCCTTCCTTCGCGGCCTCCCTCCTTCGCGTTGCGTGCGCACAGCGCGAACGGGACGGCGTCGGAAGCGCGCTACGTGCACACGTCGTCACGTCGTCCGCGCCGCCCGCGCCACTGCGTGGTTGCGGTGCAGGTCGCGACGGTGTCCCGCCCGGGCCGGCGCTCCTCCCCGCAGCGGGGAAGGTGTGGACGCGCCAACTGTTGCGTAGAGCGCGACGCGCTGTGTAATGTGCAACACCTCGGTCGTCCTGAGCTGGCTGGCAGATGACGACCGTCGTCGACACAGAGCTGCGTTGCCCGACTCCCGGCCTGTCCCTGTCCAGCGCCGGATGGAACCCCCCGAGGTGCCGTATGACCACCACCGACCTGCCCGCGAGCCTCATCTCCACGCTGCCGGGCCAGTACTACACAGACCCGGCCATCTTCGCCCTCGAGCAGACCCGGGTCTTCGAGACCATGTGGTTCTGCGCGGTGCGGTCGGCCGACCTGCCGACCCCCGGCAAGTTCCGGAAGGTCCAGGTCGGCCGGGAGAGCGTGCTGGTCGTCCGCGGCCGCGACGGTCAGCTGCGGGCCTTCCTCAACATCTGCCGGCACCGCGGCGCGCAGATCTGCACCGAGGACTCCGGTGAGGTCAAGCGGGCCTTCCAGTGCCCGTACCACGCCTGGACCTACGACCTCTCGGGCAAGCTGGTCGCGGCCCCCAACCTGACCAAGATGCCCGACATCGACCGCGTGCAGTACGGCCTGGTGCCGGTGCACCTGCGGGAGTGGCTCGGGTACGCCTGGGTCTCCCTGGCCGATGAGCCCCCGTCCTTCGAGGACGACGTCATGGGCACCATCGCCGACCGCCTCGGGAGCCTGGACTCCATCGACAACTACGAGCTGGACTCGCTCACGGTGGGCCGCCGCATCACCTACGACGTGCAGGCCAACTGGAAGCTCATCATCGAGAACTTCATGGAGTGCTACCACTGCGCGACGATCCACCCCGAGCTCACCGAGGTGCTCCCGGAGTTCGCCGACGGCTACGCCGCGCAGTTCTTCGTCGGGCACGGCGCGGAGTTCGGTGAGGACGTCCAGGGTTTCACCGTCGACGGCAGCGAGGGCTTCGGCAAGCTCCCCGGCGTCGACGAGGACCACGACCGCCGCTACTACGCCATCACCGTCCGGCCGACGGTCTTCGTCAACCTGGTGCCCGACCACGTGATCTTCCACCGCATGTTCCCGGTGTCGGTCGACCGGACGATCGTGGAGTGCGACTGGCTGTACACCCGTGACGTGGTGGAGTCGGGAAGGGACGTGTCCCGGTCGGTGGAGCTGTTCCACCGGGTCAACGAGCAGGACTTCGCGGCCTGCGAGCGGACCCAGCCGGCCATGTCCTCCCGGGCCTACGCGAACGGCGGTGTCCTCGTCCCGTCCGAGCACCACATCGGCGAGTTCCACCACTGGCTGACCCAGCGCCTGTCGGACTGAAGCAGGACCACCGCGCGGGGCCGGGAGGACGCGTCCTCCCTGCCCCGCGGTCGCGCGGTGGGACGAGACCGGGCCGAGCAGGTCGCACGGCGACGTAGCAGCCGCCGGCAGGGACGACCGGGCCGTGGCGCGCGATTCGTTCGAGGTGCAGCGGAGCGGTCCGCCGTTCGACGGCCTCGACGAACGGCAGCCGGTACACCAGCCGGTGGGCGACGACGTCGGCCGGCGTCCGTGGCTGCGCAGCGTCTCGTCCCTGCGGTCGACCACCGCGGTGTCTTCGGCGAGCAGTCCACCGCGCCGGCCGACCCCGAGGTACGGGTCGACCAGGAGGACGGTGCCCTCCGTCCCGCTGAGCAGCGACGAGTTGGCGGCCGGGTGGCGCCCGCCCTCCGCCGGGGCGAGGAGCGGAACCGCCCCGTCCTGCGGATCGAGCCCGCCGGGTGCCGTCCTCTCCGGCTGCCCACCCCGCTACTGCGTGCCCGTGTCGGACAGCCGGGCCAGCCACTCCCGCCGCCACGCCTCCGTCCGCGCCACCTCGTTGAACGTGAAGAAGTGGAAGCCCTGCAGGTGGTGCTCGGGCCGGTCGAGGGTGGGTGCGAGGCCGTCCACGAGGCGGTCCGGCCGGTAGCCGTGGGGCAGGAAGAAGCGCCAGAACATGCTCTGCTGCTTCGCCAGGAACCGGGCGGACTGGCCGAGCCCGAGCCCGGCCGAGATCCGCACCAGCTTCTGCCGCGTCACCGCGCCGGGGAGACCCACCCGGATCGGCAGGTCGACCCCCCGCAGCCTGACCTGTCGTGCCCAGGCGGCCGTCGTCGCGGCGGAGAAGCACAGCTGCGTGATCACGTGCGTCGCGTGCGGGGCCTTCCGCTCCAGGGCGCGTTCGATGAGCTCCGGGTCGATGTGCCCGTGCCCCTCGGGATAGCCGCCGATCCCCACGGTCTCGAAGTGGGAACCCGTGGTCTGCAGCGCCTCGAGCAGGCTCAGCGCGTCGGGGAACGTCCCCGCGGGCTCGGCGGCGTCGCCCCCGACGACGAAGACGCCGGACACCCCGGCGGCGCGCAGGCGGGCGACGACGTCGGCCAGGTGGGCCGGGTCCCGGACGAGCCGGGCGGCCAGGTGCGGCGTCGCGGTGAACCCGTGCCCGGCCAGCCGCTCCGCCAGCTCGAGCGTGGGTGCCAGGCCCTTGGCCTCGGTCACCGTCACGGTGAGCGGCACAGCGCGGGGGACGTGCTCGACGACCGACTCCTCGGCGCCCCGCAGCGGCAGGACCTCGTAGCTGGCCGCTCTCAGCGCCCGTTCCAACGCGGTGCGGGCGCTCCGCCGCGTCGGCGGCTGGTCAGCCGGGGGTGGTGGCCCCGCCCTCGTCGGTGCGCGGGTCCCGCCGGGGCGCTCAACGGACACCGGGCACCTCCGCGGCGATGGTCGTGTCGTCGCCGTGGCCGGTTCGCACGACGGTGTCGCCGTGCAGGGACAGCAGCTTGGACCGGATGGAGTTCACGATCGTCGGCTTGTCGCTGTAGGAGCGCCCGGTGGCGCCGGGGCCGCCGTGGAACAGGGTGTCGCCGGTGAAGACGGTGGCCAGGTCGGGGGCGTGCAGGCAGGTGCTGCCCGGCGAGTGACCCGGGGTGTGCAGCGCGGTGAGTGTGGTGCCGGCGACGCGGAACTCGGTGCCCTCGGCGAGGTCGGAGTCGGGGGCGGTGTCGGGGTGGATCGCGTCCCACAGCATCCGGTCGGCGGGGTGGAGCCAGATCGGCGCGCCGGTGGCCTGGCGCAGGTCGACGGCGGCGGTGATGTG
>NZ_FRDM01000061.1:7719-16191 GCF_900143215.1 Geodermatophilus obscurus | reverse complement strand
AGCTGCCCGGCGAACAGGGCCAGCCGCCGGGCCAGCGTGGCCGGCGCGGGGTCATCGGCCAGCACCGGGGTCTCCAGCAGGTCGGCGTTCATCGCCGGGATAAGCGCGATCCACACGCCGCGGCGCTCCCCGCGCCAGATGCGCGTCCAGCCGCGCAGCCCGTCCCCGGAGCCGCCCAGCTGCCAGCCCTCGGCCTGGGCCAGCTCCACCAGCGGCGCGCCACGGGTCAGCTGGTAGACGGCCTCGACGCGCTCGGTGGGGTCGGCCGGGATCTTCGCGACGTCAACGCCGAGGGCGGCCAGGGCCGCACCGGTCACCCACAGCTGCCCGGGCTCGCTGCGCCAGTTGGTGACCTGCGTGCCCAGGCCCAGCTCGTGCACCAGGTCGGCCAGGTGCCCGACGTGGGTCAGTCCGGCGGGCAGGTCGTGCCGGTTGCCGTCGGGCAGCCACACGCCGTCGGTGTGCAGCACCGCGGCGGGCGCGGTGAAGGTGCTGGCCGCGGCCGGCGGTGTCCGCCGAGGCGAGGGCCTGCCGGGGTGCAGTGAGGGCGTGGTGGCGGGATCGGACCGCTGGGCCGCGGCAGCAGGCGCAGTGGCCGGAGGAATTGCGGCCGGCGTTGCTGCAACTGGAGGTGGTGGTGTGGGCGCCACGGGGGCCGGTGCCAGCGGCGCCGGGGCTGTCTGCCACGTCAAGACCGGGCCGGCGGCGCGGGAAGCGGCGGTGCTGCGTCCCCAGCAAGGGATGTGCAACACGTGGTCGGCGAAGCGCACCGCACAGCTCTGACCACACGCCTCACACGGCGCGGTGTCCGCGGTGATCTCGGCGACGATGCGGGTGCCCTCGGCATCGGCGAAGGCCTGCGCCACGATGTGCTCCTGCTCTTGCGGTGGGCTGGTCAGGTCCACAATTGGTGCCGTCGACGCTAGGCCCGGCTGCCGACAACCCTCGCTGGCCGCAGCTCCGAACAGCGCCGTCGCCGCGTCCCCGGCTGCCGCCCCGCCGCCGTCACCATCGACCCCGTTGCCGGCCGCGTCGCCGTCCGGGCCGCCGCCGGAGCCGTCGTCGTACGGCAGCATGCCGCCGCCCTCGTCGGGGTCGCCCAGCAGCGCCCGCAGCCGCAGCGCGGTCACCCGCTGCCGCCGGTCCTCGCAGTGCAGCGTGCGCTGCACCGTGTACCGGGGGGTCATCCCGGTCCGCTCCTCAGCGATGAGTACGCCTTCGTCGAACAGCGCACGGATCGCCGTCCCCCGGTCCAGTTGCACCGCATCGGCCATCGTTCCAGCCGTGGCCTTCAGGACCTGCTCTAGAGCCGTGGAGTCCACCAGCAGCTGGGCGCAGCCGTCGCGCCCGTCGGGGTCGTGCAGCACGTAGCCGAACCGCATCCCTCGCGCCTCGAGCTTGTAGCGCGGCCTGGCGAGCTCGTCGACGCCGACGGCGACCCGCCGCCACCCGAGCCGGCCGGCCAGCGGCCACGGCGGTGGCTCCCCGGTCCGCACGTCCTCCACGTAGGCCAGCCCCGAGCGCAGGGCATGGCACAGCAGCTCGCGCACTCGGGCGCCGGTGCGGGAGGGCAGGTCCGGGTCGGTCGTGGCCGCCACCGCCTGCGCCAGCGCCTCATCGACTCGTGCCAGCAGCTGCTCCTGCTCGTCTGCGGTGATCGCTGCGGCCTGCACCAGGAAGTCGGTCATCGCGCACCAGCCCGACCACACCGCGCCCATCGCCTCGGCCTGGCGCACCTGCTCGCCGTCGGCGCGCAGCCGCTGGGCGTACCGCTCGCCCTCCGTGGCGTAGTGGGCCTTGAAGCCGATCAGGTCAGCGGCCAGCCACCGCAGCATCGAAGACATCAGCAGCGCCCGGCCGTGCCGGGACTCCTCGCCATCAAAGGCGATCAGTGCCTCCAGCGACACCTCTTCGGCTTGCAGCGGCACGACCAGCATCCGTTGGGCACCCGATCCCGGTCGGGGCATGACCTCGCTGGTGACCAGCGCGCTGGAGCGTGGTGGGGTGCCGTCGAGAACTCCGAGTCCGTCGCGGGTCGAGCGGGAGCGCTGCTCGCCGTTGTGCACCAGCCGGGCGAACTCCTCCAGCAGCTTCTGCGCGGCCAGCCAGTCCTTGGTCGGGGCGACGTCGTCGGCCCAGTAGAGGGCGTCCTTGGCCGCGTTGAGCTTGATCCGCAGGGCGTTGAGGGTGTCCCCGTTGCCCGACATCGACGACGCCGGCTTGCGCCGGTCCCACAGCTCGCCCCAGTGGTGCATCGCCAGCGACGCGATCGAGGTCTTGTAGGACCCGGGCGAGCCGATCAGCGCCAGCACCCATGGGTTGGGGCCCAGCGCCGAGCGGTACACGTGGCCCAGCAGCGGGGCAGCGACCCGCGGGGGCAGACGGGTGAGCATGCCTGCCGAGTGCTCGGTGAACGCCGCCCGCAGTGCGGCGGCGTCATCGCTGGGGTCGGGCAGGTCGTAGCGGGCCAGCGGTCCGGTGAGCAGCACCGGCACCTGCTGCGCGCCGTGCGCGCTGATCCCACCGCCGGCGTGCACGTAGCACCAGCCGACACCGGGCAGCTGCCGCCACCCGGTCGAGCGGTAGCGGGTGGTCATCGCGATGTCGGGGCTGACCGCTTTGATCGCCCGGCGCAGCGTCGCCAGCCCGGCGGGCTTGCCGTCGTAGTCCGGCTGGCCCGGCAGGCTCTCCAGCCAGCTGGCGTCGCGCCACTGGTCGGCACTGATCCGCAGCTGCATCCTCTCGCCGCTGGCCGGGTGGGTGAAGGTGAGCACCAGCCCGGACAGCTCCGCCGGTGCCGGCGGGTTGAGGACGGCCTGCTGCAGCCGAGCCGGTCGCCCCCTCAGCCGGGGCAGGTCGACGTCGACGTCGACGGCGTCCTCGAGGTACTCCATCTCCAGGATCTGCACGTCCAGGCCGAGGACGAGCTTCAGCTGCTCCGCGGCCTCGCTGTCCCAGTCGGCGTCCTTGCCGCGGCGCTTGTCCCGGTCGACCTGCACGATCTGCCGGTCCACGATGCGGAACGCCGGCTGGCTGATCGCGGCCCCGTCCCCGACCGGCCCCACGTCAGGGCGCGCAAACCGTCCTACAGGCTGCGACGGTGTCCCAGCGGCCTCGGGCGTCGAGGCGGCGGGCGACGGTGTGCCGACGGCTGCGGTCGAGGCCTCCGGCAGGGGCGCCAGTTGGAGCGCCGGCGGCACCGGCTGCCCCACCAGCTGCAGCGCCGCCCGCGCGGCCGTCGTCGCCTGGCGCCGCAACTCCCCCGCTGCGGTCAGCGCCTCATTCGCCCACGCCGTCCCGGTGTGCGCGGTGCGCGTCTGGACGGCGTCCAGGGCGCTGTCCAGCGCCTCGTGCCGGATCTCGGCCTCCAGCGCCCAGCGCCGGGCGAAGCGCAAGGCCTCCTCCGCCTCGGCCTCCCGGCTCTCCCCGGACTCGCCGGCGACCGCCAGCTGCGCTTGCGTCTCGGCCAAGGCCTGTTCCACCGCGGTGGCCTTCGACCGCACCGCGGCGACCGCGGCCCACGCCGCGACTTCCTCCACGTGCACGGTCAGCAGCTGCTCGAGGGAGTGGCCGGCGTCGACGTGGTCGCTGAAGTCGGCCTTGCGCGCAGTCGGTGCCGGCAGCAACAGGGTCACCGTCGCGCCCACCGCGCTCAGTTCCCGGTGGGCGGCCACTCCGCGTTCCCAGCCGGTGTCGTCCCGGTCCAGCACCACCCGCACATCCGCACCGCGCAGTGCCGACGCGAGCTCCGCGGTGAATCCCCGCCCCCCCTGGGCGTTCGTCGTCGCCACCAGACCCAGTGCCTCGGCCGCCGCGACGTCCTTCTCGCCCTCCAGCAGCCACACCGCCCGCCCAGCCGCCACAGCGGCCAGCACCTGCGGCAGCCGGTACAGCACCGGCGCGAAGCCCTCAGGCTTGCGCTTGAGCCGGCGGTCCCCGACCACGAACAGCTGGCGGAAGGCCTTGTGCGGCGGGGTGCAGGCGGCGCACCACTCCCGGATGACCTCCTGGACCACTCGGCCGTGGGCGTCGGTGTACGGGTAGGTCTCGACCTGCACCCACGCGTGCTCCGGCTCGGGTGCACTGGGCTCCCCCCGAGACGCGATCGGCCGCGGCAGGCGGCCGAGTTTGCCCCGTCGCTGCCCCCCGCGCCGCTGGGCAGGTGAGCGCCCCGCCCGCACCCCGAGCGAGCCCCGGTCCGGTCGGGCAGGCAGGGGCTCGTCGAACAGATCTGTTGCCCTCAGGCCCAGCGCGGCGATGATGTCGTCGAAGTCGGCGTTGCAGCTGTAGCAGCGCAGCAGCACCTGGCCGCGGCCGCCGCCGGCCACCCAGCGGACACCGAGCGACGGGCTGGTGTCGTGGTGCACCGGGCACAGCGCCCGGAAGACGTGCTGGCCCCGGTAGCCCTTGATCGGCCCATTGGCCTCCAGCGCGGCCACCACACGGTGCAGCGACGTGCGAGGACCACGAGCGACATCGCCCATGGGGAACCCGCTCACGGGCACCAGCCCGCGCGACACGTGTCACGGCAGTGTGGGTGCAGCCGAGATCGCCGACTTGTGGGTACGATGACGCCAGTCCTCCTGGCCGAGGATTGCTTTTGAGTCGAGTTGCCCCCCGTTGCCGCCAAGCCGTGGGGGGCAACTCGCTTTTCTGGAGCCTTGTCAGGCGCTGATGGGCAACTCCACTTGACCCTCGCGCGCCGCCAGGTTCTTGCGCTGGCGCTCCTGGATGTAGTTGGGCACCGGAAGGCCGTGGGCCCGCGCCAGCTCCCGGGTGAGGTAGTCCCCGATGTCGAGGCCCTCCCGCTCGGCAGCGGCGTCGTAGACCTCGAAGTGGTCCATGGGCATCCGGACCGTCTGCGCCTTACGTGGTCCGACCGACCGGCGACCGCCGGTCGGTCGAGCTCGCCTGTTGGCCATGGCGTAGTCCTACCAGGAACTCGAATCGGAAACAGCCAGGCGCGCATCTCGGGCGTGTCGACTTGTAGCTCCTTCGACAGCCCCACGTCCCGGGAAGGGACCGCGGGGCGCCCCGCTGTGACAACGGCTCGCGAAGTGATCGCCACCGGCCTGCTCAGCTGTCCCGGCGGTCCCCGCGCGCGCACCCACGCACGACCTGGCGCGGAAGCAGTGGGGAGCATGGGGAGCGTGGCGTACGCCCAGCTCACACACCCGTTTTCATGCTCCCCACGGGGGTGGGGAGCAGGGTGGGGAGCGTGGTGGGGAGCAAGTTGGAAGACGCGCCCAGACCCACGGTTGACTCCCGCGGCAGGATCCCGTGCCGCACACTGCACACAGGTGGTGACCGGTGTTCGAGGAGGGTGCATGCCAGTAGACGGGCACGTCCGCGGCTCCCGAGCCGCCGCTGAGCTGGACGCCGCCCTGCTCGCCGAGACCCAGGCCCTGTGCGACGAGATGGGCCGACAGGAGGAGGCTCGCTTCCCGGGCCTGCGACGGGAGTCCCCCCAGCCGGTCCCCGCGGACAGCCCCGCCGGCCGGGAGCGACTTCAGCGCGCCGCCCGCTGGCTGGATGACCTCACCTGGCACAAGCGCATGTACCGGCCGGCGCGTTTCCGCTGGTGGCCCGAGCACCTCATCGACATCTGCACCCGGACGACCGGCGGGCAGCTGGACTTCACCACCGTGGCCGACCTGGAGCTGCTGCGCCGGCATCGGTCCGTCGTCCAGGACGTGGTGGACACCTTCGGCGGCGCGATCGGCCAGCGGCTGGCCGACGCCTACATGACCGTCGGCTCCTACGACACCATCGGCGCCGAGCTGGGCCTGACCATGACCGACATCCGCGTCATGGTCATCTGGTCCGCTCCGGAGAACAGCGACTCCGGCGGGTGGATCCATCCCCAGATCAGCCGGGTCCTGCGCGTCGTCGGGCGGCAGCCCTTCCGCAATCCCCTGATCGAGACCTGGGAGCTGCTACAGCTGCAGCGCATGTACCGGGCCGCGGTCGACATCTTCGAAGACCTCACCGTCGACCTGATCGGTGAGCTGCGTGGCCGCCGTCCCGACGCGGTACTGGCCGCGGCGTCGGGTAGCGGCACGGTCGAGCGCATGGAACGACGCGTCCGGTGGGCCCACGAGGCGCGGGGCGGCCCCGGCGACCCTCGCCGCTACCCCAACCAGTTCTTCACCGCCGCCGGGTCGTCGACGACCCGGCCATAGGCCGGCCAGCACCCCGCCGCCTGTCCATGTGCGGCGCCCGGGACCCCGGCGCGCGCACGGGTGGCTCCCCATGTCCTGAGTGCAGGAGGGCGCTTATTGGTCGACGTCGAGCGACGCGCATCAGCGCCGTCGGGTCGGCATCACGCGTCCGCCAGTCGGGTGGCGCCACGAGCTCGGCGCGGCACGGAGTGCTTGTCCAGCACGCGTCGGACGGCGGTCGGGCTGCGGTCGGCCAGCTCGGCGATCTCGCGCAGTGACCGTCCGGCCCGGTATTGCTCGACGACGAAGGCCTCCAGCCGAACCTGTACGTCGCCGCCGGCGGGGTTGCCATTGCGGGCGGTGCCGGTGAACTCCGGCAGTGGCCGCAGCTGCCGGCGCGGTGGATACGCCATCCGGACCGGTGTCGGTCAGTGGGCCGCGTCGTAGGCGGCCAGGACGGCCGCGGGGATGCGTCCCCGACCGGACACCTCGTGGCCGTTGCGTCGGGCCCACTCGCGCACCGCGCCGGTGTCCCGTCCACCCGAGGCCTGTCCCCGACCCGTGGGGCGACGGCGCCGGCCGTCACGGTCAGCCACCCGCCGGCCGGCCACGACGTAGCGACCCAACTCGGCCCGCAACTGCTCGGCATTCTGCGCGGACAGGTCGATCTCGTACGTCTGCCCGTCCAAACCGAAGACAATGGTCTCACCGGCGCCCGTCGCCAAAACCTCACCCGACAGGTCGTCTTCCAGAACCACCTGCAATGTCCGAGCCACAAACTCTCCCTCGTCGCCATTCCCGCGCCGCACCGACCCTAGTGCAGCCATGACCGCCGACGGCGGAATGCCGGGGCCCGGTCAATCAGTCTGGATGACCTGCAGTTCACCGATGCGGACTTGGGCCTCCTGGGTGAACGACACATCGTCGATGGTGCCGGTCTGGCCACCGCCGGCCCAGTCGACGGTCCAGTACGACGTCGCGGTGACGGTGTAGGCGCCATCTGGCTGGGCGGCGCTCGTGCGGGTGTAGGTGTGACCGCAGTCCGGTGAGTCGCTGCGCCCGTAGCTGTCGACGTAGGGCGTCCCGGCGCCCGTGCAGGTGACATTCTGCCCGTCGCCCATCGACCACACGACCCGCTCGACCCGCGCCGTGGCGGTGACACTCACCCCGCCAGCTGCCACGGTGCGGCTGACCGGACCGAAAGTCTGCTCGTTCGGCGTATTCACCCACAGCCACGTCGGCAGGCCCACCAGACCGACACTCGAAGGATCGGGCTCGGGGACCATCCCGATGTCGATCGCCCGCAGCTGCATGGCCGCCAACGCCTGCTGCGCCAGCACGGCCGGGTCCGGCGGGGCGGCAGGCCCAGCGGGTGGGTCCGCCGCCCAGAAGAACGTCACGCCGGTCCCCGGCAGGGTGTAGGGGTAGCTGCAGGTGTAGACGGCGCCACCGGTATTCCCTGAGAACAGCGGGCTGCCGGCGGGCGGCTGGGGGTTCATCGGGGCGACGTAGCAATCGTGCTCGTTGGACCAGTACCCGGCGCTGCTGCTGCAGGGAACTTCGGTGGGGGCTGTGCTGCTGGCGTCGTCGATGCATGCCGGAGTGGCCGGATCCCCACCACCGCCTCCGCGGTTTCCTCCGCTGTCGTCCCCGCCGCTGTTGTTGCTACCGCCGCCACTGCTCGGGTTGCCGGGTACCTGGACTTGGATGACGCACTCGCCGGTGGAACGGTCGTATACCGTGCAGCTTGTTGGGTCGGCCGACGCAGGTGACGGCAGGGCGATCAGGCCTGCCAGTAAGGCCAGCAGGCAAGTCGCTCTCTCGGTCAGCTGTCGCATGGCTGTCCCTGATACTCAATAGCGTTTACGCGCCATCCGAAGTCGAACTGCACTACGCTCAATCGGTCCGCCGACTGAGAAAGCCTGGTAGCCAGTACAACCGACTGTCCGCTGCTGTCGACAACGTTTACGTCGCGGACGTCAACGCATGTGTCGATAACGACCGTGGGGTACCTGGGCGGGGTAGCGGCCGGATCGGTGGACAGGTCAACACTGAAGACCTCGGAGCTGACGACCCGGGAGTTGCCGATCTGCACCCGTCCCCGCGTCTTCGTCTGCCTTGAGATCCGCTCCTGGATGGTCAGCGCGGCGTTGGCCGCCACGTCGCGCAGGCTGTTCAGGTCGGCATTCGGGTCGGAGTTCACCTGGTCCAACTTTGCGTAGTAGCTGACGACCATCGCCGTCGCGTCGGCCACGGCCTGGTCTTCCGGGCTGAGCGGGGTGGGGCTCGCGCTGGTGGGTGCGGCGCTGCT
>NZ_FRDM01000061.1:1939-6839 GCF_900143215.1 Geodermatophilus obscurus | reverse complement strand
GGGGTTGAGCGCGAGGTAGGCGGCCAGCTCGGTGAGGCTGGCGCGCTTGCTGGGCTCGACCGGGCCTTCGGCCCCTTCGATGTCGACCGGGCCCAGCAAGAGAACGCGAGGCCCGGTGGGGAGCAGTCGAGGGGCGGTGGCGGCCGGCCGGTCCTGTCCGGCATCTGCTGGATCGTCGTCGTCCGGGGGGCCGGCCTCCTCGCCTGTGGCGTCGTGCCGCTCGGGGACATGGGCCGCCGGTGTCGGCACGACGTCGTCCAGGCGGCCGCCGCTGGTCTGCGGGGCGGTGTTGCCGTCCTGCTCGACGTCGGGCCGACCCGTAGGGGTCCCCGCGTCCCTTGCGGCCGGTCCGACCGGGTCCTTCCTGGGCGTGGTGACGGCGGTTGACCCGCTGGTGGCCAGGGGCCAGTCGGGCCCGCTGGTGTCCCCGGGGGTCGGCGTCACGGTGGGTGGCTGCCGGGAGGTCTGCCGGTACCTGCTGACCCGAGGCGGCGGCGGGCCGTCGGTCGGATCGAGGGACACGAGGTCGTCTGCGGCGGCGGCCGGGACGGGCACGACGTGCGAGTGGGCGCCGGGGTCGTGGGCCGGCAGGTCCTGCAGGGTCGGCTCCGGTGCGGTGGTGGGCCGTCCCTGGGGGTCCTCGTGGGTGAGCGTGAGAACCTCGAGCAGCTGCAGGTAGGTGTGGTCGTCGAGCCGTTGCGGGCGTACTCGCAGGCCGACTGGCTCCAGGACGGCCTCTTGGCCGTCCAGCTGCAGACCCCAGCCGCCGCGCACGGGAGGGCCGGTGGTGACCGCGGCGATGGCCACGCGCGGCAGCTGGTCGGTGAGCTGCTCGAGCTGGGCGCGCTGGGTGGCGGTGACCTCGCCGGTGAGCAGCACGATCTCGGGGGTCCACGGATCGGTGTCGGTGTCGCTCACGCGGGCGGTGTTGAGGTCGCCGGCGCCGGTGAGCAGGGCCTGCCGGTCGCGGGCGGCGCGGGCGGCGAGTTCGTCGAGGAGGCGGCCGGCGGCGGGCACGTAGCGGATCCGGCCGGTCTGCAGGGTGTCTTCCAGTTCGGGGTAGGCGCCCACGACGGTGACCTGCAGGTCGTCGGCCCAGCGGCTGGTGGCCAGTTCGACGGCGATCGCGGCGAGGACCTCGCGGGTGCCGGTGTGGTCGCCGCGGATGCTCAGTGCACCGAGGTGCTCCAGGTCCAGCAGGACGTGTCCGTCCTCCTCGTCGTGTCCGATGGTGACCAGCGACGGGTAGGGAGCGGGCACCTCGGTGGCGAGTGCGGGGTCGAGGGTGCCGGTGGCCCCGGCGGGCAGGGTCCATACCGTGGCGTCGATGGTCCCGGCCCACGGTTCGGGCAGGTGGGCGGGCTCGGCGAGGTAGAGGTCGAACTGCCCTGCGGTCAGTCGGGCCGCGCGCACGGCCGGCAGTGGCCGGCCGGTGGTGGCGCGGTCGCGGGCCAGTGAGCGCAGCGCGAGGTCGACGGTGTCGACGCCGAGCGGGTCGGCGGTGGCGCGCAGTTCTTGTTCGACGGCTGCGGCGGGGCCGGTGGGCAGGGGGATGGTCTGCCCGGGCCTGCGGCGGCGCTGCTGCATCCCGCGGCGGGTCGCGAGCAGGGCGAGGACGCCCGAGGCGAGCAGGGCGCCCACGCCGGCGACGGTGCGGACGGGAAACGTGTCGTCGACCGCGGTCAGCTCGGCGTCCGCCGAGCCGTCCGGCTCGTTGTCGCCGCCTCGGCTGTGGCCTGCGGCGTCGTCTGTGGTCGGCGCGGGCGCCTCGGCCGTGGGTGCCGGTGCGGGGGTCGGTGCCGGCGGCTCTGGCGCTGGCGGCGGTTCTGGCGCTGGCGGCGGTTCTGGCGCTGGCGGCGGCTCCGGTGCCGGCGCTGTCGGGGTGCTCGGGATGGTGAGCGTCCAGCCGACGTCGATGACGTCGGGGTCGCTCAGGCGGGCCCCACCGGGCTGTTCGACGTCGCGGCTGGCCTCGGCGATCTCCGCGTACCTGTCGGCGTCGCCGAGCTGTTCGGCGGCGATCTCGGTGAGGGTGTCCCCGGCCTGCACGGTGTAGGTGTGTCCGGCGGCGCCGGGGGTGACCGGGGCGGGGGCCGGCGGCGTTGGAAGGATGAGCGTCCACCCGGGTGTCAGCCAGTGCGCGTCGGTGAGCGCCTGCCCGTCGGCCTGGACCACGCCGTAGTTCAGCGCGGCGATCTCGGGCCAGCGGGCGCCGTCGCCCAGCTCCTGCTCGGCGATCGACCACAACGACTCCCCGACCACCACCTGGTGGCTGGCCGCCGCGGGACCCTGGGTGGTCACCCCCGCGGGGCCGGTGGCGGCGGGTGCCGGCTGGGGACGGTCCGGGTCGACGCCCAAGCGGCCGTCGGTCTGCTGGGACACCGCGGTCGCGGCGCTGGAGGGGTCGGTGCTGGCGCTGCCGGTGGGGGCGGCGTTGGCCACCGCCGGCGCGCTGAGGAACAGCGTGAGCACCGCCGCGACCAGGCCGCGGGCGGCCGCCTGACCCAGCCCCAGCCCCGGCAGCCGGGGGGCGGGCAGGCCCCGCAGCTGCGCGGGCACCTCGACGAGCACGCACAGCGCGAAGAACGCCCACGCCAACCAGCCCACGACCAACAGGACCCCGAGGAACAGCTGCCCGTCGTCGGGGCTGCTCAGGGCGGTGGTGACGTCCTCGATGCTGGGCAGCGAGGACGGCAGGGGGTTGCCCCCCACGACGGCCAGCCCGACGGGGATCCCGACCAGCAGCACCAGCAGCAGCAGCAGCGACAACAGGCCGCGCAGCCGGGTCCGGGCGGCGGCGGCCGTCACGGGGTGACCTCGCCGTCGAGGACCTGCACCAGGCGGACCTCCGCCTCACCGGTCGAGGTCTGCGTCCCGACGCCGACCAGGTCGAGGAAGACCGGGTCGTAGGTGACCGAGGTCTCGACCCGCAGCCGGGTGCCGTCGATGACCGTGACCGTGCCGGCGACGTCGGCGGCGGCCAGGTAGTCCTCGGCGGCCGCGCGGGCCTGCGCAGGGTGGGCGACCGCGCCCTGTCCGCGGACGGCGCGGCTTTCCACGATGGCCTGGCCGCCGGCCCGGGCGGCTTCGGCGGCCACCGCGTCGGCACGCTGCAGCGCACGGATCTTCCCGCCGCCGTCGACGACCAGACCGACGGTGACCAGCAACGCCAGGGCGGCGACGACGAAGAACAGCGACAGCGAGCCCCGCTCCTCACGCAGCCGGCGTGGGGTGCGCATCAGCGCTCCCGGTAGGTGTCGAGCGGGCTGTCGGCGGTGGCGCTGACCGTCTGTGAGCCCGGCAGCCCCGGGACGGACAGGTCGGCCAGGGCGACCACGCACGTCACCGTGGCGGTGACGGTCGCCGGGGTGCCGGCGGGTGCGGCGAAGCCGGTCGTGTCCACTGACACCGAGCTGGTGACGCAGTCCAGGCCCTGCCGAGCCAGGGAGGCGGCCGCCACTGACGCGGCGGTCGTGTCGGCCTCTGGCTGGGTGCGCGCGATCGAGGCCTCCCGGGCCGCCTGGCTGGCCGCGGCCTGGACCGCCTGGGTGGCCAGGGACAACCGGCCGCCGTAGACCAGCACGCCGATGAACAGCAGCAGGGTGGGCGCCAGGACGGCCAACTCGAGGCTGACCGACCCGGTCTGGCCACCCAGCCGACCGCGCGGCCACCTCACGGTGTGGTCACCCGTTCCCGTGGTCCGGTGGCCGACTGCGACACCACGAACCCGCCGATCCCGGGCAGGACGCTCGGCGAGGTTCCCGCCACGGTGACCGTGGCCTCGGTGGCGCCCTGGTCGGCGGTCACCGAGGAGTCGAGCAGGACGCGGCTGCCGCCGGCGTCGGCCAGGAAGGCCTCGGCGCGCCGTACCCCGGCCGAGCCGGACCCGTTCTCCACCCGGGCGTCCCGCAGGCCCTCCTCGGCGGCGGCCAGGGCGACGTTGCGAGCGTGGAAGTACAACGCCGCCTGCACCGTGCCGAAGATGAGCAGCAGCACGACCGGGAAGACGACGGCGAGCTCAAGGCTGACCGACCCGCGCTCACCCCGGACGCGGGCCCGCAGCCAGGGAAGCAGGGGGCGGCGGTTCACCGGGTCAGACGATGGCGCCCATGCGGCCGGTGACCGCGGCGACGATGACCGCGATCAGCGCAAGAGCGGCTGCGAGCAGCCCGGCGGCGATGACGACGGTCTCCAGGGTGATCGCGCCCCGCTCGGCGTCCTCGCCGCGCAGCGCGCGGACCCGCTCGTCGAGCATGGACTTGCCGGCGACCATCAGGCTCATCAGAGTCGTGTACAGCTGGATCATGATCGTGTCCTCCCGTTGGCGGCCCTCCCTGTCCGGGGAAGGTGCGCTGCGCGGGCATTGTGTGACAGGGCGGTCACGAAGGCGTAGTCGGTGTGGCCCACCGCCGGACCGTTCACCCGTTCGTGTGCTGCCCACCCGACCGGGGCCTCCCACACCGCAGTTGCCCGGCGGCGCTGGCGGCCTCGTAGGTGTCGCTACCGGGAAGGTGCCGTGTGACGGTCTGAGCGACGTGGCGATCGAGTCGACTGTCAGGCGTCGACAGTGAACGCCGGCGTGTAGCCGCGGCCGGCGCCGAGGTGTTCATAGACCACGGTCTTCCGGGTGCGGTTCCACCGGTGGCCGAGCAGAAGCGCCAGCCCCCCAGGACCGGCCAGGAACAGGTGGATGCACCCGGCAGCGGGCTGACGGTCGAGTTCCTGCCGGACCAGGTCGCGGATCTGCTGGGCATAGGCCACCGCCTGTCCCGCGTTGGCGATGGCCTGGTCGTCCGCGCCAGAGGCCGGTTGGATGGTGACCAGTTCACCGACGGGGGTCTTCTCGCTCCGCAGGTACTCGACGACGGCAGCCGTCGGGTCTATGGCGACGCCGACCGCG
>NZ_FRDM01000061.1:0-1319 GCF_900143215.1 Geodermatophilus obscurus | reverse complement strand
GACGAACTTGAGGCGCGCGAACATCGCCAGAAGCTCTGCTGGGGTGGCACCGACGTGGTCAGCCCACTCCTGTAGAGCCTGACCGGCTGCGCTCGTCTGCCCGGCATGAGCGGCGTACGGCACGAGGAGGTCTGTGCGGCCGTCGACGTGTCCCAGGAGCGGATCGTCGCGATCAAGAGCGCGGTTGGTGATCAGCTGGAGGGTGGGGAGGGCGCCGTTCGCGGTCAGCTTCTTCCAGCTGGCGTACAGCTTCTGCAGCAGGGACTTGCCGTTGCCCTTCTGGGCCGTCAGGTACTCGCTGTTGAGCAGGTCGGCGGGGTTGGTCGCCCACTTGACCTGCCCGTAGAGGTCGCTCGCGCCGATGGCGCTGCGGAGTACGACGTCGTCGACGTTACCGACCCCGTTGATCTCGACCTCGACCTGGGAGTACGTGCTGTCGGGTCGGATGACCTGCATGGCCGCGTCCCAGACGAACAGGTCCTGGAAGCGGTCGCCGCCGCGCCGAACTCCCGAGTTGGAGGCGGGGCCGGCGGCCGGCCGGGGGGCTGTCATGGTGAGTGTTCCTTCCGTGGAGGCAATGGGGTCGTGGCGTGCCGGGTGCATCCCCGGTGGGCGACCACGTGGTCGAAGGTGCTGTCGGCGCGGTGCACGAGCAGCACCAGGGGCTGGGTGTACTGGCGGGAGGCCCGGCGGATCGAGGTGACGTCTTGGCTGCTGGCTCCGCAGGGCGCCGGGTGGCTGTGCCAGTCGCCGACGTAGCCGAGCCACGGGTGCTGGTGCTCGTCGAGGGCGGCGTCGAGGGCGGCTTGCGCCTGCGGTTCGTCGCGGCTCCAGGAGTTGGTGGTTGCGCCCGGGTCGGGCACTTCGACGGCGTGGCGGACGACGACGTGGCCGGCGTCCCACCAGCCCAGCAGCAGCCCACCGGTTTCCCGCGGGTGGGCGGCGGCCGCGGCGGCCGCGATCACCTCGGTGGCGTCGGGGTGCACGTCGACGATGACCGGGGTGCCCGTCACGAGGCCGCCGCGTGTGGTGCGGTCGGTGGGTCCGCGGAAGTGACCTGGCCGAGGCGGTAGTACGGCGGCTCGGCCTGCGGGCTGCAGACCTCGGCGACCGTGGCCGGCAGGGTGCACTCGCGGGTGGCCTCGTCGAGGACGACGCGGAGGGCCAGTTCGGCGGCGGCGACGACCGCCCCTGGTGGGGTGGGTGAGACCGGGCTGCCGCAGCCCCGTTCGCGCAGCCCGGTGGTGTCGTCGAGCAGCGGCAGGGGCGGCAGGTGCGTCTCCCCGCGGCGCAGCGGCATCCGGTCGACGCGCAGCACG
>NZ_FRDM01000066.1:12572-15868 GCF_900143215.1 Geodermatophilus obscurus | reverse complement strand
CGACCTGCGCGGCGTGCTCGGCAGCCTGCGCGTCCAGCGCACCGGCCAACTGCGCCAGCGCGCGCAGCGCCCCAGCCGGGGCAACCGGCGCCTCGAGGGCCGCCGGCGCGTCCGGGGCCTCGACAGTGAGCACCGCGGTGCGAGCATCGAACGCCGAGGGCTGCGCGGTGTGCTCCACCACCGCCCCCTCGACCAACACCCGCGCCGTCACCGGCCCATCAGCCGCCTGCTCACCGGCCGGCTGCCCAGCGGCGTCCTGCCCGGCGGCCGGCAGCGGCGCCCGCAGCCCGATCCACACCCCCACCACCGGCTCCCCGGCACCCCGGGCCAGCCACACCGACTCCCCCAACCGCGGCAACACCACCACCCCGGCCCCGGCCTCCTCACAGCAGCCGTCCACGACCACCCTCAGCACCCTGCCGGCAGCCACCGACTCCACCACACCGACAACCCCCTCAGCCGGCAGGTAGCACTCCCGCCCCTCGAGGTCCGAACCAACAGCAGCAGCAATCGCATTCACAGACACGCACACTCCTGAAACCACGGGGCTGGTCAGGCCCCTGGATTGGTACAACAACAAAGACAATAGGGCACAAGTCGGACACTTCCGGGCCGCCGACAGAACATGTGGAAACCGAAACGAATGGTGTGGAGGACGGGACACCCCGGCACCGGGAACCCCGGCCCAACGAAAACACGCAGCACCTCGGCCGTTACCATCCCGTGACCTCGCCGCGCCAGGGCCTGACCCGGGTGCCCACCAACCCCGGCCGATGCCCCGCCGGCCTCGGGACGACGGACTCGCCGCCGACCCGAGCCGGTGCACGAGGCCCGGCCTCAGCCCGAGCGGAACCACGGGCTCGACCCCATGCCGGCCGTCCCGGTCACCGGCAGGTGGGGGACCCGCCGGCAGCAGCCCCGCGAGGCGCACAGCCAGCGCCAGAGCTCGAGGAGCGCACCCATCGGGCCGGCGGCACCCCACCGGGGGCGCCGCCGGCCGACCGGTCAGCGGTAGGCGGCCAGGAACGGCTCCGCGGCCGCCCGCACCTCCTCCAGGCCGGCCCGGTCGGCCCGCAGCCGCCCGGCCACCCGCACCAACTCCCCCGCGGCCCGCTCGGTCAGGCCCAGCGCTGCGCCGGCGGCGTCCGCCCCGCCGGTGAACACCACCGTCCCGCAGTACGGCTGCCGAGCGCGCCCCAGCGCGGCGGCCAGCACGCTGGCCACCGGATTGAGCGCACAGGCGTACAGCCCCTCGCCGTGCACCCACATGTCCAACCCCGAACCCAGCGCCACCACGTCCACGCAGCCCCCACCGCGGCCTGCAGCCGCTCGAGCACCCCGCCGCAGGCCTCCGGCACCCACCGCGCCCGGACGGCGGTGCCCTCGACGTCCAGAACGACGACGGTGATGGGTGCAGTGCTGCTAAGCATGGTGGTCTCCTGCTAGGTCACGGGGCTGGTCAGACCCCTGGGTTGGTGAGGGTCACGCTATCTGCGGACACCGACGAAACCGCAGGTCAACGCGGCAGTCAGCCGGTAGGAGCCGCCGGAACAACCGGCATGGGGTGCCGGCACCGTGCGGGCCCACCGGCGCCGTGCGGGACGGACCCGGGGGCCGGGGTGACCCCCGGCCCCCGAGCGAGCTCACCGACCGGCCTGACCGCGCTCCCACGCCTCGGCGTGCCGGTCCCGGCCACCATCCGGTCCCCGCTCGGCCAGGGTCTGGGCGGCCACCGGCCACAGCGCTGCCGCCACCCGGTGCACCGTCTCGGCCACGGCCACCAACCGCCCGGTCGCCTCGGCGTCGTGCAGCACCAGCACCAGACCCCCCACCTGACAGGTCAGGTACGCCCGGCCGTGCCGGCTCACCGACCCGGCAACGGCCTGCGGATAGGCCACCGGCTGCGCGCCGCACATTCGCACGATCACCGAGCTGTCCTGCCCAGCCTGCACCAACTCGACCGGCAGACTCCCCGCCCCGCCGGCGGTGAACAGCCCACCGGCGCGCTCGGCGGCGGCCAACGCGGCGCGCGCGAAGTCCGCGGCAGCGGTGAAGTCCAGCAGATACAACAGCGCCGAACCGATCCGCGCCTGCACATGCTCGACGGTGAACCGGGTGACATGCCCGGTCTCGATCTCCACCTCCCCGGCGAGGTGGACGGTCGCGCGGACGAACTCCTGACAGGCGGACATGGCACTGGTGGGCATCAGCGTGCTCCTGCGGTGTCACGGGGCTGGTCAGACCCCTGGGTTGGCGAGCCCCACGCTAACCACCACCACCGACAAAACCCCAGCTCAGGGCCTTTATTCGGATGCTGTCGTCGCCGGAACGACCGGCATGGGGTGCCGGTCGTTCCACCGGCTGGTACGGCTTGAGCGTCTGTTCGGAGAGCGCCTCAGCGGCAGCGGCTCGACCAGCCGCCCCACGACACCTCGGGAAGTGACCACCGGGGACAGCTCCCCAGCTGGTCGACGTGGACCACCTCGACCTGCCCGTCAGGACCGCGATGGCCTTACGGCCAGCTCGCCAACACCACCACCGCCAGCCCCAATCACGCCGCGGCGTTCACCTCAGCCCTCCCTCCGGCTAGCGTCGGGCTCCTGACATGAGGCCCGACCGGGAGCACGTCACCGGCGGACCTAGCCGAGTGATCCGTGAGGGATGAGATGGCCAGGAGAGGAACTGGGAAGGGCCGAGGGCGCAGCGCGATAACCGGTCGCTTCGTCAGCCGCCGGCACGTTCGTCGCAGCCCCAAGACCACGATCTGGGAACGACTGACCCGGCGACGCAAGAAGAAGTAGTCCGCTCGACGCCCGGTCGTCGTCAGTCGAGTTCTGGAGGCGGCAATGCTCGCGGTGGGCGTGGTCGAGTAGCGGCTTCACCGATGGCGGCCAGCTGATGGTGGTCGCCGGTAACCAAGACCTTGGCCTGGTGGCGCCGGGCGAGGTCGACGACGCGGGCGATGTCGGCCGCCGATGCCATCGAGGCCTCGTCGATGACCAGCAGCTGCCCGCGGCGCAGTCGGAAGCCCAGGTCCTCGATGTTGGGCTTGCCGGAGGCCAGGCGCTCTTGGATCGAGAACCACCGGCTCAAGTTGGTCGCCTGGTCGAAGCCCTCGGCGCAGAGCACCTCGGCGGCGTTCTGGCTCACGGTGAGGCCGACGACCGCATCGCGGTGGCCGGCGACGTCTTTCCATGCCTGGGCCAGGCGCGCCAGCGTGTAGGACTTCCCCGCTCCGGCCGGGCCGATTAGCACCTCGAGTGAGGCACCCGAGGTCAAGATGCGGGCTCCGGCTG
>NZ_FRDM01000066.1:6179-12562 GCF_900143215.1 Geodermatophilus obscurus | reverse complement strand
CACCGTCCCGCAGTACGGCTGCCCACCGTGCCCCAGCGCGGCGGCCAGCACGCCGGCCACCGGATTGAGCGCACAGGCGTACAGGCCCTCGTCATGCACCCACATGTCCAACCCCGAACCCAGCGCCACCACGTCCACACAGCCACCCACCGCCGCCTGCAGCCGGTCGAGCACCCCACCGGAGGCCTCCGGCACCCACCGCGCCCGGACGGCGGTGCCGTCGACGTCCACGACGACGACGGCGATCGGAGCGGTACCGGTGCTGGACATGAGCGGTCTCCTGGCGGGGTGCTGCGGGTGGTCGTCGACGGCCGGCTTGCGGGCCGGACGCCGGCGCGGTGATGGTGTTGCCGCGGTTGGGGGAGTCGGTATGGGTCACTCGAGGCGGCAGCGAGCCGTTCGCGATGCTCGAGGGGCTGGTCAGACCCCGGGGTCGGTGCGCCCCACGCTAGCCGCCACCATCGACAAAATCGCAGCTCAGTGCGGCAATTGGCCCGCAGGAGCCGCCGGGACAACCGGCATGGGGCACCAGCCGCCCCGCGCCGCGACCCTCCTGCACCGCTTCTGATCGACCTTGCCCCAGCCAGAACCTGCAGCACCGCTGAGCGACCGGTCTCACGCCGTGGCCACAGCAGTGCTCGATGGGGCCCGGGGGCACCCAGGATGCGCTCGACGACCGCGGTGCAGCAGCTGCACGCCACCGTGGCGGCAGACCTGCGGCCGACTCCGGCGTGCCGCGTCGACCGGGAGGTCACCGATCGCCGGCGCCCGCCACGGGCACACCGCGATCTCCCGCGGGCTGGCGTTCGCCGCCGGCCTGCGCGCCGATGACAAGACCGCCACCAACAGCGGCTTCTTCCGCGCCAATGCCGCCTCCGCGCTGACCCGGCTGCTGCACGCCGCCGACCTGGCCGACCGCCCGGTCGGCGGCGTGATCGACTGGACGGTGCACCTGGACGACGGCGCCGAGCAAGCCCAGGAGATCATCCGCACCTCCCCGCTGACAGAGGCCGAGCCCGGCTGGGCCGGGATGCTGCGGTCGGTGGCCACCGGCGCCGATGAGACGGTGGCCTCCTCCCGGCAGACCCTGGCCCAGGCCATCGAGCCGATGGCGCTGCGCCGGGTGCTGGCCTGGGTCACCCCCCGCCCCGGCGTGCCGGTCTTCGACGCGGCCGGGTTCGTCTCCTCCGCCGACACCCTCGTGCTGGTCGCCGATGCCAACGCCTCGACCAACGTCGCGCCGCTGTGCGCGATGCTGCTGCAGGAAGTCGTCGACGCCGCCAAGGCCGCCGCCGCCCGGCGCCCCGGCGGCCGGCTCGACCCGCCGCTGCGGCTGGTCGGCGACGAGATCGCCAACGTCGCGCCGCTGCCTCGCCTGCCCGACCTAGGCACCGACGCCCGCGGCTTCGGCATGCAGCTGGTCCTGGCCCTGCAGTCCCTGGCCCAGGCCCGCCGCCGGTGGGGCGCCGACGGCGCGCACACCCTGCTGGACAACATGCCCGCCGAGATCCTGCTCGGCGGCCTCACCGACACCGACGCCCTCAAGCGGTACGCCACCCTCGTCGGCGAGGTGGAGCTGACCCGCGGCAGCACCAGCTACGACCCGCACACCGGTCGGGCGACCGGCGCCAGCGACCGGCTGATCGACCGGCCGGCGCTGCGCGCCGACGAGGCCCGCCGCATCCCCGACGGCCACGGCCTGCTCCTCTACCGCAACCGTCCCGCGGTGCTGCTGCGCCTGACCCCCCTGGTGCGCCCGCCCCGACGGCGAGACCCTGGCCGCCGAGCGCACCGCCACCCCCAGAACCGCGGGCACCGAGGACGGCGGCCCGGTGAGCGACCACGACCAGGCCGGCAGCCCCACCTCGCGCGATGTCCCGGACGACGCCGCAGGCAGCGGCGAGGCCGACGCCGGGAGCGGAGCCCTGGCCGACCAGCCGCTGTCCCTGCCTGCGCTGGCGGCCAAGCTGGCCGAGCTCAAGGACCTCATCGGCGGGCTGGCCTACGGCGTGCAAAGCGAGACCGATGCCCTGCGCGAGGAGCTGGCCGGCCGCCTCGACGCCCTCGAGCAGGCCGCCGCCGGCACCGGCCCGCCCGCACCGGGCACCGGGCACCGAGCCCGAACCGCGCGCCTGGGTGGACGGCGCCGGCACCGCCGACTGGCAGCAGCTGGTCGCCTGGGCCGACTGGCTCACCCACACCTACGACCTGACACCCTCCAGGGCGGTCCTGCCCTGCTGGCCGGCGCACCGCGGCGCGGGCCGAGGAGCTGGCCGCCCTCCGCGCCGCCTGGCAAGCCGCCGCCAGCACCGCCCGCGCCGAGGAGCCCAACGACCAGCTGGTCTACTGGCACGACCGCTGGCAGACAACGACGCCCTGGGACGTCAGAAGCAGACCCGATCCTGGTTCGAGCACGGCCCTGGCTACGAAACAGACGGCCGAGCCCTGCCGGAGGACACCGACTGGGTAACCGAGTTGAACCGGCTCGGCCCGCGATAGGTGGGAACTCGTCGAGCAGACCATCCTGGGCAACGTCCGGGGCCGTACGTTGGGATGGAACGACGGAACCTGGCCCATCCGCCGCAGTCGGATGTTCAAACCAACAGTCGGCTGAGCCCCGGATGCCTGTCAGTGGTGCCTGATAGAGAGCCCGGGTGACCGTGGACCCGGCCCGGCTGGTGGAGAAGATCACCCCGTTCGAGGAGGGGCCGCTGGGCTGCCGCCCCTGGTTGGGCGCCCTGAGCAAGGGGCGGGCGATCATCCACGACCCCGACGTCCGGCAGCCGGTGTAAGCATCCCGCGCGCTGTGGGAGCACCTCTGGGGGCCAATTTCCCGCGGCCTGTTCGCAATGCACCTCTGCGACCGGAGGGTTGGGAGCCAGGACCGCACTGCTTCCTTGTCGAGGGCATCCGGGCCAGCACTGCACCGGGCCGGATGCTCGTGGTAGCCCCCGGCGCGGCTGCACCCGGTGGGCGATCAAGGTCAGCAAGTCGCAGAACCGGGGCCAGTGACGAGTCAGTAGCAGAGTTATACCCTTCTGGCGCCCTTGAGGCGTCGCAGGGTCCGCCTCGGAGCGAATGCTTAGTCGTAGGACGACGAGGAGAGCGGTATGACTGTCGACGACGGTGTGGGCAGCGAAGCGACCCCTAGTGCCGCGGTGGCTCAGGCTTCCGTCGAGGACGATCGCCTGCTATCTGGCCCCGGGGTGCCGGTGGTCCCGGTCAACGAGGACGCCGAGGAAGCCGAGTTCCAGAAATTGCTGAGTCACCCATTCACGGTCATGTACCGGCAGTTGGTGCGCAGCGCCGCTGTCCAGGTTCGTAAGGCCGAGATGGAAAATGCTCTGGCTGCGGCGAAGGTTGCCGAGTTGCGGCACGTGGCCGAGGCATTCGCGGCCGGAGCCGGTGCGGCTCTGCTCTCGGCCGCACCGAGTGAGATGGTGACCTACTCCGGTGGACAGAGCGCCGCGGAAGCCCTACAAGAGTGCATGGACAAACTGAATGAGTGCGGGGACAATAACAAAAACAACACCGCGGGGCAGATTCTATGCGCTACTCAATACACCGCATGCTTGATCGTCGTCGGCGTCCACGGACCGAAAGGCGACAGTGGTGGCGGCGTGCCCCCGAAGCGGAAGGAGCGACTCCAGAAGGTTCTTCAATACGACACTGAACTGGAAGACCCGCCCGGCCACCCATATCCAGTGGACCATGGCGGCGGCGGAGGCTGATACTTCGTGCAGGAGCATTCGGGCCTGGAAGCAGTAGGCGTCGCAGGGTAGTAGGCAGTCCGGGTGACGGTGGACCCAACCCGGCTGCTGGAGAGGATCAGTCCTTAGAGCGCCCGCCGATAGGCGCGGTCGCGGTGTTGGGCGTGGCTGAGCGGTGAGGGCAGGCACGAGGGCCACGCTCGCGGAGGTGCTAACGCTCCGTGAGATGTGGACCGCTCGTGCCTGCCGTCCCATCGTGCATCCTTGACCCGCTGCGCGAGCAGTTCCTGGCCCTGCTGCCGGTCCGGCATGTCGCTCATCCGCTGGGCTGCCACCGGCCGCGCATCGCCGATGCGGTGGTCTTCGACAAGCTGGTGGAGGCGTTGGTCTTCGGCGCCGGGTACGAGCGCCTCGCCGGTCCCGGCTGCTCGGCGACGACGATGCGCCGCCGACGGGATGAGTGGATCCGGCTGGGGGTGTGGGATCGGCTGCGGCTGGCCTGCCTGGACGCCTAAGACAAGCTGATCGGCCTGGACCTGGCCGACCTGGCCGTCGACGGCTGCACCACCAAGGCGCCCTGCGGCGGGGAGTGCGCCGGGCGCAGCCCGGTCGACCGGGCCAAGGGCGGCCTGAAACGCTCCCAGCTCACCGACGGCGCTGGCATTCCGCTCGCGGCGGTGTCCGCGCCGGCCAACACCGTCGACCACACCCCGCTGACGGCCACCCTGGGTGCGATCAAGGACTTCCAGCCGTTGCCCGCGCGGATCACCGTGCACCTGGACGCCGGCTACGACCACCGGCCGGCCCGGCAGGCCCTGGCCGAGCGCGACCTGCGCGGTCAGATCGCCCACCGCGGCGCGCCGGCCCCGCTCCAGGTCGGCCGGCGCTGGGTCGTCGAGCGCACCCACGCCTGGTTCAACGGCTTCGGCCGACTGCGCCACTGCACCGCACGCCGCCGCGACTGCGTGAACGCCTACCTCCGCCTGGCCGCCGCCATCGTCACCATCCGTGCCCTCCGCCGGGCCGCCTGGTACCGCTACCGCTGGGACAGCCGACCGTCATCACCGCGCATCCGCTGACCTACTGGCGGGCGCTCTTACGGGCGCTGCCGGCGGAGTTCCCGCCGGCGAAAGACCGTCTACAGGGTGTTCCGCCGCTGGGCGGCCGCCGGGTCGGCCTCCTCGCCAGCACCGGACTGGAGTTCGGGACCTTCGTGTAACACCCGCCCTCGAGAACCTCCAGCGTCCATGCAACCGACACCGCGGAGCCAAGCATCCGGCGCCGGAACCAGATCAGCACACTACGTTCCGCAATGCTACGGACGCAGTCCGCAGTCGGCATGACGCGCCTGTGATCGGTGCATTGACACCCTCCCCACCGCGGGGTATCAAAGCCGGAAACGGGGCGTACCACATCCAAATGTGAGTCTTTGACACAGTCAAACACCCCTTTTCAGAGCGACCGTCCCGCACCCCTAGGTGACCGCGTCCTCAACTGCCGAACGCACCACCAAGACCATGACACTAACGCTCCAAACTCCCACGATCCGGCCGCACCATCTAGGGAAGGAAGGCAGATGTCTGAGCCGACGCCGCCACCCCCCGAGACGCCCGTCGACAAGGAGGTCGACCTCGAAAAGATGCACAGTCTACTCGCCCGATTGCGAGCACTTCCTCCTGAACGGATCGATACTTTGATATGGACCTCGAACAAAGCGCCAGAGATGCCACCCAAACCCAAATCAGAGTGGTCCGACTCTTTCAGTGACTGGTTCTGGTGACGAACCCTTCGCCGATCGGCATTTTTTTTCTCACAGCCACCCCACAGGGCCAGGTGATCCGCGTGACTGAACAACCCCCAAACGGCGATCAGGACCCAACAATCTCACATGCAGAGGAGATCCGCAGTCGGCTCCTAGCAATGGACCCTGCCGAACTTCGAGAGATCACCCTCACCGAGAAAGGCCACAGCGGGGAAGCGGACTTCGGCTGGCGAGAGACGTGGAGGAGGATGGTTGAATAGCGCCACCGCCCAACGCCGGGCACCCTACCAGCCCAGCCGCTTGCCTAGTGGGGCCACCACAAACGATCTGCCCAAGCACAGGCATTTTGAGTGCTCGGCGGATCAGCGCTGGGTCTCACTGCCGTACCCCTTATCATAACCGTCCACCCGCCGACGGGCGCTTTGGCCCATGGCACAAAGTCCCGACTGTGCCACGGTGCCAGGGAGGTCTTAGAGTGCCCCTTCGAACCGAGCTTGTAGTAATCCAACCGACCTCGCGCTGTAACCTGAATTGCGTATACTGCTATCTGCCTAACCGGCGCGTAGGTAAAGTGATGCCTCACGAAATCCTAGAGGCGACGATTAACAAGGTGCTTGGCAGCAGGCACGTATACGACCGAATAGAGTTTATCTGGCACGCCGGCGAGCCGCTCTTAGCAGGAACCCAGTTCTACGAGCGCGCCCTGCACGTTATGGCAGCGAACAACCGCCGCAATCTCACTATAACCAACGTCGTCCAGACGAATGCAACGCTCATCGACTCACGATGGGCGCACTTCCTTGCAACCCATGGGTTTCGTGTAGGTGTTAGCCTCGACGGTCCCGCCTTTCTCCACGACAAACAACGACAAACATGGTCTGGTAGGGGGTCTGTCTCCGCGGGACTCAGGG
>NZ_FRDM01000066.1:0-6109 GCF_900143215.1 Geodermatophilus obscurus | reverse complement strand
CGAGCTCTTCGCGTTTTTCCTTGAAAATGGGTTTCGCTCCGTGGCGTTCAACATTGAAGAGGCTGAGCACGTCCACCGCGAGACTTCGCTTGAGTCGACAACTCGCGCAGAGTTGGTTGAAGCGTATACGCAGTTCTTTGACAGACTCTTCGACCTCTGGTGGCCCCATCGACACACCTTTGAGATTCGCGAGTTTACGGACCTCGCTAAGGCCTTTCAGATGTATCGCGCCGATGAGTCGTATCACCACCAGCCGATAGAGACTAGACCGATGGCCATACTCACCGTAACGCGAAGCGGCGACGTCAGTACGCTCAGTCCCGAGTTCGCGGATTACGAGAACGTGCCACAGTACGCCAACTTCGTGATAGGGAATATCATGGACGTAAGCTCGCTGGACGAATTGGCACATACATCAGCCTTCCAAAGAATCACCCAAGAAGCGCAGGTAAGTGTCGATATGTGCCGCCATGCTTGCGGATTCTTCTGGGTGTGTGGGAGCGAATTTATATCGAACAAGTTCTCCGAGCATGGAACCCTTCGGGCTACAGAGACCCGCACCTGCGCACTCCATCGCAAAGCCCTCGCTAGCCTGCTTATCGAGAAGATAGCGGCGAAGGGAAAACTAAAGCAGAGCCAAGGTGACTAACATCGCCAGCGTGCTTTTGAGGGCACATTTCCTAGGAGCCAGTAACCTCGTCAAGGCCATGCCCCTACGAGAACCAGATACCGTGAGCGCCTGTCAGTATATGGAAGCCCGCGACGCTTTGATACCGGCGCGGGATCGGCCAAGGCCGGCGGTTCCTCGAATCGATCTGAAGGTCGGGTTGGAGAGATGTTCGACTCCGACGGCCGATGGCACGATCCTTACAGTTTCGCCTAGAACTGAAGTGAGTCATCCGTATAATCTGAACGATTCACCACCGCGTGGATCGGGGGCTTATTCGATGAGGTTTTCCCACAAGCAATCCACACCCAGTCGGAGCGTGCGGCTGGCGCCGCTGGTAAGGGCAGCGGCGACACGTCAGGAACTTCGGTTGCGACTCCTCGGCGCAGATTCCCGCCCGGCGGAATTCGACACCTCGCTGACGCAGTGGTCTGACTTGCAACGATGCGTCACCCAGGTGTCCGCGGAGGGCGAATCCTGGTGAGAAAACCTCAATGACCGGAACAGCGCCGGAGGAGAAAGAGTCCTCGGAGCCGTCCGAGATTGTCTTGGCCTTCCGCACGGACGTGGTCGCCTCGCGGCTCGCGACCGGAAAGTGGCCACCTGAGTTCACGGCGCTGATCGATAATCTCAAAGCTGCTGGCCTAATCCTTGAGCAAATGCATCCGCATGCCAATGCACCCGATCTTGTATCTTGGTACAGAGTTCTTGTGTCGCGCAATGATGATATCCAACCTGTCCTCGCCGCGCTTCGCGCGAGCGCCATAGTCGCCGCTGCCTACGTTAAGCCATCTGAGGCTCCCCCACGCTGATCGACTCATCATCTCTCTCAGCACATGTAAATGCTGAAAGCGGAGGTTCCATGGTGTTTTGTGTGGCGAATGACCCGCCCCACGTCGCCCAAGGCAGCGCGACTGCAATCGAGCGACAACCGCAAGTCGTCGTTGTCCTCGGACCCCGCGCTGATATTGTTGTCCGGGCCGGCCGGGTTGTACCAGAAAATGCACACAGCAGTCAGCTACTCGCTGCTCTCACTGCCGCTCCGACGGCGACATCCGCCAGCGATGTGGCGGTCCGGCCACTTTTCGGTCCGTACCGCCACCGACTAGCCTTCCGCACGACGCGAGCCCTTGCCGAGCGACTTATATCCCCACTCGACTCCTACTTCACCGTCACGGGCATTGCTGAAGGACAAGACAGCATCGCCGATGGGCTTCGCAACCTCGATTTCATAGCGGGCGCGTACGTAAAGCCACCAGCAGAACTCCCCATAAACGTCAAGCAGATCACCCCCCGCGCCGAGGAACCACCTGAGGTTACTCCCGACTTTTCCGGTCGGCAGCTGTACCTTGAAGCTTCCCCTAGTGGAGTAGACGCCCGTTGGGCCTGGACGCAGGAGGGTGGTAAAGGGGAGGGCGTCAACGTAGTCGACGTAGAGGGGGCGTGGCGTTTTACGCATGAAAATTTGAATCACCATGGCGGAGTGATCAGTGGAGCGCAATCGAGCCGGCTGATGTGGCGGAATCACGGCACTGCCGTCCTCGGCGTTATGGGGGCGAACGACAACGGGGTCGGAGTTGCCGGAATCGCGCCCCGCGCCGTGCACCGCGCAATCGCCATTTTCGGTGACGGGATGAATTCAGCCGTGGCCATTCGACAAGCTGCCGACGCGCTGTCTGCGGGGGACATACTACTCATCGAGCTGCATCGACCCGGACCGTACATTGAGGAAATCGGAAAGTCACCCTATGCCCCGGTTGAGTGGTGGCCAGATGACTTTGACGTGATAATGTACGCCGTTTCGCGCGGGATCATCGTTGTGGAGGCGGGGGGAAACGGCTACCAGGACTTAGACAATCCTGCGTATAGCAGGTCGGCATTAGGGTTCCCGCCCACATGGTCAAATCCCTTCGACCGCGGCAAGCGAGACTCCGGCGCTATCCTTGTTGGCGCTGGTGCTCCGCCACCTGGCGTTCATGGGCGGGACTGGGGTCCTGACCGATCGCGACGTGACTTCTCAAATTTCGGGTCGTCGCTTGACGCGCAGGGCTGGGGGGAAGAGGTCACCACATGCGGATTCGGTGATCTCCAAGGCGGGCCGGGTGGCGAGGACTACTGGTACACGGACAAATTTGACGGGACTTCGAGCGCAGCGCCAATGGTCGCTGGTGCCCTAACTTGCGTCCAAGGGATCCTGCGTGCAGGCGGTCAACGATTGCTAACCCCAACAACGGCCCGGCAATATCTTCGAGATACCGGCGCCCCGCAGCAGGCGGCGCCAGACGCGTCCGTGTCACAGCGTATCGGTGCTCGTCCGGACATACGTGCGCTTGTTTCGAGAGCGCGCTCCGAGTCACTATCGAGGTGACCGAAGAGGCCGGGACGGACCTGTGGGTTCTATGCAGGGCACAGTCAGTTTAATCTCGGCATGATCGGCTCAAGCAGTCACGTCGGTACTCTTCCGCCGCCGTGCTCGGCAATCGGGTCTTCTTACGACCTCGTGCGTGGTTAGCCCGGATCTTGCATGGCTCGTCTGCGTGAGCGGCGCAGCGGGTTCTTGACCGCCGTGGTCGGTGTTTTCGCATTCGGGGTGTGACAGATCGCCCCGTGTCGTCGGGGTGGTCGCCGGTTCCACGGGTCCGGGCGGTCGTTGGTCGTCGGGGCGGGCGGTTCGGTGGTCAGCCGGGGGCGGTCAGGGCGTCGAGGCGGCGGAGGCCATCGAGGGCCAGGCCGGTGAACGGCGCTGGTCGGGCCAGGTGCAGCCAGGTCCGCCGACCGGTGGTGGCGAGGCGTCCGGCGATGGAGAGCAGCCGCAGGCCCAGCCGCTTGGGTTCCCATCGGCCGGCCTCATGGCCGTTCAGGGCGAGGGTCTGCATCCAGGCGAGCAGGTCGGCGGCGAGCGCAACCAGCGCGCACCAGATCTGGTTCTGGGCGAAGTCGTGCAGCGGCAGGTTGGCCAGTCCGCTGTCCTTTAGCCCACGGATGCGGTCCTCGGCGCGGGCCCGGCGGCGGTGGCGCAGCTCCAGGTCGGCCAGCTGCCCACGGTTGGAGTTGGTGACGAAGGCAGTGATCCGGTGTCCGCCGAGGTCGGTGATGCGCAGCTGCGCGCCGAGATGCGGGCGCTCGCGGCGGACGATCAGCCCGGCGTCCCCGGTGGCCAGCCCGAGAGGTCGAACAGCCCGGTCATCTCGGCGACCCAGGCTCCCGGGCGGACCTGCCCGTCGGCGTCATAGGCCGGCTCCCAGGCCTGCTCGGGAATGGCAGCCAGCCACTGCTGGATCGAGGCCAAGGCTCCAGGCAGGGAGAACCCCGACCGAGTAGGACAGCCGGCGGTGGGTCAGCCAGGCGATCAGCTCATGGGGTGCCACCGGCGCCGTCGATGCGGACCAGCACGTTCTTGCCCGGTCGGCGCTCGCCGGGCAGCTGGGCCAGCGCGGCGCGGATGATCGCCTTGTGGTCGACCACGGTGTTCGGAGCCGGCGTTGCCGGCGCGCAGCAGGAACCCCAGCGGTTCGCCGGTGCCCTCGGCCCCGTGGTCGACGAAGGCCCACAGTGGATGGAAGCCAAACCCGCGCTTGAACGTCGGCGCCGCGCCCTGTTTCTCCGAGTGCGCGGTCACCACGGTGGCGTCCACGTCGATCACC
Source organism: Geodermatophilus obscurus (assembly GCF_900143215.1). Classification (GTDB taxonomy): domain Bacteria; phylum Actinomycetota; class Actinomycetes; order Mycobacteriales; family Geodermatophilaceae; genus Geodermatophilus; species Geodermatophilus obscurus_A. The sequence continues at coordinate 1,798 of NZ_FRDM01000066.1, read as the reverse complement.
AGCGGCGTCCCCGCGTCGGTGCCGTGGTCGGGCGCCTGGGCGCCAGCCAGTGCCCAGGCCCGCGCCAGCGCGGTGGCGCGGGCAGCGGCGATCGCCGCCAGCGCGGCCGGAACATCTGCGGCCAGGGTGTCGATGCACCGGGACACCGTCGGATCCGACGCCACCGACCCGAACACCTCCGGCGCGGCACGCACCTGGCTGATGTCGGCCAGACAGTCCCCGCCGACGGCCAGGGCGACGGTCAGGTCCAACACCACCTTGCCCGGGCGATGCCGCCGCCTTGACCAAGGCGCTGCCACGGCCGCAGCGCCTTGGTCAAGGCGGCGGTCAGGCCGACGCTCTGGGCCGTGCGCAGCAACAGCACCACGCCCGCGTTCGGCACCACGCTCGCGCCGCGCCCGTCGACGGTCAGGGACGGATCGGGACCGGTAGCCTTCTTCAGCCCACCCGCCGATGCCCGCGGCCTGCTCCTCATCGCGCTGACCGTGCCCGAACTCCGCCGGCTGCTCAACACGCTGATCCGGACATCCAGACCTGGCATGGACCACGTCGCGGACTGGTCGTGGTGGCGCCGACGACGCCAAGCCCAGGCCCGCGCCGCCCACCGAGAGTCCTACCGGCCGGCACAGCCAGGTGATCGGACCCGCCTGAGCAGGTCAACGACCCCCCGCCGCTAACCATGTACGAGATCGTTAGTCGGCGGCCACATGCGCGACCAGAGGGCCAACGGCGGCACGGGCCAGAGTCCTCGACACTTCCCGAGCCTGTTCCTGTCCTGCACCACGGCACGATCAAGCCATCCCGCTGACCATGCGGGAGATCATCTACACAGTAAAGCCATGTTCACGGGCCACTGCCGTTCCTACGCGTGTACGGGATTGTAGGATCGTGCGCCTATGGTCGGAGCATGACGCACGAGGAGGCTGATACAAATGGGCGAATATCGCACGGAGCTCGTCGTCGTGCAGCCTACATCACTCTGCAACCTCAATTGTACATACTGTTACGTTCCAGGTCGCCGTGTAGCTACTCGCATGACATTTGAGGCCTTGGAGGCCGTGTGTAAAAAGGTCCTAGAAAGTGAGCTAGTGAAGGATGAAATCGAGTTCCTCTGGCACGCGGGCGAGCCGCTCTTAGCAGGCATCGAATTTTACGAGCGCGCCCTCAACTTTATGGCGACTTATAACAAACGAGGACTGCGAATCAGAAACAACATACAGACCAACGGGACCTTGCTGGACTCGAGGTGGGCCAATTTTCTAGCCACCCATGGATTTTCCGTTGGCGTGAGCATTGATGGCCCTTCTTTTCTTCATGATATGCAACGCGTTAGGTGGTCAGGGACTGGATCCCACGCCGCCACGCTTCGGGGAGTACAAGAATTGAGAAGGCACGGAATAAGGCCAGGAGCACTCTGCGTCCTCACGAGAGCAGCACTACAAAGCCCGGAAGAATTGTTCGACTTTTTCCTCGATAATGACTTCAGCGCTGTAGCCTTCAATGTCGAGGAGGTTGAGAATGCCAATCGGACTACTTCTCTCCACCCGGATGAAGGGAACAATTCTGTGGTCGCCGAGTACACTGACTTCACTCGGCGATTGTTCGATAGGTGGTGGCCCCATAGGAGCAAAATTCGCATCCGGGAGTTCCACGATCTTGGCCAAGTTTTTGCGGCTCATCGGGTTGATGAGACATACAGTCGTGAGGTGTTCGAGACCAGCCCCCTTAGGATACTTACTATCCACCGGGACGGTAATATCAGTACTTTCAGCCCCGAGTTCGCAGGATCCGTGGCAAA
>NZ_FRDM01000060.1 GCF_900143215.1 Geodermatophilus obscurus | reverse complement strand
GGACCGGCACTGCCGGGCCTTCATCGCGCTGTCGCCGTTCGCCACGCTGGCCACGGCGGCGCCCGACGGCCGGCCCGACGTCTCCCCGCGTGGCGGCGACCCGGGGTTCGCGCGGGTCCTCGACGAGCGGACGCTCGCCCTCCCGGACCGGCAGGGCAACAACCGGGTCGACAGCCTGCGCAACACCGTGGGCAACCCGCACGCCGCCCTGCTGTTCTTCGTGCCCGGCTTCGAGGAGACCCTCAAGGTGTTCGGGACGACGACCCTCGTGGGCCCGGACGACGTCGGCGTGGACCTGACCGAGTTCGGCCGCCCGCCGCGGTCGGTGCTGGTGCTGACCGTCGAGCAGGCGTACTTCCAGTGCGGCAAGGCGGTCATGCGCTCGGGGCTGTGGGACGCCGGCCGGCAGGTCGAGCGCTCGACCTTCCCGTCACTGGGCGAGGTGCTGCGCGACCACTGCGGGCTGAGCACGCCACTGCCCGGGCAGGAGGAGATGCGCGCCGAGCTGGCGCAGGAGCTCTGAGCGGACCCGTCCTCCTCACCGCTCGCAGGCTCACGGCGGCCGCCTGCAGGGAGGCCGGGATCCGTCGGCGACCCGCCCTATCGTCCGCGCATGGCCACCGACATCCAGATCGTGATCGACTGCGCCGACCCGCACGGACAGGCCGACTGGTGGGCCGAGGTCCTCGGGTGGCAGGTCGAACCGCAGGACGAGGCGTTCATCCGCCGCATGGTCGCGACGGGCGCAGCGACCGAGGCGGACACCACCACGCACCGCGGCGCGCTGGTCTGGCGCTCGGGCGCAGCGATCACCTCGCCCGACCCCGACCGGCCGCGGGTGCTCTTCCAGCAGGTCCCGGAGGCCAAGACCGTCAAGAACCGCGTGCACCTGGACGTGCACGTCGGCGCAGATCGGCGGGAGGGCGAGGTCGGCCGCCTCCTGGGACTGGGCGCCACCGAGCTCCACCGGGCCTCGCAGGGCCCGTTCGAGTGGGTCACCCTGGCCGACCCCGAGGGCAACGAGTTCTGCGTCGCCTGAAGGAGGGCCCCGTCCTCCTCACCGTGGAAGGACCTCGTCCTCCCCACCCTTCGCAGGCTCAGGGTGGGACGGGGCCGGCCAGGGACGGGGCCGCCGGCCCCGGCAAGGTCCCGCCGCGAGCCTGCGAGCGGTGGGGGCAGGGGGTCCGTTTCAGCCGACGCGCAGGTCGCGGGCGAGCCTCCGGTAGGCGACGGTGCGTTCGGCGATGGCCCGTCGGCGACCGCGCCGGGTCCGTGGACCGGTGCCCAGGTACCGTGCGTCCTCCACGAGCTGGAAGGCGGCGAGCACGCTCGCCTTCACCTCGCGCCCCCGCGGCAAAGCAGGGGGAAGCGGCTCAGCCGAGGTCATGGCGACCCCCCTCTCTCGGGGTCGGCTGTGCCCGGGTCCCCGTGCCGACATGGTGCCCCTCCCTCGGCACGTCCAACCGTGTTGGTGACGGATTGACACCTGTGTGTCACACGGAACACCCGACCAGCACCACCCGCCCCACCCGTACCGTGCCGGGCATGGCCGGACCGTCCCTGCCCCGGGTGCTCAGGTCGCTGCTGCGCGCGGTCGTGCGGCCGCCCGCCACGCGGCCCGAACCAGCCGCCCGTCCCGGTCCACCTGCTGCGCGGCCCGGTCCGTCCGTCGCCCGCGGGCCCGGCGGCGGCGTCCGGGACCTCCCCGGCGGCCTGGACGGCGTGGACCTCGCCTTCCGTCCGCAGGACGACGGCGAGCCCGACCCGGGCGAGGTCGTGTGGGCGTGGGTGCCCTACGACGAGGGTGACGGCCGCGGCAAGGACCGCCCGGTGCTCGTCGCCGGCCGCCGGGGCGCCGACCTGGTCGGCCTGATGCTCTCCAGCCAGGACCACGACCGGGACGCCGCGGACGAGGCCCGGCACGGCCGCACCTGGATGGACGTCGGCCGCGGCGGGTGGGACCCGCGCGGGCGGCCCAGCGAGGTGCGCCTGGACCGCCTGCTGCTCCTGCCGCCCGGCTCGGCCCGCCGGGAGGGCGCGGCGCTCGGGCGGGCGGTCTTCGACGACGTGGTGACGGCGCTGCGCGCACTGCACCGCCGCTGACCGCGGAGGACGCCGCCGAGGTCTTCTGGGCACTGCACAGCGACCTGCCGCGCGAGGGCGTGGGCTCGGACGCGACCACCCGGACCCTGCTGGAGCTCACCGCGCCGTTGCCGGCCTCGCCCCGCGCCCTCGACGTCGGCTGCGGTCCCGGTCGGGCGTCGCTGGTGCTGGCCGGCGCCGGCGCGCGGGTGACCGCCGTGGACCTGCACGAGCCGTTCCTGCGCCGCACCCGCAGTGCCGCGCAGGACGCCGGCCTCGCCGGACGGATCGCCGTCGAGCGGGCGTCGATGACCGCGCTGCCCCACCCCGACGGCACGTTCGACCTGCTGTGGTGCGAGGGCGCGGCCTACCTGATGGGCGTGGACCGGGCGCTGCACGAGTGGCGCCGGCTGCTGCGGCCCGGGGGGGCGCTGGTGCTCACCGACGCGGTCTGGACGACGACCGCGCCCTCCGCGGAGCCCCGCCGGTTCTGGGCGCACTACCCGGCGATGCGCGACGAGGCGGCGCTGGTCGCGGCGGCCCGGTCGGCGGGCTACGAGGTCCTGGCGACGCACCTGCTGCCCGACGCGGACTGGACCGACGAGTACCACCGACCGCTGGCCGCGGCGATCGACGCAGTGATCGAGGCGCTGCCGGACCCGGACCCCGGGACGGCCGAGGTCCTGGCCGAGGCCCGCAGCGAGGTCGAGGTCCGGCAGGAGCACCGCGACGAGTTCGGCTACCTGGCGCTGGTGCTGCGCCGCACCTGAGCGGCCGGCACCGCGACACCGGCACCGGCAGCGGCAGCGTGGAGCCGGCGCTTCGCGGCGGCGATGGGCACCTGACCGACCAGCGCGGGCAGCACCCACCACACCGGGTTCCCCGTGGAGCCACCAGCAGCCCGGTGACCAGCGCGATGTAGGAACCTCCCAGCAGGTGCGGCTGCAGGGTCCGCCAGCGGGGCCACGCCTGTCGCCGGGCCAGCGCACCGGCGACCGCGAGCCCCTCCGTGGCCACGGCCACCGGGAGCAGCCAGCCCAGGCCGGGTGCCGACACCGCCAGGACCGCGCCGCTCGCCGCGACACCGGCGACCGCCGCCTGGTAGGCGCCGGCCGGGCCCCGCGCCCGCGCCCCCACCAGGCGGGCGACGAGCCACACGGGTCCGAGCAGCAGTCCCGCCGTCCCGGCGGTCACGTGGAGCAGGAGCAGCGGGTCGCCGGTCATGCGCCGACGGTGTCAGCCGGCCCGGTCACCCGGGCAGTGCCGTCCGTCAGGACCCGGGTGTGACAGGTGTACGGATCATTCCGCGACGGACTGGTCGCGCACCGTCTGCCGGGGGCGCAGGTGGTAGACCCCGGCCTGCGGGCCGAGCGGGGTCAGGTCGTAGCGGTGCACGACCTTGGGACCGCCGTGCAGGTGCACGTGCGTGACGGTCGGCAGGGGCTCCCCGTGCCGCGCCTCGCGGATCTCCACCCGACCGTCGAGCGGGCCACCGACGAACAGCAGCACCGCGTCCTGCGTGCCGGCGTCCGCGCCGGTCCGGTCCTCGGACAGCTCCCTCACCTCCTCCGACACCCGGTCGAGGGTAGGCGCGCCCGGCCGCCGCGGCACGGTGCCGTCCGGGGCGGAGAGGGCGGTCCGCCCTCAGGTCCCCCCGGCGCGCCGCAGCCAGCGCGCCAGCAGCGGCGCCGAGAGCAGCATCACGAACAGCCGCAGCACCTGCACGGCGAGCACGAAGGTGGCGTCGGCGCCGCTGTCCTGGGCGGTGGCCAGCACCGCGTAGAGCCCGCCGGGGGTGGTGGCGAGGTAGGCGTCCAGCGCGCTGGCGGCGGTGGTCGCCGTGAGCACCGCGCCCAGCCCGGCACAGGCGGCCACCAGGCCGAGGATCACGGCGAGCGCGAGCGGCAGCGCCCGGCCGACGGTCCGCAGGCCGTCCCGGTCGAAGTTCAGCCCGACCACCAGCCCGATGGCCAGGAAGGCCGCGGTCTCCAACGGCGCCGGGACGTCCGCCCCGCCCGAGAGCCCGCCGAGGTCGAGCCCGGCGGCGACCAGCATCGGCCCGAGCAGCGTCGGCACGGGGATCCGCAGCAGCCGGGCCAGCGGTGCACCGGTGCCCAGGCAGACCGCGGCGAACAGCAGCCCGGCCGGCCACCCGGGCCCGGCATCGCCCACCGTCGTCCCCCCGGAGCCGGGTTCGGCGCCGAACAGGGCCGTGGCCGCCACCGGCATGAGGACGACGATGAGCAGCACCCGCAGGTACTGGAGGACGGCGACCATCCGGTCGTCGGCGCCCAGCTCGCGGGACATCGCCGTGATGCCCGACGCCCCTCCGGCGACCATGGCGAACGCCCCGGTCACCGGGCTGACCCCGGGCTGCAGGCGCATGAGCAGCCCGGCCAGCACGCTGAGCAGCAGGGTGCTGACGGTGACCAGCAGGACCGGCAGCCAGTCGCGGCTGATCGCCTCGAGGGTGTCCAGGTCGACCAGCGCGCCGATCGAGACGCCGATCAGCCCCTGGGCCGCCGTCGTGGCCGGCCACGGGACGACGAGCCGGCGACGTCCGGCCAGACCGCGCACCAACCCGGCCACCAGGCCGCCGAACAGGGACGGCGAGGGCAGGTCGAGGACGTCGAAGGCCAGCGTGACGGCGAGGGCGCCGGCGACCACGACGGTCAGGTCCACCGCCCGCGCGCCCCACCCCCGTTCCGCCACGGCCCCAGTCTCCCGGCCCCGCTGCGGCGTCCCGCGCGGCCCCGTCCCTGGCCGGCCGGCCCGTCCAGGGGCTTGCCGCTGGCCCCGTCCCGGGCACTGCCCCGAGCTTGCGAGGGGTGGGAGGACGGGTCCTTCCCGGTGAGGAGGACGGGGTCCTTCTCCGAAGGATGGGGAGGACGGGGGCCCTGCTCAGCCGCCGGTGATGCGGCGCAGCTCGGCGACGTGCGCGTCGAACGCGGCCCGCCCGTGACGGGTGAGCGCCAGGCTGGTGCGCAGCCGCGAGGCGCGGGTCACCTTGTGCACCCGCACGTAGCCGGCCTCCTCGAGCTGCTTGACGTGCTTGGACAGCACCGAGTCGCTGATCCCGACGGTGTCGCGGACCGCGGCGAAGTCCATCGTGTCGACGGCGGCGAGCAGGCCGCAGACCTGCAGCCGGGGTGGCGGGTGGATCACCGCGTCGAAGCGCGGCGCGACCGCGGTCACCGTTCGCCACGCAGCTCGGCGGAGTAGACGCGCATCCACCAGCGGTTGACGGCCGCGAGCACCACGCCCAGCACCGCGCCGGCGACCGCCATGGCACCACGCAGACCCAGTTCGTTCTCGGCGACGAGCGCGATCAGGTACACGGCCAGGCACATCGCGGTCCACGACCACACCACCCGTCGCGTCCGGCCACGGCGCCACCCGTTGACCCACACGCCGGTCGTCCGCCGGAACGCGACGTACGCGACCCACACCCCCACGACGGCGAGCACCAGCACCGCAACGCTCACCCACGTGCCGTGCAGGGACTGCGAGCCGATCAGCAGGAACACCCACAGGCCCAGCCCCACGTCCCACGGCCACCACGGCCCGGCGTGCTCCAGACGGTCCGCCAGCCGGGTCCGGCCGTCCTGCAGGGCGGCCAGCTCGGCCCGAGCGGCGGCACGGTCGACGGCCTCGTTGCTTTCCATGTCGGAAAGAATGCCTGGTCACTTTCCACCTCGTCAAGAGACGAGGCCGGGGTGTCCCCCGGCGGGGCGGTCGTGGTCTGATGACGCGGCCACAGCGACGGCAGTGGAGGAAGCCCGGTGCGACTCCGGCGCGGTCCCGCCACTGTGACCCGGCACCCGCCGGGGAGTCAGGAACTCCCGCCGCCGCCTCCTGCCACCTCCGGGCGTGGACACCCGGGGAGAGGATCCGTGCCCTCGCATGACGTACCCCTTCGGCGCCGTCGTCGGCATGGACGACATGCGGCTCGCCCTGCTGCTCAACGCCGTCTCCCCCGCCGTCGGTGGCGTGCTCGTCCGCGGCGAGAAGGGGACGGCGAAGTCGACGACGGTGCGCGCGCTGTCCGCCGTCCTGCCCCCGGTGGACGTCGTCGCCGGGTGCCGCTTCGCCTGCGACCCGGCCGCTCCGGACCCGGCCTGCCCCGACGGTCCGCACGACGCCGGCGCGCCGGGGCCGACCCGGCCCGCGCGGCTGGTCGAGCTGCCGGTGGGCGCCTCGGAGGACCGCGTCGTCGGCTCGCTGGACCTCGAGCGGGCGCTCACCGAGGGCGTGAAGGCCTTCGAGCCCGGGTTGCTGGCCGCCGCGCACCGCGGCGTGCTCTACGTCGACGAGGTCAACCTGCTGCACGACCACCTGGTCGACCTGCTCCTGGACGCCGCCGCACTGGGCACCGCCTACGTCGAGCGCGAGGGCGTCTCGGTGCGGCACGCCGCGCGGTTCCTGCTGGTCGGGACGATGAACCCCGAGGAGGGCGAGCTGCGCCCGCAGCTGCTCGACCGCTTCGGGCTCACCGTGGAGGTGGCCGCGCCCCGCGATCCGGCCGAGCGCGCCGAGGTGGTGCGCCGCCGGTTCGCGTACGACGCCGACCCGGCCGGGTTCGCCGCGTCGTGGGCCGACGAGGAGGCCGGGCTGGCCCGCCGGATCGCCGAGGCCCGCGCCCGACTGCCGCGCGTCGTCCTCTCCGACGGCGCGCTGCGCCAGGTGACCGCGGTGTGTGCGGCGTTCGACGTCGACGGGCTCCGCGCGGACCTGGTCACCGCCCGCGCGGCGATCGCGCACGCCGCCTGGTGCGGCCGGGACGAGGTCACCGAGGACGACGTCCGGGTGGCCGCCCGGCTGGCCCTCCCGCACCGCCGGCGGCGCAACCCGTTCGACGCGCCCGGTCTGGACGACGAGACCCTCGAGCAGGCGCTGAGCGACGCCCGTCCCGACGAGGACCCGCCCCAGGGCCCGGACGACGGCGGTGGCACCCCGCCTCCGCCGCCTCCCCCCGGCTCGTCCGGCGACGGCGGTGCGCAGCCGGAGACCGACGGCGGCACCGCGGCGTCCCCTCCGTCCACGGCACCCCGCGGCGAGGGCGGCGGCTCCACCGAGGCCGCCCCGGCCCCCGACCGCGCCGCGGTGGCGCCCGCCGACCCGTTCCGCACCCGCCGCCTCGAGGTGCCCGGCATCGGCGCGGGCGTGGCCGGCCGGCGCTCGCGGGCACGCGGCGACCGCGGCCGCGTCGTCGGCGCGACCCGCCCGAGCGGCACGGTCACCCGGCTGCACCTGACCGGCACCGTGCTCGCCGCCGCACCGCACCAGGTCGCCCGGGGCCGCACCGGCCCGGGGCTGCGGATCGCCCGGGAGGACCTGCGCCAGGCCGTCCTGGAGGGCCGGGAGGGCAATCTCGTGCTCTTCGTCGTCGACGCCAGCGGCTCGATGGGCTCCCGCTCGCGGATGGCCGCGGTCAAGGGCGCGGTGCTCTCGCTGCTGCTGGACGCCTACCAGCGCCGGGACAAGGTCGGCCTGGTGACCTTCCGCGGCACCGAGGCCGAACTGGCGCTGCCGCCGACCTGGTCGGTCGAGGCCGCCGCGGCCCGGCTCACCGGGCTGCCCACCGGCGGGCGCACCCCGCTGGCCGCCGGGCTGCTGCGCGCGCACGAGACGCTGCGGGTCGAGCGGGTCCGCGACCCGCAGCGGCGTCCGCTGCTCGTCGTCGTCACCGACGGGCGGGCCACCGGCGCGCGCGGCGGCGACCACCTGGGCCAGGCGCGGCGGGCGGCGGGTCTGCTCGCCGCGGACAGGACGGCGGCCGTGGTCGTCGACTGCGAGTCCGGTCCGGTGCGGCTCGGGCTGGCCGGCGCCCTCGGGACGGCGCTCGGCGCGCAGACCCTGCGCTTGGACGAGCTGGCCGCCGAGTCGCTGGCCGCGACCGTGCGCAGCGTGCGAGAGGCGGCCTGACGTGCCGCAGGGGCAGGTCGCGGTCACGCCGCAGGACGGCCTGACGACGCGGCAGCGGCGCAACCGGCCGCTGCTCGCCGTCCACACCGGGGAGATGAAGGGCAAGTCCACCGCCGCGTTCGGCATGGCGATGCGGGCGTGGAACCAGGGCTGGCCGATCGCGGTCTACCAGTTCGTCAAGAGCGCGAAGTGGCGGGTCGGCGAGGAGAACGCGCTCACCGCCCTGGGCCGGCTGCACGAGCAGACCGGCGAGGGCGGGCCGGTGGTCTGGCACAAGATGGGCTCGGGCTGGAGCTGGTCGCGCCGGCAGGGCACCGAGGTCGACCACGCCGCCGACGCCGCCGAGGGCTGGGCGCAGATCAAGCGCGACCTCGCCGCCGAGGCGCACCGCTTCTACGTGCTCGACGAGTTCACCTACCCGCTGAAGTGGGGCTGGGTGGACGTCGACGACGTCGTCGAGACGCTGACGAACCGCCCCGGCACCCAGCACGTGGTGGTCACCGGGCGGGACGCCCCGCCGGCGCTGGTCGAGGCCGCCGACCTGGTGGTCGAGATGACCAAGGTCAAGCACCCGATGGACGCCGGCCAGAAGGGCCAGCGGGGGATCGAGTGGTGAGCGCCGCCGTCCCGCGCGTGGTCGTCGCCGCGCCGTCGAGCAACGCCGGCAAGACGTCGGTCGCCACCGGCCTGGTCGCCGCGCTCACCACCCGTGGCCTGGCCGTCTCCCCGCACAAGGTCGGCCCCGACTACATCGACCCGGGCTACACCGGCCTGGCCGCCGGGCGCCCGGGGCGCAACCTCGACCCGGTGCTGGTCGGTGAGGAGCGCGTCGTCCCGCTGTTCCTGCACGGGGCCCGTGGTGCGGACGTCGCCGTCGTCGAGGGCGTCATGGGCCTGTTCGACGGCGCCACGCGGCCGGGCCTGGAACCCGGGTTCGCCTCCACCGCGCACGTGGCCCGGCTGCTGCACGCGCCGGTGGTGCTCGTCGTCGACGCGAGCGCGCAGGCGCAGAGCGTCGCCGCGCTGGTGCACGGCTTCGCCACCTACGACCCGACGGTGCGGCTCGGCGGGGTGGTGCTCAACCGGGTCGGCAGCGACCGGCACGAGGAGATCCTCCGCGACGCGCTGGGCGGCTCCGGGGTGCCGGTGCTGGGCGCGGTCCGCCGGCTCGCCGAGCTGGGCACGCCGTCCCGGCACCTCGGCCTGGTGCCGGCGGCCGAGCGGTCGGCCGAGGCGCTGGCCACCGTCGGCCGGCTCGGTGGGGTGGTGGCCGGCGCGGTCGACCTGGACGCCGTCCTGCGGCTGGCCCGCACCGCGCCCGCGCTGGATGCCGTCCCGTGGGACCCCGCCGCCGAGGTTCCCCGGGCGGAGGGCCGGCCGCGGATAGCCGTCGCCGGCGGTGCGGCCTTCACCTTCGGGTACGCGGAGAACACCGAGCTCCTGGAGGCCGCCGGCGCCGAGGTGGTGACCGTCGACCCGCTGCGCGACGAGGCGCTCCCCGAGGGCACCGCGGGCCTGGTGGTCGGCGGCGGGTTCCCCGAGGTGCACGCCGCCGACCTCTCGGCCAACGAGTCGCTGCGCGCTGACATCGCCGCGCTCGCCACCCGCGGCGGGCCGGTCGCCGCCGAGTGCGCCGGCCTGCTCTACCTGGCCCGCAGCCTGGACGGCGTCCCGATGTGCGGCGTGCTCGCCACCGACGCCGTGATGTCCGACCGGCTGACCCTCGGCTACCGGGAGGCCGTCGCGCTCAGCGGCTCGGTGCTCGCGCCGGCCGGCACCCGGGTGCGCGGCCACGAGTTCCACCGCACGGTCGCCACCCCGGCCGCCGGGTCCGCGCCGGCCTGGCGGTGGGCGGATCGCCAGGGACCCGCCCACCCCGAGGGCTTCGTCTCGGGCGGCGTGCACGCGTCCTACCTGCATCTGAATTGGGCCGGGTCCCCGGCCCTGGCCGAGCGGTTCGTCGCCGCCTGCGCCGTGCGGTCGACGGACCGGGCGGCCCTCCCGGAAGGGGCACGGCATGCACATCGCTGAGGGGTTCCTGCCGGCGACGCACGCGGTCGGCTGGACGCTGGCCGCCGCGCCCTTCGTCGTCCACGGCGCCCGGCAGGTCGTCATCGAGGTGCGCGAGCGCCCGGAGAACACGCTGCTGCTCGGCGCGGCCGGCGCGTTCACCTTCGTGCTCAGCGCGGTGAAGCTGCCCTCCTTCACCGGCAGCTCCAGCCACCCCACCGGCACCGGGGCCGGCGCCGTCCTGTTCCGGCCGCCGGTGATGGCGCTGCTCGGCACCATCGTGCTGCTGTTCCAGGCGCTGCTGCTGGCGCACGGCGGGCTGACCACGCTGGGCGCCAACGCCTTCGCCATGGCGGTGGTCGGTCCGTGGGCCGGCTACGGCGCCTACCGGCTCGTCCGCCGGCTCGGCGGCGGGCTGCTGCCCGGCGTGTTCGCCGCGATGGCCGCCGCCGACCTCGCCACCTACGTCACGACGGCCGGACAGCTCGCCCTCGCCCTGCCCGACGCCGAGACCGGGGTCGCCGGCGCGCTGGTCAAGTTCCTCTCCGTCTTCGCGCTGACCCAGGTGCCGCTGGCGGTCGGCGAGGGGCTGCTGGGCGTGCTGCTGTTCCGGACGCTCACCGCCAACGCCCGCCCCGAGCTCGAGCGCCTCGGCCTGCTGGCGGCTGCGCCGGAGCCCACGCGGTGACCCGCTCCCGGCTGGTCACCGCGCTGCTGGTCCTCGGCGTGGTGGCGCTGATCGCGCTGCCGCTCGTGCTGGACGGCGGGACGTCGGAGTTCGCCGGCACCGACGCCACGGCCGCCGAGCTCGCCGAGGAGCAGGGCGCGCAGCCGTGGTTCGAGTCGGTGTTCTCGCCGTCGTCGGCCGAGGTGGAGTCGGGCCTGTTCGCCCTGCAGGCGGCGCTGGGCGGCGGGGTGCTCGGCTACGTGCTCGGCCGGCTGCGCGGCCGTCGCCCGGCCGAGCGCTCGCGGGAGGACGGCGGCTCGTGAGCGCTCCCGTCGGCCGTGGTCGTCGTCGGGCGGTCGCCGTCCCGCGGCGTGTCGACAGCCACCCGCCGATGATCACGGTGGACCCGGCATGACCGGGCTCGCCGTCGACGACGCCGCCTGGGCCAGCGCCTGGCGCCGCCGCTCCCCCGCCGACAAACTGCTGCTCTGCGGCGGCCTGGTCGGGTGCGCGCTGGCGCTGCCGGCCTGGCCGGGCAGCGTGCTGGTCGGGCTCACCGCGGTCGTCCTCGCGCTCGGCCCGGCCCGGGTGCCCGCGCGCACGTTCGGCCGGGCGGTGCGCTGGCCGCTGTCGTTCATCGCCGTCGGCGCGCTGACCTCGGTGGTCACCGTGGGCACCGGCGGCCTCGGCTGGGCGCCGGACGCCGCCGCCCGCGCCGGCTCGCTCGCCGGGCACGCGCTGGCCGGCAGCGCCGCGGTGCTGCTGCTGGCCACCACCACGCCGATGTCGGACCTGCTGCCCGCGCTGCGCGGCCTACGGGTGCCGGCGGCGGTGGTCGAGGTCGCTGCGGTCACCTACCGGCTGCTGTTCGTGCTGCTGGCGAGCCTGCGCACCGTGCGCGAGGCGCAGACGGCCCGGCTGGGCTACTCGACGCCGGCCCGCGGCTGGCGCTCGTCCGGCGCGCTGGCCGCCGCGGTGCTCACCCGCTCCTGGGACCGCGCCCGCCGCATGCAGGAGGGGCTGGCCGGCCGCGGCATGGAGACCGGCCTGCGGGTGCTGCCCGAGGTGCTGCCGTCCTCCCGGGCCTTCCTGGCGGCCTCCGTCGCCGGGCTGGCCGCCATCGTGGCCGTCGGGCTGGCCGCATGAGCCACCGGACGCTGACCGCCGAGGCGCTGGTCGCCGGCTACGAGCGCGGCCGCCGGGTGCTCGACGGTGCCTCGCTCACCGTGCCGGCCGGGCGCCGGCTGGCGCTGCTCGGGGCCAACGGCTCGGGCAAGACGACCCTGCTGCGCTGCCTGTCCGGGGCGCTGGAGCCGGTCGCCGGCACGGTCGCGGTGGACGGGGCGCGGCTGCAGCACACCCGCCGCGGCCTGCGCGCGCACCGGCAGGAGGTGCAGCTGGTGCTGCAGGACCCCGACGACCAGCTGTTCAGCGCCTCGGTCGCGCAGGACGTCTCCTTCGGCCCGCTCAACCTGGGCCTGGCCGAGGACGCCGTCCGGGAGCGCGTCGCCGAGGCGCTCGCGCTGCTCGGCGTCGAGCACCTGGCCGGTCGGCCCACCCACCAGCTCTCCTACGGCGAGCGCAAGCGGGTCGCGATCGCCGGCGCGGTGGCGATGCGGCCGTGCGTGCTGCTGCTCGATGAGCCCACCGCGGGCCTGGACCCGTCGGCGGTCACCGAGGCGCTGGCCGCGCTCGAGCGGCTGCGGGCGTCTGGGTCGACCGTCGTCATGAGCACCCACGACGTCGACCTGGCACTGCGCTGGGCCGACGACGTGGCCGTCGTGGTCGACCGCGCGGTGGTGCAGGGGGTGCCCGCCGACGTGCTGGCCGACGACGCGCTGCTCGCCCGCGCCCGGCTCGACCGCCCGTGGGCGCTGATCGTCGGTGCCCGGCTGCGGGCGCTCGGCCTGCTGCCCGACGGCGCCCTCCCCCGCGACGCCGCTTCGCTGCTGGCCGCGCTGCCCGAGGGGGTGACCCCGTGACGGTCGTCGGCGTCGGCGCGCGACCGGGGGTGAGCGCTGCGGAGGTGCTGGCGGCGGTGGACGCCGTCCTGCCCGCCGGCGCGGACGGCGTGCGGCTGGCCACCCTCGACACCCGCGCCGCCGAGCCGGGGCTGGTCGAGGCGGCGGCCACCCGGAGCTGGCCGCTGACCGGGCACCCCGCCGCCGCGCTGGCCGCCGTCCCCGTGCCGTCGCCGTCCTCCCGGGTGGCCGCGGCCGTCGGGACGCCGTCGGTGGCCGAGGCCGCGGCGCTGCTGGACGGCGGAACGCTGCTGGTGGGTCGCACGGTCGTCGGCCGGGTCACCGTGGCGGTCGCGCGGTGAGCGCCCGCGACGTGTCCTCGCCGGGTGGGGGGCCGGAGGCCCTCCGAACGGCGAGGACGGATGAGCTCAGCGCGGCCCCCTCCCGGGTACCGCCCCGAGCCCGCGAGGGGTGGGGAGGAGGGGGTCCTTCCGGGCACCTGGATGCGGTGGGAGCCCGGAGGGCGGCAGAGTCGTTGCACCACCACGGGGACGCCGAGCTCGCGCCCGGCCTGGTCGACCTCGCGGTCAACGTGCGCGCCGGGACGCCGCCGCCGTGGCTGCGCGCCGTCCTGCACGAGGCCCTCGACGACGCCGCCGCCTACCCCGACGCGCGTCCGGCCCGCGCCGCGGTCGCCGCCGCGCACGGCCGCCCGGTCGACGAGGTGCTGCTCACCGCCGGCGCCGCCGAGGCGTTCACGCTGGTCGCGCGGGCGCTCGCACCCCGCCGGGCGGTCGTCGTCCACCCGTCGTTCACCGAGCCGGAGGCCGCGCTGCGCGCCGCCGGGCACCGGGTCGAGCGGCTGCTGCTCGAGCCGCCCGGCTACCAGCTGCGGGGCGTGCCGGACGACGCCGACCTGGTGGTGCTGGGCAACCCGACGAACCCGACGTCGGTGCTGCACCCGGCCGACGAGGTCGCCGCGCTGGCCCGGCCGGGACGGGTGCTGCTGGTCGACGAGGCGTTCGCCGACACGGTGCCCGGTGAACCGGCGTCCCTGGCCGGTCGCCGGGACCTGCCCGGGCTGCTCGTGGTGCGCAGCCTGACCAAGACGTGGGGGCTCGCCGGCCTCCGGGTCGGCTACGCGCTCGGCCCACCGGAGCTGGTCGCCGCGCTGGCCGCCCAGCAGCCGCACTGGCCGGTGTCCACGCCGGCGCTGGCCGCGCTGGCCTCGTGCACCACCGCCGCCGCGCGCGCCGAGGCCGAGGCGGCGGCGCAGGAGCTGACCGTCCACCGGGCGGCGCTGCTGGCCGCGCTGCCACCGGCCGTGGAGGTCGTCGGGACGCCGCGGTCGTCGTTCGTGCTGCTGCGGGTGCCCGACGGCGCGCAGGTGCGGGCCGCGCTCCGCGACCGGGGCTGGGCGGTGCGCCGCGGCGACACCTTCCCCGGGCTGTCCCCCGACCACCTGCGGGTCGCCGTCCGCGATCCCGCCACCTCGGTGGCCTTCGCCGCCGACCTCGCTGCCATCCTGGACCCCGCGCTCCCCGTGACACCGGCGTTCCGGGACCTGCCCCGCATCCCCGAGGAGATCCGCTGAGCCGCCCCACGCCCCCCTCCACCGACGCCCCCGCCACCGACGCCCCCGTCGCCGGCACCCTGCTGGGCGACACGATCGCCGCGATCACGCCCCGGGACGCCACGGCCGAGCGCGCCGCCCGCGACCGGCTGGACCGGATGACCAAGCCGCCGGGCTCGCTCGGCGTGCTGGAGGACGTCGCCGCGCAGCTGGCCGGCACCGCCGGCACCTGCCCGCCCCCGCTCCCCACGCCCGCCGCGGTCGCGGTCTTCGCCGGCGACCACGGCGTCCATGCCCAGGGGGTCACGCCGTGGCCGCAGCAGGTCACCGCCCAGATGGTGGCCAACTTCGCCCGCGGCGGTGCCGTGGTCAACGCCTTCGCCGCGCAGCTCGGCGCCGACGTCGTCGTGGTGGACGTCGGCGTCGCCACGCCCTACGCCGTCGAGCCCAACCCCGCGCTGCTGTCCCGCAAGGTGCGGTCCGGCACCGCCGACCTCGCCGTCGGCCCGGCGATGACCCTCGACGAGGCCCGGCGCGCGGTGGAGGTCGGCATCGAGGTGGCCACCGAGCTGGCCCGCGAGCACGGCTGCCTGGTCACCGGCGACATGGGGATCACCAACACGACCGCCTCGGCGGCGCTGATCTGCGCGTTCACCGGCGCGAGCCCGGCCGAGGCGACCGGCCGCGGCACCGGGGTCGACGACCAGACGCTGGCCCGCAAGGTCGAGGTGGTGGCCCGCGCGGCCGCGCGGGTGCCGGAGCGGCCGTCGACGCCGGAGGCCGCGCTCGCCGCCGTCGCCGAGGTCGGCGGCCTGGAGCACGCGGCGCTGGCCGGGTTCGTGCTGGGTGCTGCGGCGGCGCGGGTACCGGTGCTGTTGGACGGCGTGATCGCCGGGTCCGCGGCGCTGGTCGCGGCCGTGCTCTGCCCGTCGGCGCTGGAGCACGCGCTGGCCGGCCACACCTCCGCGGAGCCGGGCCACGGCATCGCGCTGCGGCACTTGCGCCTGCGCCCGCTGCTGGGGCTGGACCTGCGCCTGGGCGAGGGCACCGGCGCGCTGCTGGCGCTGCCGCTGGTCGCCAGCGCGGCGCGGGCGCTGCGGGAGGTGGCGACGTTCGACTCGGCCGGTGTGACGGAGAAGGCGTGAGCGAGCTCGCGAGCGCACGCGTGGGCCCGGCAGCGCCGCTCGCGGCCGCGACGAGCGCCGGCGAGGAACGACCGTGAGCGCCACCCCGGTCGACCCGGCGAGCGGGGTGGTCTACCCGGTCGGCCTGCGGCTGCTGGACCGGGCGGTCGTCGTCGTGGGCGGCGGGCAGGTGGCGCACCGCCGCGTCGCCGGGCTGCTGGAGGCCCGCGCCCGGGTCACGGTGGTCAGCCCCGAGGTGACGCCGGCGCTGGAGGCGCTGGTCGGCCCGGGCGCGGTCACCTGGCTGCGCCGCCGCTACGAGCCGGGCGACCTGGACGGCGCGTGGTACGCGGTGGCCGCGACCGACGACCCCGCGGTCAACGCGGCGGTCGCCGAGGAGGCCGAGCGGGCGCGGGTGTTCTGCGCCCGCGCCGACGACCGGTCGGCGTCCAGCGTGTGGACCCCCGCCGTCGGCCGGCAGGGCGACCTCGTCGTCGGCGTGCACGGCGGCGGCGACCCGCAGCGCGCGGTCGGTGTGCGGGACGCGGTGCTGGCCGGCCTGACCGACGGCACCATCCGCGACCACGCGGGGCGGGAGGGTCCCGGTGGGCGGCCCGGCTCGGTCGTCCTCGTCGGCGGCGGCCCCGGCGACCCCGGACTGATCACCGTGCGCGGCCAGCAGGCGGTCTCCCAGGCCGACGTCGTCCTCGCCGACCACCTCGCGCCGCAGTCGCTGCTGGCCTCGCTGCCGCCCGACGTGGAGGTCATCGACGCCTCCAAGCTGCCGCGCGGCCGGTACATGGCGCAGGAGCAGATCAACGCCCTGCTGGTCGAGCACGCCCGGGCCGGGAAGCGGGTGGTGCGGCTCAAGGGCGGCGACCCGTTCGTCTTCGGCCGCGGCATGGAGGAGCTCGAGGCCTGTGTCGCCGCAGGCGTCCCGGTGGAGGTGGTGCCCGGGGTGACCAGCGCGATCGGCGTCCCGGGGCTGGCCGGCATCCCGGTCACCCACCGCGGGCTGACCCACGAGTTCGTCGTCGTCTCCGGGCACGTGCCGCCGGGCCACCCGCAGTCCCTCGTGGACTGGGCGGCCCTGGGACGGCTGCGCGGCACCATCGTCGTCCTGATGGGCGTCGACACCGCGCCGGAGATCGCCGCGGCGCTGGTCGAGCACGGCCGCGCGCCGGGGACGCCGGTGGCCGTCGTCGCCGACGGCTCGACGCCGACCCAGCACGTGGTGCGCACCACTCTCGCCGGCCTGGGGCAGACCCTGGCCGACGAGGGCATCCGCCCGCCCGCCGTCTGGGTGGTCGGCGAGG
>NZ_FRDM01000095.1 GCF_900143215.1 Geodermatophilus obscurus | reverse complement strand
ACGCCCCCGACCTGGCCACCGTCTTCACCGGCGACACCCTGTTCCACGGCGGCCCCGGCGCCACCGGGCGCTCCTACAGCGACAAGCCGACGATCCTGAACTCCATCCGGTCCAAGCTGCTGTCCCTGCACGGCGACACCGTCGTGCGGACCGGCCACGGCGACGACACGACGGTCTCGGCCGAGATCAGCCACGTGCGCTGAGCAGGTCAGGCGACCGGTACCCGTCGCCGGGCCGATGCGAAGCCCAGCCACGTGTGCCGGTTGCCGGCCCAGCACCAGCCGACCTTGGGTGCGTCCCGGCGCTCGCGGCCGTCGCGGCCGGTCCCGTTGCTGATCCACAGGGCCGGGATACGGGCGTCGAGGGCACCGCTGGGCCGGCGCAGCCGCGACCCGATGGTCATGAAGCACCGGTTCCGCTCCAGGACGCCGGGACACTGGAGCAGCCAGTGCACGCCCTCGCCGAGGGTGAGCGGGGTGCGCCCGGCGGCGGTGATCGCCGGCAGCGCCTCGTCGGCGCTCCAGTTCGCCATCTCGTCGCCGCGTTGCAGGTCCTCGACCAGGTAGGCCGGCCCGTCCGGGACGGGAACGCCGTCCAGCGGGCCGAAGGCGTCGACGTCGGTCATGTCCGGGACGACGAAGCCCGGCCGGCCGTGGTGCGCCAGCAGCGGCGCCAGCGCGGACACCGGCGCGAGCCCGGGCGAGACGACCAGCAGGGCGCCGCCGGCTCCGGCCGCCGAGTCGCGCAGCTCGGCGGGGGCGAGGCCGGCGATCTCGTGCACCCCGAGCGCGACCAGCCGCTCGGCCTGGGCGGTGGGGGTCGGGAGGGCGCCGAGGACGAAGGACACGGACGGACCTCCTGAGCGGTGCGGGCGACGGGCACCCAACGCGCCGTTCCGGCGCGGAGTTCCGCCCGGTCGCACCCCGTCCTGGACGCGCTGCTGAACTGCGCGGACTTTCGGGGCTTTTCACGATTGAGGGTGTAGTCGGGGCCTGAATCCGCCGGTCTCGAGCAGGCTCCTGGCGATGTAGTTGGTGAGGTTGCGGAAGCCGAGCGCGGAGCCGCGCAAGTGCTCCAGCCGCCCGTTGAGGGCCTCGGTCGGTCCGTTGCTGGTACCGGGTCGGTCGAAGTACGCCAGGACGTCGGCGGCCCGCTTCTTCAGCGTCCGCCCCAGCGTGATCAGCTCGGTCAGCGCGGCCGGGACGCTGTGTGCGAGCGCGTCGATGAGGTCGCTCATCAGCCGCCGGCCCTTGGCCCGGTCGGGCTCGCGGTAGGCGCCGATCATCCGCTGGTAGATGCCCCAGGTGGCCTCGACCTGGACGTGCTGGTCTGCGGCGAACAGCGCGGTCAGCCGCTGCTGTTGCCGGTCGGTGAGCAGATCCGCACCGGTGTGCAGGACGCGTCGAGCGCGGTAGAGAGGGTCGTCGGTGCGACCGCGGTGCCCGCGGGTGTCCTGCTGCACCCGACGCCGGCAGCGGTCCAGGGCGTCGGCGGCCAGGTGCACGACGTGGAAGGGGTCCATCACCGCGGTCGCCTCCGGCAGCTCCTCGGTGGTGGCGGTCTTGAAGCCGGTGAACCCGTCCATGGCGACCACCTCCACGGCGTCGCGCCATGCCGGGTCGCGATCGGCCAGCCAGGTCTTGAAGGCTTGCTTGGAGCGGCCTTCGACCATGTCCAGCAGCCGGGCCGGGCCGGTGCCGGCGCGCACCGCCGTGAGGTCGATGATCACGGTGACGTACTTGTCGCCGCGGCGGGTGTGGCGCCACACGTGCTCGTCGACCCCGATGACCGCCACGCCGTCGAACCGGCCGGGGTCGTCGATCAGGACCCGCTGGCCTTCGGCGAGGACGGCGTCGTTGGCGGTGTTCCAGGCGACCCCGAGGCCCTCGGCGACGC
>NZ_FRDM01000006.1 GCF_900143215.1 Geodermatophilus obscurus | reverse complement strand
GCGGCCTCGGCGGTCGACAGGTGCCCGTGCCCACGCAGCCAGGAGCCCATGGACTTCAGCCCGTCGACCTCCGCGGCACCGGACACCTCGCACTCGCGCACCGTGCGGGCCACCTCGGCGGCCAGCCGGTTCTGCGCCACCAGCAGCGGACCCAGCCGGTCCAGCAGCGCCGGGCCGAACAACGGCGCCAGATCCTCGCCGGCGAGCGCGTCGAGGGCAGCCAACAGGTCGTCCACGACACCTCCCCACCGACTCGATCACCTGTTCGAAGCCTAGCGAGCCCGGGGACGTCACTCATCCCGAATCCGCAGCTCAATGGCTTGTCCACAGATCGACTGGGCCTCTTGACAGCCCGCAGCAGCCGATGCCAAACAGCCAGCAGACGCCTACTGCTGCCGCAGCGCCCAGCCCAGCGAGCGCACCGACTGCCCCAGCCGCGCTCGCGCCGTCCACGCCGAGCGCCCCTCCGGGCGCACGGCCCGCGCCACCGGCACGCTCGTCACCGGCTGCCGGGCCACCCCCACGGCGAGCACCACGCTCGGCGACCCCGATGCGAGCACGGCGGCCCGCACGGCAGGGCCGAGAGCCAGGAACGCGCCGGCGTCCGGGGGCAGGCCGGTCAGCCGCGCCGCCACCCGCCGGTGCAGCCCGCCGGTCACCCGCCGCAGCCACGACTCGTACGCCCCGCGCCGGCCGGCGAACACCGCCTCGGCGTCCCCCGCCGCCAGCCGGTCGAGCAGCAGCGGCACGGCCTCCGGCGGGTCCTGCAGGTCGGCGTCCAGGCACACCCACGCGTCGGCGTCCGGCTCGTCGGCCAGCCCCCGCCGCAGCGCGGCGTGCTGCCCGCCGTTGACGGACAGCACCGTCACCCCGACCCGCGGACCGGCCAGCGACCGGGCGACGTCGGCGCTCCCGGCGGGACACCCGTCGACCACCAGCCGCACCCACCAGTCCCGGTCGGCCAGCGCGACGCCCAGCCGGTCGACGAGCGCGGGGAGGGTCGCCGCGTTCCGGTACACCGGCACCACGACGGCGACGCGGGTCACGACAGCGCGGCCCAGGTGCGCGACAGGCCCTCGGCCAGGTCGACGGAGGCCCGCCAGCCCAGCAGCGACGCCGCCAGCGACGGGTCGCTCACCCAGCAGTCGGTATCCCAGTCCCGGCCCGGGTGCGCACCCGCCGCGACGGCGATCGGCCGGCCGGTCACCCGCGACGCCATCGACACCAGCTCCTCGGTCGAGGTCTGCACGCCGGTGCCGATGTTGAGCACCTGACCCGGCGGCAGGTCGTCGGCGAGCGCGGCCCGCACGCACGCCTCCACGACGTCGCCGACCCACACCCAGTCCCGCCGGCTCACCCGCTCCGGCAGCGGGACGACGGCGCCGGTGCGGGCGGCGTCGAGCACGACCGGCACCAGCCGGGGAGGGTGGTCGCCGGGCCCGTACACCTGGAACGCGCGCAGCACCGCCGAGCGCATCCCGCGCTCGGCCGCGGCGGCCTGCAGCAGCAGCGAGCCGGCCGCCTTGGTGGCGCCGAAGAACCCGCGCGGGCGCAGCGCGGCGTCCTCGGCCAGCGGGACCGGCGCGGCGGCGTACTCGGTCGACGACCCCAGCCGCACCACCGCCCGGCACCGGTCGGGCAGCGCGTCGACCAGCCACGGGCTGGTGTTGACCGCGACGGTGGCGGCCCGCTCCGCCGGCGTCGCCTTGCGCCGGGCAGCGGCCAGCGAGAAGACGACGTCCGGGTCGGCCACCCGCACGGCGGCCGCGGCGTCGTCCGGGGACGCCAGGTCGACCGAGGCGCGGGTCAGCGGGACGACGTCCCACCCGTCGCCGCGCAGCCGCGCGACCAGGTGCCGGCCGACGAAGCCGCCGGCACCGGTGACCAGTGCCCTCACGCCGGCTGTGCCACCGGCACGCCGGTCACCGCGGCGACGAAGGCGGCCCGGCGCTCGGCCACGTCGGCCGCGGTGGCGGTCTCCAGACCGGTGAGGACGTCGAGCAGCCGGGGCACCTCGACGAACGGGTCGCGCCCGGCCATGTCCGCGGTGAACGAGCGCCGCAGGAAGGTGAAGTCGGCGCCGAGGCGGACGAGCTCGGCGGCCAGCAGCCAGGCCGGCACCGGCGCGCCGGCCTCGGGCAGGGTCAGCCCGCCGACCCCGAACGGCCCGGGCACCGCCGCACGGACGGCGTCCACCGTGCCGTCGACCAGCGGCGTGAACAGCTGCTGCGCGCCGCGGTCGATGCGCAGGTCGTTGAGGCCCACGTACACCCGCGACAGCGGACGGCGGGCCAGCTCGTCCGCGCGCGCCACGCCGTCCTGCGTCTCGACCAGGATGCCCAGCCCGCAGCGACCGGCCACCAGGTCGAGGGTCCGGTCGACCTCCGCAGGCGTGCGCACCATCGGCAGGAACAGCTCGTCGGCGCCCCGGGCTACCGCGTCGTCCACCTCGGCCGGCGTCCACGGGCCGAAGCCGTTGATCCGGCACAGCAGCCGCCCGTCGGTGGCCGCGCGCATGCGGCTGAGGTCGGCGGGGGTGTCGCCGTTGATCTGGGTGCCCTCACCGAGCTGCCGGCGGTGCTTGCCACGCCGCTCCCAGTCCACGACGACCCCGGCCGCGCCCGCGGCGACCACGTCGGCACCCCAGCCGGGGTCGACCGTGAAGAGGAAGAGGTCCACGCCGGTGAGCTTAGGCACACCTAACTCGACGCGGGAACCCGACCCATCCGGGACCGGACCTCGTCCCCCGGGAACGGCAGTGCCGCGCCGAGGACGCCGACCGTCACGTCGTCCCCCACCGCCGGCAGGTCCCAGCCCTCCAGCCGCGCGCTGAACGCCATCCCGGAGGACAGCTCGAGGCGCACCCGGGCGTCGTGCCCGAAGAAGTCGACGGCGCGCACGCGGGCGCGCGGCCCGGATCCGGCCACCGGCCCGAGCCGCAGCTGCTCCGGGCGCAGCAGCACCCGCACCGGCCCGTCGGGACAGCTGCGCTCGAGGTCGAGCACGCCGAGGGCCGAGTGCGCCCGGCCGGCCCGGACGTCGGCGTCGAGCACCACGGACTCCCCCACGAAGGTCGCGACGTCGAGGTCGTGCGGGCTGCGGTAGAGCGTGCGGGGGTCGGCGAGCTGCACCAGCCGGCCGCCGCGCAGCACGGCCACCTGGTCGGCCATCGACAGCGCCTCGGCCTGGTCGTGGGTGACCAGGACGGCGGTGGCACCGGCCGCGGCCAGCGCGTCGGCCACCGCCTGCCGCGTCTCCTCCCGCAGCGACGCGTCGAGCGAGGAGAACGGCTCGTCGAGCAGCACCAGGGACGGCGCCGGTGCCAGCGCCCGGGCCAGCGCGACCCGCTGCTGCTGACCGCCGGACAGCTGGTGCGGCGAGCGCTGCGCGAGGGCGCCGTCCAGGCCGACGAGCTCCAGCAGCGACGCCACCCGGCCGGCGTCGCGGCGCTGCCGCCGGGGCAGGCCGAAGGCGACGTTGCCGGCGACCGACAGGTGCGGGAACAGCCCGCCCTCCTGCGGCACGAAGCCGATGTGCCGGCGTCGCGCGGCCACGCTGCGGCCGGGGCCGGCCACCAGGCGCCCGCCCACCTCGACGGTGCCGCGGTCGGGGTCGTCGAAGCCCGCGACCAGCCGCAGCAGCGTCGTCTTGCCGCACCCGGAGGGTCCGAGCAGCGCGGTGAAGCTGCCCTCGGGCACGTGCAGGTCCACCCCGGTCAGCACCGGCGTCGCGCCGTAGGACTTCGTCACGTCGATGACCGTCAGCGAGCTCATGGCAGCGGGTCCCGTCGGGGAGGGGAGGCAGGTCGGGGGATCACGTCGTCAGCCCCCGCCGGGCGTCGCGGGAGAGCAGCACGGTGGCCGGCGCCGAGAGCAGCACCATGACGACCGCGTACGGGGCGGCGGCGCCGTACTCCAGCGCGCTGCTGGCCGACCAGAAGGCGGTGGCCAGCGTCGTGGTGCCGATCGGTGCGAGCAGCAGCGTGGCGGTGAGCTCGGTGACCACCGCGAGGAACACCAGCGCCGCGCCCGCGCCGAGGCCGGGCGCCAGCAGCGGCAGGGTCACCCGGCGCAGCCGGTCCGCCGGTGAGGAACCCAGCGAGGCGGCGACGTCGTCGTAGAGCGGCGGCGCCTGCTCGACGGCGGCGCGCACCGTGACGATCGCGCGGGGCAGGAAGAGGATCGCGTAGGCGGCCAGCAGCACCGGCACCGTCTGGTAGATCCACGGCGTCACCTCGAGGGAGACGGTGACCAGCGCGAGGGCGATGACGATCGCCGGCACCGAGCTGCCCAGGTAGGTGCTGCGCTCCAGCAGCGTGGCCACCCGGCCTCGGGCCCGGACGGCGAGCCAGCCGGTGGGCAGCGCCATCGCGGTGGTGACGGCTGCTGCGACCGCGGCCAGCCCGAGCGTCGTGCCCGTGGTCTCCAGCAGCGCGGACCGGTCCAGCGCCGTCGACGAGCCGCGGACCATCCACAGCGCGAGGCTGCCCAGCGGCACGGCCAGCGACAGCGCGACCAGCCCGCCGAGGGCCAGCAACGCGGGGATCCCGAGGGCGCCCAGCCGGGCCGGCCGCCCGCCGCGGGCCACCCCGGCTCCGGTGCGGGCGTAGCCACGCACGCCGCGCAGCCGCAGCTCGGCCAGCAGCAGTCCCAGGCACAGCAGCAGCAGGACGCCGGCCAGCGCGGTCGCGCCGGGCCCGTTGAAGGTGGCGCGGTACTGGTCGTAGATGGCGGTGGTGAAGGTCGGGTAGCGCAGCATCTGCAGCGCGCCGAACTCGGCGAGCACGTGCAGCGCGACGAGCAGGCTGCCGCCGAGCAGCGCCACCCGCAGCTGCGGCAGCTGCACCCGCCGGAACACAGCGGGGCCGGACAGCCCGAGGCCGCGGGCGGTGTCCTCCAGGGCCGGGTCCAGGCCGCGGAAGGCGGCGACCACCGGCAGGTAGACGAAGGGGAAGTAGGACAGGG
The DNA here is from genome assembly GCF_900143215.1 of Geodermatophilus obscurus. Classification (GTDB taxonomy): domain Bacteria; phylum Actinomycetota; class Actinomycetes; order Mycobacteriales; family Geodermatophilaceae; genus Geodermatophilus; species Geodermatophilus obscurus_A. The sequence continues at coordinate 193,051 of NZ_FRDM01000006.1, read as the reverse complement.
TCACGACCAGGAGCGCGCCGCCGTAGGTGTCCAGCCCCGGCAGCAGCGAGATCCAGGCGTAGCTGTTCACGAACGCCGGTACGGCCAGCGGCGCGACCAGCAGCACGTGCCACAGCCGCCGTCCCGGCAGCACCGAGCGCTCCACCAGCCAGGCCGCACCCACGCCGAGGACGGCGCACAGCAGCACGGTGCCGCCGACCAGCCGTGCCGTGTTGCCCAGCAGCTCGGCCACCCGCGGGCGGAACACCAGCTCCCGCACGCCGGCCCAGCCGACGTCCGCCATCTCCGCGACGACGAAGCCGAGCGGCAGCAGCGCGAGCAGCGCGACCGCCGCCGCGAGCAGCAGGGTCAGCGGCGTGCGGCGCGTGCGCGACCGCCCCGGGACGGCCGGCCGGGCCGCCGTCCCGGGCGCGGCGGCCGGCGACGCGGGGGCGCTCAGAGCAGCCCCACGTCCTGCATGAGCTCGGTGACCTGCTGCTGGTCGAGGGAGCCCGGGTCGACCTGCGGCGCCTGCAGCTCCGCCAGCGGCGGCAGCACCTCCGCGGAGGGGACGCCGTTGCCGACGGCGTACTCCAGCGCGGTGCTCTCGGCCAGCCGCTGCTGCGCCGGCGGGGAGGTCAGGTAGGCGACCAGCCGCTGGGCCTGCTCGGGCTGGTCGGACGAGGCCAGGACACCGGCGCCGGAGACGCTGAGGAAGGCGCCCGGGTCGGAGTTGCGGAAGAAGTGCAGCTCGGCGTCGTCGCTCTTCAGGCCGTTCTCGGCGCGGTCCCGGTAGAAGTAGTAGTGGTACATGACGCCGGCGTCGATCTCGCCCTCGTCGGCGGCGACCATCACCGCGCTGTTGCTCGGGTACACGTTCGCGTTGCGCTGCAGCCCCTCCAGCCAGGCCCGGGTGGCCTCCTCGCCGCGCAGCGCCAGGACCCCGGCCACGATCGCCTGGAAGTCCGCGCCGCCCGCCGCGATGCCGATCCGGCCCTGCCACTCCGGGTCGGCGAGGTCGAGGATCGACGCCGGCAGCTGGTCGGCGGGCAGCTGCGCGGGGTTGTGGACCAGCACGGTGGAGCGGGCGGCGAAACCGGTCCAGTTGCCCGACGCGGGCCGGAACTGCGCGCCGACCTGGTCCAGCGTCGCCTGGTCCAGCGGGGCGAGCAGGCCCTCGCGGTCGAGGACGTCGATCGACGGGCTGTTCTCGGTGAGGAAGACGTCGGCCGGGCTGGCCTCGCCCTCCTGCACGATCTGGTTGGCCAGCTCCGCGTCGTTGGCGTCGCGGAACTCCAGCGCGATGCCGGTCTCCTGGGTGAAGCCCTCGAGCATCGTGCGCACCAGGCTCTCGTGCTGGGCGCTGTAGACCGTCAGCGTCTCCGCGGCCTCCGCGTCGTCCCCGCCGCAGCCGGCGAGTGCCCCGGCCGCCACCAGGGCGGTGAGCGCCGCGGCGGCGCTCCGCCCGAGCACCGCCCCGCCGAGCACGTGAGTTCTTCCGGGCACGTGGGCCTCCTCGCCGACGGATCGCCGGACCCCGCGCCCGGCCGGACCGCCCCGTGAGGCGGTGTCGTCCGGAAGACAGGTTAGGCACACCTGACTTGAAGGTGTACCACGGGTCGCGGCGGGGCGGGCAGGCCCGATCGGCTACAACTCCCGCATGACCGCTGCACCGCTCCGCATGCGCACGGCCCGCTTCGCCGAGCTCACCGGCGCCGAGGTCTACGGGCTGTGCCGGCTGCGGGTCGACGTCTTCGTCGTCGAGCAGCAGTGCCCCTATGCCGAGCTGGACGGCCGGGACCTCGAGCCGGCCACGGTGCACCTGTGGTTCGACGACGGCGGGGGCGGCGCCGCCGCGACGATCCGCGTGCTCGACGACGGCGGCACCCGAGCCATCGGCCGGGTCGCGACGGCGGCCGCGCACCGCGGCGAGGGGCTGGCGGCCCGGCTGATCGAGGCCGGGATCGCGCTGTGCGACGGCGTGCCGATCACGCTGGGCGCCCAGGCGCACCTGGAGGGCTGGTACGAGCGGTTCGGGTTCCGCCGCAGCGGCGCCGGCTACCTCGAGGACGGCATCCCGCACGTCCCGATGCGCCGCGACCCGACGGCCGGGGACCCGCCTGCCTCCCCGTGGCGGCCCCGTCCAGAGGCTCGCCGCGAGCCTCTGACGGCCCCCTTGCAGGGTCCCCGGCCCCGGCCCGGGGCCCGCACCGAGCCTGCGAGGGGTGGGGAGGACGGGGTCCTTCACCGAGTGGTGGGGGGCAAGGAGGTCCTTCAAGAGGAGGACGGGGTCCTTCCCCTGCTGCGGACGGCGGCCGACCGCCTGGAGGCCCTCGCCGCCCGGACGACGCCCGGGAACTGGCGGGCCGGGGGCCTGCTCGCCACCCGCCCCGAGGTGGTCGCGCACTCCCCCGACGGCGGCACCGAGCACGTGGCCGAGGCGCGTGCGGGGACCGGCGCGTGGATCGCGGCGCTCTCCCCCGCGCTGGCCGCGCCGCTCGCGGGCTGGCTGCGGGCGGCGGCGCACGGACCGGTCGACCCGGCGGCCGAGGCGTTCGCCCGGGCGCTGCTCGCCCGGCTGCCGTGAACCACTGCGGCCCCGCCCGGGGGTCGCCCTGCTGCGCGGGGTGGGGAGGACGAGGTACTGCTGCTCTCAGGCGTCCTCTCGGCGGCGGCCGGCCGCGCCCGGAGCCGCGTCGGACCGGCGGAGGACCTCACGTCCCGGGGAGGTGCCGAGCCGGTCGAGCAGGGCCGGGGCGATCCGCCCGACCTCGGGGAGCACGCCGTCGCTCTTGTGCACGTTGCTCGACCACACCGGTTCGGGGTGCGTGTCGACCCCCGCCGCGACGTCCTCGGCGGTGCGCAGCTTGGCGACCTTGTGCACGAGGACACCGAAGCCGATCTTGGCCACGACGTCGGCCGCGGAGTAGCCGACCTGCATGGCGGTGAACCACGCGGGGGTGACGTCGGCGAAGACGGGGATCGCGTAGACCAGCGGATAGACGCCGAAGCTGCTGAGCAGCACGATCGTGGCGTTCCGGAGGCTCACGGCCGCCTCGGGACCCATCGTCGGCAGTGACCGGCGCACCGCACCGATGAGCGCCACGTACAGGTAGGCGAAGAACACGGTGCTGATCAGCCCCCACACGACCAGGGCGACCCGGTCCCGGCCCTGGTCGAGCACCTGCGCCCCGAGGTAGCCGGTGACGATCATCAGGAAGGCCGCGGCCATGGTGCTGGAGCGCAACCGGCGTGCCGCGGCCCCGGTGAGCGAGCAGACGGCCAGCAGCTCGACGGTCAGCAGCGGCACCGTGATCGACCAGTCGATGTACCGGGTGCCCTCCGTGGTCCGCGCCTCCTCGTTCGGCACGTAGACGCCGTCCTCGAGCCGGAAGCCGCTGTCCCAGTCCAGGTACAGCAGCAGGTAGGCCACCGTCGCGATCGCGGCCAGGCAGAGGGCCGCGTACGACGAGGGCCGGTACCGGGCCGACACCTCGTCGCGGCTGGTCAGCGAGTACAGGAAGTAGGCCAGCAGCGCGAAGCCCGCGCCGAGGATCGCGAACTGCACCACGTCGTAGAGGCCCAGCGGCATGGTCTGCAGTTCTGGCACGGGCGGGTCGGTCGGGTCCACGGACCACTCCGGAGGCTCGGGGGCGGGCGGGCCCGTCCCCGGTACCCGGACGACCGCGCGGGGCAACCGGAACGAGCCGCTGCGAGATCGAGGGGGTCCGGCGCCCCCGTGGCGCCGGACACCGTCACTGTACGAGACCGCGATGTTCTGTTACCCACCGGTGGGCAGGCGGCTCCCCATCGGAACGGCCCGCCGTCAGGCCGGCTGCAGGGACGCCAGCCGGTCACCGGACGGGTCGTGCGCGCGGACGCTGCCGCGCGCGGCCGGCACCGGCGGACCGGCCTCGGTGCAGTCCCTCGACGACCCCGTGCGTTCCGCCCCGGTCCTCACCCGGGCGCGCAGCCGGCCGCACGGTCGAGCAGCAGGGTGCGCTCGCGCTCGTTGCGGGTGAGGCCGGCGGCCTGCTCGAACTCCGCCCGCGCCTCCGCCGTCCGGCCGAGCTGCAGCAGCAGATCACCCCGGGCGGCGGGCAGCAGGTGGTAGTCGCGCAGCGCCGGAACGGCGGTCAGCGCGTCGACGATCGCCAGGCCGGCCGCCGGGCCGTACGCCCGGGAGACGGCGACCGCGCGGTTGAGCTCGACCACCGGGGACGGCGCCAGCTCGGCCAGCGCCTCGTAGAGGGCGGCGATGCGCACCCAGTCGGTCTCCGCCGCGGTGCAGGCGCGGGCGTGGCAGGCGGCGATCGCGGCCTGCAACCCGTAGGGCCCCAGGCCCGCGCCGGTCTCCTCGGCCCGGCGCAGCGCGGTCAGCCCGCGACCGACGAGGACGTGGTCCCAGCGGCCCCGGTCCTGGTCGAGCAGCAGGACCGGGGCGCCGTCCGGGCCGGTGCGGGCCCGGATGCGGGAGGCCTGCAGTTCCATCAGGGCCACCAGGCCGTGCACCTCCGGCTCCCGCGGCGTCAGCTCGGCGAGGACGCGGCCGAGCCGCAGCGCCTCCGAGCACAGCTCCGGCCGGGTCCAGTGCCGGCCGGCGGTTGCCGCGTAGCCCTCGTTGAAGACCAGGTAGACGACCTCGAGCACCGAGGCGAGCCGGGCCGGGAGGTCGGCGGCGGTGGGCAGCTCGAAGGGCACGTGCGCCGCGGCGAGGGTGCGCTTGGCGCGGACGATCCGCTGGGCGACGGTCGACTCCGGGACGAGGAACGCCCGGGCGATCTCGACGGTGGTCAGGCCGCCGAGCAACCGGAGGGTCAGCGCTACCCGGGCCTCGCGGGAGAGCACCGGGTGGCAGGCGGTGAAGACCAGCCGCAGCAGGTCGTCCTCGACCACCTCGTCGAGCGCCTCCACCAGAGCGCCGGCCCAGTCGGGTTCCTCGGCCTCGACCAGCTCGCGGCCCAGCAGCGCGGTCTTGCGCTGCAGCCGCTCGCTCCGCCGGAAGACGTCGACCGCCCGGTGCTTGGCGGTGGCCATCAGCCAGGCGGCCGGCTTGTCGGGGACGCCGGTCTCCGGCCACCGCTCCAGCGCCGCCACCAGCGCGTCCTGGGCCAGCTCCTCGGCGAGGCCGACATCGCCGGTGACCCGGGCGAGGGCGGCGACGAGCTTGGCGGACTCGATCCGCCACACGGCCTCGACGACCCGGTGCGTCGTCGTCCGACAGCTTCCCGCCGCCCCGCCCGCCGCCGTCACCGGTCGTGCTGCTGCTCGACGGTGGCCCGCATCCGGTCCTCCTGCTCGCGCAGCTCGGGGGTCATCGCGTCGCCGAAGTCGTCGGTCTCGAAGACCTGCCGGACCTCGACCTCGCCCCCGCGGAACGGCGCCCGCCGCGCCCACTGCTCGACCTCCTCGCGGGAGCTCACCTGCAGGACCCAGAAGCCGGCGATCAGCTCCTTGGTCTCGGTGAACGGGCCGTCGACCACGGTGCTCTTCCCGTCGGCGTCGTAGCGGACCCGGAAGCCGCGGGAGCTGGGGTGCAGGCCCTCACCGGCGAGCATGACGCCGGCCCGGACCAGCTCCTCGTTGTAGGCGCCCATCTCGGCGAGCTCCTGCTCGGTCGGCATCACGCCGTTCTCGGTGTCCTGGTCGGCCTTGACGATCACCATGAAACGCATCTCTGGTCCCTCCTCGGGCGGGAGCGGTCGCGGCCCGGTCGGCCGGCGGTCCACCGTCCCCCCGCCTCCACGTCGAACGGGCGCGAGCCGGATCGACACGGGCGGCAGATCCTTCCCAGAACGGTCCGTCAGATCCAGCGCGGCAGCTCCGGCAGGTCGCCGTCCGCGGCGAGCCCCTCTCCCCGGCTGCGCCCGGTGAGCCAGCCGGTGACCGCCGGCAGCGGCCCGGAGACGGCCACCGCGCCGCTCCCCCACTCCCGGTCGCCGGCGAAGACGACGACGTCCGGTGTCTCGCCGCGCCGTGCCCAGGCGTCGAGCACCTCCTCGCAGATCGCCGTCTGGACCTCCTCGGCGGCGTCGGCGAAGCCCACACCGGCGTCGAGGTCGACGGCGTGCACGACCACCTCGATGCAGCGCATCCACGGCACCTCCGAGGCGGGCACCTCCCGGCCCTGCATGGTGCGCACGGTCGCCGACCACGCCGGCCCGGGGAGCCCGCGGACGGCGTCGGCGAACCGGGCGGCCGCGGTGACGTGGTCGGTGCGCAACCGCGCCGCCTCCAGCGCGGCGGTCTCGGCGATGCCGGCGTCCCGGGCCTCCCGCGAGGGGTACATCGGCGTCTCCTCGCCGGTGCGCGCCCAGGTCAGCAGGTTGCCCAGCGCGCCGGCGTTGCGGATGACGTGGGCCACCACGTGCCGCCGGTCCCAACCCGGGCACAGCGAGGGCCGGTCGAACTCCTCGTCGGTCAGCCGGCCGAGCGCCGTGGCGAACAGCCGCTCGCCGTCGGCCCACCGGTCCAGCGTCTCCTGCGGTGCGGTCACGCCTGCTCCCTCCGAGCGGCGCCGGCGCCGGCCGGCGGTGAGCCCCCGACGCTAGGGGCCCGGAGCGTCCGGCACGACCCGGCCGGTGCGTCGGACGGCGTCCCCGCGGGTAGCGCCGCGACATGAGCGAGCAGACGGGCCCCGGGGGCTTCGCCCAGCGGATCGGCGCCCAGGTGGAGGATGCCGACGACGGCGGTGCGCGGATCGCCTTCGAGGTGCGCGAGGAGCACCTCAACCCGGCGGGCACGGTGCACGGCGGCGTGCTCGCCACGCTGGTCGACACCGCCATGGGGCAGGCGGTGCGCACCACCACCGGGGAGGGCGAGGTGCCGGCGACCAGCCAGCTCACCGTCACCTACCTGCGCCCGGGCACTCCCGGACCGCTCGTCGTGACCGGCCGGGTCCGCACCCGCGGAGCGCACCTCACCGTCTGCGAGGCCGAGGTCGAGCAGGACGGCGAGGCGGTCGCGCACGCCGTCGCGACCTTCGCGCTGCTGCACCGCTGACCCGGCTGTCCGACGCACCGGCGGTCTTCACGTTCTTCCGTGAGTTCATCCGACGAGGGGTCGAGGTCCCGTGGCACGACCAGGGGCCGGGACCGGACGACGTCCGGCCCCGGCCCCCGTCGCGGGCACTCAGCCGCTCATGCGCGAGCGCAGCAGCGCCTTGCCCTGCTCGGCGCCCTTGCGGCTGTCGCTCTGCGCCTTGCGGAACAGGTCGGCGATCTCGTTGTCACCGTCCCGTTCCGCGTCCTGGACATAGGTCTCCAGCCGCAGCGCATTGCTCAGGCACTGCTCGGTGAACCAGATGAGGTTGTAGTCCTTGTCCTTGGTGCCGGTGACGTCGCCGCTCTCACTCATCGCGTTCCTCCTCGACGGTTGCTCGCGCACTCGCGCGCCGGCACCCCCGTGGCGGCTGCCACGGACGACGTCGGCAGAGCCAGTGCAGCGGATCGGCCGCCGCAGCGGAACCGGTGCGTGCGCGCCGAGTGCCTGCTGGAACGGCCCTCCTGCAGTAGAAGGACCCCGTCCTCCTCACGGCTCGCGAGCTCGCGGCGAGCCTCCGGACAGGGCCTGGCGCGAGCCTGCGCGCGACGGGGGCAGGAAGGTCCTTCGTCAGCTCGGGCGGATGCCGGCGAGCTCGCGGGCGGCCGCGGCCGCATCGGTGTCGAGCACGCGGGCACGCTCGTGGCGCTCGATGAGCTGGTGGTAGCGGGTCCACGCCTCCTCGGGCCGGATGCCGAGCGCCTCGGCGATCTGCTCCCAGGAGGCACCGCCGCGCAGGGCGGCGCGGAACCCGGTCAGCTGGCTGTCCCGGGCCTTGTGCGCGACGACCTCACCGAGCGCGAGCAGCTCCAGCGACTCGGCGACGTCGAGCGACGTGGTGGCCGACCGGAACGAGGTCCAGTCGTCGGCGTCGACGTCCTCCGCGGTGTTCAGCGTGGTCTCCCCGCTGTCCCGCCGGTTGAGGAAGTCCAGGCGGGTGACGGCCGTCGTCAGGGAGAACTCCTGCTCGAGGGCGTCGGGTGTGATGCTCATGCGGCATCCCATCCCCGGCCCCGACCGCCGGTCAAACCCGGTGCGACCCAGATCTCCCGGAGTGGCCGTGTCCGCTGCGAGCCCCGACCGACCGCGCGTGGTCGCACACGTCGCGGTCTCCCTGGACGGCGCCACCACCGGCTTCGCCGCCGACGTCGCCGCGTTCCACGAGCTGGCCACGACGTGGCGGGAGGACGTCACCCTCACCGGAGCGGACACGATCCTGGCCCAGGAGGAGGCGCTCGCGGCCGCACCGCAGCCGGGTCCGCGCCCGGACGGGCCGCTGCTGGCCGTCGTCGACAGCCGGGCCCGGGTGCGTCGGTGGACGGCGCTGCGCGACGCCGGCCACTGGTCGGGCGTGCTGGCCGTCTCCAGCGCGCAGACGCCGGGGCTGGTCGACGAGGTGAGCCTGCTCGTGCACCCGGTCCTCGCCGGGACCGCGAGCGACCGTCGCTGGTTCGGAACACAGCCGCCGGCCACCGCCCTCGCGCTGCAGGATGTGCGGCAACTGGCCGGCGACCTGGTGTGGCTGCGCTACCGGCCGGCTCCCTGAGACGCCGCGAGGGCCCGCTCCCGGGTGGGAACGGGCCCTCGCGAGGGGGTGGTGCGACGTCAGCTGTCGACGCCCACGGCCTCCTTGGCCAGCGCGGCCAGCTGGGTCTGGGTGGCGTTGACGACGCTGGTCCGGTTCTTGTGGGTCTCCTCGTAGCGGATGATCACCCGGACGTCGTGCGCGCTCTTGAGCTCCTTGACCGCCTTGATGGCGTCCTGGGTGGACAGCGAGTCGTAGCCCTTGATCGGCAGCTCGTCGGCGCTGACGTCGCCGAGCTCCTCGCGGGCGGCCTTGGCGGCGTTGGCGGCGTCCTTGTTGCCCTCGCGACGGGCGATCCGCTCGGCCCGGCGCAGCGCGGCGCTGCGGCCGACGGTCAGCGTCTCGCGGACGGCGTCGGTGAAGGAGGAGGCCTTGTCGGTCGCCTCGTTCAGCCGCTCACCGGCCTGCTCGCGGCGCTGGTGCACCGACTCGACGACCTCGTTGACCCGGTTGGCCCAGAAGCGGACCGGGGCGTTGGCGGCGCGGGCGGCGGTGCCGGCGACCCGCTGCAGCGCGGTGGCCTGCAGCGCGGCCGGGCCACCCATGGCCTCCTCGGCCAGGACGACGGTCAGCCACTCGACGGTGGCCTTGTGCGCGGCGATCAGCCGCTCGGCGAGCTGGCGGACCTTCGGCAGCTCGGCCTGCTCGGCGAGCACCTTCACGTAGGTGGCGCGGTCGAGCAGCTGGTGCTCCAGGTTGAGGTCCTGCAGCAGGGCCTCCTCGAGCGGCTCGGCCTGCTCGAAGCCGGCCTTGAGGACGGCGGAGAGGCGGCCCACGACGGGGGTCACGACGTCCGGCACGCCACCCAGGGCGCGCAGCTGGTCGGTGATGTCCCGGGTGCGCTCGGCGGCGTGGTCGGCGTTCTGGGTGAGCTCACGACGCACGGCCTCGGTGCGAGCCTGCGAGATGCGGGTCCGAGCGACCTGCTCCTCGGTCTGGGTCAGCAGGACGAGGGCGCGGAGCTGGTTGATGATCTTGGCGTTGTCGGCCATAGCGGGGGGAACTCCAAAAATCGGGGATGACCTGACGTCCTGAGCATGCCCGGTATTCGCCGCCCGCTAACTCCTGCAAGCGCATTGCTTGCTGTGAACCGCATCACCCCGTGTCGACGAGTCGGCACGGCGTCCTCCGCCCGGGCCGCCTGTACCCAGGCCCGGGCGGCCGGCGCTCAGCGCGCGGGAACGGCCGGCCTGCCCGGGCGCTCCAGCCGCAGCACCGGCTGGGTCAGCTCGTCGGCCAGCGGCGACCGCGGCCGCGGCGACGGAGCCGGGGACGGGGGGACCGCCGCGCCGCAGCCGACGCAGAACCGGCCCTGCTGACGGGCCGCGCCGCACTTCGCACACGCCGACATCGGCGTCCTCCTCGCTCCCGGGAAGTCCGGCGACTTCGCTCGGCGGCACCCTGCCAGGTGGCGACCTCCCGTGGCGCGGGATGGGACGGGTGGGGCGAGCTGTCGCAGGACTGTTGCGAAGCGCTCAGCGCAGCAGGTCCAGCAGCCGGTCCAGGAGCGGCACCTGGCCCCTGACCAGCTTCTCCCGCGCCTCGTCGAGGGGCAGCCAGGCGGCGCGGTCGATCTCGGGGAACTCCTGCAGGCGACCCGAGCGCGGCGGCCACTCGAGGGGAAAGGTGTTGCTGACGGCGGCCGCCGCGTCGAAGTCGCCCTCCGCGGCCCAGGCGGTGAGCCGCTTGCCGCCCGACTGCCGGACCTCACCGAGCGGGACGAGGTCGGTGGCGGGTGCCGCGGACCCCATCTCCTCGGCGAACTCGCGCAGCGCCACGTCGCGGGGTTCCTCGTCGGGGCCGTGCTCGCCCTTGGGGATCGACCAGGCGCCGGCGTCCTTGCGCGCCCAGAACGGGCCGCCCATGTGCCCCACCAGCACCTCCACGCCGCGGTCGGGGTGGCGGCGGTACAGCAGCAGCCCCGCGCTGGTCCTCGGCATCCCGCTGCTCCCCTCTCCCCCGGCAGGCTCCACCCTTGCTTACAGGAGGAAGCAGCGGTCGAGCTCCCGGGGAAGGAACCGCCGGCCGCCGTCCCCGGTCGGCTCGGCGCGGTGGACGCCTCGGTCCCCACCCCACTGGTCCACTGGGCGAGCTCGCCGGGGGGAACCGCCCTGGCTCCCCGAGACGGCCAGGTCAGCGCCCGGTCCACCGCGGCGGACGCTTCTCCAGCCGGGCGGCGATGCCTTCCTCGCGGTCCTCGGACAGGTACGGGTTCGGCCCGACGTCCAGCCGCAGCGCCTGCCACAGCGGCAGCTCGAGGGCCTTGACCGCGGTCTCTTTCATGCGGCGGACCGAGATCGGCGCGTTGAGGGCGATCTGCTCGGCGAGCCCCAGTGCCGTGGGCAGGACGTCGTCCGCCGGCACGAGGCGGTTGACCAGCCCCCACCGCTCGGCGACCTCGCTGGTCACGTACTCGCCGGTGTAGAGCAGCTCCAGGGCGATGCCCATCGGGATGCGCTTGGGCAGGACGACGGAGCCGAAGTTGGCACCCATGCCGATCTTCGCCTCGGGCAGCCCCATGGGGACCCCCGGCGCGGCGACGCGGAGGTCGCAGGCCAGGGCCAGCTCGAAGCCGCCGGCGACCGCGGCGCCGGCGATCGCCGCGACGATCGGCACCGGCGTCTCGGTGACCACCTCGAACAGGGCTCGGGTGGGCCGGTTCATCGGCGGGCGGAACCGCTCGCCGCGGAGGTCCTGCTCGCGGATCTCCGTGAGGTCGAAGCCGGCGCAGAAGGCCGGCCCGTTGGCGGCCAGCACGACCGCGCGGACGTTCCCGTCCTCGGCACAGCGCAGCAGCTCCTCGACCAGGTCGGCCTGCAGCGCGGCGGACAGTGCGTTCCGGCGCTCCGGCCGGTCCAGGGTGAGCACGCGGACGTGCCCGCGCTCGTCGACGACCAGTCCCGACTCCCGGCGCTGCGGATTGCCCATGCCAGCAACCTGGGGCACCCCGCCGCCTCGGCGCAACTGCGGGCGGACCGGCCCTCATCGGCGCCCGACTGCGGCGCCGTGACCCTCCGCAGGGGCCTCTGGCCGGATCCGGAGTCAGTCCCGCCCCACCTGTCCCACCCACCCCAGACGCCTCGGCGGCCTGAGGGGACCGGTCCGTCCGGACCGGTAGACAGGACGCCATGAGCACCACGCAGGTCCGGACCGCCGACGCGAGCAGCCGGCCGGCCGTGGCGATCCAGGCGACCTCGACGCCGGTGCTCAGCTACGCGCTGGCGCACAACCGCGTCCCGGTGGTCTCCCGGCTGGCGTTCACCAACCACGGCGGCGCGGTGCGCGGAGCGACCGTGCGGCTCGGCGTGCGCGACGCCGAGGGTCCGATCGGCACCCCCGTCGAGCTGCTCGTCGACCTCGACGCCGGCCAGAACACCGTGCTCAACGACGTCGGCCTGGTCATGGACCCCGCGGCGATGCTGCAGATCGAGGAGCAGCGGCCCGGCTCGATCGAGATCGATCTGCTGGTGGACGGCGAGGACGTCGGGGGCACCGCCGTCCCGGTGCAGGTCCTCGCCGCCAACCAGTGGCTGGCCGCCCCCGTGCCGCTGGCGCTGGAGATGCTCGCTGCGCACGTGATGCCCCACCACCCGACGGTGACCGCGCTCATCGGCGAGGCCGCCGAGCTGCTCGAGCGGGGCACCGGCAGCGGGTCGGTGCAGGGCTACCAGTCCGGCCCCGAGCGGGTCGACGAGATCGTCGCGGCGCTGACCGAGGCGATGCACCGCCGCGCCATCCGCCACACCGAGCCCCCGGCCTCCTGGGCCGAGGTCGGGCACAAGGTGCGCACTCCCGGGGACGTCCTCGACGGGCGGGTCGGCACCTGCCTGGACACCGTGGTCACGCTGGCCGCCGCGCTGGAGCAGGCCGGCATCCGGCCGCTGCTGTGGGTGGCCGAGGGCCACTCCTTCCTCGGCTACTGGCGCGAGGAGCGCAGCGCGGAGAGCGTCGCCACCACCGACGTCGCGCCGCTGGTCGACCTCGTCGACCTCGGCCTGATCCGGCTGGTGGAGACCACGCTGCTCACCAGCCGCGGCTCGGCCGGCGCCGACCTGCACGCCCCCGCCTACAGCGCCTGGCTGGCGGGCGCCGGCGACCTCGACCGGGTCCTCGGCGTCACCGACGTCCACCGGGCCCGCCGCGACGGCATCGTGCCGCTGCCGGCCCGCACCCGTGGCCGGGACGGCACGGTGCAGGTGGTCGAGTACCGGCCGGCGGTGCACAGCGTCGCGGCGCGCCCGGTCGAGCGGACGCCGGTCGCGTCGGCGCCGGGCCGCCCCGAGATCCCGGCCCGGGTGCACAAGTGGAAGAACAGCCTGCTGGATCTTTCGCTGCGCAACCGGCTGATCAACTACAGCGAGCGGGCGGGCCTGCCGCTGACCGTGCCGGCGTCGCACCTGACCGCGCTCGGAGACCTGCTGCACAGCGGCACCGCCGTCCAGCTGCTGCCGGACGACCGCATCGCCGCCGTCCACCGCGAGCGCGGGCTGTCCTCGGCCCGCGACCTGCCGGCCGCGCAGCTCGCCGAGGTGCTCGTCGAGCGCCGCGCGGTGCACGCCGAGGTCAGCGAGGGCGGCTACCTGCCACGGCTGCGCAACCTCGCCTACCGGGCCAGGACCGTGCGCGAGGAGACCGGCGCCAACAACCTCTACCTGGCCCTGGGCAGCCTGGTGTGGGAGCTCGACGGTCGGCCGCTGCGCTCCCCGCTGGTGCTGGTGCCGGTCACGCTGACCCCGACCAGCCGCAACGGCGTCTACCGGCTCGCCCTCGACGACACCGGGTCCAGCACGCCGAACCACTGCCTCCTGGAGAAACTGCGCCAGGTGCACGGCCTGTCCGTCCCCGGGTTGACCGAGCCCGGCGAGGACGGCGCCGGCATCGATCTGGACAAGGCCCTGCAGGCGATGCGCCAGGCGCTGGCCGACGCCGGCCTCCCGCACCGCGTCGAGCCGACCGCCGACCTCGCCGTCCTCCAGTTCGCCAAGTACCGGCTCTGGAAGGACCTCGACGAGCACTGGGCCGACCTCACCACCAACCCGCTGGTGCACCACCTCGTGCACCGGCCGACCGAGGCCTTCGCCGACCCGGCCCTCGACACCGCGGGCGCCACCGACCTCGACGAGCTGGCCGCGGCGTGCCCGGTGCCCGCCGACGCCTCTCAGCTGCGTGCGATCGCCGAGGCGGCCGCCGGGCGCACGTTCGTGCTCGAGGGCCCACCCGGCACCGGCAAGTCGCAGACCATCACCAACCTGCTCACCCGCGCGGTCGCCGACGGCAAGCGGGTGCTGTTCGTCGCCGAGAAGCGCGCGGCCCTGGACGTCGTCTCGCGGCGGCTCGAGGCGGTCGGCATGGGCCCGTTCGTCCTCGACCTGCACGACCGCGGCGCCAAGGCCGCAGGAGTGCGCGCCCAGGTGCGGGCCGCGCTCGAGCACGCGGTCGCCGTCGACGCCGAGGGCTCTGCGGTCGAGGAAGGGGACGCCGGCTCCGACGACCTCCGCTCGGCCCGCCGCACCCTGGCCCGCTACGCCGACCGGCTGCACGCCGAGAACGCCGCCGGGCTGTCGTACTACACGGCGCGGACGGCGGTGCTGGCGATGCGGGACAGCGCCCCGACGCTGCCGGTCTCCCCCGCCTTCGTCGCCGCCGCGTCCCCGGAGACGCTGACCGCGGTGCGCCGCGCGCTGGCGCTGTTGCCCGACATCGCGGACATGGTGCGGCCCTCGCCGCGGCACGCCTGGGCGTTCGTCGACACCGCGCAGGTCGACCTGCTGGCCGCGCAGCAGACCGCGGCCGCCGTCGACCGGACCGTCCGCGACCTGCCGAGCGAGCCGCACCTGGCCCGCGCGCTGCGCGAGGTCCGCACGCCCGCCGACCTCGATGCGCTCGCCCACCTGCTCTGCGGCCCCGCGACGACGCTCGACGTCCTCGACGAGGTGCCGACCGAGCGCTGGAACGTGGCGACGACGACCGTGCTCGGCGAGGTCGCCGCGTTCAGCAGCGCCGTCCACCCCGGCCTGGAGCTGGCCACGCCGGCGGCCCTGGAGCTGCCGCTGCCCGACCTGTACGTCGCCGCGCAGACCGCGCAGGCCGGCCGGTTCATGGCCCGCCGGGCCGGGCTGACGGCCGTCCGCGACCAGCTGCGGCCGGTGCTGCGGCCGGGCGTGTCGGTCAAGCTCGGCGACGTCCCCGAGCTGGTTGCTCAGCTGTGGCGGCTGCAGACCGCCGCCCGGGGCATCGTCGCCCGCGCCTCGGTGATCCCGGGCCTGGCCGTGCCGCCCACCTGGAACCCGCTGGCCGAGCCCGAGCTGCTGGTCGGCCAGGTCGAGTGGCTGGAGCGGGCCGGCGCCGCCACCGACAGCGCCAGCGAGTTCGCCGTCGCGCTGCGCCGCTGGGTGGTGCAGGGCGAGGGCCCCGACCCCGTCGCCGGCGCCGCCGTCGCCCGGCTGCGGGACACCGTCACCGCGCTGCTGCGGGTGTGCCGGAGCAACCCGCGCCGGCTGGCCGAGTGGGCCGGGGACGACGGCCTGGTGCTGCGTTGGCAGATGACCCGGCCCGAGCGCGGTGTCGAGCACACCGGGCTGATGTCGCTGCGCCGGTGGGCCGATCTCGTCGACACCCTCGAGCCGCTGCGCGTCGCCGGGCTGCACGAGGCCCGGGCGCTGCTGGTCACCGGCGAGCTGCCCGCCGAGGACGCCGTCCGCGCCTTCGAGCGGGGGCTGGCGCGGGCCTCGGTCGCCGAGCGCCGCGACGCCTCCGGGCTCGACGACTTCGACGCCGACGCGCACGAGCGGGCGATCGCCCGCTACACCGCCGCGTCCCGGGCGGTGCGCGCGCACCTGCGGTCGGCGCTGCCGGCCTCGCTGCTCGCCGCCCGGCCGTCCGCCGCCGCGGACGCGGAGGTCGGTGCCCTGCGGCAGGAGCTGGCCAGGGCCCGCGGGGGGCTGGGCGTGCGCGCGCTGCTGGCCCGGTACGGCCGGCTGGTCACCACCGTGATGCCGTGCGTGCTGGTCAGCCCGGACTCGGTGGCCCGCTTCTTCCCCGCCGAGGCCGGCCTGTTCGACCAGGTCGTCTTCGACGAGGCCTCGCAGATCCGGGTGGCCGACGCGGTCGGCGCGCTCGGCCGCGCGCAGGCCGCCGTCGTCGTCGGGGACAGCCGGCAGATGCCGCCGACGTCGTTCGCCGAGCCGACCTACGGCGTCGCCGAGGACGACGCGGTGGAGCTGCTGGGTACCGCGGTGGAGGACGAGGAGTCGATCCTCTCCGAGTGCGTGCAGGCCCGCGTGCCGCGGCAGTGGCTGTCCTGGCACTACCGCAGCCAGGACGAGTCGCTCATCGCGTTCAGCAACGCCACCTACTACGACAAGCGGCTCTCCTCGTTCCCCGCGCCGACCCACGGCCGGCCCTCGGCGGACGTCGACGGCCGCGGCATCTCCCTGGTGCGGGTCGAGGGCACCTTCCACCGCACCGGCGCCGGGCGGCTGCTGCGCACCAACCCGATGGAGGCCAAGGCCGTCGTCGCGGAGGTGCGCCGCCGCTTCGACGCCTCCCCGGACGCCCTCCCCTCGATCGGCGTGGTCACCTTCAACGCCCAGCAGCGGACCTACATCGAGGGCCTGCTGCGCGACGCCGGGGACGAGCGGCTGGTCGAGGCACTGGACCGCACCGACGGCGAGGGGCTGTTCGTCAAGAACCTGGAGAACGTGCAGGGCGACGAGCGCGACGTCGTGCTGTTCTCCACCGGCTTCAGCGTCGACGACCGCGGCGTGCTGCCGCTGAACTTCGGTCCGCTGAACCGGGTCGGCGGCGAGCGGCGGCTCAACGTCGCGGTGACCCGCGCCCGGCGGCAGGTCGTCGTCTTCTCCTCCTTCGACCCCGCGCAGCTGCGCGCCGAGCAGACCTCGTCGGTCGGCGTGAAGCACCTGCGCGCCTACCTCGACCTGGCCGCGCTGGGCACCGACGCGCTGCCGCGCGACGCCCGGCCGGTCGCGGTTCCCGACCGGCACCGCGAGGAGATCGCGGCGGCGCTGCGCGACCGGGGTCTGGGCGTGCGCACCGACGTCGGCCTCTCGGAGTTCCGCGTCGACCTGTCGGTGGCCCGGGCCGGGACGCCGGACGAGCCGGGCCTGGCCGTGCTGCTCGACGGTCCGGCGTGGGCCCGGCGGCGCACCGTCGGCGACCGCGACGGCCTGCCGGTCGAGGTGCTGTCGGGGATGCTGGGCTGGCCCGCCGTCGAGCGGGTCTGGCTGCCGGCGTGGCTGCGCGACCGCGAGGCGGTGCTCGACCGGCTGGTCGCCGCGGTGGAGGCGCTGCCCGCCGCCGCTCCGCCCTCCGCCGTGGCGAGCCCAGCCGCTCCGACGCCCGTCGTCCAGGGTCCGGCCATCTCCCCGGAGAGTGCCGTCGTCCCGCCGGTGCCCGCGCCCGCCGAGCCGCCGGCGCCCGAGGTCCGCTCGATCGTGCCGCTGCGCGCTGCGCCGCCGGCCGTCGTCGAGACCGTGCTGCCCGAGCCCGTGGCGGCCTCTTCCGCAGGAACCGCCGAGGCCCCGGCGGCCGCACCGGCGGCACCGGCCGCCCGGCCGGCCCGGCGCGGGCCGCGCAGGCCGGCTTCCCCGCAGCTGGACGGCGAGATCCCGTTCGCGCCGTGGACACCCAGGGGCGGCCTGGAGCGCAAGGCGCTGGACTCGCTGGACGACCCGCGGGCCGCCCGCACCGTCCGGCGGGTGCTGACCGCCGGTCTCAAGGCGGAGGGCCCGGTGCACCGCGACCGGCTGGTGCGGATCGCGGCGGGCGCCTTCGGGCTCTCGCGGGTCAGCGAGGCACGCCGCGACACGCTGCTGCGGCTGCTGCCCGACGGCGTCGTCGACGGCGATTTCGTCTGGCCCTCGTCGCTGGACCGGGCCGGCTGGACCGGCTTCCGCCGTCAGGCGGCCGGCGCCGACCGGCCGCTGGAGCACGTCGCGCCCGAGGAGGTCGGCAACGCCATGGTCGCGCTGTGCCGCGCCACCGGGGAGCTGGCCGAGGACGAACTGTTCGCGCGCACCGCCGAGGTCTTCGGCTACCGCCGCCGGACACCGTCGCTCACCCCGCTGCTGCAGGCCGCGCTGACCCGGGTGCTGGACGGCGGCCGGCTGGTGCGGCAGGAGTCCGGCGCGCTCACCGCCGGCTGACCCCGCCGGCCCCGCAGGGGAGCAGGCGGTCCTCCTCGGTCCGGCGGGAGGAAGGTGCACGTGGGTCCGCCGGCCCGGGGCGAAATGGGGGAGGTCCCGGATGGTCGTCGGCACGGGGAAGCGTTCACCCTGGCGGGACCGGATGGACGCACGGGCGGCCGACTCCCACCTCGCTCCCAGGTAGGGGACCTAGCCTCGGCCCCACCGCCGTCGATGGGAGGCCGTACCGCGTGGACGAGGCACTCGACCCCGCCGGGGCGGTCGCCGACCTGGCCGGGACCCGCCAGATCGGCCTGCTCGAGCCCGGCGACCCGGACCGCATCGGCCCCTACGACCTGCTGTGCCGGCTGCCGCGTGGCGGCCAGGGCGCCGACGTGTTCGTCGGCTCGGCCGGGCCGGACGGCGCGCTGGTCGTCATCAAGCGGCTGCCCGAGGGCGCGCCGGACCTGGCCCGCAAGCGGCTGGCCCGGGAGGTCGAGAACGCCGCCCGGGTGAAGAGCTCGCGGGTCGCCGCGATCGTCGACCAGGACCTCGAGGCCGAGGCGCCCTACTACGTGCAGGACTACGTCTCCGGAACGCCGCTGGACGAGTTCATGGCGCACCGCGCGGGCGGGCTCAACGCCGAGGAGCTGCGCCGGATCGCCATCGGCCTGCTGCGGGCGCTGCGCGACGTGCACGCCGCCGGCGTCGTCCACCGGGACGTGAAGCCGGGCAACATCATCATCTCCGGGGACGACGTGTGGCTGGTCGACTTCGGGATCAGCCGCTACATCGGCCCCGAACCGCCGTCGGGCACCGCGACCACCGGGATGGCGGCGCTGGGCACCAAGCTGTTCGCCAGCCCCGAGCAACTGGCCGGAGCGGTGCTCACCGAGGCCAGCGACGTCTACAGCTGGGGCATGGTCATCGCCTTCGCGGCCGGCGCCGTGCACCCGGTGGACCCCGACGACACGATGCCCGACTCCGACTACTACCTGGCGCTGCGGGCCGGCCGGCTCGACCTCACCCGGGTGCCGGCCAACCTGCTCGACAGCGTGGAGAAGGCGCTGCGCTTCAACCCCGAGCGCCGCCCGACCGTGGCCCAGCTGGCCCGCCAGGTGGAGCAGCGCACCCGCTGGCTCGGCGAGACCTCGCAGATCCCCGACCCGCGGACGACGGTGCGCGACCTGCAGTCGCTGGGCGCGGTGGCCGAGGCGGCGCGCTACGAGCTGGCCCGGCTGGAACGGGCGGTCGCCGACACGTGGACCGGCTTCGCCGTGGCCGCCGCCACCATGGTGCTGCTGGGCATCGTCGCCGGGCTGCTGCTGGCCGTGCTGTACCACGCGGTGTTCTGAGCAGGAGTGTGCCGAACCGTGCTGTCCTGATCCCCGACCCCCGAGGAGGAGCACCGTGTCCGGGATGTACGAGCGTGCGCTGGCCCAGCAGCGGCTCGACGCGCGCCGCCAGCGGTTCCGCGAGCGCCAGCGGCTGCTGCTGGCGATCCTCGCCGTGACCACCGTCGTCTTCTTCGCGCTGTTCGTCCGCTGACGATGCGCCGCCGCCGCGTCTGCCCCCGCTGCCTGGAGCCCCTGACCGCGCCGGTGTGGCGCGACGTCACCGGTGCGCCGGCCCGGCCGCCGGTGGAACGCCGCACCCGCTGGCAGCGGCTGCTCGACCCCCTGCGCACCGACCCGCTGCCGCTGCCCACCGTCCGGGACGCCGCGTACGCGGCCGCGGCCAACGTGGTGCCGACCTGCCCACGCGGGCACCGGCTGCCGCCGGAGTACCTCGACCGGCCGACGGTCGTCGTCGGCCTGGTCGGGCTGACCGGCGCGTCGAAGAGCACCTACCTGACGGTGCTCATCGACCTGCTGCACGAGGGGGCGCTGGCGCCGCTCGGCATCTCCGTGGAGATGGACGAGGAGAGCGCCGCCCGCTTCGACGACCACCGCTACCGGCTGCTGGTGCAGCACCAGCAGCTGCCGCTGACCCTGCCGCTGCTGGGCGAGGGCAGCTCCCCCGACCCGTTCATGCTGGTGCTGCGCGGCACCGGCCGGAACGGCGCCGAGCGCACGGTCAACCTGGTCTTCTTCGACGCCTCCGGCGAGCAGCTCTACCGCAGCGAGGACATGGGCCTGTACGGCAAGTTCCTCTACGCCGCGGACGCGCTGCTCGTCGTCCTCTCCCCCGGCGTCTTCCCGCGGCTGCGCTCGCTGGCCGACCCCGGGGAGGACTCGATGGGCCTGGCCCGGCACACCCAGATGGTGGTCAACCTGGCCAACGTGCTGCGCGCCGCCCGCAACCTGCCGCCCGACGCGCACCTGGACGACGTCGCGACGGCCGTCGTCCTGAGCAAGGCCGACAAGCTGCGCGGCGTGCCGGACTTCCCGGCCGAGACGCTGCGCGACCCGGACCTGGGCGCGATGCCGCTGGCCCACTGGTCCGCCGACGTGCGGACCACCAGCTCCCGCCTGGTCGACTTCCTCGAGGTCAGCGGCGGGTCGAACCTGCTGACGGCGGTGCTGCACCGGCTGCCCCGGCCCACCGTTCACGCGGTCTCGGCCACCGGCGCCGACGCCCGGGACGGCGGCTACCCGCGGATCGCCCCGGTCGGCGTGCTCGATCCGCTGCTGGTGCTGCTGGCCCGCGCCGGCTTCCTGTCCGAGGAGGGGCTGGACGCCGAGGAGCACGGTGCCGGCCTGCGCGGCGAGTGGTCGCGGTGAGCGGCCGGGCCTGCCCGCAGGCGCTCTACACCTCGGCCAGCCGCACCCTGGAGGGGCCGGGCTTCGGCGTCTACGCCCACTCGGCGGACTGGCCGGGCGAGGTCGGCCGGACCCGCAAGGCGCTCGGCGCGCTGGTCGGCTTCCGGCCCGCGGACGGCGAGGCCTACGGAGTGCTCTCCCGCGGCACGGGCCGGGTGCTCTACCGCGCGGTCGCCGCCCGTGCCGACGGCTTCGGCCGTCCCGGCAACTACCTGGTGCACCTGCTGTGGGACTCGAGCGGCCGGCTCGGCGCCCGGGAGCTGCTGGCGCTGCGCCGGACGGGGCGGTTCCTCGACGCGCTGCCCGAGGGCTCCTCCCCCACCGCCGAGCTGCCGCCGCTGCGGGTGGCGCTCGCCGACCGGGCCGCGCCGGCGCTGACCCCCGACGAGGTCGACGCGCTGACCCCGCCGCTGGCCGGGCTGCTGGCCGTCCTCGCCCGCGGCTCGGGCAGCTGCGCGTTGCCCGCGCGGACGGCGTCGGGGCGGGAGGTGGCCGAGGTGCTCCTCGCCGTCCTGCCGCGCGCGCTGACCGCCGGCGTCTCGCTGCACGCCGGCCCGCGGGAGGACGACGGCGACACCGCGCCGGTGCGCGTGCAGCTCACCGGCTCGCCGGCGCCGGCGGCGGCCGGGCCGCACGACACCGAGCGCGCCCGCACGCTGCTCGAGGCGGCCAGCAAGGCCGAGCTCGCGCCCGACGACCTGGCCGACCTGCGCCGGGTCGACGCGTGGCTGTTCGCCGACGCCTGGGCCGAGCAGGACGCTGCCGCGCTGTCGGCCGACCAGGTGGCGAGCGTGCTGGAGTCCTCGGCCGCGCCGGGCTGGCTGGCCCGTGGCGACAACGCGGCCACGACCCTGGAGGTCGCCGCGGGCAGCGCGGCGGTCGAGGCGGCGCTGCGGGCGGCGGTGGACCGGTGGCCGGCGGTCGCCGAGCTGGTCCGCGGCCGGGTGCTGGCAGCGCTGCTGGACGAGGTGTTCGACGGCGCCGAGGGCCCGGCCGAGCTCTTCGTCGAGGTCGCCGGGATCGGGCAGCGGCACCTGTGCGCGGCGCTGGCCGACGAGGTGCGCCGCGGGCGCCGGGTGGCCCGGCTCGACCGCGCGGCCGGTCTGCTGGTCGAGCAGGCGCTGACCCTCGGGGTGGACCTGCCGCTGCTGGGGCTCACCGGGGAGACGTGGGAGCTGGCGCTGCTGGCCACCCGCCGTCCGGTCGTGGGGGACGCGCTGGTCGCGCAGTGGCGGTCCGGCGGTGGCTGGACGGCGGAGCACGGCGCGCTGCTCGGGCACCTGCTGGTCGCCGATCCGGGATGGCTGGCCCGGCTGGGCGACGCCGTCCCGGTCTCGGCGCTGCCACCGGCGCTGCGGTGGGCGGCGCTGCGCCTGGACGTCGCCGGGGTCGGAGCCCTGGCCGAGGCGGTCGCGACCGGGGACAACGCCGGGCGCGGATGGGCGCTGCGCGAGGTGGTGTTCGGCTCCGAACTGCCGGCCGGCGACGTGGACCAGGTGCTCGGCCGGCGGCTGGAGCTGCTGCTGGTCGACGACGGCTGGCCGCGGGAGCTGGCCGAGTCGTTCGCCCGCAGCCGCGGCGACTCCCCGTTCCGCCGCCGTCGCCGCGGCGAGTGAGGAACCCCCTGTTCCTCTGCAGTCCCACCCGGCACAGCCGCCCCCGCGCGTCCCGGATGTGCCGGGCCCAGCTCCTAGCCTCGGTGGAGCCCACGCACGGAAGGACCCTCATCGTGGCCAAGCACCTGCTGGACGAGACCGCCGAGTTCGCCCTCCCCACCGTGGGACGGCACGCGGCGGACGGCGAGGACGACCCCGGCGACCGGACGCAGCGGTTCGACGCCGGCGTGCGTCGCCAGCCGCCGGTCCCGGGCCGCGCGGAGGCCGACGGCCGCAGCCGGTAGGGCGGCGCGCCGACCGGGCCTGATGCCGGCCGGGCAGCACGACGCCGTCGGTCCCGACCGGCTTCCGGGAGCACCCCACTCCGCGCGACTCCTTTCCGCCCTGCGGGCAGGAGGAGCCGGGCACGGTGGCGCCCCCAGCCGGACCACGTCCCCGGCCGACCTCAGCCGTTGCTTCCCATGCGGAACAGCGCCCGAGGTCGCCGACCCCTTCAGGGCGGCCCCGTCCCGGATCCCGCCCTGAGCCCTGACGGCCCCGTGCAGGGTCCCGCCGCCGGCCCGTCCCGGGCTTGCGGGGGGCAAGGGGACCTCCAAGGGGAGGGCGGGGTCCTCTCTCAGGTGCGGCCGAGGCCGACCAGCGTGACGTCGTCGGTGTCCGGCGGGTCGAGCGCGGCGAGCACGTCGTCGAGCAGCGCGTCGGGCTCGCTGCCGGCCGCGGCGGCGGCGCACAGCGCGTCCAGCCGGTCCGGCAGCGGGACGTCGCGGCGCTCCACCAGCCCGTCGCTGTAGAGCAGCAGCCGGTCCGGGCCGGCCAGTCGGAGCCGCGTCTCGGCGTAGTGCACCTCGTCGAGCAGGCCCAGCGCCGGGCCCCGCCCCTCGCCGAGCAGCCGCACCCCGTCGGCCGTCGCGTGCAGCACCGGCAGGTGGCCGGCACTGGCGATCGCGACCTCCCCTGTCCGCGGGTCCAGCTCGGCGACGACCGCGGTGGCCAGCTCGCCGGGCAGCAGCGCGGCGATCACCTCGCCCAGACCCCGCAGCGCGGCGGCCGGGCCGCGGTCGCGCAGCAGGTGGGCGCGCAGCGCGTGCCGCAGCTGCGCGGTGACCGAGGCGGCGGCCAGCCCGTGCCCGGCGACGTCCCCCAGCACGATCGCCAACCGGCCGCTGGGCAGCGGCACCAGGTCATACCAGTCGCCGCCGACGACGTCCGCGGCGCTGGGCCGGTACCGGGCGGCAAGCGCGACGCCGGGGACCTCCGGCAGTGCGTCGAGCAGCAGGGTCCGCTGCAGCGCCGCGGCCATCCGGTCGTCCTCGGTCGCCCGCTGCAGCACCGACCCGGTGAGGTGCGCGGCCAGCGCCCGGGCGGCGGCGACCTCGTGCCCGCGCCACGGCGTCGCGGTTCCGCGCACCGTCTCCCGCCAGGCGGTGAACGAGCGGCGCGGGCTCAGCCGGGGCCCGGCCCCGGTCTCGACCGTCGTGGACGTGTACGGGTTGCCGCCCCAGGTGACCTCGCGCGGGGTCTCCGGCCGGAACCAGGCCAGGAAGTTCCCGCGCCCGCCGCCGACCTCGACGGCGAGCAGCCCGCTGGCGGTGTCGGCGACGTCGGCCGCCGCGGGCACGACGCTGCCGAGCGCGTCGGTGGACAGGCGGCCCTGCGCCAGCAGGGCGGCGACCAGCCCGGGCACCCGGTCGACCGGCGGGGTGCTGCCGAGCAGGTGCAGCCGGCCGTCGAGGCGGACGGCGGAGCCGGCGGCGGGCAGCAGGTCCAGCACGGTGGGCGTCCCCCCGGTGAGCGCCTGCGCCGGTGCCCGCGGGGTGCGGCCGAGCGCGGCCACCAGCTCGGCCTGCCGCTGGGCGACGGCGACCACGCGGCCCTGCTCGCCGGCCTCGACCGTGGTGTGCAGCAGCAGCGAGGCGGTCCGGCCGAGGAACTCCGCGGCCACCCGGTCGGCGTAGGAGGGGCGGTGCGGACCGCTGTAGGAGTGGCAGGAGACCAGCCCCCACAGCCGGCCGCGGTCGATGAGCGAGACCGACATCGACGAGACGACGCCCATGTTGGCCAGGTACTCCAGGTGCACCGGCGAGACGCTGCGCAGCACGGCGGCGGAGAGGTCCAGGGGCCGGCCGGTGACCGGGTTCGTGGCGGGCTCCAGCGGTACCGGCCGGTAGGTCGCGTCGGGGATCAGCCGCAGCCAGTTGGTCGCGTACAGCGCGCGGGCCTGGGCGGGGATGTCGCCGGCCGGGTAGCGCAGGCCGAGGAAGGGTTCGAGGTCCGCGCGCCGGTCCTCGGCGACCACCTCGCCGTTCCACTCGGGGTCGAAGCGGTAGACCATCACCCGGTCGAAGCCGGTGAGCGCCCGGACGTCGCGGGCCAGCGCCGCGGTGAGTTCCTCGAGGGTGCCGGCGGCCGACAGGCGCTGCAGCACCCGCGGCAGCCGCCGGTGCCAGGCCGCGCCGGCCTGCTCGGCGCCGGCGAGCGGCTCCCACTCGGTGACCAGCAGCCCGTCGGCGCGGTGGACGACGACGTCCAGCTCCGCGCCGGCGACGGTCACCCGCAGCGGGTCGAGCTCGGCGAGGTCCCCGGCGAGACCGGTGCGCAGCCGGTCGAGGTCGGCGGGGGCGAGCACGTCGGCCAGCGACGCCGGTTGCGTGCCGAGGACGTCGGCGGCGTCGGCCGAGGCGACGACGACGGCGAGGTCGGGCTCGGTGACGGCCAGCAGGGCGCCGTGCGGCTGGATCGCGCCGGGAACGGCGATCGGCTCGTCGGCGCAGCGCTGCAGCGCGTCGTCGTCGACCCCCGGCACATCCGGCTCTGCCCTCTGGCCCGACTCCGCGCCGCGGTCCGCTCCTCGCTCGTTCCTCACTGCGGTGCTCCCGCAGCTGTCGTCGGGCGCGGCGTGGTGGCGGTCAGCGTCATCGCCGGCCGACCCTACGGACCGACTCCATCGTCCGTCAGGCTCGGCGACTCGACGATCGGCACCAGCGCCCGCAGCTCCAGCAGGTCGACCACCAGCCGCACCGGCCGGTTGGCGCGGGGGCAGACCACCTCGAGGGAGACCCCGTCGGCGGCGGCGCGGCGGGCGATGCGCGCCAGCTGCCGCGCGCCCGAGCTGTCCAGGAACGTCGTGTCGGTCAGGTCGACGACCAGGGACTGCGGCTGCTGGGACAGCTGGGACTCGACGGCCTCCGCGAGGCGCGGAGCGGTCGCGATGTCCAGTTCGCCGCGTACTGTCAGCGCCGGCCGTCCGAGGACCGTCGTCGGTTCGACGTCGAACTGCACCGCTCGGTCCTCCCATCGACGACGTTGGAACCCGAGCAGCCTAGATGCCTTCGGGCGGGAGGGGTGGACCTGGCATGGACATCGCCTTCGCCGTCCACCTACCGGTGGACACCGGCAGCGTCCCCCTCATCCGCGGGCTCTGCCGCCAGGCACTGGAGCACCTGGGTGTCGAGGGCACGGTGGTCGACGAGATCTCGCTGGCGCTCACCGAGGCCTGCGCCAACGTCGTCCAGCACGCCGGGGAGCACACCCTGTACGAGGTCGCGGTGGCCATCGACGACCGGCTGTGCCGGATCAGCGTCGTCGACGACGGCGAGGGCTTCGACCCGAGCACTCTCGCCGAGGGCGGCGAGCACTCGCCGCTGGAGGACGGCCGCGGCCTGCGGCTCATGCAGGCGCTGGTCGACCGGCTGGACTTCCGGCACGAGGCCGACGGGCGGCACCGGGTCACGCTGGAGAAGCGGCTGACGCCGCACCCGCCACTGCGCCTGGTCGACCCCGTCTGAGCATGGCGGCCGCAGGGGACGTCCTCCAGGACCGCTACGAGCTCCGGTCGCTCATCGCGACCGGCGGCATGGGCGAGGTGTGGCGCGCGCAGGACCGGGTGCTCGGTCGCGAGGTGGCGGCCAAGGTGCTCAAGAGCGAGTACACCGGCGACCCGGTGTTCCTGACCCGCTTCCGCACCGAGGCGCGCCTGTCGGCCGGGCTCACCCACCCGAACGTCGCCGTCCTGCACGACTACGGGGAGTCCGAGCCGGCGTCCCCCGGCGGCGACCGGCTGGTCTACCTGGTCATGGAGCTGGTCGACGGCGAGCCGCTGTCGGCGGTGCTCCGGCGCGAGGGCCGGCTGGCACCGGAGCGGACGCTGCGGCTGCTCGGCCAGGTCGCCGCCGGGCTGGGCGCCGCCCACGCGGCCGGGATCGTGCACCGCGACGTGAAGCCGGCCAACCTGCTGGTCCGCCCCGACGGCACCGTGAAGATCACCGACTTCGGCATCGCCTGGTCGGCCGCGAACGCCACCGTCACCCGCACCGGCCACGTCGTCGGGACGGTGCAGTACCTCGCCCCCGAGCTGGTGCAGGGGCAGCGGGCCACCCCCGCCGTCGACGTCTACGCGTGGGGCACGGTCGCCTACGAGTGCCTCGCCGGCCGCCGTCCCTTCGACGGGCCGGACCCGGTCGAGGTCGCGATGCGGCGGGTCGCGGAGACGCCCGCGCCACTGCCGGCCGACGTCCCCGCACCGGTCCGCGCGCTGGTCGAGCGCACCCTCGCCACCGATCCGGCCGGGCGGATCCCGGACGGCGCCGCGCTGGGTGCGGCGGTGGCCGAGGCCGTCGCGGGCCGCGCCCCCGAGCCGGAGGACGAGCGGACGGCGACCCGCGTGCTGCCCGTCGTCCCCGCACAGCAGCCGGTCACCGCGACGCTGCCGGTCGGCCCGGTCGCGGCCACCGCCGTCGGCCCGGTCCTCCCCGGGCTCGACGACGAGGACGCCGGGGAGGTCGAGGAGGTCGACGACCGCGGCCGGGTGCGCCGGCTGGTGGTGCCGGTGCTCGTCGGGCTGGTGGCCAGCGCGCTGGTCGTCACCGGGCTGGTGCTCGGCTCGCGCGACGTGCCGGCTCCCGCCGCCCCGGCGGCCGCTCCGGCCACGACCGCGCCGGTGACGTCCGCGGCGCCGCGACCCACGAGCCCCTTCGTCCGGGTGGTCGCGGCCGAGCACGTCGGTTCGTCGGTGGCCGAGGTGCAGGCGTGGCTCACCGGCCTGGACCTGCCGGTCGCGCTGGTCGCCGTCGAGCGGGCCGACGTCCCCACCGGACAGGTCCTCGCGCTCGCGCCGACCGGCGACCTCCCGGTCGGGACGACGGTGACGGTCACCCACGCGGTCGCCCCACCGCCTCCGTCCCCGCCGGCACCGGCGCCTCCCACCGTGCCGACCTCCGGGTCGGTGAGCGACGACGGGGACCGCGGGAAGGGCAAGGAGAAGAACGGGGACCGCGGGCGCGGTCGCGACAAGGACGACGACTGACCGTCCCGACCGGGTAGTGCGGGGGTCGACGGCGGCGCGGACGCGCTCCCCCGCCGCGTTCCGCACCCGGACGAGAGGGCCAGGACGAGGAGCATGGAGAAGATCAGCGACCGGCTGCTCAACTGGGCGTCGATCCTCGAGCCGACCACTCGCACGCAGGCCGAGCGCACCGCCTCGATGCCCTTCATCCACCCGCACGTGGCGCTGATGCCCGACGCGCACCTCGGGCTCGGGGCGACCGTCGGCTCGGTGATCCCGACCGACCACGCGATCATCCCGGCGGCCGTGGGGGTCGACATCGGCTGCGGGATGACGGCCGTGCGCACCCAGTTCACCGGGGACCACGTCCGCGGCCGGAACCTGGCGACGCTGCACGAGCAGATCTCGCGGGCGATCCCGCTGTCGGCCGGCCGCCACAACAAGAAGCTGCGCGGGACGGCGGCGGCGCGGGCCGAGGAGCTGCGCGACCTGCCGGGTGCCGCGCAGGCCGACGGCGACGCGCACAACTGGCCGCTGCAGCTGGGCTCCCTCGGTTCGGGCAACCACTTCATCGAGGTCTGCCTCGACGAGGACGACCGGGTGTGGCTCTTCCTGCACTCCGGCTCGCGCGGCGTGGGCAACCGGCTGGCGTCCAGGCACATCCGGGTGGCTCAGGAGCGCTGCCGCGACATGGACCTGCCCGACCGCGACCTGGCCTACCTGGAGGAGGGGACGGCGGAGTTCGACGCCTACGTCGAGGCGCTGCACTGGGCGCAGCGGTTCGCCGCCCTCAACCGCGAGGAGATGATGGACCGCCTCGCCGAGCAGGTCTCCCGGTTCCTCGGCGAGGAGGTGCACCGGGCGCAGGTCGTGCAGTGCCACCACAACTACACCGAGCGGGAGACCCACTACGGCTCCGAGGTGTGGCTCTCCCGCAAGGGCGCGATCTCCGCGCGGACCGGCCAGTGGGGGCTGATCCCCGGCTCGATGGGCGCGGCGTCCTACGTCGTCGTCGGCAAGGGCGACGTCGAGTCGCTGACCTCGGCACCGCACGGCGCCGGGCGCAACCACTCGCGGAGTGCCGCGCGGCGGATGTTCACCCGTGCCGACCTCGACCGGCGGATGAGAGGCATCGCCTGGGGCCGCTCGGACGCCTTCCTCGACGAGCACCCCGACGCGTACAAGCCCATCGACCGGGTCATGGCCGACGCGGCCGACCTGGTGGAGGTGCGGCACACGCTGCACCAGGTGGTCAACGTCAAGGGCGACTGACCCGCCGACCGTCTGCCGTGTCGGGTCTACTTGACTTGATGTCCAGTAGACCCGACACTTACCGCCGTGGGACGGACCTCGGCGAAGGGGCGGCGCAACGCGGTGCGCGCGGCCCGCACCGCGTCGGGGCTGACCCAGGCCGATCTGGCGGGCGCCGTCGGGGTGACGCGGCAGACGGTGGTGGCGGTCGAGGCGGGGGACTACGCGCCCTCCGTGTACCTCGCGCTCGCCATCGCCGCCCGCCTCGGCCGCACCGTCGAGCAGCTGTTCGGCGAGCAGCCCGGGGCCGACCGGTCCGGGCGGGAGACCGACGTGGAGGTGGGCCGGTGAGCGGGGACGACGACGTGCAGCCCGATGGACGGAACGGCTGGTTCCTGCGCGCGGCCGGGGTGGTCGGCGACCTGGACCACCCCTTCTACGAGGAGGAGCGCCAGCGCGACGTCTGGAACGAGGCCTGCGCGGTCGGGCTGCAGGTGGCGCTGTGGCTGGGCCTGGCCCTGGCCGCGGCGATGGTGTGGCTGGGCGGGGCCACCGCACTGCCGTACGCGCTCGCGGTCTTCGCCCTCCTCGCCGGCGTCACCTCCTGGGTGACCGTCTCCTACGCCCAGCGCTTGGGTGTCCGCGTGGAGGACCCGGCCGGAGTCCTGCGGCTGCGGCTGGTCCCCTACCTGGTGCTCCTGGCCCTGTTCCTCACCGGTGTGGTCCGGGCCGCACCGTCGGACGGGTTCGTCGGCGGGCTGGCCCAGGGCGCCGCGGTGGGCGGCGCGGCCGGGACGCTGTGGCTGCTGGCGAGCGGCCTGCGCGCCCGGCGCCGCACGCGGAGCGAGGAGGCCTGATCCGGCTCGAACGGCGTGTCGGAACGTTCCGGTGATGGGCCATTCCATTGTCCACCAGCGGTTTTCGCCGGACGCTGTTAACGTCTGGAACAGGTCGAAGAGCTGGCCTGACACGCTCGTACGTGGGGACGTCGTCGGTCGGCAGCGGCTGGCCCGTCGTCCCGCAAGGGGGACTCCATGCGCGCACGTGACACGACGGGGCGCCGGGTCGAGGACCGTTCCCGCCCGCTGCTGCTCTCCATCGACCTGCAGACCGGCCGGATCACGGCCGCCGGAGAGCTCGACCGCGCCGTCGCCCACCGGCTGGGCGACGCCCTGGAAGCGCTGTCCCTGACCTGCCACCGCACCTGGACCGTCGACACCTCGGGCATCACCTTCTGCGACGCCGAGGGGCTGCGGGTGCTCGCCGCCGGGGAGGCCCTGGCCGGCAGCCGGGGCTGCACCCTGCAGCTGGTCGAACCCGCACCCTTCACCGCGCGCCTGCTGCGCGCGGTGGGCATGGGGCACCTGCTCGACGAGCCGGCGGCGCGGTCCGCCCGGAGCCGGGTCCCCCTCGGCGTGGCCTGAGGACGCTCCCCCGCCGCGGCCGGCCGGCGTCCGACCCGGACGCCGGCTCGGCCCCGTCCCGAGGCTCGCCGCGAGCCCTGAGGCCCTCTTGCAGGGTCCCGCCGTGAGCTTGCGAGTGGCGGGGGGCAAGGGGGTCCTTCACGAGGAGGACGGGGTCCTTCCTCAGGACGACGGGGTAAGCCCCCGGACCCGCTCGATGAGCTCGCGCTCGCACACGTCGAGGAAGCCGTCGGGGTCCGGGCCGGTGTTCTGCAGCACCAGGTGGTCGAAGCCGGCGTCCGCGTAGGGCTGCGCCTGCTGCACGTGCGCGTCGAGGTCCGGACCGACGGAGAACTGCTGCCGGATGTCCTCGGGCTTCACCGTGGCGCTGGCCGCGTCGAAGTTGACCGGGTTCGGCAGCTCGCTCATCACCTTCCAGCCGGTGACCGCCCAGCGGGCGGTCTCCAGGGCGGCCTGGACGGCGGAGTCCTCGTCGGCCGCCCACGCCATGGGCACCTCGGCGTAACGCGGGCCCGAGCCGCCGGCGTCCCGGTAGGCCTCCACCAGGTCGCTGCGCGGCTCGGTGGCGAACAGCCCGTCGCCGAGCTCGGCGGCGATGGCGGAGGCGTTGTGCCCGCCGGAGGCCACCGCGATGACCGGCAGCTGGTCGGGCAGGTCGAAGAGGCGGGCGTCCTCCAGCTGCAGGTACCGCCCGTCGTAGGACTGGTAGCCGCCCTGCCACAGCAGCCGGATGATCTCCAGCGCCTCGCGCAGCATCGCGTGCCGCGTGCGCACCGCCGGCCAGCCGGCGCCCACCACGTGCTCGTTGAGCCGCTCGCCGGAGCCGATGCCGAGGGTGAAGCGGTTGCCCGAGAGGAGCTGCACCGTCGCCGCGGCCTGGGCGATCACGGCCGGGTGGTAGCGGATCATCGGGCAGGTGACGCCGGTGGCCAGGCCGATCCGCTCGGTCCGCGCCGCCATCGCGCCGAGCACCGACCAGGTGAACGAGCTGTGGCCCTGGACGTCGAGCCACGGGTGGAAGTGATCGCTCATCTCGACGAAGTCGAAGCCCGCCTGTTCGGCGCGGACCGTCTGGCGGACGAGCTCGTCCGGTCCGAAGGCCTCGGTCGCGAGCTTGTAGCCGACCTGCATGGTCGTCGTCCTCACTGTCGGGTGCGGGTCCGCGGGGGCCTGCCCTGCCGGTCAGGTGCGGAAACGGCGCGCCGGACCGCCCGGTCCGGTCGGCCGGGACGGCTCCCGGCACCCGGGCGGCGGCCGTCCCGACCATCCCGTCGGTGCGGACGCGGCGTCACCTAGGGTCCCGGCCATGGCGGAGCAGCAGCTCAGGACGGTTCTGGAGGGTGGCGGGTTCTTCGAGGGCCCACGCTGGCACGAGGGCAGCTGGTGGGTGTCGGACTTCTACCGGCGCACGGTCAGCCGGGTGACGCCGGACGGCGCGGAGATCGTCGTCGTCGAGGTGGCGGGCCAACCCTCGGGGCTGGGCTGGCTGCCCGACGGGTCGCTGGTGATCGTGTCGATGAAGGACCACCGCGTGCTGCGGTACGCCGACGGGACCCTGTCCACCCACGCCGACCTGACCGAGCACTGCGGCGGGCACCTCAACGACCTGGTGGTCACCGACGCAGGGCAGGTGTTCGTCGGCGACTTCGGCTTCGACCTGATGGGCGGCGGGGACGCCCGGACCGCGTCCCTGAAGCGCATCGACCCCGACGGCACGGTGTCGGTCGCCGCGGACGGGTTGCAGTTCCCCAACGGGATGGTGATCCCGCCGGACGGCGGCACGCTCGTCGTCGGCGAGACCCTCGGCAACCGGTACACCGCCTTCGACCTCGGCGCCGACGGCGCGCTCACCAACCGGCGCGTGTGGGGGCCGCTCGGGCCGGAGGTGACCGGCCGGACCACCGAGGAGGTGCTCGGCCAGCTCACGGTGGCGCCGGACGGCTGCACGCTGGACGCCGAGGGGTACGTCTGGGCGGCCGACGCGGTCGGCGGCCGGGTGGTGCGGGTCGCCGAGGGCGGCGCGATCGTCGACGAGGTCGCCGCGCCGGAAGGGCTCGGCGTCTTCGCCTGCATGCTCGGCGGGGACGACGGTCGCACGCTGCTGATGTGCTGCGCGCCGGACTTCTACGAGCACAACCGGGCGCCGGTGCGCGAGGCGGTGCTGGTGGCGACCGAGGTCGACGTGCCGCAGGCCGGGCGGCCGTAGCCGCGGCGGGGGTCACGCGGGGGCGATGACCCGCACCGGCTCGCCGCGGAGGAAGGCGGCGACGTCCTCGACGGCGTCGCCGTAGAAGACGCGGTAGGTGTCGCGGGTGACGTAGCCCAGGTGCGGGGTGAGCACGGTGCGCGGCGCCCTGCGCAGCGGCGAGTCGGCGGGGAGCGGCTCGCGGTCGTAGACGTCGAGGCCGGCGCCGGCGATGCGGCCCGCGGACAGGGCCTCGACGAGGGCGGCCTCGTCGACGATCGGCCCGCGTGAGGTGTTCACCAGGATCGCGCTGCGCTGCATGCGGGCGAGCTCGTCGCGGCCGACCAGCCCGCGGGTGCGGTCGGAGAGCACCAGGTGGACGGTGACGACGTCGGCGGTGGCGAACAGCTCGTCGCGCTCGACGCGGCGGACGCCGGCCTCGGCGGCGCGCTCGTCGGTCAGGTGCTGGCTCCAGGCGACGACGTCCATGCCGAACGCCGAGCCGATGCGGGCGACCCGGGTGCC
Organism: Geodermatophilus obscurus; assembly: GCF_900143215.1. Taxonomy (GTDB): domain Bacteria; phylum Actinomycetota; class Actinomycetes; order Mycobacteriales; family Geodermatophilaceae; genus Geodermatophilus; species Geodermatophilus obscurus_A. The sequence goes on along the minus strand of NZ_FRDM01000006.1, from coordinate 160,259 downwards.
GAGCCGGCCCAGGCCCACCACGCCGAGGGTGGCTCCGGCGAGGTCGGTGCCGACGGTGCGCTGCCAGCCGCCGGCCCGCAGTCCGGCGTCCTCCTCCGGGACGTGCCGGGCGACGGCCAGGATGAGCGCCCAGGTCAGCTCGACCGGGCCGGTGGGGTGGGCGCCGGTGCCGCAGACGGTCACGCCGCGCTCGGCGGCCGCGGCGACGTCGATGGCGGCGTTGCGGGCACCGGTGGTCACCAGCAGCCGCAGCCGCGGGAGCCGCTCGAGGAGGCTGCGCGGGACCGGGGTGCGCTCGCGCATGGCGACGACGACGTCGAACCCGGCCAGCCGCTCGGCGACGGCGTCCTCGTCGTCGAGGTGGTCGGCGAAGGCCACGACCTCGGCCGCCCCGGGCAGCCGCGACCAGTCGGCGAACGTCCCGGACACGGACTGGAAGTCGTCGAGGACGGCGATGCGCAGCACGGTCCCCGAGCATGACGGCGGCCCCCGCCCGGTGCGAGCCGGGGGCCGCCGTGCGGTCAGTGCGGGACGGTCAGCGCACCGGCCCGCGGCCGTAGCCCCGGCCGCCGCCCTGCTTCTTGTTCTGCTCGCCCATCTTGGCGATGAACTCCTTGATCTTGGCCTGGTTGTGCGGCTTGCGGGCCTCCTGGATGACCTTCGCCGCGAGCCCCGACGCCAGGACCTTCCTCAACATGCCAGCCATGTCCTCGTCCCTCCTCGATCCGGTTCCCGTGGTCGTGCCCGATGGCGGAGCGGTCCAACCGCTCACCCGACCCTCAGCTGACCGTTATCTCACCGTTACCTGGTGTTCGGACGCTCCGGATGTGGCCGAAGTCCCCGACAGCCTCCTGACCTGCAGGTTCGCGAACAGGGTCTTTGGTCCACCGGAGCCGTTCGCGCTGGTCGGCACGGCGATTCGCGGTTCGGTGGGAGACGCCGTCCGGAGGACCCGCCCGACTTTGTCGCAGTGGACGAGCCGCACCTACCGTTCCCGCCGTCCGTAGGGCCGTTCGTCGCCTGCCTGGTGACACCCGCCGGACGCCGCCGAACCGTGTGCCGGTCACCGACCGGTGCGCGGGCCGGGGACCCACCGCAGCACTGGGGTGAAGCGCGACCTCGTCGCGCCGGGCGACTCCCCCGTCCGAACCCGTCAGCTAACCCGGTAGGCGGTCGTGGAGAACAGGAGAACCGTCGTCGATGACGACTGCCCGCACGTCCTTCGCTCGTCGCTCGTTCCGCGGTGTCGCCGTCGCCGCCATCGCCGGCGCCGGGATCGCCCTCTCCCCCCTCCCGGCCTCGGCCGCTGTGGGTGGCGCCACCGGTCCGGCGCTCGCCGCAGCCCCGGTCGCCGCGTCCAGCAGCGCCGCGTCCAGCAGCGCCGCCCAGAAGGCCGTCGACACCGCGCTGGCCCAGCGCGGTGACATGTACCTCTACGGCGCGACCGGTCCCGACCGGTTCGACTGCTCGGGGCTGACCAGCTTCGCCTACAAGGCGGCCGGCGTCTCCATCCCGCGCACCTCGAAGGCCCAGTCGACGTTCGGCACCCCGGTGTCGAAGGGCGACCTCAAGCCCGGTGACCTGGTGTTCTTCTACAGCCCGGTCTCGCACGTCGGCATGTACATCGGCAACGGCCTGATGGTGCACTCCTCCAGCGCCGGCAAGCCGGTGGCGGTCACGAACCTCGACTCGATGCCGAGCTACGCGGGCGCCCGCCGGGTCGCCTGACCCCTGGACGCGGCGAGATCGCCGATCCCGCACGGCCACGACGCTGGAGCCGGGCGGGATCGGCGGTCTCGACGGGCCGTCAGCGGCAGGGGTGCGGCGGCTGATCGGCCGGTTGCAGCGAGAACACCGCTGCGGCGTCCTGCGGCCAGGGGCGCAGGAAGAGCAGGTCGTACCGCTCGTTGAGCAGCGCGTCGGGGCCGGTGGTGCCGACCAGCTCCAGCAGCCGGCCGGCGCCGTGGTTGCGGTAGCGGCGGAGCTCCTCGCCGCAGGCCACGGTCAGCACGTCACCGACGGCGCCCATGACGACGACCGGAGCCCAGACGTCGTCCGGACCGCTGTCGCAGAGCAGCACGTGCGTGGGGTGGACGGCGTGGCCGGCGGCGTGGCTGCTGCACGGCACCGTCCGGCTGCTGCTCGCGGCGGTCGGCTCGAGCTCGTGATCGGTCACGCCGTGCTCCTGTCCTGCGGTCCCCTCGCCGGCTCGGGCCGGCTGAGGACAGTGCAGCACCGGGGCGCTGTGGTCCGCGCGCCCTGGACGCCGCGGTCCCCCGATCGCCTGGGTGACGGCGGGCTCCGGTGACCCAGCGTCGGGAACGGCGAGCGTGCGCCGCTCCCGGCGGGTAGTCCGGCTGTGTGGACGGACGCACGCTGCTGCTGGGTGACTGGACGCCGGTGATCAGGGACGGCATCGACGTCCTCCGGCTGGTGATCTTCGCCGGGGCCGCGGTGTACGCGGCGAACGGGCAGTGGGGGTCGGCTGCGCTCCTGACCGCGCTGGGCAGCATCACGCTCGTCGCGCGGCTGGTGAACCTGCCCCGGCTCTACGACCTGTCGCTGACCCTCGGCATGGCGCTGCAGGGGTTCGGCGAGACGTTCGGCCTCTACGACGAGTTCGTCCGGTTCGACGACCTGGTGCACTTCACCCTGCCGATGCTCACGGCCCCGGTCGTCTACATCGCCCTCGCCCGGCTGGACGTCGTCCCGGACCCCCGCGACGAGACGCACCTGCGGCACTACGTCGGCATCGGCGTGGTGACCGCGGCCCTGGGCATCGCCGTCGGGGCGCTGTGGGAGCTGTTCGAGTGGCGCTCCGACGCGTGGTTCGGAACGCAGCTCTCCGAGGACAACGACGACACCAACGGCGACCTCTTCCGCGACACGCTCGGATCGCTCGCCGGCGCCGCGCTGCTGGTCGTGTGGGCCCGCTACGGCTGGGGCTCGGTGCGGCGCATCCCCGGGGTGAACACGCACGAGGAGGTCAGCGCCTGACGGGTGGTCCTCCGAGCGTGTGCACGATGCACACGTGACCCTGCGCATGCACCGCTCGCACCGCGCCGCCGGCGCGCTGGTCGGCTCGGCCGTCGGCGACGCGCTCGGCGCGCCCTTCGAGTTCGGCCCGCCCGGCCGGTTCAGCGCCCGCTTCCCCACCCCGGCCCGCGGCACGCACACCGAGATGTGCGGCGGCGGGTCGTCGGGGGAGGAGCCCGGCGAGTTCACCGACGACACGCAGATGGCGCTGCTGGTCGCCAGCTCGCTGGTCGAGCGCGGCGGGCTGGACGAGGCCGACCTGTTCGACCGGTTCCGCACCTGGGCCGCGGCCGACCCGCCGGGCATCGGCGACCAGATCCGCGCGGTCCTCGGCTCGGGCCTGCCGTGGGACACCGCCGCGGCCGAGCACTTCGCCCGCTCGGGACACGCGGCCGGCAACGGCTCGCTGATGCGCACGACGCCGGCCGCGATCCGGTTCGCCCGCGACGGCCGTGGAGCCAGCATGGACGCCGCCCGCCGGATCTCGGCGCTCACCCACGGCGACCCGTCGGCCGGCGAGGGCTGCGCGGTCTTCCACGAGCTGGTGCGGGTCGCCCTCGACGGCGGCGACCCGCTGGCCGCGATCCCGGCGGCGCTGGAGTCGGTGGCCGGCGAGCACCGCGACCGGTGGGCCACGGTGCTGGCCCCGGACTGGACTCCCGAGGACGCGACCGAGTCGAACGGCGCGGTGTGGCCGACGCTCGGCGAGGCGGTGTGGGCGCTGCGCCACGGCCGGGACTTCGCGGAGGTGCTGCGGCTGGTCATCGACCTGGGCGGCGACACCGACACCGTCGCCTGCGTCGCCGGCGGGCTGGCCGGGGCGGTGTACGGGATGGGCGGCATCCCGATGCGCTGGGCGTCGGTCGTGCACGGCAGGGTGCCCGGCTCCGGCGAGCGGGTGTGGCGGCTGGCCGACCTGCAGCAGTTGGGGGCTGCGCTCGACGGCGGCGCGCGGCAGAGCTACGACCCCGGGGTGATCCCGCGGATCGGCCCGCGCGAGGTGCTGCCGGGCATCTGGGCGGGCAACCTCGACGGCGCCCGGTACAGCGAGCAGGACTTCGCCGTCATCTCGCTGTGCCGGCTCGGCGAGCCGTTCCCCCATCCGCTGCACCGGATGGCCTACATCGCCGACGACGAGCACAACGCCGACCTCGACGCCATGCTGGCCGACGTCCTCGACGACATGGCCGCGCTCCGCGCCGAGGGCCACCGGCTGCTCGTGCACTGCCACGGCGGCGCCTCGCGCACCGGCCTGGTGCTGCGCGCCTGGCTGGTCCGCGAGCGGGGGATGACGGTGGACGAGGCCACCGCGCACGTCGCCGAGCGGTGGGAGCACCTGGGGCTGTGGAACGACAGCTTCACCGCCGCGCTGCAGCGCCTGCAGGCAGGACCGCGACCGGGCTGACCGGTTCTGCACCGGGCACCCTGACGTCCGTGGTGCACGAGGGGACTCCCCGGTGGCCGCGTCGCGCCGGCCCCGGCCCGGTGGTGGCGCTCGGGAAGCTGGTGGCCGACCAGCTGCTGGAGCTGTCCGCGCCCCTGGTGGTCGGCGGGCAGCAGCGGGTGGTGCGGACGACGACGGCGGGCGGGGCGCCTGCCAACGTGACGGCGAACCTGGCGCGCCTGGGTGTGCCGGCTCGGCTGGCGGGCTGGGCCGGTGCCGACCCGCTCGCCGACGGGCTGCTGGCCGCGCTGGCCGAGCGCGGTGTCGAGACGGCGGTGGTGCGCCGCGGCCGGGCGCCGCTGTCGACGGTGCTGGTGCACCCGGACGGGGAGCGGACGTTGCTCACCGACCGCGGGGAGGGCGGGCTGGAGCCGGCCGACGTCCGCCCGGAGTGGTTCGCCGGTGCGGCCGTCGTCCACCTGGACGGCTACGACCTGCTGCGCTTGCCCGAGGCGGTGCGCACCGCGGCGTCCGCGGCGCACGACGCCCGGGTGCCGGTGAGCGTCGACGTCGCCGCCGCGACCCGGATCGAGCGTCACGGGATCGGCGCGTACGTCGACCTGCTCGCCGGGCTGCGGCCGGACCTGCTCTCCTGCAACGCGGCCGAGGCTGCGGTGCTGGGGCTGGACGGGCACCGGCCCGGGTGGGCGCCGGAGCTGGTGCTGGTGCACGCCGGTGCGCACCCGACCCGGGTGGGAACGCGGGCCGGCACGGAGCAGGTGCCCGTGGAGCCCCTGCCGGGAGGGCGGCTGCGCGACACCACCGGCTGCGGGGACGCCTTCGCCGCCGGGGTGCTGGCCGGCTGGCGCGCCGGGGTGCCCGTGCTGGACGCCGTCCGGGCCGGTCACGCAGCGGCGGCGGCGGTCGCCGGCGTGGTCGGCGGGCAGCCGCCGTCCTGACCGTCGCCAGGGATCAGGTCGCGAGCAGTTGGTGCACGTAGCGGATCGCGATCGAGCCCTCCCCCACCGCGGAGGCCACGCGCTTGACCGACCCGTGCCGGACGTCACCGACGGCGAGCACCCCCGGGACGCTGGTCTCCAGCGGCACCGGCGGGCGCCCGAAGGCCCGGAGCGCGTCGGCACTGAGGTCCGCGCCGGTCATGATGAAGCCGTCGAGGTCCCGCTCGACGATCGGGGGCAGCCACTCGGTGTGCGGCCGTGCGCCGATCATCAGGAAGATGGCGTAGGCGCAGACCCGTTCCAGTTCGCCGCTCGCACGGTCGTGCAGCACCAGGTGGTCCAGCCAGCCGTCGCCACCGCCGTCGACGACCTCGGTGCCGGTCCGGACCTCGATGTTGGGCGCCTCCTCGACCGCGCGGACCAGGTAGTGCGACATCCCGGCGGCCAGCGATGCGGCGCGCACCACGAGGGTGACGCGCTTGGCGTAGCGGGCCAGGTGCAGGGCGGCCTGCCCGGCGGAGTTGGCCCCGCCGACGACGTACACCTCCTCGCCCGAGACGAGCGGCGCCTCGGAGGCGGCGGCGCCGTAGAAGACGCCGGCACCGTGCAGCTCCTCGAGGGACGGGACGCCGAGCCGGCGGTAGCTGGCCCCCGTCGCCAGGACGACGGTGCGACCGGCCACCACGCCGCCGTGGGCCAGCTCCAGGACGGTCGCGTCGCGCTCGCGGCGGAGGTGGGTGACCCGCTGCATGAAGGCGAAGCGGGCGCCGAGCACCCACGCCTGCTCGTAGGCCCGCCGGGCGAGGTTGCCGCCGGAGATGCCGCGAGGAAAGCCGAGGTAGTTGCGGATCGACGAGCTGGACGTGGCCTGGCCGCCGAGGCCGGCCGAGTCGATGACCAGGGTCCGCAGTCCCTCGGAGGCGCCGTAGACGCCCGCGGACAGGCCGGCGGGTCCGTTGCCGACGATCACCAGGTCGTAGCGGTCGCCGTCCGGCTCGATCGTCGTCCCGGCGGCCCTGGCGATCTCGATGTCGGTGGGGTCCTCCAGCACCGACCCGTCGGGCATGATCATCAGCGGGAACCGGCACTCGCCCACGCCGTCCAGGAGCCGCTGCCCCTCGGTCGAGCCGGCCAGGTGGAACCGGTGCGGCATCGCGCAGCGGCCGAGCACCTCGCGCAGCTCGTACGCCCGGCCGGCCCAGGCCTCCCCCACCACGTCGACCGTGTGCGGGGCGGCGCGCTGCGACTCGGCCCACTCGAGCAGGAAGCTCGCGACGGACTGGTGGAACTGCTCGTCGCGCGGCGGCGCGGGCCGGACCAGCCAGTGGTCGATGCGCCCACGGGCGATCGCCTCGAAGATCGCATCGGCGGTGCCCGGGTCCCCGACGTGGCTGTACGGGATCAGCAGGGCGCGTTCGGCCTGCGGGAACAGGCGCCGCACCTCACCCAGCAGCGTCGTGCCGGGCGTGTCCGCGACCACCTCGGCGGCGAGCACCAGGGCGACCTGCTCGCCGGCCGTCGCGAGGTCTTCCAGCGTGGCGAACGCGTCGTCGATCGAGGACAGGCAGCAGACGCGGTAGTCGCTCTCGTACCGGCTGCGCAGCTCGCGCTCGACGTCGGCCAGCCGGTCCGGGTCGTGGTCCACCGCGACCAGCAGGGGCGTGCTCGTGCCCAGCTGGTCCGGTCGCCGCGCAGGCGTTCCCGACACGACCCGACCGTAGGAACGGTCGACCTCCGTCACCAGGCTCGAAGGTCCCTGCCACCTGGTCCGCAGCGCGTCCGCTATCCGGCGCCGCGCGTCCCGGCGAGGACGGCGTCCGGCACGTGCACCACCGGCTCCACCGTGAAGGACGAGGGCGCGTAGGCGGTGGCGAAGTACTGCAGGTCGGCCGGCTCGTCGGTCTCGACGACGGCGTACCCGCCGAGCCCGACCCGGGCGACGAACTGGCGGATGGTGAGGCTCGCCGGCTTCTGCCCCGTGGCGAAGGCCGCGAGGACCCGCTGCTGCGCTGCCCGGTACTCCGCGTCCGAGCCGGTCGGCTGCTCCTGCCAGGTGACGACGTACTCCATCGCGCTTCCCCCCTCGTGCACCCCGTCGGGGAGAAGGCTCCCGGGGAGCGGAACGGCGCCGACAGAGGACGACGACCCTGCACGGCCGCCGTTCCGACGCGGCCGTCCACCTGCGGCGGCTGCTCCGGCGGCAGGATGGGGCATGGGCTCGACCAGGGAACGCCCGATCCTGCTGCTGGACGTCGACGGGGTGCTCAACGCGGCCCGCGTGGACCTGCCCGAGGGCTGGCAGCGGGGCACCTTCAACGGGTACGTGCTGTCCTGGAACCCGACCATCACCGCCCGGCTGCGGGAACTGCACGAGTCCGGCCGGGTGGAGATCCAGTGGCTGACCACCTGGACGACGGACGCCGACCGGCTGTTGGCCGAGCCGATGGGCCTGCCCCGCGGGCTGGTGACCCACGCCCGCGCCGACACCGCGCCGACCGGGTTCGCCGGCGTGTTCGACGGCCGGTCCAGCTGGTGGAAGCTGGCCGCCGCCCGCGCGGTCGCCGAGGCCGAGCCCGACCGGCGGATCGTGTGGGTCGACGACGACCTGGCCGAGCAGGCGGCCGACACCGGGGAGTGGCTGGCCGCCCATCCGCACGTGCTGGTGGTCGCCCCGCACCTGTTCGTCGGGCTCACCCACGAGCAGCTGGACGCGATCGAGGCGTGGCTGTGAGTCGGGCGACCCGGACGACGACGGGAGCTGGGACCCGCAACCTGAGGTGCTCTCGGCGACCTCAGCCCCTGCTCACAGGTGTAAGCAGGGGCTGAGCTCCGCCCGCGGAGGTCTCGTCCTCCGTGAGGTCACCCTGCCCCGCAGCGAGGGCAGGGGACGAGCGTCGGAGTGCGGGTCCGGCTACGCGGTGGCGCGGTACGACGTCGCTCCCGGCTCGAGGCCGCCCGCTGGAGCGGACGCCGTCACCCGGTCCGCAGCGAGTCCCGGTACTCGATCCCGCGCGTCTCGGCGGCGACGGCGTCCATCACGTCCATGACCGGCTCGACGGTGAAGGAGAAGGCCGCGTAGACGGTGGTGAGGTACTCCAGGTCGGCCGGCGCCTCGGTCTCGACGACGGCGTACCCGCCGAACTCGCCGAGGCGGACGACGAACTGGTGGAAGGTCAGGCTCTCCCCCCTTCGAACGTCGCACAGGACGACGAGGCTCCCGAGGAGCGGAGCCGCAACGCAAGGAGGACGACGACACCGAGCGGACGACGGTCGCCATCTCGACGCGTCGACACGGCGCGTCCACCCGTCGCAGCCGCTCCGACGCCAGAGCCGAACACCCCTGCCTCGACGGCGACGGCGACGGCGACGTCGACCGGGCCGGCCGCGCCGGGTCAGGGCACAGTTCCTGCCACGGATTCCCGGCGGACGTCGAGCTGCGCCGGCTTGCCGACCGTCCCCTCCGACCTCCGCCGGGTCTCGGCCGGCATCGGCAGCATCGCGCGGCGAAAGGTGTCGGCGGAGTAGTCGAGGGCGCCGGCCACGGCCTCGTGCAGACGGAACAGCGACCGTATCGTGAACGGCTCGTCCAGGAGCGCGTCCGGATCGGGGCGTTCGGCGTAGGCCATCCGCACGTCCGCCGCGGCTCGCCGCACGATCTCGTCGTGGTCGAAGAGCAGTCCGTGGACGTCGTCCACCGGCCGCACGCGCACGTCCTCCGCCCCTGCCACGAGCAGCGGCTCGACCGCCCGCCACGGCAGCGCGGCGACGTGCGCGACGGAGAGGACCCAGCCACGGTCGTCACGGCTCGGGTCGTCGAACGCGTGCAGCTGGCGCGGCACGACCTCCGGCGTCAGCCCGGCCTTGTCCCGCAACGACCGCCGGACCGCGACGGCGAGGGTCTCCTCCTCGTGGAGGAACGTGCCGGGCAGTGCCCACTCCTGCGTGCGTCGCTCCCCCGCCCCGGCGGACGACCAGGACCGCTGGGGGGTCCTCGGCCGAGGTCGACGTCGTCGAGCAGCCGACGACCGGCAACTCATGCCCCGATCTCGGATACGACCACGCCCACTGCTGCGAGTGAGCCGCGCGCGTAGCGCGGCCCAGTTGCTAGCATTGCCAGCAGAGGAGGGGGCCGTGGCCGCCATCAGTGTCAGAGGTCTCGACGACGACGTCCGCGAACGGTTGCGGGTTCGCGCCGCACGCAACGGAAGGTCCATGGAGGCGGAGATCCGCGAGATCCTCACCACAGCGGTCAGCGAGGCCGAGCCGTCCGCCGACCTGTTCTCCACCTTGCGGAAACGCTTCGGCGATGCCGGAGGCGTCGAGCTGTCGATCCCACCCCGGACCTCGCCGGCGCGGGCAGCGGACTTCTCCGAGTGATCGTCCTCGACACGAACGTCGTGTCCGAGCTGATGCGCCCCTTCCCGGACACGGCGGTCACGACCTGGATGGGCGCGCACGCGAGGGAATCCCTCGTCACGACTGCGATCACCGTGGCCGAGATCCGCTTCGGTCTCGCCCGGCTCCGTGACGGACGGCGTGCCACCGAGCTACGGCAGCTAGCCGACGAGGTGCTCGGCGCCTTTCCCGGTCAGGTCCTCCCCTTCGACACCGCCGCCGCCGGGCTGTACGGCGACATCGCGGCGGCACGAGAGCGTGGCGGGCACCCTGTCGACGCCCTCGATGCGCAGATCGCCGCGATCTGTCGCGCTCACTCCGCCTCGCTGGCCACGCGCAACTCCCGGGACTTCGTCGGCACCGGCGTCGAACTCCTCGACCCCTGGCGAGCCTGAGATCGATCCGTCGCTCCCGGCGGCGGAGCGTCAACGCACGACGGTTGCCATCTCGACCAGCCGGCACAGGGCGTTGACCTGGCGCAGCTGCTCCGGCGTCCGCACCGCGGCGTCCAGCAGCTCCTCGCTCATCACCACGACCGCCAGCGCCTTGGCCCGCGAGACCGCGACGTTCAGCCGGTGCAGGTCGTAGAGGAACGAGACGCCGCGGGGCGCGTCCTCGGCCGAGGTCGACGTCATCGAGTAGACGACGACCGGCGCCTCCTGCCCCTGGAACTTGTCCACGGTGCCGACCCGAGCGCCGTCGGGCAGCGCCCGCCGGATGAGTGCGACCTGGTTGTTGTACGGCGCGACCACCAGCACGTCGTCCGGACCGATCGGCCGCTCGACACCCTCGGCGTCGGTCCAGCCGATGCCCTGCAGGGAGCGCCACAGCTCGGCGACCGTTGACGCCTCGTCCGGCGAGGCCGCCATCGACGGCTGCACGTGCTCGACGAACCGGGCGGCGAGCCCGCTGGCCCAGCCGTCCACGGCGATCCGCTCGCGGCCGGCCGCCGACTCCAGCCGGCCCTCGTACGCCAGGTCCGACACGAACGCGGTCAGCGCCGGGTGCATCCGGTAGGTGCGGTCGAGGAAGACGCCGCGGTCCTCGGGCACGGTGGGGTGCCCGTCGAGCAGGTGCTCCAGCGCCGAGAGCCCCGACTCCCCCGGGTGCACGGCCTGCGTCGGCTGCGCGAGCTGTTGCGGGTCGCCGAGCAGCACCAGCGACGTCGCCGACCGGGCGACCGCGACCGCGTTGGCCAGCGAGAACTGCCCCGCCTCGTCGATCACCAGGACGTCGACCGCCTCGGCCAGGTCCTCCCGGCACCAGAACCACGACGTCCCGCCGACGAGCGACGCCGAGCCGTCGAGCAGCCGGCCGGCCACGTCGCCGGCATCGCGGGACCACTCGACCCCCGGTGCCCCGCACGCCTGGGACTCCTCGCACTTCTGCAGCGCCGGCCGGCCGACGGCGCTCAGCACGTTGCCGATCACCGCGTGGGACTGCGCCGTGACGCCGACCTTCTTGCCGGCGTCGAGCAGCGCGCGGATCAGCCGGGACGCCGCCCGCGTCTTGCCGCTGCCGGGCGGCCCCTGCACGGCCAGCACCTCGCCGTCCAGCGCCAGGCCGAGCCGGACGACGGCGTCGCCGGCCTCCTCCCCCGGCAGCCGGCGGGTGTCCGGGGGGACGACGCGGTCGAGCAGCCGCTGCCCGAGGCAGGACTCCCCGGCCAGGACGGCGTCCGCGGTGGCCTTGATCGCCGCGCGCAGCTGCTCGTCGTTCAAGGGTCCCTCCGGACCCAGCCCGCGCGGGCCCGCCGGCGCCTTGGTGCTCTTCACGACCACCCGCCCGGCGACTGCGTCGAGCGCGCGGACCTCGCCGATCCGCGCCCGGCTGTCGACGTCGAAGGCGGGCTTGCCGACCGAGAGCTTGGCGTCCTGCGGCGGAAAGGTGAACTCGTAGAGCTTGCTGCGCTTCTCGGTGCCGATCTCGACCGCGGCGGACAGCCCGCCGAGCGCCGTCCGGTCCTCGACGAGCTGGTCGTCGTCGAGCTCGCCGCGGCTGAAGAACTCCCACCAGCCGGGGCGGGCCTCGCGGCGGTGCCATTGCACCAGGTCGCCGAGCAGGTCGTGCCCGCGGTCCTGCAGCTGCTCGACCAGGGCCAGCTCCGCGACCTCGGCGCCCGACCGCGGGGCCGGGACGGCGATCTCGGCCACCCCGGGGCGCGGCTGCGGACCGTGCAGCGCCTCCAGCTCGGCCCGCTCGGTCTCCAGCCAGTCGTGCAGCTCGCGGGTGGAGTCGACGTCGTCCTTGTTGTAGTCCTCGATCGACCGCAGCCGGGCCGGGTCGCGGTCGATCAGCCACTTCTCGTACTCGACGACGCTGCTCATCGCGTCGGCGACGTCGCCGGTGTGCGCGCGCCCGTAGAGGGCCTCGACCTTCTTGATCGAGTAGGACTCCCCGCTGATCCGCATCGCCTGGCGGACGACGGGATAGAGGTCGACGAACCGCTCGGCGCGCAGCAGCTGGTCGAGCTCGGCCTCGCGGACGCCGTACCGGCCGGTGAGCCGCTTGAGCGCGCTGACCTCGTAGGCGGCGTAGTGGTAGACGTGCATGCCGGGGTCGGCGCGCCAGGCGTCGACGATGCGGTCGACGAGGTCCTCGACCATGCCGCGCTCCTCGGCGGCGTCGTGCGCCCAGAGGGCGGTGAAGCCGCCGTCGCGGGTGCCCAGGCCGGCGAGGTACTCCAGCCCGTCGCCGTCGCCGGCGAGCGGGTCGCCCTCGAAGTCGAGGTAGAGGTCGCCGGCGCTCGGCTCGGGGAGTCTCAGCAGCCCCTGGGCGGTCTGCGGGGGGAGCAGGGTGCGGGTGGGGGTGCCGGCCGCGCGGCCGCGGAGCTGCTCGCGGGCCTGGTCGCGGAGGCGCTCGCGGGTCCCGCGGCTGATGCCGGTGGCGCGGAGGACGTCGTCGGGTGCGTCGGCGAGCTGCTCGAGCGTGGCGATGCCGGCGCCGTTGAGGGCGGCGCGGTGGTCGCGGCGCATGCCGGCGACGAGGCTGAGGTCGTCGCCGGTGCGCAGCTCGGTGGAGCAGCGTGGCGCCCAGGTGCACTGGTCGCAGTGGGCGATGGGCACGGGCGCGGTCGGCGTGGGGTGGGCGATGAAGGTCTGCAGCCGGGCGCGGGCGCGGCGGGCGTAGGCGGCGACGTCGACCAGCCGCCACGGGCGGGTCTCGCCGTCGCCGGTGACGACGCAGATCCGCTCGGGCTCGCGGCCCTGCAGCGTGGTGAGCCGGTCGGCATAGGTGGCCATCTGCAGCAGCGCCGGCACCTTGATGCGGCGGGCCAGCTTGGCGTCGGCGACCTCGTAGGACCAGTCCCCGAGGTCGGACGGCTGCTCCACGCGCAGGAGGAAGTCGGCCTGGCCGCCCCAGGTGCCGTCGAACAGCGTCGCCTGGTGGACGACGTCGACGCCGGCGCGCATCGCCTCTCTCGTCGCCGCCTCACCCCGGCTGCCCTGGAGCCGCGCCACGGTGAGCCCCTGCTCCTCCAGCGACTCCAGGTAGCGCAGCTCGTGCGCGATGCCGAGGTCGGCGACGAGCACCGTCTGGTCGCCCACGCCCTCGGCCGGCGGGTCGAGGCGGCGCTCGGCGACCTGCAGGTTGAGCGCGGTGAGGTGGGAGCACTCCTGGTGCCGGGTGAGGTCACTGGGGCTGAGGACCAGCCGGCCGTCGACGCGGTACACGGCGTCAGCCCTCGATCGGGTGGACGGCAGGCAGGGAGTGGACGGCGGGCAGAGAGAGGTGGAGCAACGTTCCCCCGTGGTGCGACGTACAGGGCCTCAGGGACCCTCGCACGGACGGCGCCGTCCCGGGATCTCCCGCGCCGTCGCCGGACCCCCGGACCGGCCTGACCCGGGGAGCCGGCGGCCGGACGGGGATCGGCGCTCCCCGGGGGTGACACGGCTCCGCCTGCACTCCCCTGCGCTGCTCGTGCCGGCCGGCCGGTACGACGAGGGCCGGGTCCGCCACGAACAGGTCGCGGCGCACGTGGCCGGGACCGGCTACCGCGCCACCGGTGGCTCGGCTGGGCTCCGGAACCGGCCCCGGGCAGGACCGGCCTGTTCACCGGCCCGGGCACGGACCGAGGTCGAGGGTCGACCGTCCCGCCGCCACGGGTGTGATCAGCTCCTGCAGGCGGGCCGTCTCGTCGGCCGGGAACCCGTCGGCCTGCCAGTCCGGGAGCTGGTCGACGATCGAACGCGCGTATCCCTGCACCACCGGGGGCGGCGTTCCCTGCCGGACCTCGACGCACGACGGGGGACGGTGTGGATTATCGGTGAGTGCGCATCCACTCCGGCACGTGGCTGCCGTCGGAAACCGCTCCGCACCCGTGCGGTCGTCGCGACCGTGGTCACGGCCGCAGGTCGATCACCACCAGCGGTCCCGTTCCGCTGCGCGCCGACCGCGGCCAGCGGATCGCGTAGGTCTGCCGGGCTGTTCGCCAGTCCGGATCCCCGGGCTCCACCACACGCGCCGTCCCCTCGTGCAGTCGACCGGCAAGGCGCACGGTCACCGGCTGCGGCGTGCGGAAGTTGCGCCACCACGTGGCGTGCTGCCAGTGCTGGGGCCGCACCACGAGGTGGTCGCCGGCGCCGGCGTACTGCACCGGCAGCACATACTGCCGCCCACTGCGCCGCCCGGTGTAGCGCAGTTCGATCGCCGAGCCGCTCAGCAGCCGGTGCGCGCGCGACCGCAACACGGCCAGCACGACGGCATTGCCCTGCGGCAGCTTCATGCGCTTCCGGGCGCGGTGCGACCACTGCCGCCTCCGCTGGTCCGGAGCCGCGACGACTCCGTGCACCCTGGTGGTGTCCGGCTGCCTGGCCATGCTCTCCTCCTCAGCTGTCCGTCCGACCTCGGCCGGGTCCGCTCGGGGGCTCCGCCGCCCGGGCCGGGGAGCCCTCGATGGTGCGGAGCCGACGTGCACTGCAGGGCCACCGCTCGACGGAGGACGTCGCGGGCCCCGCAGATACCGGCGCCCGACCAGCGCCGCGGGGAACGGCTGCGCACGCCGTCCCTCGCGGGTCGGGACGACAGGAGCTCCCGGCTCAGGAGGACGGCGCGGCTCGCCACCGGACCCGCCAGTCCGGCGGCTCCCACGCCTCTCCGACGTAGATCGTCTCGCGGGACACCTTGTCCCCGCGGAACTCGTAGATGGCGGGGCCGTAGTTCCACGGCCCACCGTCGTAGCGAGCCCGGACCTCCGCCACCCAGAAGTCGTCCCGGCCCCGTACGCGCAGGACCTCCAGCTCGACCTCCGCCGGGTAGCTGCGCCGCCACTCCCGGAAGTTCTCCACACCCTCGAACCGCTCCCCGGACTGCGGGAACTCCAGGACGGCGTCCTCGTGGTAGATCTCGCTCGCCCTGTCCTCGTCGCCGGCCCCGCTGTAGCGGATGTAGTGCTCCAGCGCCGCGCGGACGGCCTCCTGGTCCATGGCCCCCGATGCTCCTCGGCGACGGCGCGCGCATCGACGGGCACGGGCACCGGCACGACCGCACCGGCTCCGCGCCCGTCGGCGTCCGACCGGGTCCCGCCGCGGGGTGCCCGCCCCTACCCTCGGTGCCCGCCGGGTCCGTTTCCCCGGCCCGCCCAC
This sequence comes from Geodermatophilus obscurus, assembly GCF_900143215.1. Classification (GTDB taxonomy): domain Bacteria; phylum Actinomycetota; class Actinomycetes; order Mycobacteriales; family Geodermatophilaceae; genus Geodermatophilus; species Geodermatophilus obscurus_A. Next base: position 144,900 of record NZ_FRDM01000006.1, on the reverse strand, counting down.
TCGGGTCGAGTGACCAGGGCCCGGGAAGCGGAGCCTGGAGGGGTGGACGGCATGGAGCGGACCACAGGGACGGCGCTCCCGAGCCCCCGCCCGCCGCGCGCGACGGCCACCCCGCCGGAGGCGCCGGTGCGCGCGACCGCTCCGGTCGCGGGGAGCCGCACCGACGAGGAGATCACCGGCTACGAACGGTCCCCGAGCGACGTCCTGCGCACCGTCGCGTTCGCCGTCCTCGCCCTGCTGCTCGTCGCCGTCACCCGGTGGTCGCGGGACGAGTTCACCGCGCTGGACGAGGACCTGGTGCAGCGGTTGTCGTTCCTGACGCCGACCGTCGGCCGGATCCTGGCCGGCGCGGTGGCCCTGCTGGTCCTCGCCTCGATCGTCGGAGCCTGGGCGACGCCGCTGGTGACCCGCCGCTCCCGGCTGCTGGGGCACCTGCTGGTCAGCGGCGTCCTCGCGGTGCTGCTGCTGCTGCTGGGGGCCGACTGGTTCGTCGAGCGGGGCGACGCGGACGCGCTGGTGCGCGAGGTCGGGCGGCGGGGCGGCGTCGACAGCACGCTCACCGTGGACGGCCTCGCGGTGATGGCGGCCTCGTTCGTCGTCCTGGCGCCGTTCGTGTCCCGGCGCTGGCGGCGCGCCGGGGCCCTGCTGCTGGCGCTGGTCACGCTGCTGCGGCTGCTGGTGCCGATCGCGCACCCGGGCACGCTGGCGGTCGCGCTGGTCCTCGGCGCCCTGGCCGGCTCCGCGACACTCCTGCTGCTCGGCCGCCCCAGCCGCCGGCCGACGCTCGGCGCCGTCGCCGCCGCCCTGACCGGCAGTGGCCTGCACCCGGCCGACCTGGCGCCGGCGGTGGTCGACGCCCGCGGCTCGGTGCCCTGCGTCGCCACCCTCGCCGGCGGCGACCGGGTGTTCGCCAAGGTCATGGGCGCGGACAACCGGGCCGCGGACCTGCTGTTCCGGGCCTACCGCTTCCTCCGGCTCAAGGACGTCGGGGACGAGCGGCCGTTCTCCTCGCTGCGCCGCACCGTGGAGCACGAGGCGCTGGTGTCGCTGCTGGTCCGGGACGCCGGTGCGCGGACCCCCCGGCTGCGCGCCATCGCCCCGGTGGGATCCGACTCCTTCCTGCTGTCCTACGACCTGATCGACGGCACGACCCTCGACAAGCTGTCCGACGACGCCGTTCCCCCGGCGGTGCTGTCCGGGATCTGGGAGCAGGTCGCCGTGCTGCGCCGGCACTCCGTCGCCCACCGCGACCTGCGCCGGGCCAACATCCTGCTCGACCGCACGGGCTCCCCGTGGCTCATCGACTTCGGGTTCAGCGAGGTCGCCGCCTCCCCCGCGCTCCTCGACGCGGACGTCGCCCAGCTGCTCGTCGCGCTCGCCCTGGACGTCGGTGTCGACCCGGCCGTCGACGCGGCGGTCGACCGGCTGGGGCCCGAGGCCGTGGCCGCCGCGCTCCCCCGGCTGCAGCCCAACAGCCTCAGCGGCGCCACGCGGGAGGCACTCAAGCACCGCAAGGACCTCGTCCCGCAGATCCGGGCGGCCGTGTGCCGGCGCAGCGGGGTCCCGGAACCGAGGCTCGCGGACCTGGGGCGCATCCACCTCAAGACGGTGCTCACGGTCATCATGCTGGCCGCCGCCACCTACCTCCTCGCGCCGCAGCTCGGCGACGTGGGCGGCATGGTCGCGCGGGTCCGGGACGCCGACTGGGTGTGGCTGCCGTGGATCCTGGCGATGTCCGCGCTGACCTACGCCGGCGCCACGCTGAGCATCGTCGGCGCCGTTCCCGCCCGGCTGCGCCTGCTGACCACCGTCGTCGCCCAGTTCGCCTCCTCGTTCGCCAGCAAGCTGGCACCGGCCGGCCTCGGTGGGGCGGCGCTGAACGTGCGCTACCTGCAGCGCAGCGGCGTCGACCTGCCGGTGGCCACGTCCGGGGTCGGTCTGAGCTACGCGGCCGGCTCGGTCGTGCACGTCGTCCTGATGGTGGTCTTCGCCGTCTGGGCGGGGCGGTCGGCCTTCGGCTCCCTCCGGCTGCCGCACCCGCAGGCCGTGCTGTGGGGGGTGTCGGTGGTCCTCGCGCTGGCCGCCGCCGCGCTCGCCGTCCCGGCGGTCCGCCGGCTCGTCGTCGGGAGGGGGGTCCCGCTGGTCCGCCGGTCGGTCGAGGGGATCGGCTCCGCCGTGCGGCGCCCCGGGAAGCTCGCGCAGCTGCTGGGCGGCGCCGCCGTGGTCACCCTCGGCTACCTGCTCTGCCTCTACCTGTCCACGCGGGCCTTCGGCGGCGGCCTGGACCTGGCGACCGTGGGCGCCGTCTACCTCGCCGGGGCCGCTCTCGCGGCCGTCGCTCCCACGCCGGGTGGCCTCGGCGCCCTGGAGGCCGCCCTGATCGCGGGGCTCGTCGCCGCCGGGATGGACCACACGGTCGCCGTCCCGGCCGTCTTCCTCCACCGCCTCGCCACGTTCTGGCTGCCGATCCTGCCCGGCTGGGCCGCCTTCGCCTGGCTCCGCAGGTCCGACTACGTGTAGGAGGAGACGACGATTGACATCTCTGCGCCCCGCGTCCTGAGGGTCGCCATCTCGACCAGCCGGCACAGGGCGTTGACCTGGCGCAGCTGCTCCGGCGTCCGGACGGCGGCGTTCAGCAGCTCATCGGTCGTCAGACGGCGCGACCAGGTCTGACCGGTGGTCGTCCGTGCCCGGTCGGGTCACCGGCCCGGGCACGGACGGAGCTCGACGGTCGCCTGCCCAGCCGCCACGGGTGTGATCGCCGCCTGCAGGCGTGCGCTCTCATCGGCCGGGAATCCGTCGGCCTGCCAGGCCGGCAGCTGGTCGAGGACCTGACGCGCGTATCCCTGCACCACCTCGGGAGGCGTCCCCTGCCGAACCTCCAGGCACGTGGGGGATCCGGCCGGCGCTGAGGGCGCCGGCGACAGACCGGTCATCGTGCGGAACAGTGCCAGCCGGCTCGCGGTGGCGTACCGCGGGTCGAGCGCCTCACCGCTGATCACGATCGGCAGCACCTGCTGGGCCGACCGCTGGCGCACGGCCTCGTCCCCCGACACGAAACCCTGCAGCCCGTCCCGAAGCTGTGGACCGGCCGGTCCGGCAGCGTCCGGTCGCGCCGTCAGCTCCGCGATGAGGCCGGTGACCGTCTGCGGCGGGGCCGGCGCCGACTCCTCGACGGGGGACGGAGCCGACGGCGACGCCTGCGTGGCGGTCGCACCGCCGCTCGTCGCCGCAGCGGTCGGGGCCGCGCCCGTCGGGCGGTCGTCGTCGGCTGTCGTCAGGACCACCAGGACGATCACCCCCACGGCCGCGGTGGCGGCGGCAATGGCCACCCCCACCCGACGTCGCCGGGAGGCCGTGACCGCGCGATCGAGGTGTCGCACCCGCGTGAGGATAGGGGGCGGGAGGGTGCATCCAGGCGTCCTCAGCAGCGGTCCGGTCACGACCTCCGCCCGGCTGTCCGCCGCATCCTGCCCCCCTGACCGCCACCCCGACCTGAGAGCCGAGGTGCGGGACCGAGCGGTCACTGAGGTACTGGGGGCGTCGACCTGTCTCATGACGAGAGGACAGCCCGTGCGAGCGGTGCAGTACCGGACCATCGGCGGCGGACCCGAGGTGGTGGAGGTCCCCACCCCGGCACCGGGACCGGGGCAGGTCCGGCTACGGGTGACCGCCGCCGGGCTGTGCCACTCGGACTGGTTCGTCATGGACCAGCCTGCCGAGCGGTACGCCTACGGGCTGCCGCTGACGCTCGGGCACGAGGGCACCGGGGTCGTCGACGCGCTCGGCGCCGGCGTCACCGGTGTGGCGGTGGGCGACCCGGTCGCCGTCTACGGCCCCTGGGGGTGCGGGCTGTGCCCCGCGTGCGCGCGGGGTGCGGAGAACTACTGCCCGCGGGCGGCGTCGCTGGGCATCCAGCCACCCGGGCTCGGCGCCCCGGGCGCGCTGGCCGAGTACCTGGTCGTGGACGACGTCCGGCACCTGGTCCCGCTCGGCGACCTCGACCCGGTGGAGACCGTCTCGCTCACCGACGCCGGGCTGACGCCGTACCACGCGATCGTCTCCAGCCTCGACAAGCTGCCGGCGGGGAGCACCGCGGTGGTGATCGGCGCCGGCGGGCTGGGGCACGTCGGCATCCAGGTGCTGCGCGCGATCACCGGCGCGATCGTCGTCGCGCTGGACATCAGCGAGGAGAAGCTGGCGCTGGCGTCGGAGGTGGGGGCGCACTCCGTGCTGCCGTCCGACCCGTCCGCGATCGAGGCGATCCGCTCGCTGACCGGCGGGGTGGGCGCGCAGGCGGTGTTCGACTTCGTCGGCGCCCCGCCGACCGTGGAAATCGCGCGGAAGTCGGTGGCCCTGGACGGCGTGATCCAGATCGTCGGGATCGGTGGCGGGCTGCTGCCGACCGGGTTCTTCTCCACGCCGATGGGGGCCTCGGTGCGGGCGCCGTACTGGGGCACGCGGGCCGAGCTGATGGAGGTGCTCGACCTCGCGCGGGCCGGCGCGGTGCGCGTCGAGGTGGAGAAGTACACGCTCGACGAGGCGCCCGAGGCCTACCGACGGCTGCACGAGGGGACGGTCCGCGGCCGCGCCGTCGTCGTCCCCGGGGACTGAGCCGCCTCCTCCGGCCGGATCAGCCCGGCCCTGGAAGCCGGTAGGCGTGGGCGCGGTGGGCGACCCGGACGACGAGGATCCGCCGGTCCTCCTCGTCCACCTCGATCAGCACCCGATAGTCACCACGCCGCGCGTTACGGAGCCCGGACAGGGCGCCGGTCAACGGCCTGCTGAGGCGGAGCGGGTCCTCCGCGAGGACGGTGGTGGGGAACTCCACGATCGCCGTGGCGACCCTGTCCGGCAGTTGACCCAGTTGCCGTCGCGCGGCCGAGGAGACCTCGACCGTGAACGGCTCGGTCACTCAGCGAGCCCGAACTCAGCCCTCAGCTCGTCACCCGACACAGTCCGCCCCTCATCCTGCTCGGCCCGAGCGTCGTCGACGTCGGTACGGACGTCGGGCTGCGACAGCCAGAACAGGGTCTCGTGCAGGGAGTCGAGGTCGGCCTTCGCCATCAGGACGGCGGCCTCCCGGCCGTGGCGCGTGATCGTGACGATCTCGTGCGTCGTCTCGGCCGCGTCCACGAGTGCCGAGAGCTTGTCCTTGGCCTCGCTCAGCGGGATCGACGTCATGGGCCAGAGTCTAGCCTGAGTTCTGGCCAGGCTATCGGCGCGCACGGTGGGTGCACTGGTCCCCAGCCCTCGCCGGTACCGATGACTGGAGGCCCCGACGGAGGTCGAGGCGCGCGCCGTACTGGGGCGCATGGACTGAGTTGATGCGTGTCCGCACTGCGGTGTCCCGCAGTCCTCGCTCGTCGCCACAGCAGCTCGCGCCGGTTCCGCGGCTCGCCCATCCGGCCATACGGTGACCCTTGTGCGCAGACCGCTCACCGGCGACGAGGTCGAGGACCTGTACGCCCGAGCCCGGACGCCGGAGCAGCACCGCGCGGCGGCCGAGAAGCTCGCCGCCTGGGCGGAGGAGGCCCATCCGGAGGACCAGGACGTCTCCCCGGCCTCCCTGCTGGTGAGCGCGGGCGAGCACCTCACCGAGGCGGGGGATCTCGAGGGCGCGGTGGCCCTCTTCCGCCGGGCCGTCGCGACCGGGCAGCACGTGCCGCCCGACGTCCGCTGCTACCTGCACGGCGGAATGCTCCGGCTGGGCGACGCCGAAGCCGCACGGCGGATCGCCGAGGAGCTGCGCCGCGAGCGCCCGGTCGACGGGGACGTCTACCTGTTCCTCGGAGAGAACCACGAGCTGGCGGGCGACCTCCGCGAGGCACACCGCTGGCTGACCATGGGGGCACGGCGGGCGTTCGGCGACATCGAGGACGGCGACGATCGCGCGGTGGAGGACGCCGCCGGTCTGCTGATGGCGCGGCTGCGCGTGCGCCACGCCCTCGGCCTCCCGCTCGACGAGTACGACACGCTCGTCGCGTCCGCGTTGCTCGACGAGCGCAGCACCTCCGGCTGACGGCGCTTGACGTCCGCGCGCCGGCGCGGTCGGCTGGCGGTCGTGACCGAGGAACCCACCGACGGCTGGCACCAGCCGCTGCGGCACGTCCGGGCCGACGAGCTCACCGGCGACACCGGCCAGACCGACGGCATGACCCGGCGGGAGGCGGTGTCGGCGAAGACGGTCGGATCCCGGCGGGTGTGGATGGGCCAGACGCACGTCGCGCCGCGCACGTCGTCCGGCGACCACCACCACGGCGACTCCGAGACCGCCATCCACGTGCTGCGCGGCCACCCGGTCTTCGTCTTCGCGGAGGGCGGCGAGGAGGTCCGGCTGGCCACCGGGCCCGGTGACTACGTCTTCGTCCCGCCGCACACCCCGCACCGCGAGGAGAACCCGACCGACGAGGAGGCCGTGGTGGTCATCGCCCGCAGCAGCCAGGAGGCGATCGTGGTCAACCTGCCCGGGCTGACCTGACCCCCGGGCGACGTGGGACGGCGCAGACCCGGGACGTACCCGTACGACTACACCCCGGGCGACGAGCGGCGGTTCGCCGGCAGCGGCGTCGGCGGCACGCTGCGGGTGCTGCACGGCCCCGGGGCGCGGCATGGGGGTCCCCGAGGGCGTCGCCTGCCGGGTCGAGGTGTCCGGTGCGGACGGCGCCCTGCTGGACGAGGCGAAGGCGGGCAAGCTCGGCAAGGAGCACCGCCTGTCCCGGACCGCGCCCGGGGACCGGGTCGAGGTGACCGGGACGGCGCACCACGGGTCCGACCCGGAGCGCGAGCTCACCGCCACGCGGACCGTCGTGCTCACCGGGGACCTCACCGACGTCGTCCGCTTCGGGGTCGGCCCCGGCTGGGAGCAGGTGGCCGGAACCGACGCCGGCGAGCTGCCCTGGGAACCGGCGGCCCCGACGCCGCGGCTCTGGGGTGCCGGCGTGCGGCTCCGTGGGGGCGCGGGCGTCCTGGACGGGCAACACGTACCCGCCGGGCGGGGGCGCCGGTGCCGCAGCGGAGTCCTGCCGACGTCCGTCGCGTGCCGCGCAGCCGGCGCCGTCATCCACGGACACGTGCCACGGCGACGGCTCGCTCGACGGCGGAGAACCGGATCCGTTCCTGCTCCAGGCGCACCAGGTCGCCGTGCTCGTTGCGCACCAGCGCCTGGAAGACGGCCTGCTCGTCCGGAGTGAGCCGCGGCAGGTGCTCGGTGACCGGCACGGGCTCGCGGGACCAGTGCGGGCGGTGCGCCAGCAGCGTCGGCTCGTCCATGAGCAGGCTCCGGGCGGCCGGCAGGAACCGGCGCAGCCGGTCCAGCGCCCGGAGGCCGTGGGTGTCCAGGTCCCCCCAGTAGCGGACGTCGCGGTCGCCGAGCCAGGGCAGCGCCGCCAGCGAGGAGACCGCGTACCCGTTGCCGAGCACGACCGCCGCGCCGGGCACCGGCGGGAAGGCCAGGTAGGTGACCTCGTTCTCCACGACGAACACCGTCCGCGCCGCGAACGGGAACCGCGCGAGTTCGTCCGACCGGACGGCGAGCTCGCTGTAGGGGCCGTCGGCGGGGTCGAACGAGCGGAAGCGCACGAGCTCGGGCTTGCTGCGCAGCCCGAACCTGCGGGCGATGTCGGCCGGCCGAGCCGTGGGATCCCCTCGGTCGGCGGGCAGCGTGCGAGCGAGCAGCGCGCCGAGCACGCCGCGACGCTCCTCGACGAACTTGGTGTCGACGCCGGGGACGTCGACCTGCCGGAGGTACACGTGCGGTCCCCCGCGGGCCAGGATCCACTCGACCACCGCCAGCATGCGCGGCCAGTCGGCGGCGTGCGCCAGAGCCTCGTGCGGCCTGGCGGCGACCCAGCTCAGGCCGGCGGGAAGCTCGGCCTCGGTGGCCGCCACGAGGTCGTCGAAGCGGCGGACGTCGGCGGCCACGCCCAGCGCCGTCCACACGTCCTCCGCGCTGTCGAGCACGACCCGCTTGGGCACCTGGTTGGTCCCGATCAGCCGGCCGCCGAGCGCGGCGGTCTCCAGCCGGGCCGGTCGCAGCCGCGCGGCCCGCCAGCCGGCCACCCAGTCCTGCACCTCGCCGAACCGGTCGGCGGCCTCGCGGGACGTCGGCCCGCGCACGGGCAGCACCAGCGGCGTGACCGGCCGGCCGGTGAGCCGCGCCCGCAGCAGGTCGCCGGAGTCCCACCGGGCGCGGAGGGCGGCGCGGGCGTCGGGCCACGTGGTCCAGCCGGGAGCGCCTCGGCGGGCGGCCACGTCAACCGGCTCCGGGGGCGCCCGGCTCCGCGGCGGTCAGGTGCCGGGCGCGGCCGTCCCGGTACTGCTGGATGGTCAGGGTGTGCATCCGCGAGCCGGCGCCGGTCGGGTTGTCGACGAAGCCAACGGCTGCCACGGCGTGCTCGATGACGTGGATCTTCTGCAGCGGGGTGACCACGACCAGCTGCAGACCGAGCCGCCGGAAGAGGGCGAGCGCGTAGCGGGTGGACTCGTCGGAGCCCCGCCCGAACGCCTCGTCGATGACCGCCATCTGGAACGCCCTGGCCCGCTCGGCACCCCAGCGGAGCTTGAACTGGTAGGCCAGCGAGGCGGCCAGCACGGTGTAGGCCAGCTTCTCCTTCTGCCCGCCGGACTTGCCGCCGGAGTCGGTGTAGGTCTCGTGCTCCTCGTCGGTGTCGCGCCAGCGCTCGACGGCGGTGAACACGACCCAGTTGCGCACGTCGGTGACCCGCTGGGTCCAGATCCGGTCGGCCTCGGTGGAGCCGTCGCGCCCCCGGAACCGCTCGACCAGGGCGCGCACCTGGTGGAACTTCCGCTCGGAGTACGAGCCGTCGGCGTCGTCGCCGCCGAGCGCCTCGTCGGTGCAGGCGCGCAGGTCGGCGAGGAAGGTGCGCACCTCCATGTTGGGCGTGCGCCCCGTCTCCAGGCTGATGTAGCGACCGTCGTTGTAGTCGATGCCGCGCAGCGAGTCGTTGATCCGGTCGATCCGTTCCTCGATGAGTTCCGCCTGCTTGCGCAGCTCGGCGGAGAAACCGGCGATGTCGCGGATCGCGTTGGTGCGCAGCAGCTCCTGGAACTCGGCCTCGAACCGCGGCAGGTCGTCGGAGACCAGCCGGCCGTGCAGCTCCCGGTAGCCGCCGATCGACTCGACCGCGTCGTCGAGTTCACCGGTCAGCAGCGGCCAGCGCAGCCGGAACTCGTGCATGGCGCCGGTCACCCGGCCGGCCGCCTGGGTGCGCCGCACGGTGGCCCGGTCGTGCTCGTCGGTCAGCTGCTGGAGGGTGGCCTGCTCCCAGGCGTCCCAGCCGGCGACGTCGCCGGGCGCCGGTGCGGGCGCGGCCCGGCCGAGCGCGTCGAGCACCGCCGGATCGATGTCGCGTGCGGCCGCGGCCCGGTTCCGGCGGACGTCGGCCTCGGCGAGCGCGCGGCGCTGCTCGGACCCGGTGGAGCCGACCCGGTTCAGCACGCGGTCGCGCTGCTGCGAGGCGCGCGCGACGCGCCCCACGGCGTCGGTGAGCAGCGCCTGGAGCCGGGCGAGCTCGCCGGAGGCGCCGGTGAGCCGGGCGCGCTCGGCGCCGAGCTCGTCGATCCGGTGCACCAGGGCGGCCCAGTCGAGCTCCTCGAAGGAGCTCACCCCCGCGACCCGGTCGAGCGCGCTGCCCCGGGCGCGCAGCTGCTGCTCGCCCTCGCGGAGCTGCCGGTCGCGCTCGGCGAGCTGCTGGCGCCGCCGGCCGAGCTGCGAGGCGATGTCGAGCAGCGCGTCGATCTTCGCCTCGGGAGACCAGCCGAGCACGTAGTTGCGCCGGTCGCCGATGCGGAAGCGGTCGTCCTTCTCGTGCCGGTTGCGGCCGCCCTTGACCTGCCCGGCCCGGGTGACGGCCCGCTCGGCGCGGCGGAACTGCGCGGTGGTCTCGACCCGCTCGAGGTCGGCGCGGGCCAGCACCTCCGCGCGCAGCCAGGCCGCGAACGGACCGTCCTTGACCTCGACCACGTCGGCCAGCGGGTGCGCGCTGCGTGGCGGGCGGACCGGCTCGGCCTGCGCCGGCACCCGGTAGTACACCAGCCGCCCGCGCAGGTGTTCGGTCTCCACCCAGTCGCTGACGGCGGCGTAGTGCCGGTCGGGCACGAGCAGCGAGAGCCCGAACCCGCGCAGCACGCGCTCGGCGGCGCCTTCCCAGTCGGCGTGCTCGGGCCGGACTCCGATCAGCTCGCCGGCGAAGGGCAGGTCCGCCTCGGTGAGCCCGGTCGCCGCCAGGAGCCGGGCCCGCAGCTCCAGGCTGGCGGCGGGGATGTTGACCCGGCGCCGGCGCAGCTCGAGCAGCTCGGCGTTCAGCTCGGCCTCCTCGTCCCTGAGCCGGGCTGCGTCGACGGCGAGCCGGTCGCCCTGCTCGCGCTGCCCGGCGCGGCGGCTCTCGTGCTCGGCGTGCAGCCGGTCGATCTGCGGCCGGCGCGCGGCGAACACGTCCGCGGACCCGACCGGCGGCAGCCCGAGCACCGCGAGGTCCGCGGCGTAGGCGGTGGCCCGGCTGCGTCGCTTGTCCACCTCGGGCGACAGCAGCGTCACCGCCAGGTCGATCTCGCGCAGCCGCGCGCCGCCCTGACCGTCCATCTCCCGCTCGAGCGCCTTGACCTCCTCGCCGCCGCGGGCGATGTCGTCGTCCAGGCGCTGCTTCTCCTCGGCGAGGCGGGCGAGCCGCTCGGTGGCGGCACGGGCCTCGCTCCCCAGCAGGGCCACCGTGCGGTCGGCGACGAAGGCCGGCAGGGCGGCCCGCTGGGCGGCGAGCGCGGTGATCCGCTCGGTGAGGTTCTCGTAGGTGCCGGCGACCGCGAGCAGCGGGTCGAGCTGCTCCAGCTGGGTGCGGGCGGCGACCACCGCGTCGTGCGCGCGGGTCAGCGACTCGAAGTGGGTGACGAGCTTGTCGACCCAGCTCTGCGCGTCGAAGGGTTCCAGCATGTGCTGGCGGACGAACCCGGTGAGGTCGCCGACGGCCTTCATCGACACGGTCTGCGCGAACAGCTCGATCGCCTGCGCCGAGGGGATGTCGAGCAGCCGGCGCAGCCGCTGGGCGTAGGCGGGGTACCCGTCGTGCACGCCGGCTCCGCCGGCGGTGAGCCGCTTGCGCAGCGCCGCCGGGTCGCCACCGAAGCCGGTGAGGTCGCCGGCGATGGTGAGGTCGCGGTCGGCGGTGAGGTAGAACCGGTCCGGCTGCCCGGTCTGCCCGTCGGCGAGCCAGAGGACGACGCCGAGGCTGGTGGTCGTGTCGTAGCCCTCGTTGCCGAAGACGGCGAGCAGCACGGTGAAGGTCGGCCCGCGCCGCAGGCCCACCGGGGCGGACCCGCCGGTGGTCTCGCTGCGCTCGGCCTTGTAGTGGCCGAGCACGTAGGAGCGCAGGTCGCGCTCGCGGGTCTCGGCCCCGGCGGCGCGGTTGAAGGTGATCCGCTGCGGCGGCACGAGCAGGGTGGTGAGCGCGTCGACCACGGTGGACTTGCCCGAGCCGATGTCGCCGGTGAGCAGGCTGTCGTCGCCGCCCGGGCTGAACGTCCAGACCCGCTGGTCGAAGGTGCCCCAGTTGAGCAGCTCGAGCCGGTGCAGCCGGTGGCCGACGCGGGCCCGGCGCTCGCCGCTGCTCCCCGTCGCCTCGGCGAGGTCCGCGGCGGTGAACAGGGTGGTCATCGAGCGGTCTCCACGGTCTGCGGCGCATCGAGGGTCGCGGCGTCGTCGGGCGGCCCGTCCGGACCGTGGGCGTAGGCCCGCAACCGCGCGTCGAAGTCGGCCAGCCACTGCCCGTCGACGAACGCCTTGAGGATGCGGCGCACCTCGTAGCGCCCGGGATCGGCGGGCAGCCTGCGCAGGAAGCCGAGCTCGACGGCCTTGGCGATGGCGCCGTCCAGCTGCTCGACGACGCGGGCCTCGTTGCTGCCGGTCGCCAGGAAGATCCCGACCATCTCGGTGATCTGCTCGCGGGTGAGCACCAGGCGCACGTCGCCGCTGCTGGCGTCGAACTCGGCCATCCGCTTGCGCAGCAGCGCGAGCAGCAGGCTGACCGGGTAGGTGAGGGCGTGCCGGCGGACCAGCCGCGGCAGCGCGGGCTTGCCGGTGCGCAGCTCGGCCAGTTGCTCGTCGGGCAGTGCGCGGAGGAAGGCGTAGCCCTCGACCTCGTCGAGCACGAGGGCCAGCCCGAGCACGGCGACGTGGTCGCGCACCTGGCTGGTGAGCCCGAGCAGGTGCCGCCAGACCTGCGGGTGGCTGTCCTGCTCGACGACGCCGCGCAGCAGCGAGGTGAGCACGAGCGGCAGGTCGAGCTCGGAGTGCCGGGGCGGGGCGGTCATCGCGGCTCCTCGTCGGGTTCGCGGCCCGCCGGCGGTCGCCGCGAGCCGGCGCGGGTGTAGACGACGTGCGGCACCGAGGCCGCGCGGTCGACGTCGTCCTCGCCGGTCCAGGTCACCTCGTCGCGCCGCTCGCCGTCGACGGTGGTCTCGACGCCGTCGCGCAGCGCGAGGTAGCCGACCAGCTCGGCCAGGCCCTGCTGCAGCGGGTGTTCGCGCAGGATGTCCGGCAGCGCGGCGACGGGGCCGCGGGCCAGGCCGTCGGCGACGGCCGCCGACAGCCGCGCCGGGTCGAGGTAGACCTGCTCGTAGAGCGCGGTCGGGTCGGCGCGCTCGGTGGCGTCGGTGATGCCGTCGCTGTCGAGGGTCAGCCGGCGGCGCTGCCGGTAGAGCGGCCGCTCGGTGGGCAGCACGACGGTGATCTCGGTGGCGTCGACGGTGGTGCCCGGTGGCTTGCCGGGGCGGTCGCGGACGGCGAGGGCGCCGGCCTCGATGCCGCGCAGGATCTCCATCACCCGCCGGTTCTCCAGCCACACCTGGTCGTCGAGGAACCGGCGGAGCTGGTCGGAGAGCAGCCGGACGGTGCTCTGGGTGCGTTCGGCGGCGTCGAGCCAGTCGTGGTGGATGTGCCGCAGCCGCGTGTCGGGCAGGGTCTGCGCGACGTCGGGCAGCCGCTGGACGCGCACCAGCAGGTCGGCGAACTCCTCCTGCCGCGGCGCGGAGAGCAGGAAGTCGTAGAACGCGTGGAACGAGCGGCCCTGGTCGGAGTCGGCGATGCCGCGGCGGTCGCCCAGCACCTCCTCCAGCAGCTCCCCCTTGCCGCCGGACCAGGTCGCGATCTTCTCGCGCAGTGCCCGGTCGAGCGCCCGGAAGTTCTCCTCGACCTGCCGGAAGTCGGCCAGCAGTTCGCGGGCGGTGGTGGCGAACTGCTGGTAGCGGTCGCGCTGCGCGGCCGGGTCGAGGACGTCGACCTGGCCGGCGCTCACCCGGTCGATCTCCTCCTGGATCTCCCGGCGACGGCGGTGCAGCTCCTCCAGCCGGACCTGCGGGTCGAGCTCGGCGCCGAAGGCCATCTGGCGGAGCAGCTCGATCACGGTGTTGAGCCGGGACTCGGTGCCGACGAAGGGAGCCGGCTGCAGCGATCGCAGCCAGCCGAGCGCCTTCTCGACGGCGGGGGTGGCGTCGTAGGCCGGCTCGTCGGCGCCGGGCGGGTAGTAGGCCCGCAGCCATGCCGTGCCCGGGTCGGCCCACTCGTCGACGTACTGCGCGGCGGTGCGGGCGTACTGGTCGCCGTCGTCGGTCCGGTCGTTGAGCGCGTGCAGCAGCTCGTCGAGCCGGGTCAGCAGGTCGGTGCGGGACACCGAACGGACGTTCTCCTCGACGAAGACCCCGCCGAGGAAGGCCAGCGCGAGCGGCGCCGTCCGCGCGCGCAGCAGCTGCCAGGCGGGATGGCGGCGCTGCAACTCGGAGATCTCGTCGTGGCTGCGCAGCAGGTCCATCGGCGGCTCTCCCCTCTCGATGGGCGGGACCGGTCCTGACCCGTGCGCCAGTGAAGCAGGGCGGTACGACGACGACGGCAGACCCGGCCGACGGTGGCTCGAGGTCGGTCGACCCAGCGACGCCGGAGGAGACGATCGAGTCGAGCAGGGCGTCCCGCGGCCACTCCGGAACCCGGACGCGCCGGCCTGGAGTCCCGCTGGGCGATCAGTCCTCGTCGCGACGCTCGGCGCCCCACGTCCGCACGCGCCGCGCGGAGACGCCCTCGTGGACGCTCTCCCCGCGCAGCACGGGGGTGATCCGCCCTCCAACCGAGCCCTAGTCTGGCCCGGATGTCCAAGCGCTCCCACCGCCCGAAGCCTGCTCGCTCGGCGTCGCGGCGCCCATCGAAGCGCCGGAAGGCCGCGGCCCCGCGACGACGGCAGCGCGAACCGGACCTGATGGAGGCCGTCGCGGCCGCGCTCGCCGCAGACGATCCCCTTCCCCTGCTGAGCCTGGCGAGCACGCTGCTGTCCGCGTTCGAGGACCGTCCGTCGCTGGGCCGGCCACAGGAGTCTGCACTGCCCGCGCGCGACGAGGTCCTGCAGACGTTCTTCGACCTGCCCCTGGTGGAGACCTCGGCGCTGCTCGCGGCGGTCGCCGGGCTGGCCGGCGACGAGATGCTGCGCCACCGGGTCCGCCGGGAGATCGGCTCCCGGGCCCACGTGCTGCCCCGCTGGCTGCTCGCCATGGACGAGGCCGAGCCGGTGGACGGGGTGTTCGAGATGCGGCACGTGCTGGGGGACGGCGAGAACCTGGTGGTCGGCGTCCGGCTGCCCGGTGGCTCCGAGCTGTGCGCGGCGGTCCACGTCGACCACAACCTGGGCACGCTGGTGAAGGACGCCTACGTCGTCCCGGGCAGCCTGCGGGAGCTGGTCGAGCTGATGCGGACCACCGCCGACGACCCGGACACGACGATCACCGGTCTCGACCCGGCCGACGCGCGGGCGCGGATCACCGAGGCGATCGAGCTCGGCGCCATCACCGTCCCACCGATCGAGACCGACACCTGGCCGGCCTGCCGGCCGCTCGTCGAGTGGGCGGTCGGGCTGCTCCCGGACGGCGGCACCGGCTACGAGCGGCCGGAGTGGACGGACGCCGACAAGCAGGCGCTCGCCGACCGCTTCTTCGCCTCGCCGTTCGGCGCCGGCCTGGACGACGCCGACCGCCGCAGCCTGCTCGACTCGCTGCTCTGGTTCGGCACCGACTACGGGCCCGGCGACCCGCTGCGGTGGAGCCCGGTGGCCGTGGGGATCCTGCTGACCGACTGGATCCCGCGGAAGATCGTCGCCGACGTCCCCCACCTGGCACAGGCCCCGGAACTGCTGCGGGCCTTCATCCGGTTCAGCCACGCCGAGCGCGGGATCCGGGCCGGTCTGACCGAGGAGACCCTCGCCGCCGTCGACGAGTGGGAACCGGAGTACCAGGAGATCATCCGGTCGCCGCGGCCGCAGGGCCCGATGGCCTTGCTCGCCCGCATGGGCGCGCTGGACCCGGACGGTCCCTGGGGAACCGCCGGGGACGACGAACCGGCCACCTTCGGCGAGATCATGCTGGAGCGGCTGTACCCCGCCGTCGGTGGCGCGCGGGCGCTGGACGAGCTCGACGACGCGCCCCTGCCGGACGAGCCGTTCGACCGGTCCCGCGTGCCGGAGGAGGTGCGCGAGCGCGCGGTCGAGGTGCTCGTGCTGGTCGACCAGTGCTGCCGCGCGCTGTTCGACCGAGAGCTGCGGACGGCGGCCCGCCGGCTGCTCGCCCGGATCGCGCGGGACGATCCGCAGGCCCTCCGCCGTGGCCGCGCCGACACCACCGCGGCGGCGATCTGCTGGATCGCCGCCAAGGCCAACGACGTGTTCGACACGGGCGGCCTGACGGTCAAGCAGCTGCTGGACTGGTTCGGGGTCAGTGCGAACACGCCATCGCAGCGCGGACGAACCCTGCTCGAGGCGCTCGGCGTCCGGGCGACCGACTACGCCTACGGGCCGCTGGACCTCGGCTCCCCGGAGTTCCTGACGTCCGCCCGCCGGGCGCGCCTCATCGCGGCCCGCGACCGGTACCGGGGATGACGACCCCCATCGAGGAGGGCGGCGCGACCGGGCCCACCGTGCGGTGCACCGAGCCGGAAGCAGCGGCCAACCTGGCCGCCGTCCGCCGGCTGTGCCAGACCGGCAGGCTCACGTGCAGCGCGACCACGCGCCGGCCGTCGGCCGCCACGGTGCGCGCCGTCGCCGTCGCCGTCGCCGACGTCCTCGTCGCCGGCGACTTCTACCCGGACGACGCCATGGCCGCCTTCGCCTGGCCGCTGCTGCTGCAGGCCGGTGGTCCCAGTCAGCTCATCGGAGCAGCCGGACTCCGATGACGATCTCGGTGCCATCGGGCCGGTAGGTGTGCCATCGGCCGTCAGGATCTCGTTCGACCCAGAACCCGTGATGGACCTTCGTATGGTGGCGTTCGCACAGCAGCGCTGAATTCTCCAGGCAGGTCTCTCCGCCGTCGGCCCAGTGCAGGACGTGGTGCACGTCGCACCACCAGGCCGGTGCCTCACAACCGGTGAACACGCAGCACTGGTCGCGCAGCTCCACGGCGCGGCGCAGGTGCGGCGGCACCACCCGGTGGGTGCGGCCGTAGTCCATCGGCACCGAGTCGGGGCCGATGACGATGCGGGTGACGTTGCCGTCGCAGGCCAGCATCCGCGCCCGGGCTGCGGAGATGGCCGCTCCCAGGCCCGTGGTCGCGGCGCCCGGGCCGTCCGCGGGGTCGAGCAGGTCCTCGATGCCGACCAGCACCCCCACATGGGGCTTGACCGTGCGCAGCACCGGCAGCTCTCCCGAGGCCAGGTGCAGATCGGCCAGTTGCACGAGCGCGTCGCCGAGCATCTGGGCACGGGTGCGGATGTCCCCGGCGCAGCGGCTCTTCGCGGCGATCGATTCCAGGGCGGTGGCCAGCTTCTCCCCGCCGACCGCGTCGAGGGTGAAGCCGCCGGTGAAGGCGCCGTCGGGATGCTGCACCAGCGACAGCGACCGGCCCTCGGTCGGATCCGGTTCGGGCCCGTCGGGATCGAGGGCGGCCAGGTAGGCGCCGACGGCCTTCTGCAGGTCTCGGTACGGGGCCTCGACCGCGACGGCGACCAGTGCCGCCTCGATCGCGGGCAGGTCGACGCCGGCCGCGGCGGCCTCGTCCAGCGCCGTGGAAGTGCAGATCTCGGCGAGCACCTCCACCTGGTCGGCCGTGATCTGCCCGGCCGCGCAGGCGGCAGCCACCGCGGGCAGGTGCTCCTGCACCCGGCCGGCCTTGATCAGGCCGGTGATCGCCGGCCCGGACTGCCGGGCGTGCGTGCGCAGCCAGGGGCGCATCGACTTCAGCCCGTCGTGCTCGGAGGCCTGGGCGCATTCGGCGCGGCGCACGGTGCGGGCCAGCTCGGCGTCGACCATGTTGCGGGCACGTGTGAGAGCACGGGTGCGATCGAGCAGGTCGCCGTCGGAACAGTCGAACAGGTCATCGGCGGCCAGGGCGCCGAGCGCGTCGATCGCCGATGCCAGCTCGCCCACGACACCTCCCGAGCGGTTCGATCAGGTGTTCGAAGTCTAGCGCGCATGGAGGCAGGACGCGGCACGAATCCCGAGGTCAGTGGCTTGTCCACAGATCTTCGACGGCTCTTGACTTCGACGAGACGACGTCGTCCCAACCCCGGCGAACGCGACCGACCACGTCCGGCCGGAGCGGGTGGCCGGCCCGGCCGTCCTGCACGTCGACGGCTACGACCTGCTCCGCTACCCGGCGGCGCTGGTCCGGGCTGCGGCGCTCGAGCGGGAGGCCGGTGTGCCGGTCAGCGCCGACGTCGCGGCGGCGTCCCGGATCGAGGCGTACGGCCGGATCGCCTACGGAGCCCTGCTCGCCGACCTCCGACCGAGCGTCCTGTGCTGCAACGCCGCCAGGGCGGCGGCCCTGGAGCTGACTGGCGACGTCGCCGAGCTCGTCGTGCACGCCGCCGCCCAGGGACCCGCACGTGCCGGATGCCTCCGCTGCCCAGTCGGAAGGAACCGTCGCACGTCCCATCATCGCTGCTCACAGAGGTATCCGTCCGTCACGGCGTGCCGCCGGCTCCCACCACTCCGGCGGATCGAGGCTCAGCGGTCGGGTGTCCGGAAGGTGCACCGCGGACCCGGTGAGTCGGCGAGCCTCCGGTCGAGGGTCCACAGCGGCGCGCCCAGCTCCTCGGCGAGGGCGACGAAGGCGGCGTCGTAGGCGGTCACCGCGGGGTGCAGCTCCCAGACGCGGTCGCCCAACGGCTCGAAGGGAAAGGTCGTCACGGGCAGCTGCACGAGATCGCGGTGCGCCAGTGCGGCGGCCTCCCGCCCGAGCCGCCGGGCGAGGACCGCGCGCCGGCCAGGGACAGTGATGCCCGTGCCGCCCAGCGCCCCCGAGGGCCAGCGAATTCTCGATCGCCTGTGCGCGCTGCGGCAGCACCAGCAGGACGGCCGCCGCTCACCGCACGAGCCGCTGCTCGTCCTGCTGGCGCTCGGCCGACTGGCGACCACCGGGACGAGTGCGCTGCCCTGGTCGGAGGCCGAGTCCGAGCTGGCCGACCTGCTGCGGGAGTTCGGTCCGACGTCGAGGACCGGTCGCGCGCGGAGTGCGGCCTACCCGTTCACCCGCCTGCGGGCCGACGGCGTGTGGACCCTCGACCGGGACGTCCCCATGGACAACGTCGGCCCGCTCCGCGAGGGCGTGACCGGCCGGCTGGAGGCGTCGCTCGAGCAGGCGCTGCGGGACCGTCCGGAGCTCATCCATACGGCCGCCCGCAGCCTGGTCGACACACACTTCCCGGGCACGGTCGCGCCCGATGTCCTGATGGCGGTCGGCCTGGACCCGGAACTGCTGGAGGGCGGCACGACGCCGCCGCGGGACCGGCGGCGCAGCAGTGCGTGGCCGGTGGCCGTGATCGAGGCCTGGGACCGGCAGTGCGCCTTCTGCGGCTTCGACGGCGCCACCGGCGGGGCGGTGGTCCGGATCGAGGCGGCGCACGTCCGCTGGTTCAAGCTGGGCGGCCCCGACGATCTCGACAACGGCCTGGCGCTCTGCTCGCTGCACCACAAGCTGTTCGACCGCGGGATCCTGGGGCTGGACGACGACCTCGCCGTCGTGGTGTCCCGGCGATTCAACGCCCGCACACCGCAGGGCCGGGCCCTGTACGACCTGCACGGCCGGCGACTGCGTCCCCGGCCGGGCACTCCCCTACCGGCTGAGCGACACGTGGCCTGGCACCGCGAGCAGGTCTTTCAAGGGACGGCGCTGGCCTGCTGACGTGGACCTTCGATCAGGCTCCTAGAGCCAGTCGACCAGCCCGGCATCCGAGACCTGCTCGTCTGCATCCTCGGGCCGGGCGTCCAGCCAGGCAGCGAGGGCTCGCTCCAGTCGCGGCAGATCTTGGGGCCTGCGAGGCCAGCGGCGCGCGGAGACCAACAGGAGACCCGAGTGGTGCCCGGTGTCCAGGCGCAGGAAGTCAGCGACGTTCTCCGTGACCACGATCCGCCCCCGCTCACGGGCGAACCGCGCGACCTCGATGTCGGACCGACCGATGAGCTCGGCCAGTTCAGCGACGGCGAGGACGTCGTGGCCGCGGGCCCGCAGGTGCTCGGCGAGGCGCGGGGGGTACATCTCGTCGAGCAGCAGCCTCACTGGCCGCGACCGGCCAGGACCTCCTGCTGGCGGCGCCATGCGGCTTCAGCTTCGTCCGCGGCTCGCTGGGTGGCCTCGATGCGCTCGTCGACCTCGCCGCGGTGGTCGGCGTAGTAGGCGACGGCGGCGCGCACCTGCGACTCGGTCAGCGCAAGCAGGTCGGCGACCGTGGCGATGACGTCGGCTGTTCCCTCGCTCTGGTTCATGCGGAGGGTGCGGATCACCTCGTCGACGTCCGGACCGGCCACCAACCCGGCCCGTCGACCGCTGGGGCCGTCCCGGAACGTGACGCCCGGGTGCGCCTCGCGGCGCAGCGCTTCATCGAGCAGGCGCTCGATGGTCGAGGACACGGACGCCCCCCGCCGCCCGGCCAGGGCGGACAGCCGAGCGAGGACGTCGTCCGACAGTCGCACGGATCGCGGAGTGGCCATGGCTACATCGTAGTAGCCCGTAGTGAGGGCGGGACCGGGTGCGGGTGCTGAGCACGGTCATCCGGCGACCGCGGTGGACGTCGGCGTGGCATGTGCCCAGCCGCCGTCGCGAGCGGAGTGCTCCGGTGGGGTCAGCGCGGAGCGACCCGGAGCCGCTCGGCGATCCCCTCGACGTCGGCCGCGCCGGCGGCCACGTCCATGACGAGCTGGAAGGCCGCGTCGTCACTCAGGTCCGGTTGGGTGCCATTGAGGTCGAGGAACACGACGGTGGCCAGCCAGCCGAGCCGCTTGTTGCCGTCGACCAGCGGGTGGTTCCGCGCGAGCGAGTGGAGCAGCGCGGCGGCCTTGAGCGGCAGCGTCGGGTAGGCCTCCTGCCCGAAGACGATCGTCCGGGGTCGCGCAGCAGCCGAGTCCAGCAGGCCGACGTCGCGCACCGGTCCGGTCCGCAGCGCCCGGACGAGGCCGAGGAGGTCGTCGAGGTCGAGGTACTCGACCTCGCTCACACCGTGCCCAGGCGGTGCAGCACGTCGCCCCACCTGTCGATGAGCCGACCCGAACTCTCCTGGACCCGCGCAGCGTGGCCGCTCCGCTCGTACCGTTCGAGGACGGCCCGGCGGATGATCTCCTGCCTGGAGGTGCCCTCTGCGGCGGCGAGGGCCGCGAGCGCCCGATCCAGCTCGTCGTCGGTCCGCAGGGTCATCGCCATGCCACGATGGTACCGGCGCGATACCAGTGTCAGCGATTCAGTCCGCGTCGTCGGGCACGTGCTGCAGCACACTCGCCCCGGACACCGCGCCGGCTCGGCCGCCTCTCACCCGTCGAGCGGACGTGCGGTCCATGGCGGACGACGGCCGCAACGGAACCCGGTGGGAAGTAGGCTCGCCTGCGCCGCTCCAGGCGAGCCAGCTCCCATCCCCACGGCACCCGCGCCGCCTTCTTCCTGTTGTGCCACCTGCACAGCGCTTGGCCATCGGCGACGTCGGTCGCCCCGCCGCGGCTGTGCGGGTGGACGTGGTCGGCCTGGAGCGCCTCGGTCTCCCGGCACCGACCGAGAAGCCAGGAGTGGTGCTCGCACCGGTGCCCTGCCAGCTCGAGGAGTAGGGCCTTCTCGGCCCGGGAGAAGGCGCGGCGAGGGTCCCGCGCATGCCCGCCGTGGATCATCGCGCGGCCGAGCTGAAGCAGCTTCCCGGTCGCGAGCAGCACCGGGAGACCCGCCAACCACGGGGTCGCGAGGACCTCTGCCAGGACGGTCCGGAGCACCTCACCGACCATGTCGCCGACCGCCGTCTCCGATCCCGCGACGACTGCGCCTGTGCCGATCTCAACGGGCCCAACGAGCGATGACTGGAGCCCCATCGCACGATCGGGCGACTGAGCCGCCGCCGTAACGCTGCCTGGGGCGGCCGACCCACGCAGCCGGGCGCCCATCTCTCGTTGCGGGCCTCTCCGTGGCTCATGCGATGTCGACTGCGCCGTCGCTGTTGGGGACCAACTCGACCCAGGTGGTCCCGGGCGCCAGTGTCACCGGGGCGCCGTCCGCTCCGGCCAGCGTCACCCGGTCACCGGTCCCCGGCTTGGACCAGGTGGCCTCGACCGTGTACCCGCCGGAGGCGACGAGGGCCCGGCCGGTGCCGGTCAGGATGGTCTCCGGGACGGGGTTGCCGGCCGGGTCCCGGGCCTCGGTCGCGACGACGTCGACGCGCAGGACGACGACGTTGGTGGCGCCGATCCGCCTGCCGTCCGCCTCGACCGCCGGGGTGCTCCCCTCGCTGCGCAGCCAGCGGCCGTCCGCAGCGCTCCAGGTCCACCGGGGGCGGCTGACCCCGGACAACGTGAGCTCCAGGGTGGTCGTCGGTTGCCCCGCGGCAACGGCGGTGGGTCGTTCGCCGGCCGCGGAGTGGTCGAACTGGGCGCCGGGTGAGGCTCGGTGGGCAGCGTCGGCCTGGTCGACGAGGGTCTGCGGCACCGCGTAGACGTTGTGCGGCGCCGCGCGCGTCGTCGTCCGGTGGAAGCCGTCGGCTCCGGAGTCCTGGCTGACCACCTGCAGTCCCGCGTCCTGGGCGGCGGTGACGTAGGTCGGCACGCCACCGGAGAACGCGAGCAGCCCGGCCAGCGGCGCGGCGATCGCGGGGTCCATCGGCCGGATCGACCGCACCGGGCCGATCTCGGGCGGGAGGTCGGAGTGGTAGACGGCGACGAACCGGGTGATGCCGCCCTCGACGACCTGCTCCCACACCACGTCCGCGGCGGTCAGCCCGGTCTGCGGGCGGGCGTCGACGGAGTTCTCGATCTTCACCGCGAGCGCCGGACGGTCGGCGATCGCGTCGGCCGGGACCCCCGTCAGCGGCCAGGCGTGCGCGGACGACGGCGTGAGCGCAGCGACGACCGAGTCCAGAAACGGCAAGTCGGACAGGTGCTCCTCTGCCGTCGGCCACGCGACCACACCGGTGGCCACCAACACCATGAGCAGAGCCGCTCGAAGACCGCGCCCTAATCTCGACCTGCGGCGGCCCTTCGCCGTCCTCCTCTTGGCTTGGGCGCCTCTCGTGGTCCGAGCGCTCTTTCTCGGCCCGGAGCGGGACCGGGGCGCGGGAGACCTGGGCACGTCGGGCCTTCCTGGCTCGGCGAGGCGTTGCCTCCCCTGTATCGGCACGACTCACCGGGCTCGGCACCACGACTCCGCGGGGTGGCCGGGCGCCGACTCGGACGACGCGGATGGCCATCTCGGCGAGTCGACAGCGCGAATTGTCCGGAGGTCGCCGCCCAGCCGTCCGCTTCCCGGGCGCGACTGCTCAGCAGGGAATTGGTGTCCAGGTCTTGCCGCCCGGCGCATAGCTGCGGCAGCCGGTGTACGTACTCGGCCCGGAATCGGATCCGCCCGAAGACCTGGACGGTGCCGCCGTCCGCGGGGTACTGGATGAACCCGAGGAGCGCGATGACGATCCGCCCGAGGTAGACGACCGCGGCGCAGCAGGGGCAGCGGCGGCCCGCTCGGCCGCTTCCTCGGCAGCCTCACGAGCAGCTTCCTCAGCAGCCTTTCGTGCTGCCTCCCCCGCAGCTCTACGCGCCGCTTCCTCGGCCGCCCGTCGAGCTTCAGCCTCGAGTTGTCGATTCCGTGCAGCTCTCGCGGTGCTGTTGGCGGCGGTCGCCTTGTCGAGCCGACTCTGCACGGCCGTCACCTGCGACCGGAAGAACGCAACGCGATCAGCGCCGTGCGCCAGCAGCGGCAAGGCGTCGATGTCGCCGTCCAGGACGCCGAGGAGGGCCTTCGCGGTGCCGGCCACCGCAGCGAGTTCGGCGGCCTGCCCATCAAAGGCGGCGAGCGCTGCTGCCGGAGCGGGGGCCTGCTGGATGGCGTCGGTCGCGGCAGCCTGGAGCTGCTCGATCTGTGCAGGAACGGTGCACTCGACCTCGTTCGAGTACATACCGCGCCCGACTGCCTCGGCCTCGGCCTGAGCCGTCTGCACAGGACGGAGGTACTTCGTGTTGGCCCCGACGGACATGGCCACGCCGAGGCCTGCGCGGGCGATCTCCGCGCTGATGAGGTTGTCTCCGACGAAGACGGCAGCCAGCTCACGGCCATAGTCGTCCAGGGTGTCCTGGTCTCGTTCGAGGCTTACTTCGGTGCCTGCAGGCAGCCGCTGCTTCAACCACTCCGATGCTTCGGAACCCAGGCACTCGACCGGCTTCTCGGGATCGACCGACTCGGGGGTGTCGACGTTGAGCAGTCGGACGCGGTACGTCTCTCCGTCGTACCGGACGTCGATGGTGTCGCCGTCCACGACCTTGGCCACCGTCGCTGTGGTCGAGTTGTCCGTAGCGGCGTGGACGACACCACCTCCGGCAATCACCCCTGCGACGACCACTGCCGTCGCAGCCTTGTGCGCCCCCGCGGCGGCGAACAGCTCTTTCACGTCGATCCCTCGTTCGCAGCAGTTCCAAGCCGCGCCAGGCTATGAGACTGATTCATCCGGATCGGGGAGCTGCAGCGACTGGCCACTCACACGAGTGAGGAGCCGCAGCACCTACAACACGCGGACGTCCGTCCTCTCGGCCAGCCGGCACAGGTGGCGTCAAGAGCAACAGAGCCCACTCCGGCCGAGTGCCACACGGGCTCCGTCGTGTCCAGGGTGGGCCAGGCTTCGCCCACGCTTCGCCGGTGCTGTGTGACGGATCGTCAATCTGGGTGTAGGACGAGCGCATGACCGTCCCGTTCGACGACGCGACCGTTCGGGCGGCGATGTTCGCCTTCCTCGCGCGGCTGTCGGCCGAGCACCCGGAGGGCATCCCGTCGGCCGAGCTCAACACGTTCCAGGTGGCCGGCCAGCCACTCAAGCTCGTCGTGCAGCCGGGCATCTGGAAGCCCGCCACGCTGGCCGGTGCACTGACGATCCGGACGACGTACACGGCACCGAGCCAACTGCCGCCGTACGCCGACGACCTCGCAGAAGGCGGCTACGTCAAGTACGCCTACCGCGGCACCGACCCGCAACACTCCGACAACCGGGCGCTGCGGGTGGCGATGCGCGAGCAGCTGCCGCTGGCGTACTTCGTGGGCGTGGCACCAGCGGTCTACCTGGCGCAGTTCCCCGTCTACGTCGTCGACGAGCGGCCGGACGACCTGTCCTTCCTGGTCGCGGTAGACGAGGCGCAACGGCTGATCGATCCCGGACTGGTCGGGACGCTGACTCCCGACCGGCGGTCGTACTTGGAGCGGCTGATCCGCACCCGGTTGCACCAGCCGGTGTTCCGCGCACGTGTGCTCCAGGCGTACGAGACCAGGTGCGCGATGTGCCGTCTGCGGCACGCCGACCTGCTCGACGCTGCACACATCATCCGCGACTCGGACGAGGGTGGCCTGCCGGTCGTGCCCAACGGCCTGGCCCTCTGCAAGATCCACCATGCCGCCTACGACCGCAACATCCTCGGTGTGCGGCCGGACCTGGTGATCGACGTCCGCCGAGACATCCTCGACGAGGCCGACGGGCCGATGCTGCGGCACGGCATCCAGGAGATGGTCGGGGTCCGCCTCACCGTGCCGCGGCAGCGCAGCGCGCACCCGAGCCGGGACAACCTGGAGCGCCGCTACGAGGAGTTCCGCGCCGCGGGCTGAGCGACCTTCCGCTGTCGGTGGCTTCCGCTACTGACGGTGCATGACCGAGGGGACGCGGCCGTACGTGGACCCGGGCCCACACCCGGGCGCTTCGAGCGCTGCCACCGCCCGGCGGATGAGCACCGTACGGCGCCGCGACAACGGCCCGGAGATGGCAGTGCGCAGGGCGCTCCGCGCCCGCGGGGTCGGCTACCGGGTGTGCTTCCGGGTGCCGGGCCAGCGCCGGCGGACGATCGACATCGCCTTCCTGCGCGCGCGGCTCGCCGTGTACATCGACGGGTGCTTCTGGCACGGCTGCCCAGCGCACGGCCACATGCCCACGGCCAACAGGGAGTGGTGGACGGCGAAGATGGCAATGAACCGGGCTCGTGACGCTGCGACGAACGCGCAACTGGCCGAGCTCGGGTGGACGGTGCTGCGCTTCTGGGAGCACGAGTCACCCGAGGATGTGGCCGATCTGGTCGTCGCGCGCCTAGCACACCTACGCGGTCAGAGGCAGCCGCCAGAGCGTCAGGGCGGCTGACCGGTCACCCGACCTCGCGGGTGAGGATGTTGCGACCGTCTACCCGTCGTCCCCACCGCGGCTGCCTGCCCGGAACACCGACGCGAACCAGCCGAGCGCCGCCTCCACCGCCGACCGCCGATCGTCCTCGGTGAGGATGCTCAAGGAGAACGACGGACGCAGGTTCAGCTTGGCGTCCGGGATGCTGATCCCAGCGAGCGCCAACTGATCCCGGAACTGCTCGCGCATGGCCAGATCGTCGAAGACCAGCCGGCGGCGCATGTGCTGGAGGACGACTTCGACGGAGCCTGACTGCGGGTAGACCACCATCGGCCACGTGTCCCCCTGGTCATGCCGATGAGCGTCGATGACGAGGAAGCAGGATGTTTCGTCCGCCCGCCCGAACGACAGTCGCCCGCCGATCGTCTGCCAGTGCGCGAGGAGCCGCACGACCGCGGGGACGGCATCCGGGTATGCATCATTGAGCTGGTCGAGGAAGCGCCGACCCGGCTCGCTGC
The DNA here is from genome assembly GCF_900143215.1 of Geodermatophilus obscurus. Taxonomy (GTDB): domain Bacteria; phylum Actinomycetota; class Actinomycetes; order Mycobacteriales; family Geodermatophilaceae; genus Geodermatophilus; species Geodermatophilus obscurus_A. Next base: position 118,800 of record NZ_FRDM01000006.1, on the reverse strand, counting down.
CGAACGGGTCGTCGCCAGCAGTCCGGGCCGGCTCGTCCGACGCCTCCATGCCCAGCAGGTCCGCGAGTTCGCGCGCGGTCAACCGTTGTGCGGGGTCGGCCCGCTCACCGGTGAAGGTCACGCCCTCGTCGGTCAGCACGTCGACCGGGTCGTCGGTGCGGTCGTCGTACCAGCGGAACTGCGGGGAGATTCGTCCGTCGGCGCTGAGCACCCGCCACCCGTTCGGCACCGGTTGCGTGGCGATGTGGACGCCCACCGGAACCGGGTGGCTGCCGATGAGTTCGGCCATGTCGCCGTACGTGGTCCACGAGCCGACCGGGATGGCCGCGCACGCGCCGAGTTCCACCTCCTGGTGCGCAACATCCACAAGGTGCTCCTGACCGCAACCTGCGCGGCGTCTATCTGCACTCCACCGATCCGGAGACTCAGCGGTTCCTCGAGCGACTGGTGGACTGATCTGACCGACCACTGCCGCGGACGGTTGCCTCGCAAGTCTGCGGCCGAGAAGCTGACCCGCGAGGCGATGCCGCCGGGGCGCCGCCCGAACGGAGGCGGAATGTACGCCCGATCCACCAGCATCCGCGGCGACCTCAGCAACCTCGACGCCGGCATCGCCTACGTGCGCGACGAGGTGATGCCGTCGGTTCAGAAGACCGACGGCTGCGTCGGCCTGTCGCTGCTCGCGGACCGCGGGAGCGGCCGCTGCATCGTCGCGACCTCCTGGGTCGACGAGGAGGCCATGCGCGCCACCGCCGCGGAGGACCGCACCGTCCAGCACCGCCTCATGCAGACCCTCGGCGGCGAGCACGCCGACGTCCAGGAGTGGGAGATCGCCGTCCTCCACCGGGAGCGTCCGGCCGGCGACGGCGCCGGCGCGCAGGTCACCTGGGCCCGCGTCGCCCCGAACCACCTCGACGACCTGCTCGACGCCTACCGGCAGAACCTGCTGCCCAAGCTGCAGGAGCTGCCCGGCTTCTGCAGCGTCAGCATGCTGGTCGACCGGCGCCTCGGCCGGACGGTCAGCGTCACCAGCTTCGAGAACCGCGACGCCGCCGGGCTGGTGCGCAAGCACGCCAGGGTCCTGCGCGACCAGTTCGCGCAGGCCATGGGCGCCAAGATCGTGGACATCGCCGAGATGGACCTCGTCCTCGCCCACCTGCACGTCCCCGAGGCCGTGTAGCGGCCCGCGACAGAGCAGAGCGCCCCGGCGACTGTCGTCGCCGGGGCGCATCCGCGAGCTGAGGTCACACCCGGCCGACCCAGCAGCACCGAGCTCCGGACCCCATCGACGGCACCGCTGCGACGGTCCGGCGCGACCGGAGTGGCCGCTGTTACCCACGGGACGCCGGTGCCGCCGAAACGCGCCCGCAACGTCTCCGACCCGAGGGTCGCTGCGCCGTCACCCTGCCGTCGCGTTTAAGTTACTCGCCAGTGACCTAAGTCACCGACGACGCTCCGACTCTGCGACAGGCAGGCCCATGCTCTACACCGCGTACGAGATGAACCGCCGAGCAACGGCACCCGTCCTCACGGCGTCCGAGCTGACCGCTCGGGCACTGCAGGCCCTGCCCACGCCGCTGGCCAAGGCGCCGGCCGTCCGGCACGCGCGAGCTCTCTGCGACATCGTCGCCAAGGCGCGCCCCACCCACGACCGCCCGGCCTTCGGCATCACGACCGTGCCGGTCGACGGCCGCGACGCCGACGTCTTCGAGCGCTCCGCCCTGACGACGCCGTTCGGCACCCTGCTGCACTTCGCCAAGCCCTCGGTTCCCGGGCAGCCCCGCGTGGTCGTCGTCGGCCCCATGTCCGGGCACTTCACGACGCTCATCCGGCCGACGATCAAGACGCTGCTGGCCGACCACGACGTCTACGCCATCGACTGGCACAACGCCCGCGACATCCCCGCCGAGCACGGGCCCTTCGGGCTGGACGAGTACATCGAGCACGTCATGCAGGCGCTGCGCCACCTCGGCCCCGACACCCACGTCGTGGCGGTGTGCCAGCCCGCCGTCCCCGTGCTGGCGGCCGTCGCGCTGCTCGCGGCCGAGGACGACCCCGCCCAGCCGGCCAGCGTCACCCTCATGGCCGGCCCGATCGACACCCGGGTCAACCCCAACCGCGTCAACAGGTCGGCCGCCACCAAGCCGCTCTCCTGGTTCGAGCGCCGGGTCGTCGACACCGTGCCGAGCCGGTACCCGGGCGCCGGACGGCGGGTCTACCCCGGCGTCGTGCAGCTGACCGCCTTCATGTCGATGAACCCCAAGCGGCACCTCACCGCGCACGCGCGGATGTACCGCGACCTGGTCACCGGCAACGCCGCCTCGGCCGCCACCACCCGCGCCTTCTACGACGAGTACGGCGCGGTGATGGACGTCCCCGCCGAGTTCTACCTGGAGACGGTCGGCCGCGTCTTCCAGCAGCACGAGCTCCCGCTCGGCCGCTTCACCTGGCGCGGCCGGCGCGTCGACCCCGGCGCCATCCGCAACACCGCGCTGCTCACCGTCGAGGGCGCGAACGACGACATCTGCTCCCCCGGCCAGACCGAGGCCGCCCACCGGCTGTGCACCGGGATTCCGGAGGAGCGCAAGCGCCACCACCTGCAGAACGGGGTGGGCCACTACGGCGTCTTCAGCGGCTCCCGCTGGGAGGCCGAGATCTACCCCGTCGTCCGGTCGTTCATCGAGTCCGCCCGGAACCGGGAGCGGCTGACGTCCAACGGCTGACCCGCGCCCGCCAGGGGCGGCCGGCCGCAGAGCCGTCCGCCTCTGGCCCCGCGGACGCCGCCGGCGCCACGATCCGGACCCACCGGATCGGAGGTCGCCGTGTACCTCACCCAGGGCCTGCACCGCCACGTCCAGCAACGCCCGGACGAGATCGCCACCGTCTGCGCCGGCCGCACCCGGACCCACGCCGAGTCGGTCGACCGGATCGCCCGGCTCGCCGCCGCGCTCCAGCAGCTCGGCATCCGGGACGGCGAGCGCGCGGCCGTCCTGTCCCTGAACTCCGACCGCTACCACGAGTTCCTCGCCGCGACGCTGTGGGCCGGCGGGGTCGTCGTCCCGGTCAACATCCGGTGGAGCGTCCCGGAGATCGCCGACTCGCTCGCCGAGGTCGACGCCCGGGTCCTCGTCGTCGACGACGTCTTCGCAGGGTGTTTCGAGGGCATCCGGGCCGGCCAGCCGTGGCTCCGGCACGTCGTCCACGGCGGCGACGGCCCGACGCCCGACGGCATGCTCGCCTTCGAGGACCTGGTCGAGGCGCACCAGCCGGTCGAGGACGTCCGCCGCGGCGGCGACCGGCTCGCCGGCGTCTTCTACACCGGCGGCACCACCGGCCGGTCCAAGGGCGTCATGCTCAGCCACGACAACCTGCTGACGTCGGCCATGGGCGTGTTCGCCACCGACCACGTCCCGTCCGACCGCGTGCTCCTGCACGCCGCGCCGATGTTCCACGCCGCCGCCTTCTCCGGCTGGGTCGGCACCGGCGTGGTCGGCGGCACGCAGGTGATGATCCCGGTGTTCGACCCGGTGGCCGTGCTGACCGCCGTCCAGGAGCACGGCGTGACCGACGTGCTGCTGGTCCCCACGATGATCCAGCTGGTGGTCGACTCGCCGCGGGTCGACGAGTTCGACCTCACCAGCGTCCGGAAGGTGATGTACGGGGCCTCCCCCATGTCCGACGCCCTGCTCGGCCGGACGATGAAGGCGCGGCCCAACGCCCGCTTCCTGCAGGTGTACGGCATGACCGAGCTCGCCCCCGTGGTGACCGTCCTCAGGCCGGACGACCACGAGGACCCGAGGCACCGGCGCTCCGTCGGCCGCGCGGCGCCGCACACCGAGGTGCGCGTCGTCGGCCCGGACGACGTCGAGCTCCCTCGCGGGGAGGTCGGCGAGATCGTCGTCCGCGGCGGCAACGTGATGCTCGGCTACTGGAACCGGCCGGAGGAGACCGCGGAGGCGCTGCGGGGCGGCTGGATGCACACCGGCGACGCCGGCCGGATGGACGACGAGGGCTACGTCTACCTCACCGACCGCCTCAAGGACATGATCATCTCCGGTGGGGAGAACGTGTACTCGGTCGAGGTGGAGAGCGTCCTCGCCCAGCACCCGGCGGTGGCCGCCTGCGCGGTCATCGGCGTCCCCGACGACACCTGGGGCGAGCGCGTGCACGGCGTCGTCGTCCCGGCGGCCGGCGCCGCCGTGACCCTCGAGGAGCTGCGCGCCTTCTGCGCCGACCGGCTCGCGAGCTACAAGGTGCCGAGGTCCATGGACGTCGTCGACGCGCTGCCGCTCTCCCCCGCCGGCAAGGTGCTCAAGCGGACACTGCGCGAGCCCTACTGGGCCGGGCAGGAGCGCGCCGTCCACTGACCCCGGCTGCTCGGGGGGCAGTTCGGCTGAGATGGCTGCTCGGGTGCCAAACGGCCGGCATCACTCCATGCGGCTCCCCGGTGACACAGGCGTCTCCTACTCTCGGACCGTGTCCGTTCGCGAGTCACTCGACCGTCTGCGCGCCGCCGCCGACGACGGGCGACTCGACGATCTGGCCCGTCGGCACGGCGTCGCGCTGATCACCGTCTTCGGCAGCGCCATCCGCACCCCGGAGCGGGCGCGGGACCTCGACGTCGCCGTGTCCCTTCCCGCAGGAACGCAGGGGCTGCTGGCGCTGGTCGGAGACCTCGCCGACCTGACCGCCAGTGACGACGTCGACGTGCTGGTCCTCTACGGCGCCTCCCCGACGGCGCGGTTCTCCGGACTGGTCGGCGCGCGACCGCTGTACGAGGCGTCGGCCAGCCTGTTCGCCCGGACGCAGATGGCCGCGGCTCTCGAGTTCTACGAGACGGCGTGGCTGCGCGACCTCGACCTGCAGCGGATGGCGACCTCGTGACGCCCCGCCCGGTCGACGTCGCCTCGGTGCAGGCCAAGCTCCGGTCGCTGGACGAGCTGGTCGGCGCGCTGCGTCTGGTCAGGGACGTGGATGCCGCCCGGCTCGAGCAGGACGTGCTGCTCCGCCTGGCGGTGGTGTTCCGGGTCCGCGGCGGCCGGATCGCCGAGAAGCCCTTCTATGTGAAGGGCTGACCGTTCCGTCGGTCTCAGCGCCCGACCGTCGTCACCCCCATCCCGGCCGCGGGACCAACGCTGCACACGGGTGGCCGCCGGTGTGGTCGGCGTCCTCTTCGCTCGCTGGGCGCCGCCGCCGTCCACGACCAGCTCCAGCGCTGGCTGCCCGGCTACAGGGACGGCCGATCCCTGCGCCGCGAGGTCTGGTCGCTCAGGCGTCACTCAGCCGGTCGCTCACACCGGGTCGAGTAGCCGGCCGAGGTCAGCCGGATCGGCGGGGCGACCGAGGTACGTGCCCTGCCCGGCGTCGCAGTCCAGCTCCCGCAGGATGGTGACCTGAGCCTGCGTCTCCACGCCCTCGGCGGTGACCGTGAGGCCGAGCAGGTGGGCCAGCGAGACGATCGATCCGACGAGCTGGACGTCGACGGGGTCGGCCGCGTCGACGGAGCGCAGGCCGCGGAGGAAGGAACCGTCGAGCTTGAGCTCGGCGAGCGGCAGCCGCCGCAGGTAGGCGAGGTTGGAGTAACCGGTACCGAAGTCGTCGATGGCCAGGCGCACGCCCATCCCGGCGAGCGCGTCGAGGGTGTGACCGGTGAGCGGGTCGGTGCCGATGACCGCGCTCTCGGTGATCTCGAGCTGGAGCTGCTGCGGGTGCAGCCCGCTGTCGGCGAGCGCGATACGGACGTCGTCGACCAGGTGCTCGTCCCGGAGCTGCCGAGTGGCGAGGTTGACGCTGACGAACGGGCCGCTCCTGCCGGCTCCGAACCAGGAGAACGCCTGCCGGCAGGCGGCCCGGAGCACGTGCCGGCCGAGGGGGACGATCATCCCCGACTCCTCCGCCAGGCCGACGAAGCTCCCGGGGCCGAGGAGCCCCATGCGCGGGTGCTCCCACCGGACCAGCGCCTCCACGCCGTGCAGCCGGCCGTCAGCCAGGCGCCGCAGGGGCTGGTAGTGGACCCGCAGGTCCTCCCCCGCCAGCGCCGCGGGCAGAGCGGAGGAGAGCCGGTACCGGGTGATCTCCCGAGCGTTGCGCTCCGGCTCGAACAGCGCCCACTGGCTCCTGCCGTCCGCCTTCGCCCAGTAGAGCGTCATGTCGGCGGCACGCAGCAGCTCTGCCGGGTCGATGTCGGCGATCGACCGCTCCACCACACCGACGCTGGCGGTGATCTCGACCCGACGACCGCCCAGCTGCACCGGCTGCGCCACCGCGGCCAGCACTTCCTCGGCGAGCGCGACCAGCTGCCCGCTGTCCGACGTCCCCGGGACGAGGACGACGAACTCGTCCCCGCCGAGCCGGGCGACCGACAGCCCACGGTCCCGCACCACGGACACCAGGCGCTGGGCGACCGCGACGAGCAGCTGGTCGCCGACCTCGTGTCCCAGCGTGTCGTTGACCGCCTTGAAACCGTCGAGGTCGAGGTAGCACAGTCCCGCCCGGGCACCCGGTGACGCCTGGCCGAAGACGGCGTCCAGGTGGGCGAGGAACGTCCTCCGGTTGGGCAGTCCGGTCAGCGCGTCGTGCTGGGCCTCGAACTCCAGCTGGCGTCGCAGGTGGCGCAGCGTGGTGACGTCGTGGATCAGCGCCAGCTGGTAGCGGGGCCGGCCGTCCCCGTCGCGGAGCAATGACACCGTGAGGTCGGTCCACACCGACTCGCCGTCGGACTTGAGGAACTGCTTCTCCAGCCGGAAGTGGTCCCGTTCCCCGCGGATCAGCTCCCCGTAGAGCCGCCACACGTGCTCGACGTCGGCAGGGTGCATGAACTCCTGCACGGAACGGCGGCGGAACTCCTCGATCGGATGACCCAGGAGCCGCATCAGGGCCGGGTTGACGTCCAGGATCCGGCCCTCCAGGTCACCGATCCCGATCCCGATCGTGGCTCCCTCGAAGACCGCGCGGAAGCGCTCCTGACTGACGTGCAGCGCCTCGCTCGCCTGTTCCCGAGCCGCCGCGGCCGCAGCCAGGATCTCCTCCTGTTCGCACAGCGCCCGCTCCTGCAACGCCGCACTGAAGCCCTCGGCGACCGTCGCCACGAGCGCGTTCCACCGGCGGTCCGGAGGTGCCGGATCGGGCAGCACCTCCCCTCCACCCGACGGCTCCCCCCGGCCCCCGGCCGCGCCGGCGGCGGGCCTGCCGTCCAGCAGCACGCACAGCGTCTGGGAGAGGGACTGCGGGTTGGTGAAGTGGGCGTCGACCAGGGCGGCCCCCACCTGCTTGCCGACGGACGCCTGGCGGAGCGGCGGCTCGTCGACCGCGGCGAGGAGCCGGTGCAGCAGGCCCCGCAGCAGCTCTGCGACCTCGTCCGGCGGCAGCGGTACGTAGCTCGTCCCGGCAACGGCGGCGGCCCACCGTGCGGTGAGGGCACCGACGGGATCCGGCTGGACGGCGGCATCCGCCCGGTCCCCGCCGTCGCGTCGACCTGCCACCGACGTGCTCACCCGCGACGGCCGACCCCGGCGAAACCGGTGGTCCGCTCCGGGTGCTGAGCCGCGTCGGAGGCGTCCGGTCGCCACAGCGGCAACCACACCAGCCCAGGGTCGACGAGCTCGAAGCCGTCGAAGAACCGCGCGATCTCGTCACGGCTGCGCATCGTCATCGGCGTCGGTGTGCGGCTGTAGAGCTCGCGATGGGAGGCGGCCGCGTCGGGACGCCCCTCGTCGCTGGCGTGGGACAGGACGAGGTGGCTGCCCGGGGCCAGTCGGTCCCGGATCCGGGCCACCGCCCCGAAGGGATCGTCCTCCTCGCTCACGAAGTGCAGGACGGCCACAACGAGCACCGCGATCGGCTGGTCCAGGTCGAGGGTCGCCCGGACCGCCGGGTCCTCCAGGACCGTCTCCGCCTCGCGCAGGTCGGCGTGGACCACCGCGGTCTGCTCGTCCCCGCCGAGGATCGCGCGGCTGTGGGCCACCGCCACCGGGTCGCTGTCGACGTACACGACCCGGGCCCCCGGATGCGCCTGCTGAGCGGCCTCGTGCACGTTGCCCACGGTGGGGATGCCGGAGCCGATGTCGAGGAACTGGGTGATGCCCCGTCCCGCCAGGTAGCGGACCGCCCGGCGCAGGAACGCACGGTTGGCCTGCATGATCGCGGGGAGGTCCGGCCACAGGGAGATGGCCTCCCGCGCCATGCGCCGGTCGACCTCCAGGTTGTGCGATCCCCCGAGGTAGTAGTCGTACACCCGGGCCGCACTCGGGCGACTCAGGTCGACCTCGGCCGGGACCCAGCTCGGACGGTGCATGTTCCGTACTCCTCATCCCGTGTCCGCTGCTCGAACCCGACGGCCCGACAGGCGACGGCCTCGGTTCCACCCGCATCTGTACCCGAGATCCGGCCGTTCGGGTGCTCGATCGTGCCGGTGTCGGGCGACACGCCGGAGCGGCTGTCCGCGCCGGACGCCCCGCCCATCTGGTGGCTTCCCGGTGCGGCGCCGCTGCCGTCCGCCGGTGTCCTCCGTCGGGAGCTGTGCTGCGACGGATCGGTCGCCCGGCTTGTTCGGCTGCTCCGGGGTGAGCTGCTGGCGCCGGCCCCGCCGTCGCCCGCGGGAGTTGTTCGCCGACCGCGGCTACGACCATGACGCCTACCGCCGCCGGCTGCGCGCCCGGGGGCATCACGCCGCGGATCACCCGCCGCGGCGTCGCGCACGGCTCGGACCTGGGCGAGCAGCGCCGGGTGGTCGAGCGCGGATTCGCCTGGCTGCACAGCTCCAAACGGTTGCGCACCCGCTACGAGCACCGCGCCGATGTCCATGTCGGTCCGCGCCGATCGGCCTGCGTGCTGATCTCCTACCGCCGCCTGCCGCCGTCCTGCCACGACCGCTCACAGCAGGCGGGGAGTCCGGGCGATAGGAGCCAGCCGAAAGTCGGGTCGGCGGGTCATCGCCGGGATCCGGTCGACGGACTCCCGGAACGGCGCAGGCGCAAGGGCTACGTCGATGCGGGCACGTCCCCGCCGGTGTGGGCGAAGAGCTTGCTGACCACCTTCCAGCTCCTCTCGATGCGCATGAGCTGGAAGTAGTCGATCAAGGAGAGCGACCCCCAGTAGCCCTCCTCGGCCGCCTCGGCCACAGCCGCGTCGCCGGTCTGCTGCACCGAGAGGATGCGCGTCCGGTGGTTGCCCGTGTCGCCCGGCTGCTTCGCCGCCAGCTCGATGAACTCCGCCATCGGCATGTCGTAGCGGGCGCCCCCGACCGACCCGAACATCCGGGCGTCCGGGTGCGAGGCTTCCCGGAGCTTGGCGGCGTCGCCCCTCGACTCGCCGTCGAGGAAGAGCTGCACGATCCTGCGCACCTGGTCGTACTCGCGGACCGCGTCCGCGGGGCCGGCCCGACTGTTGAGTACCTGGCTCATGACACCACTCCTCCGCCTCGCGTGTGCCGCGTCGACACCAGTTGTGGGCCCGGTCGGCAGCCCAACGACCGCTCCGTCAACGCTCGATGGGTCAGGCGTCGACCGCCCCGGCCAGCAGCGTCGACGGGTCCGGAACGGTGTCCGGCACGCGCGGCGCCGGGGTCGTCGCGGCAGCCTTCGCCGACTGGACGTAGGCGACGGCGAAGGCGTCCGGCATCGAGAAGATCGCCTGCTGAGCCGCCCCCGGCACGCCCGCGAGCCGCACGGTCTCCGACAGATCGGACAGGGCGCGCCCGGCCTGCCCTGCGTCCTGCCACACCTCGACGTCGAGCAGCGTCCGGCCGTCGTGCCGCAGCCGCCGCGCCAGGCAGCCGTCGGCCAGCGCGGTGCCGGTCAGGACGTGCTCGGTGATCTTCGCGTACTCGTCCGGCCCCACACCGTCCCAGCGCAGGTGCACGATGAACATCGTCATGACTTCCCCTCGGTGACCCACGGTGGCGACCGGACTCCGACGCTAGGGCGGTGCACCGCGCCGGTCTGTACGCAGTTGCACGTACGCCCTAGGTCCCCGAGCCCTAGGTCCCCGAGCCCTTCGACCCCGAGCCCTTGGACCCCGAGCCCTTGGACCCCGTGACCTCGGTCCCGTGCCGGCCGTCGTCCCGGCCGGACACCGGTGGGCAGGTCAGACCGGCGGATCCGAGCGCGGCAGCAGGCCGAGGCCCCGGGCGCGCTGCACGGCCACCAGCCGGTCGTGGCAGTCCAGCTTCCGGTAGACGTTCTCCAGGTGCTTGCACACCGTCCGGGTGCTGATCCGCAGCAGATGGGCGATGGCGTCCGCGGTGAGCCCGGCGCCGACGTGGCGCAGCACCTCGGCCTCGCGGGCGGTCAGCCGCATCCGCCCGACGGCGGCAGCGTCCAGTGCCGGGAGCGGGAGTCCGGCCGCCCGGTCCAGGGCGACCAGGACCGGCTGGACGGCGCGCGCGACCGCCACCTCCCGGTCGGTGAAGTCGCGCCCGGAGCGGTTGACCGACCAGGCCCGACCGCTGCCCGGCGACAGGTGCGCGGTGAGCACCACGACCTGGTGCCGGACCCCGAACGGGCGCAGGAAGTCGACGTAGGCCCGGTTGCGCAACAGCTCCGAGCGGGTCGCCACGTCGCTGAGCCGCCGCGGCGACACGTCGCCGTCCGAGCGGCCGTCCAGGTAGGCGCCCACCAGCGGGTGCTCGTCCGCCATCTCGCCCAGTCCACGGGACAGCTCGGCGGCGTCCCACCCCGTGAGCGGGAAGGGCTGCACCTCGGCGCGGCCGGTGGGGAGGTCCACGGCGTTCCAGCTCGTGACGTCCCCAACCAGGAGGTGCAGGAGCATCTCGGCCGCGGACCGCAGGAACTCGTCCCGCTCGACCATCCCGGCGAGCTGATGGCTCAGCTCCAGGCCCGGGAGCCGCGCAGCCCGGTTGCCCATGACGTCCCCCCGGCACCGATCGGTTCCTCGGGACGCCTGCTCCCCGGCCGGTCGGTGTCAGGGAAGAGGCTCTCGCCAGGTTCCAGCCGGCGACGGGAACAGTCCGTCGACCCGCACCTGCTCCCGCGAGGCGTGACCCACAGTCGCTGTCCGGTGGCCACGACGACGGACGACGTCCCTGCACCGACCGGTGGCGCGGCCGCTCACCGACCGCCTCGGTCGGCGCTACGGTCCGCCGGTGACCTCCGAGGACGGCGGGCCGCCACGGGGCCGCCTCGCACGGACGGCGCGGCTGGCCGCGCTGCCCGCGGCGCATGCCGGCCGCACCGCCGTCGGGATCGGCAAGCGCCTCGGCGGCCGCCTGGCCGAGGCGGTCGCCGCGCAGGTGCAACAGCGCACCGCCGAGCAGCTGTTCGCCGTCCTCGGGCAGCTCAAGGGCGGCGCGATGAAGGTCGGCCAGGCGATGTCGGCGATGGAGGCCGCGCTGCCCGAGCAGCTGGCCGGCCCCTTCCGCGAGTCGCTGGTGAAGCTGCAGGAGGCGGCGCCGGCCATGCCGACCCCGCTGGTGCACGGCCAGCTCGAGGGGGCGTTCGGACCCGACTGGCGACGGCTGTTCCGCGACTTCGACGACCGGCCGGTCGCGGCCGCCAGCGTGGGTCAGGTGCACCGCGCCGCCTGGTCCGACGGCACCCCGGTGGCCGTGAAGGTCCAGTACCCCGGCGCCGGCGCGGCGCTCGTCGCCGACCTCGGGGTGCTGCAGGCGCTGACGCCCCTCGTGCAGGCGGCCGCGCCCGGCCTCGACGCCCGGCAGCTGCTCGCCGAGCTGCGCGACCGACTCGTGGACGAGGTCGACTACGTCCGCGAGGCAGACGCCCAGACGGCGTTCGCCGACGCCTACCGCGACGACCCGGACATCGCCGTCCCCGATGTGCTGGCCGTCGAGGGGCAGGTCCTGGTCACCCGATGGGTCGACGGCACTCCCCTGGCGCGGGTCATCGCCGACGGCACCCCGGACGACCGGGACCGCGCCGGGCAGCTGCTGGTCCGCCTGCTCGCCTCCGCGCCGGTGCGCGCCCGCCGGCTGCACGGCGACCCGCACCCCGGCAACTTCCGGCTGCTGCCCGACCGCCGCCTCGCCGTCCTCGACTTCGGAGCGACCGAGGCCCTGCCGGACGGCTGGCCGGCCCGGCTCGGCCCGCTGCTCGCCGCCGGGCGGGACGGCGACGCCGTGGCCCTGCACCGCATCGCCGCCTCCGCCGGACTGCTGCGGCCCGACCGGGTCACCGAGACAGCCCTGCTGGCGCTGCTCGACCCCTACCTGCAGCCGCTGCGCAGCCCGTCGTACCGGTTCACCCGGGCCTGGATGCAGGAGCAGACCCGGCTGGCCTCCGACCCGTTCAGCGCCGCCGCCCGCACCCAGCGCCGGCTGACCATCCCGCCGCGCCACCTGCTGCTCCAGCGCGTGGCCGCCGGGCTGGCGGGCGTCCTCTGCTCGCTGGACGCCACCGTGGCCGTCGACACCGAGCTCCGGCGGTGGCTGCCCGGCTACGACGGACCACGGCTCCACCACCGGTGACCTGACGACCGATACCCCCACCTCGCCAGCCCGACTTGTGGCTACGATCAGGCAGCCGGTGATGGCCACAATGAGGAGTAGGCGACGATGAGCTCGGTCGGCGTTCGTGAGCTGCGGGACGGGCTCAGCCGGTTCCTGGCCGAGGTGCGCGCCGGGCGCAGCATCACGGTGACCGACCACGGCCGACCGGTCGCCCGCATCGTCCCGGTGGACGAGCCGAGCCCGTTGGAGCGCCCGATCGCCGAAGGGCTCGTGCAGCCGGCTCGCCAGCGCCGGCGGTCGGCACCTCGGCCCGTCAAGGCCTCCGGGCCCGTCAGTGACCTGGTCGCCGAGCAGCGCAGGTGATCGCCTACTTCGACACGTCTGCAGTCGTGCCGTTGCTCGTCGAGGACGAGCCCGGATCCGCGGTCTCCCTCCGGGTCTTCCTGCAGGCCGAGACCGTGGCGACCGTCCGGTTGACGTTCGCCGAGGTCTGCGCCGCGCTCGCCCGCGCGGCCCGGCTCGGCCGCCTGACCGCCGAGGCGCAGGACAGCGCACTGGTCGAGTTCGAATCCGTCTGGGCCCAGATGGACGTCGTGGACGTGGACGACGACCTCGTCCGCCAGGCCGGGGCACTTGCTCGGACGCACGCCCTCCGCGGCTGCGACGCCGTCCACTGCGCCGCGGCTCTGCGTGTGAGGAGCACGAACACCATCGGACTGGCCGGCGATCGAGAGCTGCTCGCCGCCTGGCACCGTGAGGAACTCCAGGCCATCGACACCGGAGCCTGACGAGGAGCGGTCGCGCCGCAACCGCCGGTGCCTTCCGGTGACGCACGAGGACCGAGCCGTCACTCAACTGTCAGCCCCTCGTGGACGATGTAACGGAGATGACCAGGACCGATTGCGTCGACATCACGCTCTGCACGAACGGCGTGCTGACGTACGACGAGATCGGCGGACACCTGCGGCCCGCGGGCACCGACGCCGTCGAGATCGACCTGACCGGGCTCAAGTTCATCGACCCGGCCGGTCTGGTGAGCCTCGCCGTCATCGCCGAGCGGGCGAGGCTCCAGCGCCGTCCCGTCCGCTTCCGCAAGCCCGAGGGCGGCGACGTCGCCAACTACCTCACCCGGATGCGGCTCGGTGAGGAGCTCGCCGGGCTCGACGTGGTGCACGACCTGCCGCAGGTGCGCGAGCGCCGGCTCGGCCACCGCCTGGTCGAGCTGCGCCGGTTCGACGGGGAGGCCGGGCTGGACAGCGTCGCCGCCGCCCTCGTGCAGACCTACGTCGACGACCACCCGGAGCTCATCCAGCCGCTGTACGCGGCGCTCGACGAGATGGCCCGGAACGTGCTGGAGCACAGCACCCGGTCGCACGGGTACGTGGCGCTGCAGCGGTACGACAACAAGGGCGACATCTCCTTCGCCGTCGGTGACAGCGGCATCGGTCTGCGGGAGCGGCTCGCCGCGGCGATCCCCGTGCCCGACGACCGGACGGCGATCGTGCGCGCCGCCCAGGTGAACGTGACCTCGATCGGCCGCCCGGGCCGCGGGCGCGGGATCAGCCGGGTCATCGGCATCACCGGCGAGCACCGCGGCAGCGTGACGCTGATCAGCGGGGCGGCCAGCGGTACCTTCCGGCACGGTCGGACGGACCCCCAGCTGACCGATCTGCCCGCGTCCTACCCCGGTACGCTCGCCCACGTGCGCCTGAGCCTGTGAGGAGGTCGATGACCGTGCCTGCTGTCCTCCCACCGATCGAGGTCCCGCAGCTGAGCGGCGGCCGCGAGCGTGCCCGTGCCCTGGTCGACGGCCTCGCCGACCGCATGGCCGGTGCCACCATCGTGGTGGACTTCCGCCGCATGGTCGCCGGGACGCCGTCCTTCGCCGACGAGCTCGTCACCCGCGTGCTGGTCGACGGCGGCGCCGCGCTGCTCCGCGCCGAGCACGTCAGCCGGGAGTTCGGCGGGTACCTCCTCGAGGCCGCCCGGGACCACGGCGTCGCGGAGCGCCTGCAGACCGCCTGAGAGCACTCAGTCCGTGGCGCGGACGGCCTCACCTGTCACCCGCATCGCCGTCTCCCACGCCTCGGACTCCGCCGCGGCGGTGCCGGAGTCGTCGCCCTGGAACCAGGGCAGCGCGGCCGCCTCCCACGCCAGCGCCGCCTCCCGTGCGGCGGACGACGACACGCGGTGCACCAGCATCTGGTACCTCGACCGCGCGGCCGACAGCTGCGCCTCCGTGCTCCGCGAGGGCAGGATCTGGCTCCGGTCCCGGCACAGCGCCTCCCGGTAGTCGGCCATGGCGGCCTGCAGCTCGATCAGGGTCTCGCGCTGGAACTCCTGCGACGCGCGCTCCCGCTGCTCCTGCCGCGCCCGCGCCGCGGCACGGGCCCTGAGCGACTCGGCGGTGGCCTGGGCCGCGACCGTGAGCAGCCCGCCGACCACCACGCCGATGAAACCCCAGACAGCTGTGCTCACCGCGCTCCCCCTCGCTGGTCCGCACTGCAGGTTAGGACGGGAGTACGACGAGTATCGGCCGTTTCCCCGCTGCGCTTGAGCGAGGCGTCGTGCACGGCCGGCCCTGGGCGAGCCGAGCGAGGGTCAGGCGAACAGTCCGCGGATGTCCTCGGCGGTCAACGGGCCCGCGAGTGCGCCGCCGTCGTCCAGCACGCGGGCGGACAGATCCCGCTTGCGCTCCTGCAGCGCCACGACCTTCTCCTCGATGGTGTCCGCTGCCACCAGCCGGTAGACCATCACCGTCTTGTCCTGCCCGATCCGGTGCGTGCGGTCGACCGCCTGCGCCTCCACCGCCGGGTTCCACCACGGGTCGAGCACGAACACGTAGTCGGCCTCGGTCAGGGTCAGCCCGAACCCGCCGGCCTTGAGGCTGATCAGGAACACCGGAGCGCGCCCGTCGCGGAACTCGTCGATCCGCCGCTGCCGGTCCCGCGTCCGCCCGTCGAGGTAGGCGTACGGCAGCCCCGCTGCCTCCAGCTGCCGGCGCACCGTGCCCAGGAAGCCGGTGAACGAGCTGAACACGAGCGCGCGGTGCCCTTCGGCGACCACCTCCTGCAGGTGCTCGAGGAACGCGTCGGCCTTGCTCGACCGGATGCCGGCGTAGGCGTCGTCCACCAGCGAGGCGTCGAGGGCCAGCTGCCGCAGCAGCGTCAGCGACCGGAAGATGGTGAACCGGTTGCGCTGCAGGTCGTCGACGAGGCCGAGCACCTTGCGCCGCTCGCGCTGCAGATGCGTGTCGTACACCTTGCGGTGCTTCGGGTTGAGCACCACCTCGAGCACCTGCTCCTGCTTGGGCGGCAGCTCGGCGGCGACCTGCTCCTTGGTGCGGCGGCGCATCAGCGGCCGGATGCGGCGGCGCAGCGCGGCCAGCGCCTCGGCGTCCCCGCCCCGCTCGATCGGCGTCCGGTAGTGCTCGGTGAACCGCTGCGGGCTCGGGAACAGCCCCGGTGCGACGATCGACAGCATCGACCACAGGTCCATCAGGTCGTTCTCGACCGGCGTGCCGGTGATCGCCAGCCTGAACCGGGCCGGCAACCGCCGGGCGGCGGCGTACGTCTTCGCCTGGTGGTTCTTCACGAACTGCGCTTCGTCGAGCACCAGCCCGCTCCACGGCAGCGCGCGGTAGTCGTCCCCGCCGAGCCGCAGCAGCGTGTACGAGGTGACGACCAGGTCGGCGCCCTCGACCGCCTCGGCCAGGGGCACGCCCAGCTTGCGGCCGGTGGCCTCGATGGTCCGCACCCGCAGGCCGGGGGCGAAGCGGGCTGCCTCGCGCGCCCAGTTCGACACCACGCTCGTCGGGGCCACGACGAGCACCGGCGCGGTCAGCTCGCCGGCCTCCTGCGCCCGGCACACCAGCGCCAGGGTCTGCAGGGTCTTGCCCAGCCCCATGTCGTCGGCGAGCACGCCGCCGAGACCGGCGTCCCAGAGCACGGACAGCCACTGGTAGCCCTGCAGCTGGTACGGACGCAGCTGTGCGGCCAGCCCGGCGGGCGCCACGGGCGGCGGCGCGTCGTCCACCTCGAGCAGGGTCCGGACGTCGCGCGCCCACCGCTCGCTCTGCTCGGCCACGACCCCGAGCTCGACCAGCTCGTCCCACAGCCCGGCCTGGTAGCGGCTGATCCGCAGACCCGGCCGGTCGGCGTCCTGCAGCGCCCGCGCCTCGTCGATCAGCCGGCGCAGCCGGTCGAACTCCGGACGGCGGACGTCGAACCAGGTACCGCTCGGCAGCACCAGGTGCGACTCGCCCGCCGCGAGGGCACCGAAGAGCAGGGCGAACGGGATGTCCTCGCCGTCCACGGTCACCGTGACGCCGAGGTCGAACCAGTCGGCGTCCTCGCCGTCGGTGGCCGACACCTGCACCACCGGATCCGCCTCGGACTGCCGGTAGTCCGGCGGCTCGCCGGTCACCTCCACCAGCACGCCGGCGTCCGCCAGCCGGGGCAGCAGCTCGGTGGTGAGGACGACGGTGTCCATGCCGGACAGGTCCGCGGCCGGGACCGGCCGCCGCTCCGGGCCGTCGTGCCACAGCCCCGACAGCCGCTCCGGCGGCCGGGGCAGCTCCCCCAGCAGCCGGGCCTCGGCGGCGGCGTCACGGCCGGCGTCCGGGGCCGCGCCGTCCGCTGCCGCCAGCGGCAGCCGTCGGACGTCCTCGCCCGTGCGGTACTGCACCGACCAGGTGAGGCGGGCCCGGTGGCCGGGAGCGTGCTCGACGTGCAGGCACAGCTGCGGGGGCAGCACCTCCGGCAGCTCGACCGATCCGTCGGGCGAGCGCACCGGCAGCGCCCGGCGCAGCGCCGGGTAGAACCCGGTCAGGAAACGGGCCCGGTCGGCCGCGGGCACGCGCAGGGACCCAGCGGTGAGCAGCTTCTCCACGCGCCGGGGAACCGGCTGCACGGGGACGAGCAGCAGCCCCCGCTCCGGCACGAGGTCCGGGGGCAGCGCCGGCTCGCCGGAGGGCAGCAGGACGCCGTGCGGCGGGTGGCCGAGCAGCCGCACCGCCCCGGCGGGGAGGCAGCCGCCGGAGCCCAGGTCCACCACCGGCTCGATGCGCAGATCCGCGTCGCCGTCCCGGCGCAGGTCCACGTCGCCGTCCCGGCGCAGGTCCACGGCGAGCGACACCGGCTCCCCGGCCACCCGGACGGGACCACCGCGGGTGGTCACCAGGGTCACCCCCTCGTCCACCACCTGCTGCAGGGCCGGCCACAGCGCGGGGCCGAACTGCTCGAGCCGCACCGGCGCGTCCCCGTAGCCGTAGCCGTAGAACCCTGGACCGTCGTCGGCCGCCTGATGCGCCTGGTACAGGGCGAGGAGTGCCGCGGCGTGGGCACGGTTCCGTTGTCCGGTGTAGTCGTACTGCAGCGTGCGCCAGGACATCCCCGTGCGGATCCAGCGGCCCTTCGCACCCCGCACGACCGGGCGCAGGCGCACCGACACCTGGGAGGCGGCGGCGCGGCGGTCGCCCGCGTCCTCGACGTCGAACTGCAGCCCGAGCGGCGTCCCCGTGCCCGATCCGGACGACGGAGCCTGCACCAGCTCGCCCAGCACGAGCTCCCACTCCGGCGCACGGGCCGGCTCCCGCCGGGCCGCGAGGGCCTGCCGAGCGGTGATGAGCACCGCGGCGACGTGCTTGCAGTCCACGCCGACCGGGCAGCTGCACTCCCCCCACCACCGGGCAGCGGCGCCGTCGTACGCCGCCACGGTCTGGTAGATCCGCCGCTGGCTGCCGAGCACCACGGCGTCGAACTGGTCGTTCGCAGCGGAGTGGGCGATGTCCGTGACCCGCCCCTCGGATGCGTACGCGGCGCCGCGGCGGAACGCGTCGTGGCCGACCGAGCGGCGGATGACGGAGTCGGTGAGCGTCGGGCTCAGCTCATCCAGCACCCGTCCGAGGCTAACGGCGGCCAGGGACACGGGAACCATTCGTCCACAGCCGTCCGGGCAGGCGTCCGTGCCGGCGGAGGCCGACCTGCACCCCCTCCCCGTCGACACGGCCGTGGCCGACGGGTGGGCCCGGCTGCGGCTCCTGCTGGCCACGGCGGGACGGCGGGTGGCCGTGGACGACACCTGGATCGCCGCCACCGCGCTCGCGCACGGCGTCCCGGTGGTCACCCAGGACGTCGACTACGCGGCGCTCGCAGAGATCAGCGGCCTCCGCGTCGTTCCCGTGTGAAGACGCGGGTCGCCGACGTCCCGCTGACCGCGCCGGCGAGACACGGATCCCGGTCCTCGACGACGGTGCCCCGGCCTCCGCGTGGAGGCCGGGGCACTGTCGTCGGGGACTGCGGATCAGACGCCGGCGGGCACGCGGTCGGCCGGGCGCCGGCGGGCACCGAGGACGGTGCGGGCCAGCCGCATCGGACCGGTGTCCCACGGCCGCAGCGTCTCCGCCGCCGGCGCCGCCGGCGCCTCGGCCGCCGCGGCAGCCCGCTCGGCCGCGCGGACAGCAGCCGCCCGCTCGGCCGCAGCAGCCGCCTCCGCGGCCTCACGCCGGGCGACGATCGCGGCCTTCTGCCGGTCGATGCGCTCCTTCTCCGCCATCACCAGCATCTCCTCGCGCGCCGCGGCCACCGTCAGCCGCGACTCCTTCTGCAGCTCCTCGATTTCCACGTCACCGGAGTCCCGCAGCGCGGCCAGCTTGTCGTAGGCCGACGGCGGGCCGAAGTTCAGCAGCAGCTTCATCAGCACCGGGAGGATCTCGATGCTCATGAACAGCAGCGACAGCATCACCTGCGCCGCGGCCAGGGTGGCGTTGCGGTCGCCCAGCCGGTCGAGGGCCTCCAGCCGCGCCAGGATCCCGTCGGCGTCCTCGTTGGTCGCGTCGAACGCCGTCTGCAGCCGGGTCTGCTCCGCGGTCAGCCGCGCCAGCTCCGCCCGGTCCGTCTCCAGCGACGCCGACGCCAGCCCGGCGCTGCGTCCCTCCGCCGCCGACGCGGCCGCGAGCGCGGCGTCCAGGGACGACCGGGCCGACGCGACCACGGACGCTTGCGCGTCCGCGGCCGCCCGGGCCTCGACGTACGCCTGGCCGGTGCCGGCGTCCCCGGTGCCGCAGGTGCCGTCCAGCTCGCACTGCGCCTTGGCCTCCAGCTCCCGCTGGGTCGCCAGCGCCGCGTCGTAGGCCTGCTGGGCCGTCGTCGCGCTGCCGTGCACCGCCGCCAGCTGCGGGTCCGCCGCACCCCCGGTGGCCACGATCGACTCGCCCAGCGCCACCTCCGCGCGCAGCGCATCGAGCCCGGCGAACCGAGCGTCGGTCTCCAGCGTCTCCCGGTAGGCGTCGGCGGCCTCGGCCTGCATCGCCTTGACCTCGGTGTCGATCTCCGAGGAGAACACCTGCAGGGTCAGCGGCGTCGCGATGACCGCGCCGAGGATCAGCGCCAGCCCCACCCGCGGCACGGCGAGCACGAGGTTCCGCTTGAGCGAGGCGTCGTGCGCCATCCCGACCAGCAGCATCCGGTCGAGGTTGACCACGACCGCGCCCCAGCCCAGGCCGACCAGCAGCGCCGGCGGCCACCACACGCCCAGCGCCATCGCCACGGCGAACGCCATCGACACCACGGCGAGCCCGCCGGTGCTCAGCAGCACGCCGCCCAGCGCCACGAACCGCGGCCGCGCACCGGGCGCCGCCTCGAGCACGTCCGGGCGCGCACCGCCCAGCACCGCCAGGCCGTCCCCGAGTCGTCTCAGCACTGCCGACATGGAGCCACTCCCCGACGACGGGGGTAGAGATCGATCCGTCGTCTCCCCTGCGCTATCGGCAGGGGGGCGGCGGAACGGGGACCCTCGTCCCACCAGCACCACCCTGTGATCAGCGCCACCGGCTCGCCGCCACGGGAGGCCGCGCCGACCCCGCCCGAGTTGCCCTGCCGTCCGGCCCGGCGGAGGCTCGGCGTCTGTCGACCACGGAGCCGTCATGCCCCGCGTCCGCCGCAGCGCCGCGGCCCTCGCCGTCGTCCTGACGGCTGCCGCGTGCACGGGTGACGGCGACGCGGGCCCGTCCCCGCGCCCCGGCACCGACGGCGCTCCCACCCTGCTCGGCACCGTCGACCTCGACGCGGCCGTCGGCGGCGACGCCCGGCTGCTCGACCTCGCCGCCGCACCCGGCGACGACCCGGTCGCGCTGCTGGGGGACGGCGGCACGCGTGCCTGGCTGGTCGAGGTCGGCCCCGGCGAGGACGGCCCGACCGCCACCGCGCTGCTCGAGCTGCCCCTCGTCGGGGACGACGCCGCGCTCTCCGTCCTCCCCGGCGGCTCGTTCCTCGTGGCCCACACCAGCCCGACCGCCGGCTACCAGCTGCTCACCGTCCCGCGCGACGGGCAGGCGAGAGTCACCGCCCTCGGGCTGCGCCCCGACCGCGCGGCCACCACGCTCTCCCCCGACGGGCGCACGCTCTACGCCGCGCTCACCCTGACCGACCTCGGCCCGGCCCAGCTGCTCGCCGTCGACCTGGCCGCCGGCGTCGTCACGATGACCG
Organism: Geodermatophilus obscurus; assembly: GCF_900143215.1. Taxonomy (GTDB): domain Bacteria; phylum Actinomycetota; class Actinomycetes; order Mycobacteriales; family Geodermatophilaceae; genus Geodermatophilus; species Geodermatophilus obscurus_A. The sequence continues at coordinate 97,893 of NZ_FRDM01000006.1, read as the reverse complement.
CACCCGTCGTCCCGGACGGAACGGTCCCCGCACTCGCGACCCGGCCGGACGGCGGCGTCGCCGCGCTGGTCGAGTCCGAGGACGGGCGCGCCCTGCTCACGGCGTTCGACGCCGATCTGCGGCCGGTCGGCGAGCCGGTCGACCTCGCACCCGACGCCCCGGTCGGCACACCGGCCGGCCTCGACGTGACCGCCGACGGCACCGTCGTCGCCACCCTGTTCGTCAGCGACGGACGCGAGCTGGGGCGGCTGGTCACCGTGGTGGACGGCGTGGTGGCCGGCTCGATCGAGCTGGACGGCGTCGGTGACTCCGCACTGCAGGTCGTCGTCTCGCCCGACGGCGGCTCCGCGTGGGTGCCGCAGGCCGATCTCTCCTATCCCGCCGAGCTGGTGACCGTCGACCTGGCCAGCGGGGAGCGGGTGTCGGCGGTGTCGCTGTGCGCCGGCGCCGCGGTGCTGGGCGACGTCGCCCCGTTCGGTGCGGACGCCGGTCTCGTCGCCACCGGGTCGTGCGTGGACGGCGACGGCCCGCAGGCCACGGCCTTCCTCGTCGGCTGAGATCGTGCGCGACGTGTCCCCGCGTTGATCATGGGGTTCTGGCCGCTGCGCACGGCGTGTCCGCGCGTGTCGGCGGCAACAACCCCATGATCAACTCGGCGGCGGCGGCGGCGGGCGGGAGCGGGCGCGGGGAGCCCCCGCCGCCCTGGGAACCGGCGCGTGTCGAGGCGTCAGCCCTTCATCGAACGGACGGCCAGCGCGGCCGCGCCGTAGGCCACCGAGCTGACGACCGCCCGCAGCGTGGTCGGCCGTCCGGCCTGGGCTGCCGCCGCCAGCGCGGTCAGCGCGTCGATCGCGTTCATGCCGGCCACCACGGCCAGCCCGCGGTCGACCTCCTCGTCGGTGCGGGCGGTCAGCGCCAGGACCGAGATCGCCAGTGCCCGGCTGCCGAACAGCCGCTGCACCTGCAGCCCCGCCGGGGTGACCGGGACGCCGTAGCCCGCGGCGACCACTCTCGGCGCGACGATGCTGGTGAGCCCGAAGGCCGCCCCCGTGGCGCCCAGCACCCTCGCCAGCTGCTGCTTAGACATCCCCGCGACCGTCGTCGCCATGGCTGATCCCTCCCGGGCCGACCCGGACGGCTCGGCCCACCGTCTGCCGGGAGTCAACCAGCAACGCCGTTCCGCCGCAGCGGACGCCGTTGGCTACGGTCGCGCCATGACCGCCGACCCCGGGGTCGCACTCAGCCACCGCCGCACCACCTGGGGGGTGATGCGCAGCCGCACAGTGGGCGCCCGGCGCGACGGCGTCCCCGAGGTGGTCGCCGTCCCCGGCCTGGCCGTGGCCGACTACCTGCAGCCGGCGCTGTGCGAGCTCGGCGGCTGGACCCGCGCCCACCTGGTCGAGCTGCCCGGCTTCTCCGGCAGCGGGGAGCCGCCGCACCCGCTGGACGTCGGCCAGTTCGCCGACGCGGTGGTGCAGTGGCTCGACGCCGGCGGCCTCGGCCGGGTCGTGCTCGCCGGGCACTCCAGCGGCACCCAGGTGGCGGCGCACGTCGCGGTCCGCCGTCCCCGGGCGGTGCGGGCCCTCGTCCTGGCCAGCCCCACCGTCGACCCGCGGTTCCGCAGCCGCCGGCGGGTGCTGATGGCCTGGCGCCGGAACCGGCAGCTGGAGCCGCCGAGCCTCGACGAGCAGCACACCGCCGAGCGCGAGCGCGCCGGCCTGCGCCGCGTGGCGCACGCGCTGGGGGTCCACCTGGCCGACGCCCTGGAGGACGTCGTCCCGTGCGTGCCGGTCCCGGTGCTCGTGCTGCGCGGCGACCGGGACCGGCTGTGCACGGAGGAGTGGGCGCGCGAGCTCGCCGACCTGGCGCGCGAGGGGCGGTTCGTGCCCGTGCCCGGCGCGCACAGCTTCGTGTGGTCGGCGCCGGAGGCCTGGTCCGGCCCGATCGAGGACCTCGCGCGCCAGTCGCCCTGACCCCGGGGAGCGCGGTGGAGCCGCGGCCGGAGGGCGGCGTGCCCCAGCCTCGTCCGCCTCCCTCGTCGATCATGGGGTCGTCGCATCCTCGGGCGGCGTGTCGAGGCGTGTCGGCGGTAACAAGCCCATGATCAACTCGTCGGCGGGCGCCAGGCGGGGTCGCGGCCGGTGAGCCCGAGCAGCCGGTCCAGCGGCGGGGCGTCGTCGGGCACGGGCACCGGCGGGCCGAACAGCCCCGGCGTGGGCCCCTCGGCGGCGGCCTGGGCGGCGAATTCCGTGCACACCGCCACCGACGCCGGGTCGGCCGCGTACTCCTGCCCGGTGGCGACGGCGAGGTCCCAGCCGTGCACCAGCACCTCGTCGAGCGCCACGGCCGCCGCGACCGGCGCGGGCATCGTCACGCCGCCGGCCTGCGCGATCCCCTCCCACGCCGAGGGCCGCCGCCAGGCCTCCACCAGCGCGTCGAGCTGGGCGGGGAGCCCGGTGCGCCAGTCGGGCGGCAGGTCATCCGGTGACGCCGACGGCCCACCGGACACCCGCGTGTTCTCCGCGGCCATCCGGAACGCCGTCGTCAGGCCCACCACGTGCGCGAGCAGCCCCGCCACCGAGGTGCCGGTGCAGGGGGTGGGATCGCCGAGCTGGTCGTCGCGGATACCGGCCACCACCCGGGCCAGCTCCGCCGCCTGTGGACCGAGGTCGGGCTGCATCGTCTCCATGCGAGGACAGACCGGTCGGCGCTCCGGAAGTCACCGGCGCGTCGGCGCGTGTCGCGCTGGCAGAATCCGCCGAACAGGACGACCGAGTTCCGGTATGTCGCTGCGTGACCGATCGGTCACGGATGGGTGATGGTGGTCACCCCACCGCCGTTCTCGGGAGATCCCATGCGCACCACCACCGCCGCCGCCGGCGTCCTCCTCACCGCCGTCCTCAGCCTCGGGTTCGCCGGCACCGCGAACGCCGCCACCGACCGCGACTGCCCGGACTTCGCCAGCCAGGCCGCCGCGCAGGCCGCCTTCGACGCGGTCCCGGGCGACCCCGAGCGCCTGGACGCCGACGACGACGGCATCGCCTGCGAGGACCAGCAGTACGCGCCTGCCTCGTCGACCAGCGGGCAGGCCAGCACCGGCTCGCAGGTCTCCACCCGGCCGGCCGGCGCCGTCGCCGCCGGTGACGGCAGCGCGAGCGAGGACGGGAGCGCCCTGCCGTTCGTCCTCGGCGGCGCGGCCCTGGCCGCCGCGGGTGGCGCGGCCGTCGCGGCCCGCCGCAGCGCCCGCACCTCCGCCTGACCGGCGGGCCGTGCCCCAGCGCCCTCCTGCCGCCCGCCCCGGTCCGCACCCGACCGGGGCGGGCGGAGCCGCGCTCGGCACCGGCACGCTGGCCATCCGGCTCCGCGACGACCCCGACGGCGACGGCGACGTCCGGATCATCGGCGCCTATCCGCCGCCGCTGGTCCCCGCGGACGTCGCCGCGCTGCTCACCCGGCCGCCCCGGGTCACCCGTTACGGCCGCCACCGCCGCCGGCGACCGCGCGCCGCCCGCGCCTGGAGGGCCACCTCCGTGGTCCTCGCCGCGGCCGGTGCGGGCCTCCTCGTGCTCGGCCCCTCCTCCGCCGACGCGCCGGTGCACCGCGTGGTAGCCGCGCCCGCCGAGCTGCCGCCGGAGCAGCCGGCCCGGGCGGCGGCCCCGGCCGTCGCACCGGTGGCCGTCGTCCGCCAGCTGCCGGCCAGCCCGCCCACCGCGGTGCGCATCCCCGCTCTCGGGGTCACCTCCGACGTCATGGAGCTGGGCCTGCGGCGCGACGGCTCGATGCAGGTCCCGCCCGGCGCGTACCCGGTCGGCTGGTACGACCGCAGTCCCACCCCCGGCCAGCTCGGGCCCGCCGTCCTGGCCGCGCACGTCGACTGGGCCGGCGAGCCGGGGGCGTTCGCGGGTCTCGACGAGCTGCTGCCCGGCGACACCGTCGAGATCGACCGCGCCGACGGGAGCACCGCCGTCTTCGTCGTCGACCGGGTCGAGGAGCACGCCAAGGAGGCCTTTCCCAGTGATGCCGTCTACGGCGACCTCGACCACGCCGGCCTGCGGTTGATCACCTGCGGCGGCGCCTTCGACGAGGACACCGGCGACTACGCGGACAACGTCGTCGTCTTCGCGCACCTCACAGGCTGAGCTCCCTGGGCCTCACCCTCCGCCGCTTTACCATGACGGTTCGCGTCCACCAGGGAGAACACCGCCCCATGCCCCACGGCTCACCGGATCGCTGGCCCGGCGTCCGCCGCCGCCGGACCCGCGGCACCACGACCGCCGACCGGCCCGGGAGCGGCTGGTCCGGGTACGACGACGCGGTCCCGTCCCGGCCGGTACCCCCGCTCCGCTCGCCGTGGGACGACGCCGACCGGTACGGGTCCGATGCATACGGCCCCGGGCCGGAGGAGCAGCCCGGGCGCCGGTGGCGGCGCCGCGACCGGGAGGACCGCGACGAGCGGCGTCCCCGGGGCGGACGGCGGGACGGGTACGACCGGCCCCGCCGGCGCCAGCAGCTCGCCGGGCGGGTCGGGAAGGTGCTCGCCGTCGGCTTCGTCGTGCAGGCGCTGGTGATGGTCTCGCTGCGCTGGGTCGACCCGCCGACGACGGCGTTCATGGCGGCCAACCCGAACGGCGCCATCCAGCAGTCGGTGCCGGTCGAGCACGTGTCGCGCAACTTCCTCGCCGCCGTCATCGCGCACGAGGACGCCAAGCTGCCCTACCGGTCCGGCGCCTTCACCTGGGACCAGATGTGGGCCCGCGCGCAGGCGCACCTCGTCGGCGACGAGGACCCCTCGGGCTCGACCATCCCGCAGCAGGTTGCCAAGAACCTCTTCCTGAACCAGGAGATGAGCGCCTGGCGCAAGGCCGTGGAGGCCGGGCTGTCCGCGGAGCTCGCGCTGGCGGTCGACGACCGCCGGATGCTCGAGCTCTACGTCAACTACGCCCAGTTCGGGCCGTCGCTCTACGGCGTCTGCGCGGCCAGCTGGTACTACTTCGACCGTCCGCCGCAGGACCTCCCGGTCGAGCAGGCGGTGCAGCTGGTCGGGCTGCTGCCCTCCCCCGGCCACGTGCAGCGAGCACCCGGCGGCGGCCTGGACTTCGACGTCGCCGACGGTCAGGGCTGGCTGTCCCGCTCGCACGTGATCAACGCGCAGAACCGGGTGCCGCGGCACATCGAACGTCTCGGCTTCCGGCCGGTCGAGGACGCCGGGATCACCGGCCTGGCCGGTGACCAGCCGGCCTCGGGCGACGACTGCTCGACGCGCCCGCGGGCGGTCACCGACCTGATCGCCGCCGAGGGCACCGCCTGACGCGACCTCGTCCCCTGCCCACGGGTGCGGGGAAGGGGACGGCCCTGCGAGGAGACCACGCCGGGTCGGCAGCCCGCTCCGGCTCGTGCCGGTCGGCCCCTTCGACCGCAACCCCCGCGCGGACACTCCGCTCTCGACGTCGTCCTCCCGCACCCCGCGCGGCCGGACCCGCGGTACCGACGCTCCTCTCCTGCCCACGGCGCGGGCAGGGGTGACTTCGGAGAGAACGGCACCACCCCGGCCGGACCTCAGCCCCTGGTTCCACCGGTAAGCAGGGGCTGAGGTGGCCGGAGGGCACCTGGTGCAGGGCTCAGCCCGCGTCGTCGTCCGAGTCGCCGGGGATGTCGCTGCCGGTCGGGTTGTCGGTGTCATCGTCGTCATCGATGCCGCCGGTGCCGGGGTCGACGCCGTCGGCGTCCTCCTCGCCGCCGTCCACCGGGTCCGGGTCGCCGACGCTGTCCGCCTCCTCGTTCGGCACCGCGTCGCCGGGCGAGTCACCCGCCGCGCTGCCGGAGCAGCCGGTCACCCCGAGCCCCACCGCGAGCACCGTTGCCGTCAGCCACCGTCGCGTCGTGCGCATGCCGTCCCCTCTCGCACTGCGGTCGTCCGGATCTCGCTGCCCACGGCGCTGGAGGCCATGCCGGGGACGGCGGTACCGACACGACTTCGTCATCTACGGTCCCTCGGCACGACCGGAGCCCACGGAGGTGCGCATGGACGTCGTGGCGCTGGCGCGCGCCGAGCGCGAGGACCTGCTCGACCTCCTGCTCGCACTCATCCCCGAGCAGGAGCGGGCGCCGTCGCCGTGCGCCGGCTGGACCGTCGCCGGACGGCGCGGGATCGCCGCGGAGCTGACCGGGCCCGGCCGGGAGCGGATCGCCCGGCCTCTCGCCGCCCGAGCCGCGCGGACGGTCAGACCGGGCGGACGGCGGCGGTCACCGAGCGCGAGCCTCCCGCCCAGGTCGGCAGCAACGCCATCTTCCCGCCCGCCCCGCCGGTGACCACGATCCGGACGTCGTCCGCCGAGGCCGCCACCCGCAGGTCCCCGGCGGCGTACACCGGCAGTCCCGCGCGGAACGCCAGCGCGGACGCCGACGCCTGCAGCAGCGCACTGCCCTGCTCGAAGAGGAACCCGGCCATCCGGTCGGCGCCCCAGCCCTGCTCCGCCACCAGCGCGGCCAGCTCCGGCGGCAGCAGCAGGAACTGCTCGCCGTTCCGGAAGCGACCCGGGTCCCCGGCGGCCATCGCCGCGCCCGCCATCGCCGCCGCAGCCGGACCCAGCACGGACGGCGGCTCGCGGTACCCCTCGCCCGGCAGCACCTCGACCAGCCCGCCGACCCCGACCACGGTCACCGCGTCGACGTCCACCCCGAGCCCGCGTCGCTGGGCCAGCGAGGGCAGCGGGCGGGCCGCCTCCGCCGTGCAGCAGCCGTACTTCGCCGGCGAGCCGATCGTGGCCATGTCGGTGAGCCCGGCGCGCGCCCCGCCGATCCCGGCGAGGGCGAGGGAGACCGCCCGCCCGACGCCGGCGTTCCCCGCGTTCCCGGTGCCCAGCCCGCCCGCGCCCGAGGTCATGCCGATCCGGCGGGCGACCGACCCGTGCACCAGCACGCCCACCGCCGGCGCGCCGGTCGTCGTCGCGATGCCGAGCAGGTTGAACCCCGGTTCCAGCGCCGCCCGCACCGCGGCCACCACCACCGGGAGCGCGGGCGCCGGGCACCCGGCCAGCACCGCGTGCCAAGCCACGGCCCGCACGGTCAGCTCGCCGAACAGCGGGGGCACCTGGCCCAGGACGGCGTCCGGGTCGGCGGCCCCGGCCACCATCGCGTCGAGCCGGGCCGCGGTCGGCGGCACCACCGGCAGCCCGTCGCCGTGCCCGGCGTCGAGCAGCTCGGCCGCCACCGCGGCGGGGTCGGCGTCCGGCGCGAACAGGGGCCGGTCAGACACGCGGCACGGCGCGCGACACCGCCGCGGTCGCACCGAACGACGGGATCCACACCGAGTGCTTCCCCGCTCCCCCGGCCACCAGCACGTGCAGCATCTCCGGGCCGGTGCTCACCGGGTACGCGTCGCCGTCGGGCACCACGCCCCAGTCCTCGAACTGCCGCTGGTTGGCCTGCGACACCTTCGACACCGGGATCCGCGCCCGCTCCCACAGCGCGTTCCGCACCGCCTCCGCCGTCCACCCGTCGCGGGCGAACGTGGCCGCGTGCTCCGGACCCAGCACCAGGAAGTGCGGGCCCTTGACGTACACGTTGTTCGACCCGGGCTGGGCCATCGTCCCGGCGATGGTGAGCAGCAGGTCCTCGGCCGTCGTCCCGCCGTGGTCGTTGACGTTGTGCGGGCCCTCGGTCGCCGCGACGGTCACCACCGACTCCCCCGGCGCGAAGCCGCGGCGCACCGAGAAGGGCGGGAACGGGCTGTCCTCCTCGTTCTCGCCGAAGCAGAACGTGTACTTCGCCGGCCCGCCCTGCGTCGCGCGGTCCATGACGCCGGGCCGGGCGCCGCCGATGTGCATCAGCGTCAGCTGCACCGCCCGGCCGATGACGGCGTTGGCCCGGGTGCCCTGGCCCAGGCAGTTGGCGCCCGAGTTGATGCCGAGCTCCCCGCGCACCGGGCCGTTCACGACCACCATCGGCGCGCACGGGTGCGTCGTGGCCAGCACGCCGTGCAGGTTGTACTCGGGGGCCTGCAGCGCGCGGACGGCGGCGAGCACCACCGGCAGGTCCGCGGGCCGGCAGCCGGCCATCACCGCGTTGGCCGCGAAGCTCTCCCGGGTCGGCACCAGCCCGGACGGCGGCAGCGGACCGAGCTCCAGGTCGATGCCGTCGAGCGCGGCCAGCGCCGCCGCCACCCGGGCCGGGGTCGGCGCCACCAGCGGCAGCCCGTCGCCCCAGCCGCGGCGGTACGCCTCCTCCTGCCAGCTCTCCTCCGTGACCCCGGGCAGGTCGAGCACGGCACTCACGACAGCCCCCTCGCCTCGTCGGCCATCCGCAGCAGCTCGGCGGCCGCGCCCTCGATCCGGCCGGCCAGCTCGGCTTCGTTCAGCCCGCCCACGGGGTGCGGGACGACGACCAGCCGGGGCCGCACCCGCCGCGCCCGGGCCTGCGCCTGCACCAGCGGCAGGAACGTCTCGGTCACCACCAGCGGCGCGACGACGCCACGCTTCTCCAGTTCCACCGAGTCGTGGAGACTCCACGACGAGCACGAGCCCTAGTCGCCGACCGCCACCAGCACCATCTTGAAGCGCTGCGACAGCCAGTCGATGGTGTCCTTGTCCGCCGCGACCGAGGCGCTCTCCTTGGCCGCGAAGCCCAGCTCCGGCAGCTCCCAGTGCGCCTGCAGCCGCTGCCCCAGCCCGCGCAGCAGCTCGGTCGCGTTCGGCTTGGAGTTGGTGAACAGCGCGACGTCGGTCCACGTCGCCGTGCTGCCGGCGGCCTCCACCGGCCCGGCGTCGTCCTCCGGCGGCAGGCCGTACGTCGGGTCGACGATCCGCAGCGACCCGGCGGTCGCCGCCAGGGCGGCGACCGCGGCCTCCCCGGCGGCGCGTCCGTCGGCCTCGGCGGCGGCCAGCGACTGCTCCGCACCGGCCCGGGCGTCACCCGCGACCAGCACGTTCCCGGCGCCGACCAGCCGGCCGTGCTCGTCGGCGGCCAGCCCGTCGACCAGGCCCTCGGGCCCGCGGCGGTCCACGAACGGGAACAGCCCGGCGACCGGCAGGTCACGCTCCCCGTCGGCGGTGCGGACGACGACGCCGGACAGCACGCCCTCGCCGCGCAGCGCGGTCACCGCCGCACCGGTCAGCACCTCGACCGTCCCGGCGGCCGCCAGCCGCTCCGCCCGCTCCGGCGACCAGCGCGGCGGGCCCGGCACCAGCACGGTCACCGCCGACGCCCAGCCGGCCAGCTCGAGCGCCTCCTCCGCCGTCCACTCGTCCTCGCCGACCACGGCGACCGCGCGCCCGCGGAACAGCGGGCCGTCGCACCCGGCGCAGGTGGAGATCCCGCGCCCGACCAGCGCCTCCTCCGCCGGCAGCCCGAGCCGCCCGGGGCCGAGCCCGGCCGCGACGACGACCACCCCGGCGGTGACCTCGCCGTCGCCGGTCTCCAGCCGCACCGCCGAGCCCGGGTGCACCCGGGTGACCTCGGCGTAGCCGATCCGCACGCCGGCGGCCTCGGCCGCGGCGGTCAGCGCCGACACCAGCTCCGGACCGGTGCCGCCCGGGTGGTCGTGCAGCGCGGTCAGGTTGACCAGCTGACCGCCGGGGGTCAGCCGGTCGTAGGCGACCACCCGCAGACCCCGGTCGGCGGCGACCCGCGCGGCGGTCAGCCCGGCGATCCCGGCGCCCACGACGGCGACGTCCCAGTCGGTGCTCATGCGAAGCTGCCCTCGGGTGAGCTCGCCGGCTCGCTGACCAGCCCCGTCGAGATGCTCGGCCACAGCGCGTCGGCGCCCGCGGCGGCCAGCCGGTGGCCCAGCTCCCGGCTCCAGTACCGCTCGCTGCCGAACTCGTCGCGCCACGACCACAGCCGGCGGGAGAGCTGGCCGAGCTCGTACTCCTTGGTCATGCCGATCGCGCCGTGCGCCTGGTGGGACGCGCGCGCCGCGATCGTCGCCGCCTCGCCGGCCGCCGCCTTCGCTGCCGCGACGTCGAGGAAGGACGGGTCGGGGCGCGCGTTCAGCGCGGCCACCGAGACGGCGAGCCCGGCCAGCTCCGCCTCCTCGGCGATGGTGACCAGGTGCGCCTGCACCGCCTGGAACCGGGCGACCGGGCGGCCGAACTGCTGCCGCTCGCCGGTGTAGCGGACGGTCAGCTCGGCCACCCGCGCCAGCGCCCCGGCGATCAGTGCTGCGCGGGCCAGCGCGCCGCGCAACCGCAGCGCCGCGCCGTCCACCCCGGGCGGGGCGGGCGCGAACGCGTCGTCGGGCAGCCCGACGTCGTCCCACACCAGGGTGTCGCGCGGCTCGGCGGCGAGGTTGCGGCCGTTCGTGACGGTCGCGGCTGCGGTGGGCGCGGAGACGACGAACCGCTGCCCGCCGCTCCCGGCGAGGGCGACCACCCGGTCGCTGCGCCCGCCCCACGGCACCCGGGACAGCCGCGCGGAGAACCGCCGGCCGGCGAGCTCGACGGCGTCCCCGGGCGCGCCGACGGCCACCGACAGCGGGCCCTCGGGCAGCTCGAGCCCGGCCGCGGCCAGCGCCCAGCCGCCGAGCAGCCCGGTCTCGGCCAGCGGCGCGGGGGCGGCGAAGCGGCCGGCGACGGTGAGCAGCGCGCAGGCGTCGGCGACATCCCCGCCGGAGCCGCCGGCCTCCTCGGGCACCGACACCAGCGGGAAGCCGGACTCGGTGAGCGCCGACCAGAGCCGCTCGCTCCACCCGGTCGCCTCGGCGGCGACGACGTCCCCGGGGGTGCACAGGTCGCGGAACAGGCCGGTCGCGACCTCGGTCAGCACGGTGCGGTCGTCGCTCATGCAGCCAGTCCCTTCGCGGCGACGGAGCGGAGGATCTCGGTGGTGCCGCCGCGCAGCGTGTACGACGGCGAGGTCAGCACCGCCTCGGCGAGCAGCGACGGGAACAGCGAGCGCGAGCCCTGGTCGAGCTCGGTCTCCGCGGCCTCGCGCAGCGCCTCGACCAGGTCCTGCTCGAAGCGGGTGCCGACGTCCTTGACCAGCGCCGCCTCGACCACCGGTGCGCTGCCGCCGTCGAGCGCGCGGGCCACCGACAGCGACAGCTGCCGGATGGCCCGGAACCGGGCCGCGAGCCGGCCGAGGACGACGGCCTCCTCGCCGGAGACCGCTGCGCCGCGCTCGCGCAGCCACTCGCGCAGCACCGGGAAGGTGGACAGCCACCGGTCGGGGCCGCTGCGCTCGTAGGCCAGCTCGCTGGTCACCTGCTGCCAGCCGGAGCCGAGCTCGCCGAGCACCATGTCGTCGGGCACGAACACGTCCTCCAGGGCCACCTCGTTGAAGTGGTGGCTGCCGTCGAGGTACGGGATCGGTGAGATGCGCACGCCCGGTGCGGACAGGTCGACGATCAGCTGGGAGAGGCCGGCGTGCTTGCGGCCCTCCTCGACCGGAGAGGTCCGGCAGAGCACGGCGAAGAAGTGGTTGCGGTGGGCCTCGCTGGTCCACACCTTGGTGCCGGTGACCGTCCAGCCGCCCTCGACCCGGGTCGCCCTCGTGCGCACCGAGGCGAGGTCGGAGCCGGAATCCGGCTCGCTCATGCCGAGGGAGAAGTAGACCTCACCGGCGGCAATGCCCGGCAGGAACCGCTGCCGCTGCTCCTCGGTGCCGAAGTGCAGCAGCGCCGGCGCGGTCTGCCGGTCGGCGACGAAGTGCGCGCCGATGGGAGCACCGGCGGCGAGCAGCTCCTCGGCGACGAGGAACCGGTCGACGGCGCTGCGCCCGTGCCCGCCGTACCGGGGCGGGATCGCCATGCCGACCCAGCCGCGCTCGGCCAGCGTGCGGGAGAACTCCGGATCGTGCCGGCCGGCGAACCCGAGCGCCGGCCGGTGCCCGGCGGGGAGCTCGGCGGCGAGGAACTCGCGCACCTCGGCGCGCAGTGCCTCCTCGGCCGGGGTGAGCACGGTCGGCGCGAACTGCACGGCATCCCTCCTCGGGTGGGTCCCGCCGGGCCGGCTCCGTCGCCGGCCCGGCGGGGGTTCGGATCAGGCGGTCTCGCGCCGCCGCTGCGACCACATCTGGGTCGCCCGCTCGAAGTGCAGCGCGGCCTCCCAGCCGATCCCGGGCGGGCCGGCCTCGGTGCGGAAGGAGCGGACCGCCTCGCGGGCCAGCTCCGGGTCCTTGGCGGCGCGGCCGGCGAGCTCCAGGGCGAGGTCCTCGACCTGGTCATCGGGGACGGCCTTCCAGGCCAGGCCGATCTCGGCGGCGCGCACGCCGTCGATCTCCTCGCTGAACAGACCCATTGCGGCGGTGGCCTCGCGGCCCGCCGTCCGGCTGCTGATGGTGAAGTAGCCGCCGCCGGGGTGCAGGCCGATCCGCAGGAAGCCGGCCATCAGCCGGGCGCTCTCGGACACGATGCGCAGGTCGGTGGACAGCGCCAGGTTGATCCCCGCGCCGACCGCGGCGCCGCGCACCGCGGCGATGGTCGGCACCTGCAGCGTGCCCACCCGGCGGAAGGCGGTGTAGACCGCGCCGAGCTCCTTGTACGTCTTGTCCTCGGCCTGGTCGCTGCCCGGCGTCCAGCGCCGGCGGTCGGCGCCGGAGCAGAAGGTGCCGCCCGCGCCCCGGACGACGGCCGCGCCGATCGCCGGGTCGGCGTCCACCTCGTCGCACAGCTCCGACAGCTGCAGCCCCATCTCCGGGGTGAGCCCGTTCTTGACCTCGGGCGAGTCGACCGTGAACACGGCGACGCCGCCGTGCCGCTCCAACTGGATCTGTCCCACGGGGGTGTCCTGCCTCTCTGCTGGGGTCCGGGGTGTGCCGCTGAGGATGCCTACTCGCCGATCGGCTCCCGCGAGCCGGTGGTGCGCACCAGGACGTCGACGGCGGTCGCCCCCCGCCCGCGCGGCGCGACGATGAGCGGGTTCACCTCGAACTCGGCCAGCCGGTCGCCCGCCGCCAGCGCCGCCTGGGACAGCCGGACGACCGCGTCGACCGCGGCCGGCACGTCGGCGGGCTCGGCGCCGCGGAAGCCGGCCAGCAGCGGCCAGGCGCGCAGGCCGCGCAGCATCGCCCACGCCTCCTCCGGTGAGACCGGGGCGAGCGCCGAGGCGAGGTCGCGGTACAGCTCGGTGGTCACCCCGCCGAGGCCGACGGTCACCACCGGCGGGAAGCCGTCGCGGCCGGCGGTGACCGCGAGGATCAGCTCGGTGCCCGGCGGGACGAGCTCCTGCACGTACACGCCCCCCACGCCCGGGACGTGGTGCCGGCGCGCGGCGTCGAGCAGCTCGGTGAAGACGGCCGCCGCCGCGTCGGGGCCCACGCCGACCCGCACGCCACCGACCTCGCTCTTGTGCGCCAGGTCCGCGGCGGCGAGCTTGAGCACGCCCGGGCAGGGCAGCGCGGCGACCGCGTCGCGCGCGGCCTCCGGGCTGGTCACCAGCGTGGACGCCGGCTGCGCGATGCCGATCGACCGCAGCAGCGCCGCGCCGTCCACCACGGGCGCCTCGAGCAGTGCGCGCACCTCGGCGGCCGGGACGTCGGGCACCGCCGGCAGCGGCGGCGGGGTGCCCCGGTGCCGCGGCGGGGCCAGCCGCGCGGCGACGCGGGCGAGGTCGCCGACCGAGCCGAACACCGGGACGCCGGCCTCGCGGAACACCCGGCGGCCCTCGACGGTCAGCTCCTGCCCGGCGATCCAGCCGACCAGCAGCGGGCAGGGCAGCTTCGCCGCGGTGGCGACGAGGTCCTCGGCGAGCCGGGCGCCGGCCTCCCCGACGACCATGGTCACCAGGACGGCGACGACGTCCACGGCGTCGTCCTCGGCGATGATCCGGCAGACGTCCCCGAAGGCGTGCGCCCCCCGGTTGAACAGCTGAGCGGTGACGTCGACCGGGTTGGCCAGCGCGCCGAAGGGCGGTATCAGCGGGCGCAGCCGCGCCTGGGTCGCCGCCGACAGCTCGGGCAGGTGCAGGCCGACGTCCTCGCACTGGTCGGCGGCGAGGCTGCCGGCCCCGCCGGAGGTGGTGACGACGGCGACCCGCGGCCCCTCGGCCGGCTTCCCGGCGGCCAGCACCGCCGCGACCGCGAGCAGCTCGTCGATGTCGTCGACCAGCACCACGCCGTACCGCCGGGAGGTGAGCACGAAGGCGACGTCGTCGCCGAGCATCGAGCCGGTGTGGCTGGCCACCGCCCGGCGGCCGGCGCTGGAGCGCCCCGAGCGCAGCACGACCAGGGACTTGCCGGCCTGCTGCGCGCGGCGGGCCAGCTCGGCATAGGCCGCACCGTCGCCGGTGGCCTCGACGTAGAGCATCAGCACCCGCACCGTCGGGTCGGCCAGCAGGTGCAGCGAGACCTCGGTCAGGTCGAGGTCGGCCTGGTTGCCGGTGCTGAACCAGGCCGCCAGGCCCAGGCCCATGTCGGTGGCCAGGTCGAGCACCGAGCCGCCGACGGCGCCGCTCTGCCCGACGTAGGCGACGCCGCTGCCGGAGGTCAGCGGCCGGTCGGCGGCGGCGGTGAAGGTGGCCACCACGCCGGTGGGCGTGTACAGGAAGCCCTGGCAGTTGGGTCCGACGACGCGGACGCCGGTCTCCCGTGCCACCGCGGCCAGCCGCTGCTGCAGCGCCACGCCCTCCGGACCGACCTCGGCGAACCCGGAGGCGTAGACGACCGCCGCCCGCGCGCCGACCGCGGCGGCCTGCCGGATCGCGTCCTCCACCCGGTCGGCGGCGACGAGCACGAGCACCAGGTCGACCGGGTCCGGGACGTCGGCCAGCGCGGGGTAGCAGCGGCGGCCGACCAGTTCCCCGTAGTTCGGGTTGACCGGATAGATGCCGCCGTCGTAGCCGTGCTCGACCAGATAGCGCAGCGGCCGGGACATCAGGTTCTCCGACCGGCCCGAGATGCCGAGCAGCGCGATCCCCCGCGGTCGCAGCAGCGCCTGCAGCCCGTCGTCGTGCGGGTCCGGCGTCGGCACGGTCATCGGGCGGCACGCCTCCTCGGAGGGACGACAGCGGAGCTGCACAGCAGCTAAGTTGACATCGACGTCAATGTCAACGACGAGGGCGGGAGGTGCCCGTGCCCCCACCACCGGAAGCGGTGCGCGGCCCGGCCGGCGCCGCCCCGGCCGCCCTGCCGACGACCGAGCGCGGCCGCCGGATGCGGGCCCGGCTGCTGGCCGCCGCCCGCGAGGTGTTCGAGCGCGACGGGTTCCTGGCGGCCCGGGTCACCGACATCTCGGCGGCGGCCGGCGTCGCGCACGGCAGCTTCTACACGTACTTCGGCTCCAAGACCGCCGTCTTCCGGGCGCTGGTGGCCGAGACGATGGACGATCTCTACGCCTCGATGGGCACCCGCCGCGAGCCCGGCCCGCCGGACGGCTCACCGGAGGAGGTCGCGGTGCACCGCATCGACCGGGCCAACCGCCGGTTCGTCGACACGTACCTGCAGAACACCGCGCTGATGGCGCTGTTCGAGCAGGTCACCACCTTCGACCCGGAGGTGCGGGCGCTGCGCCAGGCCGCCCGGGAGCGCAACGTCGGCCGGGTGCGGCACAGCATCGAGCAGTTGCAGCGCGACGGCCTGGTCGCCGCCGACCTCGACGCCGAGTACAGCGCGCACGCGCTCGTCGCGATGGTCAACGGGCTGGTGCACTACTGGCTGGTGCTCGACGGCGAGTTCGAGCAGGAGCGGCTGGTCGCCGCGCTGACCCGGCTGTGGGCGCAGGCCCTCGGTCTGCCGGTGCGCGGCTGACCGAGCTGCGCCCATCCGGTCCCGGGAGAGTCAGCCGCTGCTTCCAGGGGGAAGCAGCGGCTGACTCGTCGGGGAGAGATCCGGGGCTCAGCTCGCGACGATGCGGGTGGACAGCGACCCGATGCCCTCGAGGGTCACGGTCACCTCGTCGCCGGCCTGCAGCGGCCCGACGCCGGCCGGGGTGCCGGTGAGCACGACGTCCCCGGGCAGCAGGGTCATGGTCTGGCTGACCCACGACACGCACGCGGCGACGTCGAGCAGCATGTCCGCGGTCGTGCCGTCCTGCTTCACGTCGCCGTTGACGGTGGTCCGCAGGGACAGCGCCGCCGGGTCGACGCCGGTCTCCACCCACGGCCCCAGCGGGCAGGAGCGGTCGAACCCCTTGGCGCGGGTCCACTGCTTCTCCGCACGCTGCATGTCCCGCATCGTGAGGTCGTTGGCGACGGTGTAGCCGAGCACGACGTCGGCCACCCGCTCGGCCGGGACCCGCGTGCACTCCCGGCCGATGACGACCGCCAGCTCGCCCTCGAAGTGCAGGTTCTCGGTGTCCGGCGGATAGGGCACCTCGGCGTCGGGACCCACCACCGACGTGGAGAACTTGGCGAACACGACCGGGATCTCCGGCACCTCGTTGCCCAGCTCCTTGGCGTGCTCGGCGTAGTTGCGGCCCAGGCACAGCACCTTGCTGGGCTCGACCGGGGCGAGCAGCCGCACCTGGCCGAGCGGGATCCGCTCCTCCGTCGTCCGGACGCCGTCGAACGGGTCGCCCTCGAGCCGGACGACGACGGCGCCGTCGCCGTCCCCCTCGACCAGGCCGTACGAGGCCGGACCGCCGGCGGCCGGGGTGTAGCGCGCGATCCGCATCAGATGGCCCGCACCATGCCGCCGTCGACCAGGAAGTTCTGGCCGGTGACGTAGGTGTTGGCGCCCGAGGCGAGGAACGCCGCCACCTTGCCGAACTCCTCCGCGGTGCCGTAGCGGCCCAGCGGGATGCCCGCCTCGCTCTGCGCGCGGACCTCCTCGACCGACTGCCCGGTCTTCTCGGCGCGACCAGCGTCGAGCGAGGCGACGCGGTCGGTGGCGATCCGGCCGGGGCCGAGGGTGTTGACCAGCACGCCGTCGGCGGCCACCTCCAGGGCGACGCTCTTGGCCAGCCCGAGCAGGCCCACCCGCAGGGTGTTGGACAGCGTGAGGTTGTCGATCGGCTGCCTGATCGAGGAGGACGCGACGGTGACGATCCGGCCCCAGCGCTGCTCGCGCATGTGCGGCAGCACGCCGCGGAACAGCCGCACGGTGGACAGCAGGTTCAGCTCGAACGCCTGCTGCCACTGGGCGTCGTCGAGCGCGTCGAACCCACCCGGCGGCGGCCCGCCGGCGTTGTTGACCAGCACGTCGACGCCGCCGAGCCGCTCCCGCGTTTCGCGCAGCAGCCGGTCGAGGTCGGCGGCGTCGGAGACGTCGGCCGGGCACGACTCGACCTGCGCGCCGGTGGCGTCGGCGATCTCCTGCGCGGTGCGCGCCAGCTGGTCGGCGCCGCGGCTGGAGATCATCACCCGCGCGCCCTCGGCGGCCAGCTGGGTCGCGGTGGCGCGGCCCAGGCCCTTGGAGGCGGCGGTGACCAGGGCGACCCGGCCGGTGAGTTCGAGGTCCATCGGTTGTCCTCCGTCGGTCGGGCGGTCAGGCCACGGGGTTGGTGAGCTCGCGGAAGCCGGTGATCTGCACACCGGCGGTGTCACCGGAGCGGATGTGCACGGCACCTGGCGTGCCGGTGGAGATGACGTCGCCGGGCAGCAGCGTCATGACCCGGGAGTGGAAGGCCACCAGCCACCAGGGCCGGAAGGTCATGTTCGAGACGACGTTGCGCCGGTGCACCTGGCCGTTGTGGATCGTGGCGACCTCCAGCGCGTCGACGTCGTCCACCTCGTCGACGGTCACCAGCTCGGGGCCGAAGCTGAAGAAGGTGTCGAAGCTCTTGGACCGGGTGAGGTAGCGCGGGTTCTTCTCGAGGATGTCCTCGGCAGTCATGTCCACGATCGTGGTGAAGCCGGCGACCACCGAGGGGGCGTCGGCCTCGTCGACGTCCTTGCACTCGCGGCCGATGACCACGCCCAGCTCCCCCTCGGCCGTGGTGCGCTGCGACTGCGGGGGGATCCGGATCGGGTCATCCGGGCCGATGATCGTGGTGTCGGGCTTGAGGAAGCTGGCCGGCTCGGTCGAGGGCGCCAACTCCTTCAGGTCGGCGGCGTGCTCGACGTAGTTCAGCCCGATGCCCCAGATCTTGCGCGGGCGCCGGTAGAGCGGCGCGTACGCCAGCTGCTCCTGCGGCACGACGAGCTCGTCGAGCCCGGCGGCGTCCTGGCCGGCGACCCAGTCGCGCAGCTCCTCGACCCGGCCGCGCTCCAGCAGCTCCTGCACCGTCTCCGGCCAGTCGGTCCGCAGGCGCCGGTTGAGCGCGGGCAGCGGTACCGCGCCGCCCGGGCGCACCAGGGCCCCCGGCTCCGCGCCGTCCAGTCGCAGCGTCGTCAGTCGCACAGCGGTGTCCTCTCGCAGGCGGGCGCGGGCCGTGCGGCAGCACGACCCGCGGGGGTGGGCTACAGGCCGACGGCGGCGATCAGGTCGTCGAGCTCGGCGAGGGTGAGCTCGTCGACCGGCGGGGCCGGGAAGCGGGCGTGCGGGGAGGCGATGGCCCCGCGCCGGGCGAAGACCTGCTTGCGGATGGTCACCCCGCCGACGCCGAGCTGGGCCTCGTAGCGGATCAGCGGCAGGTACCGGAAGAAGAACTCCTGCGCGCCCGCACGGTCGCCGGCGACGAACCGCTCGTAGGTACCGACCAGCACCTGGGGGAAGCCGAAGCCGGTCATGATGCCGTCCGCGCCCCGGAGCAGCTCCTCGTACAGGTAGAGCCCGCCGAGGCCGCCGAAGATGCCGACCGGCTCCTTCGCCCGCTGCCGCACCGCGGTGATCTTGGGCAGCGTCGGGGTCTCCTCGAGCTTGAGGTAGCGGCACCCCTCGATCTCGTCGAGCAGCCGGACGAGGAACGGCGCCGGCATCACCACGCCGGTGTTCACCGGCTCGTCCTGCACCACGACCGGCACCGACACCGCCTCGGCGACCAGCCGGAAGTGCTCGAAGACCAGGTCGAGGTTCCGGGTGTTGTCCGGCGGGGCGAGCATCACGGCCGCCGCGCCGGCGTCCTCGGCCCGCCGCGCGTAGTCCAGCGCCATGCGGGTGGCCCGGGCGGAGACGCCGGCGACGACCGGCACCCGCCCGGCGGTCGCCTGCAGGTAGCGACGCAGCACCCGCTCGCGCTCGTCGTCGAGCAGGCGGGCCGCCTCACCCATGATCCCGAGGATGGTCAGCCCGTGCGCCCCGGCGCCGAGGTAGTCCTCGACGAGGCTGTCGATGCTGCCCTCGTCGACGTCGTCGTCCTCGGTGAACGGGGTGAGTGTGATCGGCAGCACACCGGTGAGGGCGGTCACCGGGAACTACCCTGCGAACGGGAGCAGAGGCCGGGGGCTCGGCGCGCGACGGAGATCACATCGGCACCGTAGCCGCCTGCCGGGAACCGTTCCCACACCCGCCCCCCGCGACGTCGCGGGCGGCCGAGAGGACGGAGCGCGATGCCGGTCCAGCGATACGCCGTGGTCGGGGGCGGGATCATCGGGACGGCCGTGGCCCGCCGGCTGCTGGCCCGCGCCCCCGACGCCGTGGTGACCGTCCTCGAGAAGGAGGACCGGCTCGCCGCCCACCAGACCGGCCGCAACAGCGGCGTGGTGCACGCCGGCCTCTACTACGAGCCCGGCTCGCTCAAGGCGACGCTGTGCCGCCGCGGGGTCGCCCTGCTCCGCGAGTTCTGCGCGGAGAAGGGGCTGCCCTACCGGGAGATCGGCAAGGTCCTCGTCGCGCTCGACGGGGCCGAGGAGCAGCGGCTCGGGGCGATCGCCGAGCGGGCCCGCGCCAACGGCGTCCCCGGGGTCCGGGTGATCGACCGCGCGGAGCTGCACGATCTCGAGCCGCACGTCGCCGGCATCGCCGCGCTGCACTCGCCGACCACCGCGATCGTGGACTACGTCGCCGTCACCGAGCAGCTCGCCGAGGACGCCCGCGAGGCCGGGGCCACCGTCCGCACCGGCTTCGAGGTCGCCGGCCTGCGGTCCGCCGGCGGGGAGGTCGTCGTCACCAGCACCGCCGGCGAGGAGGTCACCGTCGACCGGGTGGTGCTCTGCTCCGGGCTGCAGGTCGACCGGCTGGCACGGCTGGCCGGGGACGACGACGCCCCGCGGATCGTGCCCTTCCGCGGCGAGTACTACGCGCTGCGGCCGGACAAGCGGGCGCTGGTGAACGGCTTGGTCTACCCGGTGCCCGACCCCCGGTACCCGTTCCTCGGCGTGCACCTGACCCCGCGGGTGGACGGCGAGGTGCTGGTCGGCCCCAACGCCGTCCTGGCGCTGGCCCGCGAGGGCTACCGGTGGCGGGACGTCTCCCCCGCCGAGCTGGCCGCGATCGCCCGCTTCCCCGGCTTCCGGCGCTTCGCCCGGCAGCACTGGCGCACCGGCCTGGCGGAGATGCGCGGCTCGCTGAGCAAGCGCGCGTACACCGCCGCGGCCCGCCGTTACGTGCCCGAGCTGGCCGTCGAGGACATGGTCCCGGCCACCGCGGGGATCCGGGCGCAGGCGCTGGATTCCGACGGCAGCCTGGTCGACGACTTCCGCATCACCCGGCGGGGCGCGGTGGTCGCCGTGCGGAACGCCCCCTCCCCCGCGGCGACGTCGTCCCTCGCGATCGCCGAGCACCTGGTGGAGCTGCTGCTGGCGGAGGAAGGCGCGCCGTGAGAGCGCGCCGGGAGCGGCCGGCGGGCTCGGTCCGGGCGGCGACCGCCGCGGTCACGGTGACGACCGCGGGCGTGCTCCCGGCCTACCTGGTCGGCGTGCTGTGGGTGCAGCTGCGCGCCGACCTCGACGTCGGGCCGTCGCGGCTGGGCCTGCTGGTCGCGGCGTTCTTCGCCACCTCGGCGGTGTCGGCGCTCTTCGCCGGCGCGCTGGTGCGCACGCTGGGCAGCATCCGGGTCGTGCGGCTCTCCGGGCTCACCGCGGCGCTCGCGATGTTCGTGGTCGCGGTCGCCGCCGTCGACACCGCCGTCCTGGTCGCCGCGCTCGTCGTCGCCGGGTGGGGCAACGGCGTCGGGCAGCCGGCCAGCAACGACCTCATCGCCCGGTCGGTGGCCGCCGACCGGCAGGGTCTGGCCTACGGCCTCAAGCAGGCGGCGATCCCGCTGTCCACGCTGCTCGCGGGCGTCGCCATCCCGCTGGTGGCCATCCCGCTGGGCTGGCGGACCGCGTTCGGCCTGGGCGCCGTCCTGGCGCTGCTGGTGGTGCTGTCGGTGCCCGGCGCGCGGCGGATGGGATCGGCCGGGTCCTCGGCACCGCCGTCGGAGGCGGCCGGGCCGTTCCGGCGCGGGCCGCTGTACGTGCTGGCCGCCGGGCTGATGCTCGGCGCGGGCACCGGCAACGCGCTGGGCTCCTTCTTCGTCAGCACCGCGGTCGCCGGCGGCATCGCCCCGGCGACCGCCGGCGTGCTGGCCGCGGTGGCCAGCGGGATGGGCGCCCTGGCCCGGGTGGCCGCCGGCTGGCTGGCCGACCGGGTGCGCACCCGCTGGCTGCTCGTCGTCGCCGCCCAGATGTCGGTGGGCGGGCTGTCCTACGCGCTGCTCGGCACCGGGGTCGAGGCGCTGATCGCCGTCGGCGCGGTGGTCGGCTACTGCACCGGCTGGGCGTGGGCGGGGCTGTCGACCTACGCCATCACCCGCATGCACCACGGGATGGCCGCGCAGGCGACGTCGATCACCCAGGGCGGCATGGGCATGGGCGCCGCGCTCGGGCCCTTGGCCTTCGGCGCGGTCGTGTCGGCCGGCTCCTACGCCGTGGCCTGGACCGCCACCGCCGCCCTCGCCGTCGTCGGTGGGCTGGTCATCGTGCTCGGCCGGCACCTGCTGCTGCGCGACCGCCCCGGGCTGGTGGCCGCCCACCGCCGCCGGGCCGCCGCCCGGGCCTGAGCGCGGGTCCCGGGCGTTCAGGCGAAGGGGTCGGTGGCCCGGCGGAGTGCTGCGCCGGCGTCAGCGGTCACCGGCTCACCGTGGCCGAAGCAGGCGACCTCGACGTCCAGCGCGGCGAGGCGCTGCAGGGACGCCCACGCGCCGGCACGGTCGGTGTTGAAGGGGCCGAGCACGACCTGACCCCGGTGCTCGGCGACGGTGTCGCCGGTGATCAGCACCCCGTGCCGCGGCAGGTGCAGCGCGATGCTGCCCGGGGTGTGACCGGGCGTGCCGAGCACCACGGCGCCGCCGGCGAGGTCCAGCAGGTGCCCGTCCTCGACCTCCTCGTCCACCCGAGCCGCCGGCGCCGGCTCCAGGTCCGCGGCGACGACGGCGTGCAGCGCCTGCTCCGCCGGGGTGAACGCCGGGGGCGGCCCGGGGACGTCGCCGCGCACGAACGGGGCGTCCGCACGTCCCACGACCACCCGTGCGCCGACCCCGGAGGCGATCTCCGCGGCCGAGCCGGCGTGGTCGTCGTGGAAGTGGGTCAGCACGATGCGGCGCAGGTCCTGACGGCGGAGGCCGACGGACTCCATCGCAGCAGCGACGGCCGGGCCGCTGCCGGGCGGGCCGGTGTCGACGAGGGTGGCGCCGTCCCCGTCGTGCCACAGATAGGCGTTGGCGATGCCCAACCGCAGCAGGTGCAGGCCCGGGACCACATCGACCACGTCCATGTCCGGACGCTAGACGCCTGACCCGCCGCCTCGCCCCCGTGTTCGCCGTAGGGGGAGAGCCGCCCGGTCAGTCCGGGGCGGGCCAGGCGGCCAGCGGCGGGAGGTCGTCGCCGTGGCTGCCCCCGGCGTGGGCGACGGCGGCCAGCACGAGGGCGAGGCCGTCGCGGTCGAGGCCGGCGGCGAGGTCGCCGAGGTCGACCGGCTGCCCGTCGGCGAGGGAGGCGGCCGCTCGCAACAGCCGCAGCTGGCTGCCGGTGCCACTGATGGTCCCGGCGCGCAGTGCGGCCTCGAGGTCGGGCCAGGCGACCTGCGCCCAGAGCCCCTCGCCGTCGACGTCGCCGAGCAGGCAGATCAGCCCGGCGCCCCGCAGCTGGGGCAGCCAGTGTCCGGCGTTGGCGAGCAGCAGGACCGCCGCCTCGGCGGAGTAGTCGCCGACCGCGGCGCGCAGCAGCGCGTTCTCCACCTCGACGAGGTCCAGATCGGTCGCCCTGGGCTCGAGGATCACCGCGTCCCCTCCCGGAGTCCGTGTCGGGTGTCGGAGAAACCCTGCCTCCGGGGTACGACAGTTCCGGTCGGCGGTGTCCGCGGCTGACCGCGGGACGACGCAAGGCAGTGGACCGGGCCCCGCTGACCTCGACCCGCTGATCCCTCGATCAAGAGCCGAGAACTGTCGTACCTCGTACGTATGTTCGGGTCATGACGTCAGCCGGTGCCCTGCGCTCGCCGCTGGAGGCTGAGCTGGTCGGCCGGCTGCTCGACCGTCCCCCGACCACTGCGCGGTTGCCGGTGGGGCTGCTGACCCGGGAGGGGAAGGCCGCCGAGCTGCGGCGCCTGCAGGCCCGCAAGGCGATGGACGCCGCCTACGAGGCCGAACTGGTGCTGGGACTGGCCGAGGACACCCCGGACACGCTGGATCCGCCGCCGGGCCACCCCGGCGCGAAGAAGGGGTCGTGGGCGCCGGATGCCGAGTTGCCGGGGGTGTCGGCGTTCTTCACCAGCGAGCTGGCCACCGTGCTCAACTGCGGGCGGGGCACCGCCGCCCACCTGGCGCATCGGGCCTGGACCTATCGGGAGAGCCTGCCGGCGACCTGGGCGGCGCTGGCCGCCGGTGGCCTGGACGAGGCCCGCGCGAAGGTGCTCGCCGAGGTGCTGCAGCACACCTGTCCGGCGGTCGCCCGGGCCATCGAGGCGCGGCTGCTGCCCGCGGCCACGCACCTGTCCACCGGCCGGCTGCGGGTCCGGGCGCTGGCGCTGCTGCTGGAGTGCGACGCCGACGCCGTCGACAAGCGGCGGAAGGACGCCCGCCGGCAGGCCGACGTGCGCTCCTATCCCTCGCATCGGGAGGGCATGAGCGCGCTGGCCGCCGACCTGCCCACCCCGGTGTCGGCCGAGTGCCTCGACGGGGTCGACCAGTTGGCCGCGATGCGCACAGCCGACGGTGACCCCCGCCCGATCGGCGAGTTGCGTGCCGCGGTGCTGGCCGACCTGATCCGCCGCCCCTGGGACACCAGCCGGACGCCGGTCACCGCCCAGCTGACGATCACCGCCGCACTCGACGCGCTGGCCGGCCGGACCGATCAGCCCGGGGAGGTCAACGGGCAGCCGATCACCGCCGCGCACCTGCGCGAGCTGCTCACCCGGCTCGGTGCCCTGGCACTGCAGACACCCGAGGGCGGCACGGTGACCCTCGCGGTCACCGACGCCGACGGCCGGCTGCGGGCCACCGCCACCCCCGAGCAACTGGCCCGGCTGGCCCGCCGCGGCTGCCCCACCCACCCCGAGCAGAACTGCGGCTGCCCGGTGCTCGACCGGCCGGCACCCACCGCCGCCTACACGCCCACCGCCGCCCAGCACGCGTTCCTCACCACCCGCGACCGCGTCTGCCGCTTCCCCACCTGCGGGCAGCGCGCCGGCTGGACCGACCGCGACCACGTCATCCCGCACGCCGCCGGCGGGGCCACCGACTGCGCCAACCTCTGCTGCCTGTGCCGCAGCCACCACCGGCTGAAGACCCACGCCCGCGGCTGGCGGTTCGTCCTGGACGACGACGGCACCCTGCACGTCACCACGCCCTCCGGCGTCACCCGCACCACCCGACCACCCGGCCTGCGACCGCCCGAGCCACCAGCGGCCGCGTCGACTCCGCCAGCGGTGGCCATACCGGACGACGATCTGCCACCCTTCTGACCTCGCACGAGCGGACGAGGACCCCAGACGCCCGCCGACCGGAACTGGCACACCGCTGTGACGGTTCCGGTCGGCGGGTAGCGCGTGTCGCGGCTCAGCCGGGCAGCGAGCGCAACACCTCCAGCGCGTCGGCGAGCGTCGGCGGCACCTCTCCCGCCTGCCGTCCGGCCTGCTCGAGCCCGCGCGCGGTGCGCTCCTGCCGGGCCACCAGTGCCGCCGACATGAACGGCTCGACGCCGGTGCCGGCGACGGTGTCGCGCACCATGCGGGCCTCCGCCTGCCGGCGGCCGGCGTGCGCGACGTGGGTGGTGACGAGCATCGTGGCGAAGTCGCGGGTGGGCCAGCGGTCCAGCGTCTCCTCGACCATGGCGATCAGCGGCTCCACGACGTCCAGCTCGTGGGCGGCCAGCAGCGCCTCGGTCCACAGCCCCTCCAGGCCCTTGACCACGACGCTGCGCAGCATCTTCAGCGCCGCCGCGGCCCCCACCTGCTCGCCGACGACGGCGGTGCGGAACCCGGCCCCCGACAGCAGCCGGGCCGCCTCCGGGGCGTCCGGCCCGGCCAGCGAGATCGGGATGCGGCTGCCGTCGAGCCGGATGCCCCCGCCGGTCATCACGCCGTCGACCACCCGCGCGGCGGGCAGCGCGGCCGCCACCGCCTCCTTGACCTGCGGCGCGGTGGAGTTGAGGTCGACGTAGAGGACGCCGTTGCCGACGACGTCCGCGAGCCCCTCGGCCACGGCGAGCGCGGTGGCCGGGGTGACCAGCGAGAGGACGACGTCCCGGCCGGCGAGCGCGGCGACGTCGGCCACCGGCTGCGCCCCGGCCGCCCGCACCGCCTCCGCCAGCCCCGGGCCGCGCTCCGGGTCGAGGAGCACCCGGTCGTGCACCGCCAGGTCGGCACCGGAGGCGGCCAGCGCGGTGCCGATGACCCGGCCGGCCTCGCCGAAGCCGACCAACCCCCACCGGGTGCTCACGCGACCACCCCGGGACCGACCCGCACCTCGGTGAGCGCGGCGGCCACCCACGACCGGTCCCACGTGCCGGCGGCGATGTGCGCGAACACCGCCGCCTCCGTCCGCACCTGCTCCTCGCCTGCCGCGACCACCTCCGCGACCCGCTCGTGCGGCACGACCACGACGCCGTCGGCGTCGCCGACCACCACGTCGCCCGCCCGCACCACCGTGCCGCCGGCGTGCACCGGGCCGCCGATCTCACCGGGGCCGTCCTTGTACGGGCCGACGTGGTTGACGCCCCGGGCGAAGACCGGCACGGCACCCGCGGCCAGCCCCTCGACGTCGCGCACCGCACCGTCGACGACCAGCGCGGCCAGCCCGCGGGCGGCCGCGTAGCGCGCCATGATCTCCCCGAGCAGCGCCCGGTCCAGCGCGCCGCCGCCGTCGACGACGAGCACGTCGCCGGGTCCGGCGACGTCGAGCGCGCGGTGGACGACCAGGTTGTCGCCCGGTCGGGTGCGCACGGTCAGCGCGGGCCCGGCCACCCGCGGCCAGCCGCCGCCGGGCACCCGGTGCACGCCGCAGACCCCGCCGCTGCGGGCGAGGCAGTCGGACAGGATGCTCGTCGGCAGCGCGCGGCAGCGCTCCAGCAGGCCGGCGTCCGGACGGGGGCCGGGTGGGTGCAGCCGGCAGGTGCTCATGTCGGGGCTCCTCAGGTCGGGGCGGTCAGGTCGGGGGCGGCTGTGGCGCGGCGCCGGCGTCCGGGCAGCCGGCTCACCGGCAGTCCGCGCGACCGGCGGACCATCCGGCGGCTCACCCGGACGGTGACCGCTCCGGCCAGGCTCAGCGCCGCGGCCGTGAGCCAGGCCGCGGAGTAGGACCAGGTCTGCGCAACGACGCCGAACAGCAGCGGACCGGAGGCGGCACCCAGCGACAGGCCGGTCTGCACGAACCCGGTGACCGACGCCGCGGCGTCGCGGTTGTCGCGGATGACCGCGAAGTGGAGCAGCCCGGTCCACGCCCAGCCGGCGCCGTAGGCGAGCACGCCGCCGGCGACGAAGGCCGGCACCGGGCCCGCCGCGAGCAGCACGTAGCCGGCGGTACCGGCGGCCAGCAGGTTGGCGATGAACAGGTAGGCGCTCCGGGTGGGGTGCCGGTCGACGAGCAGGCCGTAACCGATCCGGACGACCAGCCCCAGCACCGAGCAGCCCGCGAACAGCAGCCCGGCCGGACCCGCGTCGATGCCGGCGGCGACCGCGGAGTCGACGAGGAAGACCCCGGTCGGGGTGGCCGCGGCCGAGCCCAGGAAGCCGCCGACGGTGAGCACCACCAGCCCGCCGCGGGGCAGCCCCCGATCCGGCGCCCGGGGGGCGCGGGGGTCGCGTGGCGCCCCGGCCCGCCGCCCGGCGTCCCGGCCGGTGAGGGAGGCCAGCAGCAGGACGACGGCGAGACCGACGGCGCAGGCGACCGCCCACCGCCAGCCGAAGACGAGAGCCACCCCGGGGACGGCGAGCCCGCCGAGGAGCGTCGCCGCGGGGATCGAGGACTGCTTGATGCCGAAGGCGACGCCGAGCCGCTGCTCGGTGACCAGCTCGGAGACCACCGCGTTGGCCGACGGCTGGGCCACGGCGTTGCCCAGGCCGCCGACGGCCAGCCCGGCCATCAGCGCGGCCGGCGAGCCGGCCAGGGCGATGACGGTGAGCGAGGTCGTGGCCAGCGCCGCGGCCAGGGCGGCGCCGCGGCGCGACCCGAGCCGCTGCACCAGCCGCCCGGCCGGCCGGGCGAGACCGCCGGAGACGGCGAACAGCGTCGCCGCGGCCAGGCCGAACAGGCCGAGGCCCACCTGCAGGTCGGCGCGGATCTGCACCGCCAGCGCCCCGACGAGGAAGGCCGGCAGCACGCCGAGCACCGAGACCGCCACCGCCCGGAGCACCGCGCCCACCGCGGCCGGGGACCGGGCCCGCCTGTTCCGGGCAGCGGTGCGCCGGCCGGGTTCGTCGGGGTCGGCGTCCACGTCCCCGGCCGGGTCAGCCACGCGCCACGGCCGCGAGCGGCCGGCCGACCTCCCCGGCCAGCGCCTGCAGCGCGCGGTGCGTCTCGGCGTCCAGCGGGATGCCGTGCTCCCGGCGTCGGGCACGCTCGGCGGCGGCCCGCTGGCCCGGCGTCCGGACCGGCAGCTCCGGGTCGACCGGGGCCAGCGCCCGCAGCTCCGCGAGCAGCCGGGCGGCGCCGGCGCCGATGGCCTCCGGATCGCCCAGCCGCGCCGGGTCGAGGACCACGACCAGGTGGCTGGTGCCCGGCGACCGGGCGCCGGACCGGAACGTCAGGTTGCCCACTCCCGGGGCCGTCGGCCCACCGGCCAGGACGGCGGTGAGGAGCTCCACCAGCAGGCCCAGCCCGTAGCCCTTGTGGCTGGAGCGCTCCCGATCGCTGCCCAGCGGCAGCAGCGCCCCCCGGCCCGGGAAGACCGCGGCCGGGTCGGTCGTCGGCCGGCCCTCGGCGTCCACACCCCAGCCCAGCGGCACGGGCTTGCCGAGGCGCAGCGCGATCTCGAACTTGCCGGCGGCGACCGCGGAGGTCGCCATGTCGAAGACCAGCGGCTCCTCGCCGGGCACCGGCACCCCCAGCGCCAGCGGGTTGGTGCCGAGGAACGGGCGGGCGGCTCCGGTGGGCGCGACGACCGGGCCGGTGTTGGTCGCCGCCAGCCCGACCAGGCCGAGCCGCGCCGCGTCGTACACGTAGCAGCCGCTGGCGCCGTGGTGGCTGCTCCTGCGCACGTTGACCCAGCCGACGCCGTACCGCCGCGCCCGCGCGACGGCCTCGTCGAACGCGAAGGTGGTGACCGGGTGGCCGAGCAGGTCGGAGCCGTCGACCAGTGCCACCGCACCTCCGTCGGAGTGCACGCTCGGCTCGCCGTCGACGGCGATGACGCCGTTGCCGATCGCGCCGACGTAGGCCGGCAGCCGGGCGACGCCGTGCGAGTCGATGCCCGACAGGTCGGCGTAGGCGAGCACCCGCGCGGCGTCGCGGGCGTGGGACGGGCGGGCCCCGACGGTCTCGAGCACCTCGGCCGTCCACGTCTCCAGGACGTCGGCCGGCACGCGCACCGCCGGCTCCTCGAGCACCTCCACGGCCTCCACCCCGGCCGGCTCGGCGGACGGGGACGCGGGGGCCGACGGCTCTGCCGACCCGAAGGCGGCGAGGACGGCGTCGGCCACCTCGCTCGTCGACGCCGCCGCTCCGCCCTCCGGCGCCAGGTCGTAGGTCCACGGGCCCGCGCGCAGCACCGTGTCGACCGCCGCCCGCACCCGCTCGCCGGCCTCCCGGGTGGCGGGGAAGTGCCGCAGCAGGGCGGCCAGGGCGAGGAAGCCGCCCAGGGGGTCGACCTGGTTCCGCAGCGCCCGCCGCGGAGCCGAGCCGTGCGCCGGCTCGAACAGGCCGACGCACCGGCCGCGTACCGGCTCGCCGGGGTGCAGCGACGCCGACCCGCACAGGGCCGGGGAGCCGGCCCGGCCGGCGGCGAGGTCGGAGAGGATGTCGCCGAGCAGGCCCTCGGTGACCAGGACGTCGGGCACCGGGGCGCCCGAGCCCAGCTCGAACGCCGCGCGGTCGACGTACCGGTGCTCGACCTCGATCCCGCGCTCGCGGGCGACGTCGCCGGCGACCTGCCGCCAGAGCCGGCCGGTCGCGTAGAGGTTGGCCTTGTCCACCGAGACCAGCCGTCCGCCGCCCCGCCGGGCCAGCACGTCGCAGGCGGTGTGCACCACCTCGGCCACCCGTTCCCGGGTCAGCCGCAGCACGTCGGCGGCCTCGCTGCCGTCCTCCCGCAGCACCCGGTCGTCCGCGCCGCCGTACGAGCCGCCGATGAGGTTGCGCACGACGGTGAGCTCGCGGCCGTCGCCGAACGGGATCTCGCGCACCGAGATGCGCAGGTCGTAGCGCTCCCGGAGCCGGTGCAGGGCGACCTCCGGGCGCGGGCACACCCCGGCCGGCACGCGGGGGTCCTCCCCCACGGCGCCGAGCAGGACCGCGTCGGCGGCGTCGCAGGCGGTCAGCGTCCCGGCTGGCAGCACGTCGCCGGTCTCCGCGGCGGCCCGGGCCCCGACCGGCCAGGGCCCGGTGACCTCGACCTGCCCCCGCTCGGCCAGCCGGCGCAGCAGCCGGGTCGGCCCGTCGAGCACCTCCTCGCCGACGCCGTCCCCCGGCAGCAGGGCGATCCGGATCACCGGAGCACCAGCTCCCGGCCCACGGTGGTGAGGGCCCGCTCGGTGCCGGCCTCGCCCAGGCACGCCTCGAGCTCGGCCAGCCAGCCGGGCAGCGCCTGCGCCATCGTCGGGTGGTCGGCGTGCCCGAGGTCCCCGCCGAAGGCCAGCTGGTCGTGCGGGTAGACCTCGCCCAGCGTGGTCGACCGCGGCCCGTCGGGAGTGAGGATGTCGGGCAGGATGCCCAGCTCCAGCACCACGCCGAGCCGCGCCAGCTCCGGCGCGGCGGCGTCGTCCCACTGGAGGAACGGCATGCGCGGGTGGTTGAACAGCATCCGGCGCACCCCGGCCGCCGACGCCGCACGGAAGAGCACCAGCGCCTCCGCGCAGGTCAGGTGACCGGAGGCCAGCACCAGGTCCGAGGCGGCGACCACGTCGAGCACCTCGTGCCACGCGGGCAGCAGCGCACCGGCGTCGTCCAGCACGTCGACCTGCCGGAAGGACAGCGTCCGGTGCACCGAGAGCTCGGGGGCGGCCGCCGACGCGACGTGCGCGGGCGCGGAGACCGTCGGCATCCACACCACGCGCCCGCCGAGCCGGGCGGCCACCTCCACCGCGTCGGGGTTGGCCCCGCCGGCCGGTGAGTTGAGCACGATCCCGCCGACCACCCGGACGCCGTCGGTCTCCGGCCGGCCCGCGGCCAGGGCCGCGCGCTCCGCCGTCGAACCCTCGTGCGCCTTGAGGACGGCGAGGTCGATGCCGACCTGCGCGTGCGCGCCGACCACCTCGTGGTCGAGGCCGTGCCGCGCGACGAGGCTGGGTGCCCCGTGCACGTGCAGGTCGGCGACCCCGTCGATGAGTCGCGGGCTCACCGCTCCGTCCGGGGGCGGTCGGCAGCGGTGGCACCGGCCGTCGGTGGCGCGTCCGCCGAGCCGCTGGGCGCGTCGGACGTCCCCTCCCCGGGCTCCGCCGCACCCGCGTCGTCGTCCGGCGTGGCCCGGCGGCGGCGGGTGATCATGTGCACGGCCACGCCGGCCACGATGAAGCCGGCGCCGATCGCGATGAACATCGGCGTCATGACCAGCAGCGCGATCGCCGCCACCAGGAACAGCAGCCGCTCGGGGATGCGCGCCGGGCCGAACAGCCAGGCGCCGGTGACCACCGCCAGCGAGGCGACGGCGAACACGGAGGTGACGAAGGCGATCGCCACCGTGGCGGCGCCGCCCTCGAAGAGCAGCCCGACGCCGCGCGGGGAGAGCACGAAGATGAACGGGACGAGGAACGCCGGCAGCGTGTACTTCCACGTCAGCCACATCGTCTTGACCGGCTTGCCACCGGTGATGGCGGCGGCGGCGAACGGCGAGAGCGCCGTCGGCGGGGAGACCTCGCTGAGCACCGCGTAGTAGAAGATGAACATCGCCGCGGCGAACGGCTCGACGCCCACCTGCTGCAGCGCCGGCGAGATGACGACGAACGAGATGATGAAGCTCGCCGTCACCGGGACCGCGAGACCCAGCAGCACGACGACCACCGCGGAGAACAGCGCGGTGAGGACGACGTTGCCGTTGGAGAAGTCGACGATGATCCCGGCCAGCCGCAGCGCCAGCCCGGTGAGGGTCATGACGCCGACGATGAGGCCGGCGACGGCCATGACGGGGATGACCGACAGCGCTCCGACCGCGCCCTGGGCCAGCGCGTCCCACACGCGTCGGGGCGTCATCCACGACCGCCGCTCGAAAAAGCTGAGCAGGAAGGCCAGCACGGTGGCGTAGACGACCGCGCGGAACGGCGTGAACCCCAGCACGAGGAAGAAGACGATCGCGGCCAGCGAGGAGAAGTGGTAGCCGAAGCGCAGCAGCAGCTTCCACGGCGACTGCGTCTCCATCGCCACGGTGTGCGTCTTGTGCCGCCGGGCGTCCATCTCGATCGCCAGGATGATCCCGAGGTAGTACAGGATCGTCGGGATCGTCGCCCAGATGAGCACCTCGAGGTAGGAGACCTGCAGCAGCTCGGCGATGATGAACGCCGCCGCGCCCAGGGTCGGCGGCGACATGATCGCGCCGATGCCCGCGGCCGCCAGCACGCCGCCGCCGGCCTCCTTCGGGTAGCCGGCCTTCCTCAGCAGCGGCCAGGAGATGCCACCCAGGGTCACCGTCGTGGCGACGCCCGAGCCGGACACCGTGCCCAGCAGGAAGCCCGAGAGGGTCACCGTGCGGCCGGGGCCGGCCGGGGACTGCCCGAACGCGGCGAAGGACAGGTCGATGAAGAACCGGGTGGCACCCGAGGCGGCCAGGACGGCGCCGTAGATGGTGAACAGGATGATGTAGGTGGCGGCGACCTCCAGCGGCGTGCCGAAGATGCCCTGCAGGCCCATGACGTTGTGCCCGACCAGCCGCGGCCAGCCGAAGTTCGCGGTGGTGAACGGCGCCGGCATGAACGAGCCCCAGTACGCCGAGGCGATGAACAGCAGCACGACGATCGGGACCAGGATGCCGACGGTGCGCCGTGCGGCCTCCAGGCACAGCAGGATGAGCAGCGTGCCGATGAGCAGGTCGGTGTCGGTCGGCAGGATCGCGCGCCGGAAGAAGCCCTGCCAGTCCGACACCATGTATATGGCCGGCACCAGCGAGGCGAGCGCCAGCAGCCAGTCGAGGACGTTCGGGTCGTCGCGCTTGCCGGACTCCTTGGCCTTGGCCGACCGGGGCCAGCCGCGGTAGGTCAGGAAGGTCAGGAACAGGCCGATGGAGAGGAACGTCGGCAGGTACACCTGCCGCGGCATGGGGTTGAACACCCAGTAGAGCCCGAAGAGGGACAGCCCCACGCCGACCACCGCGGCGACCCAGCTGGGCCAGCCGGCCAGGTGGCGCGCCGGCTTCTCCGCCTCGAACTCCGCGATCAGCGCCTCCTCGTCGATCCGGTCGGGATCGTCGACCGGCTCGGCGCCGGGGCGCTTGTCCAGGGTGGCGACGTCCACGATGCCGCCCTGCCGGTGCGCGGCGTGGTGGGCGGCCTTGTGGACGCTGTCGTGTCGGGAGTGCTCAGCGCGGGCCTGCTCGTCCTCGGCCGTGAGCGTCCGGGTGCGGCCGGGCAGCTTCATCTTCATCGCTCGATCTCCAGTAGCACGGTGGGGTCCTCCCCGGTCACGAGCCGCCAGATCGGGACGGGGTCGGCGCCCGGGGTGTACAGGGTGCGCTCGCCCAGGTCGGTGGCGGCGATGTTCAGGACGTCGAAGACGGCGGGCCGGGCCGGATCGGGCTCGGCCACGTGCGCCCGGCGGTCGCCGGACGGTGCCGGCCGGGGAGCGCCCGGGACGGCGTAGTACTCCTCGAGCACGGCCACCTGGTCGGCGGCCAGCTCGACGAGCTCGAAGCGGCCGTCCGGGAGGACGCGGTACCGCTCCTCGGCCAGGGTGGTGTAGACGCTGTTGCGGTAGCCGACGGCGAACCGGTCCCCGTCCAGCGGGACGCTGGCGACGACCTCGCCGTCCGGCGTCCGGACGACGACCGCCGGGCCGTCGGACCCCGCCGGCGCTGCGGTGGCAGCGACGCCCCCCGCCCCGATCAGCACCGCGGCTCCGCCCAGCCCGACGGCGGCTGCCCACCGGGGCGTCCGGCGGCGGGTGGTCGTGCCGCCGGGGCCCGGGGCGCGAGCCCCGGACCCCGGCCGCACGGCCACGACCGACTCCTCCGCGCGCCAGCCGGTCAGCCCACCGAGTCGAAGTAGGCCTGCGCGCCGGGGCAGGTCTCGATGAAGGCGACCTCGCCGGCCGTCGCCGGGTCCAGCTCCTCGGCCGCCGGGTGGACGGTGAGCAGCTGCTCCTTGTTCTCGAAGATCGTCCGCGTGATGTCCTGCTGCAGCTGCTCGTCCATGTCCGTCCGGGCGACGAGGATGTTCGGCGAGACGACCTGCGGCGAGGCCTCCGTCTGGCCCTCGTACGTGTTGGCCGGGATCTCGTCGGCGAAGTAGTAGTCGCCGTACTGCTCGGCCATCGCGTCGGTGTACTCCGCGGTCGGGATGAGCACCAGATCGGCGTTGTTGGCCAGCTCGACGATCGCGCCGGTGGGCAGGCCGCCGGACCAGAAGCCCGCGTCGACGGTGCCGTCCTGGATCGCCGCGACGGTCTCCGCGACCCCCAGCTGGGCACGCTCGATGTCGGCCTGCGGGTCGAGGCCGGCCGCCTCCATGATCCGGTCGGCGGTGACCTCCGAGGCCGAGCCGACCGCACCGGGCGACACCCGCTTGCCGCGGAGGTCCTCGATCGAGGTGATCCCGGTCGCCGCGGTCGTGAAGACGTGCGTGAAGTTGTTGTAGATGTTGCCGAGCGAGCACAGGGGCAGCGCCTCGGTGAAGGTGTTCTCACCGTTGGCCGCGTCGGAGACGACGTCGCCGAGGCCGAACGCCAGCTGCGCCTGACCCGAGGCCAGCAGCTGCATGTTGTCGACCGAGGCGTTGGTCTCCTGGACCGTGACCGTCGTGCCCTCCAGCTCCGAGCTGAGCAGGTTCGCGATGCCGCCGCCGTAGGGGTAGTAGACGCCGCCGGTGCCACCCGTGGCGAAGGTCAGGGGGCCGCCGGCCTGCGCGCCCTCACCACCCCCGGCGCCGCCGCCGGACTCGCCCCCGCCACAGGCGGTGAGCAGGAGGGCTGCGGCCAGCGCGGTGCCGAGGAGACGGCGGGTCGGCCGGGCGGGGATCGGGCTGGAGGTCATCGTTGGCCTTCCTGGTGCGTGCGGTCGGGGACCCCGGAGCCGGCGTCCTCCCTGGTCCGGACGGCTCCAGGGTGGTGCCGGAGCGGTCGGTCGTCGAGTGAACCAGCTCACAACAAATCTTGTCTACTGTTAACGATCCGTGGAACGATCCCGCTGCACATCGACGCGGGAAGTGGGGGTTCGAACGTGTCCGGCGCCGACCACATCCACGCCCTCCCGCTGCGCGAGCACGTCTACGAGCGGCTGCAGGAGCTGCTCATCGCCCGGACCCTCGGGCCCGGCGACCACCTGGTCGAGGAGCGCCTCGCCGCCGAGCTCGGGGTCAGCCGCGGTCCGGTGCGCGAGGCCCTGCAACGGCTGCACCGCGACGGCTGGATCACGCTGCGGCCGCGCCAGGGGGCGTTCGTCAACCAGCCGACCCGGCAGCAGGTGGAGGAGTTCTTCGAGGCCCGGGAGGTGGTCGAGCGCTCCGCAGCCGAGCTGGCCGCGCAGCGCTGCACGCCCGAGGACGCCGCGGCGCTGCTGGGCATCTGCGACGAGGCCGACGCCGACTGGGCGCGCGGCGTCCCCGCCCAGCAGATGGCCGGGCACACCGCCCGCTTCCACCGCACCGTGATGCTCTGCGCGCGCAACCACCTCCTGCTGGAGTTCGGCGAGCAGCTCTCCCAGCGCAGCCGCTGGTTCTTCGCGCCCCTGGTCAGCAGCATCGCCCCGCGCGCGTGGGCCGAGCACCGCGAGGTCGCCGAGCTGATAGCGGCCGGCCGGCCCGGCGAGGCCGCGGCCGCCATGCGCCTGCACGTCGAGCAGTCCCGCGACTCCTACCTCGACACCCAGCTGGTCGAGGACACCCCGCCCGAGCCGGTCGCCTTCCGCCGCACCCGGGCGCCGTCGGGCTCGCGGGCCGGCGACGCCCCCCGCGCCCGGCGCGCCCGCGCCTGACCGTCCCATCCGCCACCTCCTCCCCCGAGCACAGGAGCCCCCGTGAGCACTGCACGAGTCGTACTGGTCACCGGAGCCTCGAGCGGCATCGGCCGGGCCTGCACCGAGGCGTTCCTGGCCGAGGGCGCCCGGGTGATCGCCGCCGCCCGCCGCACCGAGCGGCTGGCGGACCTCCACGCGCAGCACGGGGACGCGGTGCTGCCGCTGACCATGGACGTCCGGGACCGCACCCAGGTGTCGGCCGCGCTGAGCTCGCTGCCGGCCGACTGGACGCCGATCGACGTCCTGGTCAACAACGCCGGGCTGGCCGCCGGCCGCGGCCCGATCCACACCGACGACCCGGAGAACTGGGACCGGATGCTGGACACCAACGTCCGCGGCCTGCTCAACGTCTCGGCCTGCGTGCTGCCCGGCATGGTCGAGCGCGGCTCCGGCCACGTGGTCAACGTCGGGTCCAACGCCGGCCGCGAGGTCTACCCCGGCGGCGCGGTGTACTGCGCGACCAAGGCCGCCGTGGAGCGGATCACCCGCGGCATGCGGATGGACGTGCTGGGCAGCGGCGTGCGCATCAGCCAGGTCGACCCGGGGATGGTGGAGACGGAGTTCTCGCTGGTCCGCTTCGACGGGGACGAGGCCCCGGCGAGGGCCGTCTACGACGGGATGACGCCGCTGTCGCCCGGGGACGTCGCCGACGTCGTCACCTGGATCGCGAGCCGGCCGCCGCACGTCGTCGTCGCCGACGTCCTCGTCTACCCGGTCGACCAGGCCGGCTCCGGCAGGGTCGCCCGCCGCGGCTCGTGAGGTCCCGCTGAGCGTGGGACCCGCGCGGGAGGCGACCGTCCGGCGGCGCCGGGACTTCCCCGGCTGGCGGATGGTGTGGGCGCTGTCGGTCACCGAGACCGTCGCCTACGGGGTGCTCTACTACTCGTTCGCCGTCTTCCTCGTGCCGATGCGCGAGGAGCTCGAGGCATCGACGGCCCAGGTGTCGGGAGCGCTCACGCTTTCCCTTGCGCTCAGTGGGCTCGGCGCCGTCGTGGTGGGCCGGTGGCTCGACCGGTTCGGCGCCCGCTGGGTCATGGCAGGCGGGAGCCTGCTCGGTGGGGCGTCGGTGGTGGCGTGGTCGCAGGCGCAGGACCTCCCCCAGCTCTACCTGGCCTTCGTGGGCATCGGCCTGGCGAGCGCTGCGGTCCTGTACGAGCCGGCGTATGCGGTGATCAACACGTGGTTCCGCCGCGACCGTCCCCGGGCGCTGCTGACCCTGACCGTGGTCGCCGGGTTCGCCTCGACGATCTTCCTGCCCGCATCGCAGTTGCTCATCGACGGCCTCGGCTGGCGATCGGCGCTGCTCGTCCTCGCCGGCGTGGTAGCGGCCTGCGCCCTGCCGCACGCGCTCGTGCTGCGGCGGTCACCGGCCGACATGGGGCTGGTGCCCGACGGCCGCCCCGACGACGGCACGCCGTCGGCCCCCGCGTCGGCGGCGCCCGAGGTCGACCTGTCCCCGTACCGCGGCGCGGGCGGGGCGTGGCGGCGGCCCGCGGTGCGCTGGCTGACCCTGGCCGCGGCCCTTCAGATGGTGGCGAACGCGACCGTGGCGGTGTTCCTCGTCGCCTACCTGCTCGAGGCCGGGGCACCGGCGGGACTGGCCGCCCTGGCGGCCGGCGGGCTCGGCGCGCTGTCGGTGACCGGGCGCGTGGTGCTCACCGTGCTGGCCGCACGGGTGGGCATCGGCACCGTCACCGCGGCGATGGTCGTCGGGCAGGCGGTCGGCGTGGCCATGCTGTTCGCGCTCCCCCAGCCGGCGGCCACCGTGGTGTTCGTGCTGCTCTTCGGCATCGGCTTCGGCGTCCTCAACATCGCTCGGCCGGCGCTGCTCGGCGAGTACGTGCCGGGGCCGGTCTTCGCGGCGGTGTCGGGGCAGCAGGCGCTGGCCGTCCAGTTCGGGCGGGTCGTGGCCCCTCTCGCCGCCGGGGCGCTGATCACCGCGTTCGGTTACGGGCCGGGGTTCACGTTCAGCGCCGGGTGCGCGCTGGCGGCGGCGATCCTGCTCGTCGCGTCGGACCGCGCCGCCGCCCTCACCCGGGAGCGGGCCGCTCCCCGGTGACCGGCCGGGCGGTCCCGGCTTCGCGGACGGCGTCGTCGTCGAGACCGAGCCGGCGCAGCGTCTGCTCCGTGTGCTGGCCCAGGGTCGGCGCGCCGGGGAGCGTGGGGGCGCCGCTGCGGCCGAAGGTCCACGGCAGCCGGGCGTGCACCAGCGTGCCCTCGGTCGGGTGCTCGACCTCCTCGAAGAACCCGACCGCGGCCAGGTGCTCGTCGTCGAAGAGGTCCTCGACGGTGTTCACCGGCATGGCCGGGATGTGCCGGTCGCGCAGCGTCGGGAGCCAGTGCGCCGTGGGACGGCGGGCGAGCTCGTCGTCGACCAGCCGGTAGAGCTCGTCGATCCGCCGGGTGCGGCCCCGGATGGTGGTCAGCTCCGGGTCGTCGGCCAGGTCGGGCCGGTCGACCAGCCGGAAGAACTCGCGCCAGTGCGCGTCGGTGTAGAGCAGCACCGAGATGACGCCGTCGGCGGTGCGGTGCGGCCGGCGGTAGGGCGAGGCCGTGCGGGCGTACCCGGTGCCGCCCGTGCGGCCGGCGTACACCCGGCCGCCCTGCTGCTCCATGAGCAGGAAGCCCGCCATGGACTCGAACATCGGCACCTCGACCGCCTGCCCCCGGCCGGACACCGACCGCTCGTGCAGGGCGGCGAGGACGGCGGCCAGCGCCATGACGCCGACCGTCTTGTCGACCACCTGGGTGCGCACGTACTGCGGCTCCCCGGTGCCGCCCTGGACGGCGGCCAGCCCGGAGACGCCCTGGACGACGTCGTCGTAGGCCGGCTCGTCGCGGTACGGGCCGGCCGAGCCGTAGCCCACGGCGGCGCAGTGCACGACCCGCGGGTTGCGGGCAAGCACCGTCTCGGCGTCGATGCCGAGCCGGGCGGCGGCCCTCGGCCGCATGTTGTGCAGCACCACGTCGGCCTCGTCGACCAGCAGGTCGAGGGCCTCCCGGCCGGCCGGCGTCGTCAGGTCCAGGACGACGGACTCCTTGCCCCGGTTGAAGGTCAGGAACGCCGGCCCCAGCCCGGACCCCCGCTCGTCGCCGACGCCGCGGATGATGTCGCCCGACGGCGGCTCGACCTTGATCACCCGCGCGCCCATCTGCGCCATGAGCACCGCGCAGTACGGGCCGAGGAACGTCGAGGTGAGCTCCACGACGGTCAGCCCCGCGAGCGGTCCGGGCGACGGCGGCACGGGCACTCCCCTGCTGGGTGGGCGGCGGTGCACGCAGCGTGCCAGAGCGCGGCGACGGCGATCCCATCGGGCGCGCGAGCCGGTTGCCCGGCCGGGCGACCGGCGTCCTCGCGCGCGATCCGGGTCACGCGTGCCCCACTCGGCACGAGAGCCCCGGTGCTCCCCGTCCGGGGGGAACGCGGGCCGTACCGTGGGCGAGGCGCCGGGCGACCCGGCGGCCGGTCGGCGTGGTCCGCCCCGGCCGGGACCGGCGGAGCGCGTGCTGCGCGAGCCGGACGCTCCGGACCACTCCGGACGCGGGGGCTGTGCCAGCCTGCGCGTACGCCACGAGGCTGCAGAACCACGAGGCTGCAGAACAGGGAGGACCCGGCACGGTGACGACGTACCTGGACGCGGACCCGGCGGTCGTCGAGGACGCGGTCGCGCTGGGCGACGCGCTCGTCGACGCCTGGGGCAGCTGGGGCCCGAACATGACGCCGGACGCCCGGCAGGTCGCCTTCATCAGCGACCGCTCGGGCGTGCCCCAGCTCTACATCAAGGACGTCGTGCTCGACGGGCCGCGGCCCGTGGCGCGGCACGTCAAGCTCTCCGACGACCCGGTGGTCTCCGTGCGGTGGGCGGCCGACAGCGGCTGGCTCACCTGCGAGGTCGCCACCGACGGCGGGGTCCGGACGTCGGTGTGGGTGGTGCGCCCCGA
Organism: Geodermatophilus obscurus; assembly: GCF_900143215.1. Taxonomy (GTDB): domain Bacteria; phylum Actinomycetota; class Actinomycetes; order Mycobacteriales; family Geodermatophilaceae; genus Geodermatophilus; species Geodermatophilus obscurus_A. The sequence goes on along the minus strand of NZ_FRDM01000006.1, from coordinate 58,477 downwards.
CGGCAGCGACGCCCGCCGGATCGCCGGCGACGCGACCACGCACGCCGAGCTGGGGCCGTGGACCCGCAGCGGGCACCGCTTCGTCGTCACCTTCCCCGGCGCCGCCGAGGGGGTGCCGACCCGCTGCTTCCTGGCCGACCCGGCGACCGGCCGGCTCGACCCGCTGGCCGAGGGCGAGCTGATCCGGGTGCTCGACGTGTCGCTGGAGGAGCGCTTCATCGTCATCCGCGACGGGACCCGCGGGCAGCAGTACGTCGTCGTCGTCGACCGGCTCACCGACGAGGCCCTCAGCGTGCTGCCCCAGGGCGCGACCGGCTCCACCGAGGTCGCGCTCATCCGGCCGGCTCCCGCCGAGCACGGCGGGCCGGTCTACGTGTACCTGGCCTCCGACGTGGGCCTGCCCCGGCGTCAGCTGATCGGCCTGCCGTTCGGCCCGAACGGCTGGCGCGGCGAGCCCCGGACGCTGGCCGCGCGGGACGACGCGGAGCTGGAGTTCATCGACGCCGACGACGCCGGCCGGCTGCTGCTGCTGGTGTGGAACGTCGCCGGGCGCAGCGAGCTGGAGCTGATGGACACCGCCACGGGCGGGCGCACGCCGATCTCCGGCCTGCCCGGGCTGGTGGCCGCCGACCCGGTGCTCAGCCGCGACGGCTCCAGCGTGGTGCTCGGCGTGGAGGGCCCGACGCGTCCCCGCGAGCTCTGGCACCTGGACACCACGACGCACGCCTGGACCCGGGTCTCCTCCTCCCCTCCCCTGCCCGCGCGGCGGCTCGTCGTCCCGGCGCCGGCGACCTTCGCCGGGCAGGACGGCCTGCCGCTGACCGGCTGGCTGTACCGCGCGCCGAGCCGGCTGAAGGGGACCGGCCCGGCGGTGCTGTGGCTGCACGGGGGGCCCGAGGCGCAGGAGCGGCCGACGTTCGACCCCGAGCACCAGGCGCTGGCCGCGGCCGGCATCACCGTGTTCGCGCCCAACATCCGCGGCTCGTCGGGGTTCGGCCGGGAGTTCGTGCACGCCGACGACCTGCACGGCCGCTACGACGCGTTCGCCGACGTCCTGGCCGCCGCGCAGCACCTGGTGGACACCGGTGTCGCCGACGCCGACCGCATCGCGGTGACCGGCCGCTCCTACGGCGGCTACCTGACCCTGGCCTCGCTCGCCTTCTCCCCCGGGGTCTTCGCCGCGGGGGTCGACATCTGCGGCATGTCCGACCTGGTCACCTTCTACCGCGACACCGACCCGTGGATCGGCGCGGCCGCGGTGTCGAAGTACGGCCACCCCGAGCGGGACCGCGCGCTGCTGGAGGAGATCTCCCCGCTGCGGGCCGCCGACGCCGTCGACGTCCCGCTGCTGGTCGTCCACGGCGAGCACGACACCAACGTGCCGATCGGCGAGGCGCACCAGATCGTCCTGGCGCTGCGCGAGCAGGACCGGACGGTGCAGTACCTGGAGCTCGAGGGCGAGGGCCACGACTTCCGGCGGGCGGACGCGCGCAAACGGCTGCTGGGGACGATGGTGCGCTTCCTGGCCCGGGCGCTGTCCCGGGCGCGCGAGGCCGACCGGGTGGGCGGCCGGGCCGAGTGATCGGGGACGTCGATCTCGAGCGGTTCGTCCGGGCGCAGGACGGCGGGGTGTACGACGGGGCGCTGCGCGAGCTGCGGGCCGGGGCCAAGCGCGGCCACTGGATGTGGTTCGTCTTCCCGCAGGTCGCAGGTCTGGGGCGCAGCTCGACCGCGCAGCACTACGCGCTCCCCGGGCTGGCGGAGGCGCGGGCGTACCTCGCGCACCCGGTGCTGGGGCCGCGGCTGGTCGAGTGCGCACAGGCGCTGCTGGAGCTGTCCGGCCGCGATCCGGTGCGGGTGCTCGGTTCCGTGGACGCGCTCAAGCTGCGCTCGTCGATGACGCTGTTCGAGGCGGCCGCGCCCGACGAGCGGGTGTTCGGCGAGGCGCTGGAGCGCTACTACGACGGCGAACGGGACGAGGCGACCCTCGCGCGGGTCTGACGAGCGGCCCGGCGCCGGGTCGACCAGGCTGGACGCCGTGAGCGAAGACAACAGCGGCTCCGGTTACGTCACCTCCGGGGAGTTCCGCCGGGACACCAACTACATCCCCGACCGGATCACCGCCGACGGGTCGGGCGGGTGGCCGGCGGAGGCCGGGCGTTACCGGCTGGTCATCGCGCGGGCGTGCCCGTGGGCCAACCGGGCGGCGATCGTGCGCCGGCTGCTCGGCCTGGAGGAGGCGATCTCCATGGGCATGTGCGGGCCGACCCACGACGAGCGGTCCTGGACGTTCGACCTGGACCCCGGCGGCCGCGACCCGGTGCTGGGCTACGAGCGGCTGCAGGAGGCCTTCCTCGCCCGCTTCCCCGACTACGACCGCGGCATCACGGTGCCGGCGATGGTGGACGTGCCCACCGGTCAGGTCGTCACCAACGACTTCCTGCAGATGACGCTCGACCTCTCCACCGAGTGGACGCAGTTCCACCGCGACGGCGCGCCCGACCTCTACCCCGAGGAGCTGCGGGACGAGATGGACGAGGTGATGCAGCGCGTCTACACCGAGGTCAACAACGGCGTGTACCGCTGCGGCTTCGCGGGTGACCAAAAGTCGTACGACGAGGCCTACGAGCGGCTGTGGACGGCGCTGGACTGGCTGGAGGAGCGGCTGTCCGGGCAGCGCTACCTGATGGGCGCCACGATCACCGAGGCCGACGTCCGGCTGTTCACCACGCTGGCCCGGTTCGACCCCGTCTACCACGGCCACTTCAAGGCCAACCGGCAGAAGCTGACCGGGCTGCCGGCGCTGTGGGCCTACGCGCGCGACCTGTTCCAGACCCCCGGGTTCGGCGACACGATCGACTTCCCGCAGATCAAGGAGCACTACTACGTCGTCCACGCCGACATCAACCCGACGCAGGTCGTCCCGCAGGGCCCGGACACGTCGAACTGGCTGACCCCGCACGGCCGCGAGGAGCTCGGCGGTTCGCCGTTCGGCGACGGCACGCCGCCCCCGCCTCCGCCCGCCGACGAGCGGGTGCCGGCCGACCACGGCCCCGGCGGGCTCGGCCACCGGTGACGGTCTCCCGCCGCGACGTGGAGGCGGCGGCCCGGCGGATCGCCCCGTTCGTCCGTCGCACCCCCGTCGTCGTCCTGGAGGGCGATCGCGGAGGCCTCCCGCGCGACGTGGTCCTCAAGCTCGAGGGGATGCAGCACTCCGGGTCCTTCAAGGTGCGGGGGGCGTTCAACGCCCTGCTGTCGTCGGCCGTCCCCGCCGCCGGGGTGATCGCCGCCTCCGGCGGCAACCACGGCGCGGCGGTGGCCCGCGCCGCGTCGGCGCTGGGGACGAGGGCCGAGGTGTTCGTGCCCGCGACCGCACCCGCGGCCAAGCAGGAGCGCATCCGTCGCTACGGCGCCACGGTCACGGCCGTGGGTGCCACCTACGCGGAGGCCCTGGCGGCCAGCGTGGAGCGGGGGGACCGCACCGGTGCGCTGCGGGTGCACGCCTACGACCAGCCGGAGGTCGTCGCCGGCCAGGGGACGGTCGCCGTCGAGCTCGCCCAGCAGTGTCCCGACCTGGACACCGTGCTGGTCGCCGTCGGCGGCGGAGGGCTCGTCGCGGGGTGTGCCGCCTGGTACACCGACAGCCTCGCGGTGGTGGGGGTGGAACCGGAGGCGGCACCGACCCTGCACGCGGCCCGTGCGGCCGGCGAGCCGGTCGACGTGGAGGTGGGCGGCATCGCCGCGGACGCGCTCGGCGCCCGGCGGCTCGGCACCATCGCCCACGAGGTGACGAGCCGGTACCTGGCCGGGTCCGTCCTGGTGCCCGACGACGCCATCCGGCAGGCCCAGCGGGTGCTGTGGGAGGAGCTCCGGGTGCTCGCCGAACCCGGTGGGGCGACGGCGCTCGCGGCACTGCTGTGCGGCGCGTACGTCCCCGGTCCCGGGTCCAGGGTGGGGGTCCTGGTGTGCGGGGCCAACCTCGACCCGGCGTCCTGGACCGTCCTGCCCGAGACGGGAGTGTGACCGCGTGACCGACGGCATCCACGTCGACGAGCAGCTGCTGGGTACCTACGTCACCGAGCTCGGCGCCATCGGGGAGACCCCCGACGGCATGTACCGGTTCGTGTACGACGACGCCTGGCAGCGGGCCCGGGACACCCTGCTGAGGTGGATCGACGAGGCGGGTCTGGAGGGTCGGGTCGACGCCGTCGGCAACGTGTTCGGCCGGCTGCCCGGCTCCGGGGACGGCGTCGTGCTCACCGGCTCGCACGTCGACACCGTGCCCTCGGGTGGGAAGTACGACGGCGCGCTCGGGGTCGTCGGGGGGCTGGCCGCGCTGGCGGCGCTGCGGGCGCACGGCACCCCCACCCGCACGCTCGAGGTGGTCGCCCTGTGCGAGGAGGAGAGCAGCCGCTTCCCGGCCGACTTCCTCGGCACCCGGGCGATGCTCGGGCTGGTCGCCGCGGACGAGCCCGATCGGCTGCGGGACCGCGACGGCACGACGCTGGCCGAGGCCATGCGCCGGGCCGGCCTGGACCCCGCCGCCGTGGCCACCGCCGAGCGGCACGACCTGCGGGCGTTCCTCGAGCTGCACATCGAGCAGGGCCGGGTGCTCGCCGACGAGGGCGTGGACGTGGGCCTGGTGGAGGTGATCCCCGGCATCGCCTGGGAGACGATCACCGTGCGCGGCCGGCAGGACCACGCCGGCGCCACCCCGATGGACCTGCGCGCCGACGCCCTGCAGGCCGCCGCGCAGATGGCCCGGGAGATCACCCTGGCGGTGGAGCGGGCGGGCCGGCCCGCGGTGGCCACCACCGGCCGCTGGACCGTCGAGCCCGGGCAGCCCAGCGTCGTCCCCGGCCTGGCGCGGTTCTCCCTGGACCTGCGCCATCCCGACCTCGCCGTCCGGGACCGGCTGCTGGACCAGGTGCACCGCATCTGCGCCGACGTCGCGCGGCGGCACGGGGTCGAGGTCGACGTCGTCCGGGACAAGGACGAGGAGCCGGCGACGATGGACAGCGGCCTGCTCGAGGTCTGCCGGGACGCCGCGGAGCGCTGCGGCGCGAGCTGGCGGCGGATGCCCAGCGGGGCCGGGCACGACAGCCAGCTGATGGCCTCCCGGGTGCCGACGGCGATGGTGTTCGTGCCCAGCGTGGACGGGCGCTCGCACACCCCGGCCGAGTACACCTCCCCGGCGGACTGCGCCCGCGGCGCCTCGGTCCTGGCCACCGCGCTGCACCGGCTCGCCTGGTGAAGAAGGACCCTCCTGCCCCCCACCGCTCGCAGGCTCGCGGCGGGCCCCTGCAGGAGGGCCGCCGGCTTCTCCAGGCGGCCGGGCGGGTCCTCCCTCAGCCCGCGGTGGGCACCGCCGGCCCGGTGCCGGACAGCTCGTCGCGGTGGACGACGCCGTCCTTGACCACGAGGGCGACCCGGCCCGTGGCGGTGACGTCCTCGACCGGGTCGCCGTCCACCAGCACCAGGTCGGCGAGCTTCCCGACCTCCAGCGTGCCGATGTCGTGCGCCAGGCCGAGGTTCTCGGCGGCCCCCCGGGTGGCCGCCACGAGCGCCTGCATCGCGGTCAGGCCGTGCCGCACCATCAGGGCGAGCTCGGCCGCCAGGTCGTCGTGCGGGTTGAAGGGGGTCCCGGCGTCGGTGCCCGCGGCGATCCGCATGCCCGACGACACCGCCTCGGCGAAGCTCTTCCGCTGCTGCTGGGCCTCGGCCTCGGCCTTGTCCACGACCCAGTCCGGGATGCCCCGCGCCCGGCCGTTCCGGATGATCCCGTCGACGGCGAGCATGGTGGGGACGAGGAAGGTGCCCCGGGCGACCGCCAGGTCGAGCAGCTCGTCGTCGAGGTAGAAGCCGTGCTCGATGGAGTCGATCCCGGCCAGCAGGGCGTTGTGGATCCCGGCTCGCCCGATGGCGTGCGTGGTCACCCGCCGACCGGAGTTGTGCGCCTCCTGCGCGACGACGGCGAGCTCCTCGGGCAGCAGCGCGGTCTGGGTGGGCGTGACGCCGGGGGTCAGCACCCCGCCGGTGGCCATGACCTTGATCACCGCGGCGCCGGCCTTGATCTCCGCGCGGGTGGCCTTGCGGACCTCGTCGGGACCGTCCGCCTCGCGGCCGATGAAGTGGCCGTGTCCTCCGGTCATGGTGATCACCCGGCCGGCGGCCTGCACCCTCGGCCCGGGCACCATCCCCTGCTCGATGGCCTTGGCCAGCTCCACCACGACGTCGTCGGCCGCGCCGCAGTCGCGCACGGTGGTCACCCCTGACCTCAGCGCGGTCAGCGCACTCTGCGCGGCCCGCAGCGTGGCCCGCGGCACCGTGTCCCCGGCGACCTGGGCGAACAGGTCCGGCGCGCCGTCGGCCGTCAGGTGCACGTGGCAGTTGATCAGGCCCGGCAGCACCGTGCGGCCGCCCCCGTCCACCACGGACTCCGGCGCGGTGGACGGGGCGGAGCCCTCCGGCCCGATCCAGCTGATCCGGCGGCCCTCCACCACCACCGCCTGTCCCGGGACCGGCGCCGAACCGGTGCCGTCGACGACGGTGACGTTGCGGAGCAGGAAACTGGTGGTCATGGAACCTCTCGTTCGTGGGAGGGGAGACGCCCGAACAGCGCCAGGTCGACGTTGCCGCCACTGGCGACGGAGACGACGCGGGTGCCCGGAGGCAGGTCCAGCACGCCGGTCATCAGCGCGGCCAGGGGTGCGGCGGCCGACGGCTCCAGGACGAGCTTGGTCCGCGTCACCGCCAGCGCCAGCGCGCGCAGGATGTCCTCGTCGCCGACCCGGACGACCCGCTCGACGTGGGCCAGCACGTGGTCGACGGTGACCTGGCCGCTCATCGGGGCGGCCAGCCCGTCGGCGACGCTGCGCGCCTCCGGCATGCGGATCGGCCCGCCGGCCCGCAGGCTGCGCGACATCACGTCGGCGGTCTCCGGCTCGACGCCGATCACCCGGGTCGCCGGGGACAGGGCCGCCAGGGCGGCCGCGACGCCGGAGACCAGTCCCCCGCCGCCGACCGGGACGAGGACGACCTCGGCGTCGGGGACGTCCTCGGCGATCTCGAGCCCGACGGTGCCCGTGCCGGCCACCACCGCCGGGTCGTCGAAGGGGTGCACCGGGACCCGGCCGGTACGGGCCACGGTGTCCAGGTAGGTGTCGACCAGGTCGCCGTCGGTGAGCACGACGTCGGCCCCGTACGCCCGGCAGGCGGCGACCTTGGCCGGCACCGCCGTCGTCGGCATGACCACCGTCCCGGGCACGCCGACGCTGGCCGCCGCGTACGCCACCGCGGCACCGGCGTTGCCGGCCGACAGGGTGATCACGCCCCGGGCGCGGTCGGCGCCGGGCAGGGTGAGCACCTTGTTGAGCGCGCCGCGCGGCTTGAAGCTGCCGGTCCGCTGGAACACCTCCGCCTTGAGGTCCAGCCGCACCCCCCAGGCCTCCCCGAGGCTGCGCGACCGCAGCACCGGCGTGCGGTGCACGCGGCCGGCGAGCCGGCGGGCCGCCGCCCGGACGTCGTCGAGGGTGACCAGTCCGGGGGCGACCGGGCCGGCCCCGACGGTCACCCGGCCGGCCCGTCGACGGTCCGCATCCGGGGGTCGAGCGCGTCCCGCAGGCCGTCGCCCAGCAGGTTGAAGGCGAGGATCGCCAGGAAGATCGCGACCCCGGGGAACGTGGTGAGGTGCGGGGCGCTGAAGATGAACTGCCGCCCCTCCCCCAGCATGGTGCCCCACTCGGCGGTGGGTGACTGGACGCCCAGCCCGAGGAAGCCGAGCCCGGCCGCGAGCAGGATGCTCACCCCGATGCTCAGCGTGCCGTGCACCAGCACGGGGGTCAGCGAGTTGCGGAACACGTGGCGCGTGATGATCCGGAAGTCGCCGGCGCCGAGCGCCCGCGCGGCCTCCACGTAGGGCTCCTCGCGCAGGCTCAGCACCGACGAGCGCACCAGCCGGATGATCACCGGGATCACGCTGATCCCGACGGCGATGATGACGTTCTGCAGGCTCACCCCGAGGACGGCGACGAGGGTGAGGGCCAGCAGGATGCTGGTGAAGGCGAACATCATGTCCGCGAACCGGGAGATGGCCAGATCGGCCCACCCGCCGTAGTACCCGGCGACGATCCCCAGCGGCACACCGACGACCAGTCCGATGAGCACCGCCAGCACGCCGATGAGCAGCGAGATCCGGGCGCCGTACATCAGCCGGGTGGCGATGTCCCGGCCCAGCTGGTCGGTGCCCAGCCAGTGCTCGGCCGAGGGCCCCTGGATGGCCGAGGCCAGGTCCTGGGCGTTCGGGTCGTAGGGGGACAGCACCGGGGCGAGGGCGGCCAGCGCGACGAACGTGACGATGATGCCGAGGCCGATCAGCCCCGGGGGGTGGGAACGGAAGCGTCGCCATGCCCTCATCGGGTGCCTGCTCTCATCGGGTTGTCTCCACGATCAGTAGCGGATCCGGGGGTCGACCACGACGTACAGCACGTCGACGATCACGTTGAGCAGGATGAACGCGGCGGCGTAGACGAGCACGATCCCCTGGACGACGGCGAAGTCGCGGGCGGCGATCGAGTCGACGAGCAGCCGCCCGATGCCGGGCCAGCCGAAGACGGTCTCGGTGAGCACCGCGCCGCCGAGCAGGGCACCGAACTGCAGGCTGATCACGGTGAGCACGGGGATGAAGGCGTTGCGCAGGCCGTGCTTGATGATCACCGTCCGCGGTGGCGCTCCCTTGGCCTCCGCCGTCCGGATGTAGTCCTGCCCCAGCACCTCCAGCATGCTGGCGCGGGTCATCCGGGAGATCAGGGCGGTGGAGAACGCCGCGAGGGTCGTCGCCGGCAGCACGATGCTGAGCGGCTCCGCGCTGCCCGCGGCCGGCAGCCACCCCAGCGTGACGGCGAACAGCAGGATGAGCAGCAGGCCCAGCCAGTAGACCGGCATGGACACGCCCATCATCGCCACGCTGGAGATGGCGTGGTCGACGAAGGAGTTGCGGCGCACGGCGGCGATGACCCCGGCCGCCACCCCGACCACCGAGCCGATGACCGTGGCGACGACCGCCAGGATCAGCGTCGCCGGGATCCGCACGGCGATCTCGGCCGTGACCGGCCGGGACGTGCGTGCCGACTCGCCGAGGTCGCCCTGCAGCACCCCGGTGATGAACCCCCAGTACTGCGTGAGCAGGGACTCGTCCAGACCGAGCTGCTCGCGGAGCCGGCTGACCTGTTCCTCGCTGGCGTTGAGCCCGGCCAGGACCCGGGCCGGGTCACCGGGCAGGACGCGCAGCATCAGGAAGATCAGGATCGACACCCCGAAGAGGGTGATCAGCGACAACAGCAGCGTCCGCACGATGTGCGCGGCGGTGCCCCTCACCTCTGACCTCTCATCGCAGGCCTCCCTCGTCCGGCGGGCGGAGTGCCGCTCCGCCCGCCGGCCCCGGTCGCCCCTGCGCGGTAGGGGCGACCCCGTGGTCGATGGTCAGTTCGCCGGCCGCGCGTAGATCGCGGAGAACTTCTCGGTCGGCGTGGCGCTGATGCCGGTGACGTCGTCCGACCACACGACGGGGAAGGACTGGGTCCACAGGAAGATCCAGGGCGCGTCGTCCCAGATGATCTGCGAGGCGTCGCAGTACAGCTGCTCACGCCGGCTCTCGTCGGTCTCCACGTCGGCCTGGGTCAGCAGCTCCTCGACCTGCGGGTTGGTGTAGAACGACGTCGCCAGGCCCGCCGGCGGGTGGGTCGCCTGCCGGAACATCTGCATCTGGAAGTCGGCGTCCAGGTACGGCGGCGCCCAGCCCAGCAGGTGCATGTCCACGGTGTTCTCCGACGGCGCCGCGTTCACCCGGGCCAGGAACGACGGGAAGTCGCTCGTCGAGACGCTGACGTCCAGACCGACCTCGCGCAGGTAACCGGCGATGGCCTCGGCGGACTGCTGGTCCTGGACGTACCGGCCGCTGGGGGTGAGCAGCTCCAGGCTGGCGTCCGCCGCCCCGGCGTCGGCGAGCATCTGCCGCGCGCGCTCGGGGTCGAAGTCGTAGGAGCCGGTCTGGCAGTAGCCGGCGAGGCTGGGCGCCATCGGGGCGTCCATGACCTCACCGGCGCCGAAGAGCACGTTGTCCACGATGGCCTGCTTGTCGACCGCGTAGTTGAGCGCCTGCCGCACCATGGGGTCGGACAGCAGCGGGTCGTTGGTGTCCAGGGCGATGAAGATCGTGCGGTCGCTCTCGGCGAGCAGGACCTCCACGTCCTCGTTGGCCTGCAGCGCCTGGATGTCGGAGACCGGCGGGAGGATCATCATGTCCACCTGGCCGGACAGCAGCAGGCTCTCGCGGGTGGCCGCTTCCGGAACGATCCGGAACACCACGGTGTCGTAGTGGGGCTCCTCGCCCCAGTAGTCGGCGAACTTCTCCACGGTGACGCTCTCGCCCGCGGTGTAGTCCCCGAAGGTGTAGGGACCGGTGCCGACCGGCCGCTGGTAGTTCTCGTTCGTGTTCCCGTCGGCGGTGACCGACTGCGGCGCGATCATGCCCGCTGTCGTCACCGACAGGGCGCTGACGAAGCCGGGCGACGGCCGGCTGAGCGCGACCTCGGCCGTGGTGTCGTCGACCGCGGTGACGGACTCGATGACCTCGAACGGGGAGCCCAGGGGCACGGTGAGGGCCGGGTCGATGATCCGCTCGAGGTTGAACTTCACGGCCTCGGCGTCGAACGGGGTCCCGTCGTGGAAGACCACGCCGTCGCGGAGCCCGAGGGTGACCGTCCGTCCGTCCTCGGACGTCTCGAAGGTCTCGGCGAGGTTGCCGACGAGCTCGCCCTCCTCGTCGAACACGACCAGGGTCTCGACGACGTAGTCGACCATGTTCTGCACGGTGGTCGTGGTCTGCCCCGCGGGGTCGAAGGTGTCCGGGTCGATGCCCACGGCGATGGAGAAGGTCCCGCCCCCGCCCTCGCCCCCGGTCGCCGGCGCCTCGGGGTCCTCGACGCTGCAGGCACTGAGCAGCAGGCCCAGCGCGGCAGCGGCGGCCAGCGACCTGGCCCGGGACGGACGGCGTCGTGCTGGTGTCGTGTTCATGGTCTCCCGCTCTGACGAGGTGGCACGGACTGGACCGGATCGGGCAGCTGGGACGCGGTGGTCGGTCGGCGGTGGGCGGTCACGGGATCACCGGCCGGACCTCGGCGAAGTGACAGGCACTGGGGTGGCCGTGGCCGAAGCGGTCGACGAGCGCCGGCTCCTCCTCGGCGCAGATCTGCTGGGCCTTGGGGCAGCGGGTGCGGAAGTTGCACCCCGAGGGCGGGTTGGCCGGGCTGGGCACGTCGCCGGTGAGGATGATCCGCTCCCGGGCGCCCCGCTTGGTGGGGTCGGGGATGGGCACCGCCGACAGCAGGGCCTGCGTGTAGGGGTGGGTGGGGTTGCGGTAGATGTCCGCCCGGTTCCCGATCTCCACGATCTTGCCGAGGTACATGACGGCGACGCGGGCCGAGATGTGCCGGACGACCGAGAGGTCGTGGGCGATGAACACGAACGCCAGACCCAGTCGCGCCTGCAGTTCCTGGAGCAGGTTGACGACCTGGGCCTGGATCGACACGTCCAGCGCGGAGACCGGCTCGTCGAGCACGAGGACCTGCGGGTCCAGGGCCAGTGCCCGGGCGATGCCGATGCGCTGACGCTGCCCACCCGAGAACTCGTGCGGGTAGCGGTCGGCCTGCTCGGTGCTGAGCCCGACGGCCGCCAGCAGGTCGTCGACCCGGGACTGCAGCTCACGGCCGGAGGCCAGGCCGTGGATCCGCAGCGGCTCGCCGACTATCGCGCGCACGGTCATCCGCGGGTTGAGGGAGGTGTAGGGGTCCTGGAAGACGAACTGCATGTCCCGGCGGACGGCCTTCATCTGCGACCGGCTCAACCCGGTGATGTCCCTGCCCTTGAACACGACCTTCCCGGCGGTGGGCTCGAGCAGCTTCACCAGGGTGCGGCCGGTGGTGGTCTTGCCGCAGCCGGACTCCCCCACCAGGCCGAGCGTCTCGCCGGCGGTCAGCGTGAAGCTCACGCCGTCCACCGCGTAGACGGTGCCGACCTCCCGCCTGGTCACCCCGCCGCGGATCGGGAAGTGGGTCTTCAGGTCCTCGACCCGCAGGATCTCCTCGCCACCGCCCTCCTCGTGCGGACCCGACGTCGGCGCGGTCGGCGCGGAGCCGTCCCGGGCACTCACGGCGCACCGTTCCCCGCGTCGGTGCCCATGGCCCGCGCCGCCACGGCCATCTCGGCGGGGACCTCCTCGGAGAAGTGGCAGGCAGCCCGCTGCCCGCCGCCGACCTCGTACAGCGGCGGCACCTGCGTGCGGCAGACGTCGCGGCCCTTCGACACCCGGCACCGGGGGTGGAAGGAGCACCCCGTCGGCAGGTCGATGAGGCTGGGCGGCGACCCGGGGATGGGATCGAGCCGCTCCAGCTCGACGTCCAGCCGGGGCAGGCTGGTCATCAGCCCGAGCGTGTAGGGGTGCCGGGGCGCAGCGAAGACCGACAGGACGTCGGCCACCTCCACGACCTTGCCGCCGTACATGACGATCACCCGGTCCGCGTGCTCGGCGATCAGGCCGAGGTCGTGGGTGATCAGGATGGTCGCCGCGTCGGTCCGCTCCTGCGCGGTCCGCAGCACGTCGAGCACCTGGGCCTGGATCGTCACGTCCAACGCGGTGGTCGGCTCGTCGGCGATGAGGACCTTCGGGTCGTTGGCGATGGCCATCGCGATCATCGCCCGCTGGCGCATGCCCCCCGAGTGCTCGTGCGGGTACTGGTCGTAGCGGCCTTCGGGGTTCGGGACGCCGACCATGGTGAGCAGCTCGATGCTGCGGGCCCGCGCCTGCTCCCGGCTCAGCCCGCGGTCGTGCAGCTGCAGCGCCTCGGCGATCTGCTGTCCGACGGTGAGCACGGGGTTCAGGCTGGTCATCGGGTCCTGGAAGATCATCCCGATCTGGCTGCCGCGCAGCTGCCGCAGGACCCGGGCCGACATGGTGAGCAGGTCCCGGCCGTCGAAGAGGATCTCCCCCGCCACGATCCGCCCGGGCGGGCTCTGGACCAGCCCCAGGATCGACATCGCGGTGACGCTCTTCCCCGACCCCGACTCGCCGACCACTCCCAGCGTCTCACCGGGGTAGAGGTCCCAGCTGACGTCGTTGACGGCCTTCACCACTCCGGCCGGGGTGACGAATTCCGTCGTCAGGCCCCGGATGGAGAGAACGGGACTGCTCACAAACAGCGCCTCCTCGACCGATCCGTGGCTGAAAGCTAGGCCACGGGGACGCCTTCTGGGAGACATCCGGACATCGGCGGCGGGTTGTCGCATCCTGTGGTCGGGATCACACCGATCGTGGATGGACGGCGCCGACCTCGGACGTCGCCGGTCAGGTCGCGGGCGGCACGGGCTCCCGCCAGACGTCCATCGGCACGGTCGCCACCGCCCGCCCCGCCAGGTCGAGCAGGCGCCCCATCCGCTTGACGGAGCGCAGCACGACCAACCGGTCGACCACGTCGACCTCCGGCACCTGGTGCAGCAGGTCCTGCTCGAAGCGGTGCACCTCCTCGAGCGAGGACAGCCACGCGGTGACCAGCATGCTCGGCGTACCGGCGAGAGTGGCGGACAGCCGCACCTGCCGCAGCCGACCCAGCCGCGCGGCGACGTCGTCCAGGCGGCTGGCCGGCGCGTCGGCCGACAGGACCACCATGACCGGGAGTCCAGCCAGCGGCGCGGCCACGTCGGTGCGGAGCAGGACCGCACCGGAGCTGATCAGGCGGTCGACCCGGCGCCGCGCGGTCGGCTGGCTGATGCCGGTCAGCTGGGCGAGCGTGGCGAAGGAGGCCCGGCCGTCCTCGCCGAGTGCCGACATCAGGTCCCGGTCCACCTCGTCCAGGACGGCCGGACGGATCGCCGGCATCGCGCCGTTGTGCCCGGTCGAGGGGAGGACCCCGAGCCGCCAGGTGCTGCCCTCGGCGTGGAGCCGGGTCGCGATCCGGGCCCGGGTCCCGGTCACACCGGGCACCCGGTCCAGCCGCTCGAGCAGGTAGCGCCCCAGGGTGGGCAGGTCGACGGCCGCCACGGTCAGCAGCAGGTCCCGCCCGCCCGCGGTGATGTCCACCGACAGGGCGTGTGCGTCGCCGGCCAGTTCCTGCGCGACCCGGGTCTTCTCGCTGGGCAGGCACGTCACGTCGACGTAGGCCAGCACCTGGGCGTGGTAGGACCCCGGTCCGGGGGTGCCGGTGATCCAGGCCGCGCCCGTGGACCGCAGCCGCTCCCAGCGCCGCGACGCGGTGACGGCATTGGTGCCGACCACGTCGGCCACCGAGGTCCACGGCGCCCGGGGATCGCGCTGCAGCGCCTCGACGAGGGCCAGGTCGTCCTCGCCCAGGTCAACCGATTCCAGCATCCGACGACCCTCCCATGACGGATGGTTGCAATTGGCCGACGAGATCGTGGCGGAGTTCTACCGTCCCGGAGAGGCGAGCTGGAGGAGGGTGCGTGACCCGGTCAGAGGCACTGCGCGAGGACGCCCGCGCCATGCAGGGCGATCTGGTGGAACTGCGGCACCAGTTGCACCGTCGTCCCGAGGTGGGGTTGCACCTGCCCCGGACACAGGAGGCCGTGCTCACCGCACTGGACGGCCTGGACCTGGAGGTGTCGACCGGCACGTCCACGACGTCGGTGACCGCGGTGCTGCGCGGCGGGCGGCCGGGACCGGCGGTCCTGCTGCGCGGGGACATGGACGCCCTCCCCGTCCAGGAGGAGACCGGGCTGGACTTCAGCAGCGAGATCGACGGGGTGATGCACGCGTGCGGGCACGACCTGCACACCGCGATGCTGGTGGGCGCGGCGCGACTGCTGCACGCGCACCGCGCCGGGCTGGCCGGGGACGTGGTGTTCATGTTCCAGCCCGGCGAGGAGGGATGGGACGGCGCCGGCCACATGCTCGCCGAGGGCGTCCTGGACGCGGCCGGGTCGCGGGTGTCGTCGGCCTACGGCATGCACGTGATGTCGGCGATGAACCCCCTGGGGCAGTTCACCACCCGGCCGGGCACGCTGATGGCCGCCAGCGACGAGCTCCGGGTGACCGTGCGGGGGGCGGGCGGCCACGGCTCCGCGCCACACCTGGCGAAGGACCCGATCACGGTGGCCGCGCAGCTGGTCGGCGACCTGCAGACGATGGTGACCCGCACGTTCGACGTCTTCGACCCGGTGATCCTGACCGTGGGCGTGTTCCAGGCCGGGACCAAGCGCAACATCATCCCGGACGAGGCGACCTTCCAGGCGACGGTCCGCACCTTCTCCCCCCAGGCCAGGGACAGGATGCGCGAGGCGTCGGTGCAGCTGTGCGAGTCGGTGGCCGCCGGCTACGGCGTGGAGGCCGACGTGCAGTACCTCGCCGAGTACCCGCTGACCGTCAACGACCCCGTCCACACCGCGTTCGCCGCGGAGGTGGCGGCCGAGGTCTTCGGCGAGGACCGGTACGCCCCGAAGGTCTACCCGCAGTCGGGCTCCGAGGACTTCTCCCGGGTGCTGGAGGAGGTGCCCGGCTGCTACCTGTTCCTCGGCGCCGCGGTGGGCGAGGACTTCGCGAGCGCACCCAACAACCACAGCCCGCGGGCGCAGTTCAGCGACGACGTGCTGTCCGACGGAGTGCTCCTGCACGCGGAGCTGGCCGCACGCGCCCTGGATCGGGACGCCGCCGCGGCGGGCTGAGCCGGGATCTCCCGGCCCCGGTGCACCACCGGGGCCGGGACGAGCCTGACTACTCGCAGCCGACACCGTCGCCGTCGCGGTCCAGGTGGCGACCGTAGCCGGGGTCGCCCGAGCGGACCGGGGCCGCGCCGGCGGCACGTGCCGCGGAGCAGTTGGCGTAGGAGACGCTGCTCGACACCTGCGGCTCGCGCTCGACCAGCGGCGCGCTGCCGGTGCCGGACGAGGCGGAGCCGGACGACGAGGACGACGAGCCGCCGGAGCTGGTGCGGCTGGTGGCCGCCTGCTCGGCCGCGCGCAGCGCGCTCTCGCGGGCGATGAGGCCCTGCTCCCGCTGGTCGAGCGCCGTGGCGCGCTGGCTGATCGCCGCGGTCTGCTCCTCGATCCGGGCCTGCGCCGCCGCGGCCGCAGCCCGGACCTGCTCCTCGGCCGCGGCCACCTCGTCGCCCAGCGCGCCGGCCTCGGTCTGGGCGGTGTCGAGTTCTGCCCGCAGGGACTGGTACTGCGGGGTGGTGGTCGGGTCGGCCTGGCCACCGGCCCCGCCGACGCCGATGCCGAGCAGGAAGGCCAGCAGCGGGACGGCCCACCGCAGCCACCTGCGAGGCTTCCGCGCGCGCCCGTCGCCGGGCGGCTGCGCGGGCAGCTGCATCGTCCGGGTCGTCGGCACGGGCCTCGGGCCCCGGGTGCCCGGGTCGGTCGGCATCATCGGTGGTCCCCCGTTCTGAGAAGTGCAACGGCACGGTACGTGCGCGTCGGCTCCCCGGTGTGCCGGCCGACCGGAGCCGCGACGGCTGGGTCGGGTGGTGCGGCTGAGCCGGTAGCAGAACCGGGCGGACGGCGGCGTCGGCCGTGTGGACGGGCGCCCTCCTGTGGACGGCGGCTCCTCCCGACGGAGGCCGCGGCCAGGGTCCCGGGCATGACGACTCCCCCGCTCGCCCAGGTCCCCGTCCGCTCGGCCGCCGAGCTGACCCGGCGCTGGGCCGACCTGCTCGACCCGCCGGTCTTCGCCGCCCGCAGCCTCTGGCTGTCGTGGCTGCACGAGGACGGCACCGCGCTGCCGGTGGTCATGCCGGTGGACGACGTGCCACGGGTGCCGGACCTGCCCACCCTGCGCGGGCTGGCGCACCTGCACGAGGCCGTGGCCGAGCACTCCCCCGACCTCACCCACCTCGCGATGGCGCTCTGCCGCCCCGGGCGCGCCGTGGTCACCGCCGCGGACGACGAGTGGGCCGAGGGGCTGCACACCGTCCTCGACGACGCCATCGGGAGCAGCTGGAGCCTGCACCTGGCCGCGGGCGGCCAGGTGGTCCCGGTCGTCGAGCCCCCGACGTGGCGGCCGCCGGCCGGGTGAGCCGGAGGTCGAGGACTGCCGGCGCACGGTGGACCCGGCCGCCGCGTCGTCCACCCGACCGCGCAGCACGCCACGCCGGCGCAGGGCCCTCGACGGCGCGGCTCGGGCCGGCGTCGAGCAGGCTGGGGAGGTGGCTGCCGGTCCGCCCCTGTCCCTGCCCAGCGCCGGACCGGACCCGGTGCCCTGGGACACCGCGCTCGCAGCGGTGCTCGGGTACGCGCGGGGACGGCGGGCGCTGTGGTTCCGCTCTCCGGGCCACCCGGAGGGTCGGTGGGTGCGGGTCCCGGCCTTCGGCTACGAGCGCTTCGACTGCCGCCCGCCGGTCGCCGGACCGCTGGGCGACGACGACGTCCTCGTCGCCGAGGGGCTGCACGGCCGCCTCGACCCGGCGGGCTGGGCCGCGGTCCGCTCCGCGCTCGACGAGGTCGGCTCGCTGGCCGACGCCGTGGCCGTGCGGGCGGACGGGCGGACGTTCTGGGAGCTCCCGACCGGGGAGCTGTCGGTGCTGGAGGAGCCGGGCACGGTCGGCGCCGGTCTGCGGGCGGTCGGCCGGCACGGTCCCGGGCAGCACCGGGCCCACCTCCTCGCGGCGCTGCACCACCGGCGCCCGGACCTCGTGCCGCTGAGCGGCAGCGCCACCCGCCGCCAGTTGCTGCCCCACGTCGAGGAGGGCGACAGCGGGGTCGAGGCGGTCGTGCACCGGGAACTGCTGGTCAACGCCGAGGCCTTCGGCGCGCTCGAGGCCGCGGCGTCCGGAGCGCTGACCGCGACCGGGGGCGTCCGGCTCACCCGGCTGCGGCTGCACGACGTCCTGGTCTGGCTCAGCGGCAGCCTCCGGCTGGCGCACGCCGTCGCCCTCGGCAGGCAGACCCCGGAGTGGGCGGCGCGCCGGGCCTGACCGCTCAGACGACGCGGATGCGCAGCCGGCGGAACCCGCGGCCCTTGTTCTCCATCTTGGTCACCTCGATCCGGCCGACCATCGCCGTCGAGGCGACGTGCGTGCCGCCGTCGGCCTGCAGGTCCAGGCCGACGATGTCGACGATCCGGACCTCCTCGATGTCGGGCGGCAACAGGTCGGTCGCCGTCCGGATCAGGTCGGGGATGGCGTAGGCCTCCGCACGCGGCAGCGTCCGCACCTCGATGCGCCGGTCCGCGGCGATCTCGGCGTTGACCGCCTCGGCCACGCGGTCCTTGAAGTCGGCCGGCACCTCGGCCAGGTCGAAGTCCATGCGCGCGGTCAGCGGCTCCATGTTGCCGCCGGTGACCTTCGCGCCGAAGTCGCGCAGGACGACGCCGGTGAGCACGTGCAGGCCCGAGTGCGTCCGCATCAGCGCCGTCCGCCGCTCGTCGTCGAGCGCCCCGCGGACGGCGGTGCCCGGCGGCGGCACCGGATCGCCCTCCACCGGGATCAGGTACAGCTCGTCGCCCTTGCGGGTGCCGGCGATGCGCGTGCGGACACCGCCCCACAGCAGCACCCCCTCGTCGGGCGGCTGCCCGCCGCCGCCCGGGTAGAAGGCGCTGCGGTCCAGGACGATGCCCTGCTCGGGATCGGCCGCGACGACCGTCGCGTCCCACTCCCGGACGCTGGCGTCGGTCAGGTCGAGGCGATGGGTGTGCCCGTGGGAGTCGCCGGCGGTGGTCATCCCGGCATGCTGCCGGGTCCGGGCGGGCGGCGGCCACCGTCGGGCCGCCCTCGGTACCGGACGGGACGACGAGGGACCTGCGCCCTCCCCGGGGGGAGCGGCTCGAGCCCGGGCGGCGGCCGGGGGGCGAGCGGCCGTCGGGAGGACCGTGCAGGTGCACGCGGAGACCGTGGTGTTGCCGGTCCTGGGTGCGGTCGCGGTGATCGTCGGGGTGCCCAGCAGCACGACGACGTGGACGGCCAGGTGATCGCGAGCCTCCGTGCGCGGCTGACCACCCGGCTCGACCGCTACCGACGGCGGCTGGACCTCCTGCAGAGCGCCGAGGGCGGGGAGATCCCCATGTCCCCGCAGTACGAGGAGATCGTCGTCCCGGCGCGGGCGCACCGGGACATTGCCTGCCGGCCCGGGCGCGAGGACGCTGGGGGCCGCGGCGATGCTGCCGGAACACCGTTGTCCGGGACCCCATCGCCCTGGAGGAATCGCCCTGGAGAGGAGCGGGAACGTGTACGCACGCTCGACCACCATCCGCGGCAACCCGCGATCCGTCGACCGTGGGATCGACTACGTCCGCGACGAGGTGATGCCCGCCGTCCGGGGCATGGACGGCTGCGTCGGCCTGTCCATGCTCGCCGACCACGAGTCCGGGATGTGCATCGTGACGACGTCCTGGCGGGACCGGGAGGCGATGCAGGCCAGTGCCGAGGGGGTCCGGCCGCTGCGCGACCGGGCGAGGGAGGTCTTCGGCGGCGAGGTCGAGGCGCACGAGTGGGAGGTGTCGGCCATGCACCGCCGGCACGAGGCCCACCACGGCGCCTGCACACGGGTGACCTGGCTGCGCGGCGACCCCGACGACATGGACGGCAGCATCGACGCCTTCCGCATGAGCCTCATGCCGCGGCTGGACGACCTCGCCGGCTTCTGCAGCGTCAGCCTCATGACCTCCGCCGCGGAGGGCATGGCCGTCTCCGCGGTCACCTACGACAGCCTGGAGGACATGGTCGAGACCCGGGAGAACGCCCGCGCGCTGCGCGACGAGTTCGCGCCGGCGCTCGGCCTGGCCGTCGAGGACGTCCGGGAGTTCGACCTCGTCCTCGCCCACCTACGGGTCCCCGAGACCGCGTGAGCGCCGCAGAACGGGCCGGGGTCGCCCCCGCCGGCCCCCGCGCGGAGAGGAGGCAGCCCGTGCACGCCCGCACCGTCACCGTCCGCGGCGACCCGAAGGCGGTCGAGGACGGCGTCGCCTTCCTGCGGGACAGGGTCATGCCGGCCGTCGAGGGCCTCCCCGGCTACGTGGGGCTGTCGATGCTCGCCGACCGCGACTCGGGCCGCTGCATCGCCACCACGTCGTGGGCCGACGAGGCCGCGATGTCCGCGACCGGCGAGCAGCTGCGGCCGCTGCGGGCCCGGTTCGCCCAGATCCTGGGCGGGCCACCGGAGCTGCAGTCGTGGGAGATCGCCGTCCTGCACCGGGTGCACGAGGCGCCGGACGGTGCCTGCACCCGGGTCACCTGGCTGCGCACCGACCCCGACCGGGTGGAGCAGGTCCTCGACGCCTACCGGCTGAGCCTGCTGCCCCGGCTGGAGGAGATGGACGGCTTCTGCAGCGCCAGCCTGCTCGTCGACCGATGGGAGGGGCGGGGCGCCGGATCGGTCACCTACGCCGACCGGGAGAGCCTGGAGCGCTCCCGCACCGACGCCACCGCCGTCCGGGAGGAGTTCGCCGCCGCGATGGGCAGCCGGATCCTCGAGGTCGCCGAGTTCGACCTGGTGCTCGCCCACCTGCGGGTGCCCGAGACCGCGTGACCGCCAGGGGCCGGCCGGGTCGCCCCGGCCGGCCCCTGGCGGCCTCCTGCAGGGGGCCCGCCGCCGGCCCCGTCCAGGGCACCGCCCCGAGCGCGCCAAGAGCGGGGAGGACGGGGTCCTGCGGCGGTGGGGGCAGGGAGGTCCTTCTTCAGACCACCCGGGTCAGGGCCGGCCAGAGGTCGTCGCCGCCTCGGGCGAGCAGCCCCACGCCGAGCACCTGCGACCAGGTCAGCTCCGACCCGGCCTCGTCGCGCCAGGACCACAGCCGCCGCGTCAGGTGGTGCAGCTTGTGCTCGTGGGTGAACCCGATCGCGCCGTGCACCTGGTGCGCCAGCCGGGCCACCACCTCGACCGCCGCCCCGGCACGCACCTTCGCCGCCGCCGCGGCCAGGACGACGTCGTCCCCCCGGTCGAGGGCCTGCACGGCGGCGTCGGTCAGCGCGGTCACCGCGGTGACCTCGCCGGCCATCTCCGCCAGCTCCATCTGCACCGCCTGGAACCTGCCCAGCGGCCGGCCGAACTGGTGCCGCTCCCCGGCGTACTGCACGGTCCAGGCCAGCACCCGCTCCAGCGCCGCGGCCAGCTGCACCGCCCGCGTCAGCGCGAACCGAGCCCGCACCTCCCCGGTCCTCGCCGGGGTCAGCAGCGCTCCGGCCGCCGGCGCACCGCCGAGCACCAGCGAGCCGCGCGGCTCCCCCGCCAGGTTGCGCGCGTCGCTGGTCGCCAGCCCCTCGGCGTCGACCAGCGCCAGCACCGCGCCCTCGATGCCCTCGGGCGCCGCCGCGAGGACCGCGACGTGCCGCGCCACCCCGGCCCAGGCGACGTCGGTCGCGGTGCCGGTGAGCTGCCAGCGCCCCGGCCCGTCGCCGTCGTCCACCGGCTCGGCGGTGACCGCGCCGGCGACCGCGAGGGTCAGCGGCTCGGCCGGGTCGGGCAGGTCCAGGCCGGCGGCCAGCAGCGCCGGCCCGGCGGCCAGCAGCTGCTCGGCCACCGGCACCGCCCCGGCACCGGCGGCCAGCGTACGGACGACAGCCACCGCGTCGGCCAGCTCGCCACCCGACCCGCCGGCCTCCTCGGGCAGCCCGACGCCGGTCAGCCCGGCCTCGGCCAGGTCGGCCCACAGCCCGGCGTCCCACGCGGTGTCCGCGGTGAGCGCGAACGGCTCGTGCGCCGACAGGATGTCGCGGACGGTCTCGACCACCAGGTCCTGGTCCGATGCCATCAGCGCAGCACCCCCCGCTCCACTCCGGCCCCGTTCCGCTTCTCGGTCCATGCCCCGGTCGCCCCGGCGGTCGCTCCGCTCCTCGACGGGCTCCGGGTATCTCCCCGCGATGCTCGCTCGGCTGTCGTCATCGCAGCCCCAGCCCGCGCGCCACGATCCCCCGCAGGATCTCGTTGGTCCCGCCCCGCAGCGTGTAGCCCGGCGCGTGCAGCTGCGCCTCGGCGAGCGCCCGCCCCAGTGGATCGGGCGAGTCGAGGGACGGCGTCACCTCGACCACCCGGCGGATCTCGTCGACGACGTCGGCCTCGAACGTCGTCCCCACGTCCTTGACCAGCGCCGCGGGGATGTCGGGCAGCTCGCCGCGGTCCAGCGCCGCGGCGATCCGCAGCGAGAGCTGGCGCAGCGCCAGCAGCCGCGCCGAGAGCCGGCCGAGGGCGCCCAGCTGCGCCGCGTCCCCGGTGTCACAGGCGCGCCGGGCGAACTCGGCGAGCAGCGGGTAGGTCGACAGGAACCGCTCCGGGCCGGACCGCTCGAACGCCAGCTCCGCGGTGACCTGGTGCCAGCCGGCGCCCTCCTCCCCGAGCAGCATGTCGCCGGGGACGACGACGTCCTCGAAGACCACCTCGTTGAAGTGGTGGCCGCCGTCGAGGATGCGGATCGGGTTGATGGTGATGCCGGGCAGCGACAGGTCCACCAGCAGCTGGGACAGCCCCGCGTGCCGGTTCGCCGGATCGGCCGGTGAGGTGCGCACCAGGACGATCCCGTAGTGCGAGAAGTGGGCGTTCGACGTCCACACCTTGGCGCCGTTGACCACCCAGTCGCCGTCACCGTTGCGCGCGGCGCGGGTGCGGATGGAGGCCAGGTCCGAGCCGGAGTCCGGCTCGCTCATGCCGATGACGAAGTAGCACTCCCCCGCGGCGATCCTCGGCAGGATCTCCTGCCGCTGCTCCTCGGTGCCGTAGCGCAGCAGGTTCGGGCCGGACTGCCGGTCGGCGATCCAGTGCGCCGCCACCGGGGCGCCGGCGGCCAGCAGCTCCTCGGTCACCGCGTAGCGCTCCATCGCCGAGCGCTCGTGCCCGCCGTACTGCTTCGGCCAGGTCATCCCCAGCCAGCCGCGCCGGCCCAGCTTCCGCGAGAACTCCGGGTCGACGCCGGACAGCCAGGTGTCGACGTGGGTGGTGAAGGTGCCGGCGGCCAGCTCCTCGGCCAGGAACTCCCGCACCTGGGTGCGGACCTCCTCGGCGGCCTGGGACGGCGGCGCGGGCGCCAGGGTCAGCGGGCTGCTCATGCGGTGCGACTCCCCACGTCGGTGTGGCTGTGCCCTCTGGTTGTACAGGGCGACGCCGTGGGCAGCACGGCAGACTCCGGTCGGGATCACGGGGGCGTTGCCGGGACCGGCGGGGCGTCGTCGCGGATCGCGGCAACGACCCCGTGATCAACTCGGGGACGGCGGCGGCGGCGACGGCGGGGATGACGACGGCGGGTCGGGCGGCGCCTGCTCCTCGTCGTCGTCGGCCGTGTCGTCGTCGGCCGTGTCGTCGTCCTCGGTACCGCGGGTGAGCTGGCGCAGCTCGGCGACGACGTCCCCGGCCACCGTCGCCAGCGAGGTGACCGCGCCGGTGACCAGCCGGCGCACCCCGAGGGCGTCCAGGCCGAGCAGCGCGCCGAACCCGGCGGCGACGTCCACCCCGGGGAGAGCGCCGGGCGAGCCGACCGCCCGCGCCTGTCCGTCGGCCAGCTCCGGTGACCACCGCATCGCGTCGCCGGACATCGTGATGTCGCCGGTGGCCCCGTCGATCGACTCGGTCACCGGGTTGGGTGGACGCTCCATGGCCGCCTCCCGCGCCGCACGTGCCCCTGCGCCGATGGTGGCCCTCGCAGGCCCGGGGGTCTAGGGGGACCGGGTGATCGCCAGCAGGGCCACGTCGTCGGCGCGCAGCCCGCTCGCCAGCTCGGCCAGCAGCCGGTCGCACAGCTCGTCGGGGTCGTTCGTGCCGGCCCGCACCGCGGCGTCCATCAGCGTCGCCAGGCCCCGGTCGAGGTCGGCGTCCCGGCTCTCCACCAGCCCGTCGGTGTAGAGCAGCAGCGTCGCACCGGGGGCGAGCACCCCGGCCCACTCCACCGCGGGACCCGGCGCCGGCGGTGCGCCCAGCATCCGGCTGGGCCGCACGTCGAGCAGCTCCGCCTTCCCACCGGCGACCAGCAGCGGTGCCAGGTGCCCTGCGGAGGCAATCCGCAGCCGGCCGGTCTCCGGGTCGAGCACCGCGAACAGGGCGGTGGCCATCAGCTGCAGACCCAGCAGCGACCACCCCGCCTGCAGCCGGTCGATGACCGCGCTCGGCGGCGGCCGGTCGGCCAGCAGCGCCCGGTAGACGCTGCGCAGCTGGCCCATCACCGCCGCGGCGCGGATGTCGTGCCCGACGACGTCCCCGACCGCCAGCGCCACCTGCCCGCCCGGCAGCGGGACGACGTCGTAGAAGTCGCCGCCCACGTCCGCGCCGCGGCTGGCCGGCAGGTACCGGACGGCGACCGCCAGCCCGGGCACCGGTGGTGGGGCCGGGGGCAGCAGGTTGGCCTGCAGCGTGTGCGACGTCCGGGTCTCCAGCTCCAGGCGCTGCGCCTTGTCCACCACCTGCGACACCTGCAGCGCCAACTGCTCGGCCACCTCCACGTCGGCCGGCGTGAACGCCCCGCGCCGCCGGTCGCTGCCCAGGCTGAGGACGCCGAGGACGCGCCCGTCGGCCACCAACGGCACGCAGACGAGGTTGACCAGCTCGAGGGCGCGGGCGACCGCCAGGTGGTCCTCGTCCACGGTGATCTGCGCGAGCCAGCGGTCGGTCACCTCGCGGATCCACACCGTCCGGCCCAGGTCCAGGGCCTGCACGGCCGGGTGCGGCGACTCGCGACTCGGCAGCTGCCGCTCCCGCAGCGCGGCGGCCAGGTCCTGCCGCGACGGGTCGCCGTGCCGGGCGGCCGCCCGCACCAGGCCGTGCTCGCCGGCCAGGTCGATGACGCAGACGTCGGCCAGCCGCGGCACCGCCAGCTCGGCCAGCCGCTCCGCGGTCTCGGTGACGTCCCCGGCCGAGGCCATGAGGCGGGCCGCGTCGAGCAGGAACGCCGAGCGCTCCGCCTGCCGCGCGGTCTCCTCGTACAGCCGCACCCGCTCGACGGCCTGTCCCGCCTGGCGGCCGACGGTGGCCAGCAGGTCGGCGTCGGCCTGCACCAGCTGCCCCCGCTCGCCCGGCGGGGTGAGGTCGATCAGGCCGGTGTCCCCGGTCACCCCGAGCATCAGCACGAGCGCGCCCAGGTGGCGGGAGTCGGCGTCCACCGGGACGACGACCAGTGCCTCCTGCCCGTGCTCCTCCATCGTGGCGGCCAGTCCCGGCCACACCGACCGCAGCCCCGCCCCTCGTGGCACGGTGTGCACGCCGCCGTCGCGTACCAGCTCCGCGCCGCCGAACGCCGCGGCCTCCATCGCCTCCAGCAGCTCGGGGGCGATCCCGTCGGCGGCGGCGAGCTCCAGCGGCGGCATCGACGGCTCGGCCCGCCGGTCGGCCCGCCGCTCGGTGGCCAGCCACAGTGCCGCGCCGCTGGCCCCGACCGCCTCCCGGCTGCGCCGCACGATCACCTCGGCCACGTCGCGCGCCGAGGACGCCGCCGACAGCTCCGAGACGACCTGCTGCAGCGTGTGCGCCCGGCGCTCGGACTCCGCCGCCGCGCGCTGTGCCGCCAGCAGCGCCCGCTCGTACCGGCGCCGGGACGTCGCCTCGAACACCGTCGCCCGCACCAGCAGCGGCGCGCCGCTGTCGTCGCGCACCTCGACCGCGTTGAGCAGACACGGCAGCAGCGAGCCGTCGGCGCGGACGACGTCGAGCGCGACCTCCCGCACCATGCCCTGCATCCGCAGCAGCGGCGCCAGGTGGGTCTCGTAGAACACCCGGCCGCCGATGCTGAGCAACTCCTGGAAGCGCAGTCCGACCAGGTCGCCGACCGGCCGCCCGGTCCACTCGCAGAAGGTGCGGTTGGCCTTGACGAGCTGCCCGTCGGGGAGCGCGGAGAAGTAGCCGCAGGGGGCGTTCTCGTACAGGTCGGCCGGGTCGTCCTCCAGCAGCCGGCGCAGCCCGGCAGGACCCTCGCGGGGGTCCGGTCGCCGCGGCTCGTCCATGACCGCGCTATCCCAGGAAGGCGCGGATCGCGGCGGTCGTCTCCTCCGGCGCCGACAGGTGCGGGCAGTGCCCGGTGGCCGCCAGCCGGGTGAGGACGCTGTCCGGGACCTGCTCGTGCACGTACCGGCCGACCACCTCGGGGGCGATGGCATCGTCGCTGCACTGCAGCACCAGCGTCGGCACCCGGACGCCGGGCAGGTCGGCGCGGTTGTCGGAGAGGAAGGTGACGCGGGCGAACTGCCGCGCGATCTCGGGGTCGGTGCGGCAGAAGCTGTTGGTCAGCTCGGCGGTGAGCTCGGGCCGGTCGGGGTTGCCCATGATCACCGGCGCCATCTCGGCCGACCAGCCCAGGTGGTTGCTGTCGAGGGACTCCAGCAGCGCGGCGATGTCCTCCCGCGAGAAACCGCCGGTGTAGTCCCCGTCGTCGACGTAGCGCGGGTTGGGCCCCACCATGACCAGCGCACCGAACAGGTTCGGGGCGCGGGCCGCGGCCAGGACGCCCATCATCGCGCTCACCGAGTGCCCGACGAAGACCACGTCGTCCAGCCCCAGCTCGCGGCAGATCTCCACGACGTCGGCGGCGTACCCGTCGAGCGACGCATACTTGACCGGGTCGTAGGCCGACAGGTCCGACCGGCCCGACCCGACGTGGTCGAAGAGGACGACGCGGTGGTCGACCGCGAAGTGCGGGGCGACGAGCCGCCACATCTCCTGATCGCACCCGAGACCGTGCGCGAAGACCATCGGCCGCCCGTCGTCCACCCCGCTCACGCGGACCCGGTTCCGGGCGATCACGCTCACCGCCGCAAGGTAGCCGCCCCGGAGCCCTCCTGTCCCTCCCCGCACCGCGCGGCGTGGCCGGCGGCGTCCCGCTGCCCGACAGGGACCGAGAGCCCTGTCGCGCACGGGGACGCCGTCCCTACGCTCGGCACTCGTCCGGATCCGCCGACCGCACCGAGGTGCTCCATGCCCGCCGCCGCGGCGCTCCGCCGTCCCCCCGCCCTGCGGACACCCGCTGACGACCCCCCGGCCGACGTGCCGGCCCCCCGCGCGGTCGCCTCCGAGCTGCTGCTGCACCGGCTCGTGCGCCGCGAGTTGCGGCTGCTGGCCGAGCTGTCCGCGTGGGCCTCCGCCGACGACGCCGAGCGCACCCGGGAACTGACCCGGCACGCCGACCTGCTCGGCCGGCTGCTGCTGCACCACCACGCCACCGAGCGCGAGCTGGTCTGGCCGGCGCTGCTGCGTGCGGCGCCGTCCGCCCGGCCGCTGCTGGCGCGGTGGACCGTCCGCGTCGCCGGCCTCGACGACCGGCTGCGCGCCCTCTCCACCGCCGCACGACAGTGGGCGGTCGCCTGCTCGGACAGGGCGCGCGACGCCTTCACGCTGGCCTGCCTCGACCTGGTGGACGCCGTGGACGAGCAGACCGCCGAGGAGGAGCGCGACCTGCTGCCGCTGCTGGCCGCGCACCTCTCCCCCGCGGCGTGGGCGGAGATCACCCGGGCGGCGCGCTGCCCGCTGTCACGGCGCGAGCGCTCGCTGGTGCTCGGCCTGGCCCTCGAGGACGCGAGCGCCGGCGACCGGGCCCGGCTGCTGGCCGGGCTGCCGGTGACCACCCGGCTGGCCTGGCGGCTGGCCGGACGGCGCCGGTACCGCACCGCCGTCGTGCGGCTGCGCGGCGCACCGCCCGCCCAGTGAGGACCCCCTCCCCCCGCCCCTCGCGAGCTCGCGGCGAGACCCTGCAGGGAGGCCGTCCTCAGTAGCGGGAGGTGCCGCAGTCCGCGCAGCGCTTGCGCGGCGGCAGGGTCTCCCGCTGGCAGTTGGCACAGGTCCAGGCGCCGCGGTCCGGACGCGGCCGGGTGCGCGTGCGCGCACTGCGCCGGAGCCGGGGGTCGGTCCGGGTCTCGTCGGTGGTCGGGCTCATGGGACACCTCCTGGGTCGCCCGCCCGACGCTAGACGGCCGACGTGTCGAGGAGGTGACCTCCGGGTTGCCGTCGCCGTCGGTCCGCGTGCCGCCCTCCTGCGTGTCGCAGGAGCGCCGCACCGGGCGGTGAGCCGGCGATGAGTTCCGCCTCGACCACCGGTCAGCACGACGTGCGCGCGACGTTCCTCCTCGTCCCGGGAGCCGGTGGCCGGGCCTGGTACTGGCACCGGCTGGTCCCCGAACTGCGGGCACGCGGCTCCGGGGCGATCGCCGTCGACCTGCCCGCCGGGGACGACGACGCCGGCCTGGAGCAGTACACGCAGACGGTGCTGGACGCGGCCGCGAGCTGCTCCGGCGGACCGCTCGTGGTCGTCGGCCAGTCGATGGGCGGGCTCACCGCGCCGCTGGTCTGCACCCGGGTGCAGGTCGACCTGCTCGTCCTGCTGAACGCGATGGTGCCGCGGCCGGGCGAGACCGGCGGCGAGTGGTGGACCGCCACCGGACACGAGCAGGCGCGGACGGAGGCGGCGCGCGCGCACGGCTGGCCGCTGGACGACGACGACGCGTTCCTGCACGACGTGCCACCCGAGGTGGTGGCCACCGCACCGGTGCCGTTCGCCCAGTCGGGGACGCCGTTCGCCGAACCGTGGCCACTGCGCGCCTGGCCGGGCACGCCGACACGCGTGCTCGCCGGCCGGGACGACCGCTTCTTCCCCGTGGCCTTCCAGCGGCGGGTGGTCGGCGAGCGGCTCGGCCTGCCGGTCGAGGAGCTGCCCGGCGGCCACCTGGTGGCGCTGAGCCGCCCCGCCGAGCTCGCCGACCGGCTCGTCGGTTCGCTGTCCGCGCTGTCCGTCGCCGATCGGTGACGCCGCGTCCGTGGCCGACCGCACGGCGGCGCCTCACCCCCGCCCGGGGAATGCGTGGGCACCATGGACGTTCGTCTGTTGCCGCAGACGAGTACCGACGGAGAGACGCGCAGTGCCGACGACGCAGCCCGAGGTCGTACCCCACCCCGAGATCGACGCCGAACAGCAGTACGTCAAGGAGCTCTACGCCCGCCTCGACGCCGCCCGCGACCTGGCCGAGCGACGGCTGAAGCAGACCATCTCCTGGCCCGCGGTCGACCCGCAGGCGCTGCAGGAGCGCGACGCCACCGTCCGCTTCCAGACCGAGCGGGTCACCGCCCTCGACGCCGCCGAGGCCGGCCTGTGCGTCGGCCGGATCGACCGCACCGACGACGGCCCGCTCTACATCGGCCGCATCGGGCTGCCCGCCGACGACGCCGGCGGCGACCCCGCGCTGGTCGACTGGCGGGCGCCGGCCGCGCGGCCGTTCTACACCGCCACCCCGGTGCACCCGCTGGGTGTCGCGCGCCGCCGGCACATCCGCACCCGCGGGCGCACCGTCGTCCGGCTGGACGACGAGGTGCTGACCGAGGGCGTGGCGGGGTCGGGGCTGACCGGTGAGGCCGCGCTGATGGCCGCGCTCGACACCGCCCGCACCGGCCGGATGACCGACATCGTGCGCACCATCCAGGCCGAGCAGGACCGGATCATCCGCGCCGACGACCGCGGCGTCCTCGTCGTGCAGGGCGGGCCGGGCACCGGCAAGACCGCCGTCGCGCTGCACCGCGCGGCGTACCTGCTCTACACGTACCGCGAGCGGCTGGCCCGCCGCGGCCTGCTCGTCGTCGGCCCCACGCCGACGTTCCTGCGCTACATCGCCGACGTGCTGCCCTCCCTCGGCGAGACCGGCGTGCTGCTGGCCGGCCTCGGCCAGCTGCGCCCCGGCCTGGACGCACGCGGCACCGAGTCGCCGCAGACCGCCGCGGTCAAGGGCCGGCTGGAGATGGTGCAGGTGCTCGAGCGCGCCGTCGCCGACCGGCAGGTCGTGCCCGACGCACCGCGCGAGGTGACGGTCGACGGCTTCGTGCTGCGGCTGCGGCCGATCGACGTCCGGCGCGCGCAGAACGCCGCGCGCAGGGCCGAGCGGCTGCACAACCTGGCCCGGCCGGTCTTCGCCCGCCGCATCGTCGACCTGCTCACCCGGCGCTACGCCGAGCGGATCGGCCTGGGCATCGACGGCGGGGCCGACCTGCTCGACCGCGAGGACACCGCCGCGCTGCGCCGCGAGGTCGCCGAGGAGCCGGCCGTCCGGCTGCTGGTCGACGACCTGTGGCCGGTGCTCACCCCCGAGCGGCTGCTCGGCGACCTGTTCGCCGACCCGGCCCGCGTCGCCGCCGCCACCCCGGGGTGGGACGACGCGACCCGCGCGCTGCTGCACCGCCCTCGCGGGTCGGCCACGTCGTCCCGGCAGTGGACGCCGGCGGACGTCCCGCTGCTGGAGGAGGCCGAGGAGCTGCTCGGCTTCGACGACAGCGCGCAGCGGGCCCGCGCCGAGCGGGACCGCCGCCGCCGGCTGGCCGAGGCGCAGGAGACCCTGGATGTGCTGCACGGCTCGCGCTCCATCGACCTGGAGGACGAGCACCTGGAGGCCGAGGTGCTCAGCGCCGGCGACCTGATCGGCGCCGAGGAGCTGGCCGAGCGGCAGCGGGCGCTCGACACCCGCACCACCGCCGAGCGGGCCGCCGCCGACCGCACCTGGACCTTCGGGCACGTCGTCGTCGACGAGGCCCAGGAGCTCTCCCCCATGGCCTGGCGGCTGCTGGTGCGCCGCTGCCCGACCCGGTCGATGACCGCCGTCGGCGACCTCGCCCAGACCGGCACGCTGGCCGGCGCGGCCGCCTGGGACGAGACGCTGCGCCCGCACGTCGGCGACACCTGGCGGCTGGAGGAGCTGACGGTCAACTACCGGACCCCGGCCGAGATCATGGCCGTCGCCGCCGACGTCCTCGCCGCGGGCGGCACCGGCGCGAGGGCACCGCGCTCGGTCCGGCCGGGTACCGCGCCGCCGTGGGCGGAGGTCACCGGGGAGGACGGGCTGGCCGCCCGCGCCGCGGAGGTGGTCGCCGAGTGGGCCGGCCACGAGGGCACGACGGCCGTCGTCGCGCCGGCCGGCCGCGTCGCCGAGCTCACCGCCGCGGTCGCGGCCCGGGTGGACGGCGTCTCGGCCGGCCCGGACGCCGACTCGTCGCAGGGGCCGGTGGTGCTCACGCCGACCGAGGCCAAGGGCCTGGAGTTCGACGCGGTGCTCGTCGTCGACCCGCAGCGGGTGCTCGACGAGGGGGTGCGCGGGCACAACGACCTCTACGTGGCGCTCACCCGGGCCACGCAGCGGCTCGGCGTGCTCTCCCCCGGCGACCTGCCCGCCGAACTCGCCCGCCTGTAGAAGGACCCTCCTGCCCCACCGTGGAAGGACCCCGTCCTACCCACCCCTCGCTCCGCTCGGGGCGGTGCCCTGGACGGGGCCGGCGGCGGGACCCTGCAGAAGGGCCGCCAGGAGGGTCCTCTCTCAGCGGGGCACCGGGTTCCGGTGGCGGGTCAGCCCCTCCACGACGGCGGCCAGCACGGTGGCGGTCAGCACGAGGACGGCGCCGGCACCGGCCAGCGGCACGCCGGCCATGGTGCTCATGTCGAGCTCGGCCCAGACCACGCCGACGACGAGCGCCAGCAGACCGACCACGCCCAGCAGCGGCGCGAACCACCTGCCCATGTCCCGTCCTCCTCGTCCGCACGGCCCTGCGATGACACCACGCGGTACCGACACCCGGCGCCACCCCCCGCGCGTTCGCGACGGAGCGCGACGGGGCCGGTTCAGCCGGTGCCGCGGACCCGCAGCACCACGCCGCTGGCGGGCTTGGCCGGGATCCGGCGCAGCGAGATCGACAGGTCCTGCCCCGGGACGTCGGCCTGCAGCCGGGCGAGCCGGACGGCGAGCGCGGCCAGGACGGCGACGGTGAGCTGCTCACCCGGGCAGCGGTGGCCGGTGCGCGGGTCCCCGGCCCCCTGGGGCACCAGCTCGAAGGCGCCGATCTCGCGGTCGAGGAAGCGCTCGGGCCGGAACGCGTACGGGTCGCCCCACAGCTCGGGGTCGTGGTTCTGGCCGTAGAGGTCGAGCAGGACCATCGAGTGCTCGGGCACCCGCTCGCCGTCCCACTCCACCTCGCGCGGCGCGCGGCCGCCGATGAAGGGCGCGAACGGGTAGAAGCGCCGCACCTCGTGCGCCCAGGCCGCCGCGAACGCGGGCTCGCCCGCGGCCAGCCGCTCGCGGTACTGCGGCCAGCGGGCCAGGGCGTGCCCGGAGAAGGCGAGGAACCAGCTGATGGCCACGGTCGGCCGGATCACGTTGAGCACCTCGACCGCGGCGGTGTGCGGGTCCAGTCGCTCGCCGTCGGCGTCGCGGTGCCGGGCGACGACGTCGACGACCGAGCCGTCGGGGACCGTTCCCGCACCGTTGCGCACGTCCTCCACCAGCCGGGACAGCTGCGCCTCCCGGCGGCCTCGGGCCCGGCGGGCGCGCCAGTGCCGGGGTCCTCCGGTGGCGAAGCCGTCGACCATCGCGGTGAGGTCCCGGGCGACGGAGGGGGTCTCGCCGTCGGTCAGGGGGACGCCGGCCCACTCGCAGACCGCGCGGGTGAGCACCTGGGCCGCCTCGTCGAAGAGCACGACCTCACCGCGGCGCACCCAGCCGGGGACCGCGGCGTCCCAGGAGGCGGTCGCGGAGGCGACGAGCGGGGCGATCCGGTCGCCGTCCATGAGCAGCGACACGAACATCGCCTTGCGGGTGCGGTGCTGCCGGCCGTCGAGGGTGTGCACCGCGCCCTTGCCGAACAGCGTGCCCTGCACCGGCTCGGGGATGGCGTGCGACCGGTGCACGTGCTCCTCGTCGTACAGGAAGCGGGCGGCGTCCGGGCCCTGGATCCCCAGCGCCGGCAGGCCACCGAGCCGGACGGCGACGGTCCGGCGACCGCGTGCCCGCCGGGCGTCGGGCAGCCAGCCGTAGCCCTTGGCGAACAGGAGAGCACTGTTCTCGAGTCTGGATCGGCGCACCCGGGTCCCGGTGCCCAGCCCCGTTCCGGCTCACACGGCGGCCCCTCTGGTGCGGTGCTGAAACGGCCACCCTTCAGCGAAAGGACCCCGTCCTCCTCACCCCTCGCAGGCTCGGGGTGAGCCTCGGGACGGGGCCGCGGCGGTGCCCGGGAGGGGCCAAGAGGCGGGGAAGGGTGGTCCTCCACTTCAGCCGGGGCGCTGCTCCTGCAGGCGGTCGTCGCGCGGGGCGCTGGCCTCGTCCGGCGGCGGTCCAGCGGGCGTGCACACCCGCGAGCCCAGCCGGCGCAGCAACGCGGTGACCTCGCCCACCGCCGAGGACGACGCCCCCTCGGGCACCGTGCGCTCCACCTGCCGCAGCGCTTCGGCCAGGGCCCGTTCCTCGGCGGAGAGCATCCCCCGGTAGGCCGGGTCGAGCAGGTAGCCGGTCGGCGGGGTGGACAGGCAGCCGATGCAGTCCAGCAGCACCTCCAGCAGGCGGGCGGCCTCGGCCGGTGGGGTGTCGGCCGGCGCGATCGCCACCGTCTGCACGTCCTGTTCCCACAGCCGGGCGCGGGCCGGGTCG
The DNA here is from genome assembly GCF_900143215.1 of Geodermatophilus obscurus. Lineage (GTDB taxonomy): Bacteria > Actinomycetota > Actinomycetes > Mycobacteriales > Geodermatophilaceae > Geodermatophilus > Geodermatophilus obscurus_A. Next base: position 25,133 of record NZ_FRDM01000006.1, on the reverse strand, counting down.
TCCAGCAGCGCCAGCACCGTGCCGCTGCGCTGCCGCGGTGCCGCGCCGGGAGCCCGGGTGGCGCTGCGCACCTGGTGGGCGATGCGGATCAGGTCGTCGTCCTGCATCGAGGTGCCGACGAAGAGGACGTGCCGGGTGAGCAGCAGGGAGTGCAGCACCCCGGCGAGGGCCGCGCGGGTGTCGCCGAACTGCAGGTACTCCTCGCGGGTGAGCACGACGCTCTCCGGGTGCGCGGCGTCCCCGTGCAGCTTGAGCAGCCACGGCCGTCCGGGGACGGCGTCGTCGAAGGGCAGCACCGAGAGGTCGCGGCCGATGTCGGCGGCGGCGAGCTCGACCAGCGGGTCGTAGTTGGTGGTGACGAACTCCTGCACCGGCAGGTCGGCGAGCAGCGCGTGCGCCAGCGCGTAGTGCCCGGGCCCGAACCGCTCCTTGACGAAGCCCTCCAGCTGCTCGCGGCCGAGCTCCCGGGCCAGCAGCGCGGCGGCGTCCTGGGCCGGCAGCCCGGACAGCCCGGCGCGCAGTGCGTCGTCCAGCCCGGACCGCTCGGCCAGCTCGTCGAGCAGCTGCTCCCAGGTGGGCAGCCCGGCCGCGGCGCTCACCCCCGCGCCGACGAAGGCGGCCAGCTGCCCGCGGCGGGCCCGCTCGCCGAGGTCCTCGGCCAGCTCCCGCAGGTGCGCGGGCAGGTCCCAGCAGCTGCCCGCCTCGGCCCGGCGGACCCGTTGCGCCGCGGCCAGGTCGCTGGGCCCGCGCAGCACCAGCGCGACGTCGAAGCCGTGCTCGGCGGCGCCTTCCCGCAGCACGGGCAGCAGCCGCTGCAGCAGGGTGCCCCGCTGTCCGGCAGCCCCGCCCCAGCCGGTGCCGAGGGCCGGCAACGCGACCAGCCGGCGGGCCCGCCCCTGCACCGGGTCGGGCACCTCCCGCCGGGCGACGGCGGCCAGGGCCTCCCGCGCGCCGTCGACCAGCCAGCGCAGCGCGTCGTCGGGGTCGCGCTCGTCCTCGTGGACGGTGTCGACCAGCCACAGCGACCGCCCCGGGTCCCCGGCCCGCCGACCGGGCAGCTCCAGCACCCGCTCGTACCCGCGCCAGCGCAGGTCGAGGCAGACGCCGCCGTGGTCCTCGCTGGTCACGACGTCGTCGGGCAGCAGACCACGCCACGAGGGGGTGACCCGCAGCGACCGGTCGGTGGGCACCAGGACGTCGTCGCACACCAGCCGGCGGAGGTCCGCCCCGACGACGAAGACGTGTCCGGTCACGGCCGGAGGGGTGCCCCGCCGGGCGGACGGTGAACCGGCACGCACCCCGCGTTGCCCGGCCGGGTCGGGTGGGTCGGAGCGGTCAGCGCGGGATGCCGCAGCCGCCGGCGCCGCACGCACACCCGGCGCAGGCCGCGGGCCGGGCCGGCGCCGGCTGTGCGGCGATGGTCCGCAGGCTCGAGGCGCCGACCAGCAGGACGACGCCCAGCAGGCCCAGACCCAGCGCCCCGATGAGGGTGGCGCCGTCGGCGGCGCGCTCCCAGTCGGCCAGCACCCCGGTGACGACCAGCAGGCCGGTGACCAGCGCCCACCAGACGAGGGCGGCCTGACCGCTGCGGCGCACCGCACCGCCACGGCCGAGCAGCGTCAGCGCCCCGACGAGCAGCCCGGCCGGAACGGCCACCAGGAGCACCCAGCCCGCGACGCCCGCAGGGCCGAACGCGAGCGTCAGGGCGACCACGCCGGCCGCGGCCACCGCCCAGCCCGCCGGCCGGCCCCGGCCGGCGGGCTGGGCAGCCAGTTGCCCGCCGCGCCCGGCCAGCAGCGCGCCGCCCACCCCCAGGAGCAACCGCGCGCCGCCGTCGGCCCAGGAGACCGCGACCGCGGCGACCACCAGCAGCGCGATCCCGCCGGCCAGCCACCGGGGCCACGCCCGCCGGGCCTGCTCCGGACCCGTCCGGTCCCCCGCCGTTCCCACTGCACCGCTCGCCACGACACAGAGTGTCCCTCACCGGCCGACGTGGCCCGCCGCAGCCGGGTCCACCGTCGCGGAGCGGGCCGTGCAGCGCGGCCGGCGGAGCGGGGTGGCCGCCGAGCCGCACGGCGGCTGGGTGCGGACCGTGGTCGCGGTCCGGACCGGCCGCGTCCACGGTGCACTGCCCGGCCCGCGCGCGTCTCCCGTGGGGTGAGACAGGGCGGCCGGCTCCGCGCTGTGCCACGCTCATCAATCCGCGGCACAGGGTGCGGCGGTCTGGGAGGAGTCGGCCATGGGCGGGATGTCAGGGCGGGCCGCGGGCGCCGCGGACCGCGCGGGGAACAGCGACGCCCTCGAGCACCTGGCGCGCATCGGCCTGATCGCCTACGGCGTGGTCCACCTGCTGATCGCCTGGCTGGCGGTCCAGCTGGCCTGGGGCGTCGGCGGTGGTGCTGCTCAGGCCGACCAGGGCGGCGCGCTGACGACCCTGGCCCAGCAGCCGTTCGGCGAGGTGCTGCTGTGGGTGGTCGCGGTCGGCATGGTGGCGCTCGCCGTGTGGCAGGCGGCCGAGGCGCTGCGCTGGCGCGGCAACCTGTCGGGGTCGGGGGACGCCCGCAAGAAGGCGGCCGTCAAGGTCGTCAAGTCGGTGGCCAAGGCCGTCGTCTACGCCGTGCTGGCGGTGCTGGCCATCCGGTACGCCACCGGTGGCGGGCAGTCCGGCGGTCAGGAGCAGCAGGCCGCCGCCGGCATCTTCGGCTGGCCCGCCGGGCGCTGGCTGGTGGCGCTGATCGGCCTGGTCGTCGTCGGCATCGGGGTGTACCTCGTCCACAAGGGCGTCTCGAAGCGCTTCCTCCAGGAGATCGACCTCAGCGAGGCCCCGGCACAGGCCAACCGCCTGGTCACCCGTCTCGGCCAGGCCGGCTACCCCGCCAAGGGCGTGTCCTTCGGCCTGGTGGGCGCGCTGCTGGTCTGGGCCGCGATCACGTTCGACCCGGCCAGGGCGAGCGGCCTGGACGGCGCGCTGCGGAGCATCCTGGCCGTGCCGCTCGGCCAGGTGCTGCTGACGCTGGTCGCCGTCGGCATCGCCGCTTTCGGAGCGTTCTGCTTCGTCCGGGCCCGCTACCCCGAGCGCACCTAGGCCGGGTCGCGCACGATCGTCCGCGTGCCTTCCGCCCGCCTCCTCCTGGACCGCGTCCACCGGCTGGTCGAGTCCGCCCGTGAGGTCACCGACCACCCGGTGCTCGAGGCGGTCGCCCGGGTCGGCCTGGTCGCCTACGGCGTCCTGCACCTGCTCATCGGCTGGCTGGCGGTGCAGCTGGCCCGCGGCAGCGCCCGGACCGACGCCGACCAGACCGGCGCCCTGCAGGCGGTCGCGGTCACCCCCGGGGGCACGGTGCTGCTCTGGCTGATCGGCCTGGGCATGCTGTCCCTGGCGCTGTGGCAGGCCGGCGAGGTGCTGCTGTGGTGGCACGGCCTGCTCGACCCGGAGCACCGCTGGCGGACGGCGTTCGTCTGCGCGAGGTGCCTGGCCAAGGCCGCCGTCTACGCCGTCCTCGGGCTCACCGCCCTGCTGTTCGCCCTCGGCCTGGAGTACCAGGCCGACGAGCGGCTGCGCGAGCTCACCGGCGAGACGCTGGAGGTGCCGGGTGGGGTCGCGCTGGTCCTCGTCGCCGCGGCCGGCGTGGTCGCCGTCGGGCTGTACACGCTGGTGCGCGGGCTGACCGGCGGGTTCATGAAGGACATCGACCTGCCCACCGCCCCCGACCGCTGGGAGCCGGTGATCGAGGCGATCGGGCGGGTCGGCTACGTCGCCAAGGGCGTCGCGTTCGGTCTGGTGGGAGTGCTGCTGTGGCAGGCGGCCGCCACCGCCGACGTCTCCACCGCCACCGGCCTGGCCGGCGCGATGACCGCGATCGCCTCGGTCGACGCCGGCCCCTGGCTGCTGGGGGCGGTCGCCGCCGGTTTCATCGCGTTCGGCGGGTACGCGCTGGCCCGCGCCCGCTATCCCGACCGGGACCCGTCGTCGTGAGGACTGCCCGGTGACGTCATCGGCCCAGTTGCGGGGCGGCCGGCTGCAGGCGGTGTGGAACAGCGCCACCGGCGCGCTCTGGCCGTTGCCCGCGGTGGCGATCGTCCTCGCGGTCGGACTGGGCATCGGGCTCACCGAACTCGACCGGGCGCTCGCCTTCGGCGACAACCCGATCCGGTGGGTGTTCACCGGTGGCCCATCGGCTGCCCGCACGATCCTGTCGGCGATCGCCTCGTCGTTGATCTCGGTGACCACGCTGCTGTTCTCGCTGACGATCGTGACCCTGCAACTGGCCAGCAGCCAGTACTCCCCCCGGCTGCTGCAGACGTTCGTCCGCGACCGGGTGGTCCAGACCTGTCTCGGCGTGCTGCTCGGGACGTTCGTCTACGCCCTCGTCGTGCTGCGCAGCGTGCGCTCGGCCGACGAGGCCGAGGGCAGCTCGTTCGTGCCGCGGATCTCGGTGACCGTCGCGTTCCTGCTCCTGCTGGGCTCGGTCGCGGCGCTGGTGACGTTCCTCAGTCACCAGACCCGGCAGCTACGGGTGGAGACGATGATGCGCGACGTCCACGCCGAGTCCTCGCGCACCTGGGCACGGATCAGCCGCCAGCAGGAGGAGGACGAGCAGGTCGACCGCCCGCTCCCCGCGGTGCCGGCCACGGCTCGGCCACTGTGCGCCCGCGACAGCGGCTTCCTCGTCCAGGTGTCGGAGAAGCCGCTGCTGGAGGCCGTCAGCCGCTGTGGTGCCATCGTGCGGCTGGAGCGGCGGCCCGGTGACCAGGTCATCGCCGGCGCACCGTTGGCGTGGGGCTGGGGTCTCCGGCCCGGCGACGACCTCCGGGCCGGCGACCTCGAGAAGGCGCTGCACGGATCGGTCGACCTCGGGTACGAGCGCGCCGACGTCATCGACCCCAGCTACGGCCTGCGCAAGCTGGTCGACATCGCCGCCCGGGCCCTCTCCCCCGGGATCAACGACCCGACGACTGCCACCCATGCGTTGGCACACGTCTCGGCCCTGCTCGGACGGGCGGCCGAGCGCGACGCCTGGCACCGCCGGCTGGCCGACGAGAGCGGCGTCGAACGGGTCCTGCTCCGGTCGTGGACGTTCGCCGAGCTGCTCGACCTCGCCGTCACCCAGGTCCGCAACTACGGCCGGGAGGACCCCCTGGTCGTCGACCGGCTCCTCACCATGCTGGCCGAGGTGGCCTGGCGGGCCCGCACACCCACCCAGCAGGAGGCCGTCCGGCAGCAGCGCGACGCCCTGGTGGAGATGAGCCTGGCCTCCCCGCCGGCGGGCCTGGCGCCCGAGGACATCCGGCGTCGGGCCGACGCCGTGGACGACGCCCTCGCGCGCCGCTGGACACGTCCGTCGTCCTGATGCCTCGTGCCGGCTCCCCGGGGGTCCTCAGGTACGAGGACCGCCGGCGACGTAGACGACCTGCCCGGAGACGAAGCCGGCGCCCTCGCTGACGAAGAACGAGACGGTGTGCGCGATGTCCGCGGGCACGCCGCCGCGCTGCACCGGGATGGCGGCGGCCCGCTCGGCCACGTACTCCTCCCAGTTGCGGCCGATGCGCTCGGCGGTCGCCCTGGTCATCTCGGTCTGGATGAACCCGGGCGCGATCGCGTTGGCGGTGATGCCGAACCTGCCCAGCTCGATCGCCAGCGTCTTGGTGAACCCCTGCAGCCCGGCCTTGGCGGTGGCGTAGTTGGCCTGGCCCCGGTTGCCCAGCGCCGAGGTGCTCGACAGGTTGACCACCCGGCCCCAGCCGGCCTGGACCATGTGCTGCTGCACGGCTCGGGTCATGAGGAACGAGCCGCGCAGGTGCACGTGCATGACCAGGTCCCAGTCGGCGTCGGTCATCTTGAACAGCAGGTTGTCGCGCGTGACGCCGGCGTTGTTCACCAGCACCAGCGGCGGGCCGAGCTCCGTGGCGACCCGGTCGACGGCGGCCTGCACCTGGTCGGCGTCCCCGACGTCGGCGCCCACCCCGAGGGCGCGGCCGCCGGCGGCCTCGATCGCCTGGACCGTGGCGGCCGTGGAGGACTCGTCGAGGTCGACCACCGCCACCGCGAAGCCGTCCTCGGCCAGCCGCTGCGCGGTGGCGGCGCCGATGCCGCGGGCCGCGCCGGTGACGATCGCGACGCGCTGCTGGTCGGTGGGGTCGGACATGCGGCAACTCCCATACTCGAAGGGGACGGCGGCCCCCTGCCGGGTCCCGCCGCGAGCTCGCGAGCGGCGGGGCAGGGGTCCTCGTTCAGACCCGCTCGAACAGCGCGGCGAGGCCCTGGCCGCCGCCGATGCACATCGTCTCCAGCCCGTAGCGGGCGTCGCGACGGGCCATCTCCCGGGTCAGGGTGGCGAGGATGCGGCCGCCGGTGGCACCGACCGGGTGCCCCAGCGAGATGCCCGAGCCGTTGACGTTGGTCCGCTCGAAGTCGGCGTCGGTGAAGCCCCACTCGCGGGTCACCGCCAGCACCTGGCTGGCGAAGGCCTCGTTGAGCTCGATGAGGTCGACCTCGGCGAGCTTGACGTCGGCCAGCGCGAGCGCCTTGGCGGTGGCCGGCACCGGCCCGATGCCCATGGTCTTCGGCGGGACGCCGGCCACCGCCCAGGACACCAGCCGCGCCAGCGGCCGCAGGCCCAGCTCGGCGGCCTTCTCCGGGGTGGTGACCACGCAGACCGCGGCGCCGTCGTTCTGCCCGCTGGCGTTGCCCGCGGTGACGGTGGCCTCCGGGTCGTCGCGGCCCATGATCGGGCGCAGCTTGGCGAGCGTCTCGACGTTGGAGTCGGGGCGGATGTGCTCGTCGCGGTCGACGACGACCTCGCTCTTCCGCTGCTTGACCGTCACCGGCACGATCTCCTCGGCGAACCGGCCCGCCTCGGCGGCCGCAGCGGCCCGCTGGTGGCTGCGGACGGCGTACTCGTCCTGCTCCTCGCGGCTGATCCGGTACTCCCGGCGCAGGTTCTCCGCGGTCTCCAGCATCCCGCCGGGCACCGGGTGGTTGTGGCCACCGGCGGTCACCCGGCCGCGGGCCAGGCCGTCCTGCAGCAGCACGCCCGGCCCGGCCTTGACGCCCCAGCGCATGGCGATGGAGTAGAATGGCGCGTTGCTCATCGACTCCGCGCCACCGGCCAGGACGACGTCCGAGCTGCCGGACTGCACCTGCATCGCTCCGTACAGCACCGCCTGCAGGCCCGAGCCGCAGCGGCGGTCCAGCTGGATGCCCGCGGCGGTCACCGGCAGCCCGGCGTCCAGCGCGGCGACCCGGCCGATCGCCGGGGCCTCCATCGTGGGATAGCAGTGCCCGAGCAGGACGTCGTCCACCGACTCCGGTGGCAGCCCGGTGCGCTCCATCACCGCACGGATCACCGTGGCCGCGAGATCCTGCACCGGCACGTCACGCAGGGAGCCGCCGAAGCCACCCACCGGGGTCCGCAGGGGCTCGCAGATGACCGCATCGCGCACGGGGTCCTCCTCTGGTCGTCACCGTCGGGCACCCGTGAGTCTGCCCCTGTTCGACCGGTCGTGTCGCAGCGACCTCTCCGCACGTCGCGCGCGGAGTCGGCGCCGCCTCCGTAGGGTGCCGCGGTGGCCTGGAGGCGAGCGGTGTTCACGTTGTTCGCGGTGGCGGCCGGCACGAACGTCCCCACGCCGCTGCTGCTGGTCTACCAGGAGCGGCTCGGCCTCTCCGCCGAGGTGCTGACCGCGCTGTTCGGCTGCTACGCCGCCGGCCTGGTCCCCGCGCTGTTCCTGGCCGGCCCGCTGTCGGACCGGCTGGGCCGTCGCCGCGTGGCGATCCCCGGCGTGGTCCTCGCCGGGGTGGCGTCGCTGGCCTTCGCCGCGGCCGGTGACTCGCTGACCCTGCTCTTCGGCGCCCGCTTCCTGCAGGGCGTGGTCAGCGGCGTCGTGTTCAGCGTCGCCAGCGCCTGGGTCGCCGAGCTGTCCGTCGCCTCCGGGGATGGCGCGGGGGGACGGCGGGCCGCGGTCGCCATGACGGCGGGGTTCTCCCTCGGGCCGCTCACCAGCGGGCTGCTGGGCCAGTTCGCGCCGGCGCCCACGGTCCTGCCCTACCTCCTGCACACGGTGCTGGTCGGTGTGGGACTGGTGTTGGCGCTGCCGGTGCCGGAGACCGTCGTGCTGTCCCCCGGCGGACGGCGCACCACCGGCAGCTCCGCCGTCCCGCTGCTGCCCCCGAGCAGCGCGCTGCTCGCCGCGACCGTGCTGGCCCCGGTCGCGGTCTGCGTCTACGCGTTCCCCTCGTCGATCATCTCGGCGGTGCCGCTGCTGGGGGAGTTGCCCGCCGGCGGGGTCGCGTTCACCGGCGTCCTCGCCGGGGTGACGCTCGGCGCGGGGACGCTCGTGGCCGGCCTGCAGCGCCGGCTGGGGTCGTGGACCGCCGTCACCGGCGCGGCCCTCGGCGCGGCCGGGTTCGGCGCGGCGGCGGCCTTCGTGGCCACCGGCGCCTGGCCCTGGCTGCTGGCCGCCGCCCCCCTGCTCGGGTCCGGCGGCGGGCTGTGCCTGGCGGCCGGGCTCACCGTCACCGGCCGGCTGGCCGCACCCACCCGCCGGGGCGAGCTGACGTCGGTGTTCCTGGCCTGCGCCTACCTCGGCTTCGCCGTGCCGTTCCTCATGGCGACCGCGGCCCGGTCGACACCGGCCTGGGTGCCGCTGCAGGTCGCCGCGGTGCTGACGGCGCTGCTCGCCCTCCGGCTCGTGCCGGTCGCCCGCCTCGGGCGGCTGTGAGCCCTCCCTCGTGCCGGACGACGGCGCAGCCGGCCGCGGCGACCAGACGCACGGCGCGTCCGCCGCGGGTGCAGGCCCCGAACGCGCGACGGCGCCCCCTCCCGTCGGGAGGGGGCGCCGCCAGCGGTCACCCGAGGGTCAGCGCAGGCCCTCCGCGAACTCGCCCTCGAACGCGTCCTGGACGACGGTGGCGCCGCCCGGGACGTCGGCCGGCCGCAGGATGAAGCTCTGCAGGCTGGGCGAGCGGCCGGTCTCGAAGCCCTGGATCGGGACGACGAGGCCGCCGGTGTCCACGTCCTGCAGCTCGTTGAAGGCGTTGACCACGCCCGCGCGGGTGAGGTCGCCGTTCTCGCAGGCCGCGTCGAGGACCTGCTTCATGATCGCGCTCATGCCGTAGCCGACGAGCACGCCGAGGCTCGGCTGCACGTTCGGGTAGGCCTGCTGGTACTGCTCGAGCAGCTCGGGCTGGGCGTCGAACGCCGACACCGGGCTGGCGACGTACAGGTTGTCCTTGAGCGCCTGCGCGGCCGGCCCCTGCAGCAGGCCCGGCGCGAACACCGGGTTGCTGCCGATGATCGGCACGTTGAGCCCCTGGGCCGCCGCCACGCCGGCCGCGGACGCGGTCTGCGTCGGCGCGACGGTCAGGGCGATGGCGTCGACCCCGGCCGCGGCGAACTGGGTGATCTGCGCGGTCATGTCCTGGTCGGTCGACTTGATCTGCGCGGGGATGATCGTCAGCCCGCGCTCCTCGGCCACCGCCTCACTACCCGCGAGGCCGTTCTCGCCGTACTCGCCCTCGAAGTAGATGTGCCCGACGGTCGCGCCGTCCTGCAGCAGGCCCTGCTCGAAGAGGTAGGAGTAGCCGTTGGCCAGCTCGACGTCGTAGGTGGCGCCGACGACGCCGGTGCCGGGGATCTCGGTCAGCGTGCGCGCCCAGGCCGACGGGAAGTTGACGATCTGGTCGGACTCGTACTCCGGCGCGAGCGCGGTGTTGATCGGCGAGCCGATCGTCTGCTGCATCGCCAGGATGTTGGGCTCCATGCCGCTGTAGAGCTGCACACCGTTCTGCGGGACGTAGTTGGTGTCCTGGACGTCGAGCTCGACGGTGTAGGTGTCGCAGACCTGGTTGTCCTGCCAGAACAGCGTGTTGGCGTTGGTGATGTCCTGGCCGAGCGCGGCGAACACGCCGGTCAGGTCGGTGAGGACGCCGAGGGTGATCGTCGTCCCCTCGATGCCGACGTCGGTCGCGACCTCGCCGGCCGAGCCGCCCTCTCCCCCTCCGCCGCCGCCGCTGGACTCCGGTGCCCTCGTGCTGCAGCCGGCCGTCGCCACGACGACGGCCGCGGCGACCGCGGTGGTCGTGCGCAGTGCCTTGCCTGTTCTCATCTGGTGTCGCTCCCTTGTGCTGGTCGGTCGGAGGGGGTCGGTGCGGAGCCGGGTTGCTCCGGGGGTGGTGCGGCGACTCCGCCGCGGGCGGGCGCACGGCCCCGGCGGAAGCGTTGGGTGAGGCGCTGCGCGATGCCGGCCAGCCCGGCGGGCTCGAACAGGACGATGAGGATGATCGCGGCGCCGTAGAGGAACCGGGCGGCGAAGCCTGCGGAGATGCCGCCCTGGCCGGGGGCGCTCACCAGCGGCAGCACGTCGGCGTACTGCTGGAACAGCAGCGGGAGCGCGGTGACGAACAGCGCGCCCAGCGCCGCACCGCCCACCGACCCGAGACCGCCCAGCACGATCATCGCCAGGTACTGGATGGAGACGACCAGCGTGAAGGACTCCGGCGCGATGCTCCCGATGGACAGCGCGTAGAGGACCCCGGACAGGCCGGCGTACATGGAGCTGACCAGGAACACCCGGGCCTTGTAGGCCTGCACGTTGACGCCCATGACCGACGCGGCGACCTCGCTGTCCCGCAGCGTCTGCAGCGCCCGGCCGGGCCGGCTGCGCAGCAGGTTGCGGGCGAACACGTAGGCGGCCAGCGCCAGGACCAGGCCCAGGTACCAGAGCCGCTCGGCCTCCCGGAACGGCACGCCCAGCACCCACAGCTGCGGGTCGCTGTTGCCGAACGTGAAGCCGAACAGCGAGAACTCCGGCGCCGCGCGGCCGTTGAACCCACCGGTCACCGGCGTCCAGGTGTTGATCACGTGGACGCCGATGAAGACCAGGCCCAGCGAGGCGACACCGAGGTAGATGCCCCGCAGCCGCGCCGCGATCGGGCTGAAGACCAGCCCGGCCAGCCCGGCGAGCAGCACGCCGACGACCATGCCGACGATCGGCGGCAGGCCCAGCCCGTCCAACGAGGCCCGGGTGCCGAGCCCGCCGGACTCGCCGGAGATGTAGGTGTAGCTGACCGCCCCGACGGCGAGGAAGAACGCGTGCGCCAGGGACAGCTGGCCGGTGGTGCCCACGAGCAGGTTCAGGCCGATGGCGCCGATGGCAGCGCCGAACACCGCGAAGCCGGTGCGCAGCCAGAACTCGTCGAAGTACAGCGGGAAGACCAGCAGGAAGACCAGCAGCGCGGCGAGCAGCACCCACTTGACCACGGTGCCGGGGCTGCGCCCGGCCCGGCCCGACCGGGCAGGCGTGGCGGATCCCGCGCGGGAGGCCCCCGCCGGGCGCGAGACGGTCTGCTCAGACACGGGTCAGCTCCTTGGTGCCGAAGAGCCCCGACGGCCGGACGAGCAGGACGGCGATCATCACCACGTAGGGGACGACCTCGCCGAAGCCACGGCCGAGGAAGAGCAGCTGCTCCTGGTAGCCGGCGGCCAGGGACTCGGCGAGCCCGATGAGCAGGCCGCCCACCAGCGCGCCACCGGTGGAGTCCAGGCCGCCCAGGATGGCCGCCGGGAAGGCGCGCAGCGCCGTGGCGTAGACGGCCGAGCTCACCCCGGGTGTCGGGCTGCCGACCAGGAACAGCGCGGCCACCCCTGCGAGGACGCCGGCGACGACCCAGGCCAGCGCGGAGACCCGGCCCTGCCGGATGCCCATCAGCGCCGCGGTCTCGCCGTCCTCCGCGGAGGCGCGCATGGCCACGCCCCAGCTGGAGTACTTGAACGCGACGAAGAAGACGGCGATGAGCACGCCGGCGACGATCATGGCGATCAGCCGGTTCTGGGTGATCCCGATGCCGCCGATGCGGACCGACTCCCCGCCCCACGGGTGCGGCACGTTCAGGATGTCCGGGCCGATCCGCCGGATCAGCTCGGTCAGCAGGATGATGTCGACGCCGATGGTGACGATCGCCAGGCTGATCACGGGAGCGCCGCGGAGGCGGTTGATGATGAACCGCTCGATGACCAGCGCGGCCAGCGCGGTGATCGCCAGTCCGGCGAGCACGGCGAGCAGGAAGCCCAGCGGCTCGGACAGCCGCGCGATGGCGTAGGCGCCCAGCAGCAGCAGCGAGCCGTGGGTGAAGCTCACCACTTCGCTGGCCTTGAAGATGATCACGAAGCCGAGCGCGATCAGCGCGTAGATGGCGCCGAGCGACAACCCGTTGAGCAGGAGCGAGAGGAACTGGGTCACGAGGTCGTCCCTGGCGTGTCGGTGGTGTGGTGTGCGACGGCCTCGGCCGGCGTCTCGTCATCGCCCGAGCCGAGGTAGGCGCGGATGACCTCGGGGTCGGCCTGCACCTCGGCGGGGGTGCCGTCGGCGATCCGGCGGCCGAAGTCCAGGACGGTGACCCGGTCGGCCAGCGACATGACCATCCCCATGTCGTGCTCGACCAGGACGATCGAGATGCCGAGCGCCGAGCGGATCTCGCGGATGGCCTCGGCCATCCGGCCGGTCTCCTCGGCGTTCATCCCGGCCACCGGCTCGTCGAGCAGCAGCAGCCGCGGCTCGGTGCACAGCGCCCGGGCCACCTCGACCCGCTTCTGGTCGCCGTAGGACAGCACGCCGACCGGGGTGTGCAGCTTGTCGCCGAGGTCGAGGAACTCGGCGATCTCCCGGATCCGCTCGCCGTGCACCCTGCCCTCGCGGGTGGCGCGGGGCAGCCGCAGCCCGGAGGCGAGGAACCCGGCCTTGGTCAGGTGGTGCCGGCCGAGCATGAGGTTCTCGGCCACCGACTGGGTGCCGGAGAGCGCGATGTTCTGGAACGCCCGCGCCACGCCGAAGCCGGCGATCTGGAACGGCCGCATCTGGTCCAGTCGCGCGTCGCCGAAGCGGACCTCGCCCTCGGCGGCCCGGTAGACCCCCGACAGGACGTTGAACATCGTCGACTTGCCGGCGCCGTTGGGGCCGATGACGGCGTGGATGGCCCCGGGTGCGACGGTGAAGGAGACGTCGTTGAGCGCCCGGATGGCCCCGAAGCGGACGCTGACGTGCTCGACCTCCACGGGCGGGACGTCCGCCCGGATCTGCACGTCGCCGGCCGCGGTCACGCCGTCCACCGCGACAGCGTGCGGCGCGGGCCGCGGGCGACCGGCCCGGCGGCGGTCGGGTCGCCGTGGCCCAGGTACAGCCGCTGCACCTCGTCGGTGCGGGCGAGTTCCGCGGCCGGCCCGAACAGGGAGACCTTGCCGACGTCGAGGACGTAGGCCAGGTCGGCGACCCCCAGCGCCATCGTGGCGTTCTGCTCGACGAGCAGCACGGAGGTGCCCTGCCGGTTGATCTCGGCCACCACCTCGCCGATCTGGCCGATGACGCGGGGCGCCAGCCCCAGCGAGGGCTCGTCGAGCAGCAGCAGCTTGGGGCTGGCCATGAGGGCCCGGCCGATCGCGAGCATCTGCTGCTCACCCCCGGAGAGCAGCCCGGCCCGCTGGCCGCTGCGCTCGGCCAGCACGGGGAACAGGTCGTGCACCCGGGCGTGCGCGCGGGTCTTGGCGGCGCGGTCCCGGTTGCCCATGCCGCCGGCCCGCAGGTTCTCCTCGACGGTGAGCCGGCCGAAGATCCGCCGTCCCTCCGGCACCTGGACGACGCCCCGGCGGACGATCTGCCCCGGGTCGCGAGCGGTGAGGACGTCGCCGTCGAAGCGCACCGCCCCCTCGTCGACGCGTCCCCGGTGCAGCCTCAGGGTGCCGGAGATGGTCCGCAGCAGCGTGCTCTTACCGGCACCGTTGCTGCCGAGGACGGCGACGACCTTGCCGTCGGGCACCTCCATGGTCACGCCGCGCACCGCCTCGACGGCGCCGCCGTACGTCACCCGCAGCGAGTCGATGCTCAGCATGCGGGCCGCACCGCGGCCGTCCCCGGCGAGCCGGCCGGCATCCGTGGGTCACCGTGCCGCGGAACGACATCGGCCTGTGAGTCAGGGCACATGGCCGGAGACTGTAAAGCCACGTCGCGCCGATCCGTCCAGTCAGCACGCGTTTCGTGACCAGCAGGTGACCTGATCCAGCGACAGGCGCGTCACCTGGGCTTATGGGTTGCACAGCCCAACCAGTGGCAGCACGACGGACTCACCGTCGGCGGGTCCGTCGGGGGAACGAGCCAGGAGGTCGGGACGGCCCACCCTCCAGGGACCCCGCCGTGGCCCGTCCCGGGCACCGCCCTGAGCTCTGACAACCCCCGTGCGGGGTTCCGCCGCCGGCCGCCTCCCGAGGCTCCGGCCCCGTCTTGGGTCCCGCCCGAGCTCGCGAGGGATGAGGAGGACGGGGTCCTTCTCTGGCGGGGGGCGAGGCGGCCCGTCAAGGGGAGGACGGGTCCTGCCACGGTACGGGCACGGGCCTTCTCAGGCAGCGCCGGTGCCGGGTCCGACGTGCTCGACGGCGAGCAGGTCGTAGAGGCCGGTGATCTGCAGCGGCCGGATCACCGCCCGGGACGAGGCGACCACGCGCAGCCGGACGCCGACCTCGGCGGCCCGGCGGTGGGCGAAGGCCAGCACGCACAGCCCGGCGGAGTCCAGGAAGGTCACGCGGTCGAGGTCGACGGTGAGCGCCGGGACGCGGTCGGCGAAGGCCGACTCCACGACCTCGCGCAGCCGGGGAGCGGTGGAGGAGTCGACCTCGCCGCTGACGGTGAGCAGGACGCCGGTGGCGGAGCCGGTCACGTCGATCGAGACGAGGTCGGAGGTGGAGACAGCGGTCACGGTGCGCCTCTCTCGAGGAAGCGAACCCGTACGGACGACCACGGGACCAGCCGTGGCACGACGCGGAGTCCGGCAACTGGTGCCGCGGCTGACTGTTGAACCGCTACCCCTTGACCGTAGGGACCTCCGTCCCGATGTTCAAGGGGCGACCGCGGACGTGATCACGGCCGTGGTGCACCGGAACGGGGTGCGGCGACCGGCCGCCTCTCGCGCGGGGATACTGGACCGCGTGTCGAGGCGGCTGGCGGTGTGGGGCGGGGTCTGGCTGGCCGGCTCGGTCGCGGCGTTCCTGGTGCTCGACCCCATCCTCGCCGCGTTCGTCGCCATCTTCGGCCTCTGTCTCTGGGGCGTCGCGGTGCTGGCCAGCAACTGGGAGCAGCACTCCTCCTTCGAGCAGCGCGAGCTCGACCGGGCCCGCCGACGCGCCGAGCGCCGGGAGCGGACCAAGGACGTCCGCGCCCGCGACCGCGCCCGCTGGGAGGCCCACCAGCAGCGCAAGGCCGGCCGCTCGTCCGGTCGGTAATCCGCTCGACGCCCTCCGGCGCGGTCCGTAGCGTCACCGCCGTGCGCTCCTGATCCGTCCACTGCGTGACGTGCCCGCGGGTCGAGTCCTGCTCCCCGCCGTCCGCGCCCCGCTCCGGCCGGGCGCACCTGTCTCCTCGCTGACCGGCTGCCGGCCGCGCAGCCCTGCCCTCCTCCGGAGGTCGCCTTGTCCCGCCCGCACCGCACCCTCGACGGCGCACCCGCCACCGCCCGCGCCGCCCTCCCCGAGACGGAGGCGGCCGCCTTCGACCGCCTGGCGCACGCCGTCCTCGCCCGGCCCGGCGCCGCCCTCGGCGCCACGCTGCGCGCCGTCCTGCCCGGCCCGGCCGGCGCCCGGTGGCTGCGCTCGGCAGGCCTGCCACCCACCACCCGCGCCGCCGACCTGACCGCCGAGCAGTGGCGGTCGCTGTACCGCTGCTGCGCCGAGGCCGGGCGCGCCCCGGTGCCCGGCGCACCGGCCGGGCGGAGCGGACGGCCCACCTCCGCCCACGGTCATGCCTCGGGCGCGCACGCCATTCCGCGCTGGGGTCAGTGAAAGAGGACCCCCTTGCCCCCCGCCACTCGCGAGCTCGCGGCGGGACCCTGCAAGGGGGCCGACGGGGGGCGCCGTCGGCTCCGGCTCACGGGCCGACGGCGTCCTCGGCGGCGAGCACGTCGGCGTGCTCCGGATCGGCGAAGGCCTCGGCCAGCGCCTGGCGCAGCGGCCACGCCCCCGTCCGCCAGGCCAGCGCCCGCCCGAGCGCGTCCGGTGTCCCGTCGACGTGGTCGACCCCGTTCCCCGGCCACCACGGCACCACCCGGCCACCGGCCCGCAGCGGCTCATGGACGGCGACCTCGCCGGGCAGCTCCGCCAGCCCCAGCCGGGCGGCGGCCAGGTCGGCCCCCGGGACGTCGGCCCAGCGCACCGTGCGCGCCGGGTGGCTCTCCACCCGGGCGCGCACCACCTCACCGGCCAGCGGCAGGTCCAGCAGGTCGGCGACCGGTCCTGGCGCCCCGCCCGCGGGCACGAGTGCGGAGTCGACCAGGGGCAGGAACCACGGAGCGTCGAGGACGACGGCCTCCGCGGCGGGCACCACGCGGTCCGGGGCCACGCGCACCCGGTCCGGCGGGTCCACGTCGACACCGTCGAGTGCCGCGGCGAGCCGGGCGTGCACGGTGCGCAGCACCGCGGCCGAGACGGTGCGGCGGTCGTCGCCGAGCCGGTCGAGCAGGTCGAGCGCGCCGTCGACGTCGGCCAGGACGCCGTCCACCGAGGCCGGGGGCTGCAGCAGGTCGAGCAGGGCCGGAGCGGTGTCGGCCGGTTCGTACAGTCCCTGCAACTCGGCTGCCTCCGGGTGCCGCAGCCGGTCCGGGCGCCGTCCGCCGAGCACCGGGTGGGTCCCCAGCCACCAGCGCAGGTAGCCCGGCACCGGCACGCCGCCGAGGACGACGTCGGCCCACGCCTCCGGCGGCAGCGCGGCCAGCAGCGGCAGCGCGCCGGCCCAGTCGGCGACCAGCTCGAGGTCCCGGACGGCGGTCAGCGGCGGCCAGGACGGAGCCGGCGCGTCGGCGGGCAGCCGGTCGAGGACGGCGTCGGCCCAGTCCAGCGCCGCGTCGACGTCGAGCTCGTCGGGGTCCTCGGCGTGCACCAGCGCGAAGCCGTCGAGCACGCCCACCGCCCGCAGCACGTCCGGGTCGGCGTCCAGCTCGGGCGCCAGGGTGCCCAGCGCGCCGTCGAGCAGCACGCCGGCGAAGCGGGACCCGGGCAGCACCAGCTCCCCGGCCGGCGCCCAGCCCCCGCCGGCGTCGGGCAGCGCCAGCTCGGCGAGCCAGGGCAGCTCCCCCGGCCCGGTCCCGGCCGCGTCGACCAGGGCCAGGACGGCGTCGGCGAACGCGGCCGGGTCCCGGTCGGGATCCCAGCCGTCGTCGGCCGCGTCGACCGAGGCCTCGACCGCCGCGCGCACCTCCGGGTCGGCGAGCACCGCGGCGGCAGTGGCCGGGCGCGCCCCGAGCCGTTCCAGCAGCCGGCGGGCGGCGGCGGGGGCGACCGCGTCCGGGTCGGCCACCCGCAACCCGAGCGGACCCAGCCGCGCCACCGGCAGTTCCGCGTCGGGCAGCAGCACCCCCGCCGGGCCGTGCGCGGTGCGGCCGTCGGCGAGCGGGACCGGCAGCGCGGCCAGCTCCTCGCGCTCGGCGCCGTCGAGGGCCGCGTACAGCTGCGCCCACCACGACGGCGGCCGGGCGACGCCGCGGACCGCCTCCACGGCCTCGGCGGTGCCGACCCGGCGCACGCCGAGGGCGGCCAGCGCGGGGAGGTCGGTCCGGGCGGACCAGCCCGCCGGCAGCAGGCCGGGGAGCACGCCGGTCAGCGCGGCCACCCGCTCCTCGGTCGGCTCGGCGAGCACCGCGGCCCGGCCGGGCGGTTGCCGGTCGCGCTCGGTCCCGGCCACCGGCAGCCACGCGGCCTCACGCAGCCGCTCCAGCGCAGCGGTGCACAGCTCGGCGTCCAGCTCGGCGCCGGCCAGCCCGGTGCGCGGCACCAGCGCCAGCACCGCGCCGTCCCTCCCCGCCCCCTCGGTCAGCTCCGCGAGGAGGTCGGCGTAGGCACCGGCCGCCTCGGCCACCAGCGCGTCGGTGACCGGCCCGGGCAGCACGTGCCGCCGGTCGGGGCCCAGCGGAAAGGGCGCGACCAGGCGGGCGGGCAGGGTGAGCGGCTCGTCGCTGGGCGTCGGTGCGTGCACCCGCTGCGGCAGCGGCAGGGGCGCCGGCCGCCCGTCGTCGTCCAGCGGCACCGCCCAGGTCAGCGTCCAGGCGCGGCGTCCTCGCTCCTCGACCGGCCGCCCGGCGAGCAGCGCCTCGGGCAGCTCGCCGTCGCGCCGCTCCACCCGCCAGACCGTCGTCCGCTCGCCGTCGGTCAGCTCGGCCTCCGTGCCACGCCGGCGCACCGACAGCGACCGCACCGTTCCGTCGAGGACGACGTCGACCGCGGCGAGCCCGGGCAGCGCCAGCAGCAACTCGGGCGTCAGCTCCTCCAGGGCGGTGCGCACGGCAGCCCGCGACCCGGCGCGCAGCGGCAGCACGACCTCGGTGGCGAAGCCCTCGGGTGGCGTCCCCCCGGCCGGCCAGGGCAGCCGCAGCACCGGCACCGCGCCGTCCCGGCGGGCCACCTCCTCGGTCAGCGCGGGGACGGCGGCGACCTCGGCGCGGGTGCGGCCGGCGCTGAACGCGACCCCGCCGGTGGTCGAGTGCACCGCCGGCTCGTCGGTGACCGCGAGGACGGCCGCGAAACCGACCCCGAACCTGCCGACCGGCTCGATCCGCGGTCCGCCCGCGACCCCGGACCTGCCGACCGACCCCGGCTCGTCGCGCTTGGCCGAGGCGCGCAGGGAGGCCAGGCCCTGCACCCCGGCGGCGTCGAGCGGCGCGCCGGTGTTCGCCGCCCGCAGCACCTCTCCCCCGGTGCCGTCGCCGGTCAGCTCCAGCCGCAGCCGTCCTGCCACCCCCGCCCGGGCGGCGGCGTCGGCGGCGTTCTGCGCCAGCTCCACCACCGACCGGTCGCGGTAGCCGCCGCGGACGAGGTCCTCCTCGGCGTTGGCGTCCTCGCGGAAGCGGGCCGGGGAGTCGGCCCAGGCGGCGAGCACCCGCCGTCGCAGCTCCGCGGTGTCGAAGGGGTCGGCTCCCGCGGTGTCGAAGGGGTCGGCTCCCGCGGTGTCGAAGAGGTCGGCTCCCGAGGCATCGAAGGGGTCGGCCACGCCGTCAGCATGGCAGCGGCGCGGAGGGGTACCCCCGGTGCGTGTCCGAGATCGACGTCTCCCAGTACCGGTTGCAGGCCCTCCCCGCCGACGACTCCGACGAGGACTGGGACGACGACGGCGAGCTCTTCGGCCCGGACGGCAAGCGGATCGAGACCTGGCGGGAGGGCTATCCCTACGACCAGCGGCTGCCGCGGTCGGAGTACGAGCGGGAGAAGCGCCGGCTGCAGATCCAGCTGCTGCGGCTGCAGGGCTGGGTCAAGGACACCGGCCAGCAGCTGGTCGTCCTCTTCGAGGGGCGCGACGCCGCCGGCAAGGGCGGCACCATCAAGCGCTTCACCGAACACCTGAACCCCCGGGGCGCCCGGGTCGTCGCGCTGGACAAGCCCTCGGAGCGCGAGCAGACCCAGTGGTACTTCCAGCGCTACGTGGCCCACCTGCCCGCCGCCGGCGAGATCGTGCTGTTCGACCGGTCCTGGTACAACCGCGCCGGCGTCGAGCGGGTGATGGGCTACTGCACCGACGAGCAGTACGAGCGCTTCGTGCGCCAGGCACCGGACTTCGAGCGGATGCTCGTCGACAGCGGCATCCGGCTGGTCAAGTTCTGGTTCTCGGTGTCCCGGCGCGAGCAGCGGACCCGCTTCATCGTGCGGCGCATCGACCCGGTGCGGCAGTGGAAGCTCTCCCCCACCGACCTCGCCTCGCTGGACCGCTGGGACGACTACACCGCGGCCAAGGAGGCGATGTTCACGGCGACCGACACCGAGCACGCGCCGTGGACGGTCATCAAGAGCAACGACAAGAAGCGGGCCCGGCTCGAGGCGCTGCGCCACGTGCTGTGGTCGCTGCCCTACGAGGGCAAGGACGAGGCGGTCGTCGGCCGGCCGGACCCGAACATCGTCGTGGCCGCGGCCGACGTGCTGGAGTCCGACCGCGAGGCGCTCGAGCGGGCGGAACTGGCTGCGGCCGGCTGAGCGGCTCACCGCCGATGGTTGCTACCCACGGGTAACCTGCGCTCCCATGTCGCTCGCCGAGCAGAGGGACGGCGCCGGGAGCGGCGCCGCCGAGACGTTCGAGTCGACCGCGCCCGCCTCGGGCGCGGTCGTGGGGGTGTTCCCCGTGCAGGACGCCGAGGACGTCCGCGCGGCCGTGGACCGCGCCCGCGTCGCCGCCGCGGCGTGGGCCGACCTCGGCTTCGACGGCCGCCGGGAGCGGCTGGCGGCATACCAGGGCTACCTGGCCCGCCGCGTGCACGAGCTGGCCGATCTGGTGCACCGGGAGAACGGCAAGCCGCACGCCGACGCGATCTTCGAGATCACCCTCACCATCGACCACCTGGCCTGGGCCGGTGCGCACGCCCGCAAGGTGCTGGGTCCGCGGCGGGTGAGCCCGGGGCTGCTGGCGGCCAACCACGCGGCGTGGCTGGAGTACCAGCCGCTCGGCGTCGTCGGCGTGATCGGCCCGTGGAACTACCCGGTGTTCACGCCGATGGGCTCGATCGCCTACGCGCTGGCTGCCGGCAACGCCGTCGTCTTCAAGCCCTCGGAGCACACGCCTGCCGTGGGCGTGTGGCTGGCCGAGGCCTGGCGGGCCGCCGTGCCGGACGCCGGCGCCTTCTCGGTCGTCACCGGCCTCGGCGCGACGGGCGCGGCGCTGTGCCGCGCGGGCGTGGGCAAGCTGGCCTTCACCGGCTCGGCACCCACCGGCCGGAGGGTCATGGCGGCCTGCGCGGAGACCCTCACGCCGGTGCTCATGGAGCTCGGCGGCAAGGACGCGATGATCGTCGACGACGACGCCGACGTGGCCGCCGCGGCCGACGCCGCGGTGTGGGGCGCGATGAGCAACGGAGGGCAGACCTGCATCGGCATCGAGCGGGTCTACGCCACCGAGCGGGTCTACGACGCCTTCGTCGCCGAGGTGACCGAGAAGGTCCGCGGGCTGCGGCCGGGCACCGACGACGCCGCCGCCTACGGTCCGATGACGATGGCCGCCCAGACCGACGTCGTCCGCCGGCACCTGGACGACGCGGTCGCCGCCGGTGGCCGGATCGCGGTCGGCGGGACCGTCGAGGGCCGCGTGGTCGCGCCGACCGTGCTGCTCGACGTCCCCGAGACCTCGGCTGCCGTGTGCGAGGAGACCTTCGGCCCGACGTTGACCATCACGCGGGTGCGCGACGCCGAGGAGGCGCTGCGGCGCACCAACGCGAACGGGCACGGCCTGGCCGGCGCGGTCTTCTCCCGGTCGAAGGCCCGCGCCATGGACCTCGCCCGCCGGATGAAGAGCGGCATGACGTCGGTGAACTCGGTGCTCACCTTCGCCTCGGTGCCGGCCCTGCCCTTCGGCGGCGTGGGCGAGAGCGGCTTCGGCCGGATCCACGGCGCGGACGGGCTGCGCGAGTTCACCCGCGCCAAGGCCATCACCCGCCAGCGCTTCAGGCTGCCGGTCGACCTGATGAGCTTCACCCGGCCGGCCGCGGCCGCCGACGCGCTGGCCCGTGTCATGGGCCTGGTCCACGGGCGGCACCGGTGACCGTCCAGGTCCCGGCAGACGTGGGCACCGAGGAGTTCGACGTCGTCGTCGTCGGCGCGGGCTCGGCCGGCTGCGCGCTGGCCGGGCGGTTGAGCGAGGACCCGTCGCTGCGGGTGCTGGTGCTGGAAGCGGGCGGCTCGGACGACGTCCTGGAGGTGCAGATCCCGGCGGCGCTGCACAAGACGTGGCGCACCCGGCGGGACTGGAACTACACGACCGAGCCGCAGCCGGCCCTGGGCGGGCGGCGGCTGTTCTGGCCGCGGGGCAAGCTGCTGGGCGGGTCGTCGTCGATCAACGCGATGATCTACGTCCGCGGCGCCGCGGCCGACTACGACGAGTGGGCCGAGCTCACCGGCGACCGCTCGTGGTCCTACGAGCACGTGCTGCCGCTGTTCCGCCGGATGGAGGACAACGCCCGCGGCGCGGACCGCTTCCACGGCGTCGGCGGCCCGCTGCGGGTCGAGGACCCGCGCTCCCCCCACCCCTGGTCGCGGGCGGCCGTGGAGGCCGCGGTGGCGGCCGGGTACCCGCGCAACGACGACTTCAACGGCGCCGGCCAGGAGGGCGTGGGCCTCTACCAGCTCACCCAGCGTCGCGGCCGCCGCTGGTCGGCCGCCGACGCCTACCTGCACCCCGCGACGGCCCGGTCCAACCTGACCGTGCGCACCGGCGCGCTGACCACCCGGGTGCTGGTGTCCGGCGGGCGGGCCACCGGCGTCGAGTACCGGTCGGGCGGGCAGACGCGCACCGCGCACGCCGCGGCCGAGGTCGTGCTGGCCGGCGGCGCGGTGAACTCGCCGCAGCTGCTGATGCTCTCCGGCATCGGCCCGGGAGCGCACCTGCGCGAGGTCGGCGTCGACGTCGTCTGCGACCTGCCCGGCGTCGGCGGCGGGCTGCAGGACCACCCGCTGGTGCCGGTCGTCTGGCACACCCGGTCGGGGAAGTCGCTGTTCCGGGCGGAGTCGCCGTCGGGCTACGCGCGCTGGTTCGGTGCCCGCCGCGGCCCGCTGACCTCCAACCTGGCCGAGGCGGGGCTGTTCACCCGCTCCCGGCCGGACCTGCCCCAGCCCGACCTGCAGTACCATTTCCTGCCGGTGAAGTTCTGGCAGCAGGCGCGGGTCGACCCCGACGTCGACGCGTTCACCGCCGCCGCCGTCGTCGTCCGGGTGCACTCCCGCGGCTCGGTGCGGCTGCGCTCGGCCGACCCGACGTGGGCACCGGCGATCGACGCCGGCTACCTCACCGACGAGCGCGACCTCGACGCGCTGGTGTGCGGCGTGGAGAAGGCGCGGGAGATCGCCGGCTGCGGCCCGCTGGCCGACGTCCTGGTCGAGGAGTGGTCCCCCGGCGGCACGGTGCGCACCCGCGACGGCCTGCGGCGGGCGGTGCGGGACAGCCTCGAGTCGCTGTACCACCCGGTCTCCTCGTGCCGGATGGGCACCGACGACCACGCGGTGGTCGACGCGCACCTGCGGGTGCACGGCGTCGACGGGCTGCGGGTGGTCGACGCCTCGGTCATGCCGACGCTCGTGCGCGGCAACACCAACGCGCCGACGATCATGATCGCCGAGCGGGCGGCCGACCTGATCACCGGTCGCACCGTCGACCCGACCCTCACCAGCACCACCTGACCGAGGACCCTGCGCCCGCACCCACGTGCTCGGGGCGGACCGGCTCGGGGCCGCCCAGCCGCACCCGGGAACTCCCCGCCCGGTGTATCCGTCGGCCCGCCTCGGTGCTCCGACTGGCGTGAACACCGGACACCTGCGCGAGCCGCCGTACTGGGCCCTGCTCGAGACCGCCTCCGCCTTCGGCCGCAGGGACGGCCACGCCGCCGCGCGGTTCGAGCCGCACGGCGCGCTCGACCCGCCCTCGACGTACTGCCGGGGCCGCGACCCCGCGGCCTTCGCGCGCCTGCTCTGGGGATCCCGGCCGGGCGACCCGCCGAGCGGCCTGGAGGCCAACGCTCCCCTCTGGTACGCCCGTGGCTTCGCCGAGGGCCTGGCCGCCGAGCGGCGCTGGGCCGAGCGCCGGCAGAGGGTCGGTTCCTTGCAGGGCCCCGCCGCGAGCTCGTGAGTGGGAGCAGGGGGTCCTCCTCTCAGCCGTGGGCCTGGGCGGCCGCGGCCTCCTCGGGGTCCGGCGGCAGCGCCGGCGTCCCCACCTCGGCCGGCCGGCGGGGGATCAGGAACGACATGGCCGCCGCGGCGATGCAGAGCGCCCCGGCCACCAGCCACGCGGGGTCGTAGGAACCGGTCACGTCGCGGATCACGCCGCCCCCGAAGGCCGCGAACGCCGAGCCCACCTGGTGCGAGGCGAAGACCCACCCGAACACCACCGGCGCCCGCGGGCCGAAGAACTCGCGACACAGCGCCAGCGTCGGCGGCACGGTGGCCACCCAGTCCAGGCCGTAGAACACGATGAACGCCACCATGCTGACGTGCAGGTCGGGCCCGAACAGGGTCGGCAGCAGGAACAGCGACAGGCCGCGCAGCCCGTAGTAGGCCAGCAGCAGCAGCCGCGGGTCGACGCGGTCGGTCAGCCAGCCCGAGAGCACCGTGCCGGCGATGTCGAAGACCCCGACGACGGCGAGCAGCCCGGCCGCGGTGGTGATCGGCATGCCGTGGTCGTGCGCGGCCGGGATGAAGTGCGGCTGGACCAGCCCGTTGGTCGACAGCCCGCAGATGAAGAAACCCCCGGCCAGCAGCCAGAACGGCGTCGTGCGCACGGCCGACACCAGCCCGCGCACCGCCGTCCGGGCCGCGCCGGTGCGGACCGGGTCGACGTCGTCGGCCGCCGTTCCGCCGTAGGGGACGGCGCCGACGTCGCGCGGCCGGTCGCGCAGCAGCCACAGCACCAGCGGGACCACGGCCAGCGCGGCCGCGGTCGTGCCCAGCGACGCCGACCGCCAGCCCCAGGTCGCGTCGGCCCAGGCGACCAGCGGGAGGAACACCAGCTGCCCGGTCGCCCCGCCGGCAGTGAGGATCCCGGACACCAGGCCGCGGCGGGCCACGAACCAGCGGCCGGTCACCGTCGCGACCAGCGACAGCGCCATCGACCCGGTGCCGAGGCCCACGAGGAAGCCCCACAGCAGCACCAGCTGCCAGCTCGCGGTCATGAAGACGGTGAGCCCGCTGCCGGTCGCGGTCAGCAGCAGCGCCGCCACGACGACCCGGCGGATGCCGAAGCGCTCCATCAGCGCGGCGGCGAACGGCGCGGTCAGCCCGTAGAGCGCCATGTTGACCGCGACCGCGGCGGAGATCGTCGTGACCGACCAGCCGAACTCCGCGCGCAACGGCTCGATGAGCACCCCGGGCACCGCCCGGAACGCCGCGGCGCCGACCAGGGCCAGGAAGGTCACCCCGGCGACCCACCAGGCGGGGTGGACCCGGTGCGTGCGCGGCGCGGCGGTGCTCGTCACGACGGAGAGCATGGCGGACGCCGCGCGCGGGCGGACAGTGGCCCGGCGGCCAACACGTGCAAGGATCCGGCCATGACATCAGGCCCGAGTCCGGCCGGGACATCAGGCCCGAGTCCGGCCGGGACATCAGGCCCGAGTCCGGCCGGGACATCAGGCCCGAGTCCGGCCG
>NZ_FRDM01000023.1:54222-69994 GCF_900143215.1 Geodermatophilus obscurus | reverse complement strand
ATGGGCCTTAGACAAGCCACATCGTCCCTGGTCAGAGGGGCATTCGTGCGTTAGGACCCGCTACCGGCGACGATTTCCGACGGTGAATCGAGGCTCAGCACAGGACGGTCACCCCTAACGAGTGGCCGGGTGAGGTACCCGCCCAGCGGGACAGCCGGCCGGGCGATGGAGAGCAGTCGGGCCCTGACCCCGTCTGGTGGACACGCTGAACCCAGGCTGAGCCTGGAGGAAGCGAGATGATCGGCTCGTGGTCAGGAAGGTGTACTCGGAGGAGTTCGGCCGGGACGCGGTGGAGCTGTACCGGACGACGGAAGGGTCGACGGTCGCCGGGATCGCCGCCGACCTGGGGATCGTGGACACGACCCTGTCGGCGTGGTTGAAGGCTGCCGGGGTGCCGATCCGGGGCCGCTACCCGCGACCCGACGGCGGGCCACCGCCGAGCGGTGAAGCGCCCGATCAGGAGCTGGCCCGGCTGCGCGCCCGGGTCGCGGAGCTGGAGGCGAACGAGCGGAAGCTGGGCGCCGAGCGGGACATCCTGCGGGCAGCGGCCAAGTATTTCGCCGGGGAGACGCGCTGGTGACCCGCTTCCAGTTCGTCGCCGACCACCGGAACGCCTTCGAGGTGAAGCGGATGTGCCAGCTGGTGGAGGTCAGCCGGGGCTCGTTCTACGCGTGGGAGGCCGCCGCCGACGCCCGCGCCGCCCGCCAAGCCGCCGACGAGGAGTTGGCCGCCCGGGTGCGGGCGGTGCACGCCGCCGAGCCATCCAACCGCGCCTACGGGGCGCCGCGGGTCACCGCCGAACTCAACGAGGGCGCCGAGCCCGGGCAGCGGGTGAACCACAAGCGGGTCGCCCGGGTGATGGCCGCCCACGGGATCGCCGGGATCCGGCTGCGCCGCCGGGTGCGCACCACGATCGGCGAGCCGGCCGACGAGCAAGTCCCTGACCTGCTGGAGCGCGACTTCACCGCCGACGAGCCGAACACCAAGTACGTCGGGGACATCACCTACCTGCCCTGCGCCGACGGGCAGAACCTGTACCTCGCGACGGTGATCGACTGCTTCTCCCGCCGGCTGGTCGGCTGGTCGATCGCCGACCACATGCGCACCGACCTGGTCGCCGACGCCCTGCTCGCAGCCGCCGCCACCCGCGGTGGCCTGGCCGGGGCGACCTTCCACGGCGACCACGGAGCGCAGTACACGTCCCGGGCCTACGCCGCCCTTTGCGCCCGGCTCGGTGTCGTCCGGTCGATGGGCGCGGTCGGCTCCAGCGCGGACAACGCACTCGCCGAGTCGTTCAACGCGACCCTCAAGCGCGAGACGCTGGCCGGCGCCGCCGGCTGGGACAGCCCGGCCCAGGCCCGGCGGGCGGTGTTCGCCTGGATCGCCCGCTACAACACCCGCCGCCGGCACTCCGCCTGCGGCCAGATCAGCCCCAACGACTACGAGGCCCGCCGGGCCCCGGCTACGCTGCCAACCGCGGCGTAGACACCCCACGCGTGTCCAAGATCAAGGGTCAAGGCCCGTCGGCCCACGTGTCCCACAGTGGGCCGGCGCGCTCAGACGGTCGTCGCAACACCGCTGATCGTGAGGTGTTGTGGTGGTGGTTTCGGAGTGGCGGCGGGTTCGGGACGAGCGCCAGCAGCGGTTCTGGCAGCTGGTGAAGGCGGGATCGACCTTCTCGCAGGCCTGCGAAGCTGTCGGCGTGGATCGACGGCAGGGTTATCGATGGCGACGCGCCTCGGGCGGTCGGCCGCCGTCGGCACCGCGGGTGGTGTCGGCGAGGTATCTGTCGCTGGAGGAGCGGCTTCAGATCGCCGATCTGCAGCTGGCCGGCGCGTCGATGCGCGCGATCGCTGCTCAGCTCGGCCGCGCGCCGTCGACGATCAGCCGCGAGCTACGCCGCGACGAACCAGTCCCGGCGTCGGCAGCCGGCCGGGCGAGGCGGGCGAGGTAGGCCCCGTACGCGGCGCACAAACGCGCCGCGCTGCGGGCGCGGCGGCCCAAGCCGTTCAAGCTCGATGACGCACGGCTGGCCTCGGCGGTGCAGGCCAAGCTGTGCCTGAAGTGGAGTCCGGCCCAGATCAGCGCGCACCTGGCCGGCGAGCATGGCGACGAGGCGGCGATGCAGGTGAGCCACGAGACCATCTACGCGGCGCTGTTCGTGCAGGGCCGCGGCCAGCTGCGCACCGAGTTGCACCGGCATCTGCGCACCGGTCGGGCCTGGCGCCGGCCCCGCGGGCTCTCCGGCGCGACCAAGGCGAAAATCCCCGGCCTGGTCTCGATCAGCGAACGGCCGGCCGAAGCCGCCGACCGAGCGGTGCCCGGCCACTGGGAAGGCGACTTGATCATGGGCACCAACTGCCGGTCGGCGATCGGCACCCTGGTCGAACGCCAGACCCGCTTCTGCCTGCTGGTGCACCTGCCCGACGGGCACGCCGCCGAGGCCGTCCGCGACCGGCTGGTCGCGGCGATCAAGACTCTGCCCGAGCAGCTGCGCCGCTCGCTGACCTGGGATCAGGGCACCGAGCTGGCCCAGCACCAGGCCATCACGCTCGCCACCGACATGGCGATCTACTTCTGCGATCCGCATTCGCCCTGGCAACGCGGCAGCAACGAGAACACCAACGGCCTGCTGCGCCAGTACTTCCCCAAGGGCACCGACCTCTCGGTTCACGACGCGGAGCACCTCGACGCCGTCGCTGCCGAACTCAACGGCAGGCCCCGCAAGACACTCGGCTTCATCACCCCGGCCGAGGCCATGCAGCGGCTACTGTCCGACCCGGACAAACCAGTCGTTGCGACGACCGCTTGAAACCGCCGCCGCTTTAGGGACACGCGCATTCACGCACTGCCCTCGATTGCGGCCCCGAGCTGCAGTCGGCCTTGCTCGTCAAGCAGCGCGAGCGCCTCCGGCTGCGGCTCGGCCAGGTTCGTGCTGAACAGGTATTCGGGATAGACCGGCTGCTTGCCGAGGAACCGACCGAGCGGTGCGAGCCCACCGAACAGGAAGCGCTGCACCAGCGGCGGCGGAGAAGCGAAGACGACGGTGCCGCGGTGGGCGGTCAGGGACACCGCGGCTTGAAGCAGGTGCGGCAGGCCGCGAGCGTCGACGTGGCCATCCCGGGCCAGGCCGAAGGTGGTGGCAATGATGCGGACGAAGCGCTCACCGGGAGTCACCTCGACGAGCACTTGCGCCTCCTCCGCGCCGATCTGCCACCAGTCGTGCGAGGTCCCCGGAGGGACCTCGCACGACTGACCGGCTTCCAGCTCGCTGTGCCGCTCGCCCACTTGGAAGCCGACCCGACCTCCCAGCACGTGGAAGCGTTCGGTGGCCACCGGGTGCACGTGTGGAGCTGCGACCCGGCCGCCCGGACTGTGGAGCTGCGACCCGGCCGCCCGGACTCACGAACAAGTGCGCGACGAGTGCTCGGTCCGGATGGGTCTCCGGATCGGTGAGCAGCACGGACACAGACGGCAGTGCTGGTCTGCGAGATCCGCAGGACAGGCCCTGGCCTCGACCAGGCGACCACGCCAGCCCGCCGAAGGGCGACTGGAGACGTCGCAGGCCGGCCAGCTGGGGAGTTGCCGCGCCGAAGGTCCTCGCGGAGGACCTGGAGCAGGGCCGTGTTCGCAGCGAGGTCGGACCCGGAGCCCTGTTCGGGCAGGACCGGACCGGTGCGGGACCGTCCCGTACCCGGACCGGCGGGACATCGCAGGTAGGAGGCGCGACAGCGGGGTAGGGGCCGGTCATGACGGTGATCGGGTTCCACAACTCGCACGAGCAGGTGCACCCCGCCGAGCTGCTGCGCGCGGTCCAGCACGCCGAGGAGGTCGGCTTCACCGCGGCGATGTGCTCCGACCACTTCGCCCCCTGGAACAAGGCGCAGGGGCACTCGGGCTTCGCCTGGTCCTGGCTGGGCGCCGCGCTCGCCAGCACCGACCTGCCGTTCGGCGTGGTGAACGCCCCGGGGCAGCGCTACCACCCGGCGATCATCGCCCAGGGCGCCGCGACGCTCGCCGCGATGTTCCCCGGCCGCTTCTGGATGGCCCTGGGCAGCGGCCAGGTGATGAACGAGCGCATCACCGGCCAGCCGTGGCCACCCAAGCGGATCCGGGACGCGCGGCTGCGCGAGTGCGTCGACGTCATCCGCGCCCTGCTGGCCGGCGAGGAGGTGACCCACCGCGGGCTGGTCGACGTCGAGCGGGCGAAGATCTGGTCGCTGCCGGAGCAGCAGCCCGCTCTGATCGGCCCCGTGATGAGCGTGCCGACGGCGCGGCGGCACGCCGACTGGGCCGACGGCTTCATCACCATCAACCAGCCGCACGAGACGCTGCGCGAGCTCACCGGCGCCTACCGCGAGGCAGGCGGCCGCGGCCGGCTGGCGCTGCAGGTGCACCTGTGCTGGGACCCCGACCCGGACCGCGCGAAGGCCATCGCCTACGAGCAGTGGCACACCAACACGTTCCCGCCGCCGCTGTGCTGGGACATCGACGGACCCGAGGCCTTCGAGCAGGCCAGCCAGCACGTGCCGCAGGAGGCGGTCGAGGGCGCCGTGCTGGTCAGCTCCGACCTCGGCCGGCACGCCGACTGGCTGGCCGGGTACGTCGAGCTGGGCTTCGAGGAGATCTACCTGCACCACGTCGGCAAGGACCAGCTGCCCTTCCTCGACGCCTTCGGCGAGCACGTGCTGCCGCAGCTCGACGTCACCCGCCCGGCCCCGGCGGTGGCCCTCGACCCGGCCGGCCCACCCCAGCCGCGCCGTCCCTCCCAGGAACCGCAGCCGGCTGCGCTCCCCTGAGCGGGCACGTCGCCGTCCGCCTCGTCAGCCGGGACGACGTCCCCGCCTCCCAGCGGGTGCTGCGCACGGCCGGGTCCACGCCGATCGGTGTCGCCCCGCGGTACCTGGTGCGGTAGGGACACCGGCATGCGCATCACCGACACCGCCGACCTGTGGTGGAAGAACGCCGTCGTCTACTGCCTGGACGTCGAGACCTACCTGGACTGGGACGGCGACGGCTGCGGCGACCTCGCGGGCCTGGCGCAGCGCATCGACCACCTCGCCGACCTCGGCGTGACCTGCCTGTGGCTGATGCCCTTCTACCCGACCGCCGAGCGCGACGACGGCTACGACATCACCGACTTCTACGGCGTCGACCCGCGGCTGGGCACCCACGGCGACCTGGTCGAGGTCCTCCGCACCGCGAAGGACCGCGGCATGCGGGTGATCGCCGACCTGGTCGTCAACCACACCTCGGTCCAGCACCCGTGGTTCCAGCGGGCCCGGCAGAGCCGCGACGACCCGTTCCACGACTTCTACGTCTGGCGGGACGACGAGCCGCCGGACACCTCCGCCCAGGTCGTCTTCCCCGACCAGGAGAAGGGCGTCTGGACCTTCAACGAGCCGACCGGCGAGTGGTACCAGCACCGGTTCTACAAGGAGCAGCCCGACCTGAACGTGACCGACCCGCGGGTGCGCGACGAGGTCGCCAAGATCATGGGCTTCTGGCTCCAGCTCGGCCTGTCCGGCTTCCGCGTCGACGCCGTCCCCTTCTTCCTCGAGGTCGAGCCGGACGACGCCGGGGAACTGCCCGACCCGCACCAGTACCTGCGCGCGCTGCGCTCCTTCCTCGGCCGCCGCACCGGCGACGGCATCCTGCTCGGCGAGGTGAACCTGCCGCACGAGCAGCAGGTCGAGTTCTTCGGCGGCGCCGACGGCGACGAGCTGACCATGCTCTTCGACTTCGTCGGCATGCAGGCCCTCTACCTGTCGCTGGCCCGCGGGGACGCCGGGGCGGTCAGCCAGGCCCTCCGGGACCGGCCCGCGGTGAGCCCGGACAGCCAGTGGGCCACCTTCGTGCGCAACCACGACGAGCTCACCCTCGACAAGCTCACCGACGACGAGCGCCAGGAGGTCTTCGCCGCCTTCGGCCCCGAGGAGCGCATGCAGGTCTACGGCCGCGGCCTGCGCCGGCGGCTGCCGCCGATGCTGGACGGCGACCCCCGGCGGGTGCGGATGGTCTACAGCCTGCTGTTCTCCCTGCCCGGCACCCCCGTGCTCTTCTACGGTGAGGAGATCGGCATGGGCGAGGACCTCGACGCCGAGGGCCGCCTCGCCGTGCGCACGCCGATGCAGTGGACCTCGGGCCCCAACGGCGGCTTCTCCACCGCCGACCCCGACCGGCTGCCCGGTCCGGTGGTCGACGGCGGGTTCGCCCCGGAGTTCGTCAACGTGGCCGACCAGCGCCGCGACGAGGACTCCCTGCTGTCGTTCATGAAGCTGCTCGTCCGCCGCTACCGTGAGTCGCCGGAGCTGGGCTGGGGCGAGTTCGCGCTGATCGAGCAGCCGCACCGCGAGGTGCTGGCCCACCTGTGCAGCTGGGACGACGGCGCGCTGGTCGCCGTCCACAACCTGGGCCCCGAGCCGCGCACCGTGCCGCTGACCCTGCCGGGCTGCGACGCCGGCCACCGCCTGGAGGACCTGCTGGTCACTCGGACCACGCCGGTCGGCGAGGACGGCGGGGTCGAGCTGACCCTCGACGGCTACGGGTACCGCTGGCTGCGCATCGTCGGGCCGGACGCCCGCCGGCTGGTCTGACGCAGCAGCGGCCCGGCGTCCCGGTGGACCACGTCGTCCGGGGCGGTGCCCAGGCCCGCCAGCGCGGCGACGAAGCCGGCCGGCGCGGGGAGGTCGTGCAGCCACACCGGTTCCGGGCTCCCCCGCCGCAGCACGCGCGGCGGGGTGGACGCCGGGGTGACGACGAGCTCGTCCGGTGCGATCCCGAGCCCCTCGCCGGTGGCCTTGAGCACCGCCTCGCGCCGCACCCAGGAGACGGTGAACGCCCGCGGCCGCTCGGGAGCCGGCAGCCGGCCCAGGTGCGCGCGCTCGCAGTCGGCCAGCGCGCAGTCGGCCAGGTCGCCGACCTCGTCCGGCGCGAACCGGCCGACCGCCTCGACGTCCACGCCCACCGGGGTGCCGGGCAGGACGGCGACGACGACGCAGTGGCCCGCGTGCGAGATCGAGAAGTGCAGGCCCTCGTCGTCGGCCAGCCGGGGCCGCCCGTGCGGCGAGCCGCAGGCCGTGCAGGTCCGGTCGATCCGCAGCTCCGCCGGCGGCGTCGCGAGCGCGGCCCCCAGCACCAGCCGGGCGACCGCCGCGCCCGCCGTCAGCCGCTGCCGGTCGGCGGGGAGGGCCAGGCGCGCCCGCCGGACCAGGTCCGCCTTCCCGAGCAGCGCGTCGTGGTCCGGGCGGACGTCGCCCGGCCGCGCCCACCACACCTGGCACACCCCGGGCAGCGGTGCGGCGTGCGGCCCGGACCGCGGCCAGGGCGGCCGGCCGTACACGGGTGACACGGTCACTCCGGGGCCACGGCGCCCGCGGAGGGCACCGGGCTGTCGAGCACCGCCTGCCGCGCACGACCCGCCGCCCGGCCCACCAACTCCTCCAGCGGGCCCTGCGACCGCCGGCGACGCCAGAGGGTGACCCACACCAGGGCACCGACCACGAGGAGGGCGTACAGCGCCAGCGGCTGGTCCTCGGACACCCCGGTGGCGATGACGAGGGCGTGCGCCGAGTAGAGCGTCAGCGTCATGGCTCCCGCCGCGCGGACGGGCCGGAGCAGCCGTTCCGCCACCGGGAGCCGCGTGAGGAGCAGCGAGGCGCCCAGCACGGCCATCGCCGACCCGAGGGTGTTCACCAGGTCCAGCTGCGTGTTCGTGTGCGGCGCGGCCAGTGCCAGGTAGTCCCACGTCGTCCCCTGGTCGGCGTCCCACAGCACGGTCGGGGCGTCGTCCCCGGTCGCGGCCACCAACCGGTCGAGGCCGCCCAGCTGGTGCAGCAGCAGGTGGGACACCGCCTGTGCCGCGACGATCAGGCCCACGCCGCCGCCCACGAGCCGGACCGCCAGCCGCCGGGACGTCAGGTCGAGCCGGCCGATGGCGAGCCCGGCACACAGGTAGGCCAGGTACGCCACCGCGGGGTAGGCGCCAGTGAAGAACAGCTGGGAGAGCAGCCCGACCGGGTCGGTGAGCAGGGTGCCGAACGTCGGCTCCCCGGTGCCGCTGTCGGGCAGGCCCGAACGCGCCGTCGCCACCAGCACCAGGGGGCTCACCACGACCAGCGTGGCGCAGAGCGCGACGAGGGCCTTGGCCGGCAGCCCGATGAGCGGGATCGCGCACAGGAAGAAGACGGCGTAGTAGGCCAGGATCAGGTCGAGGTCGGAACCGGCGTACCCCAGCAGGAGCCCGATCGTGCCGATGCCGGCGGCCCGGACGGCGAGCCCCGCGGCGGCCGCCCGGCGGGGCCGGCCGTGCAGGATCCGCCGTCCGCCGGACAAGAACGCCACGCTGACCCCGGCCACCAGGGCGAAGGTCGCCGCTGACCGGCCTGCGGCGACCAGGCCGGTCAGCGTGGGGCCCTGCTCGGTGTACTCGTCGAAGACGTGCACGGCGAACATGCCGAACAACGCCAGCCCTCGCGCGAGGTCGACGCCGGTCACCCGGGGCCGGGCCGGTGGCACCTCCGGCGTCACGGGTGGCGACGCGGACTGGCAGGAGGTCACCGGGCCGTCCCGTCCACCGTGCCGACCGATCCGGTCCGACCGACCACGCTCGACCTCCTCCGCGGGAACCGCCGGGGCCCGCTCACCCGTGGCGCCGCAGTTCGCTGAAGAAGTCCTCGACGACGTGCAGCTGCCCGGCCGCGGCGACCTCGTCGTAGACCGCCTTGCCGACCGCGAGGTCCAGGACGCCGAGGCCGAACGGCGAGAAGACGACCGGCCGATCCTCGGGCACGGTCGCCCGGCCGGTCATCACGTCGGCGAGCGTGCCGAGCAGGAAGTCGCGGCTGCCGGTCAGCTGCTCCACCAGGTGCGGGGACGTGTTCGCCTTGAGGCAGTGCTCGACGTCGTCCACGAGGTTGGTCGAGGCCAGCAGCACCTCCGGCGCGAGGTCGCGCAGCGACACGTGCAGCACCAGCGGCGCGTGGTCGAACCACGACACGTCGGCCACGTACGGTTCTGCCGCGACCGTGGCGAAGACGACGAGGTCGCTGCCGCGGATCAGCTCCTCGGCCGTGCCGTGCACGGTGAGCCGGGCCGACGTCCCGGACTGCTCCAGGTACCCGCGGAAGCCGGCTGCGCTGTCGGCGGAGAGGTCGTGCACGCCGATCTCGTCGAACGACCAGCCGGTGGCGGCGAGGTAGGTGTGCACGTACCGGGCGATGAGCCCGGTCCCGATGAAGCCGACCCGGGCCGGGCGGCCCCCGCTCCGGCTCCGGCTCAGCCAGTCGGCGGCGGCCGCCGCCGAGGCCGCCGTCCGGGTGGCGCTGATGACCGACGCCTCCATGCAGGCGAACGGGTAGCCGGTGTCGTGGTCGTTGAGGATCAGCACCGCTGACGCGCGGGGGATCCCGGCCGCGACGTTCCCCGGGAAGCTGGAGATCCACTTGATCCCGTCGACGCGGACGTCGCCGCCGACGGAGGCCGGCAGCGCGATGATCCGGTCCGACGGCCGGTCGGGGAAGCGCAGGAAGTAGGACGGCGGGTTGACCGTGTCCCCCTCCGCGTGCAGGAGGTAGGTGGCCTCGACCAGCTCCACGACCTGCTTCTCCCGGCCCTGCAGGGCGCCCTGCACCTGGGCGCCGGGCACGACGGCGAACGGCGGGACGGCGGCGCTCACGGGGCACCCACCGGGATCGTCGGGGAGCAGTCGTCCAGCCGCACCGGGTCGGCCAGGGCCACCACGACCTCCCGCGGGCCGGTGTAGGCCTCGCGGCTGTGCGCGGAACGCACGTTGTCGACCAGCAGCAGGTCGCCGTCCTGCCAGGGCTCGCGGGCGGTGTGCTGCTCGTAGACCGAGTTGAGCAGCTCGACGACGTCCTCCCCGATGGACGAGCCGTCCCCGAAGGCGGTCGTGAACGGCAGTCCCTCGCGGCCGTAGACGTCGACCAGGTACTCGCGCACCTCCTCGGCCAGCGTCCACTCGTTGAGGAAGGCCACCTGGTTGAACCAGCAGCGCCGGCCGGTGACCGGGTGCCGGACGACGGCGCTGCGCCGCTGCCGGGTGCGCAGCCCGCCGTCGGGCTGCCACTCCACCTCGATGCCGTTGGCCCGGCAGTACGCCTCCACCTCGCCGCGGTCGGCGGTGCCGAACGCCTCGGGCCACGGCGCGCCGATCTCGTCGTTGTAGCTGCGCAGCAGCATCCAGCCCTCCCGCTCGAAGCGCGCCACCAGGTCCGCCGGGAGCGCCTCCAGCACGGTCGGCGCGTCGGCGACCGCCGTCGCCCCGCCCGTGTCCGGTGCGGTGAGGCAGGCGAACAGCAGCAGGCCGGGGAACTCCAGCGCGTAGCTGAGCTCGTGGTGCATGCACATCGGCTGGTTGGCCGGCCACGGCGTGGCCGAGTACAGCCCGCCGGACAGCGGCTGCCGGGGCGCGAAGGCCTCCCGCTCGCCGACCAGCCGGTCGGTCAGCCGGCCCGCGACGGCGGCGACCGCGTCCGCGTCGGCCAGACCCAGGCCCCGCACCAGCAGCGACCCGTGCTCGAGGACGGCGGCGCGCAGTGCACCGCGGTGCTCGGCGGCCCAGACCACGGGGTTGCCGGGGGAGCCGGCGCGCAGCACCGGGGGGCTGCCGGGGCGCAGCTCCACGTCGAGCACGGACGTCGGGGACGGGGACGTCATGGGGCACTGCCTTCCGGAGCTCGGGGGGAGGGGACGGGGGAGGAGCCGGCGCGCTCGTCGAGCAGCGCGGCGAGGTCGGCCAGGACGGGGTGCCGGACGAGGTCGGGCAGGGAGACGGCACGGTCCAGCGCGATCGCGAGCTTGACCGCCGACAGCGACGTGCCGCCCCGGTCGAAGAAGGCGTCGGTGCGGCCGATCCGGTCGGCCGGGATGCCCAGCACCCGAGACCAGGCGGCGGCGACGCGCCGCTCGCTCGGCGTGCGCAGCGCCGCGGGGTCCGCCTCGACCGCGGCGAGCTCACCGGCCAGCGCGGTGAGCGCCTTGACGTCGACCTTGCCGTTGGGGGTCAGCGGCAGTGCCGGCCGACGGTGGAAGGCCCGCGGCACCATGTACGCCGGCAGCGACCCGGCGAGGGCGTCCCGCAGGACGTCGTCCGGGATCGGGTCGGCGCCGGTCCAGAAGGCGACCAGGTGCCGGCTGCGGTCGGGGCCCTCGGCGACGACCACCGCGCCGTCGCGCACGCCGGGCACGCGCAGCAGGGTGTTCTCGATCTCGCCGATCTCGATGCGGAAGCCGGAGATCTTCACCTGGCTGTCCCGGCGACCGAGGAACTCCAGCTCGCCGCCGGGCAGCCAGCGGCCGGAGTCGCCGCTGCGGTAGAGCCGCCGGCCCGGGCGGTACGGGTCGGGCACGAAGGCCGCTTTCGTCCGCTCGGGGTCGTTGACGTAGCCGCGGCCGACGCAGACGCCGGAGAAGACGATCTCGCCGGGCGCGCCGAGGGGTACCGGCACCAGGTGCTCGTCGACGACCCGCACCTCGACGTTGGCGATCGGCCGGCCGAGCGGCACCCGGTCGGTGTCCGGGACCGCCCGCAGCACCGCGTGGTTGGTGTCGTCGGAGGTCTCGGTCAACCCGTAGGCGTTGACCAGCGCGATCCCCGGCTGTGCGGCGAACCAGCGCTGCACGAGCTCCTTCTTCACCGCCTCGCCGGTGACCGAGACGCACCGCAGGTCCGGCAGCGTCCGGGGGTGCGCCTCCAGGTAGGTCAGCACCACCTCCAGGTAGGAGGGCACCACCTGCACGACCGCGACGTGCTCGTCGACCAGCCGGTCGACGAAGCGCTCCGCGTCCAGCACGACGTCCTGCGGCACGAGCACCGTCCGGCCGCCGACCACGAGCGCCGACACCAGCTGCCACAGCGAGATGTCGAAGCACTGCGGGGCGACCTGGGCGACCACCCGGCCCTCCGCGATGCCGAGGTCGTCGATCTTGGCCAGGACGTGGTTGAGCATCCCGGCGTGCTCGCACATCGCACCCTTGGGCTCACCCGTCGACCCGGAGGTGAAGTAGAGGTACGCCAGCTGGTCGGGGCCCACCTCCACGCCGGGGCTGGTGGCGGGGTGCCCCTCGGTCGCGGCGCCGCCGACGGTGAGTGCCTGCACACCGGGCAGCCCGGCCAGCGCCGCGTCGAGCGAGGTGGTGCTGCCCGGCTCGGTCAGCACCAGCCGGCAGCCGGCGCGGCTCAGCACCCGGGCGATCCGGTCGGCCGGGAAGTGCGGCTCGACCGGCAGGTACGCGCCACCGGACTTGAACACCGCCAGGACGGCGGTCAGCCAGTCCAGGTCGCGCTCGGTGACCACCGCGACGACGTCCTCGGGCTGCAGGCCGCGGGAGAGCAGGGCCCGGGCGACCTGGTTGGCGCGGCCGTCGAGCTCGCCGTAGGTGATCCGCTCCTGGCCGTGGACGGCGGCGACGTCGTCCGGGTGCCGGCGGGCCTGTTCCTCGATCAGCTCGTGCACCCGCCGGTCGGGCAGCTCGCGGTGCGGCCCGGACAGCCCGTCGAGCTGGAACACCAGCTCCTCCGGCGAGGGCAGCACGGCGGTCATCGGGTCGGCGTCCGGGTCGGCGGCCAGCTCGTCCAGCGCGGTGCGGTGGTACCTGCCGATCCGCGCGGCGGCCTGCGCGTCGAGCGCGTCGGTGCGGTACCGCAGCCGCAGGGCCAGCCGCTCGCCGTGGTGCACCGGCCGGACCGCCAGCACCGCGCCGCCGGGCAGGTCGCCGTCGGCGCCGATGGGGTCGAACACCGCCTCGGACGACGGCCCGGGGGTGCCCAGCTCGCGGCGGAGGGCGGCGAGGTCGGCGTGCCGGTGCGCCAGCAGCCCGGCCTCGGTCGTCGCGGCCGCCCCGATCAGGTGCCGCCACGAGCCGACGTCCACGCGCAGGCGGCAGGGCAGCGGCGTCCCGCCGTCCCCGGCGACGTAGCCGGTCACGACGTCGGGCTCGCCGGTCAGCGCGGCCAGCACCCGGGTGTGCGCGGCCAGCAGCACCGGTCCCAGCGGGACGGCGAGCCGGTCGGCCAGCCGGCGCAGCGCGACGAGGGTGGCGTCGGGCAGCGGCACCTCGACCTCCGCGGTGCCCGGCACCGGGTCGGGTACCCAGCGGGGGAGGACCGTCGACCCGCCGCCGAGGAGCACTTCCTGCCAGAACGCCCGGTCGGCGTCCGTGGTGGGGCGCGTGCCGAGGGCGGTCACCGGGACCCCGCCAGGTGACGCTGGGTGGCGCGGTGCCGGCCGCTCCGGCGCGGCAGCGGGACGGCCGAGGACGGACCGGGCGTGCCGTCCTCCCGGAACAGGGTCATGAGTTCCTCCACGGACAGGCTGGGGCGTTCGGTGGGGGCGGCGTCGCGGGGACGCGGGATGGGTGCAGGGGTGGAGGTGGCGAGGAGGGCGGGGAACGGAGGCCGCTCGACGGCGGGGTTGCCGGCCCAGTGCTCACCCGGCGGCACCTGCTCGCCCTTCATGAGGAAGGTGTCGGCGGCGAGGATCGCGTCGTCGCCGATCGTCGTGCCGTAGTGGACGTAGGCGCCGACGCCCAAGGTGCAGCGGGATCCGATCGTGATCCGGTCGGACTTGAAGCCGCCGTCCTCCTGGGAGTGGGACTGGAGCAGGGTGCGGACGTTGAGCGTGCAGTCGTCCCCGATCGTGGCGAAGGTCTTCTCGATGATCGCGCAGCCGTCGTCGAAGACCCGCTTGCCGACCCGGACGCCCAGCCCGCGCGAGACGATGTTCTTGAAAGGCGTGCCGTTGAAGACCTGGACGTACCTCGTGGCAGGCACCTTCCAGAACCGCTCGTGCCGCCAGAACGCCCGGTCGTAGATCGAGACGCCGTCCGGTCTGAGGGCCGTCATCCAGGCGACGGACCGCTCGACGAGAACCCAGTACGTCACGCCCACGACGAGGAGGACGGCGTTGAAGAGCGCGACCACCGAGGCGCCGTAGAGGCTGTACAGCTCCAGGGTCGACGCCGTGAGCACGGTGATCAGGACGGCGTAGAACCACCGCACCAGCAGGTACAGCGCCATCGAGACGAGGTTGTGCCGGTTCTTCGCGGTCAGCCGGCGTTGGACCTCCTCGGGCGTGACCTGGCCGATCCGTGCGTCACGGGCGACCGTGCGCGGGATCTCGAAGGCGGGGGAGCCCAGCAGGCCGACGTCGTGCCGGACCTCGCCGTCGACCGGCACCTGGAGCTTCGTCGCGAGGAGGCAGTTCTCCCCGGTCCTGCCCTGCGAGGGGTAGACGACGTGGTTGCCCAGGAAGTTGTGGGCACCGATCTCCGTCCGGGCCAGCTTGAAGGACGAGCTCGAGAACTCGGCGTTCATCAGTGACAGGCCGCAGGCGATCATCGTGCCTCGCCCGACCTTCGCCATGAACGGCGTCTCGTGCGTGATCAGCGAGCCGAAGTTGGACCCCGTCTGCAGGACCGCGGAGAGGTCGTACCCCAGCGCGCGCAGGTAGTGGACGATGTAGGACGAGTCCCCGAAGAAGAACGCGAGGAACCGGCTGTTGGTCAGCCGGGCGATCCCCCGGTGGACCGAGTAGTGGAAGCCGTACAGGGGGTACACCCGGTCCGGCTCGATGAACAGGTTGAGCACGCGGGGGACGGTGACCTGGACGAGCAGGCCGACGAGGAGGAAGCCGAAGAAGATGACGGTCGAGGTGACCAGGACGTCCTGGTAGAAGCCCCACTGCGTGTAGGCCGCCTCTCCCGGCTCGAGGAGAGCGGCGATCCACGGGAACGCGATCGTCAGGAACGCCAGGGCCCCGACTCCCAGCGGCACGGTGACCACCAGGCTGCTCAGCACCTGCGTGAGGCCGTAGACGAACCTCCTGGCGGTGCCGAGGTCGACCTCCTCGACGCCCCGGTAGTCCACCGTGGCCGGCTGCGCCGGGGAACCGTGCCAGTGCTCGCCGGCCGGCACGGACTGGCCGGCGTGCAGGGCCGAGGCATGACCCAGTTGCGCCTCGTCGCCCATGGCGGTGCCGATGTCCAGCACGGTGGCCTCACCGACGAACACGTGCGCCCCGAGGGTGACCGGGCCGGTCTCGATGACGCCGTCGTGGGCCCGGTAGCAGTTGAAGAACGAGTCCTTGCGGATCACCGTGCCGTCACCGATGGTCAGCAGGTCGGTGCAGACGGGCACGTTGCGCGAGTAGATCGCCACGCCTCGGCCGATCTTCGCGCCCAGGGCCTTCAGGTAGAGCACGTGCAGCGGTGAGCTGGAACTGGTGTGCGACCTCCCGCCGGTCAGCAGCACCAGGGGGTTCGACCGGATCAGCGTCTTGACCAGCCAGAAGCGGACGTACGCCAGGCTCCAGATGGGGATCTGCTGGGGCTTCCACCGGCCGATCAGCACCCACTTGGCCAGGATGGGGAAGACGCAGAGACCGACGGTGGTCGCGGTTCCGAAGACGACCGCCCGCAGGTAGTCGTGCAGCAGGGTGCCCCCGTCGAGGATCCACACGAACCCCCGGATGAAGACCAGCGTGCTGACGCAGGAGTACGCGAGGAAGATCAGAACCTGCATCACCCCGCACAGGACGTACTCGACGCCGGTGGCCCGTCGGACCGTGCGGGCCGGCGCCTCCGGTGCCGCGGTCCCGACGGCCGGCTCGGCGACCGCCGGGGCCGATTCCGCCACCGCCGCCGCCAGGCCGCGCAGTGTCGGGTGGGCGTAGACGTCCTTGATCGAGACCGCGGGCAGGTCGGCCTGCTTGCGGACGCGGGCGCAGAAGCGGGCCATGACCATGGAGTCCGC
>NZ_FRDM01000023.1:0-53827 GCF_900143215.1 Geodermatophilus obscurus | reverse complement strand
GAGACCGCGGGCAGGTCGGCCTGCTTGCGGACGCGGGCGCAGAAGCGGGCCATGACCATGGAGTCCGCGCCGAGGTCGTCGAAGACGTGGGCGTCCGGGTCCACGGAGCCCACCTGCAGCACCTCGGCGAGCACCGCGGCGTAGCCGGTGAGCACCGGGTCGACCGCCGGCGCGCGGGCGGCCGCGCCGGCGGAGACCAGGTCCACGGGGCGTCCCAGCACGTCAGTTCCCCGACCGCGGCAGAGGCAGCGGAACGACGTCGGCGTCCGGCCGGGAGGTGACCAGGGTGCCGCGACCCGGATCGGCGCCCGCGTCGGTCGGCCGTGACAGGCTCTCCGAGAACGGGTGGGCGGCCTGGACCGGGTCCAGCACGTCCTTGCCGAAGAGGTCCTCGAGCCAGTTGGTCTGGTAGACGGTGTCCAGGTAGCGCTCGCCCAGGTCGGGGGCGATGGCCACGGCGGTGATGCCCGGGCTGCCGTGGCGGTCCAGCCAGCTCTTGGCGCCGCTGACCACCGTGCCGGTGGAGCCGCCGAACAGGAAGCCCCGGTGGGCCAGCCGGTGGCAGGCGCGGAGGGTGTCGGCCTCCTCGACCAGCACGACCTCGTCGATGTAGGACTCGTCGAGCAGCGCGGGACGGACCCCGCTGCCCAGCCCGGGGATCATCCGCCGCGCCTGCGGTCCGCCGAAGGTCACCGAGCCGACGGCGTCGACCGCGACGACGTGCACGGGGCGGTGCCACTCGCGGAAGAAGCGCGCGCAGCCCATGAGGGTCCCGGTGGTGCCGGCGCCCACGAACAGCACGTCGAGACCGGGGAAGTCGCGGGCGATCGCCGGTGCGGTCCGCTTCAGGTGGGCCCGCCAGTTGCCCGGGTTGCGGTACTGGTTCAGCCAGACGAAGCGGCTGTCGGAGGCGCACATCGCCTCGACGTAGTCGATCCGGGCACCCAGGAAGCCGCCCACCGGGTCGGCCTCGGTGATGATGTGCACCTGGCTGCCCAGCGCCTCCATCAGCCGCCGGGTGGAGAGGTTGCAGCGCGAGTCGGTGACGCACAGGAAGCGGTAACCGCGGCTGGCCGCGATCATCGCGAGGGCGACACCGAGGTTGCCGGACGAGGACTCGATGAGCACCGAGTCCCGGGTCAGCACGCCGTCCCGCTCGGCGGCCTCGACCATCTCGGTGGCGGCCTTGAGCTTGATCGAGCCGGCGAAGTTGAAGCCCTCGCACTTGAGGTACAGCGGGACGTCGAAGATCGACGCCAGGTCCACGTACAGGTCGTCCTCGTTGAAGGCCTGCGGGACGGAGATGACGGGCACAACGGTCTCCTCAAGGGTGGCAGCGCACGGGGCTGCTCGTGGGAACCGGGACTACGGGGCAGTGGGCACGGGCACGCACTCGAACGGAGGCGGCGGCTGCGCGACTGATACACCGGGGCCGGACTGCGCGGTCAGGGGAGCCCGGATCGGACCGGACCGGCGCGGCCGATCGCGCTCAGCTGTCCGGGAGGGACCCGCTCGGGCTGGGTCGGGACCATGGGGCTCCCCTGCACGCTCGGCCGGCTGCGCCGACGGCACCACGGTGTGCCGCCGAACCGGTGTGGCTCAAGAAGTCTGTGTTACGGGGAGGTTTCGTCTCCATCAGACGATCGGGCTAGTCCGGACGACCCCGGACCAGGGACCCTGTCGACCCCATCGAGGTGTCGAGGTGTCGAGGTGTCGACACCCGTACCGCCTCCCTGCTCCCGTCGGCCCCGCCGCCTAGCGTGGGCGGCGATGTCCGAGGCACCCCGCACCCCGTCGTCCCCCGTGACCACCGAGCTGCCCGCGGCTCCGCCCGCCGGTGCCACACCGTCCGGTGCCACACCGTCCGGTGCCACACCGTCCGGTGCCACACCGGCGGGGGCCGTTCCCCCGGGCGCCGCGCCCTCCGGGCCCGCGCCGTCCGGTCCGGTGCCCTCCGGGCCCGCGCCGTCCGGGCCGGTCCTGCCCGGCCCGACGGCGACCGGCCCGATCCCGGCCGGCGCCCCGCCGGCCCCGCCGCAGCCGGCCGAGGCCCCGTCTGCGGGGGGCGGCGCCGCTCCCGAGGGCGTCCAGCAGACCGGCCCCGTGGCGCGTCGGCCCAGGATCAGCGCCCGGAGTGCGTTCCCGCTGACCCGGATGGGCCCGTGGGCACCCGTCGCCGGCGCGGTGGCCGGGCTGCTCGTCGGCCTGCTCGTCGTGCTGCTCCTCGGCGGGGTCGCCGAGGCGTTCCGGGAGCGGCTGGCGCTGGTGTTCCTGACCGTCGGGCTCGGCATGCTCGGCGCGGCCGGCGCGCTGCTGGCCGATGAGGTGCGCCTGGTGCGCCGCGGCGCCCGGGAGGCCGGTATCCGGCCCGCCTGGGTCGAGGCGACGGCCAACCTCATCAACGGACTCACGCCGGCCCGGCTGCTGCTGCTGGCCAGCGCGTTCGTGCTCTTCCTCGCCGCCTACGTCAGCTGAACGGCCGTCCCGGGCGCCGGAGGACGGCGTCCGGGCCCGAGGCGGGGCTGACGTACCTCCGGCCTCGGCACGGGTCCGTCAGCCGCTCTGGCCGTAGGCCTGCACGGCCAGGTGCACCGCCAGGCCGAGCCCGGCCAGGGCGATCAGCCGGCGCACCAGGAGCTGTGGCGCCCGGCGGACCACCGGCGGGCCGAGGCGCCCGCCCACGAACAGTCCGATCGCCAGCGGGAGCGCGGCCGACCAGGCGACCGGCGCGAACACCACGAAGCCGATCGAGGCGGTCACGTTGGCCGCGAGCAGCACCACGTTGCGCAGCGCGTTCCCCCTCGCCAGGCCCTCGCCGGTCGACAGCAGGAACAGCGCCAGCAGCATCACGCCGGCGGCCGCGCCGAAGTAGCCGCCGTAGATGGCGACCGCGAAGACGACCGCGGGCAGCCACCACGGGTCGCGGTGGGTCGGGTGCGCCGCGGCTCCGCGCTCGGCCAGCTCCCGCGGGGGTCGCTGCACCAGCAGGGCGATCGAGGCCGCAGCGATCAGCCAGGGCACGATCCGCTCGAAGGCGTCCGAGGGCGTGAGCAGCAGCAGCGCCGCGCCGGCCGCGCCCCCGAGGACGGCACCGCCCGAGAGCCGCAGCAGCCGCCGTTCCTGGCCGCGCAGCTCCGGTCCGGATGCGCTGACCGACCCCACGCCGTTGAGCACCAGCGCGACGGTGTTGGTCACGTTGGCCGTGACCGGCGGCAGGCCGGTCGCGAGCAGG
The DNA here is from genome assembly GCF_900143215.1 of Geodermatophilus obscurus. Lineage (GTDB taxonomy): Bacteria > Actinomycetota > Actinomycetes > Mycobacteriales > Geodermatophilaceae > Geodermatophilus > Geodermatophilus obscurus_A. The sequence continues at coordinate 50,595 of NZ_FRDM01000023.1, read as the reverse complement.
GCGGGGTAGCTCACCAGTGACGCCAGGCCGGCGATGCTGCCGGTCAGCCCCCCGCCGATGCCCGCCAGGACGAGCAGGGCGAACTGCGCTGGGGTCACCCGGCGTTGCCGTCGCGGTCGGGGGCGGCGCGCAGCTCCGCGGGCACGAGGCGGCCGGCGACGATGTCCTCGGCGACGTCGTCCACCACCCGGCCCGCGGAGATCGCCGAGGCACGCATCGTGGCGATGGCGTCGGAGGCGTCCAGCCCCAGGGCGATGCCGACCAGCCCCATGGCCTGCCAGACGCGGGCACGGCGCTGGGCGTCGGGTCCGTCGAGCCAGCTGCTCCCGTCGTCGGGGAACTCCGGCCCGGTCACCGTGAGCGCCAGCTCCTCGGTCGTGGCCAGGGCGACGTCGTGGATGTCCGCGCGCTTCAGCGCGGTCAGCGTCGCGGGGTCGCGCACGTAGAGGTCGAGGACCACCAGCGGTCCCATCGGCGGGGGCAGCGGCACCGACAGCACGCCGCGGAAGGTGGTCTCGTTCAGCAGCGAGGCCCACAGCTGCGGCCAGTTGCGGGCGATGTCCTCGAGCGAGAAGGCGATGACCTCGCCGTTGTCGTTCGCGCGCAGGCAGGGGCCATCGCCGACGGTGAACTGCAGGCGCTCGGCGTGGGCGGTCTCCGCGTCGCTCGCGCCGATCGGTGTCCGCAGCACGCCGACGTGCAGGCTCAGCCCGGCGCCGTCGACGCCCAGGCCGGCCGCGCAGGCCCGCGCCAGCCGGGCGGGCAGCAGGTCCGGGCTGTCGAGGGCGGGCGGCGAGGAGGCGAGGGCTCCGTCGAAGCGTTCGGCTGCACTCCCGGTCATGGGTCAAGCTTGCCGTCCGGCTCCGGCGGCTCCGACACCGGCCGGTCCGACGGGTCACCGGGTCAGCAGCACGGCGATCGCGACGCAGCCCAGGACGACGATCGCGGCGCGCAGCATGGCCGACGGCAGCCGGCGGCCGAACCGCGCGCCGACGTACCCGCCGAGCAGCGACCCGGCCGCCACCAGCCCGGCGGCGCGCCAGTCGACGCGGTCGGTCGCCACCACGATGTAGGCCCCGGCGGCGACGCCGTTGACCGCCAGGGTGAGCACGTTCTTGATCGCGTTGAGCCGGTGCAGGGACTCGCGGAGCAGCAGCCCGAAGACGCCGATCTGCAGCACGCCCTGGCTGGCCGCGAAGTAGCCGCCGTAGCTGCCGGTGGCGTAGGCGCCGGCGAAGAGGGCGGCCAGCCGGCCGGGGCCGATCCGGGACGGCGGCGCGTCGGTGGACCGCCGGCGCGCCAGGGCCCGCTGCACGAGCGGCTGGACCGCGACGAGGACGACGGCCAGCCCGACGAGGACCGGCACGATGGCCTCGAAGCTGCTCGCCGGCAGGTGCAGCAGCAGGAAGGCGCCGGTCAGCGCGCCGAGCACCGAGGCCGGGAGCAGCCGCAGCAGCAGCCAGCGCTGCCCGGCCAGCTCGCGGCGGTAGCCCAGCGACCCGGCGAGGTTGCCGGGCACCAGGCCGAGGGAGTTGCTGACCGTCGCGGTCACCGGCGGCAGGCCCACGGCCAGCAGCACCGGGAAGGTCACCAGGGTGCCCGAGCCGACGACGGCGTTGATGGCGCCCGCGGCCAGACCCGCCGCGGCGACCGCGAGCATCTCGAACACGGTCATGCGGACATCAGCCGCGAGGGTGCCACGCCGGCGGGCGACCGGGCGCAGGGGAGGGGCGAGGGAGACGTCCGGTGCGCACCCGGACCACCGGCCTGGCCGTGCTGGCCTCCGTCGTCGTCACGGGCCTGTCCGCGGTGCGCCCGGCGTGGCGGTGCGCCCGGACGGCGCCCGGACCTCGACGGTCGGCCCGGGCTCGGTCAGTTCAGGCTGAGGACACCGACGCCGAGCGCGCGGAGGCCGGATCCGTCCGGCTCGCTCCACACGGGCCACGGCACGGGCCCGGTGGGTGCCGCGGTCTCCGGCCGGGGCGGCACGGGCGCGATCCGCCACGTGCTCGTCCTGACGACCGTGCCGAACCGGCGGTCCGGGACCGCTCCCGACGTCGTCAGGCACCGGGCGGTGATGCACGGGTTCGGCCCGACGGTCGTCAGGGCCGTGCGCAGCCGCTGCAGGACCCGGTCGAGCTGCGCGAGGGGGCAGGAGTCGTCCCGGGCGGCGTGGACCTGGAGGACGAGGAGCTCTGACCCGCCACGAGCACAGCTGCGCTCGTCGACCGTCCACCTCAGGGAGACGAAGCAGGACGCCGTCCGGTCCTCCGCCGCGCCGTCCGCCTGGAGGCGCCGGGCGTAGTTGGCCAGCAGCGTCCTCAGCGTGGCGTCCCGGGCGATGAGGTTGAAAGCCACGATGCGAAGGTCCACGGGAGCCCTTCCCCGAGCCGGCGGAGTCGACGGGAGCGGGGACCCGTCGTCCGCACGACGTCGGTCCCGGCGTCCTCGACGCTAGGCGGGGGATGCCGAGCGGCAGCCCAGGAGGAGGCAAGACTTCGGTTAAACCGTGCCACGGGCCGGACGGCGGCCCCCTTGCAGGGGCCCGCCGCGAGCCTGCGAGTGGCGGGGGGCAAGGGGGTCCTTCTACCTGCGGCCGGCGTCGACCAGGCGCAGGACGACGGCGCCCTCCTCGTCGGAGGCCTCGAGGTCGACCTCGACGTCGAAGCCCCAGTCGTGGTTGCCCTCCGGATCGTCCAGGATCTGCCGGACCCGCCAGACACCGGGCTGCTTGTCCCAGATGAGCAGCGCCGGGCCGCGGGCGTCGGCGCCGGTGTCGAGCTCCGCGTGCTCGGCGAAGTAGGCCTGCACCACCTCGCCCCACCGGTCGGCGTCCCACCCGGAGCCGCGGTCGAGGTCGCCGAGGTCGTACCACCGGCGGCGGGCGAACAGCTCGACCCGGCGGAACAGCTGGTTGCGCACCATCGCGGTGAACGCCCGCTCGTTGCCGGTGAGCGGCCGCGGGCGGACCGGGACGGCGACCGGCGCGTCCAGCGGCTGGTCCGGGCTGGTCAGCTGCTCCCACTCGTCGAGCAGCGAGGAGTCCACCTGGCGGACCAGCTCGCCGAGCCACTCGACCAGGTCGGTCACCTCGTCGGTGCGGGCGGTGGCGGGGACGCCGGAGCGCAGCGCCTTGTAGGCGTCGGAGAGGTAGCGCAGCACCGCGCCCTCCGCGCGGGTCAGCCCGTAGGTGTTGACCAGCTCGCGGAAGGTGTAGGCGTTCTCCCACAGGTCCCGGACGACGGACTTCGGCGACAGGTGCGCATCCGCCGCCCACGGGTTGGAGCGGGTGTAGACCTCCAGCGCGTGCTCGAGCAGCTCCTCCAGCGGCTTCGGGTAGGAGATGTCCTCGAGCAGTTCCATCCGCTCCTCGTACTCGATCCCCTCGGCCTTCATCCGGGCCACCGCCTCGCCCTTGGCCTTGTTCAGCTGCGCGGCCAGGATCTGCCGCGGGTCGTCGAGGGTGGCCTCGATGACGCTGACCACGTCCAGGGCGTAGGTCTCGCTCTCGGGGTCGAGCAGGTCGATCGCGGCCAGCGCGAAGGTCGACAGCGGCTGGTTGAGCGCGAAGTCCGGCGGCAGGTCGACGGTCAGGTCGTAGCGCCGCCCGTCGGGCCCGGGCTCGCCGAGCCGCACCAGCACGCCGGCCTGCAGCAGCGACCGGGCGATGCCGATCGCCTCGCGGATGTGCCGCAGCTGCCGCTTGCGCGGCTCGTGGTTCTCCGTCAGCAGCCGGCGCATCGCCACGAACGGGTCGCCAGGGCGGTCGACGACGTCGAGCACCATCGCCGTCGACACCCGGAAGTTGCTGGTCAGCGGCTCGGGTTCGGCCTCCACCAGCCGGCGCATGGTGCCCTCCGACCACGGCACCATGCCCTCGGGCGCCTTCTTGCGCACGAGCTTGCGGCGCTTCTTCGGGTCGTCGGCGACCTTGGCGAACTGCCGGAGGTTCTCCACCTCGTGCTCGGGCGCCTGGACGACGACGGTGCCGGCGGTGTCGTAGCCCGCGCGTCCGGCCCGCCCGGCGATCTGGTGGAACTCGCGGGCGTTGAGCAGCCGGGTGCGGGTGCCGTCGTACTTCGACAGCGCGGAGAAGACCACGGTGCGGATCGGCACGTTGATGCCGACGCCGAGGGTGTCGGTGCCGCAGATGACCTTGAGCAGGCCGGCCTGGGCCAGCTGCTCCACCAGCCGCCGGTACTTGGGCAGCATCCCGGCGTGGTGGACGCCGATGCCGTGGCGCACCAGCCGCGACAGCGTCGTCCCGAAAGAGGTGGTGAACCGGAAGCCGCCGATCATCTCGGCGATCGCGGCCTTCTCCTCCTTGGTGCACACGTTGACGCTCATCAGCGCCTGCGCGCGCTCCAGCGCCGAGGCCTGGGTGAAGTGGACGACGTACACCGGCGCCTGACGGGTGTCCAGCAGCTCCTGGATCGTCTCGTGCATCGGCGTCGTCGCGTACCAGTGGTGCAGAGGGACCGGGCGCTCGGCGTTGGCGACCAGCGCGGTGGGGCGGCCGGTGCGGCGGGTCAGGTCCTCGCGCAGCCACCCCGTGTCGCCGAGGGTGGCGCTCAGCAGCAGGAACTGCGCCTTCGGCAGCTCCAGCAGCGGCACCTGCCAGGCCCATCCGCGGTCCGGGTCGCCGTAGAAGTGGAACTCGTCCATGACCACCAGGCCGACGTCGGCTCCGCCCTCGCCCCCGGACCCGCCCCCCTCGCGCAGGGCGATGTTGGCGAGCACCTCGGCGGTGCAGGCGATGATCGGCGCGTCCCGGTTGACCGCGGCGTCGCCGGTGAGCATGCCGACGTTCTCCGCGCCGAAGACGCCGCACAGCGCGAAGAACTTCTCGCTGACCAGCGCCTTGATGGGCGCGGTGTACCAGCTGCGCCGTCCCGTGGCCAGCGCGGCGTACTGCGCGCCGGTGGCCACCAGCGACTTGCCCGAGCCGGTCGGCGTGGCCAGGACGACGTTGGCACCGCTGACCAGTTCGATCAGCGCCTCCTCCTGCGCCGGGTACAGCGTCGTGCCGTTGCCCTCGGCCCAGGCGGCGAAGGTGCTGAACAGCTCGTCGGGGTCGGCGCCCCGCGCCCGGAGCGCGGAGAGGTCGCCGGGGTGGTCGAGGAGGGGAGGGGCGGCGGTCCCCGGAGCCGTGGACGGAGTCATCGTGGTGGACAGCGTGCCCGACGGCGCTCCTCTTCCCGTGACGTGCCCGACCCGACCCGCGCCGGTTCTGTGGCCGACGGCGGGGGTAGGGCGACCGCGACGCCGAGACCAGGCAGCCGGCCCAGCCCGCCGACCCACGCAGACCGCAGGAGGACGACCGTGTCCGAGCCCCGTCCCGAGTCCCAGCCCGCCCAGCAGCAGCAGGTCCCCGGCACGCTGGGGGAGATGGACCCCAAGCCCGACCACGGCGAGGAGAGCTACCGCGGCTCCGGCCGGCTGACCGGCAAGGCGGCAGTCATCACCGGCGGCGACAGCGGCATCGGGCGCGCCGTCGCGATCGCCTTCGCCCGCGAGGGCGCCGACGTCCTGATCTCGTACCTGAACGAGCACGAGGACGCCAAGGACACCGCGAAGCACGTCGAGGAGGCCGGCCGGAAGTGCGTGCTGGTGCCCGGTGACCTCGCCGACCGCGCCCACCAGAAGACGATCATCCCCAAGGCCGTCGAGGAGTTCGGCAGGGTCGACGTCCTGGTCAACAACGCCGCGTTCCAGATGAGCCACGACTCGATCGAGGAGATCTCGGACGACGAGTGGGACCACACCGTGGCGCTGAACCTGACGGCGATGTTCACGCTGACCAAGGACGCGATCCCGCACATGCAGCCGGGGGCGTCGATCATCAACTCGTCGTCGGTGAACTCCGACAACCCGAGTCCGAACCTGATCGCCTACGCGATGACCAAGGCCGGCATCGCCAACTTCACCGCCAGCCTGGCGCAGATGCTGGCCGAGAAGGGCATCCGGGCCAACAGCGTCGCCCCCGGTCCGGTCTGGACGCCGCTGATCCCGGCGACCATGCCGGAGGAGAAGGTCGAGAGCTTCGGGCAGCAGGTGCCGCTGGGCCGGGCGGGCCAGCCGGCCGAGCTGGCGCCGGTGTACGTGCTGCTGGCCAGTGACGAGGCGTCCTACGTCTCCGGCGCGCGGATCGCCGTCACCGGCGGCAAGCCGATCCTGTGAGCAGGGAGCCCCGGGCGCGCGCCGCGCGCCCGGGGCTCCGCTCAGCCGGCGCTGCCGACGACCACGGGCTCGCTCCACGGCGTCACCGAGCGGTCGGCCCGCGCCCCGCGGACCTGGTAGGCCAGCCGCGCCGCGTCGGACAGGGCCGCCAGGCGGGCGGGGTCGCCCTCCGGCTCGGTGCCGATGCCCTGGGCGATCTGGAGCGCGATGCACTCGTCGTCCAGCCGCTCGATCTGCGGGGAGGTCCCCTCGGACGTGAGCGTCCGGACCTCCCAGCGCTCGAGGTCCTCCTCGCCGGGCAGCGGCTCGAAGCACGCCTCCCAGGTGGTCGACCAGGTGCCGGCGGCCGCGTCGACGTCGTCGATCGTGGTCGCCGAGGCCAGCACCGGGGCCGGCCCGGCCACGGTCGCCGAGGAGGGCGCGGCCGCCAGGGGCGCCTGCACCTCGTCCTCGCTCCCGGACGAGCAGCCGATGAGCCCGGCGGCGAGGGTGAGCACGGCGGCCGCCGGGCCGCGCGAGAGCCCGAGCGAGGTCACCACTCGACCACGCCGAACACCTCGCCGTTGAGGACGATGGTGCCCGGCGGGACGAGGGCGCCGGCGGGCAGGTCGGTGCCGACGACGGCGCTGCGGTCCCCGATCCGGGCGCCGTCGCCGATGGTGCTGCGGAAGACGACGGACCCGTCGCCGAGGCGGACGTCGTCGCCCACCACGGTCTGCTCGTCGGGCTGGCCCTCGACGACGACCCGACCACCGCCGTGCACGATCGCCCCGGCGCCGTAGCGGACGTCGTCGCCGACGTGGAGGTCGGTGTGCTCGAGGGCGTGGAAGACCACGCCGTCGCCCATCTCGTCGACGTGACCGATCACGAACGGCTCGCCCTCGTCGGCGCGGATGGCGATCCGCTCGCCGGTGCGCTGCGCGAAGCGGGCGAAAGTGTCCGCCAGGTCGACGTCGCCGATGACCCGGTTGCGGAAGTCCGGCCGCGCCTGCTCCTCGCCGGCGAAGCTCGGCAGGTCGGCGTCGGGGTTGAACTCGGTGTGGCCCGGGTCGATGTTGGCCCCGTGCACGGCGCTCGGGTCCACGCGGTGCAGCTCGGTGTACTCGCGGGCCAGGGACTCGTTGACGTGGAGAACGGCCTCGTTGAACGCGATGTCGGCCTGGGTGATGTACCGGACCTTGCCCAGCGCCGGGTCCTGCGCCTCCGCCTGGGTGGTGACGTTCTTGCCCGGGAGCACGAGGTAGCCGGAGGGCAGCGTGACGCCGGGGGCGACCCGCGCCAGCGCCGAGACGCCGGAGTCGACCTCGACCGTGGCGCCGTCGACCTGCGCACCGAAGGAGAGGAAGACCGAGCCGCCCTCGGTGTCGACGCCGGCGTCGACCACGGCCTGCGGCAGTGGGCGGGACCGGACGCCGACGCTGGCCGTCCCGAGCACGGAGGAGCCGTGGGCCAGGATGACGTCGTCGCCGACCTCGATGCCCTCGCCGCCACGCGCGTCGACGGTGACGTTGTCCTGCGCGTTGGACGCCTGGCCGATGGTGATCGGCGCGTGCTCGGTGGCGAGCAGCTCGGCGAACGGGCCGACGTACATCTGCTCGCCGAGCGTGATGTGCCTGGCCCCGCGGACCGTGGCGGTCGGGTCGAGGAAGGTCGCGGTCGCGGCGGAGCCGTCCGTCGAGCACACCGGCACGTTGCCGCGGGTCGGGGAGCAGCGACGCTCGTCGGCCTCGGCCGGTGCGGGGGCGAGGGTCCCGACCACGAGGGCGGTGGCCGCGGAGCCGGTGAGGAGTGCTCGTCGCATGAGGATCCGTCCGTCGGGGACGCCCACCCGGCCGGATGGGGGCCATGGCCCACGGTCCAGTCGCGTGCGGTAGCGGTCAATGGTCGTTGCGTGCCCCAACCGGATCGCCGGACGGCGCGGGCCGCAGTGCGGCAGTCAACGCGCCGACCGCACCGGGCCCCACGCGGCAGCACCCGCCGACGAGCCGGGCGCCGGCGTCCACCCAGGTGAGCGCGTCGGCGGGGACGAGGCCGGCGGTTCCGGTCCAGCGGTGGGCGGCGGCGTCCCACCGTTCCCCGCTGTTCGGGTAGACGACGACGGGCTTGCCCGCGACCGAAGCGGCGGTCACCGCGGGCAGGACGCCGTCCGGGTCGGTGCAGTTGACGCCGACGGCCACCACGGCGTCGAGCTCGCGTGCCATCGCGAACACCTCCTCGGCCGGCTCGCCGCGCCGGGTGCGGACGACGCCGTCGCCGTGCAGCACCGTGGTGAGCGACAGCCAGACCGGCATGCCCAGCATGTCGGCCTCCTCCAGCAGCGCCTCGGCCTCGGCGGCTGCGGGCACCGTCTCGCAGGCGAGGACATCGGCGCCGGCCTCGGCCAGCCACTCCATGCGCGGCCGGTGCCACTGCCGGAGCCGGTCGACGCCGATCTCGTCGGCGTAGGCGCCGGTGTACTCCGACCCGTCCGCGAGGGCCGCGCCGTAGGGCCCGACCGACCCGGCGATCCACGCCTCCGGGGCCCCGCGCTCGGCCAGGTGGACCGAGCGGACGACGAGCCGCCGGGCCTCCGTCGCGTCCAGTCCGGCAGCGGCGAGCCCCTCCACCGACACCTGGTAGCTGGCCGTCGTCGCCACCTGGGCGCCGGCTGCGGCGAAGGCGGCGTGCGCGGCGACGACCGCCTCGGGGGCGTCGTGCAGCAGCCGCGCCGACCACAGCGCCGAGGACAGGTCGTGCCCCTGCGCCTCCAGTTGGGTGGCCAGACCGCCGTCGAGGACCACCGGTCCGGCGGCCAGCGCGGTGGCGAGGGGGAAGTCGGGCATGCCCCGATGGTGCCCCCGCGCTCGGCCTGCGGTGCCCGCCGCCCACCACGAGGATCGAACGCATGGTCTTCATCTGGAGCAGCGGCTGGGGCCCGCGGCGGCGCCGGCACGGACCGGGGTACGGCCGGAGGTACGGGCCGCGGTTCGGCTACGGCTACGGCCCCGGGTACGGATACCGGCCACGCCGCGGCTACGACCGGGACGGCTCGTGCCTGCGCGACCTGCTGTTCCTCAACACCGGGTGCTGCCTGGCCAATGCGATCGGCTGCGGCGTCGAAGGGCTGTTCCTCGTGCCGACGACGCTGCGCCACGTGCACGCCACCGGCACCGGCCGCCGCGGGACGCGGGTGCGGGACCGGCTGGTGGCCGCCGTGCGGATCTACCAGCGCGAGGTCAGCCCCCGGCGCCCGCCGTGCTGCCGGTTCGAGCCGACCTGCTCGGCCTACGCCGTCCGGGCCCTGGAGCGGTACGGCGCCGGGCGCGGCAGCTGGCTGACCCTGCGCCGGCTGGTGCGCTGCCGGCCCGGCGCGGCCGGTGGCCCGGACCCGGTGCCCGCCGCCGCCTGAGGTCCCTCCGCGACACTGGCCGCATGCCCGCCACCGACGACGCCTCCGGGGACCTGCCGGTCAACGGCTCGCTCGTCGTGCCCGCGGCCGCGCTGCACTGGCGGTTCTCCCGCTCGTCCGGGCCGGGCGGCCAGGGCGTCAACACCGCCGACTCGCGGGTGGAGCTGTCGGTCGCGCCGCTCGAGCTCCCCGGCCTGACCGAGGTCCAGCGGCGGCGGCTGGCCGAGCGCCTGGCCGGCCGGCTGGTGGACGGCGTCCTGACCGTGGCAGCCAGCGAGCACCGGCAGCAGCTGCGCAACCGGCAGGCCGCCCGCGAACGGCTGGCCGCCGTCCTGCGCGCGGCGCTGGCCCCACCGCCCGCGGCCCGCCGGCGCACCCGGCCCACGCGCGGGTCGCAGGAGCGGCGGATCCAGGCCAAGAAGCAGCGCGGCCAGCTCAAGAAGCAGCGCCGCTCCTGGGACTGACCGGCCGGGTGCTCCTCCCGGACGCTCGACCCCTGCTTCCACGAGGGAGCAGGGGTAGAGCCTCGGGAAGGCAACTCGGGCGGGCTCAGCCGGCGCCGGCGATCTCGGCCCGCCGTCGCTCCAGGAAGGCCCGCTCGGTCGCGTTGCCGGCCAGCGCGAGCGCCTCGTCGTAGGCCGCGGCGGCCTCGGCGTCCCGCCCCAGCCGGCGCAGCAGGTCGGCCCGGACGGCGGGCAGCAGGTGCGAGCGCGGCAGGTCCAGCGCGTCGACCAGCGCCAGCGCCGCCGCGGGGCCGTCGACCTCGGCCACCGCGACCGCGCGGTTCAGCGCCACCACCGGGCTCGGCGTGAGCGCCATCAGGTGGTCGTAGAGGGCGAGCACCTGGCGCCAGTCGGTCTCCTCCGGGGACGCGGCGTCGCTGTGCACGGCCTGGATCGCCGCCTGCACCTGGTACGGCCCGGGGGCGCCGCGCCGCAGGCAGCGGCGCACCAGCAGCTGCCCCTCGGTGATCAGGTCGGCGTCCCACCGGGACCGGTCCTGCTCGGGCAGCGGCACCAGCGACCCGTCCGGCGCCACCCGGGCCGACCGGCGCGACTCGCTCAGCAGGACGAGCGCCAGCAGGCCGAGGACCTCCGGCTCGTCGGGCATCAGCTCGGCCAGCTCGCGGGCCAGCCGGACCGCCTCCGCGCACAGGTCGGTGCGCACCAGCCGGTCCCCGGCGGATGCCGTGTGCCCCTCCGAGTACACGAGGTAGACGACCGCCAGGACGCCGGACAGCCGGTCGGGCAGGTCGGCCTCGGCCGGCACCCGGTAGGGGATGCGGGCATCGCGGATCTTGTTCTTCGCCCGCACCAGCCGCTGGGCCATCGTCGCCTCCGGGACGAGGAAGGCGTGCGCGATCTCCGCGGTGGACAGCCCGCCCACCAGCCGCAGCGTCAGCGCCACGCGGGTGGCCGGCGCCAGGGCGGGGTGGCAGCAGGTGAACAGCATGCGCAGCCGGTCGTCGCGCACGGCGCCCTCCTCGGCCGGGGGTCCGGGGTCGGCGAGCAGGGCTGCCGCGCGGTGCCGGTCGGTGCGGGTCGACTCGCGGCGCAGCCGGTCGATGGCCCGGTTGCGGGCGGTGGTGACGATCCACCCGGCCGGGCTGGGCGGCACGCCGTCGACCGGCCAGCGCTGCACGGCGATGAGGAAGGCGTCCTGCACCGCTTCCTCGGCGGCGTCGATGTCGCCGAGGAGGCGGGTGAGGACGGCGACCGCGCGCCCGTAGGACTCGCGGAAGACCGCCTCGATGTCATGCGTGCGGACGTCGCGCACCGCGTCAGACGCCCCCGTTGGCGATCGGGCGGACCTCCACCGGCAGGGTGGTCGCCCGGGCGACCTCGCGGCCCCAGGCCAGCGCGGCGTCGAGGTCCTCGGCCTCGACGATGGTGAAACCGCCGACGTGCTCCTTGGCCTCCGCGTAGGGGCCGTCGGTGACCAGGAAGTCCTCGCCCGCGGACCGCACCACGGTCGCGGTCTCCGCCGGGTGCAGGCCCGCGGAGAAGACCCAGGCGCCGGCGGCGCGCATCCGCTCGGTCACCGCGGCCACGTCACGCATGATCGGCTCGAGCACCTCGGGCGGGGGCACCGGGCCGTCGGGCTGGATGAGGCTGAGCAGGTACTGCGGCATGGGGATCTCCTCGGGTTCGGCGGCCGGGACCGTACCGGCCGCTCACCCCCTGTACGAACGGCCCGGCCGCAGATCGACACCCGCGGGGAGAGATGTTTCAGGACGACTGCGGGCGCACCAGCAGCCACATCGGCAGGGTGCCGTCGGAGCTCTCCATCGCGCGGTCGATGTCGAATCCGAGACGTCGCAGGAACCGGACCGCGGCCCAGGTCGAGACGACCGCGGCGGCGGGCACTCCGGTCGTGTCGCAGTGGGTGAGCGCCGGCTGCACGAGCGCGGTGCCGTAACCGCGCCGCCGGCTGCTCGGCCGGGTGCCCAGGTGGGACAGCCACCAGTGCGGCCCGGTCGGGCGGGCGGCGTCGACCAGCTCGCGGGTCCGGCGGACGGCGTCCCAGCGCGAGCCGTGCACGTGCGGCAGCTCGGTGGCCAGCGCGGCGCGGACGTCGTCCGGCACCGGTTGGGTGCCCGGTGCGCCCTCGGGAGCCTCCCAGGTGGCGACGCCGGTGACGTCCTCGGTGACCCAGCCCGTGCCGGCGGAGACCGCGCGGTGGCCGGCGTCGAGCTCGGCGAGCCGGGTCAGCCGCTGGATCCGGCCGTCGTCCGGCAACGCCCAGCGGGCCCAGCGCGACGTGGCCTGCACGAGGGTCAGGGTGGCGGCGATCCGGGGCACGTCGCGCTGCTCGGCGAGGCGGACCGACGGGGCTCCGAGGTGCACGGAGATCACGCGGTCGGCCACCCGGCCAGCGTAGGCGCGGCCTAACAACCGCAGCCGGGACGGCGTGAGGTCTCCGGAACGCAGGCTTGACGCCGATGCCGTCGCCGGGAAACCGGCACCGTCGAACCTCGTCGACGTGACCGCGACCGCCCTGCCCGGAGTGCTCGCCGGGCCCGGCCCGCGTACCCGGACGACGCAGACCCACTGCCCGTACTGCTCGCTGCAGTGCGGCGTCACGATGACCGCCGGCGACCGCCCGGCGACGCTGCAACCGGCCGACTTCCCGACCAACCGCGGCGGCCTGTGCTCCAAGGGCTGGTCGGCCCCGGAGCTGCTCGACCACCCCGAACGGCTGACCCGCCCACTGGTGCGCGCCGTTCCGGGCGACCGCAGCAGCCCGCTTGTCGAGGCCACGTGGGCGGAGGCGCTGGACCGGGTCGTCGCGGCGATCGAGCGGACCCAGGCCGCGCACGGTCGTGACGCCGTCGGCTGCTTCGGCGGCGGCGGGCTGACCAACGAGCAGGCCTACCAGTTCGGCAAGTTCGCCCGGGTCGCGCTGCGGACCAGCGCCATCGACTACAACGGCCGGTTCTGCATGTCCTCGGCCGCGGGTGCGGCCAACCGCGCCTTCGGTCTGGACCGCGGCATGCCGTTCCCGCTGTCCGACGTCGCCGCGGCCGACGTCGTCGTCCTGGTCGGGTCCAACCCCGCCGACACCATGCCGCCGGCGATGCAGTGGTTCGACGAGGGCCGGGCCCGCGGCGCCCAGCACGTCGTCGTCGACCCCCGCCGGACGGCGACCGCCCGCAACGCCGCCCTGCACCTGCAGCCGCTGCCGGGCACCGACCTGGCGCTGGCCAACGGGCTGCTGCACATCGCGATCGCCGAGGGGCTGGTCGACGAGGCGTACGTCGCGGCGCGCACGACCGGCTTCGAGCAGGTCCGGGAGGGGGTCGGGGCCTACTGGCCCGACCGGGTGGAGCGGCTCACCGGCGTCCCCGTCGCCGACCAGCGCCGCACCGTCTTCGCCCTGGCCCGGGCCGAGCGGGCCATCGTGCTGACCGCGCGCGGCGCCGAGCAGCACCGCAGCGGCACCGACACCGCGCAGGCGTGGATCAACCTGGCGCTGGCCCTCGGCCTGCCCGGCCGCGAGGGCAGCGGCTGGGCCACCGTCACCGGTCAGGGCAACGGGCAGGGCGGCCGCGAGCACGGGCAGAAGGCCGACCAGCTGCCCGGCTACCGCAAGCTCGCCGACCCCGCGGCCCGCGCCTACGTCGCCGCCGTCTGGGGCGTCGACCCCGACGACCTGCCGATGCCGGGGAAGAGCGCCTTCGAGCTGCTCGACGCGCTCGGCACCGACGGCGGCGTGCGCACGCTGCTGGTGCTCGCCTCCAACGTCGCGGTCTCCGCCCCGGACGCCCGCCGGGTGATCAGCCGCCTGACCGACCTGGACTTCCTCGCGGTCAGCGACTTCTTCCTCTCCGAGACCGCCGAGCTCGCCGACGTCGTCCTGCCCAGCGCCATGTGGGCCGAGGAGGACGGCACGATGACCAACGTCGAGGGCCGGGTGATCCGCCGCCGGCGCGCGCTGGACCCGCCCGACGGCGTCCGCGACGACCTGCAGCTGCTCGCCGAGCTGGCGGCGCGGCTGGGCGCCGGGCACCTGTTCTCCGCCGATCCGGAGACGGTGTTCGCCGAGCTCGGCCGCGCCAGCGCCGGGGGAGCGTCCGACTACGCCGGCATCACCTACCGGCGCATCGACGAGGAGCAGGGGGTCTTCTGGCCCTGCCCCGCGCCGGAGCACCCGGGCACGCCGCGGCTGTTCCTCGACCGCTTCGCCACCCCGGACGGGCGGGCCCGCTTCCTGCGCGTCGAGCACGTCGAGGCGCACGAGCGGCCCGACGCGGAGTACCCCTACGTGCTCACCACCGGCCGGGTGCTGGCGCAGTACCAGTCGGGCACCCAGACCCGCCGCTCGCGCAGCCTGCAGCTGGTCGCCCCGCTGCCGCGCGCCGAGCTGCACCCGCACCTCGCCCGCCGCCTGGGCATCGGCCCGGACGACGTGGTCGAGCTGGCCACCCGCCGCGGCCGGGCCCGCTTCTCGGCGCACCTGTCCGACGACGTCCGCCCCGACGTCGTCTTCGCCCCCTTCCACTGGGGCGGCGGCTCGTCGGCCAATGCGCTGACCGACCCGGCGCTGGACCCCACGTCGGGGATGCCGGCCTTCAAGGTCTGCGCGGTCGCCGTCACCCGCGTCGCCGGCCCGGTCGAGCGGCTGTCCGCCCCCGACGCCGCCACCCAGCCCGGGACCCGTCCCCACGAGCAGCCCGCGGCGCGCACCCCGCTCCCGCCGTCTCGCCCCGTCCCGAGGAGGACCCCCCGCGTGAAGAGCACACCCCGTTTCCTGCAAGGCGTGTACCCGATCACGGGGGAGGGCCTGGACAAGCCGGGCCCGGTCGACCCCGCGCTGCGCTACACCGTGCCGTCGGGCGCCACGGCACAGGCGCTGTACTTCCGCGGCGGCAACTCCACCGACCACCTGGTGTACGTGCTGCTGGTCCGCGACGGGGTGCCGGTGCGCTGGTTCCCGATCGGCGCCAAGGGCGACGTGCACGTCCCGTTGCGGGTCGTCGAGGACCTGCCCGGCGGCACGGTCGTCGAACTGCAGGCGGCCGCGCCCATCGGCGTCACCGGCGAGCTGGTCGTCGACCTCGGGCTGGTGGAGGTCTGATGACCGTGTTGGGTGGCCGGCCGGCCGGCCTGACGTCCCTCCACTTCGACGACGAGCTCGACCCCCGCGCCCGGCTGGTCGTGGTGGGCAACGGCATGGCCGGCGCCCGCCTGGTCGAGGAGGTGCTCGAGCGCGGCGGAGCCGAGCAGTTCCGCATCACCGTCATCGGCGACGAGCCGCACGGCAACTACAACCGGATCATGCTCTCGCCGGTGCTGGCGGGGGAGTCGCACGAGGACGACATCGTCCTCAACAGCCACGACTGGTACGCCGACAACGGCGTGCACCTGCGGGCCGGCGTCCGGGCCGAGCGCATCGACACCGCTGCGAAGACCGTGCTCGGTTCCGACGGCAGCATCACGCCCTACGACCACCTGGTGCTGGCCACGGGCAGCTACTCGTTCATCCCGCCCATGGCCGGCGTGCGCACCGCGGACGGCGACCTGCTGCCCGGCGTGTACGGCTTCCGCACCATCGACGAGACCCGCGCCCTGCTGGAGGCCACCGGCCGATGCCGGAAGGCGGTCGTCATGGGCGGCGGGCTGCTCGGCCTGGAGGCGGCCCGCGCGCTGCAGGGCCACGGGCTGCAGGTCGACCTGGTGCACGCCATGCCGTACCTGATGAACATGCAGCTCGACGCCGAGGCCGGCGCGATCCTGAAGAGGAGCGTCGAGGCGCTGGGCATCACGGTGCACTGCGACGTCCTGGCCACCGACGTCCTGGCCACCGAGGTGCTGGGCACCGAGCGCGTCGGGGGCGTCGTCCTCAAGGACGGCCGCCGGCTGGACGCCGACCTGCTCGTCGTCGCCGCCGGCGTGCGGCCGAACAGCGACGTCGCCGTCCGATCAGGGCTCGAGGTCGAGCGCGGCATCGTCGTGGACGACCAGCTGCGCACCGACGACCCCGACGTCTACGCCATCGGCGAGTGCGCCCAGCACCGCGGCTCGGTCTACGGCCTCGTGGCGCCTGCCTGGGAGCACGCGAAGGTGCTCGCCGACGTCCTGACCGGCGCCGACCCGGACGCCGAGTACCACGGCAGCCGGACGGCGACCAAGCTCAAGGTGGCCGGGGTCGACGTCGCCACCATGGGGGTCAACACCCCCGAGCGGGACGACGACGAGTTCCTGGTCATCTCCGAGCCCAGGCGCGGGGTGCACCTGTCGGTGGTCATCCGCGACGACGTGCTGGTCGGCGCCACCCTGCTCGGCGACACCCGCAAGGTCGCCTTCCTCACCCAGGCCTTCGACCGGGGCGCGCCGCTGCCCGAGGAGCGGATCCGGCTGCTGGTCGACCTGTCCGACGGCTCTGGTTCATCGGAGGGGCGTGAGCCCCGCGTCGCCGAGATGCCGGCCGACTCCCAGGTCTGCAACTGCAACGGCGTCTCGAAGGGCGACATCTGCGGTGCCGTCGCCGGCGGGTGCGGCAGCGTCGGCGCGGTCATGGACGCCACCCGCGCCGGCAAGGGCTGCGGCTCCTGCAAACGCCTCGTCGAGCAGATCGTCGAGTGGGCCGCCGACGGGGACCTCGCCGATGACCCGGCCGCCTCCTACTACGTGCCCGGCATCCCGCTGGCCAAGCCGGAGCTGATGGCCGCCATCCGCGAGCAGGACCTGCGCAGCGTCTCGGCGGTCTTCGCCGCGCTCGCCCCCGGCGGCAAGGAGGACGCGAAGTCGAAGATGGGCCTGACCTCGCTGCTCAAGATGCTCTGGGGCGTGGACTTCGTCCCGGAGAAGGACGGCGAGTTCATCAACGACCGGGTGCACGCCAACATCCAGCGCGACGGCACCTTCTCCGTCGTCCCGCAGATGAAGGGCGGCGTCACCACCCCCGCTCAGCTGCGCCGCATCGCCGAGGTCGCCGAGAAGTACGAGGTCCCGATGGTCAAGGTGACCGGCGGGCAGCGCATCGACCTGCTGGGGGTCCGCAAGGAGGACCTGCCGGCGGTGTGGGACGACCTGGGCATGCCGTCCGGGTACGCCTACGGCAAGAGCTTCCGCACCGTGAAGACCTGCGTGGGCAGCGACTTCTGCCGCTTCGGCCTGGGCGACTCCACCCAGCTCGGCATCGACCTGGAGACCCGGTTCCAGGGCATCGAGAGCCCGGCGAAGATGAAGCTCGCCGTCGTCGGCTGCCCCCGCAACTGCGCCGAGGCCTACGTCAAGGACGTCGGCGTCGTGGCCGTCGGCAACGGCACGTGGGAGGTCTACGTCGGCGGTGCCGCCGGGGCCACCGTCCGCAAGGGCGACCTGCTGGCCACCGTCGACTCCCCGCAGGAGGTGCTCCGGCTCACCGGCCGGTTCCTGCAGTACTACCGGGAGAACGCCAACTGGCTGGAGCGCACCTACGACTTCGTGCCGCGGGTCGGCCTGGGGCGGATCCGGTCGGTGCTGCTCGAGGACAGCGAGGGGATCGTCGCGCAGCTGGACGCGAACATGCAGAGGTCGGTCGACGCCTACACCGACCCCTGGGGGCAGGACGGCAAGGAGCCGGCCACCCCCGGCCAGTTCCGCAGGTCGCTGCCGCTGGTCGCGCTGCCGGAGGTGCCGGTCCGATGAGCGCCACGACACGGTTGAGGCACCTCGAGGCCGCCCGGCCCACGACGCCGGGGACCGATCCCGGGAGCCCGGCCGGCGAGGTCCGCACCCCGGGTCCGGCACCGCTCCTGCGCGGCGAGGCGTACGCCGTCGGGCGGGTCGAGGAGGTGCCGCCGGGGGAGGGGCGGGCGTTCGTGGCCGGGGGCGTGCCGGTCGCCGTCTTCCGGCTGCGGGACGGCTCGCTGCACGCCACCCAAGCCGCCTGCCCGCACGCCGGGGGTCCGCTGGCCGACGGGCAGACCGACGTCGACGTGCTCGTCTGCCCGCTGCACCTCTACGCCTACCGGTGGACCGACGGCGCCTCGACGTCCGGGGCCGCGCCGGTCCGGGTCTACCCGGTGCGTGATTCCGCCGGCGAGATCCTCGTCGAGGTGTGAGGGAGGACCCGTCTGCCCTCGCCCTCCTCACCGCGGCGGTGATCATGGGGTTGCCGCCGCCCCTGTCGGCGTGTCCGCGCGTGTCGGCGGGAACAACCCCATGATCAACTCGGCGGGGGGAGGACGTCGCCGTGCCCGTCCGTGGAGGTGCGCCGCGGACGGGCCCGGCGGCCTACGCCGGGCGCACCTCGAGCACGTGCACCCCGGCATCGGTCGGGACGTCGCGGGTGAGCCGCAGCCCGGCCGCCTCGCACAGGGCGGCGTACTCCGCGGCGGTGCGCTCGCGGCCGGGCAGCAGCACAAGCACGTGCAGGTCCATCCGCACCGCGGCCGGGTCGTCGGCGGCGCGCTCCGGCAGCACCGCCTCCACCACCAGCAGCACCGAGTCCGGCCGCATCGCCGTCCGGCACACGGTGAGCACCCGGCGTGCGGCGTCGTCGTCCCAGTCGTGCAGGACCCGGGACAGCAGGTAGGCGTCGGAGCCGGCCGGCACCTGCTCGAAGAAGTCGCCACCGACCGCGGGCAGGTCCGAGCCGGCGACGACCTCCGGCCGGTCGAACAGCAGCACGTCGGCGGACGGCGCCCGTTCCCGGACCGCCCGCAGCAGCAGGCCGGGCCCGCCGCCCACGTCGACCACCGAGGCGAAGCCGGAGACGTCGTAGGCGGCCACCACCGCACCGGCCTCCCGAGCCGAGCGGTCGGCCATCGACGCGCGGAACGCCGCCAGCCGTGTCGGCTCGGCCGCGAGGGCGTCGAAGAAGGGCTGTCCCTCGGCGAGCTCGAACGGCGTCCCGCCGTCCCGCACGGCGGCGAGGAGCCCGGCGGCGGGCCGGTAGTAGAGCCCGCCGCGGGCGGCCACCGTGCCCTGGAGCGAATCCGGCACCCCGGGCCGCAGCAGCTCGCCGACCGGGCTCAGCCCGAAGCGACCGTCGGGGAGCTCGTCGAGCACCTCCTCGGCGGCCAGCCCGCGCAGCACCCGGTGCAGGAGGCCGGGCACGGCGCCGAGCTCCTGCGCGAGGTCGGCGGCGCTGCGCGGACCGGCGGCCAGCGCGGCGGGGACCCCCAGCGCGACGGCGACGTGCAGCAGCTGGGTGATCAGATAACCGTCGGCGAGCCGGGCCAGCCGGTCGGCTGCGGAGCCGGGCACGACGGCATGGTGGCACCGCCCTCAGCAGGCGGACAACGCACTCAGCGGCGGGGACGGGCGCGCACGTGCATCCGCTCGCCCTGGGGGCCGAACAGCGCGAGCACCTCGGCCGGCTCGCCGTACGGGTTGCCGATCCAGTGCGGGGTGCGGGTGTCGAACTCGGCGACCTCCCCGGGGCCGAGGACGACGTCGTGCTCGCCGAGCAGCAGCCGCAGCCGGCCGGAGAGCACGTACACCCAGTCGTAGCCCTCGTGCGTCTTCAGCTCCGGCTCACCCGCGGGGGTGCGCGGCGCGTAGACCATCTTGAACGCCTGGATGCCGCCCGGACGCCGGGTCAGCGGGACGACGGTCATGCCCCCCGCGGCGGCGCGCGGCCGCAGGTGCACCCGCGGATCGCCGGTCTCCGGTGCACCGACCAGCTCGTCGAGCGGTACATGGTGGGCGCGGGCCAACGGGAGGAGCAGCTCCAGGGTCGGCCGGCGCTGCCCGGACTCCAGCCGGGACAGCGTGCTCACCGAGACGCCGGTCTCCTCCGACAGCTGCGTCAGGGTGAGCCGGCGCCGCTGGCGCAGCGCGCGCAGCCGCGGGCCGACCGCGGTGAGCACCCCGTCGGTCGTCGCCTCGTCCTCCACCACGGTCGTCATTTGCCAGTCTGGCAACGGCGTCTGTCAAGCCGGCGTCGCCCGGCGGAGGCTGCCGGGCATGGACACGCAGCACGGTGCACACGGCGGGATGAGGTTCGACGAGGCCTCCTGGGAGGAGCGCTACGGCGCGACGCCGGCGCTCTGGAGCGGCCGGCCCAACCCGCAGCTGGTGGCCGAGGCCACCGCGCTGACGCCGGGCCGCGCGCTGGACGCGGGCAGCGGCGAGGGCGGCGACGCGCTGTGGCTCGCCGGCCACGGCTGGCAGGTGACCGCGGTGGACTTCTCCACCGTCGCGCTGGCCCGCGCCGCCGCGCAGGCCGACCGGCTGGGCGCGGAGGTCGCCGGGCGGGTCGAGTGGGTGCACGCCGACCTCACCCGTTGGGCGCCGCGGACGAGCGCTTTCGACCTGGTCTCGGCGCAGTACTTCCACCTGCCGGTGCCCGACCGCGACTCCGCCTTCGCCCGGCTGGCCGCCGCCGTCGCGCCGGGCGGCAGCCTGCTCGTCGTCGGGCACCGGCCCAGCGAGCTGCACACCGGCTCGCCGGAGATGTTCTTCACGGCCGAGCAGGTCGCCGCGGCGCTCGACCCGGCGGCCTGGGACGTCGTGGCCTGCGAGGACCGCCCGCGGACGGCGGCCGGCCCGGCCGGGCACGAGCTTCCCGTCGCCGACACCGTGCTGCTCGCGCGCCGCCGCGCCTGAGGTCAGGGCGCCGGGACGCTCACCGTGGCGGAGTGCGGCCCGCCGCACTCCTCGCTGCCCCCGACCCGCTCCCACTCGAGGTCGGCGCTCAGCTCGGCGAGGACGGCGCTGTCCGGCCCGAGCACGGTGACGTCCACGGTCCCCGGGACGACCATGCCGAGCACCACCCGGGCCACCGCCCCTTCGACCGGGGCGGTCGCCGTGGGCGGGGCGCCGGGAACCCCCGAGGGGTCGCACGGCGTGCCGCAGTCCACCCGGACCGAGCGGCCCTCACCGGGCGGCCAGTCGCCGGCGAGCTCGACGGTGAGTCCGTTGCCCCAGCCGATCGCCGGGCAGGCCCGCTCGACGCCGTCGCAGGCGGTCAGGGCCAGGACGGCGCCGACGGCCAGGGCGGCCCGCCCGCCGCTCACCGGCTCGCGCGGATCGGCTCGACCGCCGCGAGCACCGTGCCGTCCGCGCTCAGGACCTCGACCGTCGCGTTCCCGCCGGGGACGGCCTGCACCGCGAGCCCGTCGTGGAGGGGCAGCTCGGCCAGCGGCGCGCCGTCCCGGTCGAGCACCCGGGCGGCGACGGCCGGGGACGGCGCGACGACGGCCAGCGTCCCGGTGGCGGAGTCCCACAGCGCGGCGGGCAGCCCGGGCTCGGTGGCGACCGGCGCGCCGCGCAGCCGCAGCTCCTCCGGCGCCGCGCCCCGTGGCCCGGCGAACCAGGCGAGGGCGACCGAACCCGTGCCCAGCGCCCGCTCGAGCTCGTCGTCGTCCACCAGCGGCGGCGGCACGGTCAGCGGGCGGGCGACCAGCGCCCAGCGCCCGCCGGGCACGTCACCGGCGAAGAGCACACGCGACCCTGCCGCCGGCGGCGGATCGGCCGCGACGACTCCCGGGTCGCTCCAGGACAGCTGCCGCACCGCCTCGAGGTACTCCGCGTCGTCCGCGAGCGAGCCGCGGGTCGGTCCGTCGCCCGGGGAGGGCAGGTCCCGCACGTCCGGCGCCTCGGCCACCGCGGTCGCCGGCTCCGCTGCCGGCCCGTCCGGCACCAGCACCTGGCCCACCGCCACCGCGGCGACGACCACCGCGCCGACCGCGCCCAGCCGCAGCTGCGTCCGGCGGCGGGCCCGGTGCCGGTGCGCGACCACCGCGGCCAGGTCGGCGCGCGGCGGCGGCGCGGTGGCGTCGGCGAGGGCGGTCAGGCGCGCCCGCAGCTCGTCGTCCCTCACCGCTCCTCCCCACCGGCCGGCTGCAGCGCTGCGAGCGCGGTGCGCAGCCGGGCCAGGCCACGGGCGGTCTGGGTGTTCACCGTGCTGGGCGAGCAGCCCATCAGGTCGGCGGTCTGCTGCTCGGAGAGGTCCTCGAAGTAGCGCAGCACCACCGCCGTCCGCATCCGGGCCGGCAGCTCGCGCAGCGCGGCGCGCAGCTCCTCGTCGCCGTCCTGGTGCGGTGCCGCCGGCCGGTCGGGCACCGACTCCACCACCTGCTCGGTGGTGGACAGCCGGCGCCGCCAGCTCGCGTGCGTGGTGACCAGCACCCGGCGCACGTACGCCGAGGGCGGGCCGGACCGGCTGATCCGGTCCCAGTGCCGGTAGGTCTTGAGCAGGGCGGTCTGCACGAGGTCCTCCGCGTGTCCGCGGTCGCCGGCGAGCAGGACGGCCAGGCGCAGCAGGGCGGCCTGCTCCGCGGACACGAAGTCCGCGAAGCCCCGGTCCCCGTCGCCCACCTACGCCTCCTCTGCCGGCTCCTGCTCTGTACACGCGCCGGGCCCCGCGACGGACCCACAGCGGAGGTCACGGATCGGTTCCGGTCGCCGGCCGGCGGGGGTGCGCGGCGTCAGGCGGGCGGGACGAGTTCGGCCAGCGCCGCGGCGACGTCGTCGTCGCGCACGAAGCCCAGCGCCAGCAGCCGGTGCACCAGCACGCCGCGGCGGGTCGGCCGCAGGTCGGCCGGGCGCAGCCGGGGGAGTGCCGCACCGCCGGGACGCGGCTGGGCCGGCGGCGGGTCGAGCAGGCCGGCGCGCTGCAGGTCGGCGAGGTCCTCCCGAGCCCCCCACGCCATCCAGCCACGGGGGTCGTCGGCCAGCGGGGTCATCGGCAGCGGTGCGCGGTCGCGGCGGCCGACGCCGGCCAGCAGCACCAGCTGCCGCCAGGTCAGCCCGGCGGCGAGGGTCAGCGCCCGCTCGACGAGCGCGGCGTCCAGGTCGGGGGAGGAGGCCACCTCGGCCAGCAGGTAGCCCAGGTGCCGCACCCGCCGCTCGTCGTACGAGGCGCGGGCGGCGGCGACCACGGCCTCGGCGACCGTGTCGGCCGCCGAGCGGCCGCCGGCCCGCGGGGTGAAGAAGCCGTCGGCGCGCACCGGGCGCCCGCTGTGGGCGAGGGTCACACCGTGCTCGACGGCGAAGGCGAGGACGGCGCCGGCGCGGGCCCGCTCGCGGGGGACGGCGGCCTCCGCCGCCTCGTCGGCCGCCGCCCGCAGGCACCGGGCCAGCCGGTCCTCCAGCCGCACCGCCGCGCGGCCGGCCGGGTCGGGCCAGACCAGGGTGGCGGCGTTGCGGCTCATGGTGCCCGCGACCGCGGCACCGGCCTCGAACAGGGCACGGCCGGCCGCAGCAGGGTCCTCCGTCACGGTCACGTCGCCGATCCTCTCCGCTGGCCGGGTCGGTGCGCACGCCGGTGGAGCGTGGCCTCACCACAGGGAGTGTGCGCCGGTGAGCACAACGGAACACGGGTTCTCCCCCGCAGCAACGGCGGGGGAACGACCGGGCACCACCGTTCTGGCCCATGGCCGCCACCAGCCCTCCCACCCGACAGCCGACCGCGCCGCTCGCCGTTCCGACGCGCCCCGGCCGCTGGATCGACGACTGGCGCCCGGAGGACCCCGCCTTCTGGGCGTCCACGGGCGAGCCGGTCGCCCGCCGCAACCTCTTCTTCTCGGTGTTCTCCGAGCACATCGGCTTCTCGATCTGGAGCCTGTGGTCGGTGCTCGTGCTCTTCCTGCCCGAGGCCGTGTACGGCATCGACCCGGCCGGGAAGTTCCTGCTCACCACGCTGCCGACGGCGCTCGGGGCGTTCGTCCGGCTGCCGTACACCTTCGCCGTCGCGAAGTTCGGCGGGCGCAACTGGACCATCGTCAGCGCCGCGCTGCTGCTCGTGCCCACGATCGCCACGGCCGTCGTCCTGGAGCCCGGCGTGGACTACGCGACGCTGCTGGTCGTCAGCTGCCTGGCCGGCGTCGGTGGCGGCAACTTCGCCAGCTCCATGGCCAACATCAACGCCTTCTACCCGAACCGGCTCAAGGGCTGGGCGCTGGGCCTCAACGCCGGCGGCGGCAACCTCGGCGTCCCCGTCGTCCAGTTGGTGGGCCTGCTCGTGCTGGCCACCGCGGGCGTGCAGCACCCGCGGCTGGTGCTGGTCGTGTACATCCCGCTGATCGTCGTGGCCGCCGTCGGCGCGGCGCTGCTCATGGACAACCTGACGACGGCGCGCAACCAGCCGCGGGCCATGCGCGAGGCCACCCGCGAGCCGCACACCTGGATCATGTCGTTCCTCTACATCGGCACCTTCGGCTCGTTCATCGGGTTCGGGTTCGCCTTCGGCCAGGTGCTGCAGAACCAGTTCACCGGCGACTTCGCCACCCCGCTGGCCGCGGCGTCGCTGACCTGGCTCGGCCCGCTGCTGGGCTCGCTGATCCGCCCGCTCGGCGGCTCGCTGGCCGACCGCTTCGGCGGCGCCCGCATCACGTTCTGGAACTTCGCGGCGATGGCCGTCGGGGCCGCGATCGTCTGGACCGCCAGCCAGGTGGGGTCGCTGCCGCTGTTCGTCGTCGGCTTCGTGTCGCTGTTCGTGCTCAGCGGCCTCGGCAACGGCTCGACCTACACGATGATCCCGGCGATCTTCCGCACCCAGGCGCAGCAGCGGGTGGCCGCCGGGGCGGACACCGCCGACGCCGACCGGCACGCCCTGCGCATGTCCGGCGCGCTCATCGGCATCGCCGGCGCGGTCGGCGCCTTCGGCGGCGTACTGGTCAACCTGGCCTTCCGGCAGTCGTTCCTGACCACCGGCACCGGTGACTCGGCCTACCTGGTCTTCATCGCCTTCTACCTGGTCTGCCTCGCCGTCACCTGGGCGGTCTACCTGCGGCCCCGGACCCGGATGTCCGGCGTCTGAGGGCCTCGCCGCTCCGCGCCAGATCTGCACAGTGGCGGCCATCGGGCTCGCGATGGCCGCCACTGTGCAGATCTCGCCTCAGGCCTCGAGCCGGTAGCCCCGCTTCACCACCGTCTCGACCACCCCGGGGCCGAGCGCGGAGCGCAGCCGGGTCACGGCCATCTCGACGGCGTGCGCGTCCCCGCCGCCCGGCAGCCCGGCCACGAGGTCGGTCTTGGGGACGACGGTGCCCGGCCGCGCGGCCAGCGCCCGCAGCACCGCCATCGGGCCCGGCGCCAGCTCCACCACCCGCCCGTCGAGCAGGACGGCGTGCCCGCGCACCTGCAGGTCCCGTCCGCCCACGCGCAGCACCGGGGCGCGCTCGGGCAGCCGGGCGACCACCTCGCGGGCCAGGGCACCGAGGCGGGCCCGCTCGGGCTGCACCGTCGGGACGCCCGCGGCGTCGAGGGGCGCGGCGGTCACCGGGCCCACGGTCACCGGGAGGACGCCGGAGCCGAGCGCGGCGACCAGCTCGGCCCGCAGGCCCAGCTCGTCGGCGACCGTGAGCAGGCTCCCCGCGGCCGGGGCGCTGGTGAAGGTCACCGCGTCGACCGTGCCGGCCACCACGGAGCGGACCAGGCGGCGCACCGGCTCGACGTCCTCGGGCAGCACCCAGCGGTAGACCGGCACGGTGAGCACCTCGGCGCCGGTCGCCCGCAGGGCCGAGACGAAGTCCGGCAAGGGGTCGCCGTGCAGCTGGACGGCGATGCGGCGTCCCTGCAGCGGGCCCTCCGCCCCCGACAGCAGGTGCTCGAGCACCTCGGCCGACGACTCCGACGCCGGCGACCAGGCGTCGACCAGCCCGCCGCCGCGGATGGCGCCACGTGCCTTGGGGCCACGGGCCAGCACCCGGGCGCCGCGCAGGTGCTCGACCAGGGGCAGGTCCCAGGCCTCGGCGGCCTCCAGCCACCCGCGGAAGCCGACGCCGGTGGTGGCGACGACGAGGTCGACCGGCTGCCTCAGGACCTCCCGTGTCGCGGCGACCAGCTCGGTGTCGTCGGCCAGCGGCACGATGCGGATGGCCGGCGCGTAGACCACCCGCGCGCCGCGGCGGGCCAGCAGCGCACCCAGCTCCTCGCGGCGCCGGGCCGCGGTCACGGCGACGGTGTACCCGGCCAGGGGCAGCGGTGCCTCGGTCCCCGGCGGGGCCTCGGGCAGGACATCGGTCACGGTT
This sequence comes from Geodermatophilus obscurus, assembly GCF_900143215.1. GTDB lineage: Bacteria > Actinomycetota > Actinomycetes > Mycobacteriales > Geodermatophilaceae > Geodermatophilus > Geodermatophilus obscurus_A. The sequence continues at coordinate 24,619 of NZ_FRDM01000023.1, read as the reverse complement.
CCCCCTCGACGACGGCGCACGACGAGCTCGGCGCAGGACCATGGTGCGTCGGCCACGTTGCGGGAGCGTGTCCTGCCGGGGTCGGGCGCCTCACGGTCCCTGCGGCTCCGGTGCCCACCGCGCGAGCAGCACGCTGGCGTCGTCCTGCAGCAGCCCCTCCTGGTGGGCCAGGACGGCGTGCATGAGCCGGCGGGCCGTCTCCGGCGGGGACTGGCCACCGGCGACCTCGCGGGTGAGCAGGTCCACCAGCCGCTCCTCGCCGAACCAGGCGCCGGCCGCGTCCCGGGCCTCGGTGACGCCGTCGGTGTGCACTGCCAGCCAGTCGCCGGGCTGCAGCGCCTCCTCGGCCACGGTGAGGACGCCGGTGCCCAGCCCGAAGGGCATGCGCCGTCCACCGGCGAGCGACTTGACGACCTTCCCACCGCGTAGCAGGTGCGGCGCGGGGTGCCCGGCGTTGACGTAGCGGAGCCGGCCACTGGGGACGTCGAGCTCGGCGAGCACCCCGGTGACGAACGCGCTGCCGGGAAAGGTCTCCGCCACGACCTCGTCGATCGCCCGCGCCTGGTCGTGGATGTCCCGGCCGTCCCGGCGGGCAGTGCGGTAGGCCGACACGGCGGCCGCGACGAGCACGGCGGCGGGCAGGCCATGACCCATGGCGTCGAACGCGGCCAGGGAGACGGTGGTCTCCGACAGCGAGTAGTCGAAGGCGTCCCCGCCCGCCTCGTAGGCCGGTTCCAGGACCCCGGCCAGCACGAAGGAGCCGCTGCCGGCCGTCAGCGGGGGCAGCAGCTGCCACAGCAGCTCGGCCGAGGGCCCGCGGGGCCGGGTCCTGCGGGGCCGCTCGAGCGCGTCGCCGTACTGGCCCATCGACGTGATCAGGGAGCCGACGAGCTCCGCCAGCCACCGGCACTCCTCCCGCAGGCCCGGGTCGTAGAGCTCGGCCGGTGTCCCGACCCGTACCTCGAGGACGCCCACCCGGTGGTGGCCGTCCACGAGAGGCAGCCACAGCCGGAGCAGGCCCTCGGCGTCAGAGGGCAGTGGCCGCACCGTCTGGAAGACCCGGCCGGGCAGGGAACCGTCGATGGGCACCGAGCCGGGGGGCGCGGCACCCCCCGGCAGGAGCGGCCACAGCCGGCACTGCTCGTGGTCGGCGACGTGGACGGACGCCTTCACGCCCAGGGCGGTGCCGGCCTCCGCGACGAGTTCGGGTAGCCGGTCCGGAGGAGCGGCGTGGGCCGCGTCCACCAGGTGCAGCAGCGCGGCGAACGGCCCGCTGGCGCGGCTTGCGCGCAGCGGCGGGCGGTAGGGGACCCGGTGCTGGGTGAACAGCTCGTCGAGCCGCTCGTTCAGTGCGTGCGCGAGCACGTTGACCTCGGCGGGTGGCAGCGACATGAGCCCCTGCACGTGGCCCTCGACCTCGAGGAGGTCCGAGGAGCCGCCGAGCGCGAAGAACCGCGTCCAGAGCTCGTCCATGGTCAGGTCGGCGATCTCGAGGGCCGACCGCAGCGCCCGGCGCTGTTCCTCGTCGAGGAAGTCCTCGGGCCCGGGCGGCCCGGGGCGGAGGCTCACCGTCGTCGGCGGACGGCGGAGTCGACCACCGCCCGGGCGACGTCGGCCAGCGGCACGCCGTCCTCGGAGGAGCGGGACACCAGGATGCCGAAGGCCACGTCCTCGGGCACCCCGTGCCGGGCCATGACGACGCCCTTGGCGGTGCTCACCAGGTCCCGGCTCCGGACCGCCCGCCGCAGCCCCTCGCTGAGCTGCCGGGCGCGCTCGCGGGTCTGGACGTTGGCCACCAGGATCGCCGCCTGCGCCGAGGCCAGCGTCAGCAGACGCTCGCTGTGGGCGTCGAAGGTCCCCGGCTGCCCCGCGTAGACCTTGAGCGCACCCAGTGAGGTGTCCCCGGCGACCATCGGCGCGCTCATGGCGGCCCGCAGCCCGAGCGGGGCCACGGCCGCCGCCCACCGGGGCCAGCGGCGGTCGGTCGTCAGGTCGTCGACACGGACCAGCTGGCGGCCCGCGGACGCGGCCAGGCAGGGCCCCTGGTCGAACTCGTACTGGAGGGCGTCGGCGCGCTCGACCCGGGCGTCGGTGGATCCCGAGCTGCGGCGGCCGCGCTCGTCGACGATGGAGACCCCCGCACCGACCGCGCCGGGGACGGTGTCCAGCGCCATCGAGCTCACCAGGCCGAGTGCGGTCGCCACCGTCTCCTCCGACAGCAGCAGCCCGGCCACGCGGGCGGAGACCGCGGACAGCTCGTCGGCGAGGGGAAGGTCCCGAGCGGGGTCGGGGAAGGGGCGGTCGGGCCCCGGGGGGTCGTGGTGCACGAGCACCTCTCGGCGTTCGGCCGCACGCTCCGCCGGATCTGGACGGGCCTGCAGCGCGAAGCCAGCGTAGTCCCGCGGAGGGGACCCGACCGGCCGGTCCGCGGCCGCGGGGTCGTCCGGCGTCGGCGCCGGCCTGGGAGCATGGGGCCGTGCCGTCCGCTGGTCCGCCCGCCGTCTCCGCCGTCCCCCGCCGGTGGCGGCTGCTCTGCGCAGCGGCCGCCGTCGTCGTGGCCGCCGTCCTGACCTACGTCGGCGTGACCCTGCAGGAGAACGCGACCGGCGTGGCGCGGTTCGACGTCGCCGACCAGGTGGCCGTGGTCGGGCTGGGGCTGGTGCTGGCCGCCGGGCTGCTGGCCCTGGGAAGGCCGCGGGTGGAGGCCGACGCCCGTGGTGTCCGGGTGCGCAACCTGGCCGGCGAGCGCGAGCTGCCCTGGACGGCGGTGCAGGCGATCCGCTTCGACCGTCGCTTCCGCTGGGCGACGCTGCTGCTGGCCAACGACGACGAGTTCGCCGTCCTGGCCATCCAGGGCGCCGACGGCGACCGGGCCGTCGAGGCCGTCGAGGGCCTGCGGGCGCTGCTGGCCGCCGACCGCGCGCAGCAGCCGCCGCCCCCGCCGCTGCTCTACGACGACTGAGGAAGGACCCCCTCCTCCCCACGCCTCGCAGGCTCGGCGTGGGCCCCTGGAGGGTGGCCGTTCCAGCACATCACCGGCCTCGCGGCGGGACCTGCAGGAGGGCCGTTCCAGGTCCTCACCCCGGGGCCGGGACCGGGAATGACTCCGGCCGCCGGGACGCTGTAGCATCGGCGTGCCTCCCCGCTACACGAGGCGCGCGAACCACTGAGCGGCCCCGCCCCGGGCCGCTCGACCAAAGAGGAGCCCGCTCCCACCTGGCGCCGTCGAGGCGTCCAGGTCCCGGATCGCGGAGCCCGGCCACCGGCCGGGCCCGCGGCGTGCACGAGCCCCCGGGCCCGTGCACCCCGGCGAGTGGGCCCCACGAGCAGCTGCTCGTGGGGCCTGTCTCATGTCGGCGTCCGGTGACCGAGCGGGCCCTCCCACGCAGCAGCAGAGGAGAGGCCATCACCGAGCCCCGCATCAACGACCGTATCCGCGTCCCCGAGGTCCGCCTGGTCGGCCCCGAAGGCGAACAGGTCGGCGTCGTGTCGATCGGCGAGGCGCTGCGCCTGGCCCAGGACTCCGAGCTCGACCTCGTCGAGGTCGCGCCCATGGCCAAGCCACCGGTCGCCAAGCTCATGGACTACGGGAAGTTCAAGTACGAGTCCGCCCAGAAGGCCCGCGAGGCCCGGCGGAACCAGGCACTCACCGTGATCAAGGAGATGCGGCTGCGCCTGAAGATCGACCCGCACGACTACGAGACGAAGAAGGGCCACGTCGAGCGCTTCCTGCGGGGCGGCGACAAGGTCAAGATCACCGTGATGTTCCGTGGCCGCGAGCAGTCCCGTCCGGAGATGGGCTACCGGCTGCTGCAGCGGCTGGCCCAGGACGTCTCCGAGCTCGGCGTCGTGGAGTCGAACCCCAAGCAGGACGGCCGCAACATGGTCATGGTGATCGCTCCGCACCGGAACCAGGCCGCGACCGACGCGGCCCGCCGCTCCGCGAAGGCCGAGAGGGCCGCCGAGGGGCAGGGCCCGCAGGCCTGAGGAAGGACCCTCCTGCCCCCACCACTCGCCAGCTCGCGGCGGGGCCCTGCAGGAGGGCCGAGGACCGCACCACCAGACGCACCGGCGCCGGAACCGGTGGACGTCGCGGTAGCTCCCGGGCTGCCGCGACGTCGACGTGCCACGGCGCCGCCACACACGAACGAGGACCGAGGACATGCCGAAGCAGAAGACGCACAAGGGCACCGCGAAGCGAGTGCGCGTGACGGGCAGCGGGAAGCTCATGCGCGAGCAGGCCAACAACCAGCACAAGTTCGAGCACAAGTCCTCGCGTCGCAAGCGCCGGCTCGACCAGGACCAGGTCATCTCCCCGGCCGACACCAAGAGCCTCAGGAAGCTGCTCGGGCTCTGAGCGCCCCCTAGACGAGAAGGAGCCCTTCCGTGGCACGCGTGAAGCGGGCGGTCAACGCCCAGAAGAAGCGCCGGACGACCCTCGAGGCGGCCAGCGGCTACCGGGGCCAGCGGTCCCGGCTGTACCGCAAGGCCAAGGAGCAGATCCTCCACTCGGCCACCTACCAGTACCGCGACCGCAAGGTGCGCAAGGGTGACTTCCGCAAGCTGTGGATCACCCGCATCAACGCCGCGGCCCGCCAGAACGACATGACCTACAACCGGTTCATGCAGGGTCTCAAGCTCGCCGGCATCGAGCTCGACCGCCGCGTGCTGGCCGAGCTGGCCGTCAACGAGCCGGCCGCCTTCGCCGCGCTGGTGGAGACCTCCCGGGCCGCCGTCGCCGCCGCGCCGGCCGGCGGTCAGGCCGCCTGAGCCCGGTCAGCAGCACCCGCGACGCCGCCGGCGTCCGGCCCTCACGGGGGCCGGCGCCGGCGGCGTCGTCGTGTGCGCGGACCGCGAGATCTGCACACTCGCGGTCTTCGGACCCCTGATGACGACCACTGTGCAGATCTCGCGGGAGGAGGGACGACCGTGGAGCCGCTGACCGAGCGCTCGGCGCGGGTGGTGGCCGCGCGCAAGCTGACCCGGCGGGCCGGTCGCGATGCCGCGGGGCTGTTCCTCGCCGAGGGGCGGCAGGCCGTCGCCGAGGCACTGGCCGATCCGGCTGGGGTCCGCGAGGTCTTCGCCACCGAGTCCGCCGCCGCGGCGCACCGGGACCTGCTCGCCAGCTCGCCGGTGCCGGTCCGGGCGGTGACCGACAAAGCGGCCGCGTCGCTGTCGGAGACGGTCACCCCGCAGGGCCTGGTCGCCGTCTGCGCGCTGTGTGACGTGCCGGCCGACGTGCTGGTGGCCCGGCCGCCGACCCTCACCGTGGCGCTGGCCGAGCTGGCCGACCCGGGCAACGCCGGCACCGTGCTGCGCACCGCGGACGCCTGCGGCGCCGGTGCCGTGGTGTTCGGGGCGGGCTCGGCCGACCCGTACGGCGGCAAGGCGGTGCGCTCCAGCGCCGGCAGCCTCTTCCACGTCGACGTGGTCCGTGGGGCGCCGCTGCCCGGGCTGCTGCCACGTCTGCAGGCGGCCGGCGTCACCGTGCTGGTCGCCCATGGCGGGGGCGAGGTGACGCTCCCCGAGGCGGCCGACCGGCTCAGCGGCCCGGTGCTGTGGCTGTTCGGCAACGAGGCCCGCGGTGTGCCCGCCGACCTCGCGGCGCTGGCCGACGCCCGGGTGCGCATCCCGATGCGGGGGCGGGCCGAGAGCCTGAACCTGGCCGCCGCCGCGGCGATCTGCCTCTACACCACCCAGCTCGCCCAGCGCTGATCGGCGCGCATGCGGAGCTCACCCCGGAGCGGGACCGTCGACGTTGACCACCGGCGGGCCGGTGCCGCCGCGGACGACGACGATCGCCGACTCCTCGTCCGTGGGGTTGCCCTCGCGGTGGATGGCGTGCGGGGGCACGTACAGGAAGTCGCCCGCGCCGGCGTCGAGCACCTCTCGGCCCCCGGGGCCGAACTCCATCCGCACCGCGCCGGACACGACGTAGATCGTCGACTCGTGCTCGCCGTGGTGGTGCCAGCCCGAGACGGCGCCGGCCTCGGTGGTCACGTAGCCGGCCCACGTGCTCCCGGTGTCCAGCGCCTGCTCGCGGTGCATCCCGGATGTCGGCTGGCCCTCGGTCCGCTCCTCGGGCCGGACCAGCCGCACCGCCGCGTCCTCGTCCATGATTCCTCCCGTCCGATCGGGACGAGCAGAGGTTCTCGCGCCGGGACGCCGGACTCAACCCGCGCTCGGACCAGGCCGGCGCGCCGCCGGAGCCGCTCCGGGTGAGCCCTCGGCGCGGTGGTGCTCAGCCGGTCGGCCGCATCCGGGTGGCGTACATCCGCATGTCGGCCGAGTGCAGCAGCGCCGGGAAGTCGGCGCCGTCCTCGGGCCAGACGCTGACGCCGGTGCTCGCCCGGACGACGACCTCCTGGTCGCGCAGCGTCACCGGGCGGGCGACCACCGCGGCCAGCTCGTCGGCGATGCGGCCGGCCTCCGCGCCCGCGGTGGCCTCCGGCAGACCGGTGAGCGCCACGAGGAACTCGTCGCCACCGAGCCGGGCCAGCAGGTCGTTGCGTCGCAGCCGGCCGCGCAGCCGCTCGGCGACCGCGACCAGCAGCTCGTCGCCGACCGCGTGGCCGAACCGGTCGTTGACCCCCTTGAAGCCGACCAGGTCGACGAACAGCAGCGCCACCGCCTCGCTCCGGACCCGGGCGTTCCAGATCGCGGTGTCCACCTGCTCGGCCAGGCGCCGCCGGTTGGGCAGGCCGGTGAGCGGGTCGGTGCAGGCCAGCTCCTCGATGCGGGCCAGGTGGCTGCGGGTGCGGTCGCGCTCCTGCACCAGTGCCCGCTCGGCCTCCACGCGGGCGGTGACGTCGACCTGGGTGCCGATGTAGTGGGTGACCGTGCCGTCGGGGCCGGTGACGGGCGCGAGGTGCAGCTCGTTCCACCACGGCGTCCGCTCGGGGCCGCGGTGGTTCAGCATCGCAACCCGGCACTCCTCCCCGGCGTCGACCGCGCGGCGGACGGCGGCGACCGCCGCCGGGTCGGTGTCCGGGCCCTGCAGGAACCGGCAGTTGCGGCCCAGCAGCTCGCTCGTCGGCAGCCCGGCGAGCCGTTCGAAGGCCGGGTTGACGTAGACCAGCGGCTGGTCGGGCAGCCGGACGTCGACGATCGACACCCCGCTCGGGGTGGCCGCCAGCGCGCCGTGCACGAGGGTGTCGCCGGTCGCGCTGACGAGGACCCCGACGTCGACCTGGCCGGCCACGGGCGCGGCCGGCTCCGGACGTGGTGGCGACGGCAGCGGCTCCTGCGGCGGGGCGACCCGGGCCAGCAGCGCCGCGGTCGCCCGGACGACGGTGTCGCGGTCGTAGGTCAGGGCGTAGGCGAACCGGCGCTGGGCGTCGGGGCCGTCGTCGCCCAGGTCACGGGCGAGCAGCGCGGCGGCGAAGTGCGGGCCGAGCACGGTGACGTCCCACTCGCCACGGAGCGGGTCCGCCGGGTCCAGCGCCGCACCACGCAGGCCCGGCAGCGGCTCGGCCGGCAGGTCCTCGCCCAGGGCGCACACGAAGCCGGTGCGCTCCACCAGGTCGCGGTAGCGCAGCGTCGTCGCCGGCGTGAAGTGCCGGGCCTCCTGGAAGGTGGCCGCCACCACCGAGGCGGCGCCCAGCCGCAGCGCCTCGCGCTCGAGCTGCTTGGACAGCTCGATGAGCAGCGCCTTGGGCGCCTCGCGCAGCGGGACGTCGATCGGCAGGCAGGCGAAGGGCGAGACGTCGGCGTCCTCGCTGACGGTGTCGGGTAGCTGCGAGGGCAGCACCAGGGAGCCGTGGACGGCGCCGTCGACCGGCCCGGGGTCGGGGCGGCCGAAGAACCAGCCCTGGCCGAGGGTCGCACCCAGGGCGCGTGCCGTGGCGAGGTGGGCCTCGTCCTCGATGCCCTCGGCGAGCACCACGGAGCCGGTGCGCTCGGCGTGCGCGTTCACCGCGTTCATGATCTCGGCGATCGCCGGGCCCGGGCGCTCCTGCACCAACCGCAGGTCCAGCTTGACGACGTCGGGCCGCAGCAGCGGCATGAAGGCCAGCGACATCGCCTCGGCGCCGACGTCGTCGACCGCCACACCCCAGCCGACCGAGCGGACCCGCTCCACGGTGCGCAGCAGCTCGGCCGGCCGGGTGGCCAGCGCGCGCTCGGTGATCTCCAGGACCACCCGGAGCCCGCCGGGAGCCGTCTGCGCGATGGCCAGCAGTTCCTCCATCGGCGCGCGGTCGAGCACCTCGGGCTCGACGTTGACGAAGAGGGTGAGCGGCGCCTGCAGGCCGACCGCGAGCGCGCCGGTGAGCGCCGCGGTGCGGCAGGCGGCGTCCAGCTCGGCGAGGCGGCCGGCCTCGCGGGCGGCGGCGAAGAGGGAGTCGGGGCGCTCGAGCGGGCCCTGGGGACCGCGGGCCAGGGCCTCGTAGGCCACCACGCGGCCGGTGTCGAGCTCGACGATGGGCTGGAAGACGCTGCGCACCGCCCCGTTCCGCAGGACGTCGTCGATCGTCGTCGCGGGGGCGGTGGGGGAGATGGTCACGTCTCCCCATCGGTCCGCCGTCCACCGTGTTGAGCAGCGAGACCGGGGACTCCCTCCCCGGGGTGAGGGTCAGGCCGGCAGCACCGTCCCTCGCCCAGCGGCGAGTGCGACGAACTCGTGGTCGTCAGCCGCTGATCGCCACGAGTTCGTCGCACCCGGACGGCGGCGGCGGTGTCCGCGCGGACGCGTCCGGGGAAACCCGCCAGCAGCGCCGTCGGGACCGCGGGCAGAATGGCCTCCCGTGTCTGGCGCCAACGACCCCTACGACCCCAAACAGGTCGCCGCCCTCTCGCCGGAGGCCCTCGACGCCGCGGTCGCCGAGGCCCGGCGGGCGTTCACCGGGGCCGGGGGCCTGGAGCAGCTGGCCGCCGTCCGCCCGGCCCACCTCGGGGACCGCGCGCCGGTGCTGCTGGCCCGCCGCGAGCTCGGCGCCCTGCCGCCGGCCGCCCGTGCCGACGCCGGCAAGCGGGTGAACGCCGCGCGGGTCGCCGTCACCGAGGCGTACGAGAGCCGGCGGGCCGAGCTGGAGGGCGAGCGCGACGCGCGGGTGCTGGCCGAGGAGCGGGTCGACGTCACCCTGCCCTGGGACCGGGTGCCCCGCGGCGCCCGCCACCCGCTGACCACGCTCACCGACCGGATCGCCGACATCTTCGTCGGGATGGGCTACGAGGTCGCCGAGGGCCCGGAGCTCGAGGCCGAGTGGCTGAACTTCGACGCGCTCAACATCGGCCGCGACCACCCGGCGCGCACGATGATGGACACCTTCTTCGTCGCCCCCCAGGACTCCGGCCTGGTGCTGCGCACCCACACCAGCCCGGTGCAGGCGCGCACCATGCTCTCCCGCACCCCGCCGATCTACGTGGTCGCGCCCGGGCGGGTGTACCGGACCGACGAGCTCGACGCGACCCACCTGCCGGTCTTCCACCAGGTCGAGGGCCTGGCCGTCGACCGCGGGCTGACCATGGCGCACCTGCGCGGCACCCTGGACCACCTCGCCCGCTCGCTGTTCGGTGCCGACGCGGTCACCCGCTGGCGGCCGTCGTACTTCCCGTTCACCGAGCCGTCGGCGGAGTTCGACGTGTGGTTCCCCGAGCACCGCGACGGCCCGCGCTGGGTCGAGTGGGGCGGCTGCGGGATGGTCAACCCCCGGGTGCTGGTCGCCTGCGGCATCGACCCGGAGGAGTACTCCGGCTTCGCGTTCGGCATGGGCATCGAGCGGGCCCTGCAGTTCCGCTCCGCCGTCGGCGACATGCGGCACTTCGCCGAGGGCGACACCCGGTTCACCACGGCATTCGGAGTGGAGCAGTAGTGAGGGTCCCCATCGGCTGGCTGGCCGAGCACGTCGACGTCCCCGCCGGCGTCGGCGTCGAGGACCTCGACGCCGCCTTCGTGCGCCTGGGCCTGGAGGTCGAGGAGGTCCACCGCCCCGCGGAGGTCACCGGCCCGCTGGTCGTCGGCCGGGTGCTGGAGATCGAGGAGCTGGCCGGCTTCAAGAAGCCGATCCGGTACTGCCAGGTGGACGTCGGTGAGGCGGAGCCGCGGGGCATCGTCTGCGGCGCCAGCAACTTCGCCGTCGGGGACGCCGTCGTGGTCGCGCTGCCCGGCGCCGTGCTGCCCGGCGGCTTCGCGATCGCCGCGCGCACGACCTACGACCGCGTCTCCGACGGGATGATCTGCTCGGTCCGCGAACTCGGCGTCGGCGAGGACCACGCCGGGATCCTGGTGCTGGGCGACAGCACGACCGGCACGACCCCGGCCCCGGGCACCCCGGCCGGCCCGGTGGTCGGCCTGGACGACGTGGTCGTCGAGCTGGCCATCACCCCCGACCGCGGCTACTGCCTGTCGATGCGCGGCATCGCCCGCGAGCTGGGCACCGGCCTCGCCGTCCCGTGGCGCGACCCCGGGGCGGTGACCCCGCCGGCCTGGTCGGGGGAGCCCGCGTGGCAGGTCACGGTCGAGGACGCCGACCGCTGCGACCGCTTCTCCATGATCGCGCTGGAGGGCCTGGACCCGACCGCGCCGACCCCGTGGTGGATGCGCCGGCGGCTGGCGCAGTCCGGCGTCCGCAGCATCTCACTGGCCGTCGACGTCACCAACTACGTGATGCTCGAGCTCGGCCAGCCGATGCACGCCTTCGACCGCGACCGGGTGCGCGGGCCGATCGTCGTCCGCCGGGCACGGGAGGGCGAGCGGCTGACCACCCTCGACGGCGCGGAGCGGCGGCTGGCGTCCGACGACCTGCTCATCACCGACGACTCGGGCCCGATCGGGCTGGCCGCGGTCATGGGTGGCGCGTCGACGGAGATCGGCAGCGGCTCCGAGGGCAGGGCCACGTCGAACGTGCTGCTGGAGGCGGCGCACTGGGAGCCGACCGGGGTGGCGCGCACCGCCCGCCGGCACCGGCTGCCCAGCGAGGCGGCCAAGCGCTTCGAGCGCGGCGTCGACCCGGAGATGACGGTGGCCGCGCTCGTCCGCGCCGCCGCCCTGCTCGCCGAGTACGGCGGCGCCCGCGTCGTCGGGACGCCGGTGGACGTCGACACCCGTGGTCCCCGCCCGACGATCGCGCTGGACGCCGCGCGGCCCGGCCGGGTCGCCGGCGTGCCCTACCCGCCGGCGCAGGTCACCGAGCTGCTGGAGGCGGTCGGCTGCACGGTCGACGGGGACGCCTCGCTCACGGTCACCCCGCCGTCCTGGCGGCCCGACCTCACCGACCCGGCCGACCTGGTCGAGGAGGTCGTGCGGCTGGCCGGCTACGACGGCGTCCCCTCGGTGCTGCCCACGGCCCCGCCCGGGCGCGGGCTGACCGAGCGGCAGCGGCGGCGCCGTGCCGTCGGGCGCGCCCTGGCGGAGTTCGGCTACGTCGAGGCGCCGTCCTTCCCCTTCGTAGGAACGGCGGCCCTCGACGCGCTGGGCGTGCCTGCGGACGATCCGCGCCGGCAGGTCGTGCTGGTCCGCAACCCGCTGTCGGAGGAGGAGCCGGCGCTGCGGACGACGTTGCTGCCGGGGCTGCTCGCCGCGCTGGCGCGCAACCTCTCCCGCGGCATCCGCGACGTCGCCCTGTTCGAGCACGGCGCCGTCTTCCCCGGCGGGGAGCGGTCGGCGGCTCCGCTGCCCGGCGTCGACCGGCGTCCGGACGACGAGACGCTGGCCGCGCTGCTGGGCGCGGTGCCGGAGCAGCCCTGGCACGTCGGCGTCGCGCTGGCCGGCCACCGCGAGCCGCGCGGCTGGTGGGGTCCAGGCCGTCCGGCCGGCTGGGCCGACGCGGTGCAGGCCGCCCGTCGGGTCGCCGAGGCCGCGGGGGTCGAGCTGACCGTGCGCGCGGGGGAACGGGCGCCGTGGCACCCGGGCCGCTGCGCGGAGCTGCTGGTCGACGGGCGCGGAGTGGGTCACGCCGGGGAGCTGCACCCGCGGGTGTGCGCGGCGCTGGACCTCCCGGCGCGCACCGCGGTCATGGAGCTGGACGTCGATGCGCTGCCGCCGGCGTCGGTACCGGTGGGACCGCGCCTGTCGAGCTTCCCGCCGGTCTTCGTCGACCTGGCCTTCGTGCTGGACGCGGCGGTGCCGGCGGCGGCGGTCGAGGAGTCGATCCGCGAGGCCGCCGGGGACCTGCTCGAGGCGGTTCGGCTGTTCGACGTCTACACCGGCCCGCAGGTGGGGAAGGGTCGGCGGTCGCTGGCGTACTCGCTGACCATGCGCGCGCCGGACCGGACGCTGTCCGGCGAGGAGGCCGCCGAGGTGCGGCAGCGCGTGGTGGCGTTCGTCGAGCAGGCGCTGCAGGCCGAGCTCCGTGGGTGAAGGACCCCCCGCCCCCCGCCCCTCACAGGCTCGCGGCGGGTCCCTGCAGGGGGCCGCACTCTCGGGTTCCGTAGCGCTGGTGACCGGCGCGTCCAGCGGGATCGGCCGGCACCTCGCGGAGGGCTTGGCCACCCGCGGCATGGCCGTGGCCGGTATGGCGCGGAACGGCGAGCGGCTGGCGGCGACGATGGACGAGGTCGCCGCCGCCACCGGCGCGCGGACGCTGGCCGTGCCCGCCGACGTCACCGACCGGGCCGCGGTGGAGGAAGCGGTCGCGCGGGTCCGGGAGGAGCTCGGGCCGGTCGACCTGCTCGTCAACAACGCCGGGGTGATCGATGCGGCCGAGGAGCCGCTGTGGGAGGCCGACCCCGACCAGTGGTGGTCGGTCGTGGAGAGCCACGTCCGCGGCGCCTTCCTGCTCGCCCGCGCCGTCGTCCCGTGGATGGTGCTGCGCAACCGCGGTCGCGTGGTCGACCTCGCCAGCGGGATGGGCGTGCGCGCCCGCCCGGAGTACTCGGCGTACTCGGTGGCCAAGACCGGCCTGATGCGGATGACCGAGGCGCTGGCCGGTGCCCTGGAGGGCCTCGACGTGCGGGCGTTCGACGTGGCGCCCGGCGTCGTCGACACCCCGATGACCCGCGCGATGCCGATGTGGCACGGCTTCACCGACTGGACGCCGCCGGAGCGCGTCGTCGAGCTGGTGGCAGCGATCGCCGCCGGGGAGCTCGACCAGTGGTCCGGCCGGTTCCTGCGGGCCGGCGCGGACGACCTCGCCGTCCTGCGGGCCACCACCCCGCAGGACGCCGCCCGGCAGCTGCGGCTGCAGCCCTACGGGGACGACGACCCGCTGGCCTGACCGGCGTCAGACGACCGTGGCCAGCGCACCCGGTGCGATGTCGACGGCGACCGGGGTGTTCGCGTCCAGCTCCACCAGCTCGCCGTCCAGCTGCAGCGGCATGGGGGCGAGCGCCGTGAACGCGTAGTGGGTGGCGCTCGGTTGCGGCCCGAGCCCCCGGGTCGCCGCCCTGATGAGCGTCCCGAGCACGCGCAGCTTGCCGGTGCGCCGCTGCGTGATGACCTCGAACCGGCCGTCGTCGGGGCGGCCGCCCTCGCTGAGCGTCGCGTACTTGGCCATCTCGTCGATGTTGGCGAACACCAGGCTGTCGATCGTCCGCCGTCTGCCGTCCTCGAGCCGGATCGGGAACGGCCGGAAGCGGGAGAAGGACCGCACCACGGTCACGATCTCCCGCCACGACCCCTTCCCGCCCTCCTCCAGGTCGACGGCGACGACGGGTGTCAGCCCGACGCCGATGTAGGAGTGCGCGTACCGGGTCCGCGCGGTGGCCCCGGTGCCGATGGTCAGCCGGAGGAGGTCTATCCGGCGCACGTCCCCGGCCACGATGGCGTCGGCCAGTGGCCGCTCGCGCGTCACCCGGCGGTGGTCGTTGGCGTTGCCGGCGGCCCGGACAGCGCAGACGGCCTCGGTGTCCCCGGCCTGCAGAACGCCGTCGACGACCTCGTTGTACCCGCCGTCGCCGCTCACCGAGACCAGCAGCGGGCGCCCGGCGCCGGCCACCTCTCTCGCCAGGTCGCGGGCGTGCCCCGCGTACCGGGTGGGGCAGAGCTCCACCGGCACGTCCGGCAGCCGCCGGGCCAGTTCGGCGCGCAGTTCCTCCGCCGACCGCGGCGCGTCGCCGGTGCTGTGCGGGTTGAAGATGACCACGATCCGGTCGAACGGACTCACGTCGGTGCTCCTCGGATGGGCGGGGCCCGTTGACGGCCGGGTACGTGCCCCGGAGCCGCGGTCAGCACGCGTGCTGACCGGAGTCGGGTGCCGGTTGGTCCGGGGCGTCGGATCGAGGTCGGCCCCGGCAGGTGGTCTGCGCACTGTCCTCCCTTGCTCCGCACTGCAAGCAGGGGGTGAGTGTTCCGGAGGTCCTCGCCGCCGGCCCTCGTGAACAGTCATGCATGGCCGTGTATGGTCATGCATCGTGAGCGGATCGCAGACGTGGACGGTCGGGGTCACCGGCGCCACCGGGTACGCCGGGGGAGAGGTGTGCCGGCTGCTCGCCGGACACCCCTACCTCCGGCTGGCCGGAGTGCACGCCAACTCGAGCGCCGGCCGACGACTGGGGGAGCTGCAGCCGCACCTGCTGCCCTACGCCGACCTCGAGGTCCGGCCGAGCGGTGCGGCGGACCTCACCGGCTACGACGTCGTCGTCCTCGCCCTGCCGCACGGGGAGTCCGCCGCGATCGCCGCGCAGCTGCCCGGCGACACGCTCGTCGTCGACTGCGGCGCCGACCACCGGCTCAACGACCCCGCCGCGTGGGCGCGCTGGTACGGCTCGGAGCACGCCGGCACCTGGCCCTACGGCCTGCCCGAGCTGCCCGGCCAGCGCGAGCAGCTCGCCGGCGCCCGGCGGATCGCCGTCCCCGGCTGCTACCCGACCTCGGTCACCCTGGCCCTGGCCCCGGCGCTGGCCGCCGGCCTGGTCGCGCCCGACGTCGTGGTGGTCGCCGCCAGCGGCACCTCCGGCGCCGGGAAGTCGGCCAAGCCGCACCTGCTCGGCAGCGAGGTCATGGGCTCGGTCAGCGCCTACGGCGTCGGCGGGGTGCACCGGCACACGCCGGAGATGGTGCAGAACCTCTCCCACGCGGCCGGCGCGCCCGTCACCGTGAGCTTCACCCCGACTCTGGTGCCGATGAGCCGGGGCATCCTCGCCACCTGCTCGGCCCCCCTGGCCGCGGGCAGCGACGAGGCCGCCGCCCGGGCCGCCTACGAGAAGGCCTACGCCGACGAGCCGTTCGTGCACCTGCTGCCCGAGGGGCAGTGGCCCACGACGGCACAGGTGCTGGGCGCCAACACCGTCGCCCTGCAGCTCGCGGTCGACCCCGACGCCGGCCGGCTCGTCGTGGTCGCCGCGGTGGACAACCTGACGAAGGGCACCGGGGGAGCGGCGGTCCAGTGCGCCAACCTCGCCCTCGGCCTGCCCGAGACCACCGGCCTGCCGGTCGTGGGGGTGGCACCATGATCATCAGCGCACCGGAGGATGCCCTGTGAGCGTCACCTCCCCTCAGGGCTTCTCCGCCGCCGGCGTCGCCGCCGGGTTGAAGTCCTCGGGCGCCCCCGACGTCGCCGTCGTCCTCAACCACGGTCCGGACGACGCCGCGGCGGCGGTCTTCACCACCAACCGCTTCCCGGCCGCGCCGGTGCTCTGGAGCCGTCAGGTGCTGGCCGGCGAGCGGGCGCGGGCGGTCGTGCTCAACTCCGGCGGCGCCAACGCCTGCACCGGGCCCGAGGGTTTCCAGGACACCCACGCGACCGCGGAGCACGCCGCCGCGGAGCTCGGCATCGGCGCGATCGATGTCGCGGTCGCCTCCACCGGGCTCATCGGCGTCCGGCTGCCGATGGACAAGCTGACCGCCGGCGTCACCGCCGCGGTCGAGGCGCTCAGCGAGGACGGCGGCCCGGACGCCGCCCGCGCGATCATGACCACCGACAGCGTGCCGAAGACGACGGTGCAGGCCCGCAGTGGCCCCGACGGTGGCTGGACCGTGGGCGGCATGGCCAAGGGCGCCGGCATGCTCGCGCCGAGCCTGGCCACGATGCTCGTCGTCCTCACCACCGACGCGGTGGTCGACTCCGGCACCCTGCAGACCGCGTTGAAGCAGGCGACCAGCGTCTCCTTCGAGCGGGTCGACTCCGACGGCTGCCTCTCCACCAATGACACGGTCGTCGTCCTGGCCAACGGCGCCAGCGGGGTCACGCCGAGCGCCGAGGAGGTCACCGAGGCGCTCACCGCCGCGGCGACCGACCTGGCCATGCAGCTGCTGGCCGACGCCGAGGGCTCGACCAAGGACATCGCGATCACCGTCCGGAACGCCGCCAGCGTCGAGGACGCCCTGACCGCCGGCCGCGCCTGCGCCCGCAACAACCTGCTGAAGACCGCGCTGTTCGGCAACGACCCCAACTGGGGCCGGGTGCTGGCCGCGATCGGCACCACCGACGCCGCCTTCGAGCCCGACCGGGTCGACGTGACCATCAACGGGGTCACCGTCTGCCGGGGCGGCGCGATCGGCGACCCGCGCGAGGGCGTCGACCTCACCGGCCGGGAGATCACCATCGACGTGGACCTGGACGCGGGTACCGAGCAGGCGACGATCTGGACCAACGACCTGTCCGTCGCCTACGTGCACGAGAACTCGGCCTACTCCACATGAGCGACCTCACAGCACCCGACCCCGGGCCGCACGGAACCACCGCGCACGACCCGGCCGCTCAGGACCCCACCCCGCCCGACGTCCGGGTCGACGAGGCGCCGCCCACGGTGCCCGTCGTCCGCAAGCGGATCGGCACCAGCCGGGTCATGCGCACCTACGACCCCGAGGGCGACGCCCGCAAGGTCGCCGTCCTGACCGGGGCGCTGCCGTGGCTCAAGGAGTTCCACGGCAACGTCGTGGTGATCAAGTACGGCGGTCACGCGATGGTCGACGAGGCGTGCCGCCGCGCCTTCGCCGAGGACATGGTCTTCCTGCGGACCTGCGGCATCCTCCCCGTCGTCGTCCACGGCGGCGGCCCGCAGATCACCGAGATGCTCGGCCGGCTGGGCATCGCCAGCGAGTTCCGCGGCGGCCTGCGGGTCACCACCGAGGAGACCATCGACGTCGTCCGCATGGTGCTCACCGGTCAGGTGACCCCCGAGGTGGTCGGGCTGATCAACCAGCACGGCCCGCTGGCGGTCGGCCTGTCCGGTGAGGACGGCGGCCTGTTCACCGCCGAGCGCACGCTCGCGACGGTGGACGGCGAACCGGTCGACGTCGGCCTGGTCGGGGACGTCGTCGCGGTCGACCCGGCCCCGGTGCGGGCGCTGCTGGAGTC
This sequence comes from Geodermatophilus obscurus, assembly GCF_900143215.1. Classification (GTDB taxonomy): domain Bacteria; phylum Actinomycetota; class Actinomycetes; order Mycobacteriales; family Geodermatophilaceae; genus Geodermatophilus; species Geodermatophilus obscurus_A. Next base: position 7,442 of record NZ_FRDM01000023.1, on the reverse strand, counting down.
GGGGCACATCCCGGTCATCGCCACCGTCGCCCCGGACGCGGACGGCGTGGTGCACAACGTCAACGCCGACACCGCCGCCGCCGCGGTCGCCGTGGCCCTCCGTGCGGTGAAGCTCGTGGTCCTCACCGACGTCGAGGGGCTCTACGCCGACTGGCCGGACCGCGACTCGCTGGTGCAGCAGATCGACGCCGGCGAGCTCGCCGAGATCCTGCCGACCCTCGACTCGGGGATGGTCCCGAAGATGGCCGCCTGCCTGCGGGCGGTCGAGGGCGGGGTGAAGCGGGCGACCGTCGTCGACGGCCGCACCCCGCACGCCCTGCTGCTGGAGATGTTCACGTCCGAGGGCACCGGGACCATGGTGGTCCCGGCCCGCAGCACCACCGGAGAGGAGCCGGCATGACCCACACGGAGGAGCTGGCCACCCGCTGGTCGGCCGTGATGATGCACAACTACCGGACCCCGCCGGTGGCGCTGGCCCGCGGCGCGGGGGCGACCGTGTGGGACGTCGACGGCTGCGAGTACACCGACCTGCTCGGCGGCATCGCGACGACGATCCTCGGCCACGCCCATCCGCGGGTCGTCGAGGCGATCACGAAGCAGGCACGGACGCTGGGCCACGTCTCCAACCTGGCGATGCACGAGCCCGGGGTCACCCTGGCCGAGCGGCTGCTCGAGCTGGCCGGGCGGCCCGGCCGGGTCTTCTTCTGCAACTCCGGCGCCGAGGCCAACGAGGCCGCGTTCAAGCTCAGCCGGCTCACCGGGCGCACCGAGGTCGTCACCGCGGAGGGCTCCTTCCACGGTCGGACCATGGGCGCGCTCGCACTCACCGGCCAGCCGGGCAAGGCTGATGCGTTCGCCCCGCTGCCCGGCGGCGTCCGGTTCGTGCCCTTCGGCGACGCCGAGGCGCTGGCCGGCACGGTCACCGACCGGACGGCGATGGTGCTGCTCGAGCCGATGCTCGGCGAGGGCGGCGTGCAGCCGGCCCCGCCCGGCTACCTCGCCGCCGCCGCGCGGACCGCTGCGGACTCCGGCGCGCTGTTCGCCGTCGACGAGGTGCAGACCGGCACCGGCCGCACCGGGCACTGGTTCGCCCACCAGGCCGACGGCGTGGCCCCGGACGTGGTCACCCTGGCCAAGGCGATCGGCGGCGGACTGCCGCTGGGCGCCACCCTCGCCTTCGGCGACGCCGCGGACCTGATGACCGCCGGCTCGCACGGCTCCACCTTCGGCGGCAACCCGATCGCCGCCGCCGCCGCGCTCGCCGTCCTCGACACGATCCGCGACGAGGGGCTGCTGGAGCGGGCCAAGGAGCTCGAGCACCGGTTCACCGCCGGCATCGAGGGCCTCGGCCACCCGGGCGTCTCCGGCGTGCGCGGCAAGGGCGCGCTGCTCGGCGTCGTCCTCACCGCGCCGGTCGCCGGGGCGCTCGAGGCCCGGCTGCGGGAGGCCGGGTTCCTCGCCAACGCCGTCGCTCCGGACGTGCTGCGGCTGGCGCCGTCCCTGGTGCTCACCGACGCGCAGGTCGACGCCTTCGTCGCCGCCCTGCCGGCCGCCCTGGACGCCGCGATGGGAACCGCCCCGTGACCCGGCATTTCCTGCGGGACGACGACCTCACGCCCGCCGAGCAGGCCGAGGTGCTGGCGCTGGCGGCCGAGCTCAAGCGCACCCGGCACACCGCGGCCGCGCCCACCCCGCTGCGGGCCCCGAACGGCGTGCCCCGCGCGGTCGCGGTGCTGTTCGACAAGCCCTCGACCCGCACCCGGGTCAGCTTCTCCGTCGGTGTGGCCGAGCTCGGCGGGTACCCGCTGGTCGTCGACGGCGGCGCCAGCCAGCTCGGCCGCGGGGAGTCGGTCGAGGACACCGCCCGCGTGCTCGACCGGCAGGTCGCCGCGATCGTCTGGCGCACCTTCGGCCAGGACCGCATCGAGGCGATGGCCGCGGTCAGCCGGGTGCCGGTGGTCAACGCGCTCACCGACGCCTTCCACCCCTGCCAGATCCTCGCCGACCTGCAGACCGTCGCCGAGCGCAGGGGCGCCCTCACCGGCCTGACCATGAGCTACCTGGGCGACGGCGCCAACAACATGGCGCAGTCCTACCTGCTCGGCGGCGCCACGGCCGGCATGCACGTGCGCATCGGCTCGCCGGCGTCCTTCTCGCCCGACCCCTCGGTCGTGAAGCGCGCCGAGGAGATCGCCGCCGAGACCGGCGGCTCGGTGCTCTGGACCGATGACGCCGCGGCCGCCGCCGACGGCGCCGACGTCCTGGTCACCGACACCTGGGTGTCGATGGGGCAGGAGGAGGAGTACGACGCCCGCGTCGCGCCGTTCCTCCCCTATGCGGTGGACGACGCGGCACTCGCCCGGGCGGCCGGCGACGCCGTCGTCCTGCACTGCCTGCCCGCCTACCGCGGCAAGGAGATCGCTGCGTCGGTGATCGACGGCCCGCGGAGCGCCGTGTGGGACGAGGCGGAGAACCGGCTGCACGCGCAGAAGGCGGTCCTGATCTGGCTGCTGGAGAACTCGTGAGACCGGCCGCCGCCCGCCGCGCCCCGGCGGGAGCGCACTCCTGGCGACTGCCGGAGCGATCCGGGTGACGACCGCGCTGACCCGTCGGGCGCGCCAGGCGCGCATCCGCGAGCTCATCGAGGTCCAGCCGGTCACCTCGCAGACCCAGCTGGCCGCGCTGCTCGCCGGATCGGGCATCGAGGTCACCCAGGCGACGCTGTCGCGGGACCTGGAGGAGCTGGGGGCGGTCAAGCTGCGCGGGTCGGACGGCGCCCCGGCGTCCTACGTGGTGCCGCCGGAGAACGCCCCCCTGCGCCCCGCGCAGGCCGCGCCGGCCCGGCTCACCCGGCTGCTGGGCGACCTGCTGACCTCCGCCGAGGGCAGCGCCAACCTCGCCGTCGTCCGCACACCGCCGGGCGCGGCACAGTTCCTCGCCTCCGCCCTGGACAAGGTCGGCCTCCCCGAGGTCCTGGGCACGATCGCCGGGGACGACACTCTGCTGGTCGTCTCCCGCCGTCCCGACGGGGGAGCGGCTCTGGCCGACCGGCTGCGCGCGATGGCCGAGCGCGCCCCGGCCCCGACGAGCGAGCCCGGAACCGACCTGGAGGACACCGCACCGTGAGCCCGGCCGACCCTCCCGTCGCCCCACCCTCGTCGCACACCCGGCTCTGGGGCGGCCGCTTCGGCGGCGGCCCCTCCCCGGCGATGGCCGCGCTGTCGAAGTCCACGCACTTCGACTGGCAGCTGGCCCCCTTCGACCTGGCCGGCTCCCGCGCGCACGCCCGCGTCCTGCACCGGGCCGGGCTGCTCACCGACGAGGAACTCGACCGGATGGTCGGCGCGCTGACCGAGCTCTCCACCGAGGTGGCCGACGGCCGCTTCCTGGCGATCGAGTCCGACGAGGACGTGCACGAGGCCCTCGAGCGCGGCCTCACCGAGAAGCTCGGCGCCCTCGGCGGCAAGCTGCGCGCCGGCCGCAGCCGCAACGACCAGATCGCCACCGACCTGCGGCTGTACCTGCGGCACTCCGTGCGGGCGCTGGTCGCCGAGCTGTCGTCCTTGGAGTACGCGCTGGTCGGCCTCGCCGAGCGGTACGCCGACGTGGCCGCCCCGGGCATGACCCACCTGCAGCACGCCCAGCCGGTGCTCATCGCCCACCAGCTGCTCGCCCACGCGCACGCCTTCACCCGCGACGTCGACCGGCTGCGGGACTGGGACCGGCGGACGGCGGTCAGCCCCTACGGATCCGGCGCACTGGCCGGCTCGTCACTGCCGCTGGACCCCGACGCGGTCGCCGCCGAGCTCGGGTTCGACCGCGCGTCGGACAACTCCATCGACGGCGTGAGCGACCGTGACTTCGCGGCCGAGTTCTGCTTCGCCGCCGCCCTGATCGGCGTCCACCTCTCCCGGCTGGGGGAGGAGGTCGTCCTCTGGACGTCGACCGAGTTCGGCTGGGCCCGGCTCGACGACGCCTGGGCGACCGGGTCGTCGATCATGCCGCAGAAGAAGAACCCGGACATCGCCGAGCTGGCCCGGGGCAAGTCCGGCCGGTTCGTGGGCAACCTGACCGGCCTGCTCACCATGCTCAAGGGCCTCCCGCTGGCCTACGACCGCGACCTGCAGGAGGACAAGGAGCCGGTCTTCGACTCGATGGAGCAGTTGCTCCTGCTGCTGCCCGCGGTCACCGGGATGATCGCGACGCTGACGCTGCGCCGCGAGGTGCTCGAGGCGGCGGCGCCGCAGGGCTTCGCGCTGGCCACCGACGTCGCCGAGTGGCTGGTCCGCCAGGGGGTGCCGTTCCGCTCGGCGCACGAGATCTCCGGCGAGATGGTGGCGTTCTGCGAGCAGGCGGGCCTGGAGCTCGACCAGCTCGACGACGACCAGCTGGCCGGGATCGACGAGCGGCTCACCCCCGAGGTGCGGTCGGTGCTCTCGGTCCCCGGCGCGCTGGCGGCCCGCAAGGCCCGCGGCGGAACGGCGCCCGAGCAGGTGGCCGGGCAGCTGACCGCGCTCAAGGCGCTCGCCACCGAGCACGCCGGGTGGTCGACGGCCTCGCCCGTGGCGGCGGCGCTCTGAGCGCTCCCGGTCCGCTGCTCACCGCTGAGGACCTCCTCGGGCCGGCGGACGCGGTCGCGCCGACGCTGCTCGGCTGCTGGGTGGTCACCGACCGCCCGGAGGGGCAGGTGGCCGTGCGGCTGACCGAGGTCGAGGCCTACGCCGGCAACGGCACCGACCCGGCGGCGCACTCCCACCGCGGTCCCACGCCCCGCGCAGCGGTCATGTTCGGCCCGCCCGGGCGGCTCTACGTCTACTTCAGCTACGGCGTGCACTGGTGCGCGAACGTCGTCGTCGGCGCGGAGGGCCAGGGGTCGGCGGTGCTGCTGCGCGCGGGGGACGTCGTGGCAGGGGCAGAGCTGGCCGCGTCCCGCCGTCCCGCCGCGAAGGTCGCCCGCGACCTCGCCCGCGGACCGGCGCGGCTCGCACAGGCGCTGGCCATCGGCCCCGACGACAAGGACGCCGAGCTGCTCGACCCGTCGTCCACCGTGCGGCTGCACCGCGGCGACCCGCCGGCGCAGGTCTCGGCCGGCCCGCGAGTCGGGATCAGCGTGGCCACCGAGCTGCCGTGGCGGTTCTGGGAGACCGGTGCGGCGTCGGTCAGCGCCTTCCGCCCGGGTGGGAAGCCCCACCGGAGGACCGGCGGGCAGGATCGGGACCGGTGACCGGCCCCGCGGGGTCACGCGTGGACGGAGCACCCCGGGCACGGAGCCGGCGAGCGCCAGCGAGGATGGACCCGGTGACCGAGCTCGCGAGGTCACGCAGGGACGGAGCACCCCGGGCACGGGGCCGACGAGCGCCAGCGAGGATGGACCCGGTGACCGAGCTCGCGAGGTCACGCAGGGACGGAGCACCCCGGGCACGGGGCCGACGAGCGCCAGCGAGGATGGACCCGTGACCGACGTGATCTCCGAGCTGCACCGCCGCGGGCTCATCGCCCAGAGCACCGACGAGGACGCCCTGCGCGCCCACCTGGCCGCCGGACCGGTCACCTACTACGCCGGCTTCGACCCGACCGCGCCCAGCCTGCACGTCGGCCACCTGTTGCAGTTCACGGTGCTGCGGGCGCTGCAGCGGGCCGGGCACCGGCCCGTCGTCCTGGTCGGTGGCGCGACCGGCCTCATCGGCGACCCCCGGCCGACCGCGGAGCGCCAGCTCAACGACCGCGGGACCGTCGCCGGCTGGGTGGACAGCATCCGCACCCAGGTCGCGCCCTTCCTCGAGGTCCCGGCCGAGCGGGAGGGCCTCGAGGCCCCGGTCTACGTCGACAACCTGCAGTGGACGGCGCCGCTGAGCGCCATCGACTTCCTCCGCGACCTCGGCAAGCACTTCCGCGTGGGCCGGATGCTGGCCAAGGAGGCGGTCGCCGCCCGGCTGAACTCCGAGGCCGGCATCAGCTACACCGAGTTTAGCTACCAGATCCTGCAGGCCAACGACTACCGCGAGCTGTACCGGCGGCACGGCGTCACGCTGCAGACCGGCGGCTCGGACCAGTGGGGCAACCTCACCGCCGGCATCGACCTGGTGCGCCGGACCGAGGGGGCGACGGTGCACGCGCTGTCCACCCCGCTGGTCACCAAGTCCGACGGGACGAAGTTCGGCAAGAGCGAGGGCGGCACGGTGTGGCTGGACCCGGAACTCACCTCGCCCTACGCCTTCTTCCAGTTCTGGCTCAACGCCGACGACGCCGACGCCCGCGCCTGGCTGCCCCTGTACTCCGAGCGTCCGGCCGAGGAGGTCGAGGCGCTGGTCGCCGAGTCCGTGGACCGCCCGGCCGCCCGCGTGGTCCAGCGCGCACTGGCCGAGGAGCTCACCCGTCTGGTGCACGGCGAGGACGAGCTCCGCCAGGCCGAGGCCGCCGGCCGGGCGCTGTTCGGCCGGGACGACCTCCGGGCCCTGGGCCCGGAGACGCTCGGCGCCGCCCTGCGGGAAGCCGGCAGCGTCACCGTGGACGGCGGGACGCCGACCGTCGCCGCTCTGCTGCAGCAGACCGGACTGGTCTCGAGCCTGTCGGAGGCCCGCCGGACGGTGAAGGAGGGCGGCGCCTACCTGAACAACGAGCGGGTCACGGACGCCGACGCCGTGCCGGCGGAGGGGGATTGGCTCCCGGGTGGCTGGTTGGTCCTGCGCCGGGGGAAGCGCTCGGTGGCCGGCGTCCAGCGCGCCGAGGGCGTCTGAGCTGAAGGTGAACAGCGTGTTACGCCACGCTTCCGGACCGGTGTCGGGCGTCACGCCGTCAGCGGTTTGACAGCCCGGACGACACGCACGTAACTTTCTCCCTGCGCCCGGCGAGACCGGAGCGGGGCACGGGGACGAGTTCCCGCCCCGCAGGTCGGACCAGGCGCCGCCTGTCCAGTCGCCGAGCGGGCTTCGGGAACACAACCCCGGAGGTCGCCGGTTGCACTGGGCGCCGCCGCTCCGAGCGCCGAGCCCGGGTCCTGGACCCGCCGCTTGACGGACACAGGGAGCGGCGTAACGTGGAACAGCCGCCGCGATCGAAGGCCCACCAGCCGGGTATCGCGAGCGTCCGCTCCTTGAGAACTCAACAGCGTGCCGAAAGTCAGTGCCAAGTTTGAACCCCTTTTGTGGGTTTCTTTGGGTTGATTGACATCAAGAGTGCTAGCTCTTGGTTCTCGGCTCGGTATCGAATTCATCTACGGAGAGTTTGATCCTGGCTCAGGACGAACGCTGGCGGCGTGCTTAACACATGCAAGTCGAACGCTGAACCCGCTTCGGTGGGGGATGAGTGGCGAACGGGTGAGTAACACGTGGGCAACCTGCCCCCGGCTCTGGGATAACTCCAAGAAATTGGGGCTAATACCGGATGTTCACTGCTGGCCGCATGGTCGGTGGTGGAAAGGGTTTCCGGCTGGGGATGGGCCC
>NZ_FRDM01000043.1 GCF_900143215.1 Geodermatophilus obscurus | reverse complement strand
GCGTGCAGGGTGACCTCGTGCTCCTCCTCGGAGATCGCCGGCCCGTCCAGCGCGTTGCCCACGTTGGCGTCGGTGATCGGCTCGCGCTCGACCCGGACCTCCTCGCGGGAGACCGGCACCGTCTCGGTCACGTTCTCGGTGACCACGTACTTGCGCAGCCGGGCCCGGCCGGTCTCCTCGGTGCGGGTGCCCACGTTGAGCCGCTCCTCCGAGCGGGTCATCGCCTCGTCGGTGGTCGGCCCGGAGACGTCCCGGCCGACGACGCCGGCCTCGCCGGTGTGGTCGGCCCGCCCGTCCCGGTCGCGGTCGGTGCGGCCCGTGGTCCCCGCGGCCATCCCCGCCGTCCCGGCGAGACCCGCGGTCCCGGTGGTGGCCTGCGTGGTGGTCTGCGTGGTGGTGTCGGTGGTCGTACCCGAGCCGAGGCCGTAGTAGCGGTAGAGCTCCTGCTCCTCCTGCGGCGACAGGTGGCCGTCGGTGTCTACCTTCGGCGCGTCCTTGACCTTCGCCTTGTCGTAGGGGAAGCGGAGCTGCTCACCGGAGAGCTCGGCCTGGGCGAGCGGCACGAAGGTCTCCTTGGTGCCGAACAGGCCGGTGTGCACGGTGGCCCACTCGGGGCGGCCGGTCTCGTCGTCGAGGTAGACCTCGCTGACCTTGCCGATCTTGTCGCCGTCGGCGTCGATCGCGGTGGTGCCGATGACCTGCTGGATCTGCGTCTCGTTGATCATGGGTCCTCCTGTCGAGGGTCGTGGGGAGGGCTGCGGTCCGCAGCTCGCTCCGTGGTGCTCCGTCGTGCAGGCGCTGAGCTCCTGGTACCCGTTGCTTACGCCGTAAACACGTTCCGCCGGGATGGCGGCGTGGAACCGGCGGTCCGCATCCCGGCCCCGTCGGCGTACAACGGGGGCGGAGCAGGACGACAGCAGGAGCGTGCAGCGTGGCAGACGACGTCGGTCCTCCTCGCGCTGTGCCCGACGACGGCGCGGCCTACACACGTGCGGTGCGGGCGAGCCCGCCCGGCCCTGTCCGGACCCCGCTCGACCGGCGCCGGGTGCTCGCCGCGGCCATCGAGTTCATCGACGCGCACGGGCTCGAGGCGCTCACGATGCGCCGGATGGGCGCCCACCTGGGCGTCGAGGGGATGGCGCTGTACCGGCACGTCACCGGCCGCGACGACCTGCTCGACGGCGTGGTCGAACTGGTCGTCGACGAGCTCTACGGCGACCCGGAGGTGCACCTGGCGCCCCAGCACGGCTGGCAGGACTACCTGCAGCGGCTCGCGCACGGGGTCCGGCGGATCGCCATCGCCCACCCGGCCGTCTTCCCGCTCATCGCCACGCGGCCACCGGCCGCGCCGTGGGTGCGACCACCGCTGCGCAGCCTGCGCTGGCTGGAGTCCTTCCTCGACGCGCTGACCACCCACGGCTTCAGCGACGGAGCCGCGGTCGCCGCCTACCGGGCCTACACCAGCTTCCTGCTCGGTCACCTGCTGCTCGAGGTCTCCCAGCGCGGCGTGCCGATCAGCCCGCTGGACGACCCGGAGGGGACGCCGCAGCTCGAGGACCGCTCGCTGGCCGCGTACCCGCTCGTGCGCCGGCTCTCCCCGCTGCTGTCCGACGACGAGTCGGCCGCGGAGTTCGAGGAGTCGCTGGAGAACCTGCTCGAGCGCCTGCAGCGGGTGCTCCGGGAGTCGCGGCGTCCCCGCCCGGCCACCTGAGCTGCCGGGATCAGTCCGTCACGACGTCGAACAGGCCGGCCATCCCGGTCAGCCGCAGCACCTGCAGCACCGCCCGTGACGGGTTGCGCAGCTCGGGACGCCCGCCGGCCCGGCGGTGCGCGTCGGTCTCGCGGACCAGCAGCGCCACCCCGGTGGAGTTGAGGAAGGCGGCGGCGGAGGCGTCCACGGCCACGACGACCCCCTGCGCCGTGCCGTCCGTCCCGGTCGAGGGCCGGTCCTGCTCCCACCGGGCCACGGTCGCGGCGTCGACCTCGCCGCGCAGGTGCAGGACGACGCCGCCGTTCCCGGGTTCCAGCCAGACGGCGCCGGGCGGATGGGGCGGCACGGGGCTGCGGGTCACGGGGTCCTCCGGTCGGGACGGGTGCTGCACGCGGCCGGGAGCTGGGCCGCCCACAGGGTGGACGGTCCGTCGGGTGAGCGGGGTCTCCGGCGACGCGACCCGCGCCCGCGCGAACGGCCCTCGCTCAGCGCAGGCCGCGGCTGCCCGAGCGCCGGCCGGGCCGCAGCTCGACGTCCACCGGCAGGTCCGGGTCGTCGATCGCCTGGCGGGCGTGCGCGACCACCCGGTCCTCCAGCACCCGGCGGACCTCGGCGACGTCGGCGTGGTCGGCCAGCTCGACGGCGACGGTGAGCTTCCGCGCGCGGTCCTCGACCAGCCGGGCGGAGGCGTCCACCACGCCGCGCAGCGCCTGCGCCTCCTGCTCGACCGCGTCGGTGAGGGCGCCGGCGTGCACGACGGTGCGCCCCTCGCGGTCGTCACGGGTCAGGTCCAGCCGGCTCAGGCGGTCGGTGTGCAGCTGGGCGAGCAGCCAGCGCAGCGCCAGCAGGGCGATCAGCAGACCGGTGCCGGCGACCGCCCACCAGAACCACGGCTGGTCGTCCTCGAACCGGCGGGCCGGCGCGGGCAGCACCGGTGGCGGGTCGCCGAACGCGCCGAAGCTCGCGGCCAGCCCGACGACGCCGCCGCCGAGCAGGAGCAGGCCGAGCAGCGTGAGGACGGTGCGGTTCGCGGTGTCGACGCGGCGGCTCATCGTCCGGCTCCCTTCGAGACGGTGACGCGGGGACGCAGCGTGCCCGAGAGGCCGAGCTCCTCCAGCCGCTGGGAGACCGCCTCGGCCACCCGCGACTGCAGGTCCCCCGGGTCGCGCAGCGCGGTGACCGCCCGCACCCGCACGCTGCGGCGGCGAGCCCGCACCCGCGCCTCGCGGACGCCGTCCGGCCGGGTCGCGGCGGCGCGCAGCGTGCGCTCGATGCCCCGCCGGGACGCCGTCGTCCGCACCGACTCGACCCGCGCGGGCAGCGGCAGCGCCCCCGGGCGTCCGCGGCGCAGCGCCAGGACCAGCAGCACGAGGCCGAGGACCACGGCGCCGATCAGCACGGCCCGCACGATGCCCGAGCCGAGGTCCTGGTCGGTCAGCCAGGACGTCCAGCCGGGGTGCGGCACCAGCCAGGGCGGCCGTCCGAGGGCCGCCAGGACGATCTCGACGGCGGCCAGCAGGCCGCCGAGCAGGAGGGCCAGGGCCAAGAGGGTGGCCAGGAGGGTGGCCAGGACCCGGTTGACCACGGTCATCGCCGTCCTCCCCTCACTGCACACGCCGGGCGGGCGCGATGGCGGTCGTGAGGTCGACGACGTCGACGTCGACGTGCGCGACCTCGACGTCGGTGAGCCGGCGGACGTCCTCGCGGATGCGGCTGCGCAGCCGGTCGGTCACCGTGCGGACCGACTGCGGCCAGCTGACCGCGATGGTCGCCTCCACGGTCGCGACGGACCCGTCGACGGTGGCGCGGACGGCGGCCTCGGCGTCCGGGCGGGACTCGCCGACGGAGATGCCGAGCAACCGGCGCGGTGCGGCGGCGGCCCCGTCGACCCGGGTGGCGGCGTAACCGGCCACCCGCTCGACCACGCGGTCGGCGATGGACAGGCTGCCGCGGTCCTCGGGCGCCCTGGTCTCCGGTGCGCTGGTCTCCGGTGCGCTGGTCTCCGGTGCGCTGGTCTCCGGTGCGCTGGTCTCCGGTGCGCTGGTCCCGGGTGCGCTGGTCCCGGCGTCGGTGGCCGGCGCCGTCACCGGCCCTGCCCCCGGCCGCCCAGGTAGGGCGTCAGGTCGAGCTGGCCGGAGACGACCTTGCCGACGAGGAAGCCGATCAGGCCGAGGACGGCGGTGCCGACGAAGGCGTCTAACCCGCCGACGACCCACGCGAGGCCGAGCAGGAGACCGGTGAACAGACCCACCACGGTGGGGGGCATGGGGAACCCCCAGGGGAGAGGGCTCACACGACTCGGCGTGGAGCGGGAGAGCGGCGGGCCCGCCACCAGGCGGACAGCCGGCGCAGGCCGCGGGGGCGGCGGACGAAGCGGACCTCGGAGCCGGCCGGAGGAGGAGTGCCGGCCGCCGGCGGGGACCCCCAGGCCCGCAACGTGCGCAGGAACTCCTCGGCGTCGCCGCCGAGGTCGGGGTGGTGCCGGCGGAGGGCCGCGCGCCGCCGGCGTCGTTCGTCGGGTGTCAGGGGCGACGGCACGGCGCGGCTCCTCCGGGGTGGGTCAGGCCGACCGGCCCGGCGGCAGGGCCGGTTGCTCCTCGGCGGCCAGCTGCAGGTCGGCGACGTGCACGTCGACGGGGCGGCCGCCGGTCAGCGGTGCGACCCGTGTGCGGACCTGGTCGATCAGCAGGGGGATCGGCACGCCCTGTGCGACGACGACGCTGACCGTGACGCGCTCGTCGGTCACCTGCACGCCGTCGACCCGGCGGCCCGGGAGCAGCGTGACGACCATGTGCAGGCCGCCGGTGTCCAGCGCGGCCACCGCCGGCGCGGTGCGGACCGCGGCGGCGATGACCTCGGCGTCCGGAGTGCCCGGGCCGGACGTCACTGGACCCGCGCAGGCTCCTGCTGCTGACCCTCGTCGTCGGTCGGCAGGTGGATGTCGTTGACGGCGATGTTCACCTCGGTGACCTGCAGCCCGGTCATGCCCTCGACCGCGTTGATCACGTTGCGCCGCACGGAGCGGGCGATCTCGGCGATCGGTGCGCCGTACTCGGTGACGACGTCCAGGTCGACGGCGGTCTGCTTCTCGCCGACCTCCACCGCCACGCCCTGGCTGGCGGTCTGCGTGGCGCCCGGGATGCGCTCGCGGAGGGCGCCGAAGGCACGCGCCGCGCCGCCGCCGAGGGCGTGCACGCCGGAGACCTCGCGGGCGGCGAGCCCGGCGATCTTCTGGACGACGCCGTCGGCGACGGTCGTGTTGCCCTGGCTGGTCTGCAGCGCCGAGGGCGAGGCCTGGCTGAGGGCGGTCGAGGTGGTGGTGCTGCCGGTCGTCGTGCTGGTCGACTGGGTCATCGATCGGACCTTCCTCATCTGGGTCGGGGTGACCCCTGACGAGCCCCCAGCCTGTTTCTCACGTAAACAATATGATCGCCCACCATCGAGTCTCGGCCTCCGCAACGGCCGTCGGGCGGCTGGCCGGTCGGGCCGGGCGGGAGTGTGTCGTCGCGAGGCCCTGCCGCAGCGCCCGCGACCGGCCGGGCGCATGCCGACGGCGCCCAGCGGGCACGACAGCGACCTCAGCTGAACCACCAGGAGGTACCTGCCGTGAGCCGTTCCATCGCCGACCAGTCGGTCGAGGAGCTCGGGGGACCGGGCAGCGTGCTGGTCCGCCAGCGCCGTGACCACGTCCAGCTGGACCGGCTCCTGCACCAGCTGGACGGCACGACCGGCCGCGCCCAGGAGGAGGTCCTCACCCGCATCGACCGGTTGGTCTTCAGCCACGCCTTCGCGGAGGAGAGCGTGCTCTGGCCGGTGATGCGCCGGGTGCTGCCCGATGGCGAGGAACTGACCCTGCGCATCGAGGAGGAGCACCAGGAGGTCAACGAGCTGGTCAGTGAGCTGGAGACGCTCGGGCACGACGACCCGAGGCGCGCGCAGCGGCTGTCCCGGCTCGTCGAGGTGCTGAACGAGGACGTCCGCGACGAGGAGGACGTGCTCTTCCCGCGGCTGCAGGAGCGGCTGGGCCACGACGAGCTGCGGGCGCTGGGTCGCCGCTGGGACGTCGTCCGCCGCATCTCGCCGACCCGGCCGCACCCGACGGTGTCCCGCCGTCCGCCGGGCAACGTGCTCTCGGCGCTGCCGTTGTCGGTGCTCGACCGCAGCCGCGACGTCGTCGACGCCGCCGTCCGCCGCGCCCCCGCGAGGCTGGCCCCGGTCGGCCGGTTGGTCAGCCAGGGGCTGGCCGGGCTCGCCGGCCTGGTCGAGCGGACCCCGCCGGCCCGCCGCGGCGACCGCCCGCCGACGTCCCGCTGAGCCGACGAGGGCCCCCTCCCGATCGGGAGAGGGCCCTCGTCCGGCCCCGTCCACGGGCTCGCCGCGAGCTCGCGAGCGGTGAGGAGGACGGGGTCCTCAGTGGGTGTGCCGGTCCTTGGGCTCGGCGCGGGCGTCCAGCTGGATCTCCTTCTCCGCCAGCGGCACGCCCTCCTTCATCTCCTTGGTGCGCTCGATCTCGGCGTCGAGCTCGATCCCGAACAGCAGCGCGATGTTGGTGATCCAGAACCACACCAGGAAGACGATCACGCCGGCCAGGGCGCCGTACGTGGCGTTGTAGTTGCTGAAGTTGGCCACGTAGAAGGCGAACAGCGCCGAGGCGACGGCCCACACCAGCAGTGCGACGGCGGCACCGGGGCTGGTGAAGCGGAAGCCGCGCAGCTTCACGTTGGGCGTCGTGTAGTAGAGGACGGCGATCATCAGCGCCACCAGCACCACGACGACCGGCCACTTGGCCCAGCTCCACACGGTCACCACCGCGGGGGGCAGACCGATGGCCCCGGCGACGGCGTCGACCACGCCGCCGCTGAGGACCAGCATGGCCACGATCAGCGCGGCGAACAGCACACCGATCAGCGTGACCAGCAGCTGCAGCGGCTTGAGCTTCCAGACCTTGCGGCCTTCGGGGGTCTCGTAGACCACGTTGGCCGCGCGGGTGAACGCCCCGACGTAGCCCGAGGCCGACCAGATCGCGGCAGCGAGACCGACGACGAGGCCGATGCCCACCGGGGCGGTGTTGCCGGCCAGCTGCTCGATCACCGGGTTCAGCGTCTCCGCCGCCTGCGCGGGCACCACGGCGGTGAGGGCGTCGGTGAGCTGCTGCGGGTTGGTCAGCAGACCGACGATGGACAGCAGCGCGATCAGTGCCGGGAACAGCGCCAGGGTGCCGTAGTAGGTGAGCGCGGCCGCCCAGTCGGTGAGGTTGTCCTCGCTGAACTCCGTCACCGTCCGCTTCAGCGTGCCGCCGGCAGTCGGCTTCGTGTCCGTGCCCTGCGGGGCGCTGTCGAGCCGGGTGTCGTTGACCTTGGGGTCGTCCGGAGCGGGGTCACCGGCGGTGTTGCCGGCGAAGCGGGTCTCGTTCGCGGCGGTATTGCTGCCACGTGGACCGGTGGAGCGGGCCATCGTCAGTCCTCGGGTCGGATGTGGGTGCGTCCTGCCTGAGGTTCCCCGGGTGATCGTGGTCCATGCCCGCCGACGGTGTGTCGCGACCGGTCCGTGATCTCAGCGGGCGCCGGCGACCGGGACCGTCCCGCCCTCCACCGCCGCGCTGCGCCGGCTCCGCCCGGCCAGCGTGACGGCGGCGACGGCGGCCGCGCTGCCCGCCCCGACGAGCGCGACCGCGGTGAACGAGCCCGCCGAGGGGAAGCCGGTCGCCCCCGTCCCGGCGGCGAGGACGGCGACGGTGACCGTGCTGCCCACGGCCTGGCCGACCGACCGCGCGATGGAGTTCACCGCGTTGGCCACCCCGGTCTCCTCGGGACGCACGGCGGCGACCACGAGCGCGGGCAGCGCCGCGTAGGCCACCGTCACCCAGATCTGCGTGAGCAGCCCGGCGGCGATCACCTGCGCCGGGGTGTCGCGCAGCACCGCGAACAGGCCGAAGCCGGCCAGTCCGCACACCGCGCCGGCGCGCAGCGTGGTCAGCGCGCCGAGCCGCGCCACCACCCGCCCGGCCACCGGCCCGAGCAGGACCCCGGCCACCCCGCCCGGGAGCAGGTAGACCACCGCGGCCTCCAGCACCGAGGCGCCGAAGCCGTACCCGGCGGCTCCCGGCGGCGTCTGCACGTACTGCAGGACGACGAGGAAGGAGGCGAACAGCCCGATCCCGGTCAGCAGCCCGGCCACGTTGGGGGCGACGATCCGCGGGTCGGCCAGCAGGCCCGGGCGGACCAGCGGTTCGGCCCGCCGCCGCTGCAGCAGCACCCAGCCGGGCAGCACGAGCGCCGCTCCGGTCAGGCAGCCCAGCGTCCCCGGCGACGTCCACCCCCAGGCGTTGCCCTGCGAGACCGGCAGCAGCAGGAGCACCAGGCCCACGGCGAGCACGGCGGCGCCGGCCCAGTCGACCCGGCCCGATCCGGTGGCCCGCCGGCGGGGGAGGACCACCGCCGTCAGCACCAGCGTGACGAGGCAGACGACCAGCCCGATCCAGAAGGGCCGGTGGTAGTCGGCGCCGTCCCGGGTGAGCAGCCCGGCGGCGACCAGCCCCACCACGCCGCCCACCGCGAGCGTGCTGCTGACCACGGACATCGCCACGTCCAGCCGTCCGGCGGGCAGTTCGCGGCGGAGCACGCTGATCGCCAGCGGGAACAGGCCGTAGGAGGCGCCCTGCAGGACCCGCGCCACCAGCAGCAGCGGCAGCGAGGAGGTGACCAGGGCGAGCAGCGTTCCGGCCGACATGACGGCGAGGACGCCGAGCGTCACCGGCCGCTCGCCCCAGGTGTCACCGAGGCGGCCCAGCACGGGCGTGGCGACGGCGGCGGCCAGCAGGTTGGCGGTCAGCACCCAGCCGGCGGCGTTGGCCGAGACGCCGAGTTGCGCACCGATCGCCGGCAGCAGCGGGACGACGAGGCTCTGCAGGAGCGACAGCGACGTCGTCCCGAGGGCCAGGACGGCGACCAGCAGTCCCGGGCGGGGGGACCGCTGTTCGTCGTCAGCGGCGCGGGACACCCGGCGATCAGACCACGGGCGGGGATCCCGGGCGCGAGTGCACCCCGGAGTCGGGTCGATCACACCATCAGGTGGAGCCCCCACCTCGACGGTTGAGACCGTGGTCGGCTGGGAAGACCCGCTGCGACGACGTGCCACGGGGGGCCTCCGACCCCTGTGGCGACCTATCTGCACAAAGGGGTTGACTGATGGTGCTGTGGCCGGCCGTGACCCTCGTCGGGTTCCTGGTCCTGACCGCACTGGTGATCGTCATGGGGACCTCCTCGACGGCGCGGTACGAGCGCGAGCAGCGCGCCGCGAAGACCGTCCCGGTCCGCCCGGCCACCACCCGGACGGCGACCGGCGAACCGGTGGGTGCCCGCGCCTGAGCTGACTCCCTCCCCGGGGGGCGCCCGTCAGAGCCAGGCCGCGTCGGTGTCGAGGACGGTGCGGTCCAGCGACTCCAGCAGGTCGAACTGGGTGCGGGTGCGCGGCAGCTCCCAGCGCCAGAAGTAGCGGGCCGCCGCGCGCTTGCCCTCGTGGAAGGCGTCGGTCGAGCCCTCGCAGGCCAGGGCCTGCTCCAGCCACAGCCAGGCGACCACCAGGTGGCCCACGGCCTCCAGGTAGACGCTGGCGTTGGCCAGCGCGAGGTCCGGGTCGCCGGTGCTCCACAGCGTCGCGGTCACCGCGCTCGTGCGGGCCACGGCGGCGTCCAGGTCGGCGGCGAGACCGGCCCACTGCGTCCCCGCGGCGCGCGCGGTGGTCGCGCCGATCGTCTTCCCGAGCAGCCGCAGTCCGGCCCCGCCCTGGGTGACCACCTTGCGGCCGAGCAGATCCAGCGCCTGGATGCCGTTGGTGCCCTCGTGGATGGGGTTGAGCCGGTTGTCCCGGTAGAACTGCTCGACCGGGTAGTCCCGGGTGTAGCCGTAGCCGCCGTGCACCTGGATCGCCAGGTCGTCGGCGACCGGGCCCCACTGCGACGGCCACGCCTTGGCGATCGGGGTGAGGGTGTCCAGCAGCAGATGGGCGCGGGCGCGCTCCTCCTCGGTCTCCGCGGTCTGCTCCTCGTCGACCAGCCGGGCGCAGTACAGGCCCAGGGCCAGCCCGCCCTCGGCGTAGGACTTGGCGGCCAGCAGCATCCGGCGCACGTCCGGGTGCTCGATGATCGGCACCGCCGGCGAGGACGGGTCCTTCGCCGTGGCCGGCCGGCCCTGCGTGCGGGTGCGGGCGTACTCGAGGGCGTGCAGGTAGCCGGTGTAGCCGAGCACGGTCGCGCCCATGCCGACGCCGATCCGCGCCTCGTTCATCATGTGGAACATGTAGGTGAGGCCGCGGTGCGGCTCACCCACGAGGTAGCCGACCGCGCCGGGCCGCCCGCCGGGGGTGTGCACGCCCTCGCCGAAGTTCAGCAGCGTGTTCGTCGTCCCCCGGTAGCCCATCTTGTGGTTCAGGCCGGCCAGGACGACGTCGTTGCGCTCACCGAGGGTCCCGTCCTCGTCGACGAGGAACTTTGGGACGACGAACAGCGAGATGCCCTTCACGCCGGGCGGGCCACCGGGGATCTTGGCCAGCACCAGGTGGACGATGTTCTCGGTCAGCTCGTGGTCGCCGCCGGAGATCCACATCTTGTTGCCGGTCAGCCGGTACGTGCCGTCGTCCTGCGGCACGGCCCGGGTGGTGATGTCGGCGAGCGAGGAGCCGGCCTGCGGCTCCGACAGCGCCATCGTGCCGAACCAGCGGCCCTCGATCTCCGGGCGCACGTAGGTGTCGATCTGCTCCCGGCTGCCGTGCGCGAGCAGCAGGCGGGCGTTGCCCATGGTGAGGAAGGGGTAGGCCGACGTCCCGACGTTGGCGGCCTTGAACCAGGCGAAGACCGCCTGCCCGACGACGTGCGGCAGCTGCATGCCGCCGTACTCCTCGTCGAACTCCCCGGCCATCAGACCGGCCTCGACGAAGACGTCGAGGGCCTGCTTGACCTCGGGGACGAGCACGGCCTTGCCGTCGACCAATCGCGGCTCGTTCTCGTCGGCCTTGCGGTTGTGCGGGGCGAAGTGCTCGGTGGCGATCTGCTCGGCGAGGTCGAGCACCGCGTCGAACGTCTCGCGCGAGTGCTCGGCGTAGCGCGGGCGCTTGGCCAGGTCCTCGACGCCCAGCCACTCGTGCAGCAGGAAGTCCAGGTCGCGGCGGGACAGGATCAGCGACGAGCGCACGACGCCTCCATGCGAACGGCAGGGACCCGGGTTCCATCCGCCCGGTGCCGCCACAGTAGGACGTCGCACGGACGGCGGGCCCGCGGCGGGGGACCGACGGTCCCCGTCCGGACGGTTGGCCCCGTCGGGGTCCTGGGTAGCCCGCGGCCTCCGGACGTCGATGCCCAGGAGGACGCGTCATGGCCGTGCCCAGGTTGCTCGATTCCCTGCGGGGAGCCGCCACGCAGGCAGGAGGGGCGCTGCTCGGCCGCCTCCAGCACGTGCGGCTGCCCGGTCTGGGGCAGTCCTCGGTCCCCGAGGACCCCGAGACCGCCGCCCGCCGCTGGCGGGCGGTCACCGTGCTGTGCTCGCCGGAGCAGGTGGGCACCGGGGCGGACCTGCCCGCGCCGCTGGCCGCGCTGGGCGACCGCCTCGACCTGCGGATCACCCCCGCGCCCGGCGACCGCGGCACCGAGCTCGCCGCGCGCTACCGCGACCGGCCGTCGGACGACGACCTGCGCGCGCTGCGCTCGGCGTTGCGCGAGACCAAGCAGCTGATCGAGGTGGGCGAGGTGCTGCGCGTGGATCCCGCGCCGCACGGCGTCCGCACGCCGACGCCGCAGGGCGCGGCGCTGGAGGGCGCGACGGCTCGCGCCGGGGGAGAGGGTGTCCTGTGAGCGGCTGTGGAACCGTGCCGGCTCCGCCGGCCAGGAGCGAGGGAGCATCGTGAGGGCGGCGACCTGGACCGGGGTCGACGAGGTGTCGGTGGAGACGGTCCCCGACCCGCAGATCCTCAACGACCACGACGTCATCCTGCGGGTGCGGCGGACCACCACCTGCGGGTCGGACCTGCACCTGCTCGGCGGCTACATCCCGTTCATGCGGGCCGGCGACGTGCTCGGCCACGAGTTCATGGGCGAGGTCGTCGAGGTGGGCCGGGGTGTGCGGGAACGGAGGGTGGGCGACCGCGTCGTCGTCAACTCCTTCATCGCCTGCGGGCACTGCTGGTACTGCAGGCAGGAGCTCTACAGCCTCTGCGACAACGGCAACCCCAACCCCGGGATCACCGAGTCGCTGTGGGGCCAGAGCCCGGGCGGCTGCTTCGGCTACTCGCACGCGATGGGCGGCTGGGCGGGGAGCCACGCCGAGTACGTCCGGGTCCCGTACGCCGACGTGGGTGCCTTCGTCGTCCCGGAGGGCGTGAGCGACGAGCGGGCGCTGTTCGCCTCCGACGCGGTGTCGACCGGCTGGATGGGCGCCGACCTGGCCGGCACCAAGCCGGGGGACGTCGTCGCCGTCTGGGGCGCCGGCGGGGTCGGCCAGATGGCGGCCCGGGCCGCGATGCTGCTGGGCGCGGAGCGGGTGTACGTCATCGACCGGCTCCCCGAGCGGCTGGCGCAGGTCCGCGAGCACGTCGGCGCCGAGACGATCGACTACTCGCGGACCGACGTCCCGGCCGAGCTGCGCGAGGTCACCGGTGGCCGGGGGCCGGACGTCTGCATCGAGGCCGTCGGCATGGAGGCGCACAGCTCGGGCATCCAGGGCGCCTACGACCAGGTCAAGCAGCAGCTGCGGCTGCAGACCGACCGGCCCTCCGCCGTCCGGGAGGCGATCCTGGCCTGCCGCAAGGGCGGCAGCGTCTTCGTGCTCGGCGTCTTCGCGCTGATGGTGGACAAGTTCCCGCTCGGCGCGATGATGAACAAGGGCCTGACCGTGCGCGGTGCCCAGGTGCACGGCCAGCGCTACATGCCGCGCATCCTCGAGCACATGGCCCGCGGCGAGCTGACCACCGAGCACCTGGCCACCCACGTGATGGCGCTGGAGGAGGCGCCGCGGGGCTACCAGATGTTCAAGGACAAGACCGACGGCTGCGTCCGGGCGGTCTTCACGCCCTGAACCCCCGGACGATCATGGCGCCGTGACCGCGGGGGAGCGCTCCCGAGTGGTCACGGCGCCATGATCGCCGCAGGACGGTGCCGTCAGGCGCGGCGCCGGTGCGGGGGCGACTCGTCGCCGGGGCGGCCGACCGGGGGAGCGGTGGACGTCGGGGCCGCGGCACCGACCGCCTGCGTGGCCTGGTCGGCCGGCTCGTCGGCGGACGGGTCGCCGGCGGTCTGCCGCTGCGCCGCCTCCCGCGCCGCCTGGATGCCGGACTTGTCCGACAGCGCCAGCTGCGGCAGGAACAGGAAGACGAAGAACCCGACGGCCGCCACGCACGCGGCGATGAGGAAGACCAGGTCGATCGAGGTCGAGAAGCCGGTCTTGAACGGCAGTGCCAGGAACGACGGCAGGTCCGCGATGAACGAGGTGTCCGACAGGTCGCTGCCGGCCTGCAGCTGACCGCTCTGCAGCGCCTCGGCCACCCGCGGGTCGGTCGCCGCGGCCGAGGTCAGCGACTCCTCGATGTCCACCGGCAGGCGGGTGAACAGCACCGAGAGGAAGACGGCGGTGCCGATCGTCGCGCCCATCTGCCGGAAGAACGTGACCGAGGAGGTGGCCACGCCCATCTGGCTCGGCGGCACGGCGTTCTGCACCGCGAGGACCGCGGGCTGGAAGTTGAAGCCGAGCCCGATGCCGAGCAGGACCATGAACGGCACCAGCGCCCAGATCGAGGTCTCGGCCCCGACGACGAAGGACAGCGCCAGCAGGGAGACGGTCATCAGGGTGGTGCCGGCCAGCGGGAAGACCTTGTACTTGCCGGTCTTGGAGATCGTGATGCCCGAGCTCATCGCACCGATCATGATCCCGGCGACCAGGGGGATCATCTGCAGGCCGGAGACGGTCGCGCTGGAGCCGTGGACGATCTGCAGGTACTGCGGCAGGAGCAGCAGGCCGCCGAACATGCCGGCGCCCACGACCACGCTGCCGAGGCTCGCGATGGTGAAGCTGCGGTTGGTGAACAGGCGCAGCGGCAGCAGCGCCTCGTCGCGGTAGGCCCGCTCGGCCAGGACGAAGAGCACGAAGCCGACGGCACCGATGGCGTAGCAGGTCAGCGCGCGGCCCGAACCCCAGCCCCAGAGCCGGCCCTGCTCGGCGATGACCAGCAGCGGCACGATGAAGGTGATCAGTGCCAGCGCGCCCGGCCAGTCGATGCGGTGGTCGCGCCGGATGTGCGGCAGGTGCAGCACGCGGTAGACGGCGAGGAAGGCGAGCAGGCCGAGGGGCACGTTGGCGATGAAGATCCAGCGCCAGCCGGTCAGCCCCAGCAGGGACGACTGGCCGGCGAGGAAGCCGCCGATGACCGGGCCGAGCACGCTGGAGGTGCCGAAGACGGCCATGAAGTAGCCCTGGTACCGGGAACGCTCGCGGGGCGGCACGATGTCGCCGATGATCGCCAGGGCCAGCGACATCAGGCCGCCGGCGCCGATGCCCTGGACCGCGCGGTAGGCGGCCAGCTGGTACATCGAGTCCGCGAGGCCGCAGAGCACCGAGCCGACGATGAAGACCCCGATGGCGAACAGGTAGAAGGGTCGCCGTCCGTAGATGTCGGAGAGCTTCCCGTAGAGCGGGGTGGAGATCGTCGAGGTGATGAGGAAGGCCGTCGTCGCCCAGGCCTGCAGGTCGTAGCCCTGCAGGTCGTCGGCGATGGTGCGGATCGCGGTCGCGACGACCGTCTGGTCGAGGGCCGCGAGGAACATCGCGACCATCAGCCCGGCGATGATCGTGAGGATCTGCCGGTGCGTGAAGGCGCCGTCCGAGCCGGGTGCGGCGGCCGCCGCCCGGGCGTCCCGCCGCTCGGCCGCGCTGGTGCGGGTGCTGTGGGTCATGCCTTCTCTCTCGACGGGACGGCGGCCGGCGTGGCGGCGGGCTCGGTGGGGAGGGATGCGGTGAGGTCGTCCAGCAGACGCCCGAAGAGGTGGGTCAGCGCGGCGAGGTCCGCGGCCGGCCAGCCGGCGGTGACCTGGGCCAGGTGCGTCTCCCGGTCGGTGCGGACCTGGGCCAGCACGGCGTGGCCGGCATCGGTGACGACCAGCCGGCTGGCTCGCCCGTCGCTCTCGTCGGCCACCCGCTGGACCAGGCCCTGCTCGATCAGGGCGGCCACGTGCCGGCTGACCGTCGAGGGGTCGGCGTGCACCAGCTCGGCCAGCGCGCCCTGGCGCAGTGGGCCGAGGCGCTCCAGGGGGAACAGCAGGACCAGTGCGGCACGGCCCTCGGCGGCCTGACCGGCCTTGAGGGCGTGCACGAGCCGCATGAAGCGCGGCAACTGCTCGCTGAGGGTGCGCAGGTCGGCCAGCCGGTCGTCGCCGGGTGTGGCCGGACCGGGCACGGCGGAGGACGACGGCACGGGCGCTCCAGGTGATGGGGGGAGGAACACGTGCAGGCTACAACCGGTTGTACTGCTCAAGCAACAAGTTGCACGGCGCATCCACGTGAGCCGTCCTCCGCCCGCCCGCCGTCGAGCGGTGCGATCCTGGACTGCGCGCAGGTCGCCGTCCGCCCCCCTGGCCCTGCCCCCCGTGCCCAGACGAGGAGACCGTCGTGACCACCCCGCCCGACGACCTGCGCGCGCGGCTGGCCGGGCTGACCCTCGAGGACGAGCACCGGCTGCGCCGCAGGCTCGACGGCACCCGGAAGACGCGGGACGCCGAGGCCCGCGCCCGGCAGCGGGCGCGGATCGCCACCGACGTCGCTGCCGCCGAGGAGCGGATCGCCCGCCGTCGCGCCGCCGTCCCGACGGTGCGGTACCCGGCCGAGCTCCCGGTCAGTGCCCGCCGTGAGGACATCGCCGCCGCGCTGCGCGACCACCAGGTGGTCGTCGTGGCCGGCGAGACCGGGTCGGGCAAGACCACCCAGCTGCCCAAGATCGCCCTCGAACTGGGCCGCGGCGTGACCGGCCGGATCGGGCACACCCAGCCGCGCCGGATCGCCGCCCGCACCGTCGCCGAGCGGATCGCCGAGGAACTGGAGACACCGCTGGGCGAGGTCGTCGGCTGGAAGGTGCGCTTCACCGACCAGGTCGGCGACACCACCCTGGTCAAGGTCATGACCGACGGCGTCCTGCTCGCCGAGATCGGCCGCGACCGGCTGCTGCGCCAGTACGACACGCTGATCATCGACGAGGCGCACGAGCGCAGCCTCAACATCGACTTCCTGCTCGGCTACCTGGCCCGGCTGCTGCCCCGCCGTCCGGACCTCAAGCTGGTCATCACCTCGGCGACGATCGACGTCGAGCGGGTGGCGAAGCACTTCTCGGCCGACGGCGCCGAGGTCCCGGTCGTCGAGGTCAGCGGACGCACCTACCCGGTCGAGGTCCGCTACCGGCCCGTCGTCGACCCCGACGGGCGGGCGGGGGACGACACAGCCGACCCGGACCGCGACCAGGTCACCGCCATCGCCGACGCCGTCGACGAGCTGGCCGCCGAGGGCCCCGGTGACGTCCTGGTCTTCCTCGCCGGCGAGCGCGAGATCCGCGACACCGCCGACGTGCTCACCGAGCGCTTCCCGTCCGTGGAGGTGCTGCCGCTCTACTCGCGCCTGTCGGCCGCCGACCAGCACCGCGTCTTCCAGCGGCATCCCGGACGGCGGATCGTGCTGGCCACCAACGTCGCCGAGACGTCGCTGACCGTGCCGGGCATCCGCTACGTCGTCGACCCGGGCACCGCGCGCATCTCCCGGTACAGCTCCCGGCTGAAGGTCCAGCGGCTGCCGATCGAGCCGATCAGCCAGGCCTCGGCGCGGCAGCGCTCCGGCCGCTGCGGACGCACCTCCGAGGGCATCGCCATCCGGCTCTACACCGAGGAGGACTTCGAGAGCCGGCCCGAGTACACCGACCCGGAGATCCTGCGCACCAACCTCGCCTCGGTGCTGCTGCAGATGGCCGCCCTCGACCTGGGGGACGTCGCCGACTTCCCGTTCATCGACCCGCCCGACCGCCGGGCGGTCGCCGACGGCGTCGCGCTGCTGGAGGAGCTCGGCGCCCTGGACGACGCGGGCGCGTTGACGCCGACCGGCCGGGCGCTCGCCACCCTGCCGCTCGACCCACGCATGGCCCGGATGGTCGTCGAGGCCGACCGGCGCGGCGTGCTGGAGGAGGTGCTGGTCATCGCCGCGGGGCTGACCATCCAGGACCCCCGCGAGCGGCCCGGCGAGCACCAGCAGGCCGCCGACACCGCGCACGCCCGCTTCGCCGACGAGCACTCCGACTTCCTCGCGCTGCTCAACCTGTGGCGGTACGTCACCGAGCAGCAGGACGCGCTCTCGGGCAGCCAGTTCCGGCGCACCCTCAAGCGCGAGTTCCTGCACTACCTGCGCATCCGCGAGTGGCAGGACCTCTACGGCCAGCTGCGCAGCACCGCCCGCCGGCTGGGCATGACCGTCGGCGAGCCGGCGACCGAGCCCGACGAGCGCGGCATCTCCGCCGCCGTGCTGTCGGGGCTGCTCTCCCACGTCGGGCTGCAGGTGGAGGACGCCAAGACGAACCGGGGTCGCGGCCGCGAGTACCTCGGTGCCCGCAACGCGCGCTTCGTCCTCGCCCCCGGCACCCCGCTGGCGAAGAAGCCGCCGCGCTGGGTGGTCGCCGCCGAGCTGGTGGAGACCAGCCGGCTGTTCGCCCGCACCGTCGCCCGGATCGACCCCGAGGTCGTCGAGCGGCTGGCCGAGCACCTGGTCAAGCGGCAGTACTCCGAGCCGCGCTGGGACGCCAAGCGGGGCTCGGTCGTCGCCACCGAGCGGGTCACCCTCTACGGCATCCCGCTGGTCGTCGGCCGCCGGGTGCAGTACGGCTCGATCGACCCGGTCGTCTCCCGCGAGCTGTTCATCCGGCACGCCCTGGTCGAGGGCGACTGGACGACGCACCACCGCTTCTGGCGCGACAACCAGAAGGCGATGCAGCGGGTCGCGGAGCTGGAGGAGCGGGCCCGGCGCCGGGACATCCGGGTGGACGACGAGACGCTGTTCGACCTCTACGACGCCCGCATCCCGGCCGACGTCGTCTCCACCCGGCACTTCGACAGGTGGTGGAAGGCCGCGCGGCGGGAGACGCCCGACCTGCTCACCTTTCCGCCGGAGATGCTGACCAACGCCGCCGCGGCCGGGCAGGTGCGGGTCGAGGACTTCCCGGACGAGGTGCCGCTGACGCACGGGCTCACCCTGCCGCTGTCCTACGCGTTCGCGCCGGGCACCCCGGCCGACGGCGTCACCGTCGACGTCCCGCTGGCCGTGCTGGACACCGTCGCCGAGCGGACGTCCGGGGAGTCGCTGGCCTTCACCGTCCCGGGGCTGCGCGAGGAGCTGGTCACCGCGCTGCTGCGGACCCTGCCCAAGCAGCTGCGGCGCACGCTGGTGCCCATCCCCGACCGGGTGCGCGAGGTGCTGCCGCGCATCGCGCCGACCGAGCCGCTGCTGCCGGCGCTGGAGCGCGAGCTGCGGCGGGCCGCAGGGGTCGTCGTCCCGCCGGACGCGTGGGCGCCGGACCAGGTGCCCGACCACCTGCGGGCCACGTTCCGCGTCGTCGACGACCGGCACCGGCCACTGGCCACCGGCAAGGACCTGCAGGCGCTGCGCCGGGAGGTCGCGCCGCAGAGCCGCGCCAGCCTGGCCGCGGCCGCCTCCGACGTCGAGCGCACCGGCCAGACCGCCTGGACGTTCGGCACGCTGCCGCGCACCGTCGAGGTCCGCCGCGGTGGACACGTGGGAACCGCGTACCCGGCGCTGGTCGACGAGGGGACGACGGTCGGCGTCCGCGTGGTCGCCACCGAGGTGGAGGCCACCCGGCTGACCTGGCGCGGGGCCCGGCGGCTGCTGGTGCTGGTCGCCGGGTCACCCACCCGGCAGGTGGCCAAGTCGCTGTCGCCGAGGAGCCGGCTGGCGCTGCAGTTCAACCCGGACGGCGAGATCCCCGCGCTGGTCGACGACTGCGTGGACGCCGCTGCCGACGAGCTGCTTTCCGCCGCCGGCGGGCCGCCGCGCGACGAGGCCGCGTTCGCCGCGCTGGTGCAGACCGCCCGCGCCCAGCTGCTCCCGCTGACCACCGACACCGTGCGGCGGGTCGAGGCGGTGCTCGTGCAGGCCCGCGAGGTCGCCGTCGCGATCGGCGCGGCGCCGGGACGGCGGGTGCCCGAGGCGGCGGTCGCGGACCTGCGCCGGCAGATGGGCGGCCTGCTGCACCGCGGCTTCGTCGCCGCGGCCGGCCGGCGCCGGCTGCCGGACCTGGTGCGCTACCTGCGGGGCATGGTGCACCGGCTGGAGAAGCTGCCGGCCAACGCCGTGCGCGACGAGCTGTGGATGCGGCAGGTCGCCGCGGTCACCGCCGAGTACGAGCAGCTGCGCACGCAGGTGCCGTCGACCGGGGCGCCGGACGACCCCGTCGCCCGGGTGCGCTGGATGATCGAGGAGCTGCGGGTCAGCCTGTTCGCGCAGACCGTCGGTACCCCGCGGCCGGTGTCGGAGCAGCGGGTCTACAGGGCGATCGACGCGCTCTAGAAGGACCCCCTGCCCCCCTTGAAGGACCCCCCTGCCCCCCGCCGCTCGCAGGCTCGCGGCGGGACCCTGCAGGGGGCCGACCGAGGCTCGCGGCGGGACCCTGCAGGGGGCCGGCGAGGACTAGCCGGTGGTGCGGGCGCGCTCGCGGAGCAGGGCGGAGATGCGCTGGCGGGTGACGCCGAACATCGCGGCGATCCGGTTGATGCTCACCTGCTCGGTGGCCAGCGCGTGCGCCTGCTCCCGCCGCCAGGCGCCTCCCGCGCTGGCCAGGGAGGCCATCACCGAGCTGATCTGCTCGACGACCAGCGGCCGGGACTCCGCGGTCACGAGGTCGAGCCAGGCGCGGCCGGTCTGCCGCTCGTCGAGCAGCTTCTCGGCGCGTGACCGGGCGCCCTGGAGCTCGGTCACGCAGGTGTCCAGCACGGTCATGAGCTCGGTCAGTGCCCGGACGGCCGGGTCCTGCTGGATGGAATCCGTCGACACGGGCCCTCCGCCTCTCCAAGTGGAATGTAGTCAATCCAGTTGGACACTATCCATCCCCCGGGGCCTGACGCAAGACCTGTGACACGCAACCTCCGTCGCGGGGCAAGGGTCGTTGCGCGCAGCCGGTCCGGCCCATCATGTTGCGGACAACGGGGTGGTGCACCGCAGAGTGAACGCCAGGGGATCGTGCTGCGGCGGGGCCCCGGTCAGGGGGAGACCCGATGTCCACGCTCACCGCTGCCGTCGACCTGAGACCGGTGCCGGCCGGCGTCCCGGTCGCCCGGCACCTGGTGCTGGACCTGCTGGGGGCCTGGCAGGCGCCGCACGACGCCGGGGACGCAGCGCTCCTGGTGACCGAGCTGGTGGCCAACGTCGTCGACCACGTCGCCGGCGAGGCGTCCTTCACCCTCGAGCTCACCCTCTCCGAGCAGTGGCTGCGCATCTCGGTCGCCGACGGCTCGGCGCTCCGCCCCGTGGTGCGGGCGTTCGAGGTCGGTGCTCCCCGGGGGCGGGGCATGCGGCTCGTCGAGGGGATCGCCGACCGCTGGGGCGTCGAGGACCACGCCGACGGCAAGCGGGTCTGGTTCGAGCTCGCGGCCCCGGGTTTGGGGGCGGCGACTCCCGGGGACGGGGCGGGGAACCGAGCGACCGAGGAGGAGACGGCATGAGCGAGCCGAACGGCGACAACACCTACAGCGCGGGCGAGGGGCTCTCCGACGAGGAGATGGTCCGGACCGTCGCCGAGCAGACCGACAGCATCTCGGAGCACGCCGACGAGGCGGGCAAGGACTGGAACGGCGACGCCAGCCGGGCACCGGACCCGAACGCCGACGCCGCCGGCTGATCGAGGACCCCCGTGCCCCCCGCCGCTCGCACGCTCGCGGCGGGCCCCTGCAAGGGGGCCACGGGACGGGGCCGCGCATGTGAGGATCCCCACGTCACCGACCGGCGACGGGGGAGTGCAGGCGTGGGGACGACGACACCGGCCGCGGTCGCGGGATGGCCGGCGGCCCGGCCCCTGCGGCCGGCCCGCACGATGGCCCGCTGGGTGGTGCGCCACGGCATGCCGGCGGCCTACCTGACCCGCGAGGCGCGCCGGGGAGACCTCGTCGCCCGCCTGTTGCGGGACCCCGTCCTGCGCGCCGATCCGCACCAGGTCCACGAGCAGCTGCGCGCCCGCGGTCCGCTGGTCAGCAGCGCGCTGGGTCCGCTCACCACGTCGCACGCCGTGGCCTCCGAGGTGCTGCGGTCCGACCGCTTCGGCGTCGGCTTCGACTGGTCCGCAGCGCCCGGGCCGGCCCGCTGGGCGCTCGCCTTCGGTGACGACCCCGCGGCCACCGGCGTCGCCGAGCCGCCGTCCATGCTCGTCGTCGACCCGCCCGACCACACCCGCTACCGCCGGCTGGTGGGCCGGGCCTTCACGCCACGCGCCACGACGGCCGCCGAGCCGATGGTGCGGCGCGTCACCGACACCCTGCTCGACGCCCTGGAGCCGGCCGCCGCCCGCGGAGACCCGGTGGACCTGGTCGCGGCGTTCGCCGCGCCGCTCCCGGTCCTCGTCATCGCCGACCTGCTGGGCGTCCCCACGGACCGCCAGGAGGACTTCCTCCGCTGGGGTGCCGCCGCCGCGGCGACCCTGGACCCCGGCCTGCCGCTGCGCCGCTTCCTGGCCGCCGACCGCGCCATCCGGGCGCTGCACGACTTCCTGGCCGGGCACTTCGCCGGGCTGCGCCGGGAGCCGGGGGAGGACCTGGTCAGCCGGCTCGTCGCGGCCTCCGACGAGGACGCCCTGACCGACCGCGAGCTGCACGCCACCGTGCTGCTGCTCCTGGGGGCCGGCTTCGAGACGACGGTCAACCTGCTGGGCAACGCCGTCGTGCTGCTCGACGCGCACCGCGACCAGCGGAACGCCCTGCTCGCCGACCCCACCGGCTGGCCGAACGCCGTCGAGGAGGTGCTGCGCTTCGACAGCCCGGTGCAGATCACCGGCCGCACGGTCCGCGCCGACACCGAGTTGGCCGGCGTCCCGGTGCGGCCGGGGTCGCGCGTCACGCTGCTGCTCGGCGCGGCCAACCGCGATCCGGACGTCTTCGCCGATCCCGGCCGGTTCGACGTCAGCCGCGGCAACGCCCGCGACCACCTGGCCTTCTCCGCAGGCGTCCACTACTGCGTCGGTGCGGGGCTGGCCCGGCTGGAGGCGGCCGTGGCGCTCCGCGCGCTGACCGAGCGCTTCCCCGGCCTGCGGGTGACGGGCCGACCGGTGCGCCGCGACCTGCAGACGCTGCGCGGCTTCGAGCACCTGCCGGTGACGCTGCGCTGAGCCTCCCCCGGGACGCAGTCGCCCGCTCCCCGGGGCACGGCCTCATCCGGCGGGGGTGAGCATCCCGGCGCCGACGGTGGCGTTGGTGGCCTCGTCGACCAGGATGAACCGGCCGGTCGCCCGGTTGCGGGTGTAGTCGTCGACGAACAGCGGCTGGGTGACCCGCAGCCGCACCCGGCCGATGTCGTTGAGCCCGAGCTCGGGAGCCTCCCGGTCGCGGTGCAGCGTGTTCACGTCGAGCCGGTAGGCCAGCTCCTTGACCATCGCGCGCACGGAGCGGGTGGTGTGCTTGACGGCGATCCGCTGCCGGGGCCGCAACGGCTCCTCGGCCATCCAGCAGACGAGCGCGTCGAGGTCCTGCGTGACCGTCGGGGCGTTCTCCGGCTTGCAGACCAGGTCGCCGCGGGAGACGTCGAGGTCGTCGGCGAGCCGCAGCGTCACCGCCATCGGCGGGAAGGCCTCGCCCACCGGGCCGCGCGGGCCGTCGATGCCGGCGATCGTCGTCGTCAGGCCGCTGGGCAGCACCTGCACCTCGTCGCCGGTGCGGAACACCCCGCTGGCGACGGTGCCGGCGTAGCCGCGGTAGTCGTGGTGCTCCTCGGTCTGCGGGCGGACGACGTACTGCACGGGGAACCGCGCGTCGGTGAGGTTGCGGTCGCTGGCCACGTGCACGTGCTCGAGGTGGTGGAGCAGCGTCGGGCCCTCGTACCAGGGCGTGTTCGCCGAGTGCGTCACGACGTTGTCGCCGTGCAGCGCCGAGATGGGGACGACGGTCAGGTCCGGCACGCTGAGCTTGGCCGCGAACGCGCTGAACTCGTCGGCGATCGCCTCGAAGACCTCCTCCGACCAGCCGACGAGGTCCATCTTGTTGACCGCGACGACCAGGTGCGGCACCCGCAGCAGCGAGGCCAGGAAGGCGTGCCGGCGGCTCTGCTCCACCATGCCCTTGCGGGCGTCGACCAGCACGATCGCCAGGTCGGCGGTGGAGGCGCCGGTGACCATGTTCCGCGTGTACTGCACGTGTCCGGGGGTGTCGGCCAGGATGAACGTGCGCCGCGGGGTGGCGAAGTAGCGGTAGGCGACGTCGATGGTGATGCCCTGCTCGCGCTCGGCACGCAGGCCGTCGGTGAGCAGCGCGAGGTCGACGTGGTCGCCCTTGCTGGCGCGGGCCACCGCCTCGTACTGGTCCTCGAAGATCGCCTTGCTGTCGTAGAGCAGCCGGCCGATCAGCGTGCTCTTGCCGTCGTCCACCGAGCCGGCGGTCGCGATGCGCACGATGTCCTTGCGCGCGGTGGCCAGCTCCACGGCGTGCTCGGCCACGGGGGAGTGCACGTCGACCGGCTCGTCGGCCTCGGCCACGGTGGGGTACGTCTCGGGGTGGACACCGGGCTGGGCGGCGGTGTTCGCGGCCATCAGAAGTAGCCCTCCTTCTTCCGGTCCTCCATGGCGGCGTCGCTGACCTTGTCGTCGCCGCGGGTCGCGCCCCGCTCGGTCATCCGGGTCACCGCGATCTCGGCGATGACCTCCTCGACCGTGGTGGCCTCCGAGCGGACGGCGGCGGTCAGGTTCGCGTCTCCGACGGTGCGGTAACGGACGGTCGCCCGGAACGGCTGCTCGCCGTCCCTGGGGCGGATGAACTCGTTGACCGCGTAGAGCATCCCCTGCCGTTCGACGACCTCCCGCTCCTGAGCGAGGTAGAGCGGCGGGATGGCGATCTGCTCGCGGAGGACGTACTGCCAGATGTCCAGCTCGGTCCAGTTCGACAGCGGGAAGACCCGGAGCGACTCGCCGAGGTGGATCCGGCCGTTGTAGAGGTCCCACAGCTCGGGGCGCTGGTTCTTCGGGTCCCACTGGCCGAACTCGTCGCGGAAGGAGAACACCCGCTCCTTGGCGCGGGCCTTGTCCTCGTCGCGGCGGGCGCCGCCGAACAGCGCGGTGAAACCGTGCTCCTCGACCGCGTCGAGCAGCACCGGGGTCTGGATGCGGTTGCGGGAGCCGTTGGGCTCCTGCTTGACCGTGCCGGCCGCGATCGCATCGGGCACCGAGGCGACGATCAGCTGCACGCCCAGCTCGGCGACCCGCTTGTCGCGGAACTCCAGCACGTCGGGGAAGTTCAGCCCGGTGTCGACGTGCAGGACCGGGAACGGGATGCGGGCCGGCGCGAACGCCTTGCGGGCGAGCTCCAGCATCACGATGGAGTCCTTGCCGCCGGAGAAGAGCAGCACCGGGCGCTCGAGCTCCGCGGCCACCTCGCGGATGACGTGGATGGACTCGGCCTCCAGCGTCTCCAGCTGGGAGAGCCGGTAGTCAGGGGTGCTCACGCGCTCGGTGCTCCGGGGGATCGGGGGCGGGCTCGAACCAGCACCAACCGCACCGGCCCGGGGAGGATTCCCGGAGCCCAGTCTCCGCCATGCCCCTACGGCGGTGGCTGTGACCCCGCCCGCACCGTCTCCAGCAGCCGGTCGGCCAGCTCCGGACGGCACACCAGCAGGTCCGGCAGCCACGCGTCGGGGCCGTTGTAGACCAGCGGCGAGCCGTCCAGCCGGACGGCGGTGAGCCCCGCGGCCCGGGCGACGGCGACCGGCGCGGCCGAGTCCCACTGGTACATGCCGCCGGCGTGCAGGTAGGCGTCGGCCTCGCCGCGGACGACGGCGGTGACCTTCCACCCGGCCGAGCCCATCGGCACCAGCTCGGCGTCGAGGGCGGCGGCCGCGGTGGCGGCCACCGCGGGCGGGCGGCTGCGGCTGACCACGATCCGCGGCCGGTCGCCGCCCGGCGGGGGCACCACGGGGGCGGGGTCGGTGACGAGCACCGCGCCCAGCGCCGGCAGCGCCACCGCGGCGGCCGCCAGATCGCCGGCCGCCCACAGCGCCACGTGCACCGCCCAGTCCGGGCGCGGCGACTCGCCGTACTCCCGGGTCCCGTCGAGCGGGTCGACGATCCACACCCGCTCGGCGGTCAGCCGGCGGCGGTCGTCGACCGCCTCCTCGCTGTAGACGACGTCGTCGGGACGGTGCTCGGCCAGCACCTCGCTGATGGCGGCCTGCGCGGCGGCGTCCCCGGCGTCCCCCAGGTCCCGGCCGGTGAGCCGGCCCTCCGCCCGCAGCCCGATGAGGACGGCGGCGGCCGCCCGGGCCGCGGCTGCGGCGACCTCGACGTCTCTCACCGGACCTCCGCGCCGGCGCTCGTCGTCCCGGTGACCCGCGCTGCTGTGTCTCCGCACGACCTCGCGCGCTCGGTCACGTGCGGTCGGTGAGGGCCGTGGCGTCGGTCGGCCGCCCCGGCGGCCGGTGCCGGCCGGACGCGTCGGTGATCGCGCCGAAGTAGTCGGCGTGCAGTTCCTGGCGCGGCATGACGAAGACGCCGCGGGCCTCGACCAGCGTCCGGTCGGGCACCGCCGTGGTCGCGATCGTGCCGGTGACGACGCACTTGCGGCCGGCGGCCTCGGTGACCTGCGCCCGCATCGCCAGCGGCGTCGACAGCGGCACCGGTCGCCGGTAGTCCACCTCCAGGCGCACGGTCATGCCCCACAGCCCCGCGGCGATCGCGGCCGAGCCGAGCAGCTGGTCCATGAGCATGCTGCTCATGCCGCCGTGCACGTAGCCGGGCGGGCCCTCGTAGGCCGGGCCGAGCAGGGCCTCGCCGATGACGCCGCCGTCGACCCGGCGGATCCGCACCGGCGGGGCCAGCGCGCTGCCCACCCCGCTCACCGGGTTGTAGACGCGGCGGAACACCAGCGGGTCGTCGAGCGCCGGGAGCTGGGTCGCCGGCCGCTGCGCGGCGGCCAGGCGGGCGGTGACGGCCCGCGCGTCGGCGGCCGCGGCGCGCAGCTCGCCAGCCGGGACGGTGGTGCGCACGGAGGCGTCCACCAGCTCCCGCAGGGCCGTGCCGAGCTCGGTCACCGCGGCCATCAGGTCGGCGTCGTAGGGCTGCCCGCCCGCGTCGGAGGTCACCCGCGGACGGTAACCGCACCGCCCGCCGGCTCAGGCCGCCGGTCCGTCCGGCACCGGCGGGACGGCGGAGCCCGGGCCGGAGCGGGGCAGCCGGACGGTGAACACCGCCCCCCGGCCCGGGGCGGTGTCCAGGTGCACCGTGCCGCCGTGCGCGGCCACCAGGGCGCTGACGATGGCCAGCCCCAGCCCGGTGCCGCCCGCCGTCCGGACCCGGGAGGGGTCGGCGCGGTAGAAGCGCTCGAACACCCGCGCGGCGTCCTCGGGGGCCATGCCCGGCCCCTCGTCGGCCACCCGGAGCACGACCACGCCGCCGTCGTCGCTGTCCGCCGGGCCGCCCCCGGCCGCCGGCTCGTCGGAGACGGTGACCGTGACCGGCGCGGTCGGTGGCGTGTGGACCAGGGCGTTGGTCACCAGGTTGCCGACCACCTGGCGCAGCCGGGCCTCGTCGCCGAGCACCACGGGGACCTCGCTGAGCGACTCGTCCAGGTGCAGGGTGAGCGGCCGGTCGGGCTGCAGGGCGCGGGCGTCGTGGACGGCGTCGCCGGCGACCTCGGCCAGGTCGACCGGGGTGATGCTGAGCGGGCGCTGCTGGTCCAGGCGGGCCAGCTGCAGCAGGTCCTCGACGAGCACCCCCATGCGGGCGCCCTCGGACTCGATGCGCTGCATCAGCCGGGCGGTCTCTTCCGGGCTGCCCACCGCGCCCTGCCGGTAGAGCTCGGCGAAGCCGCGGATCGAGGTCAGCGGGGTGCGCAGCTCGTGGCTGGCATCGGCGACGAACCGGCGCATCCGGGTCTCCGAGGCGCGGGCCTGCTCCTCGGAGGCCTGCTGCGCCCGGAAGCCGTGCTCGATGCGGGCGAGCATCCCGTTGAGGGCGGTCGCGAGCCGGCCCACCTCGGTGCGGTCGTCTCCCGCCGGCACCCGCTGGGAGAGGTCGCCGGCAGCGATCGCGGCGGCGGTGCGCTCGACCTCGGTCAGCGGCCGCAGGCTGTTGCGGACCAGCACGTACGCGGCGGCCCCGAGGACGGTCAGCACGACGAGCCCGACCACCATCTGGATGCGCACCAGCTGGCCGATGACCTGGCCGCCGGCCTCGATGTCGCTGGCCACCACCGCGGTGTTCCCGCCGCCCACGTCCGCGCTGATCAGCCGCCACAGCCTCCCGTCCTCCGACCGCACGGTGACGGGGCGGCCGATGCCGGCCTGCACCACCTCGGCGTTCCGCCCGGAGAAGGTCACCCTCCCTGTCTCTGCCTCCAGCGGGACGGCGAGGACGGCGAACTGACCGCTCGAGGACAGGCAGGCGACGTAGAACGTGCCGTACTGCGGGCCGCCTCCCCGGAACCCCGAGCTGCCCCCCACGCAGGCCTGCCCGAACCACGGCTCACCCTGGTACCGGGCGAAGGTGGACTCGAGCTGCCGGTCCTGCTGCGCGACCACGTAGCGCTTGAGCAGGGACGTCGCGGTGATGCCCGTGGCCGTGAGTGCGATGACCACCAGCCCCATCAGCAGCGCCACGAGGGTGATGCGCAGCGGGAAGCGCGGCGCCCGTTGCGGTCTCGGGGCGGGCGCCGCGCGCCCGAGGGGCGGCTGGCTCGTCACGTGCCCCGCGGCAGCCGCAGCGTGTAGCCCACGCCGCGGATGGTGTGCAGCAGCCGCGGCTCGGTGGTGTCGACCTTGCGGCGCAGGTAGGAGATGTAGGACTCGACGACGTTGGCGTCGCCGTTGAAGTCGTAGTTCCACACGTGGTCGAGGATCTGCGCCTTGGACAGCACGCGCCCGGCGTTGGCCATCAGGTAGCGCAGCAGCTTGAACTCCGTCGGCGAGAGGCTGACGACCTCGCCGGCCTTGACGACCTCGTGCGACTCCTCGTCCAGCTCGATGTCGGCGAAGGACAGCCGGGGGGACTCCGTCGGGCGCTGCGGGCCGGTGCTGCGGCGCAGCACCGCCCGGATGCGGGCGAGCACCTCGTCGAGGCTGAACGGCTTGGTGACGTAGTCGTCGCCGCCCAGGGTCAGCCCGGAGACCTTGTCCTCCGCGGCGTCGCGGGCGGTGAGGAACAGCACCGGCGTGTGCCGGCCGCTCTCCCGCAGCCGGCGGACGACGCCGAAGCCGTCCAGGCCCGGCATCATCACGTCGAGCACCAGCAGGTCGGGGCGGAAGGACGCCGCCATCGCCAGCGCCTGCTGCCCGTCCGCCGCGGTGGCCACCTCGAAGCCGGCGTAGCGGAGGCTGGCCGACAGCAGTTCGCGGATGTTGGGCTCGTCGTCCACCACGAGGAGGCGCGCCTCCGGTGCCGAGCCCCTGCCGGTGCTGCTCACAGCACCTCCTGTAGAACGCGCCGCCGTGGTCATGGGACCAGGGTGGAACCCGGGGCTGGGGCAGCCCTGGGCGTTCCCTGTGAGGAGTCTGGAGGCCCTCACCCGCCCATCGCCCGGCCACGCCGCCAGTAGCCGATGGCGTGGTGCTGCGCCCGGCTCAGCCCCCACCGGCCGCGCAGGTCCGCCCGCACCGCGCGGACGGCGGCGGACTCGGCGGCCACCCAGGCGAACAGGTCCTCGCCGTCCGGCCGCTCCAGCGCCGCGACGGCGTCGGGCAGCAGCGCGCCCTCCCCGGGCGGGACGCCGTCGCGGTGCAGCCAGCGCACGTCCACGCCCTCCGGCGCCGGCAGCGGCTGCTCCTCCGCGGCGTCGGCGACCTCGACGAGGGCGACCCCGCGGGTGGACGGCGGCGCCGCGGCCAGGACGCGGGTGATCGCCGGCAGCGCGGTCTCATCACCGGCCAGCAGCAGCCAGCCGGCCGGCCGGTCCCCCAGGGGGCCGCCGCCGGCGACGGCCACCGTCGCCCCGGGGACGGCGGCACCGGCCCACGCCGCGGCCGGGCCGTCGCCGTGCAGGACGAAGTCGATCTCCACCTCGCCGCGCTCGGCGTCCTGCCGGCGGGCGGTGTAGCTGCGCAGGCTCACCCCGTGCGGGCCGTCGGGCCAGACGATCCGCCCGTCCCGCTGCACCCTCGGCCAGCGTGGCGCGGGGTCGCCGACGCGGGGGACCAGCAGCGAGATCGTGGGCCCGGCCGCCGCGGCCGCCGCCGGAGTGCCCGAGAGCACGATGCGGCGCACGGACGGGGTGACGTCGTCGACCGAGGTCACGGTGAGGACGTCGACCGGCCGGGTGGGGTCGGGGGCGGGCACGGGCGGGGCGGGCATGGCGGAACCCAGCCTAGATGTGGGCCGACCCGGCCGACCCCGGGGGAATGGGGTCGACCGGGCCGGCGATCGAGGACGAAGACGTCACGCTGCGTGGTCGTGTACCCCGCTCTGAGCAGCGACAACGGCGGGACGATCCCCGTCGAGGGGAACGCTACGTGACGGATGCGCCGGCGTCAGTGCCCGCACGGGTGATCCGCGCTCTCGGACGGGTGATGTGTGTCCTGGCCCCGTGCCGGGCAGAGGCGGGGGACCGCGTCGAGCACCCGGGAGGTCCACATGTCGGACGACCTGAAAAAGGGTGACCACGTCACCTGGAACAGCCACGGCCAGGAGGTCGAGGGCACCGTCAAGCGCAAGATCATCTCCGAGACGGAGGCGGCCGGCCGGACGGTCAAGGCGAGCAAGGACGAGCCTCAGTACGAGGTCGAGAGCGACAAGACCGGCAAGACGGCGGTGCACAAGCCCGGCGCCCTGCACGAGAAGTGACCACCCACCAGCCGGACAAGGCACCAGCCGGACAAGGCACCAGCAGGACAAGGCACCAGGAGGAGGGGGATCGTGAGCGAGAGCGGAGACCAGTTCGCCGGAACGGCGGCCCGCAGCACCAAGCACAGCCCACGGGTGGACGAGGAGCTCGAGCACGAGATCCAGGGAATGCTCAAGGCCGAGCACGCGACCCGCTCCGAGGAGTGGCGCGAGGTCGAGCCGGTCGCCGAGGGCGACCCGGACATCACGGCGGATCCGATGGGCACCCTGGTGGGCGGCGTGCCGGTGGGCATGACCCAGGACGCCGTCGTCGCCCGCGCCGAGCTGGCCCGCTGGCTGGACCGGGCCGACTTCCCGAGCGATGGGCCGACCCTGGTCGAGGCGGCCCTGGACCACCGGGCCCCCGACGCCGTCGTCGACGAGCTGCGGCGGCTCCCCGAGGGCGAGACCTACGAGCGGATCGGCGACGTCGTCCGCGCGCTGGGGTACCCCACCGAGACCTGAGCGGGGCGGTCGGGAGCCGGGCGCACCGGCTCCCGACCGTTCACCGGCCCTCCGCGACCTCCTGGTGCTCGTCCTCCTGCTCGTCCTCCGCGATCTCCTCCGCGCCCCGCCGGCGGAACAGCCGGGAGCCGGGGAAGCCCTTCACGACGTGCCGCAGGTCCTGCATGGTGTCGACCAGGTCGTGCACGTCGGTGCCGACCGACCCCAGGGACCCGATCACCGGCAGGATGTCCTCGTCGAGGTGGGTCATCAGCTGAGGCAGTCGGTCGATGAAGGCGACGACCGCCTCCACCTCGTCGGGGTCGACGCTCGCCGCGAGGCGTCGTAGCGCAGGGGCCAGGGCCAGCAGGGGCTCCTGGAAGACGTCCACCATCGGGTCCATCCGGCCGATCAGTCCCTCGGCCTGGGAGACGGCGCCGTCGGAGCGGGCGATGGTCTGCTCCACGGCGGTGATGGCGTCGTCGGAGCGGGCGACGGTGCCCTCCAC
>NZ_FRDM01000059.1 GCF_900143215.1 Geodermatophilus obscurus | reverse complement strand
CCGAGACCTGGACGACGACGATCGAGCTCGCCGACGCCGGGCCCGGCACCACGCGCGTGACCATCACCGTCAGCCACGAACCGCACTCCGCCGGGCGGCTTCCCCAGCGGCTCGCCCAGCGCCTGATGCGCGGCGGCGTGCGGGAGATGGTGCAGCGCACGGTGGACGGCGAGCTGGACCGGCTGCCCGCGCACGTGGAGCAGCTACCTGCTGTGTGACCTGCGACCCTGCCGCCGGCGCGTGTGGATGTGTGATCTTGTGGGTACTGCACTGGTTGTTCGGGCGCGCCACTCCAGGCGCGCCTCCGGCTGCAAGGGAGAACGCCATGGTGATGGACATCCTCGGGCTGATCGTCGTCGGCCTGATCATCGGTGCGCTCGCCCGGCTCCTCAAGCCGGGCAAGCAGTCGATGAGCATCGTCGCGACGATGCTGCTCGGCGTCGTCGGCGCGCTGATCGGCGGCTTCATCGCCAGCTTGCTGGGTACGGGGGGCATCTTCGAGCTGAACGTGCTCGGGTTCATCCTCGCGGTCGTCGCCGCGGTGATCCTCGTGGGCATCTACGCCGGGACGTCGGGCCGCAACCGCGCCGTCCGCTGACGCCGGTCCCCGGGGGCTCCCGGTTCGACGGGGTCCCCGGGGACGGCCTCACCGGCCCGCCCGTTCCGCACTCCTCCGACGGTGACCGGTCCGGCGTCGTCGGGCAGCCCGTCGTGGATGGCGCACGCCTGTTCCCGCGTCCACGGCCCGTGAGTACCAGGGAGTAGACCGTGCAGATCCTCGGCCTCGTCGCAGTCGGCCTGGTCATCGGGGCGCTGGCCCGGCTGCTCCAGCCCGGCCGCCAGCGGATGAGCATCCTCGCCACGATGCTGCTCGGTGTCGTCGGCGCGATCATCGGCGGTCTCATCGCCGACTGGCTGGACGTCGGCTCGATCACCGAGCTGAACTTCTGGGGCTTCGTCTTCGCCCTCCTCTCCGCCGTGCTGCTGGTCGGCGTCGCCGAGGCCGTGAGCGGCGGTGGCAACCGCGCCGTCCGCTGAACCCGGTCCCCGGGGGCTCAGAGCTCGACCGAGTCCCCCGGGGCCAGCCGGCTGAACGGGGTCGGCGTCCCCGGCCCCCGTTCGCCCAGCAGGCTGCCGACGATGCCCAGGCCGGCGTCGTTGAGCAGCCCGTCGTGGATGGCGTACGCCTGGTCCGCGTCCACGGCGCGCACGTAGTCGATCACCTCGGCGGTCTTCGACCACGGCGCGTGCATCGGCAGCAGCAGCGTGGCCACCGGCTCGGTGGGGACCGTGAAGGCGTCCCCCGGGTGGAAGACCACGCCGCCGACCAGGAACCCGACGTTGCCCACCCGAGGCACCTCCGGGTGGATGACCGCGTGCAGCTCCCCGTGCACGGTGACGTCGAAGCCGGCGACGGTGAGCGCGTCGCCGTCCCCCACCACGTGCACCCGCCCGCCCGCGCCGTCGAGCCGGCCGGCCACCGACCCGTTGGTCCAGACCTCCAGCGCGGGGTCGGCGTCCATGGCGGCGCGGAGCACGTCGGGCGCGAAGTGGTCGGCGTGCTCGTGGGTCACCAGGACCGCGCCGGCCCCGTCCAGCGCCGACGGGTCGGTGAACGCGCCGGGGTCGATGACGATCCGCCGGTCGTCCTCGCTGAGGACGACGCAGGAATGGCCGTGTTTGGTCAGCTCCATGTCCGGCATCCTGCCCCGGCACCGCGGGACCCGCCCGGGCCACTCCCGGGTGCACCGGTTCACTCGTGCGGGTGAGGTGACCGCCGACGACGGTGACCAGGCCGCGGCGTCCTGCCGACACCCTGGGACATGAGCGCCCCCACCGCCCCCACCGCCGCCGCCACCGTCGTCGCCGCCCGCAGCCGCGCCCACGGCCCCACGACCGCCCTGTGGCACGCCGTCTCGCTGCACCGCCCGACCGCCGAGCTCGACGGCGCCTGCGAGCTCACCCTCTGCGGCTCGCTGGCCCGCATCGACGTCGACCAGCCCTGGCCCACGCCGGCCCGCGACGTCTGCCCCGCCTGCGTTGTCCTGACCCGGTAGGGACCACCCCCTGCCCCGAGGAGGAGTGGCCTCCAGGGTCCCGCCGGCCCCGCCGAGGGTCCCGCCCTGGGCTCTGACCGCCCCCGTGCAGGCAGCAGGACCCCGTTCCCCTCACCGTGGCAGGACCTCGTCCTCCCCACCCTTCGCAGGCTCGGGGTGCGACCCTGGCCGAGCGGGTGGCGGAACGAGGCCTGCGGCAGGCCTCCGGACGGGGCCTGACGCGAACCTGCGAGTGGCGGGGGCAAGGGGTCCTTCACGGGCAGGGCGGGGTCCTCCTACGAGGCGCGGGGGGACGGGGGGTCCTCGTTCAGTGACCGGTGAACCGCGGAGCGCGCTTCTCCAGGAAGGCCTCGACGGCCTCGCGGTGGTCGGCGGTGCGGCCGAGGTCGGTCTGCAGCCGGGCCTCGAGTGCCAGGGTGTCCTCGAGGGAGTCGGTGGCCGCCGTGGCCAGCACGGTCTTGATGGCCCGGTAGGCGGCGGTGGGCCCGGCGGCCAACCGCGCGGCCAGCGCCTGCGCCTCGGCCAGCACCTGCTCGGGCGGCACCACGCGGTGCACCAGCCCCCACCCGGCGGCGCTCTCGGCGAGGAAGGGCTCGGGCAGCAGCAGCAGCTCCGCGGCGCGCGATCCGCCGACGCAGTGCACGAGGCGGGAGGCCAGGGCCGAGTCGCTGGACAGCCCGATGCCGGCGAAGGCGGTGGTGAACTTGGCGCCGGCCGCGGCCACCCGCAGGTCGCCGGCCAGCGCGATGCCGAGCCCGGCGCCGGCGCAGGCGCCGTTGACGGCCACGACCACCGGCACCCGCAGCCCGGCCAGGGCCAGCACCAGCGGGTTGTACTCCTCCTCGACCACCGACAGCGACGTCGCGGCGTTCCCGCGCAGCGCCTCCACGTGCTGGCCGAGGTCCTGGCCGACGCAGAAGGCCCGCCCGGTGCCGGTGAGCACCACGGCCCGCACCGACCCGTCGGCGGCGACCTCGCGGACGACGTCGAGCAGCTCGCGGCGCGCCTGGTGGGTCAGCCCCGGCCGCAGCATCGTGATCGTGGCGACCCCGCCGGCGTCCTCGCGGGTCACGGTCTCGGGCACGGTCGCCCCTCCTCGTCGTCCTCGGCGACCCGGCGGCGGCGAGATCGGTGATCCCGCCCGCTCCCGGGGCCGGAAGCGTACGAGATCGGCGACGCGCCGGGGCCGGTGGCCGTGGCCGGATCGTGACGGACGGCCCCCTCACGGCGCCCGTCGACCTGGGAGGATGGACCGTGGACAGACGCGGCGCGGGCCGCCGTCCCCCGATCGGCGACACGCCCAGCGTCCTGCGCTGATGTGTAGCCCGGCGGGGTGCGGGACATGCAGAGCCAGGGGACCGGCGCCCCGGGCCGGACACGAACGGCCGGACAGGCGAGGAGTGAACCACGGTGGTGGAGCCGGGTCGGCGCAACCTGGGTGAGCGGTACGAGCTCGCCGAGCTGATCGCCGCCGGCGGCATGGGGCAGGTCTGGCGCGGCACCGACGTCCTCCTGGGCCGGCCGGTCGCCGTCAAGGTGCTGCGCAGCGAGTACACCGGCGACCCGACCTTCCGCGCGCGCTTCCGCGCCGAGGCCCAGCACGCCGCCGGGCTCTCGCACCCGAACATCGCCGCCGTCTTCGACTACGGCGAGACCGAGGCCACCGACGGCAGCGGCGAGACGCTGGCCTACCTGGTGATGGAGCTCGTCGAGGGCGAGCCCCTGTCGTCGGTGCTGCAGCGCGAGGGCCGGCTGCCGGCCGCGGTCACCCTGTCGCTGCTCGAGCAGACCGCCTCCGCGCTGGCCGAGGCGCACCGGGTCGGGCTGGTGCACCGCGACGTCAAGCCCGGCAACATCCTGGTCCGCGACGACGGCAGCGTGAAGATCACCGACTTCGGGATCGCCTGGTCGGCCGGGAGCGTGCCGCTCACCCGCACGGGACAGGTGATCGGCACCCCGCAGTATCTCGCCCCGGAGGTCGCCGAGGGCCACCACGCCACCCCGGCCAGCGACGTCTACGCCCTGGGCCTCGTCGGCTACGAGTGCCTCACCGGCCACCCCGCCTTCGAGGGCGACAACGCGGTGACGATCGCGCTCAAGCAGGTGCGCGACGACCCCGAGCCGCTGCCCGACGACCTGCCCGGCGACGTGCGGAAGCTGATCCGCCGTGCGCTGGCCAAGGACCCGGCCGCGCGGATGCCCGACGGCGCCGCGTTCGGCGCCGCGGTCGAGGACGTCCGGGCCGGTCGTCCCCTCCGGGAGCCCGCGCCCACCCGCACCGTGGCCGCCGTCCCCGGCCTGCCCCCGGTCACGGGTGCGGCTGCCGGGCCGGCCGTGCGCACGGTCGGTCCACCGGCGCACCGCCGCCGTGGCCTGGCCGCGGTCCTCGTGCCGGTGGTGACGCTGCTGCTGGGCGCCGGCGCGGCGGCGGGTGTCTTCGCGGCCGTCTCCGGCGACGAGGGCGACCGCGGACCCACCGTGGTCGCCGCGCAGACCGAGGACGCCCGGATCGCGCTGGCCGCCGAGGACTACGTCGGCCGGCAGGTCGACGAGGCGGCCCTCGCGCTGTCCGCGCTGGGGCTGCTCGTGCAGCGGGACGAGGAGGTCACCGGCGACGCCGCGCCCGGCGTCGTCACCGCCGTCGACCCCGCGGGCGCGCAGCTGCGGCCCGGTGACACCGTGCGGGTCCGCTACGCCGTCGCGCCCGAGCCCTCCCCGCGGCAGCAGCGGAGCTCCTCGCCGGCCACCCGTGTCTCCGAGGGCACCCCGAACGGGCAGCGGCCGGCTCCCGCACCCGCGCCGAGCGAGCCGGAGCCCACGCCGGAGGAGCTGCCGGCCAGCGCCGCGCCGACCGAGACGCCGACCCCGCCCGCGACCACCTCGCCGACGGAATCCGGGACGACGCCGGCGCCGGGTAGCACGTCCGAATCGCCGACCCCGCCGGGGACGACGGCCGCGACGCCCCCTCCCGACCCGTCGGACGGGAACGGGGGCGGGAACGGCTACGGCGACGGCGACGGCGACGGCGACGGGGACGGCTACGGCTACGGCGACGGGGACGGCGACGGCGACGGCGACTGGGACCGCAGCGAGCGCTGACGCCCCCGGACGGGTGGACGTGCCGATCAGGGGTGTCTGGACCCGCCCCGAGTGGCACCCTGGGGATCCGCCGGGGACCGCGCCGAGCGGATCGGGCAGGAGGAACGGGTGGCCCAACCGGGGGTGCGCACGCTCGGCGACCGCTACGAGCTGCTCTCCCTCGTCGCCACCGGCGGCATGGGCCAGGTGTGGCGGGCCCACGACGCACTGCTGGACCGGCTGGTCGCGGTCAAGGTGCTGCGCAGCGAGTACACCGGCGACCCGACGTTCCTCGCCCGGTTCCGCGCCGAGGCCCAGCACACCGCGCGGCTGGTGCAC
This sequence comes from Geodermatophilus obscurus, assembly GCF_900143215.1. Classification (GTDB taxonomy): domain Bacteria; phylum Actinomycetota; class Actinomycetes; order Mycobacteriales; family Geodermatophilaceae; genus Geodermatophilus; species Geodermatophilus obscurus_A. Next base: position 11,206 of record NZ_FRDM01000059.1, on the reverse strand, counting down.
CCGAACATCGCGGCCCTGCACGACTACGGCGAGGTCGTCGCGTCCGACGGCAGCGGGGAGACCCTCGCCTACCTGGTGATGGAGCTGGTCGAGGGCGAGCCGTTGTCGGCGCTGCTGACCCGTTGCGGCCGCCTCGACCCGCACCGGACGCTCGACGTCGTCCGCCAGACCGCCGCAGCCCTGGCGGTGGCGCACGCCGCCGGGGTGGTCCACCGCGACGTCAAGCCGGGCAACGTGCTGGTCGGCTGGGACGGCGTCGTCAAGATCACCGACTTCGGGATCGCGTGGTCGGCCTCGAGCGTGCCGCTCACCCGCACCGGCCAGGTGGTCGGCACCGCCCACTACCTCTCACCCGAGCAGGCCGACGGCGGCAAGGCCGGCCCGGCCAGCGACGTCTACGCGCTGGGCGCGATCACCTACGAGTGCCTGGCCGGCCGGCGCGCCTTCGACGGCGAGAGCCCGGTGCAGATCGCCCTCGCCCAGATCCGCGACGAGCCCGATCCGCTGCCCGCCGACGTCCCGCAGCCGCTGCGCACGCTCGTCGCCCGCGCCCTGGTCAAGGACCCGGCGCTGCGCTTCCCCGACGGCGCGGCGTTCTGCGCGGCCATCGACGCCGTGCGCGCCGGCCGGCCGCTCGCACCCCTGCCGCCGACCACCGCCGCGCCGCCCGCCTCCGGAGCCCGGCGCCGGCTGCTGGTCCCGGCAGCCGCCCTGCTGCTCGGCGTGGGCTCGGCGCCGGGTCGCTGCAGGTGGTCGGCGGCGAGGACGCCGCGGCGCCGGCTGCCGTCGCCGGCACCGCGGCCCCGACGACGGCCGCGGTCGAGCCGGGAGCGGCGCTGGTGGTGACCGCCGCCGACCACCTCGGGCGCCCGGTCGACGAGGTCGAGGCGGAGCTCGCCGCGCTCGGCCTGCGGGTGCAGCGGGAGAACGTGGAGCGTGCCGGCGTCTCCGTGGGCCAGGTGGTCGAGCTCGGGCCGGTCGGCGCGCTCGCGCCCGGCGACCTGGTCACGCTCACCGTCGCGGTGGCCTCCACTGCGCCTGCGCCCGCGCCGGAACCCGTCGTTCCGGCGCCGGTCCCGCAGCCCGTCGTCCCCGAGGTCGTCGCGGCGCCGGTCCCGCCGGCTCCGGAACGGGCTCCGGGGCCCGCCTCCGTCCCGGTCTGGAACGGGGACGACGACGCCGACAACGACGACGCCGACGACCCGGCCCCGGACAACGGCAAGGGCAAGGGCAAGGGCAAGGGGAAGGGGAGGAGCGGGGGGAAGCCCGGCTCCTCCGGCACGGGGAACGGCCGGGGCTGATCCGGCGCTCAGCCCCGCCTGCGGCCGGGGGCCACCCAGAGCGCGGCACCGAGCGCGGCCAGCGCGGCGGTGAGGACGAACCCGCGGTCGCTGTCGACGCGCGGCAGCACGACGAGCACCCAGAACACGGCCAGGCCGGTCAGCCCGCCGGCGGCGACCTTCCACGCCGCGTCCGGGTGCAGCCGGGCAGCGGGGAGGATGCGGCCGGCGAACGGCAGTCCCCCGAGGAGGGTGGCGAGGGTCGCGAAGACCGCCCACAGCGTGGCGGCCGACCACAGCGGTGCCTCGCCGAAGCCCAGGCCGAGGCCCAGCTGGAGCAGCAGCAGGGCGAGCGCGGTGAGGCCGGTGCCGATGCGGACGGCGCGCTCCTGCGGCGAGCGCGCGGTGCGGGGGGTCCGGGGAGGACGCGAGGTGCGGGGCGCGCGCGGCGTCCGGGCCCGGCGGATGCCCTCCTGGGCGGTGAGCGGCAGGCGGGGAGGGGAGCCGGCGGGATCGGCGGCTGCCGCGGTCCCGGTGCCGGGCGGCTCGGGCCGTCTGGCGACCGGTCCGGTGGGCTGGACGCCGCCGACCAGCAGGTCGGCGTCCACCCGGGGCGTCTGGTGCGTGCCGGCGGCGGTGGCGCCGGCCGGGGTGAACGCGATCTCCTCCGGGCCCCTCCCGGTCGGGTGGCGCGGGGCCGGCGTCTCGGGGGTGGGACTCGGGTGCGTCACGGTTCCTCCTCGCTCGGACGCGGGCGCGCGCCGGACCGGTTCGTCTCTGCACGCTAGCGGCGGGGCGCCCCGCCACCCGGCAGGAAACGCGGGCGGGGGGACAGCTCACTAGGGTCGGCCGGGTGGCCGTGCGCGCAGGGATCGTCGTCACCGGGACCGAGGTGCTCACCGGTCGGGTGAGCGACCGCAACGGCCCCTGGCTGGCCGAGGAACTGCGCCGGCGCGGCGTGGACGTCGGCGCGCTGCTCGTCGTCGGCGACCGGCCCGAGGACCTGCGCAACGCGCTGCGCTTCCTGGCCGGCGAGGACGTCGTCCTCACCACCGGCGGGCTGGGCCCGACCGCCGACGACCTGACCGCGCAGGTCGTCGGCGAGGTGCAGGGCCGGCCGTCGTCGCTCGACCCGGAGCTGGAACGGCAGATCGCCGGGATCGTCGAGGGCCTCATGGACGGCCGCGGGTGGCGCGCCGACCCCGAGGCCACGGCGGCCGGCGTCCGCAAGCAGGCGCTCGTGCCCGAGGGGGCGATCGTGCTGCCCCCGGTCGGCACGGCGCCGGGGCTCGTCGTCCCCCCGGCGGAGGGGCGGGACGGGCCGGTCGTCGTCGTCCTCCCCGGGCCGCCGTCGGAGCTGCAGGGGATGTGGCCGGCGGCGCTGGCCGCCGAGCCGGTGCAGCGTGTGCTGGCCGGCCGCGACGAGCTGCGCCAGGAGACGCTCCGGCTGTGGCGGACGCTGGAGTCCCAGCTGGCAGCGACCCTGCGGGGGTCCGAGTTCCCCGGTCTGGAGGTCACCACCTGCCTGCGGGACGGCGAGCTGGAGATCGTCACCCGCTACGGCCCCGACGCCCAGCCGGAGTACGACCGGCTGGTCGGGGCGGTGCGGGAGGCGCACGGGCCGCAGCTGTTCTCGACCGGCCCCACGGTCGACGACCTGGTGGCGTCGGCGTTCGCCGACCGCGGGCTGACCGTCGCGACGGCGGAGTCGTGCACCAGCGGGCTGCTGGTGGCCCGGCTGACCGAGCGGGCCGGGTCGTCGGCGTGGGTGCTCGGCGGGGTGGCGTCGTACGCGAACTCGGCCAAGGAGGCGCTGGTCGGCGTCCCGTCGGAGGTGCTGGCGTCGCACGGTGCGGTGAGCACCGAGGTCGCGGCCGCGCTGGCCGAGGGGGCGCGGGAACGGTTCGGCGCCGACGTGGGGGTCGGCATCACCGGGATCGCCGGACCGGGCGGCGGGACGCCGGACAAGCCGGTGGGCACCGTGCACCTGTGCGCCGTCGGGCCGTCCGCCGAGGGGGTGTCGCGCTCGGTCGTGCTGCCCGGCTCGCGGTCGGCGGTGCGGCACCGGTCGGTCTCCCTGGCGATGCACATGCTGCGCCAGCTGCTGCTCGGCGGGCCGCCCGCTTGATGGAGCTGCTGACGCTGCCCGCCCGGCAGCTCTCGTCGTTCGGCAGCTCCGGTGCCGAACTGCTGCGCGCCGCGCTCGTGCAGCAGCCGCAGGAGGGGTTCGCCGTCGACGCCGTCCGTCTGGACCCGGGCGGTGTCATCGGCCGGCACCCCACGCGGCTGTGGCAGCTGTTCCTGGTCGTCTCCGGCAGCGGCTGGGTCACCGGGGCGTCGGGTGACCGCCGGCCGCTGCGGCCCGGCGAGGCGGCGCTCTGGTCGCCGGGGGAGGGCCACGCGTCGGGGTCCGACGACGGGCTGACCGCCGTGGTGGTGCAGTGCCGTGCCCGTCCGCTGCCCGAGGAGGCGCCATGACCACCTTGACGCTGCACGCGACCGGGCCCCTCGGGCCGGGCGAGGTCTGGGAGCGCTACGCCGTACCGGCGCGCTGGCCGGAGTGGGCTCCGCAGATCACCGGCGTCGAGGTGCCGGTCGCCCGGCTCGCCGCCGGCGTCCGGGGGCGGGTGCGCGCGCCGCTGGGGGTGACGCTGCCCTTCGTCGTCGACACGGTGGACGAGGCCGCGCGGCGCTGGTCGTGGACGGTGTCCGTCGGCCCCGTGCGGCTGCACCTGCTGCACTGGGTCACCGAGGGGCCGGACGGCGGCAGCACGACGGGGCTGCGGATCTCCGGGCCGGCGCCGCTGGTGGTCGGCTACGCGCCGCCGGCCCAGCTCGCGATCAGCCGGCTGGTCCGCCCGCTGCGCTGACGTCCTCCCCTTATCGGGGGACGGGGACCTCGAGGGGACGCTGCAGTGGGCGTTCCTGCTCCGTGAGCTGGGGATCGGAGGGAGGCCGAACGCGTCGCCGTCCGGGCGGCCGAGGCCGGCCATCTGACGGCGGCCGGCGTCGTCACCTGCTGGCGCTGGGACCGCACGCTGGACCCGTCCCCGGAGAGCGCACTGCGGACGGGGGCCGACCACTACGCGTCCGCGCGGGCCGCTCTCGCCGACCTGCTGCGCACCACCGGGAGGGTGGCGCAGGCGCGCGAGGTGCTGGAGGCGGGCGCTGCCCGCGGCGAGGTGGACAGCTGGCTCCCGCGGGGAACCGCAGCGGCGCTGCGCCGGCTGCTCGGGGAGGACTGACCGGTCACGGCGCGAACCGTTCGTGGACCAGGACCCGGACGCCGGACGGGGTGACGTCCTCGCGGTGGACGCGGAAGCGGAGCCGGGTGGCCAGCGCCCGGCTCGGTGCGTTGTCGGGGTGGATGACGGCGGTGAGGCGGTCGAGACCCAGCTGGGTGGAGGCGACGTCGAGCCATGCCCGGGCGGCCTCGCCGGCGAGGCCGCGGCCCTGCGCGTGCCGGGCGAGGACGCAGCCGAGCTCGACCTCGTCCCACTCCGGCCAGGGGTGCAGCCCGGCGCGGCCGAGGAAGGCTCCGGTGCCCCGGTCGAGGAGCGCGCTCTGACCGAGACCGTGCTCGCGCCAGACCGCCTCGAACCGGACCACCTGGTCTGCCGTGCCCTCGGCGTGGAGGCTCGGTCCGCCGATGTAGCGGGCCGTCTCCGGGTCGGCGTACACCTCGGCCAGTGCCTCGGTGTGCTGACCGGAGAGGGGTGGCATGAGCAGCCGCCCGGTCTCGAGGTGCACGGGCGCACGGTAGTCGGCAGCGGACGTCGGCTGATCGTGTCAAGGCCTCCACCACATCTGTGGACGAGCCACTGAGCTGCGGATTCGGGTCGCCCAGCCCTCGTTCGTCGGTTAGGATCCGAACGTCTGATCGAGCCGGTGGGAGGTGTCATGGCCAGGTCGCTGGTGCTGTCGGACGACGACCTGCACGCTCTGGCCGACGGCGCCCTGCTCGACCGCACCGCTGAGCTGATTCGCGAGCGCAACCGGATCGACGCCGAGCTGATCCGCACGATCCGTGTCGCGGATGCGCGGCAGGCGTGCGAGCACGACGGTCTGAAGACGATGCCGTCGTGGCTGCGGAACCACGCCCGACTCCTAGCCGCGGCGGCCGCTGAGCTGGTCCGGTCCGGGCGTGCGCTGGAGCACCTGCCGGCGCTGGAGGCTGCGTTCGCGGCCGGGGACGTGACAGCCGAGCAGGTCGCCGCCGTGGCCCCCATCGCGCGTGACGAGCACCGGGTCGCCGCAGCGGAACAGGATGTGGACCTGGCCGAGATCGACGCCGCGCTGACGGCGATCGCCGCCTCGCAACCGCACCAGGTGCTCGGGCAGGCGGTGGGCCGCTATCTGGCGATGCTCGACCAGGACGGCCCCGAGCCCGACCCCACCGAAGGACGGCGGCTCGCCATCACCCAGCACACCGACGGCAGCATCACCGGCCGGTTCGACCTGGACGCCGTGGGCGGGGAGAAGCTCCGGACTGCGCTGGAGTCGGTGGTGCAGGCCGGTCGCTGCGCCGGGGACGAGCGCACCCGTCATCAGCAGCAGGCCGACGCGCTGGTGCAGCTGTGCGACAACCAGCTGGCCGCCGGCACCCTGCCGACCCTGCGTGGCTACAAGCCGCAGGTCATCGTCAAGATCGGCGTCGGCGACCTGGCCGGCCCGGGTGTCGGCCCGGGTGCGGCGGATCTCGGGTTCGGCGCGACCATCTCCGCCGCCCGGGCCCGCTGGATCGCCTGCGACGGGAACATCACCCGCATCGTGATGGGCCCGGACGGGATGCCACTGGAGTACGGCCGCAGCGTCCGCTTGGTACCACCCCACGTCCGTCGCGCCGCCGAGGTCCGCGACGGGTGGTGCGTGTTCGCCGGTTGCGGGGCCCCGACGTTCTGGTGCGACGTCCACCACCTGCTCGAGTGGGTCAACGGCGGCGAGACGAACCTGGAGAACTCCGCGCTGCTCTGCGAGCGGCACCACACCAAGGTCCACCACGGCTTCCGCGTCGAACGCCAACCCGACGGGCGATGGCGCACCTGGCGACCGGATGGCAGCGAGATCCTCATCGGACCACGGCTCGACGCAGCCGCCTGACCGCACACCCTGCCTGCACGACCCACGCCTGCGCGAGCGTTCCACGTGGAACGCCCGGCAGGCGTGAGTGCTGGAAATCGGGCGGACGGACGTCGGAGGCGGTGCCTACAGTCCGTACTCGTGCGAGGACTGGTCGAGGCGGTGCTGCCCGCCCGGATGGGCACGCCGTTCCGCTGGCTGGTGGGGTTGTCCTGGGTGGGCAACCTCGGCGACGGCATCGCCCTGGCCGCCGGCCCGTTGCTGGTCGCCGGCCAGACCCAGGACCCGTTCCTCGTCGCCCTCGGCGCCCTGCTGCAGCGGTTGCCGTGGCTGGTCTTCGGCCTGCAGGCGGGCGTCCTCGCCGACCGGGTCGACCGCCGGCGGCTGCTCGTCGGCGTGGACCTGGCCCGTGCTGGTTTCCTGGTCGTCCTCGCGTCCGCCCTGCTCACCGGGGACGTCGGCATCGCCGTCGTCCTGGCCGCACTCTTCGTCCTCGGTGTCGCCGAGGTCTTCGCCGACACCACCTCCGGCACGCTGCTGCCGATGGCCGTCCGACGCGCCGACCTCGGCATCGGCAACGCCCGGCTGATGACCGGCACCCTGGTGATGAACGAGATGGTGGGGCCCGCCGTGGGTGCCGTCCTCTTCGTCGCCGGAACGGCGTGGCCGTTCGTCACCGAGGCCGTCCTCCTGGCGCTGAGCGCGCTGCTGGTGTCCCGGATGCGGCTGCCGGTGCGCGAACGGCCGGCCGAGCGCTCGCACGTCCGGCGGGACGTCGTCGAGGGCCTGCGCTGGACGTGGGGCAACCCCGCCGTCCGCACGCTGACCCTGACCATCGTCAGCTTCAACGTCACCTACGGCGCGGCCTGGTCGGTGCTGGTGCTCTACGCCGACCAGCGGCTCGCCCTCGGCGCGGTCGGCTTCGGGCTGCTCAGCACGGCCATGGCCGTCGGCGGCCTCCTCGGGACGGCGTCCTACGACTGGCTCGAGCGGCACGCCGGCCTGGCCACCCTCATGCGCATCGGCCTCGTGCTCGAGACGCTCACCCACCTGGCCCTCGCCGTCACCACCACGGCCTGGGTGGCCATGGTGGTCATGGTCGTCTTCGGCGCGCACGCCTTCGTCTGGAGCACGACCTCCCGCACCGTGCGGATGCGTGCCGTTCCGCTCGGCCTGCAGGGCCGCGTCGGCAGCGTCTACTTCATGGGCCTCTTCGGCGGCATCCTGCTCGGCCAGCTGGTCGGCGGCCTGGTCGCCCGGTCCTGGGGCATCACCGCGCCGTTCTGGTTCGGCTTCGCCGGCTCGGCGGTCATCCTCGCCCTCATCTGGCGGCAGCTCACCCACATCGCCCACGCCGGCGACGAGCCGGCGGGTGCGACCAGCGCAACGGGAGCTGTCGCCGCCTCCTAGGGTGCCGGCATGGGCGTCACGCACGAGGTCACCAACCAGGTCCCGCGGCTGGTCGGCCACGACCCCATCGCGGGTGACGCCGCCCTGGCCGAGGCCTGCGTCCGGCACGCCGACGTCGCCACCCTCGACTCGCTCAAGGCGCTCGGCGCGCTGGCCGGCAGCGAGCAGGCCCAGGAGTGGGGGCGGCTGTCGAACGAGAACCCGCCGCGCCTGAGGACGCACGACCGGTACGGCCACCGGGTCGACGAGGTCGAGTTCCACCCGGCCTGGCACGACCTCATGCGGACGGCGTTCGAGCACGGCCTGGCCGGCGCGCCCTGGACCGCTGTGCCGTCCGCCCACCCCGCCACCCCGGCTGAGCCGCACGCCCACGTCCGCCGCGCCGTCGGCTACCTCGGCTGGACGCAGGTCGAGATGGGCCACGGCTGCCCGGTGACCATGACCTACGCCGCCGTCCCCGCGCTGCGCGCCGCCCCCGAGCTCGCGGAACGGTACGAACCCGGGCTGACGGCGACCGCGTACGAGTTCGGCCTGACCGAGCCGTCGGGCAAGCGCGGCCTGGTCGCCGGCATGGGCATGACCGAGAAGCAGGGCGGCTCGGACGTGCGCGCCAACACCACCCGCGCCGTTCCGAACGCCGACGGCAGCCACGCGCTGACCGGCCACAAGTGGTTCACCAGCGCTCCGATGAGCGACCTGTTCCTCGTCCTGGCGCAGCTGCCGGAGGGGGTCTCCTGCTTCCTCGTCCCGCGGGTGCTGCCCGACGGCACCCGCAACGTGTTCCGCCTGCAGCGGCTCAAGGACAAGCTCGGCGACCGCGCCAACGCCTCGAGCGAGGTCGAGTTCGAGGGGACGACGGCCTGGCTGGTGGGCGAGCCCGGCCGCGGCGTCCCGACGATCATCGAGATGGTCGCCACGACCCGGCTGGACTGCGTGCTCGGCTCGGCCGCCACCATCCGCGCCGCCCTCACCCAGGCCGTCCACCACGCCCGGCACCGCCGGGCCTTCGGCGCCCTGCTGGCCGACCAGCCGCTCATGCAGAACGTCCTCGCCGACCTGGCCGTGGAGAGCGAGGCGGCCACCGCGCTGGCGGTCCGGCTGGCCGCGGCCGTCGACGCGGGGGAGTCCGACTTCCTGCGCCTGGCCGGCGCGGCCGCCAAGTTCTGGGTCTGCAAGCGCACCCCGACGGCGGTCGCGGAGGCACTGGAGGTGCTCGGCGGGAACGGCTACGTCGAGGAGTCCGGGATGCCGCGGCTCTACCGCCAGGCGCCGCTGAACAGCATCTGGGAGGGCTCGGGCAACGTCATCGCCCTCGACGTCCTCCGTGCGATGAGCCGCTCCTCGACCGCCCTCGCCGCCGTCCGCGCCGAGGTCGACCTCGCCCGTGGTGCCGACGACCGGCTCGACGCCGCTGTCGGCCGGCTGGCCGCCGAGCTGGCCGATCCCGGGCAGCTGCCCGTGCGCGCCCGCCGCATCGCCGGGCTGCTGACCCTGTGCCTGCAGGCCTCGCTGCTCCTGCGGCACGCCCCCGCGGAGGTGGCCGACACCTTCTGCGCGACCCGGCTGGCCGGCGACTGGGGCGCGGTGCTCGGCACCCTCCCCGGAGGCGCGCCGGTGGGCGCGATCGTCGACCGGTCCGCCATCCCCCCTGCCTGAATTGCATCCGTGTGGTTACCCTCGGTGGTGCGTCGCGCGCCCGGCGCCGTCGGAGGGGACGGTGGAAGGGCTGCGGTCCCCGCGCGGGGACCTGACGCGTGTTCCGCAGGGGTCGAGAGAGCGGGCAGGGGTGCACGGACACGTTCCAGCTGGGCACGTCGCAGCAGCCGACCCCTTCTCCTCGGTCACCGATGCCGTGTACCGGATCGACCGCAGGTGGCGGTTCACCTACGTCAACGCCACCGCCGAGCGGCTCCTCGGCCGCCGGGCCGACGAGATGCTCGGTCGCTACGCCTTCGAGTGCTTCCCGGAGACGCTCGGCACGGTCATCGAGGACGAGTACCGGGCGGTGCTCGACGACGGGCGGGTCCGCGAGTTCGAGTACTTCTACGAGCCCTTCGGCCGGTGGTACGAGATCCGCGCCTTCGCCGACGCCGACGGCCTCACCGCCTTCCTCCGCGACGTCGACGAACGGCACCGCACGCAGCGGCGGACGACCGCCGAGCTGCAGCAGCTGAGCGCCGTCCTCGAGGCGCTGCCGCCGGCCACGGTGCTGCTGGCGGGCGACGGCCGGATCGAGATGGTCAACCGCGCGTGGACGGCGAACGGCGAGGCGCTGGAACGCAGCGGCGACCGGCCGGCCCGGGTCGGCGAGCACTACCTGGACGCGATGGCCCGGTACGTCGACGCCGAGCACCACGCCGACATCGCCGCGGGTCTGCGGGGGCTCGCCGGCGCAGGGGCCCGGCAGTCCACCTTCACCTTCGACTACCCGCACCAGGCCGGCCCGGAGCCGGCGTGGTTCCGCTTGCAGGCCGCGCGGGTCGACGCCTCCGACCGGGTCATCGTCACCCACACCGACATCACCGAGCGGGTGCGGGACCAGCAGGCACTGGCCTGGCGGGCCAGCCACGACGACCTCACCGGACTGCCCAACCGCGCCGGCGTGCTCGAGCTCATCAGCGAGGCGCTGGCGCCGGGCCACGGCCCGGCGGCGCTGCTCTTCCTCGACCTCGACGGGTTCAAGACGGTCAACGACTCCCTCGGCCACGACGTCGGCGACGAGCTGCTGCGCCAGGTCGGCGGCCGGCTCGCCGAGCAGGTCCGCCCGGAGGACGCCGTGGGCCGGCTGGGCGCCGATCAATTCCTCGTCCTGGCCCGGAACTGCGACACCGCCGAGGCCGCCTCCCTCGCCTTCCGGCTGCAGAGCTCCTTCTCCCGCCCCTTCCACGCCGAGGGCATCTCGGTGCCCCTGACGGCCAGCATCGGGGTCGCCACCGCCCAGCCCGGCGCCGACCGGGCCCACCAGCTGCTCAGCGACGCCGACACCGCCGCCTTCGCCGCGAAGGGTGCCGGCCGCGACCGCGTGCACGTCTTCTCCCCGGGGCTGCGGGAGGCGGCGCGCTGGCGGCTGGAGGTCGCCAACCGGCTGCGGGACGGCGCCGTCGACGAGTTCGTCGTCCACTACCAGCCCGTCGTCCGGGTGGACACCGGCGAGGTCGAGGGAGTGGAGGCGCTGCTGCGCTGGCAGCACCCCGAGCGCGGGCTGCTCGCCCCCGACGCCTTCCTGTCCGTGGCCGAGGAGACCGGCCAGCTCATCCCGATCACCCGGTGGCTGCTCGGCGAGACGACCCGGCAGGCCGCCGAGTGGGCCGCGCAGGGGCTGCCGCTGCGCATGTCGGTCAACATCAGCGCCCGGCACTTCTCCGCCGAGACGCTGGTGCACGACGTGCGGGTGGCGCTGCACGACTCCGGGCTGGCCCCGGAGAAGCTGGTGCTCG
>NZ_FRDM01000108.1 GCF_900143215.1 Geodermatophilus obscurus | reverse complement strand
TGGACCTGGCCATCCTCATCCGGACGGTCCGTGCCGTCCTGCGGTGCTCCGGCGCCTACTGAGTCCGGGATCCGCCGCGCAGGCCGACCGAGAGGTCAGCCGGCGCGGCGGCCCAGGGCGCGGTAGGTCCACCCGGCGGCGGTCCAGGCCTCGCGGTCCAGGGCGTTGCGCCCGTCGAGCACCCGCTTGCTCGCCACGATGTTGCCGAACGCGACCGGGTCCAGCTCGCGGTAGGCCCGCCACTCGGTGAGCACCAGCACCGCGTCCGCGCCGGCGGCGGCCTCCTCGGCGGTGGCCGCGTAGTCCAGCTGCGGCCACAGCCGGCGGGCGTTGTCGATCGCGGCCGGATCGGTGACGGTCACGTCGGCGCCTTGGAGCTGCAGCTGGGCGGCGACGTTGAGCGCCGGGGAGTCGCGGATGTCGTCGGAATCGGGCTTGAACGCCGCGCCGAGCACGGCGATGTGCTTGCCCAGCAGGGAGCCGTCGCAGACCTCCCGGGCGAGCTCCACCATCCGGATCCGGCGGCGCATGTTGATGTTGTCCACCTCGCGCAGGAACGTCAGTGCCTGATCGGCGCCGAGCTCTCCGGCGCGGGCCATGAAGGCGCGGATGTCCTTGGGCAGGCAGCCGCCGCCGAAGCCCAGGCCGGCGTTGAGGAACTTGCGGCCGATCCGGTCGTCGTAGCCGATCGCGTCGGCCAGCTGCTTAACGTCGGCGCCGGTGGCCTCGCACAGCTCGGCCATCGCGTTGATGAAGGAGATCTTGGTGGCCAGAAACGAGTTGGCCGCGGTCTTCACCATCTCCGAAGTCGCGTAGTCCGTGACGACCTGTGGGGTCCCCCGGGCCACGATCGGCGCGTAGACCTCGTCGAGCAGGGCGCGGGCGCGCTCACCATCCCCGTCGACCGGCAGGCCGTAGACCAGCCGGTCGGGGTGCAGCGTGTCGGCCACCGCGAAGCCCTCGCGGAGGAACTCCGGATTCCACGCCAGCAGCGCCCCGGGCACCTTGCTCCCGACCAGCTCGGCCAGGCGCCCGGCGGTGCCCACCGGCACGGTGGACTTGCCGACCACGAGTTCGCCCGGCTCGAGCACCTGCA
>NZ_FRDM01000089.1 GCF_900143215.1 Geodermatophilus obscurus | reverse complement strand
GGGCTCTTCGCAGTTGAGGGTGTAGATGGGGCTGGCGCGTCGGTCCCGGGATAGACGTCGAGGCCTTCCGAGGATGGAAGTTCTCACACTGCCCATCCGGAAGACCTCGACGTGCCTGACGCTACCTTCGCTGCTCCTGACCTGACCACGTTCGCCCGGCTCGACGAGCTCGGTCTGGAGGTCACCGGGCAGCTGCTGGAACCTGACCGGGCGGTGCTGGCCTGCCGGGTCGTGGAGCCCGACCGGTGGTGCCGGCGGTGCGGCTGCGAAGGCGCGCCGCGGGACACGGTGACGCGTCGGCTGGCGCACGAGCCGCTGGGCTGGCGGCCCACCACGCTGCTGGTCACCGTGCGCCGCTACCGCTGCGCCGAGTGCGGGCACGTGTGGCGCCAAGACACTGGCAAGGCCGCCGCCCCGCGGGCGAAGCTGTCCCGCGCCGGCTTGCGGTGGGCGCTGGCCGGGATCGTGTGTGCGCACCTGACCGTCGCCCGGGTCGCCGAAGGTCTGGGCGTGGCCTGGGGCACCGCCAATGATGCGGTCCTCACCGAGGGCAAGCGCGTCTTGATCGACGATCCCGGTCGCTTCGACGGGGTGAAAGTCATCGGCGTGGACGAGCACGTGTGGCGGCACACCCGTCGCGGTGACAAGTACGTCACGGTGGTCATCGACCTCACGGCTGTGCGCGCTGGCACCGGCCCCGCGCGGCTGCTGGACATGGTCGAAGGCCGCTCCAAGCGGGTGTTCAAGACCTGGTTGGCCGACCGGCCGCAGGCCTGGCGCGACGCAATCGAGGTCGTGGCGATGGACGGCTTCACCGGGTTCAAGACCGCCGCCGGCGAGGAGCTCCCGGAGGCGGTGACGGTGATGGATCCCTTCCACGTCGTCCGCCTCACCGGCGACGCCCTGGACCAGTGCCGCCGCCGGGTGCAGCAAGACACCCGCGGGCACCGCGGCCGCGCCGGTGACCCGCTCTACCGCGCCCGCCGGACTCTGCACACCGGCGCGGACCTGCTCACCGACCGCCAGCACGCCCGGCTCACGGCCCTGTTCGCCGGTGACGCGCACGTCGAGGTCGAGGCCACCTGGAGCGTCTACCAGCAGATGATCACTGCCTACCGGGATCCCGACCGGGCCCGCGGCAAGGCCACCATGACCACCCTCATCGCCGCCCTCGGCTCCGGCGTGCCAGCGGTACTGGTCGAGCTGCGCCGGCTGGGACGGACGCTGACCCAGCGGGCCGCCGACGTGCTGGCCTACTTCGACCGGCCCGGCACCAGCAACGGCCCTACCGAAGCACTCAACGGCCGACTCGAGCACCTGCGCGGGTCCGCCCTCGGGTTCCGCAACCTCACCAACTACATCGCCAGATCACTTCTGGAGACCGGCGGATTCCGCCCCCGACTACACCGCGGATTGTGAAGAGCCCCTTTAAATCCCTCAGTGACCAGATTGCGAGTCGAAGTCACAAGGCTGCACTGGCGGCTGGGCCCTCCAGCGGGATGCCGGTCTCGCGCTCGGAGACCTGCCACAGGGTGTGGATCTGTTCCTGCAGGCCGCGCCAGCGCAGGATCCGCCGGCGCACGGCCGGGCCATGCGAGCCGTACCGAGGCGCGTACAACTCCCCGCCACGAGCCCGCGGGTCGGTCGCGGCCCGCAACTGCGGCCGAGCGCCCTCGAACGGCGACATCCCCGACCGCGCGGTCAACACCTCGAAGAACGTCCCCACCCGGCCGGCACCGCCTTCCCGCACCGCACGCGCCTGCAGGTCGGTGTTCGTCAGCCCCGGGTGTGCGACCAGGCTGGACGCGCGGACGCCGGCAGCGGCGAAGCGCTGCTGCAACCCCAGCCCGAAGTGCAGGTTGGCCATCTTCGACCGCGCGTAGGCCGACCAGGCCCCATACCCCCGCTCCAAGTGGACGTCCGCCGGGTCCAGCCGCCCGGCCCGGTGCCGCGCCGTGCTCGTCACCGTCACCACCCGCGCGGCCGGCGCCCGCAGCAGCGCCGGCAGCAGGTGGGCGGTCAGCGCCCAGTGGCCCAGGTGGTTCACGCCGAACTGCTCCTCGAACCCGTCGGCCGTCGTGCGCTGGGGCATCGCCATGACCCCGGCGTTGTTCACCAGCAGGTCCACCTGCTCGTGCCGCGCCAGCACGGCATGCGCAGCAGCCGCCACCGACGACAGGTCGCCGAGGTCCAGCGGCACCACCTCCAGCGACGCCGAGGGGTGGCGCACCCGGATCCGCTCCTCCGCCGCCGCGATTTTGGCAGGATCACGCGCAGCCAGCACCACGTGCGCACCCGCGCCCGCCAGTGCCAGCGCCGTCTGCAGGCCCAGCCCACCGTTCGCGCCGGTCACCACCGCCGTCCGGCCGCTCAGGTCGGGGATGTCGCGCTCGGTCCAGGCCAT
>NZ_FRDM01000082.1:2127-3957 GCF_900143215.1 Geodermatophilus obscurus | reverse complement strand
GCACTCGGGCCGCGTTCTACACGGCGTCCTCGACGCCGCCGGCGAAGGCCAGCTGGTCCTGCGGTCATCCTCCGGCGTCACCATCCCCCTCGCACAGACCGACGTGGCCGAGCTGCACACCCGCGAACGCCGCAGCTGACGGGCGGCCCCGGTCCGGATGGCCGCCGACGGCCCCGAGCCCCCCGGCCGTTGGCCAGGTCGACTCAGAACCGCCGGTCCGCCGTCTTCTGCCCGGGCCGGACGGGGCGCCAAGGCGCAGGCAGCTCGGCCCCGGTCAGCGCCAGTCGGTGGTCAGGTCGATGCCTAGGGTGACGGCCGCGGCCTGCACGGCGGAGCGGTGGTCGGGGTCGGTGGGGGAGAGCGGCCGCACCTCCAGCGGAATCACCGGCACCTCGGCGCGCAGTGCCCAGCACAGCTCGTCGTCATCGAGCCGGGAGCGGTAGGCCAGCCCGGCAACGGTGGGTAGGACGGTGAACACCGCCCGCCCCAGCGCCTGGGTGATCCGCCGCCCAGCCGGCCCCGATGCCCGCACCAACCCCTGGTCCAACCTCGGCGCCCGCGCCCCGGGCTCACCCGGTCCGGCCTCGGCGATCGCGGCGATCACCCCGGGGTCGTCGTCCAGCGCGGTCAGCAGTGCCGGGTCGTTGACACTGAGCACCGGCCCGGCGGGGTATACGACCAGCCGGGCGACCTGCTGGGCGGCCAGCCAGGCGACCACGCCGCCTGCGTGGTCGGTGTCAGCCTCACCCAGCCGCGGCTCGCCGTCGACGACGGCGGCCAGCCGCGCCAGCGCACCGGGTGCCGGGCGCAGGTATTCCATGGTTTCCAGCAGCGCGCCGCGCAGCCGGGCGGCAACGTAGCGGACCGCGTAGCTCCGCTGCGGGTCGTCGAAGCGGTAGCGGCCCGGTCCCGGCCACACCCGCGGTGGCTCCAGCGGATCCCGACCCACCCGCCACACGCCCTCCGCCGGCGGCGGAATTTGGCGGTAGGACGCAGGGTTTAGCGGGCCGACCACCGGCGCATTCTCACCACCGTCTCCCGCAAGCCTTCACCGAACCCCTCCACCCCGGCCGGCGGGCACCGCGCCGGAGGCGCAGGAGGACGGGTAGCTCGGAGGTGGGGTCAGTCGGCGAGGAAGGCGCGCAGCGCGCCCAGCAGCCGCTTCTCCGCTTGCGCCGGCGGAGTGTCGGCGAGCACCTCCAGCGGCGCGCAGTCCTCCAACGCCGGGCTGGCCGAGGTCAGGAACGCGGTGGTCACCTCCGGGCGGCCATAAACCCCGGTGATGGCCAGCGCGATGCGGTGCAACAGCCGCAGCCGCGCAGCCTCGGCCTGGTCGCGCGGCGCGCGGCCGGCCGCCCAACTGCGCACCGTGCGAGCCTCCCGCAGCCCCACCGCTGCCGCGGTCACCCGGGGCCCCACCGACTCCAGCAGCTCGCAGGCCGCCTCCTGCGCGCTGGCCACGGTGGACCGCTTGTATGCCCGAGCCCAAATCGCGTCGACATCCCGGACGACCGCGTCCCTGGAGGAGTGCACAACTGTGCTCATAGTCGCCTCCTGCCTTCTCCGGCGAAGGTCGCCTGCGTGGCACCCCACCCTATGACCAACCGTATAGTACTAGACGACAGCTCACCTAACCCCTGGCCTAACGCAGTTGGCAGCTTCCCCGGTACGGGTGAGAGCCGTTCGCCTCACGGCCGTTGCGCCGAGCGCCTCCTGACCACCCCGCGACGACCGAGAGGACACCGACCGTGCTCGACTACGAGTCCACGATGCGGCTGGGTCGGGCGCAGTACCAGGACGTCGTCGACGAGCTGATCGGCGCCGGGTTGC
>NZ_FRDM01000082.1:0-1132 GCF_900143215.1 Geodermatophilus obscurus | reverse complement strand
GTAGCGGGGATCCTCGGCACCCAGGTCCACCCAGGCCCCGTCCCCGGCGCCGTGGACCGGCCGCTTGCCGCGGCCGGCCCGCTTGGACAGCGTGGTGACGTGGTGGGCGAAGGAGGACTTGCCCACGTCGGAGGTGGTGGACGGGTTGCCGTCCTGGGTGATCGGGAGCGGCTCGAACATCGCGCCGACGAGCACGCTGTAGGGCTGGCGCTGGTGCAGCACCATGGCCTCTCCGCGCAGTTCGTGGTCGTTGCGGACGATGTTCTTGGTCCAGCGACCGAGCCTGCCCTTGCTGGGGCTGTAGTCCTGGAAGCTGTAGGTCTTGATCGACACCGACAGCAGCAGCCCCAGGGTCGGGTCGGTGACCTTGACGTCGAGGCGCTTCTGCCCGCGGGCCACCCCGACGGCGGACTCCTGACCGGTGCCGTCTGCGGCGGGGGTGACGGTCGGGAAGTGCGGTCGCAGCGCGTCGGCCAGCGTCTGGGCCAGGTGGTTGGACAGCCGCTGGGCGTAGTTCTTCTTCGCCGACTGGGACCCGTTCGGTGGCGGCTTCTCGCCGGCTCGGTCGAGTGCCCGGCGCAGTGGCCGGTCGCTCATGCCGCGCGGGCGGGGTCGCCGCCCATGGTGAGCAGGTGTTTCTCGACGTCGTCGAGGAAGCCGGGCACGAACCGCAGGTTTCCCGAGCGGGCCCGCTTGAGGAAGCCGGCCGTCGCCCGAGCCGACAGCGGCTTGCACTCGTCGAGGAACCCGTCCAGGGACTCGTAGGGCGCACGGACCGGCCAGGTCGACACCGGCGCCCGGTGTGCGACACCGTCCTGTCCCCAGGCGGCGGTCGGCCAGGCGCCCCCGGGCTGCAGCGGGGTGTCCGTCTGCCCGTCGTAGGGCACCGGCGCGGCGAGCCGGGCGGCCACCCACTCCGACATCCGGACGCTGACCGCGTTGCCGACCAGCTTCCACCGGTGCCCGGCCCGCACGCCCGGCACGTCGAGAGCCGGGGCGGTCCAGTCGGCGGGGAACCCCTGCAGGCGCTCGGCGTCGCCGATGCCGGGGGTGACCAGCGCTCCGTCGACCCGGCGCACCGCCGGCGGGGAGGCGATGCCGATGGCCGAGCCGCCTTTGAGCGTGGGCACTG
>NZ_FRDM01000054.1 GCF_900143215.1 Geodermatophilus obscurus | reverse complement strand
CACTGCCGCCAGCAGCTTCTCCCGAAGATCCACCGAATACGCCCGCATGGCCCGGGCCGTACCCACCCATCAATTCACCCGACCACCGCTGTGAGACCCCGTCGGAGGGCTCGCCAGAGCCTCCCGCGGAGGTGAATCCGCAGGTCAAAGAAGTGGAGACGAGGGGAATCGAACCCCTAACCCCCGCCTTGCAAAGGCGGTGCTCTGCCAATTGAGCTACGTCCCCCGGGGGTGGAGGCGGGGCCTCCCGGCGGGTCAGCGGGCCGTGGGCGTGCTGACCGCCTGGGGTCCGCGGGTGGCCTCGGCCCAGAGATCGGCCTCGGCCTTGCCACCCGACCGTCTGCGGACGGCGGCGAGGGCGCCGGCGGCGGCGGCCGCGAAGACCAGCTTCCTGAGCACGCGGGGTACCTCCTCGAGGGGAGTCCCCCTCCTCGGGAGGGGGCCGGAGGCCCGACCCCGGGAGCGGGGTGGGCCGGTGGCGCCGGGACACGGGTGGGCCTGGGAGGACTTGAACCTCCGGCCTCATCCTTATCAGGGATGCGCTCTAACCGCCTGAGCTACAGGCCCGTGGACCTCGATCAGCGTACCCGGCCCGGACGCGTCGTCCGCAGGGGGGTCACCCCGCCCGCCGGGATCCAGGTGACCACCACCGGTGCCAGCCGGGTGCCCCGCGAACGCCGGGCACCAGGCTCCCCGGGTGCCCTGAGAGCCCGTTCTCCCCGTACCAGGGCACGAGCCCGATCACCGGCGAGCGGTGGTCGGCACCGGCACGGCGGGTCCTCCGCCGACGAGGTGGGGCGGGGTCAGTCCCGCTCGGAGAGGGTGACCTCGAGGCCGCCGACCAGGTCGGAGCACATGTTGTAGATGAACGCCGCGACGGTGCACAGCGCGGTCATCAGCACGATGTTGATGGCCCCGATGACCGCGGCGCCGCCGAAGACGATGCCCGGGGTGATGACCTCGCTGCCGCCGTCCCCGCCGGAGGCGCTGCCGAGCTGGCCGAACAGGTCGTTGAGGGTCTCGAAGACGCCGAGGCCGGACAGCACGCCGTACAGGACGCCGACCGCGACCATCCAGATGAAGAACATCGCGATGGACAGGACCAGCGAGATCTTCAGCGCGGAGAACGTGTCGATGTGCCGCAGCTGCAGACGGGCGCGGCGCGGGCCGCGGGCGGCCTTGCCGGAGGGGGCCTTCGCGGCACCGCCGACCGGCTGGGCACCGGCAGCGGGCTGGGCACCGGCAGCGGGCTGAGCACCGGTGGCCGGCTGAGCACCAGCGGCAGGCCGGGTGCCGGTGACCGGGGGGACGGCGGTCTGCGTGCCGGACGCCGGACCGTCGGCAGCCGGGGCACTGCCGTCGGAGGAGGCGGTGGCCTGGGCCTGGGTCCGGGCGGTGTTCGCCCCGGGGATGGACTGGGTGGCCCCCACGGGGAGGGCGCCGTCCGCGGCGGGCTGCTGACCGGTCGCCGTCCCCTGGGCCGGGGCGGACTCCCCGGTCCGGGACCCGGTGCGTACCGAACCCTGTGTCCGGTCGCTCATGCGAGTCTCCCGTTCCCCAGCGGCCCTCGCCGCTGCCTCCCACCCGGGCTACCCGGCGCGCGGCCGGGAGCACCCGGGCGCCGGTCAGATCCCTGGTGGCTGTGACGGAGGAGGGGGGACCCGCACCCGGGAGTGCGGGCGCCCCGCCCCTCCGTCATCGCCCTCAGCCTAGGCTGCAGGCTCGTCGTTGTCCGTCGTACGGGCGATCGCCACGATCGACACGTCTTCCGGCAAGTTCATGAGCTTGACGCCCATGGTGGCGCGGTCCTTGTTGTGCCGGACGCCGTTGACCGGGGTGCGGATGACTCCGCCGCCGGAGGTGATGGCGTAGAGCTCGTCGCCGAGCCGGACCGACAGCGCCCCGACCAGGTTGCCCTTGCGCGACTTGGGGTCGGCGGTGAGCACGCCCTTGCCGCCGCGCCCCTGGGCCGGGTAGTTCTCGATCCCGGTCCGCTTGGCGAAGCCGCGCTCGGTGGCGACGAGGACGTCGACACCCTCCTCGACCACGATCATCGACAGCAGCGAGTCGTCCGGGGACAGCGCGATGCCGCGGACGCCCTCGGTGGCCCGGCCCATCGGCCGCAGGGTCGCGTCGTCGGCCTGGAACCGGATCGACATCGCCTTGCGGGTGACCAGCAGCAGGTCCTGATCCGGGTCGATGAGCGCGGCGCCGACCAGTTCGTCGCCCTCACGCAGGTTGATCGCGATGACGCCGCCGCTGCGCGGGGAGTCGAAGTCGGTCAGCCGGGTCTTCTTCACCTGCCCGTTCGCCGTGGCCAGGACCAGGTACGGGGCGACCCCGTAGTCCTTGATCTGCATGACCTGGGCGATCTTCTCGTCGGGCTGGAAGGCCAGGATGTTGGCCACGTGGGCGCCGCGGGCGGTGCGGTTGGCCTCGGGCAGCTCGTAGGCCTTGGCCCGGTAGACCCGGCCCTTGTTGGTGAAGAAGAGGATCCAGTCGTGGGTGGAGCCCACGAAGAAGTGGTCGACGATGTCGTCCTGCTTCAGCGCCGCACCCATGACGCCCTTGCCGCCACGGCGCTGCGACCGGTAGAGGTCGCTCTTGGTCCGCTTGGCGTACCCGGTGCGGGTGATGGTGACGACGACCTCCTCCTCGGCGATGAGGTCCTCCATCGACACGTCACCGTCGTTGGCCACGAACTTCGTGCGCCGGTCGTCGCCGTACTTCTCCACGATCTCGGCGAGCTCGTCGCGGATGATCTGCCGCTGCCGCTCGGGCGAGTCGAGGATCGCCTGCAGGTCGGCGATGCGGGCCTCGAGCTCGGCGAGCTCGTCGAGGATCCGCTGCCGCTCGAGGGCGGCCAGCCGGCGCAGCTGCATGTCCAGGATCGCGGTCGCCTGGATCTCGTCGATGTCCAGCAGGTCCATCAGGCCGCTGCGCGCCGCGTCGGCGGACGCGCTGGACCGGATGAGGGCGATGACCGCGTCGAGCTGGTCGAGCGCCTTGGCCAGACCGCGCAGGATGTGTGCGCGCTCCTCGGCCTTGCGCAGCCGGTAGCGGGTCCGCCGCTGGATGACCTCGATCTGGTGCAGCACGTAGTAGCGGACGAGCTCGTCGAGGCGCAGCGTGCGGGGGACGCCGTCGACGATCGAGAGCATGTTGCAGCCGAACGTCGTCTGCAGCTGGGTGTGCTTGTAGAGGTTGTTCAGCACGACCTTGGCGACGGCGTCCCGGCGCAGCGTGATGACCAGCCGGCGGCCGACGCGGTCGCTGGACTCGTCGGCGATCTCGCTGATGCCCTGCAGCCGGCCGTCGCGGACGGCCTCGGCGATCGCCTCGGCCAGGTTGTCGGGGTTGACCTGGTACGGCAGCTCGGTGACGACCAGCTGCACGCGGCCCTTCGCGTCCTCCTCGACGGTGACCACCGCCCGCATGCGCACCGAGCCGCGGCCGGTGCGGTAGGCCTCCTCGATGCCCTCCCGGCCGACGATCAGCCCGTGGGTGGGGAAGTCCGGGCCCTTGACCCGCTCCATGCAGGCGGTGAGCGCCTCCTCCGGCTCGGCGTCCGGGTGGTCGAGCATCCAGAAGACCGCATCGGAGACCTCGCGGAGGTTGTGCGGCGGCATGTTGGTGGCCATGCCGACGGCGATGCCGGCCGAGCCGTTGACCAGCAGGTTGGGGATGCGCCCCGGCAGGACCAGCGGTTCCTGGTTCTTGCCGTCGTAGTTGGGCTGGAAGTCGACGGTCTCCTCGTCGATGTTGGCCAGCATCTCCATGGCCAGCGGCGTCAGCCGGGCCTCGGTGTAGCGCATGGCCGCCGCCGGATCGTTGCCCGGGGAGCCGAAGTTGCCCTGGCCGTCGATCAACGGGTAGCGCATCGACCACGGCTGGGCCAGCCGCACGAGGGCGTCGTAGATCGCCGAGTCGCCGTGCGGGTGGTAGTTACCCATGACCTCGCCGACGACGCGGGCGCACTTGACGTAGCTCCGGTCGGGGCGGAAGCCCTGGTCGTACATGGCGTACAGCACGCGGCGGTGCACCGGCTTGAGGCCGTCGCGGACCTCCGGCAGCGCGCGGCCGACGATGACCGACATCGCGTAGTCGATGTAGCTGCGCTGCATCTCCTGCTGGAGGTCGACCGGCTCGATGCGGTCGCGGGCAGGGGTCTCGGTCACGGTTCAGTTCTCCACGGTTCGAGAAAGGACCCCGTCCTCCCCACCCTTCGCGAGCTCAGGGCGGGACCCGGGACGGGGCCGGGGGGTGGCACGGGGTCCTCTTACACGTCGAGGAAGCGGACGTCCTTGGCGTTGCGGGTGATGAAGCTGCGGCGGGCGTCGACGTCCTCGCCCATGAGCACGCTGAACAGCTCGTCGGCGGTCGCGGCGTCCTCGAGGGTGACCTGCAGCAGGATGCGGGTCTCCGGGTTCATCGTGGTCTCCCACAGCTCGGTCGCGTTCATCTCGCCGAGACCCTTGAAGCGCTGGATCGCGTCGTCCTTGGGCAGCTTGCGCCCCTCAGCGGCCGCCGCCTTGAGGACGGCGTCCTTCTCCTTGTCGGTGTAGACGTACTCGTCACCGACCTTGCCGCCCCACTTGATCTTGTACAGCGGCGGCTGGGCCAGGTAGACGTGCCCGGCCTCGACCAGCGGCCGCATGAAGCGGAACAGCAGGGTCAGCAGCAGGGTGCGGATGTGCTGGCCGTCGACGTCGGCGTCGGCCATCAGCACGATCTTGTGGTAGCGCAGCTTCGACAGGTCGAACTCGTCGTGGATGCCGGTGCCGAAGGCCGTGATCATCGACTGGACCTCGGTGTTCTTCAGCACCCGGTCGATGCGGGCCTTCTCGACGTTGATGATCTTCCCGCGGATCGGCAGGATCGCCTGGAACATCGAGTCGCGGCCGGACTTCGCCGAACCGCCGGCCGAGTCGCCCTCGACGATGTAGACCTCGGAGTTGCGCGGGTCGGTCGAGCGGCAGTCGGCCAGCTTGCCCGGCAGGCCGGTCGAGTTCAGCGGGTTCTTGCGGGCCAGCTGGCGGGCCTGCTGCGCGGCGCGGCGGGCGCGCGCTGCCGAGCTCGCCTTGGTGATGATCTGCTTGGCCTCGGCCGGGTTGGCCTCGAACCAGTGCCCGATCTGCTCGTTGCAGACCCGCTGCACGAAGCCCTTGACCTCGGTGTTGCCGAGCTTGGTCTTGGTCTGACCCTCGAACTGCGGGTCGCCGATCTTCACCGAGACGATCGCGGCCAGGCCCTCGCGGATGTCCTCACCCGTGAGCTTCTCGTCCTTGCTCTTGAAGAGCTTCTTGTCCTCCGCGTAACGGTTGACGATCGAGGTCAGCGCCGCGCGGAAGCCCTCCTCATGGGTGCCGCCCTCGTGGGTGTTGATGGTGTTGGCGAAGGTGTGCACCGACTCGGAGTAGGCCTCCGACCACTGCATGGCCACGTCGACGGACATGGCCATGTCGTTCTTGCCGGTGCCGTCGGCGGAGAACCCGACGATCGAGCGGTGGATCGCGGTCTTGGTCCGGTTCAGGTGGGCCACGTAGTCCCGCAGGCCGCCCTCGTAGAAGTACGTGATCTCGGTGGGCTCGAAGGCCGGCGCCTCGGCCTCCGGGTCGGGGGCCTCCTCGGCGAGCGAGACCTCCTCGGCCATGCCGGTCTCGGCCTTGCTGTGGCCGGGCCGCTCGTCGCGCAGGACGATCCGCAGGCCCTGGTTGAGGAACGCCATCTCCTGCAGCCGGCGGCTGATCGTGTCGAACGAGTAGGTCGTCGACTCGAAGATCTCCGGGTCGGCCCAGAAGGTGATCTGGGTGCCGCGCTTGGTCGTCGGGCCGACCTTCTCCAGCGGGCCGGGCTCGCTGGCGGTGTAGTGCTGGTGCCACTCGGTGCCGTCGCGCCAGATGCGGACGTCGAGCTCTGAGGACAGCGCGTTGACGACGGTGACGCCGACGCCGTGCAGGCCGCCGGAGACGGCGTAGCTCTTGCCGTCGAACTTGCCGCCCGCGTGCAGGATGGTCATGACGACCTCGACGGTCGGCCGCTTCTCCACCGGGTGCATGTCGACCGGGATGCCTCGGCCGTTGTCCTCCACCCGGACGCCGCCGTCGGCGAGCAGGGTGACCCGCACGGTGTCGCAGTGACCGGCGAGGGCCTCGTCGACGGAGTTGTCGACGACCTCCCACACCATGTGGTGCAGACCCCGCTCACCGGTCGAGCCGATGTACATGCCAGGGCGCTTGCGGACGGCCTCGAGACCCTCGAGGACGGTGATGGAGCTGCCGGAGTAGGCGTCAGCCTGGGCGTCGGTCTTCGGTCGAGCGACCACGTGGGGCCCTTCTGTCGCGCACCCGGCGGCGGGCACCCCGATCGCGGACAGGGGCGCAGAACGGCTCTCAGCCGGATGCTGGCGGTTTCTGCTCTCCACGATACCGGGTGGTACGACAGGAATGCCGCCGTCCCGGCCCTCACGTCGTGTCTGCGCCACTCGCAGCACGTCTGCCACCACCGGTGTCGACCCCGGGGGCGACACGCCGTCCCCGGGGCGCTGCGCGACCCCCCGGGACGGCCCCGGTGAGGGGCCCCCTGCCCGCACCGGGGAAGGACCCCGTCCTCTCATCCCTCGCGAGCTCGGGGCGAGCCCCGGGACGGGGCCGGCGGCGGGACCTGCGGGGAGGCCGGGAGGACGGGGTCCTCCCTCAGTTGACCGGGCCTCCCTTGGTGAACCGCTCGGGGTCCAGCGGCGGCACGGCGGGACCGGTGCGCCGGTTGATCAGCACGGTGACGCCCCAGAGGACGACGCCGATCGCGAGCAGGACGCCGGCGATCCGGTACTGCTCCGTGGGCCGCCCGGCCCACGGAGTCGCGAGGTACGCGCAGCTCACCACACCGATGACGGGCAGGAACGTCGGGGTGCGGAAGTGCTCACCGTCGACGGTGTCCTTGCGCAGCACCAGGACGGCGATGTTGACGACGGTGAACACGATCAGCAGGAGCAGTGCCGTCGTGCCACCGAGGGCCGGCACCTCGCCGACGATGGTGATCAGGCCGAAGGCCAGCGCGGTGGTGAAGATGATCGCCGTGGTGGGCGTGCGCCGCCGGGGGTGCACCCGGCCCAGCAGCGGGGGCAGCACGTGCTGGCGGCTCATCCCGTAGACCAGCCGGCTGGCCATGAGCATGTTGATCAGGGCGGAGTTGGCGACGGCGAACATCGTGATGACCCCGAAGACGCCGATCGGGAAGCCCGGCGCGCCGGCCTCCACCACCTGCAGCAACGGGGTGTCGCCCTGGCTGAGCCGGTCGGCGGGGACCAGCGCGATCGCCGAGATGGACACCAGGACGTAGATCAGCCCGGTCAGGCAGAGCCCGGTCAGCAGGACCTTGGGGAAGATCCGCCGCGGCTCCTTGCACTCCTCGGCCATGTTGACGGAGTCCTCGAAGCCGACCATCGCGAAGAAGGCCAGCCCGGTGGCGGCGATGACACCGCCGACGACCGAGCGCTCGCCGGTGTCGAACTCGGTCACCCGGGAGAAGTCCCCCTCCCCCAGCCCCAGCGCCCAGACGCCCACCCCGATGACGATGAGCAGGCCGGTGAGCTCCACACAGGTGAGCAGCACGTTGGTCTTCACGCTCTCGCCGACCCCGCGCAGGTTGACCAGCGCGACCAGCGTCATGAACCCCAGCCCGATCAGCGTGATGCCCACGCCCTCGCCGACGGACAGGCCGGTCACGCTGGCGAAGTTGGCGCTGAACGCCCGCGCCGCCGTCGACGCCGAGGTGATGCCGCTGCTCATCACCGCGAACGCGACCAGGAACGTGACGAAGTGGATGCCGAAGGCCTTGTGCGTGTAGAGCGCCGCCCCGGCCGCCTGCGGGTACTTCGTCACCAGCTCCAGGTAGCTGAACGCGGTGACCAGCGCGACGAGGAAGGCGACGAGGAACG
The DNA here is from genome assembly GCF_900143215.1 of Geodermatophilus obscurus. Classification (GTDB taxonomy): domain Bacteria; phylum Actinomycetota; class Actinomycetes; order Mycobacteriales; family Geodermatophilaceae; genus Geodermatophilus; species Geodermatophilus obscurus_A. Next base: position 12,576 of record NZ_FRDM01000054.1, on the reverse strand, counting down.
GCAGCCAGACCACACCGCCCACCTGGGCCGCGACCTGGCCGGTCAGCGCGTAGATGCCGGTGCCCAGGATGTCGCCGACGATGAACAGCAGCAGCAGGCCCGGCCCCATCACCCGCTTGAGCGCCGGCTGGCCGTCGGACGTGCGGTCGGCTGCTTCGGTGGTGTCGGCCATGGGGGGACTCCCTGCTCGACTGGTGCCGGTGGACGCGATCGTCGAGGGCTTGCGGTGACCCAGCCGATGGTGGCGGGTGGACCCGGTGTCCCGCGACCCGAGCGGGCGCGGCGATCCCGCCGGACACTCGGGGCATGGCCGAGACCGACGGCACCATCCACCCCCCGACGGCGAAGACCTGCCTCGTCACGGGGGCCACCGGCTACATCGGCGGGCGGCTCGTCCCCGAGCTGCTCGCCGCCGGGCACCGGGTCCGGGTGATGACCCGCGCACCCGAGCGGCTGCGCGACCACCCCTGGGCCGGGCAGGTCGAGATCGTCCGGGCCGACGCCGGCGACACCGAGGCGGTCGCGGCGGCCTGCGCCGGGGCTGATGTCGTCTACTACCTGATCCACGCGCTGGGCACCGGCACGGAGTTCGAGGAGACCGACCGGCGGACGGCGCGGGTGATGGCGCGCGCCGCACGCGAGGCGGGCGTGAGCCGGCTGGTCTACCTCGGCGGCCTGGAACCGCTGGACGAGGAGCTCTCCCCGCACCTGCGCTCGCGCGCCGAGGTCGCCGAGGTCCTGCTCGCCTCCGGGGTCCCGACCGCCGTCCTGCGGGCCGCGGTGGTGCTGGGCTCCGGGTCGGCGTCCTTCGAGATGCTGCGCTACCTGACCGAGCGGCTGCCGGTCATGGTCACGCCGCGCTGGGTGCACAGCCGCATCCAGCCGATCGCCATCCGCGACGTGCTGCGCTACCTGGTCGGCTGCGCGACGCTGCCGCGCGAGGTGCACCGGAGGTTCGACATCGGCGGCCCCGACGTGCTGACCTACCTCGAGATGATGCAGCGCTTCGCCGCGGTGGCCGGGCTGTCCAGGCGGCAGATCCTCCCGGTCCCGGTGCTGAGCCCGGGGCTGTCCAGCCACTGGGTGGGCCTGATCACACCCGTGCCGGCGTCCATCGCGCGCCCGCTGGTGGAGTCGCTGCGCAACACCGTCGTCTGCACCGAGCACGACATCGCCGAGTTCGTCCCCGACCCGCCGGAGGGGCTGCTCGGTTTCGACGAGGCGGTGCGGATGGCGATCCAGCGGGTCAGGGACGCCACGGTGGCCACCCGCTGGTCGTCGGCGTCCACGCCCGGTGCGCCGTCGGACCCGCTGCCCACCGACCCCGACTGGGCCGGCGGCACCCTCTACCTCGACGAGAAGACCCGGGAGACCCCCGCGTCACCGGAGGCGCTGTGGCGGGTGGTCGAGGGGATCGGCGGGGAGACCGGCTGGTACTCGTTCCCGCTGGCCTGGGAGGCGCGTGGCTGGCTGGACCGCGCGGTCGGCGGCGTGGGGCTGCGCCGGGGACGACGGTCGCCGTCGGACCTCTACGTCGGTGACGCCCTCGACTTCTGGCGGGTCGAGGAGCTGGAGGAGGGCCGGCTGCTGCGGTTGCGCGCCGAGATGCGGCTGCCGGGGCTGGCCTGGTTGGAGTTCCACGTGGAACAGGACGATGCCCTGGTCCCACCCGCCCGCGCCCGGCTGCGGCAGAAGGCGACGTTCAAGCCGAGCGGCCTCTTCGGCCACCTGTACTGGCGGGTGCTGGTGCCCTTCCACGGCCCGATCTTCGGCGGGATGGTGCGCAACATCTGCCGCGCCGCGGAAGAGGGGACGGCCGCCGCCGCGGGCGAGCGCCGGACGCGTGTGGCATGAGAGCCGCCCCCTCGGTGATCAGCTGAGCTCGCCGTCCCCGGTCCTGGCTCACCACCGGTGGTGAGCCAGGACCCGGTGGGATCAGCTCAGCTGATCGCCGGGCGTCAGACGAGCAGCTGGGCGGCGGCGAGCTCACGGTAGAGGGGGCTGGTCTCCACCAGCTCGTCGTGGGTGCCGGCGGCGACGACCCGGCCGGCGTCCAGCACCACGATCCGGTCGCTGTCGAGCACGGTGGACAGCCGGTGCGCCACCACCAGCAGCGCCCGGTCGGCGGCCGCGGCGGCCAGGGTCTCGCGCAGCAGCGCCTCGTTGCGGGCGTCGAGGCTGGCGGTCGGCTCGTCGAGCAGCAGCAGCGCCGGGCGGGCCAGCAGGGACCGGGCGATCGCCAGCCGCTGACGCTCGCCGCCGGACAGCAGCACGCCGTCGTCCCCCACCGGGACGTCGAGACCGCGCGGCGAGCGCTGCACCACGTCGGTCAGCCCGACGTCGGCCAGCACCGCCCACAGCTCCGGGTCGGTGGCGTGCGGCGCGGCCAGCAGCAGGTTGTCGCGCACCGACCCGGCGAGCACCGGCGCCTCCTGCTCGACGTAGCCCAGCCGGGCGCGCAGGCCGGCCCGCGGCAGGTCCCGGACGTCGGTGCCGGCCCACCGCACCGCCCCGCCGGTCAGCGGGTAGAAGCCCTCGACCAGCGCCAGCACGGTGGACTTGCCCGCTCCCGACGGCCCGACCAGCGCCACCCGGTTCCCGGCCGGCACGCTCAGCGAGACCCCGCGCAGCACGTCGGTGCCGTCCGGGTAGCGGAACGAGACGTCGTCCAGCTCCAGCAGCGGGACGTCGGCGGACGGCGGTGACGGCGGGACGGCGAGGACCGCTCCACCCCGCTCGGGCCTCGCGTCGTCCTCCGGCTCGAGCGCGAGCACCTCCTGCACCCGCGCCAGCGCACCCAGCCCGCTCTGCAGCTGGGTCCACGCCCCGATCGCCTGGCCCAGCGGCATGACCAGCAGGAACAGGTAGAGGATGAACGCGACCAGGTCGGCGACGGCGATCGAGCCGGTGGCCACCCGGTAGCCGCCGAGCCCCAGGACGGCCAGGAAGGCCCCCTGGACGGCGACCGACCCCGCCGGGCTGACCAGCGCCTGCAGCCGGGCCACCCGCACGCCGGCCTCGTACGCCCGGCCGGCGCTGGCCGCGACGACGTCCACCTCCCGCGCCGTCGCGCCGCTGGCCCGGATGGTGCGCACGGCCGACAGCGCCCGCTCCACCGCGGCGGTCATCGCGCCGACCTCCTCCTGGGCCTGCCGGGAGAGCCGCTGCACGCCCCGGGAGACCGACACGACCACCGTGAGGCCGACGGCGACCGAGCCCACGGTGACCAGCAGCAGCCACCCGTCGACCAGCGCCATCGCCACGATCGCGCCCACCGCGACCACCGCCGACCCGGCCACCTCGACGACCCCGGAGGTCACGGTGGCCCGCAGCAGGGTGGTGTCCGCACCGACCCGCGACATCAGGTCGCCGGTGCGCCGCCGGTCGTACTCGGCGACCGGGAGCCGGAGCAGCCGGTCGGCCAGCGTCCGCCGGGTGGAGAGCACGACGCCCTCGGCGGTGCGCTGCAGCAGGTACTCCTGCACCGCACCCAGCGCCGAGGACGCCAGCAGGACGACGACGAGCAGGCCGACCACGGGCAGCAGCGACCGGCCGGCCCCGACGGCCTCGATGACCCGGGCGACGAGCGCCGGCTGGGCCAGCGCGCCGGCCGCTGCGACCAGCGAGAGGACGGCGGCTGCGGCCAGCGGTCGGCGGTGCGGCCGGACCAGGGGCCACAGCTGCCGCAGGGTCGCCCGAGCCGCGGTCTCCGCGGAAGTGCTCACCTCGGCTCCGGACGGCGCGGGCTCAGAGGGCGGGGGCGAGGGCGCCGACGATCGCGGTCAGCAGCCGGGCGTGGTGCTCGATCAGCTGCGGGCGGTGCCCGTCCGGCCGGATCGCGGCCAGATGACCTGCCGCCGTCCAGAACTCGTCGCCGTCGTCGGTGCCCAGCAGCAGCCCGCGCACCGCGGCATCGCCGACCAGCGCGCGGGCGGCGGGGCCGTCCTCGGCGGCGAGCAGCACCCAGCGGGTGTCGAAGGCGGGGTCGCCGCTGGGGACCTGGACCAGCCCGCCGGTGCGGTGCTTCCAGAAGCGGGCCGGGGACAGGCGCAGCGGCGGCAGCGTGCCGAGCACCGGGGCCGCGGTGACGGCGTACTCCGGCACCGCGTAGCGCCCGGAGGCGTAGAGGACGTCGAAGGCGACCAGGTCGAGCGTGCCGTAGCGGCCGCGCATCACGCCGGCCGGACGGTGGTCCTTGGTGGCGCGGACCGGGGAGGTGCGCACCAGCTCGGCGAGGACGGCGTCCTCCGGGGCGGTGCCGTCGGAGATGGCCCAGCCCTGCTGGACCGCCCAGCCCTGCGCGCCGACGGCATCGCCCCGGTAGGCGAAGACCTGCTCGAGCTCACCGGGCTGCCGGGGCCGCCGGCTGCCGAACAGACCGCCGCCGGGGGGCTGCTCGCCCACCGTCTGCGGGCCGGCGGCCGGGGACTGCGCCGGGCGGTCGGGCTCGGCGGGGGGCAGGTCCCAGCCCGGCGGCTGCCAGGTGGTGCTGCCGCCCGTGTCGCCCTGGGCCGGCCGGTCGCCGGACGACGACTGCTCGCCGGACGGCTGCTCGGCGGGTGGCTGCTCCACCGGTGGCTGCTCCGCCCCGGACCGGTCGCCGTCCCCGCCGAGGTGGCCGGGCTCGCGCCAGCCGCTGCCCTCGTCGGGGCGCTGCTCGAAACCGTCGCGGTCGCGCGGGCTGCTCATCGCTGCCTCGTCTCCATCTGCGTCGTCCTCCCGGAGCGCCCGCGCCCGGCGGGCACTCCTATCCGTACGTGTCCCGCGGCCCGCGTCCGCGGACCGAGCGGGGGCCCTTCTTCCAGCTCGGGGCCGTCGGACCGACAACGCGCAGCCGGCTCACGACGTCCCCACCCACCGTCGCGGCCAGCTTCGCGAGGATCGTCGGCGCCAGCAGCCGCAGCTGGGTGGCCCACGCGGTGGACTCCGCCACGACCAGCAGCTCGCCCTCGGTGAGGGTCTGCGGCGTGCAGTGCGCCGCGATCTCCGGGCCGACCAGAGCCGACCAGCGGCCGAAGACGGCGCCGACCTTGGTGTGCTCGGTCCAGTCCTGGGTCTTGACCAGGTTGTCGACCAGCCGGGCCAGCGGCTGCGGATCGTCGTCCCCGGGCCGCGGGCCGCTCCAGGTGCGCTTCGGCCCGGCGATCCGCCGCCGGGTGGGGCGCGGCCGGGACGCCGAGGCCGCGCGGGCGGCCTCCAGCGCCGCGCGGGCGATGTCGCTGGGCCGGCCGGGGCGTTCCTCGCTCACCTGACCTCCTCCCGCAGCGCGCCGTCCTCGGCATCCTCGGCGGAGTTCCCCTCGAGTGGTACCGCCTGCCCGCCGGCGACCTGCACCACCGTGCGGCGCAGCTCCGCCGGGACGTCGTCGAGCACGGCCGCGGTGACCAGCGCCTGCTCCGCGGAGCGGGCCACGGTCGCCAGGGCCGCGCGGCGGTCGGCGTCCAGGGTGGCGAAGACGTCGTCCAGCACGAGGATCGGCTCGTCCCCGTCGGCCCGCAGCAGCGCGAAGCAGCCCAGCTTCAGCGCCAGGGCCAGCGACCAGGACTCCCCGTGGCTGGCGAAGCCCTTCGCCGGCATCGACCCCAGCGAGATCACCAGGTCGTCGCGGTGCGGGCCCACCAGCGTCATGCCGCGGTCGACCTCGTCGCCGCGGCGCTCGGCCACCCGCTCCCGCAGCGCCGCGGCGAGCTCCGCGGCGTCCGGCAGGGGCGTCCCCTCCGGGACCGGCGTCCCGTCGCCGGCCAGCGGCACGGTGCTGGCGTAGCCGAGCGCGGCGACGGCGGCGTCCGCGCCGGCCACCCCGGCGTAGGCGCGGGTGACGTGCGGGGCCAGGTCGGCGACCAGCCGCAGCCGGGCGGCGAGCAGCTGCGCACCGAGGTCGACCAGGTGCCCGTCCCAGACGTCGAGCGTGGCCAGCGCGTCGCCGCGAGCCATCCGGGCGGTCTTGAGGAGGGCCCTACCGCTCTTGAGCAGGGCATTGCGCTGCCTGAGCACCCGGTCGTAGTCGCTGCGCACGCCGGCCAGCCGCGGGGTGCGGCTGACCAGCAGGTCGTCGAGGAACCGCCGTCGCTCGGCCGGGTCGCCGCGGACCAGCACCAGGTCCTCCGGTGCGAACAGCACGGACTTCACCAGCCCGAGCAGCTCGCGGGGCCGCGGCAGCGGCGCGCGGTTGACCCGCACCCGGTTGGCCCGCCCCGGGTTGATCTCGATCTCGACGAGCAGCTCGCGGTCCTCGCGGCGCAGCGCCGCCCGGACCACCGCCTGGGACGCGCCCTGCCGGACCAGCGGGGCGTCGCCGGCGACCCGGTGGCTGCCCATCGTGGCCAGGTAGCCGACCGCCTCGACCAGGTTGGTCTTGCCCTCGCCGTTCCGGCCGACGAAGACCGTCGGCCCCGGGGACAGGGCCAGGTCGACCCGGTCCCAGTTGCGGAACGAGCCGAGCTGCAGGTGGCGCAGGTACACCTCAGCATCCCCGCGGTGAGGTGGTGGCACGGCCCCACGGTGACCGGGTGGAACGGCCCCCTTGCAGAGCCCCGCCACGAGCCTGCGAGTGGTGGGGGGCAAGGGGGTCCTTGTTCATGCGGGGCGCTCGGCCTCCTGCTCCCGGACGGCCTGCACCGCGTGGCCGCCGAACTGCTGGCGCAGCGCCGCGACGGCCTTCATGGTCGGGGAGTCCTCCTGCCGGGAGGAGAAGCGCGCGAACAGCGAGGCGGCGATGGCCGGCATGGGGACGGCGTTCTCGATGGCCTGCTCGACGGTCCACCGGCCCTCGCCGGAGTCCTCCGCGTAGCCGCTGATCTTCTCCAGCGCCGGGTCCTCCTCGAGCGCGCGCACCAGCAGGTCCAGCAGCCAGGAGCGGATGACGGTGCCCTGGGTCCAGGACTTCACGACGCCGGGGACGTCCTCGATCAGGTCGACGGCGGCGAGCAGTTCGTAGCCCTCGCCGTAGGCCTGCATCATCGCGTACTCGATGCCGTTGTGGACCATCTTGGAGAAGTGCCCGGCGCCGACCGGCCCGGCGTGCACGAAGCCCGCGCCCGGCAGCTCCTGACCGGACTCGTCCTTCGGCGACGGCGGCTTGAGCGCGTCGAACACCGGCTGCACCTTGGCGACGTCCTCCTCGGTGCCGCCGACCATCAGCGCGTAGCCGTTCTCCAGGCCCCACACCCCGCCGGAGACGCCGGCATCGACGTAGCCGATGCCCTTCTCGCGGCACATCACGTCGTGGACCTGGTCGTCGGTGTACTTGGAGTTGCCGCCGTCGACGATCACGTCGCCCGGGCTCAGCAGCTCGGCCAGCTCCTTGACCGTGGCGCGGGTCGGCTCACCGGCCGGGACCATGACCCACACGACCCGCGGTGCGCTCAGCGCGCCGACCAGGTCCTCGAGGCTGTCGACGTCCCGCTTCCCCGGGCTGTGGTCGTACCCGACGACCTCGTGGCCCGCGCGGCGCACCCGCTCGGCCATGTTGCCGCCCATCTTGCCCAGCCCGATCAGCCCCAGCTGCACGCTTTCCGTCCTCTCCTCGCGGGTCGTCCTCACAGTGTGACCACCTCTCAGGCGCCCTCCGCCTGCGCGTGCGAGGCGTGGGGGGAGAGGTGGTCCTTCGATCACCCCGGCAGCCGCACCGGCATGATCAGGTACCGGTAGCTGCCCGGCCGTTCGGCCGGGCGGGACGCCGCCTCGTCGTCGGTTGCCGGTTCCGGCACCCCGGAGAGGACGGCGGGCTTGAGCGGGCTGGTGAAGTCCATCCGCGCGCGCGGGGTGTGCACCGCGGCGAGACCGTCGAGCAGGAACGTCGGGTTGAAGCCGATGGTCAGCGGCTCGCCCTCGAACTCGACGTCGCAGCGCTCCTCGGCCTGGCCCTCGTCGTCGGTGCCGCCGGCGCGCAGGGTGACCTGGCCGGGGGTGAACTCGCAGCGCAGTGGCGTGCCGCGCTCGGCGACCAGCGCGACGCGCTTGGCGGCGTCGGTGAACAGGCCGACCGGCAGCGTGGCGTTGCTCGCCGACTCGTTGGGCATGATCGCCCGGTACTTGACGAACTCGGCGTCCAGCAGCCGGGTGGTGGTCTGCCGGTCCTTGCCGGAGAGCCCCAGGATGCCCTCCCCGGAGCTGCCCGAGGACAGCGACAGGGTGATCTCCGGGCCGCTGGTCAGCGTCTTCGCCGCGTCGGCGAGCGTGCGGGCCGGCACGAGCACCGCGGCGGTGACGCCAGGGGTGTCCGGCCGCCAGGCGAACTCGCGGACGGCGAGCCGGTAGCGGTCGGTCGCGGCCAGGGTCACCAGGTCGTCCTCGATCTCCAGTCGGACGCCGGTGAGCATCGGCAGGGTGTCGTCGCGCCCGGCGGCCACGGCCACCTGGCCGACGGCCTCGGCGAAGACGTCGCTGTCGACGACGCCCGCCGACGACGGCATGGCCGGCAGGGACGGGTAGTCCTCGACCGGCAGCGTCGGCAGGCTGAAGCGCGCGTTGCCGCAGGAGATCGACAGCCGCGGCCCCTCGGCGGTGAGGTCCACCGGGTGGGGCGGCAGCGCGCGGGTGATCTCGGCGAGCAACCGGCCCGGCACGAGCACCCGGCCGCTCTCGGTGGCCTGCACGTCGACCTCGGCGCGCGCGGAGACCTCGTAGTCGAAACCGGACACCGACAGCTGGCTGCCGTCGACCTCGAGCAGGATCCCGGCCAGGACCGGCACCGACGGCCGTGGCGGCAGGCTGCGTGCCGTCCAGGCGACGGCATCGGCGAGCACCTCTCGTGCCACCCGGAACTTCATGACCTGATCCACCCCAGCCGTCGTCGGTGTCCTCCAGTGCGGTGCTCATCGTGCCCTCTGGGGGAGACATCGGGGTAACCGCTGCCCTCGATCCGGTTCCTCGCAGCGCAGCTCCCCACCCTGAGTGTGGTTCGAGAGAACCCGATCTCTATCCCTCATCTTCGTCATCACCGGTGTGGAACTTGGGGATCGGGGCCGTCCGTGCAGGTCACCGCCCGAGTCGACATGTTGGCCGATTGTGGGTGGACGTGCGCATTCCTGTGTCGACACGTGGACATCTCGACGGTTGCGCACACCGGTGGCCGTCTCTCCACGACCTGTCCCCCGGTTCCCCCAGGGTCCGTCCCCAGTCCGTACCCAGGTGCGGGGCCGCGGTGCCCCGACGGCCGGCGTCCGACCAGCGCCGATGCGGCGAACCCGCAGCTCAGCACGATGTCGAGCGCCATCCCCAGGGGTGGGTGAGGATGTGGGCACGCCGGGCCGGTCGTGACGACGTGTGAGCGGACGAGGAAAGATCTCCCCAACCTGTGCACATCGCTGGGGACAACTCGTCGACCTGTCGACCGTGGTCACCGGGGCGAGTGACCTGCACAGCGCGCCGGGCGCGTGGACGACGACCGCTCGACGACCCACAGGACTGTGGACAGGAACGGCTCGACGGGGACACCGCGGTGGACGACCGAGGGTTGCTGCGCCGGATCCCCGACGGCCGTCCCCGCGGGGGACCGCCGCGAGGGGGATCAGGACCGGGCGCGGCTCTTGATCCTCGCGGTGAGCTCGGTGACCTGCGTGTACGTGGCCCGCCGCTCGCTCATCAGGTTGGTGATCTTCTTGACCGCGTGCATGACCGTGGTGTGGTCCTTGCCGCCGAAGGAGGCTCCGATCCGCGGCAGCGACAGCTCGGTGAGCTCCCGGCACAGGTACATGGCGATCTGCCGGGCGTTGACCAGCGTGCGGCTGCGGTTGGCGCCCTGCAGCTCCTCCATCGTCACGGAGAAGTACTCGGCGGTGGCCGCCATGATGATCGCCGCGGTGATCTGCGGGCCCTGCTCGTCGCTGATCAGGTCCTTGAGCACCAGCTCGGCCAGCGGCAGGTCGACCTGCTGCTTGTTCAGCGACGCGAACGCGGTGACCCGGATCAGCGCGCCCTCGAGCTCGCGGATGTTGGTCTGCACCTTGCTGGCGATGAACTCCAGCACCGGATCGGGCACCTGCAGCCGCTCGCCGTAGGCCTTCTTGCGCAGGATCGCGATGCGGGTCTCCAGGTCCGGCGCCTGGACGTCGGTGATCAGGCCCCACTCGAACCGCGTGCGCAGCCGGTCCTCCAGCGTCGTCAGCTTCTTCGGCGCCCGGTCGGAGGTGATGACGATCTGCTTGCTGGCGTTGTGCAGCGTGTTGAAGGTGTGGAAGAACTCCTCCTGCGTCCGCTCGGCGCGCTCCAGGAACTGGATGTCGTCGATGAGCAGGAAGTCGATGTCCCGGTAGCGGCGGCGGAAGTCCTCGGCCCGGCCGGAGTGCACCAGGTTGATGAACTCGTTGGTGAACTCCTCGGTGCTCACGTAGCGCACCCGGACGTTGGGGAACATCCGCGCCGCGTAGTGCCCGATGGCGTGCAGCAGGTGGGTCTTGCCCAGCCCCGAGTCGCCGTAGATGAACAGCGGGTTGTAGGCGCGGGCCGGCGCCTCCGCCACGGCGACCGCCGCGGCATGGGCGAACCGGTTGCTGTTGCCGATGACGAAGCTGTCGAAGACGTACTTGGGGTTCAACCCCGGGTCCTGCGCGCCGGCCGGGGCCCGGCGGTCGCCGAACAGGGGGACGGCGTCCCCGCCACCGCGCGACCCGCCGCGGCGGCCGCGGGACGGCGGCGCAGGCGGCTCGGGGGCGTCCCCGGCGTCCAGGTCGAACGGCAGCACCGCCACGCCGTCCTCGTCCAGGTCGGTGCCGCCCCAGTCCCGGTCGGCCGCACGGGTGCCGCGGCCGGCCGGGCGCCGGGCCGGCGGGCTCCAGTCGGTGGGCGCCCACTCCTCGGCGTCCCGCTCGGCGGGGCGTGCGTCGGGCGTGGCGGCGTCGTCGTCCTCCCAGGCGGGCCGGACGTCGGCGCGCACGCCGAACGCGCTGCGCCCGTCGTCGGTGCGGTCGCGGGTCTCCCGGTCCTCCTGGGCACGCTGCGCCTCGACCACCGACCAGGGACGGCGGGTCGGCACCTCCGGCGCGGGAGCGGCGGGCGGCTCGGCCGGGTTGTCCTCGACCTGGACGGCGACGCGGATGTCGCGCCCCAGGTGCTCGGACAGCGCTTCGGCCAGCACCCGGCGCATCCGGGACTCGAGCACGGTCTGGGTGAACTCGTTGGGCGCCGACAGCACCGCGGTGTCCTCGAAGACCCCGACCGGGCGGGTGAGGTTCAGCATCGCGTTCTGCTGCGGGGACAGGCTCGTCGCCAGCCGCTCGCGGATCTGGTCCCAGACCGTCGCCAGGTCCACCGTGGCATCGGCCATGGCCCTCGTCCTCCCGGATGTCCGTGTGTCGTCGGCCCCCGCCGCGGCCGCCCGCTGCCGGGTTCCGTCGTCCCCCGGCCGATTCCCCAATGTGGACATCCGGACACACGGCGTCCACACCGGTGTCCACAGGCTGTGCACGATCGACGACGCATGCGCACCGGCGCCGGTACGTGCGAGCCGGGCGGAGGCATCACCGCTGGTCAGGGGCGAGTCGTCGCGGTTGTCCGGAGGTGTGGTGGTCGGTCGACACCACTGGGGCGGCTCCTGTGCCGGACATCGGTGTCCGGTGTGGAGCGACGGCGACGCTAACAGCCCCGTCCACAGCCCGGCAACGAGCCCGGAGCGGGTTTCCGGCGCGCCGCGTGGCGTGTCGCCCCGGCGGAACGGCGCGGCACCGTCGCGCGCGCGTGCGGAGGGGAGACCCTGGGGAGTCGGCGTCCGGCCGGGCCGCCGGTCCCCGCGCTCCCTCGGTTATGCTGGACCGAGATCTGTGGACGGGGAACCGGCTCCCGCCGTGTGCCCGTCCCTGTCGCGTGCGCTCGCCTCCCGGCGGGCGCACCCCGTCGATGTCGTGTCGTAGGAGTACCTCGTGAGCAAGCGCACGTTCCAGCCGAACAACCGCCGCCGGTCCAAGACCCACGGTTTCCGGCTGCGGATGCGCACCCGCGCGGGCCGGGCGATCATCACCGGCCGTCGGCGCAAGGGCCGCGAGAAGCTCTCCGCCTGAGGTGCTGCCCGCGCAGGCACGCCTGCGCCGGCGTCCGGATTTCACCGCGGTCGTCCGGTCCGGCAGGCGTGCCGGACGGCCGACCATGGTGCTCCACTACCTCCCCGAACGGCCCGTGACCCCGACCCCCGGCGACGCCGGGACGGTCGGTGGTCCACGGGCCGGCTTCGTGGTGGGCAGGACCGTGGGCAACTCCGTGGTGCGCCACCGCGTCACCCGGCGGCTGCGCGCGGTCGTGCTCGACCAGCTCGACCGGCTGCCCGCCACCGCGGACCTGGTGGTCCGCGCCCGGCCGGAGGCGGCCAGCGCCACCTCGGCGGAGCTGGCCCGCGATCTGACCGCTGGGCTCGATCGCGTGCTGAAGCCCCGGGTCCGGACCCCGTGAGCGCCGACCCGGGCACCGAGGTCCCCGGCCGGCCGGCCGCCGAGCACGGCCGACGTCCGGTGGCCCGGGCGCTGCTGGCCGTCGTCGGCTTCTACCAACGGGCGATCAGCCCGGCGCTCCCGCCACGGTGCCGCTTCCAGCCCACCTGCAGCGCCTACGCCGCCGAGGCGGTCGCCGTCCACGGCGCGGGGCGGG
>NZ_FRDM01000052.1 GCF_900143215.1 Geodermatophilus obscurus | reverse complement strand
GCCCGACCGGCGATCACCGCACGCCCATCACCAGGAACCATTCCACCGAGCAGGATCACATCAGCTGAAAAAGCTCACCGGCGGATCAAGGCTCAGGCTCCGAGGGGACGCGCGGTGTGTCGAGGTCCCGCCAGACTGGTTCCCCCGCAGCATCGACCGGTGGCATAGCAGCAGTCTTGCTGTCGTGTGGGCGTCAGCCCGTCTGATTTCGCCTGATCATGCAGCGGGGTGTCCCCTAGGGGGGCGCTCAGGGCGACCGGAGCTCAGTCTCAGGTCGACCGGCGGGGAACTTCCAGCATTGCCCGTCGCGACTGACGACGATGACCTCGCCGCTGTCGGTGACGCATGTGCCTTCCGCGCCGTGACGCTGGCCATCCGGTGGCCGCTCAGGAGGGTGCCACGACACCAGGATCTCGTCGTCGCCGATGCGGACCCTCACCTGCTCCATGTCGAGATCTAGCTGCGACAACTCGGGACGTTGCAGCGTCATGGGTTTCCTCGTCACCCCACAGCGCGGCCGATGAGTTCGTGGCTCCCGGCCGGTCCACGCTCGTGACACCCGAGGAAAGGACCCCGCCATGTCGGAGCTTCTCGTCGATTTCATCACCTCCCTCGACGGCTACGCATCGGGAGAGGGATGGCCCGGGTTCTGGGGCCTCGAGGGCCCGGAGTACCTCGCGTGGCTCGGCGAGCAGCCCGAGGTCACCTACCTGATGGGAGCGAACACCTACCGCCTGATGTCGGGCTTCGCCGCCGGCGAGGTCCCGGATGGCCAAGACGAGTTCAGGCCCGAAGAAGAGGCGTCCGTCGACGAGCTCACGCGAGCGTCCAAGGTGGTGTTCTCCTCCTCACTCGAGGAGCCACTGACGTGGGCCAACTCCACGCTCGTCCGCGACGACGCCGTCGAGGCGGTCCGCGCCACGAAGTCGAGTGGCTCGGGGCTCCTCAGCACGATCGGCAGCCTCAGCCTGTGCCGGTCCCTGCTACGAGCCGGACTCGTCGACCGCTTCCGGGTCGGGATCTTCCCGGTGATCACCGGGGCCACGGGCGCAGAACGCATCTACGACGGCTATCCGGACGTCGCCCTCGAGATGATCGAGCACCGCACCTTCGACGGCCGCATCCAGCTGGTCGAGTACAAGCCCCGCGTGCTCGAGCACCCGCCGCTCGGCGCCCCTGCGTGACATCGCCCCGTCCGCCGGTCCGGACGGCCACCCGAACTACAGGCCGCGGTCGACCGGCTTGGTCATGAGACAGCCCAGCGTCTGACCATCTTGCTCGGCGATGATGGCGCCTGTCTCGTCCGCGAGTTCGCGTGAGATCGTGGCGGCTGTCTCGCGACCGATGCGGAAGTGCAAGGGGCGCTGACAGCGCTGTTCGCTCTGAGTCGGACGCCTTCCGGGGACACCCACTGTTGGTACGGCACTGCTAGTACGGCGGGATGTCGAGGTCGGTCCCGAAGCGGGGGACGTGGCTGACCAGCGCCTCGCCGTTGGGCATGGTGATCTCCAGCGCTCCGTCATCGGCCTCGTCGAAGCGCCAGCCGGGCGCCTGGTGCTTGAGCCGGTGGTGGTGCTCGCACAGGCAACACAGGTTGTGGTGCGCGGTCGGCCCGTCAGGCCACTCCCGTTGATGGTCGAGGTCGCAGCCGCGGGCCCGCCTGCGGCAGCCCGGGAAGCGGCAGCGCCGGTCACGCAGCCGCACGAACCGGTCCAGTGCGGCACCCGGGGCGTAGCCGTCGGTCTTCGGCGGCGGGCCGAGGGCTTCCCCGCGGCGGACGCCGGTGGCATCCGTGAGGGCGACCAGGCTGCCCCGCAGCTTGTCCACGATCGCGATGCGCGGCCGGTGCGCCAGGCCGGTACCCGCCATGTCACGGACGCCGATGAGATCGCCCAGGTCGAGAACGGCGCGCAGCTCGCCGTCGGTCCACACCCCGTCCTCGATCGCCTGCCGGGCACCGGCCAGCCCCGCGGCAACGGCCTCCTCGTGCCGGGCTGCCGCCAGGGTCATCCACTCCGACAACGGGCGGTCCCGCACCGGCGTGGCACCTGACTCGGCGCCGTGTGGCGACGCGGGCTCGGCGGGTTGCCGAGCGTCGTCGTCGGTCGGCGCCGGTGGTGGTGTCGATGTGGGTGACGGGGTCGGTGCCCCGCAGTCGGGATCAGGTCCGGCCACGGCGGTCCTGGCACCGCCCGGCTCACCGGACAGGTCGTCGAGGTCGGGCGCCGGACGTGGCAGCAGGCCGAAGGTGCAGGCCAGCTCGCGAACCATCTCCGCGGACACCAGGTGCCCCTCGACCTGCCCGGGCTCGGTGCCACCGAGCATCGTCTCCAGGGTGGCCACCAGGGTCAGTGCGACGGTGACCGGCGGCAGGCCGTGCTCGTCGGGGCGCAGCACCAGGTCGCAGAGCACGTCGGCCATCCGCTGCTGCTTGGTCCGCTCGTCGCCATCGCTCCGCAGCTGCTGGGCGTAGGCCTCCAGCCGCCGGTAGACGGCCGCCGCCGCGGGCATCGGCAGGTCGATGGCCACGGTGCCGGTGCCGTCGCGCCGGTCGTGCAACCACACGCCACGTTCTCGGATCGCGGCCACGAGCTTGCGCCCGGCGGCCTCGGCATCCCGGCGGAGCACGATCCGGCGGGCACAGTCGCCCAGCTGCGGCGGCGTCTTGTCCTCGAGCAGGCCCAGCACGTGCGCCTCGATGTCGACGCGCAGCGCCTCGTCGGCCACCGGCCCGACGGTGTTGATCATCTGCCGCGCGTGCGCCGGGCTCAGCTCACCGCGGGACATCAGCTGCCGGGTCAGCGGCAGCCGCTCGACCAGCACCAGCGCGTCGGTCAGTTGCGCGGTGGCTGCCGGACCGCTGACCCGCAGCGTCGGCGCCACCTCGTCGACCGCCCACTCGCTCACCTCGGTCAACGCCGCCGGCCGGGCCGCCCGGGTGGCCGCCGACATCGCGCCGCGCTCCCCGGGTCGCCGATCGAACAGCGCCGCCGGACGGCAGCGGGCGAACTCGGCCAGCGACGTCGCGACCACAGCCGAGAGGCGGGCGATCTCCCGCGACGCCGCCGCAGCCCGCGCCAGCGGCCGGGCACCCGCGGCCAGCAGCCGGTCCAGCTCGGCAACGCCCCCCTCCGCGAGCTCGACCTCCCAGTCCCGAGCCCAACGCAGCGCCGGGTACACCCCGTCGACGACACACGAGCCAGCCCCCGCCGTCGGCCGCTCCAGCACTGCGGTCAAGCCGCGCTCGACCGACGAGGCACCCTCCCACCCCGGAGGCCTGACAGCGTCGAACACGTGTTCGATGCTATCCGATGAGCAGCTCGCTGACGAGCGGAAAGAGGTTGTGGAGGATGCATGCCCCTGTGGACCGACGGGCCCGTGACCGGCTCGGGTCACTCGGCCGCGCGCGACTCCGCCTCGGCGTCCAGCTCGCCGGCGAAGCGGCGGACCGCCTCGCGCAGCGCGTCCTCGACGTCCCAGCCGCGCTGTTCCGCGGCGGTGACGACGGCCAGCAGCCGCTCCCCCAGCTCCTCGGGGCTTGGAGAGCCGAGTTCGGCCGGCTCTGGCGTGGACAGGCCGGCGCGAGCCGCCCGGCGCACCAGCGCCGCGCCCCACGAGGCCGCGGGTTGCGAGCGCGAGACGCCCTCGGTCGGCGAGCGCCGCTGCTTCTCGGTCTTCTTGATCTCCTCCCAGCCCACCTCGACCTGCGCCACGTCCCGCGGACCGGCGTCGCCGAACACGTGCGGGTGCCGCCGGACCAGCTTGTCGACCAGGTCGCCGGCGACGTCGTCGACGTCGAAGCGCCGGCCGGGGTCGGCCTCGGCGGCCACGCGGGCGTGGAAGACGACCTGCAGCAGCACGTCGCCGAGTTCCTCGCGCATGCCGGCCGGGTCGTCGTCGACGATCGCGTCGTAGGCCTCGTGCGCCTCCTCGAGCAGGTAACCGCGCAGCGAGGCATGCGTCTGCTCGGCGTCCCACGGGCAGCCGCCGGGTGAGCGCAGCACGTCCATCACCCGGACGACGTCGAGCAGCCGGCCGCCCGGCACCGGCGGGGCGGCGACGACCTCCCCGGCGTCCACCTCGACTCCTGCCGGGACGAGGGCGACCACGCTGTCCGGGCGGGCGGCGGCGGCGGCGGCATCCGGGACGTCGTCCACCGGCCGGCCCTCGTCGCGCAGCGCGTCGGCGGCCGCGGCGGCGCCGGGCAGCGCGACGACCGGGCGCCCGCTCGACAGGGCCCGCCAGGCGGCCGGGCCGAACAGGCCGGGGAGGGCGGGGTGGACGACGACGGCGAGCGCGACGGGCACCCGGTCAGTCTCCGGCAGCCGCCGGTGCGGTGCCGCCCGCCTCCTCGAGGATGTCGACGACCCCGCCGTCGGACGGGGCGATCGTGCCGTCCTCGATGACGCCGAAGCGCGGGTTCACCGTGACGTCGATGCCGGCGCTGACGTCGGCGACCAGTTGCTGCACGGCGGCGTCGGACTCGCCCCGGGCGGTCTCCTCCAGCTGCGGACGGGCCTCCTCGAAGCTGGGCACGGCCGGCTCGCCGACGAAGACCACCAGGACGCCGGGCAGGTCGGGCAGCGTGAGCGAGGTGGCCGAGTTCGGCACGGCGGACGCGACCACGTCGGCCAGCGGCGCCGGCACCTGGTCGGGCGCGCGCGTCATCACCTCGGGCAGCGTGGCCGCGCCGGGGTACTGCGCGGCGACCGCGGGATAGGCACCCGGGTCGGCGTTCAGCGCGGCGACCGCGGCGTCGGCGGTGGCCTGGTCGGGGACGTTGACGTAGCCCAACCGGACCTGCGCGAGCGACGGCGCCTGCTCCTGGTACGCCGCGCGCAACTCCTCCTCGCTCAGCCCACCGGCCAGCCCCTGGGCCTCGGCGACCCGCTGGCGCAGCACCTGCTGGCGGACGGTCTCGACGACGTCGGCCCGCGCGACGCCCTGGGCGGCGGCCTGCGCGTAGAGCGCCTCCGGGTCCTCGCCGGCGAGCAGCTCGTCGAGCCGCGCCCGCACGTCGCCGTCGTCCACCGTGACGCCGTAGCGCTGCGCGAACCGGTCGTAGAGCTCGGCCTGCACCAGCCGGTTGAGGACCAGCCGGGTGAACTCGTCCTCGCGCCCCGTGGCGGCCGCGGCCAGTGCCGGGTCCTCGAGGCGGGTGTCGACCGCGGTCGTCAGCTCGTCGACGGTCACCTGCTCGTCGCCGACGTAGGCGGCCACGCCCGGGTCGGTGCGGCAACCGGCCACCCCGGCCAGCGCGACCAGGCCCACGGCCAGCGATGCGGTCAGGCGACGCGTCTGCACGATCGGAGCGTGCCACAGCCGGGGTGGCCGGGAGCGCACCCTGTACCCAACGGGGTGGGCGCCGCTCCCCCACCTGGGGGGGTTCCGTACCGGAGGGGTTCCGTCGCGCGGGACCCGCTGCCACCATCGCCGGATGCCTCTGGCCAGCACCGCTGCGACCTGCGCGGACACCACAGCGGCCGGTGCCGACGTCGCCGTCCGGCTGGTCGACCTGACCGCGCACGACGAGGCGACGGCCCGAGCGGCGAGCGTCCTGACGCCGGCCGAGCTGGCCCGCGCGCGGCGCGGCACACCCGCCGTCCACCGCCGCCGCGTGCTCCTCAGGGCCGCCCTGCGGGTCGCCCTGGCTGCCGAGCTCGGGGTGTCCCCCGGCGCGGTTCCCCTCCGCACCGCCCCGTCCGGCCGTCCCGGTGTGGAGGTGCCCGGCCTGGACGTCAGCTGCTCGGCAGGCGGCGACCTGGGCCTGGTCGCCGTGGGCCGCGACTGCCGCGTCGGGGTCGACATCGAGCAGGTGACACCCTGGACGACGGACGTCCTCGGCGAGCGCTGGCTCAGCCCCGTCGAGCAGTGCGCGCTCACCCGGCTCCCGGCGACGGCCCGCGCCGTCGCCACCGCGCGGGCGTGGACGCAGAAGGAGGCCGTGCTCAAGGCCCGCGGCACCGGCCTGCTCGAGGACCCCCGCACCACGGTGACGCCGATCGGGCAGCAGGCCGGCACGGTGGCCGGCTGGTCGGTCCGCGACGTGCCGGTACCGGAGGGATGGGTGGCCAGCCTGGCGGTCGCCCGGAACGAGGAGAGGACCCGATGACGCTCGCCCCCACGGTTCCGCAGCTCGCCGGGTTCCGCGCCCGCTGCGAGGAGGTGGCCGGCGCCGAACTGCCCACCCCCGGCGCGCTGCACGCCTTCTCCGTGGAGCAGCCCGACCGGTTCTGGCGGACGCTGCTGGAGTGGTCGGAGCTGCCCTGGTGCGGCTCGGCCGACGTCGTCCTGACCGAGGGGGACGTCGAGACCGCCCGCTTCTTCCCCGATGTCCGGCTCAACTACGCCGAGGCGCTGCTGCGGCCGCTGCCCGGCGTGGACGACGACCGGCCCGCAGTCACCTCGGTGCACGCCGACCGCCCGGTGGAACGGCTCAGCCGCGGGCAGCTGCGGGCCGAGGTCCAGCGGACCGCCGGCGTCCTCGCCGGGCTCGGCCTGCGCGCGGGTGACCGCGTGGTGCTCGTCGCGCCCAACACCGCGCGCACCGTGGTCGTGACGCTCGCCGCCGCGGCGCTCGGCGCAGCGGTCGCCACCGCCGTCCCCGACATGGGCGCCGCCGCGCTGCTGGGTCGCTTCGAGCAGGTGGAGCCGGCGCTGCTGGTCCTCGACCGCGCCGGGATGGCCGACGACACCGTTTCCGCGCTGGTGGCCGGGCTGCCCACCGTGCGCCGGCTGCTCGTCCTGGACGACCGGGCCCTGCCGGCGGCCGGGCTCCCGGTCGACCGGCTGGCCGACCTCGACGGGCTCCCCGGACCGGGACCGGTCTGGGAGCGCCGCCCGTTCGACACCCCGCTGTTCGTGATGTTCTCCTCGGGCACCACGGGCCCGCCGAAGGCCATGGTCCACGGCGCCGGCGGCACGCTCCTGGAGCACGTCAAGGAGCACCGCCTGCACGGCGACCTGAGCCCTGCGGACACGCTCTACTTCCACACCACCACCGCCTGGATGATGTGGAACTGGCAGGTGTCCGCCCTCGCCGTCGGTGCGCACGTCGTCCTCTACGACGGTCCGGTCAGCGGGCCGGAGACGCTGTGGCAGCTCGTCGCCGACCACGGGGTGACCGTCTTCGGCACCAGCCCCGCGTACCTGCAGTTGTGCCAGGACGGCGCCTACCGCCCCGCCGACGCCGTCGACCTGAGCCGGCTGCGCGCCGTCCTCTCGACCGGGGCGGTGCTGCACGACTGGCAGTTCGACTGGGTGGCCGAGGCGATCGGTCCCCTGCCGCTGCAGTCGGTCTCCGGGGGCACGGACATCATCGGCTGCTTCGTCCTGGGCTCCCCCGAGCTGCCCGTCCGTCGCGGCCGGTGCCAGGTCCGCAGCCTGGGACTGGACGTCGCCGCGGTGGACGAGGACGGCCGCGAGGTCGTCGGGGCGGTCGGTGAGCTGGTGTGCCGGCGACCGTTCCCGTCCCGCCCGGTCGGCTTCCTGCGCGACCCCGACGGCGCCCGGTTCCACGCCGCCTACTTCGCCGCCCACCCCGGCACGTGGACCCACGGTGACCTCGTCGACTTCGACCCCGACGGGTCGGCGCGGCTGCACGGCCGGTCGGACGGCGTCCTGAACGTCGACGGACTGCGGATCGGGCCGAGCGAGGTCTACACCGCGCTGCGCGGCGTCCCGGAGCTCGCCGACGCGATGGCGGTCGAGCAGCGCGACCCCGACCGCCCGGGCTCCTCCCGCATGGTGCTGCTGGTCGTGCTGCGGCCGGGCGCCCGGTTCGACGACGACCTGGCCCGGGGGATCCGCCGGACGCTGCGGCAGGAGGCCTCCGCGGCGCACGTGCCCTCGGTGGTCGTCGACGTCCCCGAGCTGCCGCTCACCCACAACGGGAAGCGCTCGGAGCGTGCGGCCCGGGACGCGGTCAACGGCGACCCGGTCGTCAACGCCGCGGCCCTGCGCAACCCGGAGTGCCTCGAGGCCATCCGGACGGCCGTCCGGGCGCCGGACGCGGACGTCGCGGCCCCGGTCCACACGGGGCCCGGCACCCCGGACACGGATGTCCTGGAGGACCTCCGTCCCCTCTGGCGCGACGTCCTGGGCGGGTCCCGGACCGGACCGGAGGACGACTTCTTCGACTCGGGCGGCACGTCCCGCCAGGTGATGAGCCTGCTGCGAAGGGTCCGGCTCGAACTCGGCGTCGACGTCCCCCTGCCGGAGTTCCTCGCGGAGCCGACCCTCGCGGGGCTGACCGGCGCCGTCGGCCGGGCACGCTCGGCTGCCGCCCCGGAGGTCCCCCTGCTGCGTGCCGGGCACGGCCGACCGGTGTTCGTCCTCGGCGACGCGTGGGGGCAGCTGAACTCCTACGCCGCGCTGGTGCAGCAGGTGGACACCGAGCGCCCGATCCACGGCATCCGGGTGCCCCTGACGCACGAGGGGCGCCGGCGATCGGTCGTCGAGGTCGCCGAGGACGCCGTGGCACGGCTGCGGCTGGTGCAGCCCTCGGGCCCGTACAGCCTGCTGGGCTACTCCTTCGGCGGCCTCGTGGCCTACGCGATGGCGACCGCGCTGCAGGCAGCGGGCGAACCCGTCGGCTATCTGGGCCTGATCGACGTCCTGCCCCCGCTGGCCGCCCTCACCCCGGCGGAGGCGCGCGCCCGACGGTGGGTCGGCCGCGTGGAGACCGTCCTCTCCGGCGAGGGGCGCGCCGCGCTGACCCGGCGGCTGCGGCTCCCGGCCCGCCACGACTCCGCGGCGACGGAGGACGAGTTCTTCCAGGGTTCCTACGAGGCGGCCAACTGCTGGCGGCCCGCGCCCTACGCCGGTCCGGTCACCTACTACCTCGCCGAGGGTCGCCCGCCGCTCGTCGGCAACTCGCTGGCCGCCTGGCGCCGGGTGGCTCCGCACCTGCTGGTGACCGAGGTGCCCGGCCACCACGGGGACCACAACGACAGCCGCCCGAGTGTCCTCAGCGCGCGGTTCGTCGGCTCGCTGGCCGCGCGGGTCTCCGCGACGCTGCGATGAGGAAGGACCCCTCGCCCCCGCCTCTCGCGAGCTCGCGGCGGAACCCTGCAGGAGGCCGGGGACCCGGGACGGGGCCGCTCCTCGCGGAGGCCTCCGGCCCCCACTCGTCGGGACGACTTCAGGCGGCGACGGGCTGCTCGAGGAGGGCGGCCAGCAGCGACCGCAGGTGGTCCAGCAGCGCCACGTCCCGCAGCGGCGTCCGCCGGTCCGGGCCGAGCGGCACCTTGAGCGAGATGGTGTCGACGGCGGACTTGTAGGTGGCACCGTCGGCCAGCCGGGCCAGCCGCAGCTGCTTGGACTCCGGCAGCGGGACGGGTGAGATCCGGATCGCCCGGCCCTGCATGGACACCTCGGTGATCCCCCACTGCCGGACGGCGGCCCGGAAGCGGGCCACCGCGAGCAGGTTGAGCACCGGGGCCGGCGGGGCGCCGTAGCGGTCGGTGAGCTCGTCGAGCACGGCTTGGGCCTGCTCGTCGGACTGCACCGAGGCCACCTTGCGGTAGGCCTCCATCCGCAGCCGCTCGCCGGGCACGTAGTCGTGCGGCAGGTGGGCGTCGACCGGCAGGTCCACCCGGACGTCGGCCGGCTCGGTCGGCGGCTCCTCGCCGTTGAGCTGCGCCCGGTAGTCGGTGACCGCCTCGCCGACCAGTCGCACGTACAGGTCGAACCCGACGCCGGCGATGTGCCCGGACTGCTCGCCGCCGAGCAGGTTGCCCGAGCCGCGGATCTCCAGGTCCTTCATCGCCACCGCCATGCCGGCACCGAGGTCGGTGTTGTGCGCGATGGTGGTCAGCCGGTCGACCGAGGTTTCGGTCAGCGGCCGCGAGGGGTCGTAGGTGAAGTAGGCGTAGGCCCGCTCCCGCCCGCGGCCGACCCGCCCGCGGATCTGGTGCAGCTGGGAGAGGCCGAAGGTGTCGGCCCGGTCGACGATCAGGGTGTTGGCGTTCGGGATGTCCAGGCCGGACTCGACGATCGTCGTCGCCACCAGGACGTCGTACTCCTTCTCCCAGAAGCCGACCATGATCCGCTCGAGCTCGTGCTCCTTCATCTGCCCGTGACCGACCGCGACGCGGGCCTCGGGGACGAGCTGCCGGATCTTGGCCGCGGCCTTGTCGATCGACTGCACCCGGTTGTGGATGACGAAGACCTGCCCGTCGCGGAGCAGCTCGCGGCGGATGGCGGCCGCCATCTGCTTGTCGTCCCAGGCGCCCACGTAGGTCAGCACGGGGTGCCGCTCCTCGGGCGGGGTGAGGATCGTCGACATCTCGCGGATGCCGGTCAGCGACATCTCCAGCGTGCGGGGGATCGGCGTGGCCGACATCGACAGCACGTCGACCGCCGTCCGCACGCTCTTCAGGTACTCCTTGTGCTCGACGCCGAAGCGCTGCTCCTCGTCGACGATGACCAGGCCGAGGTCCTTGAACCGCGTGGTCGGCTGCAGCAGCCGGTGGGTGCCGACCAGGACGTCGATCTCGCCGGCGGCCAGCTTGCGGATGATCTCGTCGCTCTCGGACTTCGACTGGAACCGCGAGAGCACCGCGACGGTCACCGGGAACTGGGCGAACCGCTCGGCGAAGGTCTTGAAGTGCTGGTTGGCCAGCAGCGTCGTCGGCACCAGGACGGCGACCTGCTTGCCGTCCTGCACCGCCTTGAACGCGGCGCGCACGGCGATCTCGGTCTTCCCGTAGCCGACGTCGCCGCAGATGATCCGGTCCATCGGGACCGGCTGCATCATGTCGGCCTTGACCTCGTCGATCGCGCCGAGCTGGTCGGGCGTCTCCTGGAACGGGAAGGCGTCCTCCAGCTCGCGCTGCCAGACGGTGTCCGGGCCGTAGGCGTGTCCCTTGGTCGCCATCCGCGCCGAGTACAGCCGGATGAGCTCCGCGGCGATCTGCTTGACCGCCCGGCGCGCCTGGCCCTTGGTCTTCTGCCAGTCCGCGCCGCCGAGCTTGGACAGCGCCGGGGCCTCGCCGCCGACGTAGCGGGTCAGCTGGTCGAGGGCGTCGGTGGGCACGAAGAGCCGGTCCGGCGGCTGGTTCCGCTTCGACGGCGCGTACTCGACGATCAGGTAGTCGCGCTGACCGCCGTTGACGGTGCGGCTGACCATCTCGACGTAGCGGCCGATGCCGTGGTGCTCGTGGACGACCAGGTCGCCGGGCTGCAGCTGCACCAGGTCGACGGCGTTGCGGCGGCGCGCGGGCATCTTTCCCGCGTCGCGCATCGTCGTCCCGCGCTGGCCGGTGAGGTCGTGCTCGGTGAGCAGCGCCAGGCCGACGCCGGGGAAGGCGAAGCCGGACTCCAGGTTGCCCTGCGTGACGTGGGTGAGCCGCGGGTCCGGCGCGCCGGCGACGTCGGGCACCAGCCGGGTGCCGAGGTCGGCCTCGGTGAACTGGTCGGCGGCGCGCTGCGCGGGGCCGGGACCGGCGAAGGTCACCACGACCCGCCAGCCCTGCCGGTGCCAGGCGCGCATCCGGTCGATCGCCTGGGCCTGGTCACCGTGGAAACGCTCGACGGTCGTCGCGTCGAGGGGGACGTGGGTGTCGTCCTCCTCGGTGGCCAGGGTGAAGGCGCCCGTCGTCCACCACGGCAGGCCGCGACCGCGGGCGGCGGCCTCGATCTCCGCCAGGGCGCGGAAGGAGGACGCACCGAGGTCGATCGGTGCCTCCCCCGCCTCCGCCGCCGTGGCCCAGGACGCGGCGAGGAACTCATCGGCGGTGCGCACCAGGTCCGCGGCACGGCTGCGCACCCGCTCGGGGTCGCACACCAGCACGTGCGTGCCCGCCGGCACCAGGTCGGTGAGGAGCTGGAGGTCCCCCTCGATGAGCGCCGGGGTCAGCGATTCCATGCCCTCCACGGCGATCCCCTCGGCCAGCTTGCCGAGGATCGCCAGCAGGCCGGGGTGCTCGGCCGCCAGCGCGGCCGCCCGCTCCCGGACGCGGTCGGTGAGCAGCAGCTCGCGGCACGGCGGCGCCCACAGCCGATCCGGGCGCTCGTCGAGCGAGCGCTGGTCAGCGGCGGAGAAGTAGCGCAGCTCGTCGACCTCGTCGCCCCAGAACTCGACGCGGACCGGGTGCGGCTCGGTGGGCGGGAAGACGTCGAGCAGGCCGCCGCGGACGGCGAACTCGCCGCGCTTCTCGACCAGCTCCACGCGGGTGTAGGCGGCGTCCGCGAGCGCGCGGGCGACGTCGTCGAGCTCGGCGGTGTCGCCCGGCTCCAGCTCGACCGGGACGAGGTCGCCCAGACCCGGGGCCAGCGGCTGCAGCACGCTGCGCACCGGCGCCACCAGGACGTCGATCGTGCCGTTGGCGCCGGGGTGGGTCAGGTCGCGCAGCACCGCCAGCCGCCGGCCGACGGTGTCCGCGCGCGGGGAGAGCCGCTCGTGCGGCAGCGTCTCCCAGGCCGGGAACACCTCGGTGCGCCGGTCGGGGAGGAAGCACCGCAGCTGGTCGGCGACCGCGTCGGCGTCCCGCTCCCCCGCCGTCAGGACGAGGACGGGCACGCCGGCGCCGCCCCGTGGTGTGGCGAGGGCCGCGGCGACCAGCGGCTGCACGGACGGCGGTGCGGTGACCGCCAGCTCCGCGTTCCCCGCGGCGGCCACGACGCGGGCCATCCCGGGGTCGGTGAGGACGACGTCGAGCACGCCGCGGAGGGTCACGAAGAGGTCTCCTGAGGTCGGGTGGCCGCGCACGGCGCGCCGGGTGCGCGGGGGGCCGGACCTCCAGGTTAGACGAAGGACCCCGCTGCCCCCACGGCTCGCGAGCTCGCCGCGGGCCCCTGCAGCAGGGCCGCATCAGGAGGTCAGGGCCTCCCGGCGCCGGGCCCGGCCGGCGAGCGCGTCGAGCGCGCGGCGCAGCTGGGTGCTCGAGGTGTGCATCGTGTACGGGAAGTAGTGCACGCGGACGCCCACCGCGGCGAAGTCGCGCTCCAGCCGGTCGCCCTTGGGCGTGCCCCGCCAGTCGTCGCCCTTGAAGATCACGTCGAACCCGACCTCGCGCCAGGTGTTGATCTTGTCGGGCACCGTCTCGGCGTGGACGGAGTCGACGCAGCGAAGGTTGCCGACGATCTCCATCCGCTCGGCGAGCGGGACGACCGGCGCCCGGCCCTTGGTCAGCAGCAGCACCTCGTCGGACACCACCCCGGCGACGAGGTGGTCGCAGTGCTCTGCCGCGCGCCGCAGGACGTTCAGGTGGCCGATGTGGAACAGGTCGTAGGCGCCTGGTGCATAGCCGATCACCGTCATCGTGCTTCCCCCCGGGGATGGTCGGACCGGCCCACGCTAACGGGGTTCCGGTCACACTGAGTCACGAGAACGGGTGCGCTCACCCGAAGGGGCGAGACGCTGGGCGGCCGACCACCGGGTCGACGTCACCCTGGGTGAAGGTCGTCTCCGCGGCGGACGGCTCGCGGACCAGCGTGGCCACGACCGCGACGGCCTGGCGCACCTCGGTGTCGGCCTGCTCGTACGCCGCCCGGTCCCGGCCGTAGGGGTCCTCGATGTCGTCGTGGACGCCGGCGACCCGGCGGGCCCGGAACCGGGGCGCCGCCGCGGTCAGGCCGGCCAGCCGCCGGCCGGGCGACGCGGCCGCGAGCGGTCCGGCCCAGGACGCCAGCAGCGCGAGGTCGGCGAACTCCCGCAGCGTGAAGCTCCGCCGCACCGTGGCCGGCGCGAGGTCGACCGCGGCCGCCCGCTGGGCACGGGTCATGGTGAGGACGAGGTCCGCCCGCCGCAGCAGGTCCGGGTCGACCTGCCGCGCGGTGAAGCCGGCGAGCGGGATCCCCGCGGCCTCGGCCATGGCCGGCCAGACGGGCTCATCGGTGCGCGCCCGCAGGCCGGCGCTGCTGATCGCGACGTCGGCGTCCGGCCCCAGCTGGAACCGCAGGTGCGCCTCGGCGACCGGCGAGCGGCAGATGTTCGCCGTGCACAGGACCAGGACGGCGAAGTCCCGGCCGGCTCCCGACCCGCCCGTCACAGCTGCCCGATCCGACCCGCCGGCACGGGGACGGCCGGCAGCTCACCCACCCGGGCAGGCGGCTGGGCCTCCGCGGCGTAGCCGTAGACGTCCTCGTCCCGGCGGACCTGGTTGAGCACGACGCCCAGCACCGTGCCGCCGACCTGGGCCAGCGAGCGCAGTGTCTCGGTGAGCTGCGGCCGGCGTACCCGGGTGGCGTTGGCGAGGACGAGCAGGCCGTCCACCGAGCGGGACAGGATGGCGGCGTCGGCCACCGGGAGCACCGGGGCGGTATCGAGGACGACGTGGTCGTACTCGTCGCGCAACCGCTCCAGCAGCCGGCGCATGGCAGGCGACCCGAGCAGCTCGCTGGGGTTGGGCGGGACGGGACCCGACGCGAGCACGTGCAGCCCCTCGGTCCCCCAGTCCTGGACGAGGTCGGCCACGGTGGCGCGCCCGAGCAGGACCGTGGTGAGGCCGGCGGCCGCCTCCAGCCCGAGGCGGTCGGCGATCGCCGGGCGTCGCAGGTCGGCGTCGACCAGGAGCACCCGGGCGCCCGTCTCGGCGAGCGCCGCGGCGAGGTTGACCGCGACCGTGGACTTGCCCTCACCCGGCCGGGACGAGGTGACCGCCAGCACCCGCGCGCCGCCCTGGTCCTCGTCCTGCACGCCGACGAACTGCAGGTTCGTCCGCAGGTGCCGGAAGGCCTCGGCGGCCACGCTGTGCGAGTCGGTCTCGACGACGGCGCCCGGTGCCGACCGGGGAGACCGTGCCGGGATCGCGCCCACGACAGGGACACCGGTGAGCTCCGCGACCACCCCGGCGTCCCGCACGCGGTTGTCCAGGAGGTCACGCACGAGGGCCGCGGCGCAGCCGGCGAGCAGACCGGCCAGCACGCCGACCGCGAGGTTGAGCGAGGTCCTCGGGGAGACCGGCGCCGTCGGGACGTCGGCCGAGGCGACGGTGGTGGCGCGGACCGCTCGCGAGCCGTCCTCACCCGCCGGGGAGAGCTGCTCGACGGTGCGCTCCAGCTGGTCGGCCACGGCGTCGGCGATCGCGGCCGCGCGGGCCGGCGAGGGGTCGGTGGCGGCGATGCGGACCACGACCGTCTCCGGCACCACGGTCGCCGTGACCCGGCCGGCCAGGGAGCGGGCGTCCGCGGACACCCCGGCGCGCTCGCCGGCCGGCCCGAGCACCGTCGGCGTCCCGGCGAGCAGCGCGAAGGAGGAGACCTGGCTCTGCAGGTAGTTCGAGCCCTGCGCGAGGTCGCCGGCAGAGTCCCCGTACTCGAGGGCGAAGAACAGGCTCGCCTCCGCCGTGTAGAGGCGGGTCGCTGCCGCGGAGCCGGCACCGGCGACCGTCAGCCCGACGAGGACGCTCACCAGCAGCCACGAGGACCTGCGGCGGAGCACCCCGAGGAAGGCGGACAGGGTCATCGGTTCTCCTCCACAGCGCGGGTCGTGACGGACTGCCGTCGCGGCAGAAGCTACGCAGTGGTCGGGCCCTCCCCGAGCGTCCTCACCCCGACGGGGGAGGTCCGCGGACGGCGCCGGTCCGCAGCCGGGGCGGACCCCCAGACTGGCCCGGTGACCACGCCGGGGCTGCTCCGTGACCGGTCCCGGACCGGGCCGACGCCGCAGCCGTCGTCCGGACGCCTGAGCCGGCCGAGCACCGCGCTCGGTGCGGTCCTGGTCCTCGTCACGTTCGTGCCGACCTCACGGGTCTCCGGCACGGTGGCCTGGGCCCTGCTCGGCCTGGCCGTCCTCGCCCTCCTCGCCTGCGCGGGTCTGCACGCGCCCCGGCTCCGCTGGTCGGCTCCCGCGGTCCTCCTCCTGGCGGTCGGGGCCGCCGCGACGCTCTCCACGGTGCAGCACGGGACGCTTCCCGACCTCCTGCGCGGCGCGCTCACGACCGTGCTGCTGGCCGGCTGCTGCCTGCTCGCCGCGCACTGCACGCCGGCCGACAGGGACGTCGTCGTCGCCGTCGTGATCGCCCTCGCGCTGGCCCAGCTGGCGTTCGCCGCCGCCAGCGCCTTCCTCGGGCTGCCCGCGCCGTGGGGCCTGCTGGGCGAGGCCGGCTCGGTCTTCGGCTCCAACGAGCTGCTGCCCGCGGTGGGGGGCCGGACCACCGGGACGATGGCCCACCCCATCCCCTTCGGGACGCTGATGGCGGCGGCCGCGGCGCTCGCGGCGACCGCGCGCCGGCTGCGGCCGGTTCCCCGCCTGGTCCTCACGGCGGCCTGCGCGTCCGGCGTGCTGCTGTCCGGGAGCCGCAGCGCCGCCCTCGTCCTGCTGGCCGGCCTGCTCGCCGGGCTGCTGTGGCCGGGCGCGACGAGGACGGGCGCGGCCGGCCGCGTCGTCGTCCTCCTCGCCGCGGGGGTGGCGGTCCTGGTCAGCGACGTCCCCGCCCACCCCGCCCTCACGTCCCTCGAGGGGACGGGATCGCTCACCCACCGGCTGGGTGCCCTCGAGGCGGTGGGCCGGCTGCTCGGCCGCCCGCTGCCGGAGACGCTCTTCGGCAGCGGCGAGGGCTCCCTGCTCACGCTCTACGCCGACGGGCTGCTCCAGCGGGACGGGTTCTTCGCCGTGGACAACCAGCTCGTCACCACCTTCGCGCTCTCCGGGCTGGTCGGCGTCCTCTGCCTCGTGGCGGCGGTCGGGGTGGGACTGCTCCGCGGCGACCGCAGCACCCGCGCCGGTGCCCTCGTCGTCGTGCTGATGTTCGCGTCCTTCGACACGCTCGAGTGGACGTCGACCGCGGTGCTCCTCGCCGTCCTGGTCGCCCTGGGGGCGGCGCGGGCGCCGGACGAGGACCGGCCCGGCCCGGCCTGACCGGGGCGGGACGGTCAGGCCGGAGCGGCGGACAGCCAGGCGTCGGCGTCGAGCCGCCCGTCGGTCCGTGGCAGGTCGGCCAGGACCGACTCCGGCGGACGGCGCCGGTCCAGGGCCCGGACGACCGCGCCGGCCACCGCGAGGGCGGGCGCGCCCGGGGGGAGCACGTCGTGCCCGTGCTCGGTGAGCCAGCGCGCCAGGCCGGTCTCGTCGGTCGTGACCACCGAGCAGCCGTGGGCCAGCGCCTCGACGATCGGCAGCCCGACCTGTTCGCGCCAGGTGGGCGTCCGCTGCGACAGCAGGACGAGCACCGCCGACTCGCGCAGCAGCTCGTGCACCCGCGCCCGCGGCGGCCCCACCACGAGCTCGACGCTCGCCTCGCGGGCGGCCACGTCCGCGACCTGCGGCTGCAGCGGCCCCGAGCCGACGACGGCCAGCCGGGCGTCGGGCCGGCGCGCGACGACCTCCGGCCACGCGTCCAGCAGCTGCGACACGCCCTTGCGGTCGGTCAGCGCGCCGAGGAACAGCACCCGCCCGTCCCGGAAGCCGGTTCCCGGAGGGCAGTCGCACGGCGACGACAGCGCCGGGACGAGCGCCCGTCGCACCCCGGCCAGCTCCGGGCCGAGCAGGGAGTCGTAGAGCGCCTCGGCGGCCGCCGTCCCGAAGGCGACGCGGTCCAGGTGCCGGGCGACGTACCGGCCGGCGGCCCGGTCCAGCGCCGTCCGGACCCGGGCGCGCACGGTCGGGGGGCGGCCCGGGCCGAAGGGGTCCCGGTTCTCGATCGCGTAGGCGGTCAGGAACAGCTCCCGGCGGCGCAGCCGGGCAGCTGCGCGGGCGACGGCGACCAGCGCCGCCGTCCGCGCCACGCTCGGACGCATCAGCGGCTCGTTGACCTCCACGGAGGTGAGCCCGGACCGGAGGACCGTCACCGCCGAGCCGAGCAGACCACCCTGGTGGAGGTCCAGCCCCTCGGCGAGCGCGGGGTCGAAGTCGTAGCGGTGCCGGCGGTAGAGGATGCTCGCCGGCGCCAGCCGGTGGGCGCGCTCCAGGTGCGCGCTGCGCACGGTGTCGTACACGCGCGCACGCCTGTGCAACGTGGGACGCACAGCGTGTGAGCATAGGTGCGGCCCACCGCCGGAGGGCGCCACCCGGAGGGCTCGGTCGCGGGCGCGGCCGAGAGGAGACGCTGACCGTGGACCGACCGCTGCGGGTCCTGCAGTCCTTCCCGGAGCCCCGGCCGACGACCAACCCCTACCTCGTGATGCTCCGGCAGGCGCTCGACGAGGTGCCCGGGCTGCAGGTCGGGACGTTCACCTGGCGACGCGCCCTGGCCGGCCGGTACGACGTGCTGCACGTGCACTGGCCGGAGATCCTGGTCAGCGGACGCGGTCGTCTGCGCACGGCGGCCCGTCAGGTCCTCTTCGCCGTCCTGCTGCTGCGGCTGCGCCTGCGCCGCACGGCCGTCGTCCGGACGGTGCACAACCTGCGCCCCCACCAGGAGCGGTCCGGGGTCGCCGCCTGGCTGCTCCGGCAGGCCGAGCGGCGGACCACCGCACACGTCCGGCTCAACGACCGCACGCCCGCGACCGAGGGCGTCCCGGGCGTGACCGTCGCGCACGGCCACTACCGGGGGTGGTTCGAGCGCCACCCGCACCGGGACCCGCGACCGGGCTCCCTCGTGTTCGCGGGGCTCATCCGCCCCTACAAGGACGTGCCCGGTCTGGTCGCGGCGTTCCGCACTGCCGCGGCGGACGACCCGGGGCTGACGCTGCACGTCGCCGGTGCGCCGGACTCGGCGGAGACCGCGGCCGAGGTGCGCGACGCCGCCGGCGACGGCGACCGCGTCCGGCTGACGCTGCGCCACCTGGACGACGCCGAGCTCGTCGCCGCCGTGACGGAGGCGGAGCTCGTCGTCCTGCCCTACCGGGACATGCACAACTCCGGGGCCGCCCTGCTGGCCCTGTCCCTCGACCGGCCCCTGCTCGTCCCCGACAACGCGGTCACCGCGGAGCTCGCCGCGGAGGTCGGCCCCGGCTGGGTCCGCCGCTACGGGGGCGAGCTGACCGCCGAGACGTTGCGACGGGCCCTCGCCGGGGCGCGGGACGAGCGCCGGGCGCCGCGCCCGGACCTGTCCCGGCGGGAGTGGGACGGGGCGGCCGCGGCCCACGTCGCCGTCTACCGGCAGGCCCGGGACCGGGCGCGCCGGTAGCCGTCCGTTCAGGCCGCGTGGACCCGCCGGGGCCGCACATCGCGCCGGTACTCGCGGTAGACCATCCCCCCGACCGCGGCGAGCATGCCCGAGCCCCGGGCCGCCGTCCGGAGACCGCGGGCCGCGTGGGAGTCGGCCCGCGTGAGGACGCCGAGCGCCCAGCGGGCCGCACCCCCGGCGAGCCGGAGCGAGCCGCGGACTCCCGCCCGGGTGCGCGCCGCCGTCCGCCCGGCAGCCCCCGGCGCCAGGACGATGTCGACCCGGGACGAGGAGTTGCCCGAGCGGAAGGCCCGGCGGAGCACCCACTGCCGGGTCAGCCGCTCGGCGGGCACCTGGTCGGTCACGACGGCCTCGTCGCACCACACGAGCAGTCCGCCCTCGGCGACCAGTCGGCGGGTGAACAGGGTGTCGCTGCCCCCGCTCAGCCCGAACCGCTCGTCGAAGCGCAGTTCGCGGCTCCGGACGAAGGACAGGTCGAGCAGCAGGTTGTTGGTCGCGGCGACGTCGATCGGCGTGCCGGTGGGCAGCCGCCGCCGACGGAAGAAGTCGCCGGCGGCGACCCAGGCGTCCAGCTCGCCGGGGAGGTCGGAGACCACGGCGCCGGCCACCGCGTGGGCGCCGGTCCGCCGCCGGGTGGCGAGCAGGTGCTCCAGCCAGCGGTCGTGGGGACGCTCGTCGTCGTCGATGAAGACGAGCAGGTCCGACCCGTGCGCCTCGGCGATCGCCCGGTTGCGGGCGGCGGCGATGCCCGGGGTGGGCTCGACGACGCAGCGCACCGTCTCCGACGCCCACGGCCGCACCACGTCCCGGGCGCTCGCGTCGGCGTCGTTGTCCACGACGAGGACCTCGACGGCGTACCCCAGCTCCCGCACGTCCGCCGCCTGCCGGACGAGCATCGGCAGCACGGCGGCGAGGTCGTGTGGCCTCCGGAACGTCAGCACGCCGATGGTGACCGTTCCTGCGCTGGTGGGGTGCTGGGCTGTCACGTCTTCTCCTGGTCGACCACGATGGCGGCGATCTCGGACCGGTAGCGGTGGACGTCGTACCGGCCCCGGGCCCGTCCGGCGTCGGCGAGGGCGGTCTGCGCGTACGCCGGCCACGAGCCGGCCACCCGCTCGACGGCATCGGCCCAGGCGGCCGCGTCCCCCGGCGGCACGGCCTGCGCCGACCCGAACCCGTGCACGGCCTCCCGCAACCCGCTCGTGGCGCTCACCACCACCGGCCGGGCGGCGAGCACCGCCTCGACGGCGGTGTTGCCGAACGGCTCGTCCTGCAGCGAGGGGACGAGGACCACGTCGGAGGAGCCGAGGACGCCCCACACGTCGGGGACGAAGCCGATCAGCCGGACGGCGTCGTCGACCCCGAGGGTGGTCGCCGTCGCGCGCAGTTCGGCCTCGTACCACTCGTAGCCGGGGAAGACCGATCCCGCCAGCGTCAGCTCGGCGTCGCACCCCCGGGCCCGGAGCTCCGCCAGCGCGGCCAGGGCGACGTGCGGCCCCTTGCGCGGCGACAGGCGGCCGACGTAGAGCAGCCGGAGCCTGCCGGGGACCTCCGGGCGGGCCGCCGTTCCGCGGGGCGGGCCGGCCACCCCGTTGTAGACGACGGTCGAGCGGCGCCCGGCTCCCCGGGCGAGGGTGCGCGGTAGCGAGCCGAGGAGGACCTCGCGGCTGTACCGGCTGTTGACCACGATCCGGTCGGCCAGCAGGACCGGGAGGGCGAGCAGGAGCCGCAGCAGCCGCGGCGCGGTTCCCTCGGCCTCGTGGACGTGCGTGACCACCCGCCGTCCGAGCAGCCGGGCGAGCGGCGCCCAGAGCGGGATGACCTGGGTGCTCACGTACACACCGGCCGCGCCCCGCCGCCGGATCAGGCGCACGGCGGGGACCGTTCCCCGGACCACGTCGCGCAGCAGCGTCGCCGCACCACGCGGCGACAGCGCCGACTTGCGCAGCACGGGCATGGGGCAGGGGACGACCTCGGCCCCGAGCTCCTCGAGGACCTCTCCCAGGGGCCCCGCTGCGGGCAGCGCCACGGTGACCCGGTGCCCTCGGCCGACCAGCCCGGCGACCGACTCGGCCAGCATCCGGTCCGAGCCGTAGAGCTCGGCGCCGGGGTGCACCACGAGGACGGGTCCGGCCGCGTCGGCGCACGGACGGCGGAGCAGGGCCGCGAGGACGTGCCGGAGACCCTCCGCGCTGCCCCGGACGGCGGCGAGCGCGAGGCCGGGCTGCCGCAGGAGCGGGCGGCGGCCGCCGCGCAGCAGGACGTCGCGGGTCGCCCCCGGCGTCCGCCACGCCCACGCGAGCACCCGGCGCCGGGAGAGGTGGCGGGCGGCGAAGAGCAGCCGGTTGCGGCAGTTGTAGCGGTGGTAGACGGCCGACTTGGCCCGCCCCGCCCCGGCGGCCTGCGTGCCGCCGACGTCGTGGTGGGCGACCAGGTCCTCGCGCACGACGAGCTCTCCCCCGGCTGCCAGGCAGCGCGCGCTGAGGTCGACGTCCTCCCAGTAGAGGAAGTAGTCCTCGTCGAAGCCGCCCAGCCGGTCCCACAGGTCGCGGTGCACGGCGAGACAGGCCCCGGTGATCCACGGCTGCGTGCGTGCGGGCGGGCGGTGCAGCGCGGCCGGGCCGCCTCGGCGGGTGGCGCCGTCGGCCAGGTCGAGCAGCGCCCCGTCGAACCAGACGGTGCCGTCCGGCCTGAGCACGCGGGGCGAGACGAGCGCGGAGGGACGGCGCAGGCTCTCCCGGCGCAGCTCGTCGACGACCTCCGCGGTCGCCGTGGCGTCGGGGTTGAGCACCAGGAAGCACACGCAGCCGGCCTCGCGGGCGGCCGCCACCCCGGCGTTGACCGCGCTGCCGAAGCCGCGGTTGTCCGGGAGCAGCACCGCCTGCCAGCCGTGTGCCGCGGCCAGGGCGCGCACGGCGTCGGCCTCGGCGTCGCTGGTGTGGTTGTCGACCAGGACGACGTGCACGGGCACCCCGGTGAGGTCGACCCGCCCCAGGTTCTCGGCGACGAGGGAGGCGGAGCCGTAGTTCACGACGACGATGCCGAGACGCCCGTCGGCGTCCTCCCGGCTCACCGTGCGGCCTCCGCGCCCCCGCTCGCCGCAGCGCGGAGCCGCCGGCGGACGTGGGAGGCGTTGGCCAGGCACTGGAAGACCCCGACGCCGACGACCGAGCCGACCACCGGGCCGGCCGCTCCCAGTGGCCCCGCCAGCCACCACGACAGGCCGACGTTCACCGGCAGCATCAGCACGACCATCACGGCCTGGAAGCGCAGGCCCGCCGCGTCGGTCATGGCCATGCCCAGCGGGTACTTGAGGCCCTGCAGGCACATGAGGACGACGAAGGCGGCCACGAGCGGGCCCCCGAGTGCGATCCCCCCGCCAGAGGCGAGGTCGGCCAGGAGCGGGGAGGCCAGCGCCACCACGCCGGCCATCGCCGCCGCTGCGGCCGCGAACACCCAGGCCGTGGCGAACGGGGAGACCGGCCGCCCCGAGGCCCGCGCCCGCGCGAACGACGACCAGAGGGTGATGCCTCCGGCACTGACGACCGCCCAGACCGGTGTGAACATCTGCGCGGCGAGGTTGTACTCCGCCAGCGCGGAGGTGCCGGCCCGGTGGCTGAGGACGATCCGGTCGGTCTGCATCGCCAGCGGCAGGGCGAGCATCTGCACCAGCATCGGCCAGGCCAGGTGCACGACCCGGTCACCGCGCACGGTCCGCAGCCGGAACGCGTCCCGCACCGCCCGCCCGACGACCGGGTCGAGGGAGGCAGCGGCGACGGCGGTCAGCGCGACGGACAGCGCCAGGGTCACCGCGTAGGCCACCACGGCGACCGCGGGGCCCGCGGCGACGTCCCACCACACGAGCAGGGCGACGATCCCGAGGACCAGCGGCGTCTGCGAGCCGAGGACGACGACGGACAGGTGGTTGCGGCCGAGACCGGCGAGGATCCGCTGGCCGATCCCGACCGGCATCGACGCGGCGATCAGCAGGAGGCACACCGTGGCGACCGCCGGGCCGGACCCCGGCAGCAGCCCCTCCCCCAGCAGGACCGGCCAGAGCCCCGTGGCCGAGAGGACGACGGCGACCGCGGCCAGGGCCGTCGCCGAGCCGACGAGGACACGGACGGCCGTGACCAGGACCCGGTGGACCCGGGGGTCGGAGGACGGGTCGGCGCTGGCGGCGACGGCGTTCATCACCGCCGCCGACATCCCGAGGTCGGCGAACGGCAGCAGGGCACCGATCGCCACCAGCAGTCCGTACTGGGCGAACGCGGCCTCGCCGTAGGTGTCGATCACCAGGCGGGTCAGCACGATGCCGAGGAGCGCGGACACCGGCAGCACCGCGACCTTGGCGCCGACGCTGCGCGCCACGCCCGCCCAGTGGCTGGGCGGTCCGCTGTCCACCGCCGGCGGCGGGGCCGTGGACACGCTCATCGGCGGGTTCCTCTCAGCGGGCCGGGCAGACACGGATCAGCCCCGTCCCGGGCACTCCTCGGGGGAGGCGGGACGGGGCTGATCCACCATGTCAGCCGCGCGGGCCGTTGCCGCCGGTCGCGACCAGCTCCGTCACCCCGCGGGGTGAGCCGCCGGGGTGGTGCCGGCGGGGCCGGCCCACACGTCGTCGACGCGGACGGTGACCGGCGCGGTCGCCGTGCCCGACAGGAACCCGGCCACCCCGATCCCGCCGG
>NZ_FRDM01000051.1 GCF_900143215.1 Geodermatophilus obscurus | reverse complement strand
CGCCCTAGGCGATGAGCGCCACCGCCATGACCATCGGCAGCGAGACGACCGAGGCCACCGAGGTGACCATCGTCAGGGTCTTGAAGGTGCCCTGGGTGGACAGCCCGAGCAGCGACTTGAACATCCAGAAGAAGTTGCTGTTGACCTGCAGGGCGAACATCGCGCCCGAGGCGATGGCCAGACCGATGACCAGCGGCGCGACGTTGATCGACCCGAGCACCGGGCCGATGATCCCGGCGGCGGTGATGGCCGCCACCGACACCGACCCGATCGCCAGGTGCAGCACCGCCGCGATGAACCAGGCGAGCAGGATGCTGAGGATGACCGGTGCCCCCGCGTCGGCGGAGAACAGGCCGGCCAGGATCGTGTCCAGCCCGGTCTCCCCGATCACCGCACCCAGCGACCCGCCGATGCCGGTGATCAGCAGGATGGCGCCGGTGGTGTGGAAGCCCTCGCTCATCGCGGTGTCCGTGCCCGCCGAGCCCAGCGCGCGCCGGCACAGCCCGTAGGCACCGACCAGGCCGACGAACAGCGCGAAGTTCGCGTCGCCGAGGAAGGCGATGACGTCGTTGGAAAACTCCAGCAGCTCGGCGAAGGCACCGAACGCGATCAGCACCAGCGGCACCAGGATGGGCAGCAGGCAGACCAGCAGCGCCGGCGCCGCGCTGTCGTCCTCGACCAGCTCGGTGGTCTCCTGCTCCACCATCGCCTCATCGACGTGTTCGTCCCTGGCCGGATTCCAGTACCGGCCGCGCAGCAGCACCCGGAAGACCAGCGTCGTCACGAGCGCGGTCACCGGCCCCAGCACCAGGCCGTAGAGCAGCCAGGTGCCCAGCGGAATCTGCAGCAGGCCGGCGATGGAGACCGCGGCCAGCCCCGGAATCACGAACACGTAGCCGGCGAAGATCCCGGTGCCCAGCGCCCCGGACATGTGCGGCAGGCCGGTCCGGCCGATGAACGGCGCGGTCGAGCGCGCCACCGGAGAGGCCAGCACCACCTGCACGTCGACGTAGATCGAGGGGAAGATCGTCGCCATCGCCGCCGTCATCGCGTACGGCAGCCGGGGCGCGCCGACCCGGTCGACGAGCATCGTCACCATCTTCCGGAAGGCGCCCATCGCGTGCAGCATCGCGCCGATCAGCACGCCGAAGCCGATCAGCAGGCCGACCTCGCCCATGATCTCGCCGAAGCCGGTGGTGATCGCGGTCAGCGTCGCCGTGAAACCCACCCCGGTCGCCAGGCCGAGATAGAGCGACCCGATGATCAGCGAGATCACCGGGTCGATCCTGATCCTGATGATGAGCAGCACGATGACGGCGATGGCTATCGCGGTGTGCAGCACGACCATGACCTGCTCCTCCCGATACGGGGAGTGGCGAGGTCACGCGCCGTCGCCACATGGACTCCACACCATGGCACCGATCGGGCCGGTCGAGCGGTTCGGCGCGGATTCGATGCGCCCGGCGGCCGGCCCGGATCGCCACCGCCGCCGGGTGGCCGCCCCCGCCGGGACAGTTCCGCCCCCCGAGGGTCCGGACCGTCGCCGATCCCGAGACCACGTGGCCGGGACGGCCGCCGGAGAGCTCGTTCCTGGCTGGAGACCGGTCCGGCGACCGCAGGCAGGATCGTGTCGAGGTGATCGCGTCGGCCGAGGTGACGAGCCAGGGCTCGGCAGTTCTCTCGGGTGGCGATGCCGTGCGCGACGTGGATCCGCTGCGCCGCGTGAGCCCGGCGTTCGGCTTGGGGCGCCGCGGCGACCGCGGGCGGGACCGGCAGCTGGAACTTCCGCCGGGCCGGGCACGGCGTGAGGACCGCACCGGCGGTCTGCGCGCTCAGCCCTGGTAGCCGGCGCCGGCCAGCAGGGTGACGCCCGAGGTGAGAGCCAGCAGGTCGACCAGGCCGGCCTGGCGGACCTGGGTCAGATCGTGGAAGGAGCCCGGACGGGCCTGGTCCGGGACGAACCGCTGCCGCCCCGCCCGACCCGCCGCCGGGCGACGGACCCGGACCTCGGTGGCATCGAGCAGGCCGACCCGTCCGCGGGCGCCCAGGGGGGCGACCACGTCGGCCAGGGTGCGCAGCCGGTTGCCGCCCTCGACGGTGCAGCCGCGCTCGGCCAGCAGCGGGCGCATCTCGCCGACCGCCCGGGTGATCGTCGACCGCGGCGGCTCGGATCAGGCTCCGCGACACACTCCGACCCTGCCCCGTCCTTCACGAGCAGACGTCCCGCACACCATGCACGAGGTCGTCGATGCGCGAGTGAGCCACCGATCTGGGTGAGTGTCTCGGGGGATGTCGAATCTCGCTCTCAGTGGGGGCCGCACCGGGCCACCGAGATCGCCGGGCGGTACACGCCGCTCGCCCGCTAGGGTCCGGACGAGCATCGACCTGGTCGAAGGGGTCATGATGGAGCGTCCGTACGAGATCGTGCAGACCGAGACGGGTCCGGTGTATCGGGTCCGCGCTCGCGGTACCCAGGTGATGCGTGAGCCGCTCGTCTTCCGCGGGACGGCGTTCACTCAGGAGGAGCGGGCCGCGCTGGGCCTGGTGGGGCTGCTCCCCCACGGCGTCACGACGATCGACTCGCAGACCAAGCGGGTGTACGCCCAGTACGTGCGGGCGAAGGACGACCTGGCCAAGAACGTGTACCTGACCGCGCTACGGGACCGCAACGAGGTGCTGTTCTACCGGCTGCTCAGCGAGCACGTCGACGAGATGCTGCCGATCATCTACACCCCCACGATCGGCCAGGCGATCGAGCGCTACAGCCACGAGTACCGCAGGCCGCGCGGGGTCTTCCTGTCCATCGACCACCAGGACCTGATCGAGGAGTCGCTGGCGAACTTCGGTCGCGGCGCCGACGAGGTCGACCTCATCGTCGCGACCGACTCCGAGGGCATCCTCGGCATCGGCGACCAGGGCATCGGCGGGATCGAGATCGCCATCGGCAAGCTGACCGTGTACATCGCCGCGGCCGGCATCCATCCGCGGCGGGTCATCCCGGTCGTCCTCGACGTCGGCACGGACAACCAAGCGCTGCTCACCGATCCCATGTACCTCGGCAACCGGCACGCGCGGGTCCGCGGCAAGCAGTACGACGAGTTCATCGACGCCTATGTGCAGACAGCGCACCGGCTGTTCCCGAACGCGCTGCTGCACTGGGAGGATTTCGGCGTCGACAACGCTCGGCGCATCCTCGACCGCTACGCCGACGAGGTCTGCACGTTCAACGACGACATGCAAGGCACCGCCGCCGTGGCCCTGGCCGCCGCGGTGGCCGCCGTCCGCGCCGCCGGCTCCCGGATGCGCGACCAGCGGGTGGTCGTCCACGGACCCGGTACCGCGGGCGTGGGCATCGCCGACTTCCTCCGCGAGGCCATGGCTCGTGACGGGCTGGGGATGGACGAGGCCGCGCGGCAGATCTGGCTGGTCGGCCGCCGGGGTGTGCTGACCGACGACATGGGCGAGGAGCTGCGCGACTTCCAGCTGCCCTACGTCCGACCGGCGGGCGAGATGGCGTCGGATCCGGCGGGTGGCTCGCGCGGCGGCTCCCCCGGCCTGGCCGCGACGGTCGCGCAGGTGCGCCCCACCATGCTCATCGGGACGTCCACCCAGTCCGAAGCCTTCACCGAG
The DNA here is from genome assembly GCF_900143215.1 of Geodermatophilus obscurus. Taxonomy (GTDB): domain Bacteria; phylum Actinomycetota; class Actinomycetes; order Mycobacteriales; family Geodermatophilaceae; genus Geodermatophilus; species Geodermatophilus obscurus_A. The sequence continues at coordinate 20,178 of NZ_FRDM01000051.1, read as the reverse complement.
GCGGTGGTCCGCGAGATGGCCCGGCACGTGGAGCGGCCCATCATCTTCCCGCTGTCCAACCCGACGGCGCGGATCGAGGCCCGGCCGGCCGACCTGCTCGCCTGGACCGACGGCCGTGCTCTGGTGGCGACCGGCAGCCCGTTCCCGCCGGTCCACCACGACGGGGTGACCCACCACATCGCCCAGGCCAACAACGCGCTGGTGTTCCCCGGCCTGGGGCTTGGTGTCACGGTCGCCCGGGCGCAGCGGATCAGTCAGGGCATGATCCAGGCCTGTGCGGACGCCGTCGCCGGCCTGGCCGACGTCAGCGTGCCGGGCGCGCCGCTGCTGCCGGCCGTCGCCGACCTGCGTCGGGTGTCGGCCGCCGTCGCCGTCGCCGTCGCCACCGCCGCGGCCGACGAGGGGCTGGCGCAGGTGGAGCTGGACAACCCGGTCCAGCAGGTGCACGAGGCGATGTGGCAGCCGGTCTACCCGACGATCCAGCCGGTCTGACCCCCTGAGCTCCATCGAGATGGGGTCTCCGAGCTGCGTCGCGGTGAGGTTCCCGAAGACGGGGGCTACTTCCTCCGCTTGGGTAGGTAGAGGTCGGTCAGGGTGCCCTCGAAGGCCTCCGCGGCCATCCCGACGGTCTCCGACAGCGTGGGGTGGGCGTGGATGGTCAGGCCGATGTCGGCGGCGTCGGCGCCCATCTCGATCGCCAAACCCAGCTCGGCGATCAGTTCGCCGGCCGACGGGCCGACGACTCCGGCTCCGATCACCCGGTGGCTGGTCTCGTCGAACAGCAGCTTGGTGAACCCCTCGTCGCGGCCGAGGGAGAGCGCGCGGCCGCTGGCCGCCCACGGGAAGGCGCCCTTGCCGTACTGGATCCCGGCGGTCTTGGCCTCGTTCTCGGTGATGCCGACCCAGGCGACCTCGGGGTCGGTGTAGGCCACCGAGGGGATAACCCGCGCGTCGAAGTAGCTGTTCTGCCCAGCGGTGACCTCCGCGGCGACCTTGCCCTCGTGCGTGGCCTTGTGCGCCAGCATCGGCTGCCCGACGACGTCGCCGATCGCGAAGATGTGCGGGACGTTGGTGCGCATCTGCTTGTCCACGGGCACGAAGCCGCGCTCGTCGACCACCACGCCCGCCCGCTCCGCCCCGATCTCCGGGCCGTTGGGTCGCCGCCCGACGGCCACGAGCATGCGGTCGAAGGTCGCGGTGGTGGAGGTCTCGCCCTCCAGCGTGGCGACCAGTCCCTCGGGTCGCGCCTCGACGGCGGTCACCTTGGTCTTCAGGTGGACACCGGCGTAGGCCTGCGAGATCCGCTTGTGCAGCGGCTGCACCAGGTCCTTGTCGGCGCCCGGGATGATCTGGTCCATCAGCTCCACGACGGTGACCTCGGCGCCGAGTTCGTGGTAGACGGTCGCCATCTCCAGGCCGATGATCCCGCCCCCGAGGACCAGCAGCCGCCGAGGGACGTCGGCCAGCTCCAGCGCGCCGGTGGAGTCCATGACCCGCGGGTCGTCGTGCGGGACGAACGGCAACCGGACCGGCTCCGACCCGGCGGCGATGATCGCGTGCTCGAAGTCGACCGTGGTCGTGCCGCCGTCGGCCAGCTCGACCCGCACCTGGTTCGGCGAGGCGAACCGGCCGTAGCCGCGGATGGTGGTGACCTTGCGCTGCCGGGCCAGGCCGGTCAGCCCGCCGGTCAGGCGGCCGACGACGGTGTCCTTCCAGCCGCGCAGCTTGCCGACGTCGATCGACGGCTCCCCGAACGCCAGCCCGTGCTCGGCCATCTCCCGGGTCTCGGCGATCACCTTGGCCGCGTGCAGCAACGCCTTGGACGGGATGCAGCCGACGTTGAGGCACACCCCGCCCAGCGCGGGCCACCGGTCGACGAGGACGACGGACTTGCCCAGATCCGCCGCGCGGAAGGCCGCGGTGTACCCGCCGGGGCCGGCGCCCAGGACCAGGACGTCGGCGCGGACGTCCCCGGGACCGGTCGGGGTCGCGGGCGCAGGGGCGGGCCTCGCGGCCGCGGCGGGCCCGGCCGGTGCCACGGCGTCCGCGTCCTCGGTGCGGAGGAAGAGCAGGATGCTGCCGGCGCTGACCCGGTCGCCGACCCGCACCGCCACCTCCTCGACGGTGCCCGCCTGCGACGCGGGGATCTCCATCACCGCCTTGTCCGACTCCAGGGTCACCACGGGGTTGTGCGGACCCACCCGGTCACCCGGTCCGACGAGCACCTCGATCACCGGCACGTCGGCGAAGTCGCCCAGCTCGGGCACGGTCACCTCGATCCGGTCGTAGACGCCGGCGGCCGAGCCGTATCCCGGGCGGTCCACCGGGGCGGGGACGGCGTCCTCGTGGGTCACGGTGTGGGTGGCCGGCGGGGCGCCGGTGTCGCTCGCGGTCAGGCGCAGCACCAGGTCACCGGGCGACACCCGGCTGCCGACCCGGACCAGCACCTCCTCGACGGTCCCGGCCGCCGGCGCGGGGATGTCCATCGTCGCCTTGTCCGACTCGAGGGTCAGGACGGGGTCCTCGGCGGCGACCACGTCACCGGGAGCCACGTGCACCTCGATGACGGGCACGTCCGCGAAGTCGCCGATGTCGGGGATGCGCATGTCCACGGGGGGCTCCAGGGGCTGCGGGTCGGGTCGGACGGGGCTAGAGCACGAGGCGGCGGACGTCCTCGAGCACGTGGCACAGGTACCGGGTGAAGCGCGCGGCGAGCGCACCGTCGATCACCCGGTGGTCGTAGGAGAGCGACAGCGGCAGCACCAGCCGCGGCACGAACGTGGCGCCGTCCCACACCGGGGCGGTCTTCGACCGCACGACGCCCAGGATGGCCACCTCGGGCGCGTTGACCAGCGGGGTGAACGACGTCCCGCCGATGCCGCCGAGGCTGGAGATGGTGAAGCAGCCGCCCTGCAGGTCGGGGGCGGTCAGCTTGCCGTCCCGGGCCCGTGCGGACACGTCACCGAGCTCGCGGCTGAGCTCCCGGATGCCCTTGCGGTCGACGTCGCGGAGAACCGGGACGACCAGGCCGTCGGGCGTGTCGACGGCGACCCCGATGTGGAAGTACCGCTTGTAGACCAGCGCGTCCTTCTCCGGCGTCAGGCTGCTGTTGAACCGCGGGAACTCCCGCAGCGCGGACACCGACGCCTTGAGCAGGAACGACAGCAGGGTGACCCGGTAGCCCTCGGCTCGGGCCTCGGTGTCGAGTTCCTTGCGGTAGGCGTCGAGCTCGGTGATGTCCGCGTCGTCGTCGTGCGTGACGTGCGGGACGTTCAGCCACGAGCGGTGCAGGTGGGGCCCGGACAGCCGCTGGATGCGGGAGAGCGGCTGCACCTCGACGGGGCCGAACCTGGAGAAGTCCTGCGGCGGGATCTCCGGGATGCCGGCGCTGGCCGCCGCGGCGGGAGCCGGCGCGCTGGGCGCGGGGCCGCGGACCTCCCGGAGCAGGTCGTCCTTGGTGACCCGGCCCTTCGGTCCGGAGCCGGCGATCCCGGTGAGATCCACGCCGAGTTCGCGGGCCAGCCGGCGGACGCTGGGCCCGGCGTGGACGCCGGCGAAGTCCGGCGGCGCTGCGGTCGCCGTCACCGGGGCGCCGCCGGGTGCGGTCGGCGGGGTCGCGGCCTCTGCCGAGCGGCGCGCCGACTCCTCGACGGTGGACGCCGCGCTGGTGGACGCCTCGGTCGGCGGCTCGACCTGGTCGACGGTCGCCGCGGCGAGCTGCTCGGGCGGGGCCGCCCCGCCCCCCTGGTCGAGCAGCAGGATGGGTGTCCCGACGTTCACCAGGTCGCCGAGCGAGACGCGCAGCTCACGGACGGTGCCGGCCGCCGGCGACGGAACGTCCATCGTGGCCTTGTCGGACTCCAGCGTGATCAGCGGGTCCTCGGCCGCGACCGCGTCACCGGGCGAGACGTGGATCTCGATCACCGGGATGTCGGAGAAGTCACCGATGTCGGGGACCGTCACTTCGGCTGGTGAGGTCATGTCATGCCTTCCGGACGAGGGGATGCGGTCAGACCGTCCACGGTGGTGGCGCCTCGGGGTCGATGCCGTAGCGACGGATCGCGTCGGCGACCGTCGTGGCCGGGACGGCGCCCTCGGCGGCGAGCGAGGCCAACGCCGCCACGGCCACCGCACCGCGGTCGACCTCGAAGAACCGGCGCAGGTTGCGGCGGGAGTCCGAGCGCCCGTAGCCGTCGGTGCCGAGTACCCGGTAGCTGCCGGGCACGAAGGGGCGGATCTGGTCGGCGAAGGTCCGCATGTAGTCGCTGGCGGCCACCACGGGGCCCTGCCGGCCGGCCAGGCACCGCTCGACCCAGCTGCGACGCGGCTGCTCGGTCGGGTGCAGCAGGTTCCACCGCTCCACCTCGAGGCCGTCGCGCCGCAGCTCGGTGAAGCTCGGCGCGCTCCACACGTCGGCGTCCACCCCGAAGTCGGTGGCGAGCAGGTCGGCGGCGGCCAGGACCTCGCGCAGGATCGTGCCGCTGCCCAGCAGCTGCACCCGCGGCGGGGCGGCCTTGCGTCGGGACGGCGCGGCCGGCCCCTCCCTCAGCAGGTACAACCCGCGCAGGATCCCCTCCCGGGAGCCTTCCGGCATGCCGGGGTGCTCGTAGTTCTCGTTCATCAGGGTGACGTAGAAGAAGACGTCCTCCTGCTCGGCGTACATCCGCCGCAGACCGTCCTGGACGATCACCGCGACCTCGTAGTGGAAGGTCGGGTCGTAGGAGACGCAGTTGGGGATCGCCGAGGACAGCAGGTGGCTGTGGCCGTCCTCGTGCTGCAGCCCCTCGCCGTTGAGCGTGGTGCGCCCGGCGGTGGCGCCGAGCAGGAAGCCGCGTGCCCGGGAGTCCCCGGCCGCCCAGGCCAGGTCCATGACCCGCTGGAAGCCGAACATCGAGTAGTAGATGTAGAAGGGGATCATCGGGGTGTCGCTGAGGCTGTAGGACGTCGCCGCGGCGATCCACGAGGACATCGCCCCGGCCTCGTTGATGCCCTCCTGGAGCATCTGGCCGTCCGGGGCCTCCCGGTAGTACATGAGCTGGTCGGCGTCCTCGGGCCGGTAGAGCTGGCCGACCTGGCTGAAGATGCCGTACTGCCGGAACATGCCCTCCATCCCGAAGGTGCGCGACTCGTCGGGGACGATCGGCACGACCCGCTTGCCGATCGACTTGTCGCGCAGCAGCGTGTTGAGGACGCGGACGAAGGCCATGGTGGTGGAGATCTGCCGGCCCTCGGTCGGCACGAGCTGCCCGCCGAAGGCGTTGAGGTCGGGGACCTGCAGGCTCTCGGTGGAGCGGCGGCGGCGCACCGGCATGGAGCCGCCGAGTGCCGCCCGCCGCTCGCGCAGGTAGCGCATCTCCTCGCTGTCCGCGGGGAGACGCAGGAAGGGCACCTCGTCGAGCTGGTCGTCGGGGATGGGGATGTCGAAGCGGTCGCGGAACCGGGCCAGCGCCGCGCCCGCGACCTTCTTCTGCTGGTGGGTGATGTTCTGGCCCTCGCCCGCCTCGCCCATCCCGTACCCCTTGACCGTCTTGGCCAGGATCACGGTCGGCCGGCCCACGGTCTTCACCGCGGCGCTGTACGCGGCGTAGACCTTGCTGGGGTCGTGGCCGGCCCGGGTCAGCGCCCAGATCTCGTCGTCGCTCATGTCGGCGACCAGTTCGAGCAGCTCGGGGTACTTGCCGAAGAAGTGCTCCCGGACGTAGGCGCCGTTCTTGGACTTGAAGTCCTGGTACTCCCCGTCGACGGCCTCCTCCATCCGCTTGAGCAGCAGGCCGGAGGTGTCGCGGGCGATCAGCGGATCCCAGTTGCTCCCCCAGATCGTCTTGATGACGTTCCACCCGGCGCCGCGGAAGATGCCCTCCAGCTCCTGGATGATCTTGCCGTTGCCGCGCACCGGCCCGTCGAGCCGCTGCAGGTTGCAGTTGATGACGAAGATGAGGTTGTCGAGCTTCTCCCGCGCTGCCAGCGCGATGGCGCCCAGCGACTCCGGCTCATCGGTCTCGCCGTCGCCGAGGAAGGCCCAGACCTTGCGCCCGGCGGTGTCGGCCACCCCCCGGCAGTGCAGGTACTTCAGGAACCGCGCCTGGTAGATCGCCATGATCGGGCCGAGCCCCATCGACACGGTCGGCAGCTGCCAGTAGTCCGGCATCAGCCACGGGTGCGGATAGGACGGCAGGCCGCCACCGCCGACCTCCTGACGGAACTTCAGCAGCTGCTCCTCGCTGAGCCTCTCCTCCAGGAACGAGCGGGCGTAGATGCCGGGCGCCGAGTGCCCCTGGATGAAGAGCAGGTCGCCGCCGTGGGTGTCGGTCGGCGCGTGGAAGAAGTGCTGGAACCCGACGTCGTAGAGCGTCGCCGCCGACTGGAAGCTGGCGATGTGGCCCCCGAGCTCGGAGGACTCCTTGTTCGCCCGCAGCACGATGGCCATGGCGTTCCACCGGATGAACGAGCGGATCCGGTGCTCGATGGCCCGGTCGCCCGGGTGCCGTTCCTCCTTCTCCGCCGGGATGGTGTTCAGGTACGGGGTGGTGGCGCTGTACGGCACCGCCGCCCCCTTGCGGCGAGCCTCGGCGACCACCTCGTCGAGCAGCTGGAACGCCCGCTCCGCGCCCTCGAACGCCAGCACCGAGTCCAGCGCGTCGATCCACTCCTGGGTCTCGGCCGGGTCCTGGTCCCCGCTGACGTCTCGGCTGAGGTCCTCGCTCACGTCGTCCTCCTCCGTAGAGCCGCACTGCTGCGACAGCGGGCGGTGCCGGGCATCCTGCCGCACTTGCCGACAACAGGGGTGGCGCCTGGGTGTCGGAAGGCGCCGCTCGAGCCGGGGAGCGGCCGTGGCGCGATGCCGATGACGGCGGGCCGCGACCACGGCGGCTGACCTGTCGGTGCCCGCCGGTCCTGCTCCAGCCCTGTGCATCGTCGGTCGGCGTGACCCGTCTCACGATCGTCCCACCCGATCGCGACGCCGGAGGTGTGAGCCGCCCCGGTGAGTCCGGAGATTCAGGGTGTTGAGACCCCGACTACGTGCTGGGCGGGGCGTTGACCGTGGTGGGCCTGCTCGTACTCGACGGGGATGCTCCTGTCGAAGGCAAGCGGCTCGTGGGAGTTGTTCGACCTCGACGATGGTGGACCTGCTCGCCGCCAGCTCCCTCCGGCACCCGCCGGAGTGGGCCCCGGCTGCGCCAGACTGCGGCGCCGGAACGGACCGTGGGGGAACTCGATCCTGCCGAACTGACCGAGATGGTCGCTCAGGCACGGCGGGTGCTCCGGCTTCCACCGGTGACCGGCGCGGTCCGCAGGAGGGATCCGACACGAACGCAGTCGTACCCACCGACCTCGCCGCTCGGCTACGTGACGTCGTCAGGTCGACCGGCCTGGTGGACGACCCAGCCGAGATGAGCACCCACCTCTCCGACTGGCGCGGCGCCTACCGGGGCAGCGCCGGCGTCGTCGTGCGGCCGGGCAGCACCGAGTGAGGTCGCCGCGGTTGTCGCCCGCTGCCGGGAGGCGGGCGTGGCCCTCGTGCCGTAGGGCGGCAACACGGGCCTGTGCGGCGGGTCGATCCCCGATGTGTCGGGCCGGCAGGTGGTGCTGTCGCTCGCCCGGATGAGACGCATCCGCGACGTAGACCCGGCCGACCAGACGATCACCGTCAAGGCCGGCGCAGTCCTGCGCTCGGTGCGGGACGCCGCTGCGGCGGTGGGCCGGCTGTTCCCTGTCCCCGGGCGCCTTGGGCAGCCGCACCATCGGCGGCAACCTGGCGACCAACGCCGGCGGCACCGGAGTGCTCCGCTACGGGACCATGCGCGACCTCAGCTTGGGCCTCGAGGGCGTCCGGCCCGACGGCCGGACTTGAACGGCCTCCGCGGCCTGCGAAAGGACGACACCGGCTTCTCGGCCTCCTCGGTCCGCCGTGACCACGGTGCCCGCGCCGTGCCCACAGAACGCCCACACGATGCCCACCCCGGGCCACTGGTGAGCGGCACCGCCCGAAGTGGGGCCGGCCCTGGAGATGCGCGAGGCGCTGGCCGACCGGGGGTCGGCCCCGCCGGTGGTCGCCGAACCGGCCACGGCTGCACCGCCGTCCGCCGCGCCGGGCGGTGCCGCAGCCTCACCGCTCTCGGCGGCCCGCATCCTGGCGCGCCACGGCCACCCGCGGCAGGCTGAGCGTCGAGTACCCGAAAGCGGGGAACCTCGTGAGCGGCGGCCCCGTCCCGCACCCTCCAGCTCCTGAGCGGAGATCCGCGTGAACCCGTTGGATCTGCTGGCCGACGCGGCGGAGAACCTCTATCCGGCGCGGATGCAGATGGCGCTGTCGCTGGGCTGGCACATCGTCTTCGCCTGCTTCGGGATCGCCTTCCCGCTGATCACGGTCTTCACCGAGTGGCAGGGGTACAAGCGGGGTGACGCGGCGCTCACCGAGCTCGCGCACACCTGGGCCAAGGCGATGGGCGTGCTGTTCGCCGCCGGAGCGGTGTCCGGCACGTTGCTGTCCTTCGAGATGGGCATCCTCTGGCCGGGGCTGATGGACCGCTTCGGCGAGGTCTTCGGTTTTCCGTTCGTGCTGGAGGGGTTCGCCTTCTTCATCGAGGCGATCTTCGTCGGTGTGTACCTGTTCGGCTGGAACCGGCTCTCGCCCAAGGCGCACATGCTCAGCGCGCTGCCGATGATCCTCTCGGGCCCGGCCGGTGCCTTCTTCGTCGTCGCGGCGAACGCGTGGATGAACAACCCCACCGGCTTCCGGCTCGACGAGCAGGGGCGGGTGACCGACGCGCAGCCGTGGGCGGCGATGTTCGGCCCGTCCACCTGGCCACAGGTCACCCACATGCTGCTGGCGGCCTACATGGTCACCGGCTTCACCATCGCCTCGGTCTACGCCGTGGGGATGCTGCGCGGGCGCCGCGACCGACGCCACCGGCTGGGGCTGCTGATCCCGCTCACGTTCGCGGCCGTTCTCACGCCGGTGCAGATCGGTGTGGGTGACTGGATCGCCAACACCGTCGCGGACAACCAGCCGGCCAAGCTGGCGGCGATGGAGGGCCAGTACGAGACCACCGCCGGTGCTCCGCTCTCCGTCGGCGGCCTCTACTACGACGACGAGCTGCACTACGCGCTGGAGATCCCGAACGGGTTGTCGCTGCTGATCCACCACGACCCGGACGGCGTGGTGCTCGGCCTGGAGGAATTCCCGGTCGACCAGCGCCCGCCGGTCAACGTGGTGCACCTGGCCTTCGACACCATGGTCGGCCTCGGTTCGGCCCTGTTGCTGCTGGCCGGCTGGTTCGGCTGGACGTGGTGGCGGAAGCGTCGGATCCCGCGGACGGCGTGGTTCCTGCGGGCCGTCGCGGTCTCCGGGGTGGCGGCGATCGTCGCGATGGAGGCCGGCTGGGTCACCACCGAGGTCGGCCGCCAGCCGTGGATCGTCTACGGCATCCTGCGCACCGCCGACGCGGTGAGCCCCGCGCCCGGCCTGTACCTGGGCTTCTACGCCGTGGTGGTGATCTACGTGCTGCTGACCGGGCTCACCGTCTTCGTGCTGCGCCGCCTGGCCGGCAGCGCCGACACCCCGGCGCCCCAGGAGGTGGACGCCGAGCCGCCCGAGCCGGGCGGCGGGGAGGTGGCGGTCCGGTGACGCTGGCGGAGGTGGTGCTCGGCGTCATGTTCGTCGGCCTGATCGCCTACGGGCTCTTCGGCGGCGCCGACTTCGGCGCGGGCATCTGGGACCTGCTGGCCGGCGGCACCCGCCGCGGAGCGCGCCAGCGTGACCTCATCGAGCACTCGATCGCCCCGGTGTGGGAGGCCAACCACGTCTGGTTGATCTTCGTTCTCGTCGTGCTGTGGACGGCGTTTCCCGGCGCGTTCGCCGCCGTCGTCACGACCCTCTACATCCCGCTGACGCTGGCTGCGTTCGGGATGATCGCCCGGGGGGCGGCGTTCGCGTTCCGCAAGAGCATCAGCACCCTGGGCATGCGCCGCTTCCTGGGGGCCTCCTTTGCGCTGTCCTCGCTGGTCACGCCGTACTTCCTCGGAGCCGTGGTCGGCGGCGTCGCCTCCGGGCGGGTGCCGGCGGGCATCGCGGCCGGCGACGTGATCACCAGCTGGATGAATCCCACCTCTGCGCTCGGGGGCGTGCTCGCCGTCCTCGTCTGCGCCTACCTCGCCGCGGTCTTCCTCTGCGCCGACGCACACCGCGAGGCCGCCGAGGACCTCGCCGACCAGTTCCGGGCCCGTGCCATCGGCACCGCAGTCCTGACCGGCCTGATCGGCATCGCGGGGCTGTTCGTGCTCCGGGCCGACGCCCCGCTGCTGTTCGAGGGCCTCACCGGCCGCGCCCTGCCTGTGGTGGTGCTCTCCGTCGTCGCGGGCGTCGCTGCGTTCGTGCTCCTGGCCACCCGGCGCTACGTGCCCGCACGGCTGGCGTCGGCACTGGCCGTCACTGCGATCCTCGTCGGCTGGGCCGTCGCCCAGTACCCGTACCTCTTGCTGCCCGAGGTGACCATCGAGGAGGCCGCCGGAGGCCGGGCCACCCTGGTCGCCATGCTGGTGGCACTGGTCGGCGGCTCGCTGATCCTGGTCCCGGCACTCGTGTACCTCTACGTGCTCTTCCAGCGATCACAGCCGGACATGTCCTCCACGCCTTCGGGGCCGCCATCCAGGAGCGCTCCCATCTCGTGACCCCCCAGCAGAGCGCGCTGGTGGTGTGGGCACACGGACGCCCGCGCTCGGTCGGGCTGCACAGCGCTCAGGCGTTCCTAGTGCGCGACTACCTGGACTGAGCGACCGCACTCGCCAGGGAGGCCCCGACCCGAGAGGGTCGGGGCCTCCCTGCGTCCGGCACCTCGAGGTGCGCCCGGCCCGACGACACCTCATGCTCTTCGGCGACACCCGCTGACACGACCAGCAGCGACCCGGCCGCGCTGGGTAGTGCTCGCAGCGCCGTGGCCCGCCACCTGGAGGTCCGGATGGACTTCATCCAGCAGAACCTCATCGACCCGGTCTCGAACCTCCTGTGGACGTACGTACTGATCTACGTGCTGCTGGGAGTGGGTCTCTACTTCGGGATCCGCACGCGCTTCGTCCAGGTCCGGCTCTTCGGCCGCATGATCCGGCAGATCACGTCGTCCCGGAGCGGCTCGGAGGGCGGGATCTCGTCCTTCCAGGCCTTCTGCGTCGGCCTGGCCTCACGGGTGGGCACCGGGAACATCGCCGGCGTGGCCATCGCGCTCACCCTCGGCGGCCCGGGAGCCATCTTCTGGATGTGGGTCGTCGCCCTCGTGGGCATGGCCACCGCCCTCATCGAGGCGACGCTGGCGCAGATCTTCAAGATCCCGGCCGATGACGGCAGCTTCCGCGGCGGTCCGGCCTTCTACATCCAGCGCGGCCTGGGCTCCCGGCGGGCCGGCGTCCTCTTCGCCGTCCTGCTGATCTTCACCTTCGGCATCGCGTTCAACATGGTCCAGGCCAACACGATCAGCGACGTGCTGGCCAGTGGACACGGGGTCGGCGAGTGGTGGTCGGCAGGCCTGCTGATGCTCCTCACGGCTGCCGTGGTGTTCGGCGGGGTCCGTCGTATCGCGCGGATCGCCGAGTGGCTCCTCCCGGCGATGGCACTGGCGTACGTCCTGCTCGCCGCCGTCATCATCGCCCTGAACGTGACGCAGGTGGGCGCCGTCCTCGGCCAGATCGTCTCGGCGGCGTTCGGTCTCGGCGAGGCGGCCGCCGGCATCACGGGCGGGCTGGCGGCGGCCCTGCTCAACGGTGCCAAGCGGGGGTTGTTCTCCAACGAGGCCGGCATGGGCAGTGCCCCCAACGCCGCGGCCACCGCGACCACCAGTCACCCGGTCAAGCAGGGACTGATCCAGTCGCTGGGCGTCTTCGTCGACACCATCATCGTGTGCTCCGCTACGGCCTTCATCATCCTGTTCACCGGATCCGCGGTGTACCGGCCCGGTGAGACGACCGAGGGAGCCTCGCTCACCCAGGCTGCGGTCGCCCACGAGCTGGGCAGCGGGACCACCTGGATCATGAGCGTCCTGATCTTCGTGTTCGCGTTCTCGTCGGTGCTCGGCAACTATTCCTACGCCGAGGTCAACATGGCCTTCCTACGCGCCCGGCCCGCCGCCCTGACGGTGTTCCGCGTCGTGGTCGTCGCCGTGGTCGGGGCCGGGGCGTTGCTCGAGCTGGCGACGGTGTGGGCACTCGCCGACGTCGCCATGGGCTTCATGGCGCTGGTCAACCTCGTCGCGATCGTGCTGCTGGGCCGGTGGGCCCTGGGTGCGCTGCGCGACTTCGAACGACAGGTGCGGGCCGGCCAGGACCCCGTGTTCCGCACCACTGGCAACGCCGACCTGCCTCGCGACCTCCACGACAGCGTGTGGACCGCGGAGTACGCCGGGGCTCCGACCGCACACCGTGACGGCCGCACCCCCTCGGCGGGGCCCGGCCCTGACGGCCGGTGACCCGTACGCGCGGAACCCGACGCGATTGCGGGAAGGTCACGATCTCACCCGCATGAGCTGGTCGATCGGTGTACGCCGTCACGCGCCGGGTAGACGGCGTAGCGTGGGGGTTGTCAAGACAGCAGCGGACCCACCAGCCGGACGACGACCGGCGCACGTGAACGACGACAACAGCACGACACGACAGACCGGCACGAACCAGTGACGTCCCTGCTGACCCGCACCACCGGCACCACCGGCACCGGCCTCACCGCCCACGGCGAGTCCGACGTCGGATCGGGGGGAATCGGGAACACAGGGGGACATCCTGGCGCTGTGCAGGAGGCCGATCCGCAGCCGCGGGTCCGTGCGGTAGAGAGCGAGTGATGACCCAGATGACCCAGACGCTGACGACGACCCCGCCCGCCGACGACCTCGTCGTTCCCTTCCACTGTGACCGCTGTGGCGCACTGGCGAAGGTGCGGGTGGTCCTCGCCGGCGGTAGCGACCTCGTCTTCTGCGGGCACCACGCCCGTGAGTACGAGGGCAAGCTCCGCGACATCGCCGTCGACATCATCGAGACTGACGGCGAGCAGCGCCTCAGCCACTGACGGAGACGCTATCGTCGCGGACAGCGATGAAGCCCTCACCCGACGCCGCCGCCGGCGTCCCGTTCCCACTTGACGGGGACAGGGCGCCGGCGGCTTCGTCGTTCCCGGGATCTCCCGGTCGACGACTACCCGGAGATCCCGCGATGCCGCCGCAGACCCCCGCGCCCCACGCCCAGCAGCCGCCCACCGCGCAGCCGCCGGAGCAGCCGGACCACACCGCCCCGATCGAGGACGCCGAGGGTCTGTCCGACGAGACCCGCCCGGTGCCGCGCGACCGGGGTCCGGTCGGCCCCGACGTCCCCGGCCCCGCCAGTGCTCCCCAGCCGACCGGCGCGGAGGACGCCCCGGAGACCCCGGCCGTCGAGGACGGCGAGACCCAGGACATCCGCTTCGCACCCGGCGAGGCCCCCGCCCAGCTGCCGCCGCCCGCCGCGGACGCCGACCAGCACACCGGCGTCCTGCCCCCCGGAACCGACGGCCCGGACGGCAGCGGCGCCACGGGCGACGACTCCGGCGGAGACGGCCCGGACGACGGCACCGCGCGGTCTCGCCGTCCCTGGTGGCGACGCCCGGCCGTGGTGGCCCCCGTCGCGGCGGTGGGCGTCCTGGCCGCCGCCTACGGGGCGGACCTGCTGGTCTCCGACGGTGACGTCCCCCGCAACACGGTCGTGGCCGGCGTCGACCTCGGTGGCCTCTCCACCGCGGCGGCCACCGAGCGGCTGGAGACCGACCTCGCGCCGCGCGTGGTCGCCGACCACGTGGTCCTGGCCGACGACGTGGAGGGCACCCTCTCCCCCGCCACGGCCGGCATCACCCTCGACGTCGAGGGCACCGTCGACGCTGCCGCCGAGCAGCCGCTGAACCCCTGGACCCGCCTGGTCACCCTCGTCTCCGATCGCGAGGTCGCCCCGGTCATCACCGGCGAGGACACCGCGCTGGCCGCCCAGATCGACGGGATCGCCGAGCAGGTCGACCGCGCCCCGGTCGACGCCACCATCGCCATCGAGGGGACGACCGCGAGCGTCGTCGAGCCGGTGCCCGGGCGCACCCTGGACCGCGAGGGTGCCGCGGAGGCGGTCACCGCCGCGCTGGCCTCCGGTGGCGACCCCAGCACCCCCATCGAGCTGCCCGTCGACGTCACCGAGGTGTCGGTGGACGCCCCGGCGGCGCAGCGGGTCCTGGACGAGACGGTCATCCCGGGGCTGGCGGCTCCGGTGACGGTGTCCAGCCAGGACGGCGCCACCTCCGTCGAGGTGCCCGAGACCGCGATCGCCGCGTCGCTGACCTTCACGCCGCAGGAGGACGGCGAGCTCGCCGTCGCCGTCGACCCGGCCGGACTGCAGGAGGCGATGGGCGACGACTTCGCCGAGTTCGGCACTCCCGCCGAGGACGCCCGCTTCGAGCTGTCCGGCGACGCCGTCTCGATCGTCCCCTCGGTGGACGGCACGGGTGTCGACCCGGCCGCGCTCGCGGGGCAGCTGCTGGAGGTGCTGCCGCAGCCGGCGCCGCGCACGGTGACCGCGGAGCTGGGCCCGGTGACGGCGGAGTTCAGCACCGCCGACGCCGAGGCGCTGGGCATCCGCGAGGAGATCAGCAGCTTCACCACCAACTTCACCAGCGCGGCCAGTGGCACCAACATCCGGGTGGCCGCCGCCGAGCTCGACGGCGCCCTGGTGCGGCCCGGGGAGACCTTCAGCCTCAACGACCACACCGGCCCGCGCGGTACCGCGCAGGGCTACGTCGAGGCCGGCGTCATCAGCAACGGCGCGTTCACCACCGGCGTCGGCGGTGGCGTCAGCCAGGTCGCCACCACGATGTTCAACGCCGTCTTCTTCGCCGGCCTCGAGGACGTCTACCACAAGCCGCACAGCTACTACATCAGCCGCTACCCGGCCGGCCGCGAGGCGACGGTCTACTACGACACGATCGACCTGCAGTGGCGCAACGACAGCGACACCGGCGTCTACGTCGACACGCAGTGGACACCGGGCTCGCTGACCATCAGCTTCTACGGGACCAAGCGGTACGACATCGAGTCGATCAGCAGCGACCGCTACAACCTCCGCGAGCCGGTCGTGCAGGAGAAGCCGGACGACGGCAGTTGCCGCCCGCAGGGCGGCTCGACCGGGTTCGACATCACCGTCACGCGGGTGTTCAACGACCCGGCCAGCGGTGCGGAGGTCAAGCGCGAGGACTTCCGCACCCGGTACGCCGCCGAGCCGGTGATCCGGTGCGTGCCGGTAGCCGACCCGGCCGCTCCGCCGGCACCCGACGGCGCCCCCCCGGCTCCGGCCCCGGTTCCCGGCGGCTGACAAAGGACCCTCCTGCCCCCAGCCATGGAAGGACCCCGTCCTCCTCACCCCTCGCACGCTCGGGGCGAGCCTCGGGACGGGGCCAGCGGCGGGACCCTGCAGGCGGGCCGGTCGGCGCGCTGACCTGCGTGCACACTGGGGCGGTGCGCACCGTCCTGCCCGGGGGCCGACCGGCCGACGCCGGACACCCCGAGGACGGCGCCGACGACGCCCCGTCCGGAGCGACCGCCGTCCCCGTGGAGCCCGGCCCGCGCGGGGGTGGACGGCTGGCCCGCTGGCCGGCCCCGCTGCGGGTACCCCTGCAGGTGCTCGGGCGCACGGTGGCCAAGGCCTGGCAGGACCGCATCCTCGGGCTCTCCGCCGAGGCGGCGTTCTGGCAGATCCTCTCGGTGCCGCCGCTGCTGATCGGCCTGCTCGGCACGCTGGGCTACCTCGGCACCTTCATCGGTGACGCCGCGGTCGCCCGGATCGAGGAGGAGCTGGTCCGCGCCTCCACCGAGGTGCTCACGCCGGACGTCGTCGAGGGGCTGGTGCAGCCCACGCTCGACGACATCCTCGGCTCCGGGCGGCTGGACCTGGTGAGCGTCGGCTTCCTGCTCTCGCTGTGGGCGGGGTCCTCGGCCACGGCGACGTTCATGAACACCGTCGTCATCGCCTACGACCAGCGCGACGTGCGCGGTCCGATCCGCACCCGGCTCAAGGCGCTGTGGCTGTTCGTCGTCGGGCTGCTGCTGGCGGTGGTCACGCTGCCGCTGCTGGTGCTCGGCCGGGGGCTGCTGGTCGCCCTGTTGCCGGCCGACTGGCAGGGCACCGCGACCGTGCTGGTCAACGCCGTGTACTGGCCGGTGGTGCTCATCGGGCTGCTGCTGGGGCTGACCAGCTTCTACCACGTGGTGCTGCCGCGGCGGCTGCCCTGGCACCGGCACCTGCCGGGGACCGTGCTGGCCGTCGCCTTCTTCGTCGTCACCGCGCTGGCCACCCGCACCTACGTGGCCGACATCCTCACCACCACGCTGCCCTACGGGGCACTGGCCACCCCGATCGCCGTGCTGCTGTTCTGCTTCTTCTTCGGGATGTCGGTGCTGCTGGGCGCGGAGCTCAACGCGACGATCCAGACTCGCTGGCCCGCTCCGCTGCGCCGGCACCAGCGGCGCAGGCAGGCCCGGCGAGCCGCCGAGCCGGAGCGCGCGCGAGCAGCCCGGTGAGCAGTCGTGGTCGCCGCACCCGGTGTGTCGGCGCGTGTCGCCGACCGCAACGGCTCGGTCGCGCTCCCGCCGGCTCCGTCCAGAGGCTCGCCGCCGGCCCTGTCCCGAGCCCCGCCCCGAGCCTGCGAAGGGTGGGCAGGACGGGGTCCTCCCACGGGGAGCAGGGGTCCGCTACGTGCGCAGCTGCTCGTAGATCTCCTTGCAGGCCGGGCACACCGGGCTGCCGGGCTTCGGGCTCTTGGTCACCGGGAACACCTCGCCGCACAGGGCCTCGACCATCGTGCCCATGACCGCGCTCTCGGCGATCTTGTTCTTGCGCACGTAGTGGAAGACCTCGTTGGCGTTGCCGGTGTCGCCCTCGCGGACGTCGGGCTTCTCGAGGATGTCGGTGCTGCTCACGCGCTGCTCCCTGCGGTCGGGGACGGGTCCGGGAGGCGCCCGCCGGGCGTGACTCCTCCGCCCTCATGATGGCAGGGTGCAGCCCTCCCGCCCCGGTCCGCCCGCCGTGCCGCCCGCCCCGGTGCCCGTGCTGTCGTCCGAGGTCGCCGACGCGCTGACCGCCGGCCGGCCGGTCGTGGCGCTGGAGAGCACGCTGCTGGCCCACGGCCTGCCCCGGCCGGACAACCGCGCCGCGGCCGACGAGGTGGAGGCGGCCGTGCGCGCCGGCGGGGCGGTCCCGGCGACCATCGCCGTCCTCGACGGCGTGCCGCACGTCGGCCTGACGGCGGAGCAGGTCGACCGGGTCTGCGCCGACCCCGACCTGGCCAAGCTCGCCGTCCGCGACCTGCCCGTCGCCCTGGCGCTGGGCCGCAGCGGGGCGACGACGGTCTCGAGCACCGCGTTGCTGGCCGCCGCCGCGGGCATCGGCGTGTTCGCCACCGGCGGGCTCGGCGGGGTGCACCGGGAGGCGGCCGACACCTTCGACGAGTCCGCCGACCTCACCACCCTGTCGCGCACCCCGCTGCTGGTGGTGTGCGCGGGGGTGAAGTCGATCCTCGACGTGCCGGCGACGCTGGAGCGGTTGGAGTCGCTGTCGGTCACCGTCGTCGGTTACCGGACGACGACCTTCCCCGGTTTCTACGTCGCCGACTCCGGCTCGACGGTGGACTGGGCGGTGTCCTCGCCCGAGGAGGCCGCCGCCGTCCTCGCCGCGCGGCGCGGCCTGGCCCCCGGCGGCGTGGTGCTGGCCAACCCGCTGCCGGACGACGAGCAGCTGGACCCCGAGTTGCACGACCGGGTGATCGCCGACGCGCTGGCCGCGGCCGCGCGGGCCGGGGTGCGCGGCAAGGCCGTGACGCCGTTCGTGCTGGACCACCTGCACCGGGTCAGCGAGGGCGCCACGCTGGCGGTCAACGTCCGGCTGGTGCTGCGCAATGCCGAGCTGGCCGGCCGGATCGCCGCGGCACTGGCCCTGCTCCCCCGGTGACCCTGCCTGACGTCGTGGTGGTCGGCGACCTGGCCACCGACGTCGTCGTGCTCCTCGGCGGTGTCCCGGCGCCCGGCTCGGACCGGCCTGCCGCCATCCGGAGCCACGGCGGAGGCGCCGGGGCGAACGTCGCCGTCCACCTGGCCCGGTCGGGCACGCCGGTCACCTTCGCCGGCTGCGTGGGGGACGACGCCGCCGGCACCGGCCTGGTCGCCGAGCTGGCCGCGGCGGGGGTGACCCCGGCCATGCGCACCGTCGCGGGTGCGGCCACCGGCACGATCGTCAGCCTGGTCGAGCCCGGCGGGCAGCGCAGCATGCTGGCCGACCGCGGCGCCAACCTCGCGCTGCGGGCAGCGGACGTGCCGGTGCCCCGCCGCCACCTGCACCTGTCCGGCTACACCCTCCTCGCGCCCGGTCCGCGCGCCGCCGGGCTGGCCGCACTGGCCGCCGCACGCATGGCCGGGTGCACCGTCTCGGTGGACCCGGCGTCCACCGGCCCGCTGGCCGCCTCCGGCGTCGACCGGTGGCTGGCCGACACGGCGGCGGCCACGCTGGTGCTGCCGAACGCGGACGAGGCACGGCTGCTCACCGGCTGCGCGGACCCGGCAGCGGCCGCCCGGGCCCTCGCGACCCGCCACGAGGTGGCCGTCGTGACGCTGGGCGCCGACGGCGCGCTGTGGGCCGCGGGCGACGTGCTGGTGCACCGCCCAGCGCACCCGGCGGAGGTGGTCGACACGACCGGAGCCGGCGACGCGTTCACCGCCGGGCTGCTGTCGGTGTGGCTGGCCGACCGGAACAGGAACCCGGTGGCGGCCCTGGAGGCGGGCCTGGCTCGGGCGGCCGCCGTGGTGGCCCGGCCGGGGGCCCGCTGAGCGTCTAGATGACTTATTCCAAGGGGTCCCGGCTGCGGC
Organism: Geodermatophilus obscurus; assembly: GCF_900143215.1. Classification (GTDB taxonomy): domain Bacteria; phylum Actinomycetota; class Actinomycetes; order Mycobacteriales; family Geodermatophilaceae; genus Geodermatophilus; species Geodermatophilus obscurus_A. Next base: position 1,279 of record NZ_FRDM01000051.1, on the reverse strand, counting down.
CGGTGTGATCGCAGGCGAGGGTGCGCAGGCTTGGCGTTGCTAACCCAACGTCGAGCCGGGAGGCCCTCGTGGAAGCCGACCTGGACACCCTCGCCACGGCACTGTATGCCCGCACCGACGATCTGCTGAAGGCCGCGCCGGAACGGCGCCCGTGGCGGCCGGCGGTCGGGATCGCCCCTCGGCTCAGCGATGCCGAGCTGATCACCCTGGCGGTGCTGCAGGCGCTGCTGGGCTTCACCAGCCAGGCCCGCTGGCTGCGGTTCGCCGCCGAGCAGCTGCGGCCGCTGTTTCCCTACCTGCCCGGCCAGCCGGGCTACAACAAGCGGCTGCGTGGCGCGCTGCCGCTGCTGCGCCGGGTGATCCGGGACCTGGCCGCCGACACCGACCTATGGACCGATCCGGTCTGGCTGGTCGACTCCACCCCGGTGGAGTGCGCCCGCTCCCGCCCCGCCGCCCGGCGCTCGGACCTGGCCGGCGCCGCCGGCTACGGCTACTGCGCCAGCCACAGCCGCTACTTCTGGGGGCTGCGGCTGCACCTGATCGCCACCCTGCACGGGTTGCCGGTCGGCTTCGCCCTCTCCGGGGCCAAGGCCGACGAACGCCAGGTGCTGCTCGACCTGCTCGGCAGCGACCCCGCCCTCGTTCCGAGCCATCCGGGACAGCTCCTCATCACCGACGAGCACTACTACGGCCGCCGCTTCGAAGCCGAGCTGGCCGACGCCGGGCTGACCCTGCTCCGCCGCCCCCGCCGCGGGGAACCCGAACGCCCGGGTGGGTCGCTGTTCAGACCCCTGCGCCAGACCATCGAGTCGGTCTTCGACACCCTCAAAGGTCAACTCGACCTCGAGCTGCACGGCGGACACACCCCGGCCGGAGTGCTGATCCGGGTGCTGCAGCGCCTGCTGGCGCTGACCGCGGCGATCTGGCACAACGACCACACCGGCCAGACCGTCCGGCGATCCCTACGCGCCTACGACCACTGACCCCTTGGAATCAGTCATCTAGACGAGTAAGTCCTATCGGCCGGCAGGGTCATAGGGCGCTGTAGGCGCGGACGGAGGGTGTTCAGGCTCGGGTTGTGACGACCGACCTCAACACCCTCCTGACCGCATTCTACGTCTGGATCGACGACTATCTGGGGCCTCACCGCCGCGCCGGCCGTCGACCGAAGCTGACCGACGCCGAGCTGCTCACGCTGGCGCTGGGGCAGGCGCTGCTCGGAGTGCACTCCGAGGCCCGCTGGCTGCGGCTGATCCCCCAACGGCTGCCCGGCGCGTTT
>NZ_FRDM01000055.1 GCF_900143215.1 Geodermatophilus obscurus | reverse complement strand
GTCGCGGCGCGCGGGGGCCGGAGGAGCGCGGGGGTCGCGGCGCGCGGGGGCCGGAGGAGCGCGGGGGTCGCGGCGCGCGGGGGCCGGAGGAGCGCATGGGTCATAGCCTCTGATCATGGCCGATCCCGCTCCGGACGACGGAGCCGACGTCGCCCCCGCGCTGTTCTCCCGGCTGGCCGCCGACCCGCTGGCCGACCTGCTGGGGATCGTGCTGGAACAGGTCCGGCCCGGGTACGCCCGCGCCGCGATGACGGTGGGCCCGCAACTGCTCAACACGGTCGGCACCGCGCACGGCGGGGCGACGATGGCCCTGCTCGACGTCGTCCACGCGGCGGTGAGCAACAGCCACGGCACCGTTGCGGTGGCCCAGGACGTGCACACCGAGTTCCTCGCCCCCGGCCGGCCGGGTGATCGGCTGGTCGCCGAGGGCACCGAGCTGCACCGCAGCCGCCGCACCGCCGTCTACCGCATCGAGGCCCGCGCCCAGGACGGCCGGCTGGTGGCCACCGCGCTGGCCCGCGTGTTCCGCACCGAGACCGCCTGGGAAGCCCGGTGACCTCCTTCCCCGTGCCGACGATGCCCGCTCCCCCGGTCGGCGTCGTCGGGCTGGGCCAGCTGGGCGGGTCGCTGGCCGCCGCCCTCGTCGCGGCCGGCCGGCAGGTGACCGGCTGGGACGTCGACCCCGCCGCCCGAGAGGCCGCCGCCGCGCACGGGGTGCGGATCGCCCGCGAGCTGACCGGCGTCGTCGTCCTCGCCGTCCCGCTGCCGGCGGTGGCCGCGGCACTCGAGGGGCTCGACGTCGACCCGGACGCCACCGTCACCGACCTGGGCTCGGTCAAGGTCCCGGTGCTCGCCGAGCTGGGGCCGGCGCTGGGCGGGCGCTACGTGGGCGGGCACCCCATGTGCGGCACCGAGCGCTCCGGGCACGAGGCGACCGACCCCGGCCTGTTCACCGGTGCCCGCTGGGCGCTGTGCCTGGAGCCGGGCACCGAGCTGCCGCGCTGGCTGCGGGTGGCCGAGGTCGCGCTGGCCGTCGGCGCCGAGGTGGTCCCGGCGACCGCGGCCGAGCACGACGACGCCGTGGCCGCGGTCAGCCACGTGCCGCACCTGCTGGCCGCGGCCCTGGCCGCCGCTGCCGGGGAGGCCGGCCCGCTGGCGCTGGCACTGGCCGCCGGGAGCTTCCGTGACGGCACCCGGGTGATCGGCAGCGACCCCGCCTTCGTCACCGCGATGGTGCAGGGCAACGCCGCCCCGACGACCGCCGCGCTGACCCGCGTGCTGGAGCAGCTGGCGCGCCCGTGGCCGGAGCTGGTGGCCGCCGGGCACGCCGTGCGCGCGGGGAGCCCGGCGGGACGGCGTCCGGTGCGGGTGCCGCTGGAGCGGGCCGCGCTGCTGTCGCTGGGCCGGGCGGGCGGGGCGGTGACCCGGCGGCTGGCGGCCTTCGTCGAGGGCCACCTGCCGGTGCCGTCGCGCTGACCGTTTCGCCCGCTCCGCGGCGGGCAGGGAGCGGGCATGGACGACAGCGAGATCCGCGGCCGCATCGAGGCGCTCGTCGAGGAGGAGCGCCGACTGCGGGGAAGCGGGGAGCACACCGACGAGCAGCGCGCCCGGCTCCGTCAGGTCGAGGAGGAGCGCGACCAGCTGTGGGACCTCATCCGCCAACGGGACGCCAAGCGGCAGTACGGCGAGGACCCCGAGGAGGCCTCGCCCCGCCCCGAGCAGCAGGTCGAGGGCTACCTCCAGTGAAGGCCTCGGCCCCCGTGCAGGGTCCCGCCGCGAGCCTGTGCCGGGTGGGGAGCGCGGGCCTCCTCATGCAGGGGGCCGGCACGCGCAACGGCCCGAACACTTAGACGTCGAAGTGTGTGCGCTGGTGATCACGGGGTAGGAGCCGCTCCGGCGCGCACGGTCGCGCGTCGGGTTCGTGGAGGGAGCAGGCATGGTGCGCGCGGCACGGACGATCCGGCGGGCGGTGGTCACCGGGGGTGCCGGTTTCCTCGGCTCGCACCTCTGCGAGCACCTGCTCGAGCGGGGCGTCGAGGTGGTCTGCCTCGACAACTTCCTCACCGGCTCGCCGCAGAACGTCGTCCACCTGCTGGAGCACCCCGGCTTCCGGCTGGTCCGCTGCGACGTCACCGACTTCGTGCACGTGCCCGGCGACGTCGACCTGGTGCTGCACTTCGCCTCGCCGGCCAGCCCGCTGGACTACCTGAAGATGCCGATCGAGACCCTCAAGGTCGGCAGCCTGGGCACCCTGCACACCCTCGGGCTGGCCCACGAGAAGGGCGCCCGGTACGTGCTCGCCTCCACCTCCGAGGTCTACGGCGACCCGCTGGTCCACCCGCAGACCGAGGAGTACTGGGGCAACGTCAACCCCGTCGGCCCGCGCGGCGTCTACGACGAGGCCAAGCGCTTCAGCGAGGCCCTGACGACGGCCTACCGGACGTCGAAGGGCACCGACACCGGCATCGTCCGGATCTTCAACACCTACGGTCCCCGGATGCGCCCGGACGACGGCCGCGCCATCCCCGCCTTCGTCGGCCAGGCGCTCGCCGGCCGCCCGCTGACCGTCGCCGGCGACGGCTCGCAGACCCGGTCCATCTGCTACGTCGACGACACCGTGCGCGGCATCCTCGCGATGGCCTTCTCCGGTGAGTCCGGCCCCGTCAACATCGGCAACCCCGACGAGCTGTCGGTGCTGCGGCTGGCCGAGTGGATCGTCGAGCTGACCGGCTCGTCGTCGGAGATCTCCTTCATCGACCTGCCGGTGGACGACCCGAAGGTCCGCCGTCCCGACACCACCCGCGCCGAGCAGCTGCTGGACTGGCAGCCGACGGTCCCCTCGGAGGAGGGCCTGCGGCGCACGGTGGCGTGGTTCGCCGCGCAGCTGCAGGCGGCGGACGTCCGCGCCGGGTGATCCACGCATGGTCAGGGATCGCATCTACTGTGTAGTGGGCGGTCGCGAGGGTCGCCGGAGACGCTGACCACTTCGACGGGGGAGCTCCTCGATGGGCCGCCACGCTGCCCGCTCTGCCGCGCGCCGGTCGGCGCAGCTGACGCCGCAGGTGCTCATCGCCGCCGCGGTGGCCGCGGTGGTGCTGCTGGCCGGCGGCATCACCGTGTGGGCGATGAACGCCGGGGACGGCGACTGCGAGAGCACCGCGGTGGTGCGGCTCGCCGTCGCCCCCGAGCTCGCCCCCGTCGCCGAGCAGCTGCTCACCGGCGCCGAGGGGCTGCGTCCCGGGGACTGCGCGTCCGCCGAGGTGACCGCTCAGCAGCCGGTGCAGACCGTGGGCGACCTGGGCGCGCTGGACGCCGCCGACCTGCCGCACCTGTGGGTGCCGGACTCCTCGCTGTGGGTGGCCCGCGCCGGGGACGCCCCCCTGGAGACCGCCGGATCGGTCGCCACCTCCCCCGTGGTGCTGGCCACCAGCCGCGCGGCCGTGGACGCGCTGGGCTGGACCGACGAGGCGCCGGGGTGGGGTGCGGCGCTGGCCAGCGAGCAGGGCATCGCCGTTCCGGACCTGGCGACCAGCGCCGAGGCCCTCGCCGCGCTGGGCGCCGTGCGGACGTCGCTGGGCGGCGGCGAGGACGCCGGCAACGCCGTGGTGCAGGCGGTGCTCGCCGCGGAGCGGGGACCGTCGGTCTCCGCGGCCGACGCGCTGGCCGCCGGCAGCGAGGGCGCGGCCGACGCGCCGCTGGTGCCGGTCAGCGAGCAGGAGGTGTGGGCGGCCAACGCCGACGACGAGGACCCGCAGCTGGTCGCCGTCTACCCGGAGGAGGGCTCGCCGAGGCTGGACCACCCGCTGGTCCGGGTCGGCACCGCCTCGGCTCCCGACGCCGCCGCGGTGGACGCCGCGGTGCGCGCGCTCACCTCGGACGCCGCGCGCTCCGCCGTCGTCGAGGCCGGTTTCCGCGACGCCGACGGCACCGCGCCGGCCGGTGCCGAGGCGGCGGGGGTCCGCGAGGCCGCCCCGCAGGCCCTGCAGCTCGACCCCGCCGAGGTGCAGGCGCTGCTGGCGCAGCTGTCGGAGCTGGCCGCGCCGTCCCGGATCCTCACCGTCTTCGACATCTCCACCTCCATGGAGGCCCCGGCCGGCGACGGCACCCGTGCCACGCTCGCCCGGGACGCCGCCAAGAGCACCCTCACGCTGGTGCCGGGCAACTTCGCGCTCGGGCTGTGGTTCTTCGCCGCCGAGCTGGACGGCGAGCGCGACTGGACCGAGGTGGTGCCCACGCGGCAGCTCGAGGCGGAGGTCGAGGGCACCGTCCAGCGGGAGCTGCTCGACGAGGAGCTCGACACCATCCCCGACCGGCTCAGCCCCGGCGGCACCGGCCTGTACGACACCACGCTGGACGCGGTGCGGGCGGCGCGGGCGGACTTCGACCCGCGCGCCGTCAACAGCGTGCTGGTGGTCACCGACGGGACGAACGAGGATTCCCAGGGCGTCGACCTCGGCGAGCTCCTGGACACGCTGCGCAGCGAGGCCGACCCCGACCGGCCGATCAAGGTCATCGGTGTCGCGCTCGGCCCGGACGCCGACCTGGGTGTCCTCGAGCAGATCGCGGACGTGACCGGCGGCGCGGCCTACTCCGCGGTCGACCCGACGGACCTGCAGACGGTCCTGTTCGACGCGCTGCGGCAGCGGTGACACCGCGGCCCTCCGGCCGACACCGCGGACAGGTGCCGTCGCCCTGGGCCCCTGCGTCGGCCCCAGGACATCCACGCACCAACCTCTCCCCCTGCTCCGCTGTGCAAGCAGGGGGAGAGGTGCGGCAGGGACAGGGTCAAGCGCGGGCCAGCAGGTCGTCGAGCGCCGCGGTGACCTCCTCGACGGTCACCTCCCCCAGCGCCGGGTCGAGCTCGGTGCCCCACGGGTCCCCGGTCCCGTCCCCGTGCCAGAGGACGACGTGCTGCAGCCCTCCGCCCCGCCCAGCCCGCGCCGGCGGCCCCCACAGCGCCGGGGACACCGGCCCGAACAGCACCACCGAGGGACGGCGGTAGGCGGTCGCCAGGTGCGCCAGGCCGGTGTCGCCGCTGACCACGACCCGTGCGCCGGCGACCACCGCGGCCAGCTCGAGCGTCGTCGTCCGCCCGGCGAGCACGGCGCCCTCCTCCAGCCCGGCGCCATCGGCCACCGCCCTCGCGAGCGGCACCTCGGCCGGGCCCCCGGTGATCCGCACGTCCAGGCCGTGTGTGGCCAGGTGCCGGGCGACGGCGGCGAACCGGTCGGCGGGCCAGCGCCGCCCTGGGAACGCCGCTCCCGGGTGCACCAGCGCGACGCCGGCCGGGGCGGGCGCGGGCACGGAGGGCACGGCCAGGTCGAGGGCGTCGGGATCGGCGTCCACGCCCAGCCCCTCGGCGACCAGCCGGCACCAGCGCCGCACCTCGTGCTCGTCGGGATACCAGGTCGGCCCGGGGTAGCCGGGGCTGCCGAAGGTGAGCAGCCGCCCCGGCTGCAGGTCGGCCACGACGACGTGCGAGGCCGGCCCCTTGCCGTGCAGGTCGACGGCGAGCTCCGGCGGCGGGCCGGACCAGTCCAGTGGCTCCAGCTCGCGGGCGGGCAGCACCTCGTCGACCGCGTCGATCAACGAGGCCAGCGGCTCGAGCGCCGTGGTCGTGGCCAGCACCAGCCGGTGGCCGGGGACGGCCGCCCGCACCGCGCGGATCGCGGGCAGCCCGGTCAGCAGGTCCCCCAGCCCCAGCGGCCTGAGCACGACCGCGAGCGGTGGGGGGTGAGGGGGTCCTGTCACACCCGGGAGCGCTCGACCAGGGCCGTCGTGGAGTGCCCGTCGAGGTAGGGCAGCACGACGGCCTGCCCGCCCCAGCGCCGCAGCACCGCGGCCTCGGGCAGGTCGGCGCCGGCGTAGTCGCCGCCCTTGGCCCACACGTCCGGCCGCAGCCGCCCGATCACCTCGGCCGGGGTGTCCTCGTCGAACACCACGACCGCGTCGACGAACTCCAGCGCCTCGAGCACCCGCGCCCGGTCGGCCGCGGTCACCAGCGGCCGGGACGGGCCCTTGAGCCGGCGCACCGACTCGTCGGAGTTGATGCACACCACCAGGCAGTCGCCCAGCCCGCGGGCGGCCCGCAGCGTCGCCACGTGGCCGGGGTGCAGCAGGTCGAAGCAGCCGCCGGTCGCGACGACGGTCCCGCCGGCCGCGCGGACCCGGGCGATCACGCCCTCGACCCCGGGCTCGGCGGCCACGTCCGGCCCGGGTGCGGCCTCGACGTCCCAGGCCGAGGCACCACCCCGGGCGACGAAGGCGCCGGCGGACGCGACGGCGGCCGCCACCGCCTCGCCGGTCACCGCGCCGTCGGCCAGCGCGAGCGCCGCCGCGGCCGCGAACGAGTCACCGGCGCCGCACGGGTCACCGCCGGTCACCGGCGTCGCGGGCACGACCATCGGCGCGCCCTCGCCGTAGGAGAGCAGCGCGCCGCGGGCGCCGAGGGTCACGGCCACCGCGCCGACCCCCCAGTGCCGGATCAGCGCCTCGGCCCGCGCCCCGACCGCGGCCAGCCCGTCGCCCTCGGCGGCCACTCCGGCGGCCATCCCGGCCATTCCGGCCAACGCGGCCACGCGGGCGGCCTCGGCGCCGTTGGGCGTCACCAGCCGCGCGTTGGGCACCGGATCCGCGCCGCGCGGGTGCGGGTCCCAGACGATCGGCCCGCCGGCCTCGGCCAGCACGGCGCGGACGGCGGGGTCGGCCGTCGTCCCTCGGCCGTAGTCGGCGACGAGCACCGCGGCGGCGGCGCGCACGACGACGGCCACCTCGTCGGGCAGCGTGCCCAGCCCGGCCACCGGGGCGCCGCTGTCGATGCGCGCCACCGAGTGGTCGCCCACCCGGACCCGGCGCTTCACCGCCGTCCCGCCCGTCGCGGGGACCTCCACCAGCCGCACCCGGCCGGCCAGCAGCGCGCGCAGCCGGTCGGCGCCCTCGTCGTCGGCCATCGGGGTGACCAGCACGACCTCCCGGCGGGTGGCCCGGGCCGCGATCACCGCCGCCAGGGCCGCGCCGCCGGGCCGCTCGCGGGCCTCGACGTCCTCGACGACCGGCACCGGGGCGTCGGGGGTGAGCCGCGAGGCCGTCCCGACCAGGTCGACGTCGAGCAGCGCGTCGCCGACGACGACCAGCGGCCCCGACGCGCTCACTGCACGACCCCGAGCCGCGTCTCCGGCACGCGGGCCGGCTCGGCGAGCACCGCCGCGTCGAAGGCCGCGCACACCAGGTGCAGCGCGACCAGGTGGCACTCCTGGACCGTCGCCGTCCACGGGGAGTCGATGCAGACCGCGTCGTCGGCCACCGCGGCCAGCGGGTTGGGCGCCGGTCCGGTCATCGCCAGCACGGTGATGCCGCACTCCCGGGCCCGGCGGGCGGCGGCGACGGCGTTGGGGCTGCGGCCCGACGTCGACAGCAGCACCAGCACGTCGCCCGCCCGGCCGTGCGCCTCCACCTGGCGGGCGAACAGCTCGTCGGCCGGGTAGTCGTTGGCGATCGCGGTCAACGACGAGGTCTCCGCGGTCAGGCAGATCGCCGAGAACGGCGGCCGGTCGGCCCGGTAGCGGCCCACCAGCTCGGCGGTCAGGTGCTGCGCCTGCGCGGCGCTGCCGCCGTTGCCCGCCGCGAGCAGCCGGCCGCGGTGCTCGCCGCACAGCACGTCGGCGAGCAGCCGCCCCCAGCGGTCGAGCGCGTCGAGCTGCCCGTCCAGCGACCGCAGCGCGGTGGTCAGCGACGCGACGTGGTCGGCGCCGGTCAGGTGCGTGCAGGTGTCCGGCGAGACGACCTCGCCGGCGGAGTGGGGCGGAACACTCATCGGGCGACCTCCACGGGACGGCGACTGGCCAGGACCTGCCGGTAGACGGTGTCGGTGTCGGCGACCACGCGGGCCCACCGGTAGCGGCTGCGGGCGCGCTGCACCCCGGCCGCGCCGTAGGCGGCGCGGCGGGCGTCGTCGGCCAGCAGGTCGGCGAGCACCGCGCCGAGCCGGGCCGGGTCCCGCGCGGGGACCAGGTCGCCGGTGACCCCGTCGGCCACGGAGTCCTGCAGCCCGCCGACCGCGGTGGCGACCACCGGCCGGCCGCAGGCCATGGCCTCCAGCGGGGTGATGCCGAAGGGCTCGTACCAGGGCACGGCCAGCACGACGTCGGCCGAGCGGATCCACGCCGGGACGTCGGCGCGGGCCACCGCGCCGGTGAAGACCAGCCGGTCCGCGACCCCCAGGGAGGCGGCGACCGCGCGCAGCCGGCGCACCTCGGTGTCGTCGTCCAGCTGCGCGGCCGGGGGCCCGCCGACGACGACCAGCTCGGCGTCGGGGACGGCGGCCAGCGCGCGGACGGCGTCCTCCTGCCCCTTGCGCTCGACCAGCCGGCCGAGGACGAGCAGCCGCTTCCGGTCGCCGCGCGGCGCGACCGGTCCGCGCGGGGTGAACACCGTGGTGTCCACGCCGCAGGGCACGACCGAGACGCGGTCGCTGTCCAGGCCCAGCCGGCGCAGCTCGAAGACCTCGTCGGAGCAGGTGGCGACCACGTGGCTGACGGTCCGGCACAGCGAACGCTCCAGCTCGACGCGCTGCGGCGGCGAGGTGTCGGCGGCACCCTGGTGTCGGCGCTTGACCGAGCCGAGTGCGTGGAAGGTCTGCACGACCGGGACGTCGCCGGCTGCGGCGACCGCGGCCAGCCCGCTCATCCAGAAGTGGGCGTGCACCAGGTCCGGCGGCCGCTGCACCCACTCGCGGCGGAGCACCGACGCGAACTCGGGCATGTGCCGCAGCAGGTCGTCCTTGGGCAGCACCCGGGCCGGTCCCGCCGTCACGTGCGCGACGTCGTAGCCGTCGGCCGTGGTCACGCGGTCGGGCTGGTCCGGGTCCTCCCGGCGGGTGTGCACGGTCACCGCGTGCCCACGGCGGGCCAGGCCCGCGGCGAGCGCGGCGACGTGCACGTTCTGCCCGCCGGCGTCCACGCCGCCGATCGCGGCGAGCGGGCTGGCGTGTTCCGACACCAGGTCGACGTTCACCGGGTCACCTCCTCGAGAAGGACGTCCCAATCCCTGAGAAAGCGAGGGAGCCCGTACCGCTCCAGCGCGGCGGCGCGTGCCGCCTTGCCGGCCAGCCGGGCGGCGTCCTCGTCGTGCAGGTAGGTGCGGACGGCGTCCCACAGGACGCCGGGACGGGTGGAGAGGACGCCGGCCTCGGCCGGTACCGCCTCCACCACCTCGGTGGTCGCCAGGGCGACCACCGGCAGGCCCAGGTGCATCGCCTCGAGCAGGGAGAGCCCGAGGGAGGTCCACCGGACCGGGTGCACGTAGACCCGGCGGCGGGCCAGCTCGGTGTGCATCGCGGCCTGCGGCGGGTCGTCGTGCAGCGCGACGCGGCCGGGGTCGAGGCCGTAGCGCTCGTGCAGCCCGGCCAGCCCCATGCCGAACACGTCCAGCGGGGCGACGGCGGCCAGCCCGGGCAGCAGGTCGGCGCCGACGGTGCGGCCCCGGCGCACCGGCTCGTTGGTGACGACGGCGGCCCGCGCCAGCTCGCCGGTGTAGCGCTCGCCGGGATCGACGATGCCGTGCTCGACGACCGTCGTCGGCGCCCGGCCGTTGTCGTAGAAGAGCTCGTTGAAGTGCGTGACGTGCGCGATCGGGATGTCGTCGCGGTCGGCCAGCGGGTGCCGGGTGTGCGGCACCGGCCCGTCGCCCGGCTCCAGCCCCGGCGCGTTGTGCTCGAGGAAGACGGCGGGCAGGTCCCGGCCGGGTTCGCGGCCCAGCCACTCGCGGACCAGCTCCAGGTCGCGCGTGCGCTGCAGGACCACCACATCGACACCACCGTCGACGCTGACCTCTGCCAGCTGCTCCGGCGTCACCTCGCGGGCCGACGCCGGCCAGTCCCAGGTGCGCGCCCGCCCCAGCCCGTCGGGGCCCCGCCCGGGGGTCACCGGCAGCAGGTACTCGTGCCGGCCCTGGACGAACGCCGTCGTCCACGAGCCGTGCACGTGCCAGAGCAGGACCCTCACGCGCTCACCACCTTCTCCACAGCCGCGACGACGTCGTCCGCGGTCACCGACCCGAGGCAGGGGTGGCCGGGCACCGGGCACTCGCGGGCCCGGGTCAGCCGGCAGGGGGCGCCCTGGTCGCCGAGCAGCACGGTGGGCACGCCGTAGGGCGCCCAGCGCGCGGCCGGCACGACCGGGGAGAACAGCGAGACGACCGGCGTCCCGACGGCGGCGGCCAGGTGGGCCGGGCCGGTGTTGCCGACCACGACCGCCGCGGCGCCGTCCAGCACCGCGGCCAGCTCCGCCAGGCCCAGCGCACCGCCGAGGTCGACGCCGCGGGCGCCGGCGACGGCCGCGGTGAGCTCCCGCTCGCGCGGCCCGCCGGTGACCAGCACCCGGTGCCCGGCGTCGGCCAGCGCCTCGACCGCCTCGGCGCACCGGTGCGCGGGCCAGGCGCGGGCGGGGACGGACGCCCCGGGGTGCAGCACGACGTACCCCGGGGCGAGATCTGCACACTGGTGGCCATCGGGTCCCCGATGGCCACCAGTGTGCAGATCTCGCAGCTCGGGCAGTGGGCGGCGCACGGCGAGCCGGCCGTCGTCGCCGGGCGGCAGGTCGAAGCCCGCGGCGCGGGCGAGGGACAGCGCCCGCTCGGGCTCGGGCAGGTCGTCGTCCACCCGGTGGCGGACGTCGAGCAGCGAGCCGGGGTAGTCGACGCTGATCGCGGAGATCCGCGGCACGCCCGCGGTGCGCAGCACCAGCGCCAGCGGCAGGGGCGACTGGTGGAACGACGTGGAGACGACCGCCTCGTCGGGGGCGAGGGCGCGGATCCGGCCGGTCAGCGCGGCGAGATCGGCGGCGTCGACCGGCGGCGGGTCGCCGAGGATCCAGGGGCAGGCCCAGGTCTCCACCTCGTCGACGCCGGGCAGCAACCGGGCCGCCTCGGCGCCGGCCGGGCCGGCCAGGAACACGACGCGGTCGGCGCCGGCGGCCGCGGCGCGCACCAGCGGTCCCTGGACGAGGACGTCGCCGACCGAGTCCAGCCGCGCGACCAGGACCGTGCGGCTCACCACTCACCCGCCAGGACCTGCTCGACCGCCCCGGGCAGCGTCGCCGCCCGGCGGGGGGCCGCCTCGACCTCGGCCTTCCGGGTGACCGGCGTCGGGACGAGGATCCCGGCGGCCCCGGCGGCGGCCGCGGCCTCGACGTCGGCCCCGATGTCGCCGATGACCACGCAGCGCGCGGGGTCGACGTCCAGCTCGGCGCAGGCGGCCTTGACCATGCCGGGCGCGGGCTTGCGGCAGCTGCAGCCGTCGTCCGGCCCGTGCGGGCAGACCTGCACGGTGTCGAACGGGCCGAGCAGCTCGTCGAGGCGGGCCATGCAGGCGTCGACCTGCGCACGGGTGATCAGCCCGCGGGCCACGCCGGACTGGTTGCTCACCACGCCGACCCGGACGCCGCGGGCGCGCAGTGCGTCGACGGCCTCCCGCGCGCCCGGCACCGGCTTCACCAGCGCCGGGTCTCCGTTGTAGGGGTAGTCGCGCACGAGGGTGCCGTCGCGGTCGAACAGCACCAGGTCGGGCAGCCCGCGCCAGGGCCGCACCCGCCGGTGCTGCACGGCGCCGCGCAGGACGTGCCAGGTGGCCAGCGGCGGGATGAGAGCGCTGGAGGCGAGCATGGTGGCGATCTCGGCGCGGTCGCGCGGGCCGGAGGCGATCCGCGCCCAGGCGAACTCTCCGGTGCCGGCGGCCCAGGCCGCGGCGGCGGCGAGCGCGGCGCGCGGGCGGCGGGCGGCGGCGAGGCCGACGGCGATCAGCCCGGCGGCGGTGACCGCCAGGTGCCGCGGCCGGCGGCCCAGCGGCGCGTCGGCGCGCTCGCGCCAGCCGGGGCCGTGCAGCCGCCGCATGAGGACGTCGTCGGCGTTCCCGGCCTGCACGCGGACGCTCACCCAGCGGTCGACCGGGCGTACCGGGTGGGTGATCCAGCGCTGCCCGCGGACCAGCCGGGCGCCGGTGTCCAGCACCCTCAGCGCCAGGTCGGAGTCCTCGCGGAAGGCGCGCGGGAAGCGCTCGTCGAAGCCACCGACCGCGGCCAGCGCGGCGCGGCGGTAGGCGAGGTCGGCGGTGATCCAGGAGCTGGTGGCCAGGCCGGCGGTGCCGCGCTCCCAGTCGGTGGGCCGGCGGTCCTCCGGCAGCGGCACCCGCACCCGGCCCTGGCTGCCGGCGACATCCGGAGAGAGGGCGGTGAGATCAGCGGCGAGCTGCTGGTACCAGTCGGGGTCGGGGACGACGTCGTCGTCGAGGAAGGCCACCCACTCGGTGCGCACGCTGCGCCACCCGAGGTTGCGCGCGCGGGCGGGGCCGCCCCCGCCGGTGCGCACCACGCGCACCGGCGGCAGGCCGGGCCGCTCCGGTCGCAGCGGTGCCCCGGTGGGCCGGTCGTCGACCAGGACCAGCTCGGCCGGACGCGGCCCGGGGGCCCGCGCGAGGGCGTCGAGCAGCACGTCCAGGGACGGCCGGCCGACGGTCGGCACGACCACGGAGCACTGCTCGATCCCCACCTGCATGTTCGCGTCCTGCCCGCCTTGGCTGGAGTGGAAACACTACGGGCTTGAAGTGTCCCCGGACGAGTCGCGTGCGGCCCCCCTGCAGGTCCCGCCGCAGGCCCCGTCCAGGGCACCGCCCCGAGCCTGCGAGGGGTGGGGAGGACGGGGTCCTTCCCTGGCGGGGGGCAGTGGGGTCCTTCGTCAGCGGCGGGTTCGCGCCGCCGCCGAGACGCGGGCGAGGGCGTCGGTCACGACGGCGGCGTCGTTCCCCAGCAGGGTGAGCAGGTGGGCGACCAGGCCGTCGTGGGTGGGGCGGGCCTCCTCGACCTTCGCCCGCCCGGCCGGGGTGAGCCGGGCGTGCAGCAGCCGCTTGTCGCCGGACGAGCGCTCCCGGACGACGTGGCCCTCCGCGACCAGACGGCTGACGGTGCTGGTCACCCCGGCGCGGGAGATCCCGAGGGCCTCGGCGAGCTCGCCCATCGTGGCCCGCTCGCCGGGGGCCTCGGCGATCCGCCGCAGCGCCTCGTACCCGGTGAGCGAGAGGTCGTGCCGGCGGTGCAGCGCCGAGTCGACGCGGCGGGTGATGCGGTCGTGCACCTGCACGATGCGCAGCCAGGTCTCGGCCGGACCGGGTGCCGCGCCCGGGACGTCGGCCACGTCCCCGGGCACGTGCTCGGCGGGGAGGTCCGGTGCCAGGGCGTCCTCGGGGCGGGCCACCCGTCCATCGTCGCCGACGGAGCGCTCAGGCGCTCCCGAAGGACCGAGGTGCCGGGGGACGGCCACCCGGCCGCCGGCTCCCGGCGACGAGGACCAGGCCCGTGCTGGCGGCGACCAGTGCGCCGCCGGCGGCCAGCACCGGCCAGGAGGCGCCGTCGGCGACCGCGGCCGCCTCCTGCGCGGAGACCGGAACGGCGGGTGTGCCGTCGACGGTCCCGGCGGGCGCGGTGCTGCTCGGGTCGGACGGGCCGGGGACCGGCATCGGCCCCGCCTTCCCGGACTGCGGGACCACCGCCGCGCCGGCGGGCGGGCTGATGGCCGCGCAGTCCTCGGCGGCCGGCCGGGTGAAGTCGTAGCCGGCGAGGTCGTCGACCCAGCCGGCGCCCGAGCCGTCCAGCGCCGCGTACTGCAGGAACGGGTCGATGGTCTCGCCCCAGTCGACGGGGCCGGTGCTGAGGACGACGACGGCGCCGGGGGCGACCTCCGCGCTCTGCTCCCCCGCGGGACGGCGGCTGGTGCCCAGCGTGACCGCGTGGCCGACGGTGCCGCCGGTGACCTCGACGACCACACCGCCTGGGCGGCAGCTGGGCCCGTGGGTGACGCGGGCCTCGGGACGGGTGTCGTCGTCGACGGCGGCCGCGGGGCCCGCGAACGCGATGCCGGCACACAGCAGGGCGAGCACCACGACGCCCACGACGGACGCCGGCCGGGTGGCGGCCGCGGGAGCACCGCGGGGCACGAGTGGGGAGCGGACCGGCGCGTGGAGCCGGGCCCATCTACGAGGCCGAGTGGCCACCTGCACGTGCACGTCCCCCTGGTTCCGCGCCGGCGCGCCTGCGGTGCGCCGGTGCCGCCCATGATGCCGGGGGAAGCGGGCCGTCGACCCGGGTTACCGGCCGGTCGCGCGTGTCGCTACGGCGTGTCCGCGAAAGGATGACCCGACCGTCTGACGGGCTGTGACCCAGCGCTCACTACGGTGCCGTCGTGGACTCAGCAGCGGGCACCGGACGCCGCCGGCAGGACGAGGTCTACCGCGCGGGGGTGTACGGCCACCGGCCGCGGGTGCCCACCGCCGCCCGGGCGCTGCAGCGCCGCGCGCGCGAGCGGCTGGGCGGCCGCGCCTACTCCTACGTCGCGGGTGGGGCAGGGGACGAGACCACGCAGCGCGCCAACCGCACGGCGTTCGACCGGTACGCCGTCGTCCCCCGGGTGCTGCGGGACGTGAGCGCCCGGGACACCTCGGTGGAGCTGTTCGGACGGCGGCTGCCCGCCCCCCTGCTGCTCGGCCCGGTCGGCGCGCTGGAGCTGGTGCACCCGGCGGCGGACCTCGCGGTGGCGCGCGCGGCGGCGTCCCTCGGCGTGCCGATGGTCTTCTCCAACCAGGCGTCGGTGTCGATGGAGGAGTGCGCCGCGGTCATGGGCTCGTCGCCGCGCTGGTTCCAGCTGTACTGGTCGACCTCGGACGAGCTGGTGGAGAGCCTGGTCGGGCGCGCGGAGGTCAGCGGCTGCGACGCGCTGGTGGTCACCCTCGACACCACGATGCTCGGCTGGCGCCCCCGCGACCTGGACCTGGGGCACCTGCCCTTCGCGCTGGGCAAGGGGATCGCCCAGTACACCTCGGACCCGGTGTTCCGCCGGCTGGTCGAGGAGCGGGCGGGTGCCGCGCCCGCGCCGGCCCAGGTCGGGGCCGCCGCGAGCCGGGACCGCCAGCCGCGGCCCACGCTGCCGGCCGTGCGCGCGCTGGTCGGGATGGCGCGGGCCTGGCCGGGACCGCTGCTGGACAACCTGCGCTCGCCGCTGCCGCGGGCCGCGGTGGAGACGTTCCTGTCCATCTACTCCCGGCCCTCGATCACCTGGGCCGACCTGGCCTGGCTACGGGCCCGCACCCGGCTGCCGATCGTGCTCAAGGGCGTGCTGCACCCCGATGACGCCCGCCGGGCGCTCGACGAGGGCGTGGACGGCGTGGTGGTCAGCACGCACGGCGGCCGGCAGGTGGACCGCTCGATCGCGGCGCTCGACGCGCTCCCGGACGTGGTGGCCGCGGTGGGCGGCCGGGCGCCGGTGCTGCTCGACAGCGGAGTGCGCAGCGGCGCCGACGTCCTCACCGCGGTCGCGCTCGGCGCGCGGGCGGTGCTGCTCGGCCGGCCGTTCGCCTGGGGACTGGCCCTGGCCGGCGAGGAGGGCGTGCGCCAGGTGGTGTCCGACGTGCTGGGCGAGTTCGACCTGACGCTCGGGCTCAGCGGCCACACGGCGGTCGACCAGCTCTCCCCCGACGTGCTGCGCCGGGTCGGCTGAGCGACGGAGCCGACACGCCGGTGCGGCCTTGACCCGGCCGTGTGACGGGGGTCACAGTGGAGTCCGGGCGGGGGCAGCCGGTAACGAGTGGCCTCCCACTGCTGGGAGGACCGACCAACGCGGCCAGACCGTCAGGACCGGCCCCCCGCCCCTCATCCCCCGTGGCTCCCGTCAGCCGGTGACGTCCGGGGCCGGCCCCGGGGTCGAAGCCGACCGCGGCCAGCTCGTCACCGCCGACGCCGACCAGCGCCACCGGCGTCGCGACGTCGGCCGGGCGCAGTGCCCGGGCCTCCTCGAAGGAGATCCGCGGCGGCAGGACGTCGACCCGGAACGGGTGCCCCACGCGGGGCGCCAGCGCGTCGCGGACGTGCCCGGCCTTGGCGACCTCGGCCAGCGCGGCAGCCCCGCCGTCCGCCGCCCGTGGCCCGCGGCCCGCGGCGCGCGGCGCGCGGCGCGCGGCGCGCGGCGCGCGGTGATCATGACGTTGTTGCCGCTGCACGTGGCGTGTCCGCGCGTGTTGCCTGCATCAATCCCATGATCAACTCAAGGGTGGGCGGGGACATCCACCGGCTGCCTGTCGGCGGGGGGCAGGCCTCATGGCATCAACGGGGCCACGCCGGATCCGCCGTCCCGCCCACCCCGCAGTGATCAGGGGGTCGTTGTCGTTCTCGGCGGCGCGTCCTGCCGTGTCGCGTACGAGGAGCCCATGATCAACACCGGGAGGCCCGGGAAGCGGGTCGGTCGGTCGGGAGGACCCCGGACGAGAGAACAACGGCCCCGTCCCGGAGGACGGAGCCGCCGTGCTGTCTCAACCAGACGTGCACCCGAAGGGATTCGAACCCCTAACCTTCTGATCCGTAGTCAGATGCTCTATCCGTTGAGCTACGGGTGCGTGCTGTTCAGTTATCGTGCGCGGAGGCTCCGGGATTTGAACCCGGGATGGGGATTAACCCAAACCGCATTAGCAGTGCGGCGCCATAGACCGGACTAGGCGAAGCCTCCCGAGGTCCGGGTCCCCCCGGAACCACCGAGAAGAGACTACCAGCGCCCCGGGAGGCGTTCCGCCAGGGGCCCCTGACCTCACGGTGCGCAGGGGGAGAGGCACCGACAGGACCCGACACGTCCCTCCCCGCGCACCCGCGACCTCAGGCGGCGACGGGCTGGGACACCCGCTCGCGGGCCGGGCGCCGGCCGGGCACCAGCGTGACGAGCACCGCCAGGGCAGCACCGAGGACGGCGAGCAGCAGGCTGCCGTTCACCCCGGCCGAGCTCTCGATCAGCGCACCGCCGAGCGCGGCGCCGATGGCCGAGGCGCCGGTGGCCATCGTCGACAGCCAGGTGAAGGCCTCCGTGGTGGCGTGCGCCGGGGCGATCGCGCCGACGAGCGAGTTCTGCACCGTCAACGTCGGCGCGATGGCCGTCCCGCCGAGGAACAGCAGCGCACCGAGCACCCACGGGTCGGAGGCCGCGACGAGCGGCGCCAGGCCGATCGTCACGCCGAGCAGCAGCCAGCGGTACTGCCGCGGCAGCGAGACGCTGACCACCCGGGCGCCGAACCACAGCCCGCCGGCCACCGAGCCCAGCGACCACAGGGCCAGCAGGACACCGGACATCCCGGGCGCCCCGGCGGCGTCGGCGAACGCGGGGACGGCGACCTCGAGCGCACCGAAGCCGAGCATCAGCGCCGCGCCGCTGAGCAGCACCCGGGGCATGCCGGGGGCGAGCACCGTGGCGAACGCGCTGGTGCGGTGCACCACGGGCACCGACACCCAGCTGCGCATCGCGCCCGAGGCCGCGATGCCGAGAGCGCCGGCCACGGCCAGCACCCCGGCGACGGCGACCGCCCACGCCGGGGTGGCCAGCACGGCGAGGGTGGCGACGAGCGTCGGGCCGGCCACGAAGACCAGCTCGGTGGCGGTGGCGTCGAGGGCGTAGGCGGTGCCGCGCACCCGCGGGTCGACCCGGGACCACAGCGCACGGACCGCACCGGACACCAGCGGCGTCCCGGCGCCGGCGGCGGCCGAGGCGGCGACGATCGCCGCCGTGGGGGCACCGCCGAGGACGACGGCCACGAGCAGGGTCAGCAGCAACGGGTAGGCCGCGGCCTGCGCGGCCAGCACCGGGCGCGGACTGCGCCGGTCGGCCAGCCGGCCGAGCACCGGCGCCATCCCGGCCATCGCCAGGCCGTAGGTGGCCGCCGCGAGGCCGGCGACGGCGTAGGAACCGGTCTGCTGCTGCACCATGAGCAGCAGTGCGAGCGGGACCATGGCCGAGGGGAGACGGCCGGCGAAACCGGCGACGAGCAGCACCGGGGCGGACGGCAGGCGCCAGACGGACAGGTACGAACGCACGACGAACTCGCTTCGGGTAGCACGCGGATGGGAAGAGTAGGGAGTCAAACAGCGTTGACTCCCTACACGCTACGGACGCACACGTAGGGGGTCAAGTGACGGACGACGCCTACGGCGTGTCGACGGCACACCAGCGGTAGGGGATGCCATGGACTACGACACCTACGGGTCCACCGCGGTCGAGCTGGCCATCGACCTGGCCAACGCCGACCGGGACGCCGGTCCGGACTGGGCCACGGCCTTCCTGCGCGCCCACGGCGAGTGGTTCGAGCCGGGCACTGTCGTCGAGCTCTCCCCCGCCGAGAGCGGGCAGGCCGCCACGACCGCCGACCTGGTGCGGGCGGTCGCCGTGGCCACCACGCAACCCGAGGTGCTCGAGCGGCTCAACGCGCTGCTCGCGCTGGCGCACCCGCAGCCCTACGCCACCGACCACGACGGCGAGCTGCACCTGCACTACGCCCGCCCCGACGCGCCGCTGCTGGAGCAGCTGACGACGACGGTGGCGATGGGCCTGTCGCAGGTCGTCGTCCAGCACGGGTGGCAGCGGATCGGCGTCTGCTCGGCCGAGGGGTGCGACGACGTCTACGTCGACACCTCCCGCAACGCCAGCCGCCGGTACTGCTCCAACACCTGCGCCAGCCGCTCGACGGTCGCCGCCTACCGCGCCCGCCAGAAGACCTGACGGAGGACCCCCTGCCCCCCACCGCTCGCGACCTCGCGGCGGGACCCCGCAGGGGGCCGCCCGACCTCCCCACCCCTCGTGAGCTCGGTGCGGTGCCCGGGACGGGGCCGCCGCGCACCGCTAGCGTCGCGCGCATGGTGGGCGCCCGGCACTGGGACGCGCGCCTGCACTCCCTCGTCGGCGGGCTGCCGAACTCCCCTGCCGACCGCTGGCTGCGCCGGCTCACCACCGCCGCCGACCACGGCCGTCTCTGGATGGCCGCCGGCACGCTCATGGCCGTGCGCCGCGGTGCGCTTCGACGCGGCGCGGTCCGCGGGCTGACGTCGATGGCGGTGTCCAGCGGGCTGGTGAACACCGCGCTCAAGCCGGTGTTCGGCCGCCGGCGTCCGGACCTCGGCGCCCACCCGGTGCACCGCCTGCTGCCCCACACGATGACCACGCACTCGTTCCCGAGCGGGCACTCCTCCTCGGCCGGGGCCTTCGTCATCGGCGTCGCCCTGGAGTGCCCGACGGCCGGGGCCGTGCTCGCGCCGCTCGCGCTCACGGTCGGCTACTCGCGGGTGCACGTCGGCGTGCACTACCCGGGGGACGTCGTCGCCGGCCTGGCGCTCGGCGCCGCGATCGCCGTGGGCCTCCGACGCTGGGAGCCGGGGCAGGCCCGCCCGCTGCCGGCGGGCGCCGTTGACCCAGCGGAGTGGCGGCGACCTCACTACGGTCCGGTCAGGGTGTCCCGGCGCGGGTCGGGGCACTGAGCAGACCTGCAGTCCCCGACGGAAAGAGGTCCTCCATGTTGGTCCGCCGGATCGCCCGGCCGCTGCTGGCGTCGTCGTTCGTCTACGGCGGCATCGACACCCTGCGCAACCCGCAGAGCCGGGTGCCGGGTGCCGCGCCCGTCGTCGACCAGATCGCCACGACGGCCGACCAGCAGCTGCCGGTGCAGGTGCCCCGCGACGTCGAGCAGTGGGTGAAGATCGATGCCGGGGTGAAGGTCGCCGCCGGATCGCTGCTGGCCCTGGGCCGGCTGCCTCGGCTGTCCGCGCTGGCCCTCTCGGCCAGCATCGTGCCGACGACGCTGGCCGGGCACCGCTTCTGGGAGCACGACGACCCCAAGGAGCGCTTCGGGCAGCTCTCCCACTTCCTGAAGAACCTGGGCCTGCTCGGCGGGCTGCTGATCGCCGCCGTCGACACCGAGGGCAAGCCGTCGGTGGGCTACCGCGCCCGCCGCGCGGCATCCCGGGCCGCCGACAGCACCGAGAAGAGCCTGGAGAGGGCGCAGAAGCGCGCGGCCAAGGCCCAGCGGAAGGCCGAGAAGCAGTACAAGAAGGGCTCCCGCTGAGCGACCCGCTCCCGCCCGCGGCCGCGCTCCGGAGGATCGCCTTCCTCCTGGAGCGCGCCCGCGAGCCCACCCACCGGGTGTCGGCCTTCCGCACCGCCGCGGCCGTCGTCGACACGCTGGGTCCCGAGGAGCTCGACCGGCGGATCCGCACGAGGACGCTCACCGACCTCCGCGGCATCGGGCCCAAGACCGGCGCGGCGATCGTGCAGGCGCACGCCGGCGAGGTGCCCGAGTACCTGGCCCGCCTCGAGGAGTCCTACGGCGAGCTGGTGCCGCTGGCCGACGACGTCGCCGAGTTCCGTGCCCTGCTGCGCGGCGACCTGCACGTGCACTCGGACTGGTCCGACGGCGGCAGCCCGATCCGCGAGATGGCGGAGGCGGCGATCGGGCTGGGCCACGAGTACATGGCGCTGACCGACCACTC
>NZ_FRDM01000048.1 GCF_900143215.1 Geodermatophilus obscurus | reverse complement strand
GCCAGGAGCCGTCCTCGCTGCGTCGAGCCCCACCCGGCTCTCCTCGCGGAGGCCTCCGGCCCCCACTCCTCGACCCGAACACCGCGGCCGGGTACCGCACGGCGGTCGTCGTCCCTCGCGGGACGGCAGCCTGCGGTCGTTTCAGGGCTACGACGGCGGGCATGGCCCCGGGGACAGCGCCGTCGGACAGGAGGCTCCCGTGAGCGACCCCCAGGGCAGCGACCGGATCCAGCAGGACATCCCGACCGCGTCGGGCACCGGCGACAACAGCAGCACCGGGTCCGGCTTCGACGACGTCCCGCTCACCGCCGACGAGGCGATCGAGCGGGACGCCGCCTCGGGCGACGACCTGCCGGCCCGCGCCGACTCCGACATCGCCCGCGCCCGCACGGACGGTCCGTCCGGCGAGGTCCCGAGCCCCACCCCCCGATCCGGAGGCGGAACCGACTGATGACCGAGCCCGACAACAGCGGCTACCGCGAGTCCCCCGACACCACGGACGGACCGACGAGCACGAACATGGTCGACGGCGTCCCCGGTGAGGACCGGTCCGACGGCGGCGAGCAGGACGTCACCCTGACCACGGACGACGACGCCCAGCGAGACGACTCGGTGGTCCGCGGCGGCAACGAGGCCTCCTGACCTCGGGCCCCGCTAGATCCAGCCGTGGCGGCGGGCGACCTCCACGGCCACGTGCCGGTTGGCGGCACCGAGCTTGCCCGCGGCCGAGGACAGGTGGTTGCGCACCGTCCCCGGGGACAGGTGGGCACGGGCCGCGATCTCCTCGACCGGCGCACCCCCGGCCGCCAGCTCCAGGACGTCGGCCTCCCGCGGGGTCAGCGGGCTGTCCCCGGCGCTGATCGCCTCCGCGGCGAGTTCCGGGTCCACGTACCGGCCGCCGCGGTGCACGGTGCGGACGACGTCGGTGAGCACCGGCGCGCTCACGGTCTTGGGCAGGAACCCGCGCACGCCGGCCTCCAGCGCGCGCTTGAGGTGCCCGGCGCGCCCGTGCCCGGTGACGATCACGACCGCGCAGCCGGGCAGCACGGTGGCTAGCTCCCCGGCGACGGAGATGCCGTCCCGGTCGGGCATCTGCAGGTCCAGGACGGCGACGTCCGGGGTGTGCGCCCGCGCCATCGCCAGCGCCTCCGCGCCGGAGGCGGCCTGGGCCACGACCTCGAGGTCCTCCTCCAGCGCCAGCAGCGCCGCGAGCGCCGAGCGGATCAGGTTCTCGTCGTCGGCCAGCAGCACCCGGATCACGCCGGCACCCCCACCGGAACGCTCGCGGCGAGCACGAACCGGTCGCCGTCCGGCCCCGCCGACAGCCGGCCGCCACCGGCCGCCAGCCGCTCGGCCAGGCCGGTGAGCCCGTTGCCCCAGGCCGTCCCCGCCCCGCGGACGCCGTCGTTGGCCACCCGCAGCTCCGCCTCCCCGCCGACCGCGCGCAGCTCGATGCTGCACCAGCTCGCCCGGCTGTGCCGCAGCACGTTGGTCACCGCCTCCCGCACCACCCAGCCCAGCGCCGCCTGCACCGGCTCGGGCAGGGCCACGGCCTCCGCCTCGCCGGTCACCGTGACGCCCACCCCGGCCGCGCGCAGCACCGACCGGGCCCCGGCCAGCTCGCCGGGCAGGTCGGTGCGCCGGTAACCGCGGACGACGTCGCGCACCTCGCGCAGCGACTCCTCGGCGACCCGGCTGATGTCGGCGAGCTCCTCGGCCGCGCCGTCCCTCCCCCGCCGGACCAGCTCGGCGGCCAGCTGGCTCTTCACCGCGATCGCCGAGAGGTTGCGGCCCATCACGTCGTGCAGGTCGCGGGCGAAGCGCAGCCGCTCCTCGGCGACGGCGAGCTGGGCCTGCGCCCCGCGGCTGCGCTCCATCTCCAGGACCACGTCGAGGATCCAGACGCTGAAGCGGAAGGCCGTGACGCAGAAGCCGACCGCCACACCGATCGAGGCGCCGACGGCGACGGCGGCGCCCGGCGGGTTGCCCTCGGCGAAGGCCACCGCGCCGGCCAGCACACCGGCGACCGCGGCACCGGCGACCAGCGGCCGGGTCGGGACGGTGACCGACAGCGCCAGCAGCACCGCGCCGGACACCAGGCCGGCCACCCACGGTGCAGCGGGCGCGGGCCCCTCTCCCGTGGCGGCCAGCGCGGCCAGGACGGTGACCAGGCCGGCGAGGACGGCGACCAGCAGGGCCGACCGGTCGGGGCCTGCGGTGCGGTCCCGGAAGCCGCGGCGGGTGAGCACGAGGCATGCCGCCGTCGTGACCACCGAGGAGCCGAGCAGCACCAGCGGCGGCCACGCGGCGGAGGTCGCCCAGTCCGAGGACACCGCGAAGAACAGCAGGACCGGGACGAGCACCAGCGTCGAGTAGTACGACGAGCGGGTGTAGAGGTCGATGCGCTGGGGGTCGGTGCGGCTGCTCCACCAGCGCGCGACGGTCGGCACGGCACCCATGCTGCCGTACCGACCGTCCCGCTCCGGGGCGCTCAGCGCCGCGGCGCCCAGCGGAACCACCGCGCCGTCGCGAACCCGGCGATCGCGGTCCACGCCAGCAGGACGCCCAACGGGGCCAGCGCGGCCCACCACAGCTCGGCCCCGGCGACGACCTCGCCGTTCCAGGTGCGGCCGGCCACGCCCAGCTGCAGCAGCTCGACGACCGGCGTGAGCGGCAGCAGCCGGGCCACCGTGGCCAGCCCCTCCGGCAGCACGCTGAGCGGGAAGAACAGCCCGGAGAGCGCGGTCGCCCCCATGACCACGGGCAGGGTGGTGATCTGCGCCGACTCCGGGGTCCGGGTGAACACCGTGCTCGCCGTGGCCAGCACGACCATGACCACCGCGCCGAGCAGCACCGCCAACACCGGCAGGAGGAGGTCGACCGGCGCGGTCCACCGGCCGAGCACGGCCACGCCCACCGCGACCAGGCCGATCTGAACGGCCGTGACCAGCAGCGTGGGGGCGGCGGTGCCGGCCAGCACCTCGGCGTCGGTGAGCTCGCCGGTGCGCATGCGCTGCAGCACCAGGTCCTCGCGCCGGGCGACGTAGGTGGTGACCAGGTTGTAGTAGGTGAGGAACACCAGCGTGAAGCCCGCGGCGGCGACCAGCAGGTCCACGCCGAGCATCCCGTCGCCGCCCACCACCGCGACGAAGCCGACCAGCAGCAGCGGCATGAGCACGGAGTTGACGACGGCGGTGCGGTTGCGCGCCAGCAGGCGGGTCTCGGCGGTGGCGAGGGCGCCGATGCGGCGGAGCGACGAGGGGCCGGCGGGGGCGGGAAGCGTGGTCATCGGGACGTTCCTCTCGGGTCGGGGGTCAGTCGGCGTCGGCGACGGCGAGGAAGGCCTGCTCCAGCGAAGCGGCACGGGCCTGCAGACCGCGCAGCACCACGCCGTGCTCGGCGGCCCAGGCCAGCAGCGCGGCGAGCACCGGCTGCAGGGCGCGGGTGTGCCACTCGACCCGCGGGCCGGCACCGACCACCTCGACGTCCGCGGGCACCGGCGGCTGCGGGGCCCCGTCGTCGAGGGTGAAGCGGATGGTGGCCGGCTGGCTCTCGGCGATCTCCTCGCGGGTGCCGGCCAGCACGATCCGCCCCGCGCGCATGACCGCGATGCGGTCGGCCAGCTCCTCGGCCTCCTCCAGGTGGTGCGTGGTGAGCACCACCGCGGCACCGTCGTCCACCAGGCCCCGGACCAGGCCCCACACGGTGCGCCGGCTCTCCGGGTCCAGGCCGGTGGTCGGCTCGTCGAGGACCAGCACCCGCGGGCGGCCGAGCAGGGCCAGCGCCAGGTCCAGCCGGCGGCGCTCCCCGCCGGAGAGGCTGCGCACCCGGACGTCGGCCCGGCCGGTGAGGTCGACCTGCGCCAGGGCCTCGTCGACCGGTCGGGGTGCGGTGAGCGTGCCGGCCCAGGTCCGCACGGTCTCGGCGACGGTCAGGTCGCCGGGCAGGCCGCTGGTCTGCAACTGCACCCCGAGGTGCCGGCGGACGGCGGCCCGCTCGCGCCGCGGGTCGGTACCGAGGACCCGCACGGTCCCGCCCGACGCGGGCGCCAGCCCCTCGAGCACCTCCAGCGCGGAGGTCTTGCCGGCGCCGTTCACGCCGAGCAGCGCGGAGACCTCCCCGGGCCGGACGTCGAAGGAGACGCCCCGGACGGCCGCGAAGTCGCCGTAGCGGCGGTGCAGGTCGACGACCTCGACGGCAGGTGGGGCGGCCGCCGGTGGGGGAACCCGGCGCGACGTCGCCGGGGACGGCGGGGCGGGTGCGACGGACGGGTCACGGCGACCTCCTCGGTGCGCCCGCCGGCCGGGGTCCGGCCGTTCCTCCCGGGCGCACCCCTGACGCTGCCGTCGTCCCGGCGCCGGCACAGGTGCCGTCCCTCACGACTTCTCCCCCCGACGCCACGGGCCCTCCATGACGGTTGTCATGGAGGGCCCGTGCTGTCGGAGCCGAGGTGCGCTACACGCGGGTCGCCGACCGGCCCTGCTTCGTCACGATGGCCTTGTCCTCGGCGAGGTCGCGGGTCCGGGTCTCGCCGTAGGAGAGCACCGCCACCAGCGTGATCACGGCGCAGACGGCGAGGTAGATCGACACCCGCATCGGGTTGGGATCGGTGAAGCTGCCCAGCAGCGCCACCGCGATCAGCGGCGCGGGAGCACCGGCGACCACCGAGGCGAGCTGGTACCCGACCGACACGCCCGAGTAGCGGGCCTTGGTGCCGAAGAGCTCCGAGAGGAAGGCGGCCTGCGGGCCGTACATCGCGCCGTGGAAGAGCAGGCCGACGGTGACCGCCACCACCACGAGCGCGAAGCTCTCCGTGTCGAGCAGGCCGAAGAAGACGAAGCCCCACACGCCGACGCCGACGGCGCCGAACAGGTAGACCGGCCGGCGGCCCACCCGGTCGGAGAGGGCGCCCCACAGCGGGATGGTCACCAGGTGCACGGCGGCCCCGATGAGCACCGCGTTGAGCGCGAACGAGGTCTCGAGGCCGAGCACCTGGGTGACGTAGGTGAGGCTGAAGGCGGTGATGACGTAGTAGGAGACGTTCTCCGCGATGCGGGCACCCATGGCGACCAGGACCTCGCGCTTGTAGCGGGACATCACGGTGACGATGGGGGCCTTCTCGACCTCACCGGTCCGCGCGGCCTCCTCCTCGGCCTTGCGCTGCGCCTCGAGGAAGACCGGCGACTCGGACACGGCCAGCCGGACCCACAGGCCCACCAGGATGAGCACGGCGGAGAGCAGGAACGGGATCCGCCAGCCCCAGCTGACGAAGGCCTCGTCGGACTGGAAGGCGGCCAGCAGGGCCAGGACACCCGTGGACAGCAGTTGGCCGGCGGGCGCGCCGGCCTGCGGCCAGGACGCCCAGAAGCCGCGGTGCTCCGGCTTGCCGTGCTCCGAGACGATGAGGACGGCGCCGCCCCACTCGCCGCCGAGGGCGAACCCCTGGACCAGCCGGAGGGTGACCAGCAGGATCGGAGCGAGCACGCCGACCGTGGCGTAGGTGGGGAGCAGGCCGATGGCGAACGTGGCGCCGCCCATCATGAGCAGCGAGATGACCAGCAGCTTCTTGCGGCCGATCCGGTCACCGAAGTGGCCGAAGACCAAGCCGCCGATCGGACGCGCGGCGAAACCGATGGCGTAGGTGGCGAAGGCAGCGAGGACGCCGATGAAGTCGTCCTGCTCGGGGAAGAACAGCGGACCGAAGACGAGCGCGGCGGCCGAGCCGTACAGGAAGAAGTCGTACCACTCGACGGTGGTGCCGACGATGCTCGCGCCGACGACGCGGCCGAAGCGCGTGCCGGAGTCTGCGGGTGCGGACATGGGATCTCCTCGTCGAGGGTCGTGCAGAGTCCGGCCCGACGGTAGAGAAGGCAACCCCCCGCTGCCCATGTGCTGCGACTCCCCTCTTATGACTGCGATCATGTGTTCGGCCACCATGTGGAACCGCGTCGTCCGTCGTACGAGTGTGGCGTCCCCGGTCCCTGACGGACGGTGACGTGGTGTGGGTGAGCACCATCACCTCGTGGCCAGGTGTGTGTCCGCACGCCGTGTGGCCGGTCGGCGCGACGGCCTAGCCTTCGGCGCCATGGCGGACTCAGGAACCCTCAGCGGCCGGCGGGCCCTCATCACCGGCGGCGCCTCGGGCATCGGCCGGGCGTGCGCGGTCCGGCTGGCCGAGGCCGGCGCGGACGTCGTCGTCGTCGACCGCGACGCCGACGCGGCGAAGGCGGTGGCCGAAGCGGTCGGGGGGACGGCGGTCGCCGTCGACCTGTCCGACCTCGACGCGGTCGACGGTCTGGACCTCGACGTCGACGTGCTGGTCAACAACGCCGGGCTGCAGCACGTGGCGCCGCTGCACGAGTTCCCGGTCGACCGCTTCTCGCTGATCCTGCGGCTGATGCTGGAGACACCGTTCCGGCTGGTCCGGGGCGCGCTGCCGCACATGTACGAGCGCGGCTGGGGCCGGGTGGTCAACGTCAGCTCGGTGCACGGCCTGCGGGCGTCGGCGTACAAGAGCGCCTACGTCACCGCCAAGCACGGCCTGGAGGGCCTGTCGAAGGTCATCGCACTGGAGGGCGCCCCGCACGGGGTGACCTCGAACTGCGTCAACCCCGCCTACGTGCGCACGCCCCTCGTGGAGAACCAGATCGCCGACCAGGCCAAGGCGCACGGCCTGTCCGAGGACCAGGTCGTGGAGCAGATCATGCTCGCCCCGGCGGCGGTCAAGCGGCTGATCGAGCCCGAGGAGGTCGCGGAGGCGGTCGCCTACCTGTGCTCCCCGGCGGCGGCGTCCATCACCGGCAGCTCCCTGGTCATGGACGGCGGGTGGACCGCCCACTGATCGCACGACCGGCGAGAATGCCGGTCGTGAGCCGGACCACCCCGCCGTCCGCCCAGCCGGTCCCGGCGTCCGGCGAGCTGGACGGCGCCGCGGAGTACTTCGGGCTGCTGCTCGAGGAGGCCGCGGCGATCGAGTTCGAGGGGCCGGTCGTGCGCGCCCGCGCGGCCGGTGCCGACAGCGCCACGGTGGCCGGGCTGGAGCGGGTGAAGCTGCTGGCGCTGCAGGTGCGCGACGCGTTCGCCGCGCGCCGCCGCCGGGAGTCCGAGCTGGCCGCGCTGTTCGACACCGCCGGCGACCTGGCCGCGCTGCGCAGCGTCGACGACGTGCTCACCGCGATCGTGCGGCGGGCCCGGCAGCTGCTGGGCACCGACGTCTCCTACCTGACCCTGCACGACGACGCCCGGGGCGACACCTACATGCGGGTGACGGACGGCTCCGTCTCGGCCCGGTTCCAGGCGCTGCGGCTGCCGATGGGGGCCGGCCTCGGCGGGCTGGTCGCGCAGACCGCTGCGCCGTACGCCACCGCCCGCTACTTCGCCGACCCGCGGTTCCAGCACACCGACGACATCAACGGCGGCGTCGCCGAGGAGGGCCTGGTCGCCATCCTCGGCGTGCCGCTGGTCCGCGGCTCGCGGGTGATCGGGGTGCTCTTCGCCGCCGACCGCAACGAGCGGCTCTACGACCGCTCCGAGGTCTCGCTGCTGGGCTCGCTGGCCGCGCACGCGGCGATCGCGCTGGACAACGCCCGCCTCCTGGAGGAGACCCGCGCGGCGCTGGAGGAGCTCTCGACGGCCACCCGCGAGCTGCGCGCGCACTCCGCCTCGGTGGAGCGGGCCGCGGGGGCGCACGACCGGTTCATCGACATCGTGCTGCGCGGCGGTGGCGTGGAGGACGTCGCGACCGCGGTCACCGAGGCGCTCGGCGGGCGGATCACCATCCTCGACGAGCACGGCCGCGGCACGCCGTCCCCGGCGTCGGACGACGACCTGCCGCCCGACCCCGCCGCCGCCCTCACGCTCGCCCGCTCGACCGGCCGGACGGTCCGCGACGGCAGCTGGTGGACCGCCGCGGTGACCGTGGGCGCCGAGCTGCTCGGCGGCCTGGTGCTGCACCGGGACGACGAGCTGTCCGACTCCGACCAGCGCATCCTCGAGCGCGCCGCCCTGGTGACCTCCCTGCTGCTGCTCATCCGGCGCACCGCCAGCGAGGCCGAGGGCCGGGTGCGCGGCGAGCTGCTGGAGGAGCTGCTCGGGCCGGCACTGCGCGACCCCGACGGGCTGCGGGAGCGCGCCCGCCGGCTGGGCGCCGACCTCGACCGGCCGCACGCCGTCGTCGTCGTCCCGGTCGAGGAGCCCTCCCGGGGCCGGGCGCTGGCCGCCGCCACCCACCTGGCCGCCGTCCGCGGGGGGCTGGCCGGCCTGAACGACGGACGGGTGGTGCTCTGCCTGCCGGATCAGGAGCCCGGCGCCGCGGCGGCGCAGGTGTGCCGGGAGCTCGGCGCGGCCGTGGGCCGGCCGGTGACCGCCGGCGGCGCCGGACCGGCGCAGGGCCCGGCCGCGGTCGCCCCCGCCCACGTCGAGGCCCAGCGCTGCGCCTCGACGCTGGTCGCCCTCGGCCGGGCCGGCCAGGCGGCCAGCGCCGACGAGCTGGGCTTCGTCGGGCTGCTGGTCGGCGAGGGGCGGGACGTGCGCGGCTTCGTCACCGCCACGCTCGGCCCGGTGCTGGACTACGACGAGCGGCGCGGCACCGACCTGGTCGGGACGCTGCGCGCCTGGTTCGACGCCGGCGGTTCACCGGCGCGGGCGGCCGAGGCGCTGCAGGTGCACGTCAACACCGTCACCCAGCGCCTGGAGCGGGTGGGGCGGCTGCTCGGCCGTGGGTGGTCGGCGCCGGAGCGCGCCCTGGAGGTGCACCTGGCGCTGCGGCTGCACCGGCTCACCTCCGCCGGGTCCTGAGAGACCGCACCCGGTCCCCGGGCCCTCCGTGGCCCCGTCCCGAGGCTCGCTGGCCCCCTGCAGGGTTCCGCCGCGAGCCTGCGAGCGGCGGGGGGCAGGGGGTCCTCTGACGAGGCGTGAGGAGGACGGGGTCCTGCTCCTACCCTGTTCGGGTGCCCGCCGTACCCCCCTGCCTGCCGGCGGCCGAGTGGACGGCGCTGGCGCCGGCCCACGCGGAGCGGGCCGACGCGCTGACCGCGGGGCACCGGGCCCGCCAGGCGACCGGCACCCGCCACCCCGTCGAGGACTTCCTGCACGAGTACTACAGCGCCCGGCCCGCGCAGCTGCGCCGCTGGCACCCCGGTGCCGGGGTGGTGCTCGCAGCCGGCGCGGACGGCCCTGCGCCGCACGCGGCCTGGCGCTGGTACGCCACCGACGACGACGGCGCGGTCACCCTCGACCTCGACGGGTTCCGGGCCGACCGCGGGGACACCGTCGCCTTCGTCGCCCGGCTGCTGGGCGCGACCGCGGCCCGGCCGGCGCACACCGGCTGCTTCGGGCTGCACGAGTGGGCGATGGTCTACCGCGCCGACGAGCACCGGCACCCGCTGCCGCTGCGGCTGGGCCAGGCCGGCACCGACGCGGTCGTCGAGGCCCACCCGATCCGCTGCTCGCACTTCGACGCGTTCCGGTTCTTCACGCCCGCCGCCGTCGGCCGCAACCGGCTGCAGCCGACCCGGGCCACCCAGGTCGAGATGGAGCAGCCGGGCTGCCTGCACGCGACCATGGACCTCTACAAGTGGGCGTACAAGCTCGGCCCGGCCGTCCCCGGGGACCTGCTGCTGGACTGCTTCGTGCTGGCGGCCGACGTGCGGGAGCTCGACATGCGCGCCTCGCCGTACGACCTCCGCGACGCCGGCTACGACCCGGTGCCGATCGAGACCCCGGAGGGCAAGGCCCGGTACGTCGCCGCCCAGCGCGGCTTCGCCGATCGCGGTGCCGTCCTGCGCACGCGCCTGCTGGCGGTGTGCGCCGCGGTGCTGGCGCCGGCGCCGTAGCAGCCCCGCGCCGCGACGGCCCGGGCCTCCCGGCGGTCCGGTTCCCACCCCGAGCACGCCACCCGGGCGGCTCGGGGCAGCCTCGGCCGGCGGGTCAGCCGACGGCCGGAGCGGCCAGGAGCTCCGGGGCCGGAGCGGCCACGGCCGCCGGCCGACCCGCTCGGCCGGCGGGTGCCGGCAGTCCGAGGAAGAAGCCCTGGCCCAGGTGCACCCCGCAGGACCGCAGCGTGTCCCGCTCGACCGCGGTCTCCACGCCCGAGGCGATCACCTGGCACCCGCGCTCCTCCGCGAAGGGCACGAGAGCCCCCAGCAGGGCCCGGCGCGCCGCGTCGTGCTCGATGCCGGCGGTGGTCTCCCGGCCGAGCTTGAGGAACGCCGGGCGGTGCCGGTCCAGCCGGCTGAAGCTGTCGTACCCGACCAGCGGTTCCTCCAGCGCCACCTGGACGCCGATCGGCACGTCGGCCGCCGACAGGTCACGCCCGCCGATCAGCGCGCCGGACTCCAGCACCACCGGGCAGGACGACCGGCTCAGGACGGAGGACAGCGCGCGCCGCGCGTCCCACATGGCCGCCGACACGTTGACCGACACCCAGGCGCCCTCGGGCAGCGAGGCGGCGGCGGCCAGCGAGGCACGCAGCATCGCGGCGTCGAGGTCCACGCCGACGCCGCGGTCGGTGGCGGCGTCGAGCCGCTCCTGCGGCGGCCGGCCGTCCGCGAACCGGCACAGCGCCTCGTAGCCCACCGGCTCGCCGGTCGCCAGGTCGACGATCGGCTGGAAGACGGTGAAGAAGATGAAGTCGCGGAAGGCGGCCACGACGGCGCTGTCGTCCTGCTCCACCACCGCGGCCGCCGGCCGCGGCGAGGGGACGGCCCGGTGCTGCTGCCCGGCACCGGCTGCGGGCACCACGGCCACGCTGCCCTCGGTGCCCGGGATGCCGTAGTGCAGCACCGACGCCCAGTCGGGGGTCGACGCGACCGCGGCCGGACGACGGGTCGGCGCCGGGCGCGGGCTCGACGTCCGCAGGCTGCGTCGGGCGGGAACCTGCCGCTGCGGCTCCACCGGGCGGTACAGCCAGTCCCGCAGCTGCACCCACAGGTCGGTGGCGCTGTTGCCGATGCCGACGAACGCAACCATGGCGTAGGTGGCCAGCGTGGCGTTGAGCGCGGCGTAGAACAGGTTCTCCCAGCGCTGCAGCTGGATGTCGATCACGATCGTGTAGACGCACAGCCCGATCAGCGCCAGCGGGGCGAGGATGAAGCGCGCGCTCGCCGTCGTGCGGTTCCGGACCTTCGGCGTCCGCTTGAAGGCGCTCTTCTCCCCGGTGATCAGCTGCAGGACCGAGGCGAAGGAGCCCGACAGGTTGACCGGCAGCAGGACCAGGTTGAACCCGTAGATCCGCAGCACGTCGGTCCGGCGGTAACCCGTGGCGTGCAGGTCGCCGGCCATCACCAGGAAGTACGGGACCGAGACCAGCAGCAGCAGCGGGTTGAGCAGCTCGGCGTTGAACGGGTAGACGAGCATCGTCAGCAGGCAGATCGAGCTCCAGCAGATCGACGCCATGTAGTTGACGCGCAGGAACAGCTCGCCGAAGCGGTTGCGCTCACCGCGCGCCCGGCGGGCCCGCATCTGCTCACGCAGCTTCGGGAGGATCAGCAGGCCGCCGTTGGCCCAGCGCTGACGCTGGATGCACAGCGAGCCGAAGTCCGGCGGGGTCGCCGAGTAGGCCAGCCGCTCCGGGTAGTTGACCAGGTGCCAGCCGTGCGCGCCGAGGTCGATGGTGGACTCGGTGTCCTCGATGACCGTGCGGTCCTGGATGTAGCGCCGGATCTCGAAGTCGCCGTCGTAGTCGACCTCGACGATGTCGTCGAGGGCCTTCTTGCGCAGCACCGCGTTGGCGCCGACCCAGAAGGTGGCGTCGTACTGGGTCATCCCCTGGTGGACGATGTGCTGCAGGTCCGTGGAGGCACCGGAGATGCGCTCGAGACGGGTCGTCGACCCGGGGAACGAGCTGTACGGGGTCTGCGCGACGGCCACCCGGGAGTGGGCGCTCTGGGTGAGCAGGTGCACCATCCGGGCGGCGTACTCCGGCAGCAGCATGCTGTCGGCGTCGAGGGTGAGCACGAAGTCGGGTTCCCCGACGACCAGGTGGGCGTCGCGCGCCGAGGACCGGACCAGCGCCAGGCCCACCGGGGTGTCGACCTCCTGGTAGCTGCCGCCCATCAGGCTGATGTAGCTGTTGAGGTTCATCGCCTTGTTCGGCTCGTGCGACAGCGACCGGTAGCGCTTGCGCTCGAAGCTGGTGACGCGGGCCGTGAAGGTGGCGACGAGCCGGCGGTGGAGCTGCAGCAGCCGGCCGGTGGGGAGCACGATGCCCTCGTCGGCGCCGTCGGACAGCGCCGTCCCGACCGTGGCGAGGTCCGCGGCCAGCGCGCCGAGCACGTGGTCGACGAAGAAGACGTCGGTGTGGTCGACGACCTCGTGCCGCGCGGCCAGGTCGTGCAGCCACTCGACGGCGAACCGGTAGTGCCCGGCCAGCTCGCGGAGGTCCTCGGTCGTCGCGGCGCGCCCGGCCCCCTCGCCGACGGCGCGCTCGAAGGCGTCCTGAGCACCGCGGAAGCGGCTCGCGGGCACCTCCAGCTCGGCCTCGATGGCACCGGGCAGCGCCCGGGCGTCGTCCAGCAGGGCGCGGGCCCGCGTCGTCGTCGGGTTCTGCGGGTCGTCGATGAGCAGGACGACCTGCAGCGCCGGGTACTCCTGGAGGGCGGCGGACAGCAGCGTCGTCCGGATGACCCGCTCGTCCTCCTGGTAGGAGGGGACCAGCACGGTCATCGGGGGTGCCGGGGTGTCGAAGAAGGCGTCCAGGACGACGCGGGGGGCCCGGGTGTGGGCCCGGCTGCGGTAGAAGAACCCGATCCGGGTGATCAAGTAGGCCATCGCCGAGGTCGCGAGCCCGGTCACCATCAGCAGGTAGACGATCGCCTCGATGACCAGCCGCGCGCTGTCGGCCTTGCCCTCGATGAACTGCTGTTCGATGGTGAAGGCCACGTAGACGGCCCACGCCGACACGGTGAGCACGATGGCCATCCGGCCGATCGCCATGCGCCTGTCGGACACCTTCGGCGGGACCAACGGGAGCGGACCCCGCCGCCGGTCGCTGCCCCACTGCCGCCGGACGCTCGGCTGTCGCGGGTCGGGGGTGGTGCGTCGCATGGGTGTCCGCCTTCGTACTCGTCAGCTCCGGCGCCAGGGCGTGCGACCTGCGCTCGGGACGGTGATCGGCACGGCACGGCCGATCCTGAGCCGCCGGCGCCCCCGCTCACCCCTCGTGGTGAAGTCCCCGCCCGGGCCCGGCCGCCCCGGTCAAGTCGGGTGCGCCCGCTGTCGACGTGAGTCGAGAACCCGCAGCCCCGCCCGGTGCTGCGTCGACGAGAGCGAGGACTCCCCCATGGGCGCAACGCGCGCCGCCACCCCCGGCGGGCAACCGGACGACGAGCAGCCGGTTCCGCGCCGGCTCTCCTGGAGCCGCCTGGGCCTGCTGGTCGGAATCGCCACGGTGGTCACCGGAGGCGGGTTCGTCTCGGTGACCGAGGCGGTGGAGGGGCGGACGGGGACCCCGGCGCCGTCGTGGAGCGTCCCCTACGTCGACGTGACCCTCACCCCCACCTTCCAGTTCCAGGACCCCGGGGCCAACCCGGCCGGCACCGTCGCCCTGGCCTTCGTGGTGGCCGACCCCGAGGACGGCTGCGCGCCGAGCTGGGGCGGCTACTACTCCCTCGAGCAGGCCGGCACGGACCTGGAGCTGGACCGCCGGATCGCCCAGCTGCGGTCCGCCGGCGGCGACGTCATGGTCAGCCTCGGGGGTCAGGCCAACGACGAGCTGGCCGTGACCTGCACCGACACCGCCGAGCTCACCGCGGCCTACCGCGAGGTCGTCGAGCGCTACGACCTGTCCGCGATCGACCTCGACGTCGAGGGGACGGCCGTCGCCGACCGGTCCGCCGCCGACCGGCGGGCCGAGGCCCTGGCCACGGTGCAGCGGGAGCGGGAGGCCGCCGGTTCCCCGCTGGCCGTCTGGCTCACCGTGCCGGTGGCCCCGACCGGGCTGACCGCCGAGGCCGTGGACCTGGTGCGCACCACGCTGGCCGGTGACGTGGAGCTGACCGGCGTCAACGTCATGACCATGGACTACGGCGCCGCCAAGCCCGCGACGCAGTCGATGCGGGAGGCCACCGAGCAGGCCGTCCGGGCCACGGTCGGGCAGGTGGGCGACCTCTACGAGGAGCGGGGTACGCCGCTCAGCGAGGCCCAGACCTGGGCCCGCGTCGGCGCGACGCCGATGATCGGCCAGAACGACGTCGACGGCGAGGTCTTCACCGTGGCCGACGCCGAGGCGCTGGCCGCCTTCGCCCGGGCCAACGGCCTGGGCCGGGTCTCGCTGTGGTCGCTGAACCGGGACACCGCGTGCAGTGCGAGCTTCGCCCACGTCGCCGTCCACTCGGACACGTGCAGCGGTGTGGAGCAGGTCCCGTCGGCCTTCGTGGACGCCTTCGCCGACCTCGGCGCCGGCGCTCCGGCCGTGCGGGTCAGCGACGTGGTGCGCGAGCCCGCCCGGCAGCCCGTCGTCGACGACCCGGCCACCAGCCCGTACCCCGTCTGGCGGTCCGAGGGGCAGTACCCGGCCGGGTACAAGGTGGTCTGGCACGGCTTCGTGTACGAGGCGCGCTGGTACGTCGTGGGGATCGACCCGTCCGTGCCCGCCACGACCGGGACCGGGTCGCCCTGGGCGCTGCTCGGCGCGGTGACGACGTCGGAGGCCGCGCCCGCGCCGGTGCCGACCGTCAGCGACGTGACCGAGCGCTGGGACCCCGAGGTCCTCTACCAGCGGGGCGACCGGGTGCTCCTGGACGGCCTGCCCTACGAGGCGCGCTGGGCCAGCCGGGGCGAGGCCCCCGGCACCCTGTTCCCGATCTCGCCGGACCAGGCCTGGGGGCCGCTGTTCACCATCCCCGGCGAGCCGGTCGGGACCTGAGCCCCCCGGGCGCCGGTGCCGGCCACCTCCGGCACCGGCGCCGGGTCGGGGCCGGGCGCCCGCGACGCCGTCCCGGCTCCGGTCCGCGGCCCCGGCTCAGACGCCGTCGCGGGGCTGACCGGCGCCCACGCCGACACCGCGGCCG
This sequence comes from Geodermatophilus obscurus, assembly GCF_900143215.1. Classification (GTDB taxonomy): domain Bacteria; phylum Actinomycetota; class Actinomycetes; order Mycobacteriales; family Geodermatophilaceae; genus Geodermatophilus; species Geodermatophilus obscurus_A. The sequence continues at coordinate 11,476 of NZ_FRDM01000048.1, read as the reverse complement.
GCCGCCTCGCGCAGCTGCTCGACGGCGCGTCCGGGCACCGTCGTCCCGTCGGGAGGCGGCGTCGTCCCCGGGCGCCGGCCGGCCCGACGTTCCCGCAGCCGGGCCACCAGGCCGGCGATCCCGCCGGGGAAGAAGAACACCACCACGACGAAGAGCGCGCCCAGGATGAACAGCGGCTCGGACAGCGGCACCCGCAGCCACGCGGGCAGGTCCTGCACCGCCGGCGACTGGGCCAGGTCGGTCAGCCGGCTGTCCAGGTAGGTGTAGAGGACCCCGCCGAGGACGGCGCCCCAGCGGCTGCCCGCGCCGCCGAGCACCACCATGACCAGCAGGCTCAGCGTGAAGTCCGTCGTCGTGACCCGCGGCGTGGAGCCGCCGAGCAGCAGCAGGTGGACGACGCCACCGAGGGTGGCCAGCAGGCCGGCGAGCACGAACGCCAGCAGCTTGAACGGGTAGGGCTTGAGCCCGAGCACCTCGACGCGGCGCTCGTTCTCCCGGATCGCCGCCCACACCCGGCCGGCGCGCGAGCGGGTCAGCAGGGTGACGACGAGGTAGACCAGCGCCAGGTAGGCCAGCGCCAGCCAGTACTTGTTCACCGTGTTGAAGACGCCGATGAACACGTCGGGGACCGGCTCCCGGGCGACCGCGAGGCCCTCCTCGCCGCCGGTCAGCCCGCCCGGGTCCTGCAGCACGATGATGGAGCCGACCTGCGCCGTCGCCAGGGTGACCATCGAGAAGGCGATGCCGGAGACCCGCAGCGCGACCCCGCCGACCAGCAGCGGCAGCACGACGCCGACCACGGTGGTGAGGGCGAGCGCGGCGCCCAGGCCCAGGCCGAGTTCGGTGAGCGCCAGGTTGGCGACGTAGGTGCCGGCCGCGAAGTAGAGCGCGTGGCCGAACGACAGCAGCCCGGTGAAGCCGAACAGCAGGTCGTAGGAGAGCGCCACGCCGCCGAACACCAGGCACAGCGCGATCAGCTGCAGGGTGCCCGGGCTGTTGAGGACGCCGTCGAACAGGCCCGGCACCTGCAGCGTCGAGTAGGGCAGCAGCGCCAGGACGACGAGGACGACCAGCGGCGCCAGCCGCGTCGGGTTCCGGCTCATGACGCCCTCCTCAAGCCAGTCTCGCCGTCAGCCCACCGGGCCGCGTCAGCAGGACGACGGCGAGCAGCAGCACGACCGACAGGTCGCCCACCCCGCTGGCCGCGTAGTAGTTGGCGAACTGCTGCACCAGGCCGACCAGGACGGCGGCCACGGCGGTGCCGGTGATCGAGCTCATGCCGCCGATCACCACGACGATGAAGGCGAAGATCAGCAGCGAGGTGCCCTGCCCCGGCGAGATGGAGCCGAGGTAGATGCCGCCGAGCGCGCCGGCCAACGCGGCGAAGGCGCCGCCGATGGCGAACACCAGCGTGAAGGCCCGTCGCACGTCGATGCCGAGCGCGGTGACCATCGTCCGGTTCTCCACGCCGGCCCGGATGACCAGGCCGAAGCGGGTGAACCGGAGGAAGGCCAGCACCGCGACGAGGACGACGATCGCGGTGGCGATGAGCAGGAAGCGGTCGTTGGGCACGTTGGCGCCCAGCAGGGACGTCGTCCCCCGGGCGAGCTCCGGACGCGGGAACGGCCGCGGGTCGGCGCCCCAGACGGCCCGCACCAGGGCGACCAGGGCCAGGCTGAGCCCCACGGTGACCAGCACCTGCTCGATGTGCCGCTCGTACAGCGGCCGGATCAGGGTCAGCTCGACCACCGCGGCGACCAACGTGCCGACGGCGACGCCGAAGGCCACCGCGTAGACGAAGCCCCAGCCGGTGGCGCCGGCGCCGGGGATGTTCTCCGCGGCCCACCAGGTGCCGTAGGCGCCGATGGTGAGGAAGGCGCCGTGGGCGAAGTTCAGCACGCCCATCAGCCCGAAGATCAGCGACAGCCCGCTCGCGACGAGGAAGTACAGCGCCGCCAGCCCGAGCCCGGTGACCGTCAGCAGCACCACCGTGCTCATGCGCCGGCCTCGCCGGCGCTCGACCGTCGCGAGCGCACGTGCTGCTCCGTCGTCGGTGAGCTCGCACGCTCGCTCCCCGTGTGCGCACCTCCGCTCGGGGCGACGCCGAGCAGCTCGCGGGTGCGGTCGGGGTCGGCCAGCAGCTCCGGCGCGGACCCGGCCCAGACCACCCGCCCCTGGTCGACGACGACGGCGTCGGTCGCCATCCGGCGGACGACGGTCAGGTTCTGCTCGACGAGCAGGATCGTCACCTCCTCGGCCGCGCGGGCCAGCACGTCGGCGACCTCCGCGACCAGCAACGGGGCCAGGCCCTTGGTGGGCTCGTCGACGAGCAGCAGCTGGTTGTCGTTGAGCAGCAGCCGGGCGATGGCCACCATCTGCTGCTGGCCGCCGGACAGCGTCCCGGCCAGCTGCCGGCTGCGCTGCTCGAGCTCCGGGAACAGGTCGTAGACCCGGTCGTGGTGGTGCGCGGAGTCCCGACGCTCGGCGAGGGTGAGGTTCTCGGCGACGGTCAGCCCGCCGAAGACCTCGCGGTCCTCGGGGGCGTAGCCGATGCCCAGCCGGACGACCTCGTGCGTGCGCCGTCCCTGCAGCCGGTGCGTGCGGCCGTCGCCGCCGGTGAACTCGATGGTCCCGCTCGACGGCACCAGGCCGAGCACCGACTTGACCGTCGTCGTCTTGCCGGCGCCGTTGCGGCCGAGCAGTGCGGTGACCCCGCCGCGGCGGACGGTCAGGTCGACGCCCTGCAGGATGTGGCTGCCCGAGAGCCGCACGTGCACGTCGGCCAGCCGGAGCAGCGGCGGGCGCTCGCTCACGGTGTCATCCCTCGCTCCGCGAGGCTGTTCGCTCCGCTCCTCGCGATGCTCGCTCACAGGGCGTCCCCCAGGTAGGCCTCCTGGACGGCGGGGTCGCCGGTCACCCGGGCGGGGGTGTCCAGCGCGAGCAGCGCGCCGTGGTGCATCACGGCCACCCGGTCGGCCAGGCCGAGCAGCACGTCCATGTGGTGCTCGACCATGAGCACGGTCTTGCCCTCCTCGCGGTGCACGCCGGCGATCACCTCGGTGAGGCCGGCCACCTCCTCGGTGCTCACGCCGGCCATGGGCTCGTCGAGCAGCACCAGCGCCGGGTCGGTGGCCAGCAGGATGGCCAGCTCGAGCTTGCGCTTGTCGCCGTGGGACAGGGACCCGGCCGGCAGGTGCGCCCGGCTGCCGAGCCCCACCCGGTCCAGCGCCCGGCCGGCGACCTCGTACGCACGGTCCGACGGGCGGACCAGCTGCCAGGCCCGCATGCTGCCGCCGAGTCGGGCCTGCGCGGCCAGGCGCACGTTCTCCTGGACGGTCAGCCCGGCGAACACCGAGCTGGCCTGGAAGGTGCGCCCGAGGCCGCGGCGGGCCCGGTCGGCGGGGCCGGCCCGCGTGATGTCCGTGCCGGCCAGCGTGACCGAGCCGGACGTGACCGGGAGCAGCCCCGACAGCAGGTTGAACAGCGAGGTCTTGCCCGCCCCGTTGGGACCGATGACGGCGACGAACTCGCCGGGCGCGACGTCGAAGCTGACGTCGGAGACGATCACCGCGCCGCCGATGGCGCAGGTCAGGCCGGCCACCTGCAGCACCGGCGCGCCCTCAGGGCGGGCGGCCGGTGCCGCGGCGGCGGAGCTGCCGGCAGACGGAGCCATCGTCAGGGGGTGGCGACCGGCGGGGCGGTGGCCTCGGCGTCGAGCGTCTCGACCAGCACCGGCACGAACTCGCCGCCCTGCTGCTCCAGGCGCGCCTGGAACATCGGCTGCAGGAGCGCGTGGTCCTCCGCGCGGATGGTCAGCTCGCCCTTGACGCCCTCGAAGGTCCAGCCCTCGAGCGCGCCGATCATCCCGGCGACGTCGTCCCCGCCCTCCTCGACGGCCCGCACCACCATCTGCGCGGCGTTGCAGCCGTCCGGCGTGAAGATGTCGACCTCGCCGCCGGCCGCCTCGACCCGCTCGGTCATGGCCTGGCTGACCTCGTTGTCGACGGCCTCGGCGAAGAAGTGCGACAGGAAGTTCAGCTGGCCGGCCACCTGGTCGCCGTAGGTCGGGTAGGACGCCCGCAGGTCCAGCCCGGTGACCACGCTGGTGGCGTCGAAGACGCCCTGCTGGCCCATCGCCTGCCACATGGCGGGGGCGGTCTCACCGGCCCACGCCACGAAGGTCAGGTCGGCGCCGGCGTCGCGGGCCTGGGCGGCGAACGGGGTGAGGTCGGTGGCGCTGGTCGGGACCAGCAGCGGGGTGACGGTCGCCCCGCCGGCCTCGCCGAGGACGGCGGTGACCGCCGCGACGTTGGCCTGCCCGAAGGCGCTGTCCTGGGCGAAGACCAGCACGGTCTGCCCGGCGGGGTCGCCGATGAACGACTGCGCGGTGAGCACGTCCTGGTAGGTCTGCCGGCCGGAGCGGAAGGTGTTGTCGTTGACGCCGGTGATCGCGTCGGTGGCGGCCGGACCGGAGATGAACAGCACGTCGTTCTGCTCGGCCAGCGGGGCCACCTGGGTCGCGACGCCCGAGGACGCCGACCCGGCGATGACCTGCACGCCCTGCCCGATGAGGTCGGTGACCTCGGCGACGGCCTTGGCCGGATCGCCGGCGTCGTCCCGCTCGACGATCTCGATCGGCCGCCCGGCGACCTCGTCGGTGCCGTCGGTGGCGTGGTCGAGGCACGCCTCGAAGCCCTGGAGGTACTGCTCGCCGTAGGCGGCCAGGGGGCCGGAGATGGAGGTGACCAGGCCGACCTGCACCGGAGCGCCGTCCTCCTCGCCACCCCCGCCGCCGCCACCGCTGGACGCCGTCGGGCTGCCGCAGGCGGCGGTGGCCGCGAGGAGCCCGGCCGCGGTCACGGCGAACGCGGCGGAGCGGGAACGGGAACGCGACATGAGCGGACTCCTCTGGGTGTGCGGCGTTGCACGTCGGAGGCCCGGCTCCTGGCGGGAGGTGGGCCGCACCACACGGTAGGGAGCGACGGGAGCCATCCCCATGTGGCCGGGCACCACAGTTGATCATCATTCGGTGGACGGCGGCACCATCCGGCGGTCGCACCACTGCCGCAGGGCCGTCGTCACGACGCCGTACCGTCGGGGCCGTGAGCTCCGCACCTCTCGACGGCGTGGCCGAGCGCCGCGCGACCGACCGCTGGCTGCGACTCGACGGGACCGCCAACACCCGCGACCTCGGCGGCCTGCCCACCTCCGACGGCGGGCGGACGGTCCCCGGCCGGGTGCTGCGCAGCGACAACCTGCAGACCCTGAGCGAGGCCGACGTCCGCCGACTGGTCGACGACGTGCGGCTGCGCGAGGTCGTCGACCTGCGCACCACCGCCGAGGTGCTGCTGGAGGGGCGCGGCCCGCTGCGCGCGGTGCCCGGCGTGACGCACCGGCACTTCACCCTGCTGCCCGAGCGCGGCCACCACACCGACGTGTTCGCCGTCGAGGAGGACGCGCTGCCGGAGCTGCCGGCCGACTGGGCCGAGTCGATCCTGCCGCGGCAGGTGGCCGAGGGCGACCAGGGCGAGCCCCCGGCAGTGCGCTCCTACCTGGGCTACCTCGCGCACCGGCCGGAGAACGTGGTCGCCGCGCTGCGCGCCGTGGCCGCTGCTCCGGACGGCGCCACGGTCGTGCACTGCGCCGCGGGCAAGGACCGCACCGGCGTCGTGGTGGCGTTCGCGCTCGCCGTGGCCGGCGTGCCCCACGAGGAGATCGTCGCCGACTACGCCCTGACCGCCGAGGTCATCGACGACCTGATGACCAGGCTCACCGCGTCACCGACCTACGCCGAGGACATGGTGCGCCGCGACGTCGCCAGCCACACGCCGCGGGCGGAGACCATGCGCCGGGTGCTCGAACTGCTCGACGAGCGGCACGGCGGTCCGCAGGGCTGGCTCACCGGGCACGGCTTCGGCGCCGAGGAGCAGGCCGCCCTGCGCGCGCGACTGCGGAGCTAGCACCTGCAGCTACGACTCGTGGCCCCCTTCAGGGTCCCGCGGTGAGCTTGCGAGCCGTGAGGGGAAGGGGGTCCTCTTCTTGTGCCGGTACATGTCGGCGTCGGAGGCCCGCAGCAGCGCGTCGGCGTTGCCCGATCCGCCGCCGTGGACGGCGACGCCCACGCTGGTGCCGACGGCGACGCCGGCGCCCTCCAGGCGGAAGGGCTCGTCGAAGCAGCCCAGCACCCGGGCGACGACGCGGTCGGCGTCCTCCGGCCGGGTGAGGACGGGCAGCAGGACGGCGAACTCGTCGCCGCTGAGCCGGCCCACCATGTCGCCGGGGCGGATCGCGGCCCGCAGCCGGGCGGCCACCTGCCGCAGCAGCTCGTCACCGGCGGCGTGGCCGAGCGAGTCGTTGACCGCCTTGAAGCGGTCCAGATCGCAGAAGAGCACGCCGACGTGCTGGTCGGCGGGCGTGGTGGCCAGCGCCTCGCCGAGCCGTTCGAGGAAGAGCACCCGGTTGGGCAGCCCGGTGAGCGCGTCGTGGGTGGCCTGGTGCCGCACGGTCTCCAGCAGGCGGGCCCGCTGGAGTGCGGTCGCGGCCTGGTCCCCGACACCACGCAGGCGGTGCAGGACGTCGCCGGCGAGGACGTCGGGGGCCCGCCCGGCCGGCCAGCTCGCGGTGGCCACGCCGAGGAAGGTGCGCCCGGCCACGACCGGGACGGCGACGACGTCGGTGACCTCCAGGGCCGTGAGCAGCTGTTCCAGCACGGGGCTGCTCGACTCGGGCCGCAGGAAGCGCGGCTCCCGGTCCGTCAGCATCCCGACCAGCTCCGGGACGTCCTCGGCGCGGAGGGCCGTCCCGTACATGATCAGCTGGTGCTCCTCCACGGGATCCACGTGGGCGGCCGTGCGCAGGCAGCCCTCCGCCGGGTCCCACAGCATCACCGCGGCGCTGTCACAGCCGACGACACGGGGCAGCGCCTCGACGACCACCGTGCACACGTCACCGGCGTCGGTGGCCCCGGCGAGCTCGTGGGCCAGGGTGAGCAGCGTCCCGGCGCGGTCGGCCTCCTGCCGGGAGTTCTCCAGCGCCATCAGCAGGTCGAGGGCGGCCGCGGCGTAGCCGGCGTAGGCGGCGAGCATCTGGCGCTCGTGCTGCAGACCCCCGTCGCCGGGACGGTAGACGGTGGCCAGCCGGCCGTGCACCCGACGGGCGGAGGCGACGTCGACCGCGACGACGTTCGGGCCCGGGTCGGCACCGGCCAGCAGCGTGGCCGCGAGGCTGTCGACCTGGTGCTGCGGCAGGCCGGCGCCGTGCACCAGCGCGGGACCGCCCGCGGGGTCGGCCACGGCGAGCACCCAGCCCGGGGCGAGCACCGCCTCGGCGGCCTTCTCGATGATGCGCTGCAGGACGGTCTCGACGTCCTCGCTGGCGACCAGGTCGGCGGCCGCCGACTGCAGGATGCGCAGCTGCTCGCGCAGGGCGAGCAGCTCCGGTACGTCGTCGTCGGTACGGCGGCGCCCGCCCAGCCTCCGGCGGCGCTCCCACGTCAGGTGGTAGACGCAGACGGGGTGGCCGTCGGACTCGCACTCGACGTGCACCAGCTGCGCCTGCGGCAGCCCGAAGACCGTCGGCACCATGCCGATGAGGCCCTGGGCGTACTCGCAGTCCAGCCGAGAGTGCCGGTAGCCCTCGTGCAGTTGGTAGCTGAGCGTCGCGTGGGTGGCTCCGGACCCGAGGACCCGCATCGTCGAGGTGGTGGAGAACTTGGCCACGGCGCGCGGCAACTGGCGGTACACCTGGCGCGGTGAACCCATCGCGCGGATGAGCAGGACCAGGGCCGGGGTCAGGCCGAGCCCGAGGGCCTCACGGCCGACGCGGAACATGGTCTGCGGGTCGCCGAGCACCTCGGTAGCGGCGGTGAACAGCTTGATCCGGGTGTCGTAGCTGGTCCAGTGCGACGACAGCTCGAGCTCGGCGGCGGTGAACGGCACGTCGGCACGGCGCAGCACCTCCGCGACCGCGTCGTCCCCGCCCTGCCGGCGGACGTAGCTCAACAGCAGTCCCGTGGTGGCCCCGGACGTCTCCCGGGCCTCGGACACCGCAGGGCCGCTCACCTGGACCCTCCCCTTCTGCTCACGCCCGTCCCATCGGCAGGACGGACCCCGGAGTTGAACGGGGTACACCCCTTGGGGGGATGAGGCGCGAGCTCCCAATAGATACCCAGGGGGGGTGGGGTGTTCCGTCCGTCGAGGCCGCCCCGTACCGACGTCCGACCCGAGGAGGCGACTCCCGTGACGACGAGCCCGCACGACCACGCGCTACGGGCGCACGAGGGCCACCCACCCGAACACGGCCCCGGCCCCCCCGTGGGCCATGGCGGCGTCGGCCACGTTGCACTGCCTCACCGGCTGCGCCATCGGCGAGGTGCTCGGCATGGTGATCGGCACGTCCGTCGGCCTGTCCGAGTGAGCCATTCCCAGTAGCCGGAGACTGGCAGGTCAGGGACACGCCGAGGGCGGCGAGATGACCGGACGAAGCGCAGGACCTCGGTAGGAGGGACGTCCTTCCACAGATGTCCAGCCGCACCGAGGTCCTGCTGTGTCTGATCCTGTCAGCTACACCGCCGTGCTCCCGGTCAGGGAGTCCACCGTGGTGTTCGTGTCCGGCCTGCTGGCTGCCGAGCGCCGTCGCCGCGGTACGCGTGGCCGACGGCGGGCGCTGGGCTGCTACCGGCAGGCGGTGCTGGTGCTGCGCTGGTTCCTCGACGGCACCCGACTGGCGCAGTTGGCCGCCGACAACGACATCGGCTCCTCGACGGCCTACCGGTATCTGCACGAGGGCATCGATGTCCTGGCCGCGGCCGCGCCCGGGTTGCGCGGGGCACTGCTGGCCGCCCGCGCCGCCGGGCATCCGCACGTCACCGCGGACGGCACGCTGGTCCGCACCGATCGCTGCTCGGTGCCTGGGCCGACCGCGCGCGCCGACCGATCCGGCCGCCGGGTGGACCTGTGGTGGTCGGGCAAGCACGCCGCCCACGGCGGCAACGTGCAGGTCATCGCCGCTCCGGACGGCTGGCCCCTGTGGATCTCGAACGTCCGGCCGGGCCGCGAGCACGACACCACCGCGCTGCGCACCCATCCCGAGGCGCTGCCGCTGCTGGCCGAGTGGACCGACGACGAGCACGCCGCCCTGGCCGACCTGGGCTACGAAGGCGAACGCGACGCGCTCACCACGCCGGTCAAGACTCCCGCCGGCCGCGGACTCACCGCCGACGAACGCACCGTCAACCTGCTGCACGCGGCGACTCGGGCGCTGGCCGAGCGGGGCGACTCCCTGCTCAAGACCACCTTCAAGGCGCTGCGCCGGGTCAGCCTCTGCCCGTGGCGGATCGGCGCGATCACCGCCGCTGCACTGGTCCTGCTCCACCACATGCACGACCGCACCACATGATCCACAAGCCACCAGGGCCCTTACTGGGAATGGCTCAGTGGGCCACGGTCGCGCTCGCGGTCGCCCTGGCCTTGCTCCTCGGCTACGCGCTGACGATGCGGGGGGTGCTGCGCGCGGGGCTGCCCTTCCGCCGGGCGCTCCGGGTGGCGCTGGCCGCCGGCACGATCTCCATCGCCGTCATGGAGGTCGTCGCAACGACGTGATGCTGTCGGTCCCGGGCGCGATGGAGGCCGGCATCTCCGGTGCACTGTTCTGGCTCGCCCTCGCCGGCGCCCTGGCGGTCGCCTTCGTGGTGACCCTGCCGATCAACCGCCGGATGATCAGCCGCGGCCGGGGGCACGCCGTCGTCCACGGCCTGCACCGAGAAAGGACCACCTTCCCCCCACGCCTCGCGAGCGCAGGCAGAGGGCCCTTGAGAGGTGGCCGTTCCCACACGTCACCAGGGCCGGACAGCAAGCGACCCCGGTCTCCGCGAGGAGGCCGGGGTCGCGCGTCGTCGCCGAACGGCTCAGCGGGTGAACCCGCTGCTGTTCGCCATCGTCAGCAGCTCGTCGCGCATCGCCGGGCTGCTGGTGCGCGCGAGGGCGCGGTCGAGCGCCCGCCGCGTCCGCGCCGCCTGCCGACGCCGCCGCCAGCTGGAGGTCACGCTGTTCATCTCCTGCGCCTTCTTCCGGTCTCGTGGGGGTCTACACCCAGCACAATGCAGGTGCAGGCCCGAGTATTCCGAAGAAAGCCAGGCAGGCGACGCGACACGGCGATGATCCGTCGCCCCGGAGGGTGACGCCGACCTCAGGCGACGACGCCGAGCTCGCGGCGCGCCGCCGCACGTGCCTCGTGCGGGTCGTCGGTCAGCAGCGCCGCCTCGGCCGCCCGCCGGCAGGCGTCGGTGTCGACCACGGCCAGCCGGGCCCCGACCCCGGCGATCGACGACGCGGCGCAGGACAGCGAGGTGACGCCCAGGCCGATGAGGACGCAGGCCAGCAGCGGGTCGGCGGCCGCCTCCCCGCAGACCCCGACGGACCTCCCGGTGCGGCGGCCGGCCTCGGCGGTCAGCTGCACCAGTGCCAGCAGGGCCGGCTGCCACGGGTCGGTGAGATCGGCGAGATCGGCCGAGAGCCGGTCGGCGGCCAGCGTGTACTGCGACAGGTCGTTGGTGCCGATCGACAGGAAGTCCACGTGCCGCAGCAGCCGCTCGGCCATCAGCGCCGCCGAGGGCACCTCGATCATCACCCCGGGGGTGAGCCCGCGGGCGCGCACCCGCGCGCCGAAGTCCGCGGCCTCCCCGACGGTGGCCACCATCGGTGCCATCACCCAGGGCGAGGCGCCGGTCCGGCGGGCGGCCTCCGCGATCGCGTCGAGCTGCCGCTCCAGCAGGCCGGGGTCGCGCCGGGCCACCCGCAGGCCACGGACGCCGAGGGCCGGGTTGTCCTCGTCGGGCATCGTGGCGAAGGCCAGCGGCTTGTCCGACCCGGCGTCCAGCGTGCGGACGACGACCCGCTGCCCGGGGAAGGCCTCGAAGACCTCGGCGTAGCCGCGGGCCTGCTCCTCCACCGAGGGCTCCTCGGCGCGACTGAGGAAGGCCAGCTCGGTGCGCAGCAGCCCGACCCCCTCGGCGTGGGCGGCGGCCGCGGCCCGCGCGCCGGCGCCGTCCTGCACGTTGGCCAGCACCTTCACCTCGAGCCCGTCCCGGGTGCGGCCCGGGCCGCGGTAGCCGGCCAGCGCCGCGGCCGCGGCCTGCGACGCCTCCAGCCGAGAACGCGCCTCCTCCGGGTCGGGGTCGACGGTGACCGTGCCGCGCTCGCCGTCGAGCAGCACGGTGGCGCCCTCCGGGACGTCGGCCAGGCCGCCGACGGCCACCACGCACGGCAGCCCGAGCTGGCGGGCGATGATCGCGGTGTGGCTGGTCGTGCCGCCCAGCCGGGTGGCCAGGCCGGTGATGCGCCGGGGGTCGAGCCCCGCGGTGTCGGCCGGCGCGAGGTCGTCGGCCAGCAGCACCGACGGCTCCTCCGGGCTCGGGACGCCGGGCTCCCCCTGGCCGGTCAGCTGGGCGACGATCCGGTCGCGGACGTCGCGGACGTCG
>NZ_FRDM01000103.1 GCF_900143215.1 Geodermatophilus obscurus | reverse complement strand
CAGCGCGTGCGGCGCGGCCGCTCGCCGGGCCGGCCGCGCCTCCGCGCCCACGCCGGCCTCGACGGGGTGACCGTGCCCGGCCCCTCGCCCCCGCGGCGGTCGCCGCGCCCGCCGGACCGCAGCCGGATCTCGTGCGGCAGGGACCGGCGCTCACCGGCGTCCAGGCACTGCTCGCCCAGGCTGCGGCGACCTCCACCGGCAGGAGCAGCTGATGCGCTCACCGACCCGCAGCATCGCCGGGAACCTCCGTTGGACCCGCACCGGCACCGTGTGGGCGGACTTCCTGCTCCGCCCGCTGCCCTACGGCTTTCGGCCCGACAAGGACAAGGACACCGTCCGCGGGTACCACCAGGCGTTGCTGCGGGCCCTGCCCGGGGAGTCCCTGCTGCTGGGCATCTGCGCCGGCCTCGACCCGGCGGCCGTCGTGGACCGCATGATCACCGGCCTGGACCTCGACGACTGCCCGGACTGGGCCAGCGAATGCCAGGCGACGCTTCAGACCCTCGACGAGGTCGGCCCGGGCCGGCGGGTGTTCTGGCTCTCGGTGCCCCTGGCCGCCGGCGTCGCCCGCTTCCGTGAGCCGCTGCGGGCCGCCGCCGCCGACCTGCGCGACGCGCTGGCCCTTCCTCGGGCGGGCATCCCCGCCGCCGAGATCGGCGGCTACCTGCGGCAGGCCGACAAGGTCGCCGCCGGCATCCCCGCCCCGTTCCGCCCGCAGCCGGCCACCGCCGCCCAGATGATGTGGCTGCACCTGCACGCCCAGCAGCGCGGGCTGTTCCTCGACCTGGACCTGCCCGAGGGCCCCGACGCCAACCCCGACGCCAACCCCGACAGCGGTCTCGGCGGCGCGCTGCCGACCTGGCGCACCGGCGGCGGGCTGCCCGAACCGCTGCTGGACGAAGGTGGCCAGTCCGACCGGCCGTCCACACGCGGGCGGCTGACGGCCAACCCGCTGGACCACCGCTACCTCAAGGTCGACCAGGCCACCGCGGTGACCCCGGTCGGCGCGTCCTACCAGGCGATGCTGGTCCTCACCGACGTCCCCACCGACGGCATGCTCTTCCCCGGCAGCGAGTTCATCGGACGTATCGACGAGTGCGGCGTCGAAGTCGACTGGGCCATGCGCCTGCACGTGCGCTCCTCCGAGGAGGTCGCCAAGGCCAACCGCAAGGCCCTGGTCAACCTCAACGAGCAGTACGGGCAGCGCGAGGGCGAGCTGTCACACGCGATGAACGCCCTGGACCGGG
>NZ_FRDM01000047.1 GCF_900143215.1 Geodermatophilus obscurus | reverse complement strand
GCGGTGTTCGGGTCGAGGAGTGGGGGCCGGAGGCCTCCGCGAGGAGAGCCGGGTGGGGCTCGACACAGCGAGGACGGCTCCTGGCCGCGGTGTCGTCCGGTAGGACGACAGATCACAGAGCCGCCTCGTCGACCTCCATGAGCGCGTTGTCGGTGTTCTCGACGATCGCCCGCTCCGAGGACAGCCGCGGCAGCACCTGGGTGGTGAAGAAGCGGGCGGCGGCGAGCTTGCCCTCGTAGAAGTGCCAGTCGGCGCCCGTGACCTCGCCGGCCAGCGCGCCGAGCGCCACCTCGGCCTGGCGCACGAGCAGCCACGCGGTGATCAGGTCGCCGACGGCGAGCAGCAGCCGGCTGGTGTTCTGGCCCACCTTGTACAGCGCGGTCACGTCCTCCTGGGCCTGGTCCAGGTGGCCGAACATCGCGGTGAGCATCGCCTGGACGTCGCCGAGGGCGGCGGCGAGGTGCGCGCGCTCCTCCTTGAGCCGGCCGTTGCCGGCCTCGGCGTCGATGGTCGCCTGGACCTGCGAGGCCAGCCAGGTCAGCGCGACGCCGCCGTCCTTGACGATCTTGCGGAAGAAGAAGTCCTGGCCCTGGATCGCCGTCGTGCCCTCGTAGAGGGTGTCGATCTTGGAGTCGCGGATGTACTGCTCGATCGGGTAGTCCTGCAGGTACCCCGAGCCGCCCAGGCACTGCAGCGACTCGCCGGTGAGCAGCTGGGTGGCCCGTTCGGAGCCGAAGCCCTTGACCAGCGGCAGCAGCAGGTCGTTGACGCGGGCGGCGAGCCGGGCCTCCTCGCTGTCGGCGGTGCCGGCGGCCTCGGCCTCGGTGACCTGGTCCCGGAAGGTCGCCGTGTAGAGGTACAGCGCCCGCATGCCCTCGGCGTAGGACTTCTGCAGCAGGAGCGACCGGCGCACGTCGGGGTGGTGGGTGATGGTCACCCGCGCGGCGTCCTTCGACGTCGCGGTGAGGTCGGCGCCCTGGACGCGGCTCTTCGCGTAGTCGAGGGCCACCAGGTAGCCGGCCGACAGCGTGGCGATGGCCTTGGCGCCCACGAACATCCGGGCGTGCTCGATGACCCTGAACATCTGCGCGATGCCGTCGTGCACCTCGCCGACCAGCCAGCCCTTCGCCGGCACCGGCCCGGCGCCGAAGGTCAGCTCGCAGGTCGTGGAGACCTTGAGGCCCATCTTCTTCTCGACGTTGGTGACGTACACGCCGTTGCGCTCGCCGAGCGCGCCGGTCCCCAGGTCGACGTGGACCTTGGGGACGACGAACAGCGAGAGCCCCTTGGTGCCCGGTCCCGCACCCTCGGGACGGGCCAGCACCAGGTGGACGATGTTGTCGGAGAGGTCGTGCTCGGCCGAGGTGATGAACCGCTTGACGCCGGTGAGGTGCCACGAGCCGTCGTCCTGCCGCACGGCCTTCGTCCGGCCGGCGCCGACGTCCGAGCCCGCGTCGGGCTCGGTGAGCACCATGGTGGCGCCCCACTTGTGCTCGAGCATGAGCCGGGCGAGCCGCTTCTGGTCGGGGGTGCCGAGCTCGTCGAGGATCGCGGCGAAGGCGGCCCAGGAGCCGTACATGAAGACCGCGGGGTTGGCGCCGAGCACCATCTCGAAGGCCGCCCAGGTCAGGGCGTGCGGGGCGCCGAAGCCGCCGAGGTGCTCGGGCAGGTCGAGGGAGAACCACTCGCCGTCCTCGATGGCGCGCACCGACCGCTTGAAGCTCTCGGGCAGGGTCACGGAGTTCGTGGCCGGGTCGAACACCGGCGGGTTGCGGTCGGCGTCGGCGAAGGAGGCGGCGATCGGCCCCTCGGCCAGCCGGCGGATCTCGGCCAGCACGCCGCGCGCGGTCCCGGTGTCCATCTGGGCGAAGGGCCCGGTGCCGAAGCGGTCCCTGGTGTCCAGGAACTCGAAGAGGTTGAACTCGAGGTCCCGCAGGTTCGCGGTGTAGTGGCTCATGCGGTCTGGCTCCCGTGCTCCGTGCCGGTGGGCGGCGAGGTCGTACTCGCCGGTAACAAAAGCTATTACCGACGAGTAACCAGGAGCAAGGGTGCAGGCCGGGGGACACGCTCGCAGGGGTCAGTGCGCAGCGGTCCCGGGTCGGGGGACGCCGGACGGGGCCGGTGGGGAGACGCGGTCAGCGGTTGCGGCGGCGGGCGCGCATCACCGCGCCGGCGAGCGCGGCGATCAGGGCCCCGAGCACCGCGGCGATCAGCAGGGCCAGCACGAGGGGCGCCTGCACGTCAGCGAAGACGAGGCTGATCTGCACCGTCTGCCCGTTGAACACGACGAACAGCACCAGGATCACCGTGACGGCGATCAGCAGGGCCAGCGCCAGGCCCATGCCGGCCGTGCGGCCGGCCGAGCGCGCACGGGACGGCGCCCCGGAGCGGGGGGTGGCGGGCGGCGTCGACGGCGGCGTGCCCGTCCCGTGCGGGGCGGCTCCGGTCGCGAACGGGTCGGTGCCCGGCGCGGAGGGCCGGGGCTCGGCAGGCGTTCCGGGAGTGGTCACCCAGGAGGACTACCGCCCCAGCGGGACCTCAAACGGTGACCGCCCGGGCGGCGGGCCCGCGGGGTTCAGTCGCGGTGGGCGGCGGGCTCGGTCTCCGCCGGCGGCCAGGACGGGCCGGCGGCACCGCTGGCCGGGCCGCCGTCGGCGGCGCCCTGTGACTCGGGGTCCACCGGCTCGGAGACGCTGCTGCCGAGCGGGCCGACGCTGCGCGGGGTCTCCGGCTCGGGCATCTTCTGCTCGCGGGTGCTCACCCGCCGAGTCTGCGGCCCGGACGGCGGCCCGGCGACCCGGGGCGGTCAGTCCGACAGCGACGGGCCGGCCTCGTGCGCGGGGTGCCCGGCGCTGCGCTCGCGCTGCTTCATCCGCGCCTCGTAGACGTGCCGGTCGCCGCCGGCCAGCTCGGTGCGGGCGCGCTCGTCGAAGGCGCGGAAGACCGACCAGTAGCCGGCGTCGTAGTCCTCGACGATCTGGAAGGTCCAGCGGTCGGCGATCACGTTGCGGCCGACGAGGTCGCGGTCGAGGTCGTCGGCGAGCTCGGTGTGGCCGGCCTTGCGCAGCAGCTCGACGGCGTCCTGGAGCAACAGGTCGGCCTTGCCGGAGTGCTGGTGGAAGCCGTAGAGCTGGCCGCGCGCCTGCTCGATGGTCTCGAGGGCCTCGGAGAGCTTGCCGAGGCCCTCCACGGTGGTGTCGTCGAGGTCGGGCCGGCTGCGGTCGGTGCTCACCGGCCCATCCTGCGGTGCCCGGTACGGCGCCGCAGGGTCAGCGGACGGCGGCGATGTCGACGAGCCGCTCGGCCAGCTCGCGGCCGTGGGCGGCGGGGCCGTCGGGGCCCAGCAGCCCGCCGGACAGGTACATGCCGTCGATGATCAGGTGGACCTGCGCAGCGAGGTCCTCACCGGCGCCCGGGGCGACCTGCTCGGCGAGGCGCTCGAGCCGGGCGTGCAGCTCGAACTTGTAGTCGGCGGCGGCGCTGCGCGCGGGGTGCTGCGGGTCGTCGTACTCGCTGCTGACGTTGGTGAACGGGCAGCCGCGGAAGCCGGCCCGGGTGACGTCGGCCTCGACGGTGTCGACGACCGACAGCAGCGCGGCCCGGGGGTCGCCCTCGAGGCGGGCCAGCTCGGCGTCGATGCAGGCCAGCACGGTGGCCGCCTTGCGGGTGAGGTAGGCGCCGACCAGGTCGTCCTTGCTCTTGAAGAGCCGGTAGACGGTCATCTTGCCCAGACCGGTCTCGCGGACCAGCTCGTCCATGCCGACGCTGCGCGAGCTACGGGTCGCGAACAGCCGCTCCGCGGTGTCCAGGACGATGGCCTGCCGCTCGGCCCGGCTCCGGCGGACGGGGGCCGGGGCGTCGTCGGCGGCGAGGGGGATGGCGGCTGCGGTCACGCCGGGGATGCTGCCCGAGAGCGTGACGGAGCAGTTCGCGGCACGCCGGGGTGGGCCGACAGGTGGTCGCTGTGAGTGACGAGGTACTCCCGGGCTGACCGGGACCCCGGGGACCAGTGGGACGGGTGTGACGGTCCCGCCCCGAGGTGGCCCCCTGGCCCCCCGCGAGGTCGCCAGCGGGGGGCAGGGGGCCCGGCTTCAGGCCCTGCGGGTCCGGCGCGGGTTGGCCAGCAGGCGGGCCAGGGGCGCGGTCGAGGCCTGCCGGGCCTGCGACTCGTCGGCGGGGCGCTCCTCGGAGACCTCGGTACCTACTCGGGGCTGGTTCTGGGTGTCCTCCATGGGTCCAGCGTCCCCCGCCGGACCGGCGACGAAACAGACCCGCAACGGTGAGTTGAGCCCAGGTCACGGAGAGATGCGTCACTGTCGGTGGCCGTCGGGCCCCGCCGCGCGCGGACCGGACGCCCCGCCCGGCCCGCGCCCCGCACTCGGCTCAGGGGGTGTCGGCGCCGCCCGCGGGCACGTCGCCGCCCTCGGCGGGCTGCTCCGGGTGCGGCGTCTGGCCACCCGTCTCCTCGCCGGGCGGGTCCCCGCCCTCGGCCGGTTCGGTGGTGTGTGCGGGCTGGTCGGGTTCGCTCACGGGACTGCCTCCTCGGTCGTCGGCTGGCCGAGCCTGTGCCCGGCCGGCTGCCGGGTCAACCGCCCTGGTCCACCGGGACGGCGGGCGGCAGCCCGGACCGCGCCGCGGCGACCGCTGCCGTGTCGGGCTGCGCACCCCGGGCGCCGGGGCCGGTCGTCGACAGCGCAGCCGCCGTGACCGCCGTCGCCACCGCCTCGGCCGGTGCCGTGCCGGCGGCGAGGGCGACCGCGAGCGCCCCGCAGAAGGCGTCGCCGGCGCCGGTGGTGTCGACGGGCCGCACCGCGAGTGGCGGCTGCAGCAGCGCCGGGCCGTCGTCCGGCACCAGCAGCGCGCCGCGCCCGCCGAGGGTGACCACGACCGTGCCGCCCGTCAGGGTGCGCGCCAACGCGGCCAGCTCGCCGGGTGTCCGGTCGCCGGGGGCCGCCTCGGCCAGCTGCACCAGCTCGTGCTCGTTGGGCACCAGGACGTCGGCCCGCGCGAGCAGGTCCGCCGGCAGCGGCTGCGGCGGTGCCGGGGTGAGGACGACGGTGCCTGCGGCTGCCGCGGCCGCCGCCTGCACGGTCGGCAGCGGCACCTCCAGCTGCAGCAGCACCACCCGCGCGGTCCGCACCGCCGCGACGTCGACGTCCTCCGGCTGCAGCTCGGCGTTGGCGCCGGGGACGACGACGATCAGGTTCTCGCCGCTGCCCTCCTCGACCGGGATGGTCGCGCTGCCGGTGGGCGCCGTCGGCGTCCGCGCCACGGCGGTCACGTCGACCCCCGCCCCGGCCAGGGCGGCCAGCTGCCGGTCGCCGGCCGGGTCCTCGCCCACCCGGCCCACCATGGCGACCCCGCCGCCGAGCCGTCCCGCGGCCGCGGCCTGGTTCGCGCCCTTGCCGCCGGGCGCCAGCACGGTCCCGCGGCCGACGACGGTCTCGCCGCGGCCGGGCAGGCGGTGCACGCGGACCAGCACGTCCTCGTTGAGACTGCCGACGACGGTGACGCCCACCCGCGCAGCTCTACCAGAACCGGTCCTCAGCCGTCGGACGGCCGGCGCTGGCGCAGCGGCAGCAGGTACCAGGCCACGGTGCCGAGCACGACCACGAAGGCGGAGCAGGCGACCGCCGGCCAGCGGCCGAGGACGACGTCGAGCACCAGCAGGACCGCCGCCGCGATGCCCAGGAGCAGCAGCGCCAGCCCGACGACCAGCGCGCCGTCGGCGAAGGCGACCAGCTGCTGCTTGCGCCGCTGCCGGAACAGGGTGCGGTGGAAGGAGACCGGCGCGATGAGCACCAGCGTCGCGCTCGCGGTGCTGAGCAGGGTCACCGCGTAGACCGTCGTCCCGAAGGCGCCGAGCTCCTCGAAGCGGGCGCTGAACGGCAGGGTGAGCAGGAAGGCGAACAGGATCTGCACGCCGGTGATGGCCACCCGCATCTCCTGCAGCAGCTCGGCGAGGTTGCGGTCGAGCACCTCCTCGGGCGTCTGGCCGCGGGCGACGGCCGCGCCGGCCACGTCGGTCCGTTTCCGCGCCACCCACCTGCGGTACCGCGACGAGCAGGACCCGACACGCGGCCCGATCCGCGCAGACACCCGCTGGAGCAGGCATGGCCGAGGACGACGACCTGGACACCATCCGCCGCGAGCTCGACGACGCGGTCAACATGAGCCCCGCCGAGCTGGAGAAGTGGCTGGAGACCGACGAGTCGCAGTCGGTCGGGCAGAAGCAGGACGGCGGCGGGGAGTCGACCGGGCACGCCGAGGGGCGCCGCATCGTCGAGCTGCTGCGGAAGAAGAAGGGTGACCTCACCGACGACGACCTCGCCCACATGCGCAAGGTGCACGGCTACGTCGCCCGCCACCTGGCGCAGCAGCCGGGCAAGGAGGACGTCGAGACCTCCAAGTGGCGGTACTCGCTGATGAACTGGGGGCACGACCCGCTGAAGAAGGGCTAGAGCTGCCGCATGGGCCGACTGCGCCGGAACGACCCCGCCCAGTACGACGAGCTGGCCGACCAGTGGTGGCAGGCCTCCGGGGGCTTCGCGGCGCTGCACTGGCTGGCCGCCTCCCGGGCCGAGCACATCCCCCCGGCGCCCACCCCGGACGCCGTGCTGGTCGACCTGGCCTGTGGCGGCGGGCTCATGGCGCCGCACGTCGCCCGGCTCGGCTACCGGCACGTCGGCGTCGACCTCGGCGCGCCGGGACTGCAGGTGGCCCGCGAGCACGGCGTCCTGGCCGTGCGCGGGTCGGTGCTCGCCGTCCCGCTCGCCGACGAGTGCGCCGACGTCGTCGTGGCCGGCGAGATCCTGGAGCACGTCGAGGACGACGTCGGGGTGCTCGCCGAGTGCGCCCGGCTGCTGCGCCCCGGCGGCGCGCTGGTCATCGACGCGTTGGCCGACACCCGGATCGGGCGCTTCCTCATGGTGACCGTGGCCGAGCGGCTGCCCGGCGGCCCGCCGCCCGGCCTCCACGACCCGGCCCTGTTCGTCGACCGCACCCGCCTGCTCGCCGCCGCCGACCGGCTGGGACTGGACCTGCGGCTGGTCGGGCTGCGGCCCTCGTTCCGCGAGGCGCTGGCCTGGCGGCTGGGCCGGCGGGACACGGTGCGGATGAAGCCGGTCCGGTCCACTGCGGTGGTGTTCGCCGGCTACGGCAGCCGGCGGTGAGGGCGGCGACGGAGCGGCGCGACCCATCGGCCGCCCCTAGGGTCGGGGTCATGAGCGCCCGTGAGCTGCGCCGATGAGCGCCGTCCTGACCGGCGCCGGTCGCGCCCTGCCGACGACGATCGAGCAGGACGCGGTCTGGGACGGCTTCTTCGCCGGCCACTACGCCGACGTCCGCGCAGCGCGGCGGGTGTTCGCCGGTGCCGGGGTGCGGCGCCGGCACGCGGTGGCCAACCCGCTCGACGAGGACATCAGCGGCTGGAGCACCGGCGCGCGGATGCAGCGCTACGTCCAGGAGGCGCTGCCGCTGGGCAAGCAGGCGGTGGCCGCCGCCCTCGACGACGCCGGCCTGGCGCCGGGGGACGTCGGCCTGTTCGCCGTCGCCACCTGCACCGGGTACGCCACGCCCGGCCTGGACATCCGGCTGGCCAGCGACCTCGGCATGCCGCCGGGGCTGCAGCGGCTGCTGGTCGGGCACATGGGCTGCTACGCCGCCATCCCCGGCCTCGCCGCGGTCGGCGACTTCGTGGAGGCCCGCGCCCGCCCGGCCGTGCTGCTGTGCTGCGAGCTGACCAGCCTGCACGTGCAGCCGCCGGTGCGGGAGCTCGACCAGGTCGTCGCGCACGCGCTGTTCTCCGACGCGGCGACGGCCGTCGTCCTGGAGCCCGGGCGGGCGGGGCGGGGGCAGCGGCGCCGGCTGGCCGGCGTGGTGGCCCGGACCGACCCCTCGACCGCCGACCACATGACCTGGGACGTCACCGACCTCGGCTTCCGCATGGGCCTGTCGCCGCGGGTGCCCGACGTGCTCTCGCGGCACGTCGGCGACGTCGTCGACGAGCTGCTGACCGGGGCGGGGCTGCGGATCGAGGACGTCGCGGGCTGGGCCGTGCACCCGGGGGGGCCACGCATCCTCGACGTCGTCCGCGACCAGCTCGGGCTGGCCGAGGAGCAGCTGGCCGCCTCGCGCCACGTGCTGGCCGAGCACGGCAACTGCTCGTCGGCGACGGTGCTGCTCGTGCTCGAGGAGCTCGCCGACGCCGACGGCCCGGTGGTGGCGATGGCGTTCGGCCCGGGGCTCACGCTCTACGCGGCCCTGCTGCTCCCGGCGTGAGCAGGACCTCCCCGCTCTCCGCCACTCGCCGGCTCGCCGCAGGCCCTGGACGGGGCCGGCGGTGCCCGGGAGGGGGTCCGCTGGTGGGCAGGTCGTCCGCTCGCTACCCTGCGTGAGCTAGGTCACTCTCCGGAGGGGGCAGCCCGTGGGGTCCAGCGACGCTCGCGTGCGCGTGTTCCTCGTCGACGACCACGAGGTCGTCCGGCGCGGCGTCGCCGAGGTCCTGGAGGAGGACCCGGTGATCAGCGTCGTGGGCGAGGCCGGATCGGTCGCCGAGGCCCTCGCCCGGGTGCCGGCGGTGCGGCCGGACGTCACCGTGGTCGACATGCGGCTGCCGGACGGGGACGGCGCGGAGGTCTGCCGCAAGCTGCGCGAGCGGGTGCCCGGACTGCGCTGCCTGGTCCTGACCAGCTTCCCCGACGAGGACGCCGTCGCGGCGGCGGTCGCCGCCGGTGCCTCTGGCTACGTGCTCAAGCAGGTCCGCGGCTCGGCGCTGGTGTCCGCCGTCCACACCGTCGCCGGGGGCGGGACGTTGTTCGACCGGGACACCGGGGTCTCGGCCACGGCGGCGCGCCGCCGGCCGGCCGAGCGGGACCGCCGGCTGGCCGTGCTCACCGAGCAGGAGCGCACGGTGCTGCAGCTGATCGGCGAGGGCCTGACCAACCGCCAGATCGGCGTCCGGATGGGGCTGGCCGAGAAGACGGTGAAGAACTACACCAGCCACCTGCTGGCCAAGCTGGGGCTCGAGCGGCGCACCCAGGCCGCGATCCTCGCCACCGAGCTGCGCGACCGCGGC
Source organism: Geodermatophilus obscurus (assembly GCF_900143215.1). GTDB lineage: Bacteria > Actinomycetota > Actinomycetes > Mycobacteriales > Geodermatophilaceae > Geodermatophilus > Geodermatophilus obscurus_A. The sequence goes on along the minus strand of NZ_FRDM01000047.1, from coordinate 17,543 downwards.
GACTGAAGAAGGACCCGCCTGCCCCCACCACTCGCGAGCTCGCGCCAGGCCCCGTCCAGAGGCTCGGCGCAGGCCCCGTCCCGGGACCCGCCCTGAGTTTGCGAAGGGTGGGGAGGACGGGGTCCTTCCACGGTGAGGGGGACGGGGTCCTTCGTCAGTCCCGGCGCGGCATCGGCACCGACCAGCGGATCTGCGTGCCCTTCGGGCCGGTGGAGGTCGTCAGCCGCCCGCCGTGGCGCTCCGCGCGGTCGGCCAGGTTGGTCAGCCCGCTGCGCACGGCGACCGCGGGCAGACCGATCCCGTTGTCGGTCACGACGACGCGTACCTCGGAGTCCACGGTGACCGTGACCGTCACCCGGGTCGCCGAGGCGTGCCGCACCACGTTCGTCACCAGCTCCCGGACGACGGCGACGACGTCGGGCAGCAGTGCCGGTGGCAGGTCGTCGTCCCCGCGCAACCGCACGTCCGGGCGCAGCCCCTGCCCGCCGGTGATGGAGCGGACGACGTCCACGATGCGGGTGCGGACGGCGTCGGGCGAGGCGTCGTCGGCCTCGTGCAGCTCGAAGATCGCCGAGCGGATGCGGGCGATGGTGCCGTCGAGCTCGTCGACCCGCTCGGCCAGCGCCGCCGCGGTCTCGGGCAGCTGCTCCTCCAGCGAGCGGCTCACCCGGTCCAGGGCCAGGCCGGTGGCGAAGATCCGCTGGACGACGTGGTCGTGCAGGTCCCGGGCGATCCGGTCACGGTCGGCCTGCACCTGCAGCCGCCGCTCCCGCTGCTGGCTGCGGGCCAGCTCGAGAGCGACCGAGGCCTGCGCGGCGAACGCCGAGGCCAGCTCCAGGGTGTCCGGGGCGAAGGGCTCCCGCCCGCGCCGCCGCATCGCCACGACCGTGCCCAGCGCCGGCCGACCGCCCAACGGGATCATCAGCGTGGGGCCGAAGCGCTCGGTCAGCTCGCCGAGCACCGCAGCGCGCTGACCCCCTACCGCGGCGGCGCTGACGTCGGGGAGGAGCACCGGCGTGCCGGTGCGGTGCGCCGTCCCCAGCTGGGTGTCGGTCAGCGGGAGGCGCACGCCCTCGGCGTACTCGTAGTAGTCCGCGCCGACGGCCACCACCACGGTGAGCGCGTCCTCGTCGTCCGGGCTCGGCACCAGCACGCCGGCGGCGTCGGCCGAGGCGAGGCCGGCGACCTGCTCGCCGATGGAGCGCAGCACCGTGTCGGGCTCGGCGCCGGACAGCAGCGCGGTCGCGATGTCCGTGCCGGCCTGCGCCCACGCGCGGCGGTGCTCGGCCCGCTCGACCAGCTCGGCGTTGCCGATCGCCAGGCCGGCGGCGGCGGCCAGCCCGACCGCTGCGGCCTCGTCGTCCGCGGTGAACGCGTCGACGCGCTCGACGGTCACGAAGAGGTGACCGAACACCGCGCCCCGCACCCGGACCGGGACCCCGAGGAACGAGCGCATCGGCGGGTGGCCGGGTGGGAAGCCGACCGCCTCCGCGTGCGTGGTCAGGTCGGCGAGACGCACCGGCTCGGACCGCCCCAGAAGCAGGCCGAGGACGCCGGCCCCGACCGGCGGCCGGCCGATCCGCTCCCGCGTGGCGGCGTCCATGCCGACGACGACGAAGCGCTCGTAGCCCGCGCCGGTGTCGCCGAGCACACCGAGCGCGCCGTACGCGGCACCGGTGATCTCGACTGCGGCCTGCACGATCCCGTGCAGCGTGTCGTCGACCTGGGCGCTGTGCACCGTGGGCTGGCTGCCCGGGACGGGCAGCTCGGCCGAGGGCAGGTCGGCCGCCTCCCCGGCACCGGGCGGGGTCAGGGCCCGGCGGTCGGAGTGCTCCGGGGGGAGTGGCGGGGACGTGGTGGTGCGGACCTCCGTCACGCGCCGCGGGCGAGGCGGCGGGGCGGCTGCCGGGGGACCGCGGGTCGCAGCAGGGTCTTGCCCTGGCCGCTGACCACCACCAGGTCGGCGCCGCGGGCGGCGCTGCTCAGCGCCTCGAAGACCGGGCGCTCGAGCACTGCGGTGCGGACCCGGCCGGAGACGCCGGTCTCGGCGATGGCCCGCAGCACCTGGGCCTCCAGCCGTTCCAGGGCGACGGCGCCGGTGCGCCGTCCCGGCCGGCCCAGGCCGGTCAGCCCGTCGTCGCCGTCGTCGTCGAGCACGCAGACGGCGACCACGGTGGCCTCCCGGCGGGCGGCCTCCCGAAGCGCCCACACGAGGGCGCCGTGGGAGGCCGGTGAGTCGTCGACGTCGACGAGCAGCCAGGGGTCTTGGCGCCGCGGCAGCAACGGGGTGAGTGGCATCGGCTCCACCCGGCGCCGGTCGCGCCCGCCGCCGGCCGACGTGTCGCCTGTCGCAGCTGTGTCCGGTCGCTCCCCGTCCGGCCCGTTGCTGAACCGGTGCGCGTCGTTCATGCGGCGATCGTGTACCCCCCCGTTGCGGGGCGGCAGGGACCAAGGGCCCGCGTTCACCCAGGTCAACGCGTGACTGATCCGTCTCGGTTGGTGACTGCGTGTGTCATTGCGGACCGTGACGATCTGGATACACGCCTCCCGGGGGACGTCCCGAGGACGACCGTAGCGTCGCGCTCCTCGTCCCGGACCACATCGGCGCGCAGTCCGCCGGCTTGCACCGCGACGGCGGTGCGCGGCGCCTGGCGGGCACTGGTCTCGACGAGCAGGGTCCCGCCGGGCGCCAGCCAGGACCGCGCCTGCGCGGCGACCCGGCGCTGCAGGACGGTGCCGTCGGGGCCGCCGTCCAGTGCGGTGCGCGGCTCGTGGTCGCGTGCCTCGACTGGCATCAGCGCCACGGCGGCGCTGGGCACGTAGGGCGCGTTGACCGCCAGCAGGTCGACCCGCCCGCGCAGCCCTGCCGGCAGGGCTGCGTAGAGGTCGCCCCGGTGCACCCGGCCGCCGACCCGGGCGAGGTTGCGCCGGGCGCAGCGGACGGCGACCGGGTCGACGTCGGCCGCGTGCAGCTCCACCGGGCCGAGGGCGGTGGCCACCGCCAGGCCGACCGCCCCGGACCCGCAGCACAGGTCGACCACCAGCGGTGTCCGTGAGGTGGCCCGCAGCAGCGCGACCGCCCGCTCGACCAGCAGAGCGGTCCGCTGCCGGGGCACGAAGACGCCGGGCTCCACCGCGATCCGCAGGCCGCAGAACGCCGTCCAGCCGAGCACCAGCTCCAGCGGCTCGCCGGCGACCCGCCGGCCCACCAGCGACGCGAGGTGCGCGGGGCCGGTCGCGGCGGCCAGCAGCTCGGCGGCCTCCTCCTCGGCGAAGACGCAGCCCGCCGCGCGCAGCTGCGCGACCACCGGTGCCGGGTCCTGCGGGACGTCCGGGGACGGTCGCACGGGCCGTTCGCCCCCCTCCCGACTCCGGCTGCCGGGAAGGGTACGGCCGGACGGGGTGCGCATGGGCACCGTGCCGGCGGGGCAGGGCAGCCGCGCGTGAGCAGCGCGCGACCGGTCGACCAGCGAACCCTCCATGCCGACACCCGGCCCACGACCTCCCGGCGGAACCGCTTCCGGCGGGGAGCGGCCGAGCGCCCGGCGGACCGTCCCGAGGTCGGTCCGCCGGCTGCGGTCGGCGGTGCCGTCAGGCGGTGAAGCCCACGCGGTCGATCTTGCGGTGGTAGCGGGTGCCGAGCCCGCCGCCGAGGAGCGCGCCGAGCAGGGAGACGACCGCTGCGGCGACCCCGGCGACGACCCCGGCGGTGGTGGCGGTGCTGCCGCTGACCGGGATGCTCGGCAAGTTCAGCTGGGACAGCACGTTGTACTGCGCACCCAGGACCACGCCGAGCAGAGCGAGGACGACGACGACCACGATACCGATGACCCACACGGCCAGGCCCTGGCGGGCGCCGTCGAAGCGGGCCATCCGGCCGGCCACGTAACCGCCGGCGAGGTAGGCCAGGAACAGCACCACGAGCAGGGCGATGCCGCCGGTGAGACCGATGGCGGTGGCCTCCCGGGCCGCCTCGTCCGCGGTGCCCACCTGGGTCAGCCCGAGGGCGACGCCCGCCGCCGAGAGGATCGCCAGCAGCAGCACGGCCAGGCCGTTGGCCGACAGCCAGCCGAAGAACGCCGCACCCCACTTGATGCCGCCGTAGCGAGCGTGCTGGGCGTCGACGGCGTCCCGGGCGGCGCCGCGGGTGGCGTGGGCGCCGTCCGGCCCGGCCGGGCCGGACGGCGGGGTCGGGGCGTGCAGGTCGGTGCGGGTGCGCTCGGGCTCGGTCATCGCGTCTCCTCGGGGACGACACAGGGCCCGGCACCGGTGCCCGGTCGTCCCCCTGGCAAACGGGTCGTGACCGGATCGGGTGACGGGCCGACCAGGGCAGATGCGCCGTGTCGCACCAGGCGCCCGCCGCGCCGAGGAGGAGTTCCGGCCGCGAGGGAGCGGGCCGTGGGCGCAGACGCATGCAGGATGCGGTCGAGAGATCTGAGCGGCCGTGCGGCCGGGAGGCGGGGAGCGGGTGACGAGAATCGAACTCGCACTGTCAGCTTGGGAAGCTGAGTCGCTTTGGTGAGTATGTGCTGTTCAGCGGCTATATTTATGTCCACGCTGGGCGCTCTATGACCTGGACGTGACCTAGCGGCTCTCCGTGGCCTCGACTCCAGCCTGCCCGCGGGCCGGGCGGGCAGCCTGCGCGGGCGCCGTCGGCGTCGCGCCGAGGATGCCCTCCAGGGCCCGTGCGATCTCCTCGTCGCGGTGATCGGCGGCGTGCTGGTAGATGAGCGCGGCGGCCGGCGTCGCATGGCCCATCCGGCGCATCAGTTCCTTGGTGGTGGCGCCGGTCGCCGCGGCCAGGGTGGCACCGGTGTGTCGTAGCTCGTGTGGCCGGACCGGCGGCAGTCCGATCGCCTCGACGGCCCGGCGGAAGGTCTGGCCGAAGTTGGCCGAGTGCAGGAAGGTGCCCGCGCCGGTGCCGAAGACCAGCGCGTCGGGGGAGTCGGTCACGAAGCGCTCCAGGTGGATGGCGAGGGCGCTGGCCACGCTGGCCGGTAGGGACACCGTGCGTCGTCCGGCTTCCGTCTTCGGGTCGCCGATCAGCCACCGGCCACCGACGTAGCGGACCGAGCGCTCCAGGCGCAGCTTGCCGCCGTCGAGGACGTCTGACCGGCGGAGGGCGGTGGCCTCACCGAACCGGAGCCCGCCGAACGCGAGCACGAGCACCAGCGCTCGGTAGCGCTCGGTCCGTCGGTCCTGGGCGAGGTGATCGGCCAGGCTCTGCGCCTCGGCCGCGGTCAGCGCTCGGGAGGGCCGGGTGGCCTTCGGTGTGCTGGCGTTGCGGAGCCTGCACGGGTTGGCCGCGATGACCTCGTCGGCCACGGCCACGCCGAGGATGCTGCGGAGGAGGCGATAGCTCTGAGCCAGCGCCGTGGGGCCTGTTCCCTTGGACGCCGCCGTGTGCCAGGTGCGGACCTTGGCGGGCGTGACGTCGCCCACCGGTACGTCTTCCCAGTGAAGCGCGAGGTGCAGCCGCCACAGGCCGGCATAGAGGCTCCTGGTGCTCTGCCGTAGGTCGTCGCGGGCCAGGTAGTCCGCCGCGAAGGCGCCGACGGTGCGCTGGCCGGCTTCGGGAGCCCGCCAGGCCTTCCGGACGAGGTCAGCCTGTGCGGTTGCCAGCCATGCCCAAGCGTCGGCCTTCGCCGTCCCGAAGACCTTCGACCGGCGGCGTCCATCCGGGCCGACGTAGCGGGCGCGGTACCGACCGCTCGGTAGGCGGTCGACGGTCCCGAAAGCGGCTCTCTTCGCCATCCGGTGACCATGGCATGACCTGAGAAGGCTGCCAATGTCGCCTGTGGACAGCGCGGGCCGCGCTCGGCCAGCGACCCGAGCCTTCCTATTGCCGTGGTACACGCCCGTCATTGATGAAGCCGTCTAGGGCAGAGCGCTCGATGCGCACGTGCTTGCCGAGCTTGACGTAGGGGATCCGCCGCTCGCTGATGAGGCGGCGGACGAAGCGCTGCCCGGTGCCCAGGTACTCGGCCGCCTGGCCGATGGTGAGCAGCTGACCGGAGTCGCTGAGGGGCATGTGCCCGCGGGCGGACGCCGGTGGCATCGCGTTCCTCCGTGGGGTTGTCCGGGCCACGGTCAGCGGTCGCCGGCCGGGAGGGTGGCCCGGTGGCCTTCGGAAGTCCTCCGGCAAGGCCCGAGCGTGCCGCTGAGGGGTGCGCTCGCCCGGCGGGCAGTGCCTCCTGCATCCCGGCGGCCGCGCCAGGGGTGGCGCGGGTTCACCGCCGGTTCTCCGGGCTGGCGGTGACCTGGCCGTGCTGGGCGTCGATCCAGGCGTGCAGGTCGTCGCGGCGGTAGAGGACGCGGCGGCCGAGGCGGAAGCTGCGCGGGCCGGTGCCCAGGTGTCGCCAGTAGCGCAGGGTGGCGACGGGGGCGCGCAGGAGGTCGGCGGCTTCGGTGATGGTGAGCAGGTCGGGCTCGCGGCCGGTGGCGGGCTGGGTCATGGCGGACTCCGGATTCGACGCTGGTGGGGGCCTTGTGCCTGTAGAAGGCGTTGTTTTGGGCCGTTTGGTGACAGCTCACCGCCATGTTCTTTCGACGGCCTCCAGTCCCCCTCCAGTACCTCCCCTTCCGTGGTCGCGTTCCGCTACTGGAGACTGACGGTCAGCGCCCGAGGGGCGGGCCGGCACCCCGATTCCCGGCGGACCGCCCATGGTGGTGCCACAGCTGCGGGCCACCGATGTCCACGGCGGAGGCGACCGGGCGCCGGGAGCTCGACCGGACCAGGTGGCGCTCGGCGTCTCGGGCGGCGCGCCAGGCGTCGCGCTCCGCGGCGAGCCGCTGGGCCGGCTGTCCGGCGAGAGCCGGTAAGTCCTGCAGTTGGGCGATGCGCGCCCGTGCTGCGGCCAGCCCGTGCTGGTCGGCGGCGATGTCGCGGTCGAGGTCGGCCAGCCTGCCCGCCGGGTCCGGGGTGGGGCCGAGCGCGCCGAACCAACCCAACTCGTCATCGCGCCGGCGTTCGGCCTCGGCCAGCGCGTGTCCCGCCTGCTCGTGCTCGCAGCGGGCGGCGTCGGCGGCCGCCCGCAGGACCGCGTGTTCGGAATGGGCGTGTTCGGCGGCGCGGCGGGCGGCGGCGCCGAACGCGGTAGCCAGCGCCGGCCGGTCGTCGGACCTGTCGGCGAGCTGCGCGAGCCGGCCGGGGTCGCCGGGCAGCTGCCGTAGGTGTGGGCGCCACCGGTCGGCCCAGTCGGCGAGCTGTCCGCTGGCGTGGGTGACGGCGGCTCGGCGCAGCCGGAGCCGGCCCGGGCCGTCCAGCACCACCCGGGCCGCGGCGCGGGCCGCGTCCCGTTCGCTGTCCCAGCGACCGAGCAGGTCCGCACGGATCCGCTCCGCGTGCGCCGTGACCGCTCGGCCACTGGCCTCGACCTGCTGCGTGGCCTGGTTCGCGGCGACGGCCGACGTTCGGCGCCCCGCCTGCAGGGCTGCGATCTGGTCGGCGTGGCCGGTGTGGATCGGGACGATCTCGGCCAGCCGGTCGCGCATCGGCTGCAGCAGAGCCAAACGGGTCAGGCAGCGCTGCTCGGCTGTCCATGCTTCGCGCAGGTCGGCCAGGACCTCCTGGAGCGGGCGAGGTGCGGCGTAGTGGGCGGCCTCGGCGGCGGCCATCTGCGCGGCGTGGCCGGGGCCGAGGTCGGCCCGGTTGCGGCTGAACACGGCGATCCACTGCTGGCGCGCCTCGGCCAGGTCCTCGGCAACCAGGTGGGCGGTGTTGGCGGTGCGGCCGCGGGTCATCCCGACGTAGGCCGACGCCGCCCCGGTGTGCTCACCGACCACCACGTGCGCGGTCGCGACGGTGTCCCCCTGCACGCCGTGCGCGGTGCTGGCGTAGGCCAGCTCCACGTGGGAGGTGACGTAGTCCGCGGGCAGCACCCGCTCCCGAATGGACGGAGTGACACCGGCCGGGGTGACGTCCCCGGCGGTTGGGGTGACAGTGAGCCGGCCGTCGCGGCCGAGGGCGGTGACGGTCCAGGTGTCGCGGTTGGCGACGCCGAGGCGGCGGTCGTTGCGGCGGGTGGTGATCCGGTCGCCGACCCCGATGCGCTGCCCGCTTCGGGTGATCGCGACCCGGGTGTCGTCGACGCGGTTCTCTGCGACCAGCCGCTCCCGAATGGCAGCGTCGAGGTCGGCGGTCTGCTCGCGGCTGTCGACCACCACCGCCACCTGCTCTCCAAAGCTGTAGGACGTGGCCGCGGTCGCGGCGAGCGACTCGTGCAGCGCCACAGGATCGGGGTGGAGACGGATCCTGCCGCGGGCGACCAGGGTGTCGAACACGTCGGCGGGGTCGGCGCCGATGCGCATGGCCAGGGTCAACTCGGCGTACTCAGTGTCGGGCACCGTCTGCCCGGTCTGGTCGGTGCGGACGAAGCGGTGCACCGCGTCCAGGGTCAGGTGCGCCGCCGGGTCGACCTGGCCGACGGCGAGGTCCAGCACGCCGCCGCGGCCGACCGCGGCCAGCTGGTGGCGGTCGCCCAGCAGCGCCAGTCGGATCCCGGCCTCGTCGGCGATGGTGAGCAGGGCGCGGGCGGTGTCCTGGTCGAGCATGCCGGCCTCGTCCACGACCAGCAGATCTCCCGCGCGCATCCGGGCTGCCTGCGCCGGCCCGGCATAGACGGCCTCGGTGAGCGGGTCGGTGGTACCGGCGGCCAGCCGGGTCCAGGCGCCGTGGGTGCTCCACCGCCAGCCGTGCTGGTAGGCCAGCCACGCCGCCGAGCCGGTGGCGGTGCCGACCTCGGCGGCGGCGACGTTGGCCGCCTTCAGCGTCGGGGTCACCACCGTCAGCCGGCGGCCCTGGGCTGCGAGCTGGGCGCGGGCGGCGGCCAGCATGGTGGTCTTGCCCGCGCCGGCCGCGCCCTCGATCAGGATCAGCGGCCGGTCACCGGCCAGCGAGGCGGCCGCTGCTGCCTGGCCGGGGTCCAGCCGCGCGAGCGCAGACAGCGGTAGTGGCAGCACCGGCTCCGGCCCTGGCTGCGGATCGGCCGGTGAGGGAGCGCTGCGGGCGGCGAACCGGGCCGTGAGGTCGTCCTCGACGTCGAGCACCGGCTGGGAGGTCCACGCCCGGAGGTGCTCCGGAACACCCGCCCGGTCTAGCAGCGGCACACACCGCGCCATCGCGCGAGCGGTGAGGTCCTCGGCCAGCTCAAGGCGGACTGCGGCGTCGGCAATGATCCCTTCGGCGGCGATCAGCTGCTCGACCTGTCCGCGGACGTCGGCGGCGTTCCACGCCGAGCGGCCGGCTGCTAGCCGGGTCAGCACCGTCCCCACGGCGTCGTCCCGGTCGATGGTGCCGACCGGTGTCGGGACCAGGTCCACGGGGTGGTCGCGGTCGCGGTAGCCCAGGGCGGTGAGTTCGGCCATCCACCGGGCGGTGAGGTCAGCGCCGGGCTGCGGGGTGACCTTGTCCGGGCGGCCCTCGGCCCACGCCCGCGCGTCCCAGGCCCGCCGCAGCGCCGGCCCCGGGATCTGGCCGGGGTGGGCGGCCGTCCACTCGTGTTCGTAGCGGTCCAAGTTGCGGCCGATCTGCGCCGCCCGGGCGCTGAACGCACCCACGTACCCGGCCAGCTCCAGTACTTCTCCAGTACCGTCGAGGGTGTAGCCGTGCGCGGCTAGCGCGCTCCGGAACTGCGGGTCGGAGACGACCGCGGCGTGCCCGATCCCGTTGATCGCGGCGAGGAAGTCCCGCACGCCCACGGTGTGCAGCCCCCGCCACCGCCCGGCGGCGAACACCCGGGCGTTGACCTGCAGATGCAGATGCCGGTGCGGATCCCCGGCCCGGGAGGTGTGGTGGCGCACCGTCACCGCCTCCAGACGCTCGACCGGCACCTGCACCTGCCCACCGCGCGGCCCCACCCGGGTGGTGGCGTGCTCGGCCAGCCAGCCGATGACCTGGGTCGCCGCGCGGTCCTGCGCGGCGTCGTAGGCGGCGGCGACGTCCGGGTGCAGTGCTGCGGCCAGCGACCAGGACTTCGGGCCGTTGACCACGATTTCGACGAACCGCACCGCCCGCTCGTCGGTGCGCAGCCGTCCCCGGGCGGCCCCGGTGGCTGGGTCCAGGCCGGCCACCCACGCCTCGTAGCCGTCCCCGGCCAGCGCGGCGAGCTCGGTCACCCGCCCGCCGCGTGTGGAGTAGCTGCGCGCAATCCCGGTTCCCTCGGTCAGGTAGTAGTCATCGGTCCGGCCCCGGCCGGCCTCCACGTAGTGCCGGGCCGCCGAGGGAGCACCGGTGTAAATCTTCATTCCGCCGTGCACTTCTCAACGCCACCCAGCAATGACCAACACGACACCCCCAGAAACGGCAGTGGGCCCCGCGAAGCGGGGCCCGGACTACCGCCATTGGTAGCATGCGTGCCGTCCTTCGGTAAAGGCCGCGATGTTAGCTATAAAGGTTGATTGTCGCTGGCCCACAGTCGGCGTAGGGCCAACTGATTGGTTGTTCATTGTAGTGGTTGATTGCCAATAGCAGATCGACTTGCCAGTCGCTAAGGTCGTGACTTTGGAAGTGGCGATGGCGACGTGCAGTTGGACTGTGCAACTTGTTCAGTTGAGCGCATCCGCGCTCCCCAGGAAGTCCTGCGGCACGAGTCCGGAGGCAGTGCAATCAGCGGCCGATTGATGCACAGGTCATCGTCTGCAGTCGAGTCACCCTCACGGTGCGTGCAGGGCTCGTGCAAAGTCGTCAGACAGGCCGGTTGACCTGCGCGGATGCTGTCGTAGAGTGACTGCGATCCGGCGGCGAATCTGAGCCGTCGCGTCGACAGACGGACCGCCAGGTCGCCCTGACCTGCGAAGGTGTCGAGCACTCACCATGCAGGTAGGGGCATCGCGGTGGAACAGGGGCCCGACTCGTGGAGGCCGGCTCGCCATCCCCGCAGGTCAGGCCCGGCAAAGCTGACTTTGCAACGGCCCCGGGTGTCGTCCGGTGTTCGCAGCACTGCCGAGGGGTTGCGTCGTGGCGAGCAACCAGGTCTGCGTGGGCACGTTCGCTACGGGCTCGTCGCCATCAGCATCGGGCTCGACCAACTGGAGGGTGGGCGCGTCCGGGGGTGTCCACGGCAGCAGCTGGCCGTGGTCCTTGGTGATCCGGAACGACGGCGAGATGAGTGTTCGGCGGCGGCATCAACATCGCCGCAGCTCTCCCCGCCTCCAGCTACCCAGGGCCGCGTCAAAGTCAAAGTTGTAGGTCCTGACCTGTGGGTATGTCGCGCGGCGAGCGAGGCAAGGATGCTGAAGCGCCTCGGTGGACCTTGACCTGCAGGGTTAAGCTAGGCCTTCACCTCATGTCAGGGCAGGGCGCCCTGGCGATTCACGTGTCCACGCGCCAGCACGTTGGGCGGAGCGTCTGCAGCCTCTCGATAGCAACATCAGCGGAGGTCAGCGGCCGGTTCTGCGACTTTGACGCGGCCCTGACCTGGGCACCGGTCGGCCAGACGCCCACCGTGACCGGCACCGGCGCCCGGTTCGCCCTGAACATGATCTCCGCGATCAGCGCCAAGGGCGCACTGCGGTTCTCGGTGCTGGCCGAAACGTTCACCGGTGCCGAGTTCATCGCCTTCCTGCCGCGGCTGCTGCACGACACCCAGCGCACCAGGAGCGGGCCGGTGTTCGTCATCGTCGACAACCATCCGGTGCACCGGGCCAAGGCCGTCGCCCGCTTCGTCGACTCCACCAATGGCGCGCTGCGGCTGTTCCGGCTGCCGGCCTACTCGCTGCAGCTCAACCCGGACGAATGGGTCTGGCGGAACGTCAAGCACGACGGCGTGGCGCCCGCGGTTCCCAAGGGACCCGAGCAGATGAGATCGGTCGTCACCGGCCGGCTGCGCCCGGCTGCAGCGTCTGCCGCACATCGTCCGAAGCTTCTTCGCCGACCCGGAACTTGGCTGCATCACCGTTGTCACCTGAAGTCAACCTCCGCGCGATCTCATTGGTAAAGCTTGCGTAGCTCGCGGTTCTCGACCTGGAGGTCGCCACCAGTAGCTGACAGTCGACCCCCTTTCTCCGGCGAGACCGTCCTCGCGGGTCGGCGATCTTCGGCCACCGGGGGAGGCGCGACTCAGAGACCCGAAGCTCTTCGCGACCTGCGCGATCGACCGGTCACCCCGCCGGGCGACCGCGATCACGTCACGCCGGAAGTCCTTCGGCAACGGCTTGGGCACAGTGCTGGTCCTTCAGCGAGGCCGTGGGCCTCACAGCAGGAGCAACTCAACCCTGGGCAGCCCACATGTATTTCTCCGGTCGCCCAGCGACTCTGCAAAGGAGATCCCACATACTCGCCAAGGAGCGCTCCATGTCCGTGCCTGACCTGTCCATCCCCGTTGTCGCGGACGCGCTCGCTGCCTTCGGCGGTGAGGCGACCAGTCGATCAGCAGAGATCAACTTCGACGTCCCGCTCCCCGGTTCGTACTCGTGGCAGCGGATCGTCCCCTTGGAGCTCGACGCCGACGTGTTCCTTGACGGGGCAAGCAAGGCCGGCGTCTCGATGCTCGACCAGGAAATCGTCCAAGGTGAACAAGGTCGGCTGACCGGCATCGACGCGTCCCGACTCGCCGCGTTCTACCGTCGGACACTGCCTGCGACTGCGCGTCCCTCTTTGCGCCACGTCGCGCAGGTCGGTGGGGACGTCGCACCGTTGCTCACCAGAGCCGCGCAGACGCAGGCCTTGGAGGCTGACGGTCTCGACCTGCTGAGTCGCCGCGCTGTCGTCGCCGAACCCGACGATGTCATGATTGAGCGCCAGCGGATCGACTCGTACATCGACCGGTTGGCCGCGATGTCGTCCGAGGCGCCGGCCACTCAGCGGGCCGCCACCACGATGATCACCCTGCCGATGTCCGGGATCGGAAACAGCATCCACCCGGTCTTGGTCGATCCGGTGGCACGGCCCACGCCCACCATCGCGCTGGTTGAGGTCTGGGAGCTGCGGTCCTTCCTCGGCGACTACGGGTTGGGTCGAACCCTGCAGACGTTCTCCCTACTGCCCGGGGAACGCACCACCATCACTGTGGAGACCTGGCGCAACGAGGCCGCTACCCGCGAGGACGCGACTTCGATCTTTGACTCCTCCGACACCGCAGCGCAGACCCGGTTCACGGACAGTCTCTCGAACCAGAGCGGTACGGCCTCACAAGATCAAGGCGGCTGGGCGGCCTCTATCTCCACCAGCGTCTCCGCCGGCGCCAATCTCTTCGGCATCGTCTCCGGCTCCGCTTCCCTATCGGCCGGTTTCGCGGCCAACCACCAAGAGGCCAGTCAGCAGTTCAGCAACTCGGCGAGCGAGAGCGCCTCCGAACACGCATCGCAGGTAAACAACAGTCGCCGGCAGTCTGTGGAGTCGACGTCGTCCACCACCTCGGCACAGGGAACGGCGACGACGACGGTTCGCGAGATCAGCAACACGAACTTACGGCGGGTGCTGAACTTCGTTTTCCGCGAGCTCGACCAGGAGTTCGAGACCTACGTCGTGCTGCGGGACATCAAGGTGGCGTTCTACAACGGCAACCCGGGCTCCGCGGAGATCGTTCCGCTCGCCGGGCTGGGCTCCCTGCTCCGTCAGTACGTTGACCCCTCGCAGGCTGAGACCGTCGCCCGCGCCGTCCTCAGCCTGTCCGCCCAGCGCTTTGACGCCAACGCCGACCTGGTCACCACCATGGAGGTGGGCACCAACCCGAACGGCATCCAGTACGACTGGCAGCCGGTCGAGCTGAATGCCGACGGTTCGCTCCAGTTCAGGGGCGACGTGCTGAGTTCGGACGTGCGTTGGCGTTTCCCCCAGGGCTCCCTGTCGAAGGACGACGAAAACGGGCACACCGTCAAGGGCGTGATCATGAACCGGTCAACCATCGTGCTGCGTACAGACAACCTGGTTGTCGAGGGCCTGCTCGGCCAGGCCGACACCCTGGACCCGTACGCGGCTGCTCTGCAGGCGCTCGACCTGCAGGACCGGAATGTGCAGACTGAGGTCCGACAGACGACCGCTCGCCACGACAACGACGCCCTCGACCTCGTCGCCGCACAGCCTGCACCCGACCGGATCGATGCCTGGCAGAAGCTCTTCCCGGAAGACCCGGAGATTCAGGTGGTGCCGGCGGCGGCCGTCACGATTCCCGCCGCGAATAGTAACGACGGCAGCTTATCCTCATGAGTGAAGCCCCTGCCGAACCGATCGTGGGCTCGACGCCGTCCGCCTACGACGGCGCGATCGTCCTTGGTGAGGACGAGGCGGAACCGATCGTCGGTCCCCCCTCCCCTTACCAGGAGGTCGTTGTGTTCCCCGAGTGCGAGGTCGAGCCAATCATAGGAGCGGCGCCGTCCGCGTATCATCCCGCTACGACGTCGGTCGTCCCCGAGACTCCGCACTCCGGATACGACGACGTAATCCATGTCCCGGACGCCGAGGAAGAGCTCGCTGCCCAGCCGCGGGAGTCGTCGCCGTATGGCGCGGTAACCGCCGTTCCGGATTTAACCCGAACTCCTCCGCTCGCACCGGCGCCGCGCTCCCCGTACACCGGCGTCATCGCTGGTCCCCGGCTGGCCGGAGACGGTCGCGGTCCGTTGCGGCGCGGCGTGATCTCTTGGGAATTGGTCGAGGCGTGGGACCTGCCCCGCCCTGAGGCCAACCTGGGAAGTCTTTCAGAGGCCGATCTGCAGGTCCTGAGCTGGTTGGAGGCACACGAGGCGAAGATTGTCGACGTCGAGCGGCGTCGCCGAGTAGACCGCCGGGCTATCGCTGCGGCGATTGCTTGGGAGGCTCTAGAGAACACTGCCTGGCCGTTCTCACGACGCGCGGTCGGCGTGGGCAAAGTGCACCTCAAGAGTTCCGTCGTCCATCAGGTGGAGGCGGCGGGCTACGTCCCAGTGCGCACCGACGAACAGCGGAAGTCGCTGTTGCGAAACAGTGACGAGGCGATTGAGTACATCGGCGCGATCATGGAGGCGCACGCCGATATCGCCGAGGACGCTGGGCACGACATTCGGCAGCGGGTCGACATCCTCACGAATGAGTACAACGGTCGTGATCTGGAAGACTGGGAACATCACCTCGCAGGCAAGGAAGTCGGCGCGCCGCTGATACCGGGCAACGACATGGCTCTGTGGTCGCGGGACAAAATTTGGTACGTCGAGCAGGCAGTGGGCACGCCTGATCCCGCAGTCTTCACTGCGCCCGGTGAGTCCCCTCAGCAGCGAGGTAGTGAAATCCCACCCGTCAGGCACCGGCACAACACTGCGGCGACTACCGAAGGGCAACACCCTGACACCCTCAACAGCTCAGGCTCCGCCGACGTCCCCGGCTCCGAGCGTAAGTATTTCGAGTGTGACACTTGTATCGGAAGCCCCACCGCCGAGGGTTCAAGTCGCGGGAAGTGCACTTGGACTCTCTGAGCGACATGAGGTTTCCGTTATTGCGAGACCCAGCACGGCAGGGGAAATCTCTCGCTGGGTCGCCTTAAGCCCAGCGAAGGCGTCAGCGCATGGGTCCTGGAAAGTGGACCTTGAGCTACCGCCAGATGTCCCTATGCCTTGTCGCTTCCTTGCCTTAGCGTTGGAGGGTGACCATTCAAGCCAGGCTCCAGATTCGGACTCAGTTAATTCACTGGTGCCGATTCTAGACAAGTTCGGTCCGGACGTCCTAGCTAGCTCAACGGAGGTCGTTGGTCCATGACCGCGGCGTGTGGGAGTCAGTCGAGGCGATGCCACCCGGCAGGTCGCCGCTGCACCTGGTCACCCCTGTCATCACCCGCCGGCACATGGCGGTCAACATCCGCAAGTTCGTGCTGCGGCACACTCCCTCGACGAGCCGGTCGCGCTGAGCACGATCACCCCGCAGGCAGCGCGGTTTCTCGAGGTGGCGGTGGTCTCCGGGCTCAACGTGCTCGTCGCCGGCGGCTCCCAGGCGGGGAACTTCACAAACCGGTGGGATGCCCGCTCTCCCGGGGGGCCTGCCGTGCGCGGGTCACCACTAGGGTGGCGAACCGAGGGGCAGACCTGCCCGGACAGGAGGACCACTTGACGACTGAACCCGAGGCTGGCTTGCGGCGGCGTCGTTATGCCAATCCGCCTGTCGCTGAGGCTCTCGTCAGGCTACATTGGGACGACTCCATTGTCTGGAAGGCCACTACGCCTGGCCTTATCTTTGGCCTTATCGGGGATCTGTATCCTGATGAGCCGCAGACTCGCAATGTGGTAGAGGCGCAAGTCTCGGGTGAGCATGGGAGTGCGCCGAACTTCGAGCTGCGCTCCGGTCCGCAGCAAATGATGTTCTCGCGAGAGTCCGGCTCTCGGTTGGTGCTTGTGGGTCCGAATGACGTGTCCGTGCACGGACTGCCTCCATACGAGGGCTGGGGATCGCTGGAGGCTCGCCTCTTTGAGGCGGTCGAAAGGCTGAGGGAGTGGGCCACTCCCCCGTCCAAGAGGTACTCGACCATTGGTCTGCGCTACATCAACCGAGTGGAAATTTTTGAGCCAAGCGTCAACTTCGAAGACTGGCTGACTGTAGCCTTCGCCCTGCCACCGGGACTGCCACAGACGATGACTGGGTTCCTTGACCGCATCGATTCCGTGTATCCCGACGGAGCGACAAGGATTGGCTTTACTTGGGCCTCCACGGAAGCCCCCGCCGGTTCCTCCGCCTTCGTTCTGGACTTCGACCTTACGAGAGTCGACCAGTCAGGCTTCACGCTCGACGAAGCAAGAGACGTGATCGCCGACCTGAAAGTCAAGGAGGGTCAAGCGTTCGAGGGCATGCTGAAGGATTCACTGCGGGAGGTGTTCGGTGAGCTCTGAGGTTCGCGCTGCCTCAAACCCAACCGGGAAGGTTCGCCCGTACGTCTTCTCCTTCGCCGCTGTACCGACAGCCATTATCTCGGCTGTCCTGCCATCTGCGTCGACACCGCCGACGGTCCAAATTCAGTCGGCTCCTATCTATCAGTACGACGCGGCCTCTGCCGTAGGCAGAGACCTAGACCGCCGACGCATCCTTCAGGGACTGGAGCGTTACCGCGGTATGCAGACCATCCGGCGTATACGCCGGCTGAGGGGTCGGTTGGTCAGGCGGCAGGTCCCGCGGCCGGTGGCGGACAGTCCCGACGACATTCGGGCGATGCTGGTCGACCTTGGCTGAGTCCTGGTTCGAAGTGGCGCAGGGCCCTGAGCTCATGCAGGGTGACGTGCTGTTGCGATGCCCAATCTATCGAGTTGAGACCGCTGCTGCCGATGAGGCGGATGAAGTCGAGATAATCGAGGAACGTCATGACGTCATTGTCCTGACTCAGTCGTGCGATCTGGAGAACGATAAAGTCAGTGACATCCTGGTCGCCTACGTGCACGACTACGTCACACTTGCTCAGGCTTCCTGGCAGTCGAATCCTATGCTCAAAAGCACGGATTTCCGTAAGGCTCTTATCCAAGGGACCACGCCGCCCTTCAGCTTGTTGCCCAAGCGAGCAGATGAGCCAGAATTTCCCTGGTCAATTGTCGACTTCCACCATGTGTTTTCGATTCCAAAGGTGCTCGCCTCGCGCGCTGCTGACGAAGCGGGTGCG
>NZ_FRDM01000026.1 GCF_900143215.1 Geodermatophilus obscurus | reverse complement strand
GGGTGGTCACGGGGTGGGTGGTCACGGGGTGGGTGGTCACAGCGTCGATCGCCGCCTTCCGCGGACGAGGAGCCAGAGCAGGAACGGCGCGCCGACGGCGGCGGTGAGCACGCCGACGGGCAGCGCCTGGGGGAGCACGGTGCGGGTGAGCAGGTCGGCGCCGACGACGAGCGCGGCGCCGAGCAGGCCGGAGGCCAGCAGCGGCGGCCGCGGGCCGCGGGTGAGCCGGATGGCGACCTGGGGGACGACCAGCGCGACGTAGGAGATGGGTCCGGCCGCCGCCACGGCGGCGGCGGTGAGCGCGACGGCGACGAGGACGACGACCGCCTGGGTGGGGACGAGGCGCACTCCCAGGCCTCGGGCGGTGTCGTCGCCGAACTGGACGACGGCCAGCGCGCGGCTGGTGGCCAGCGCGGCGGGGAGCAGGACGGCGAGGGCCACCAGCAGCGGCACCGCCTCGGCCCAGGTGCGGGCGTTGAGCGAGCCGGTGATCCAGACGTAGGCCGACGCGGCGTCGTGGATCTCGGCGCGCGTGAGCAGCCAGTCGACGAGCGCCGCGCCGACCGCCCACAGCGCGATGCCGATCAGCACCATGCGGTAGCCGTCGATGCCGCGGCGCCAGGCCAGGAGGAGCAGCAGCAGTCCGGTGACGAGCGCACCGAGCAGCGCCGCCAGGGGGACGCCGAGGCCGCCGAACAGCCCGGAACCGCCCGCCGTCCCGCCCAGCACGATGGCCGCGACCGCGCCGGCCGAGGCGCCCTGGCTGATGCCGAGGACGTCGGGGGAGGCCAGCGGGTTGCGGGCGAAGGTCTGGAACAGCGCGCCGGCCACGCCGAGGGCCACGCCGACGAGCGCGCCGACGACGATCCGGGGCGCCCGCAGCCGCAGGACGATGAACTCCTGGGTGTCCTCGCCGAGCCCGACCAGGGTGCGCAGCACGTCGGTCAGGCCGATCGGGAAGTCGCCGCGGCCGAGGCTGACCGCACCGAGCAGGACGACGGTGAGGGCGGCGCCCCCCGCCACCGTGACCTGGCGCCAGCGGACCCGGCCGGACACCGGGCCGACGCGGACGGCGGTCTCGCCGGGCTGACGGACCCGGGTTGCGGCCGCGGACGGCGCCTCGAGCTGGGTCACGAGCCTCCCTCGCTGGCGCTCGTCCGGCTCGCGCCCGGCGGTGCTGGGCCTCCGCACGACCTCGCGAGCTCGGTCATGTGCTCGCCAGCCGGCGCCGGCGGATGAGCGCGATGAAGAACGGCGCCCCGACGAGGGCGAGCACGATGCCGACCTGCAGCTCACCCGGGTGGACGACGACCCGGCCGACCACGTCGGCGAGCAGCAGCAGGACGGCCCCGAGCAGGCCGGAGCAGGGGACCAGCCAGCGGTGCGCCGGGCCGGTGAACGCGCGGACGACGTGCGGCACGATGAGGCCGACGAAGGCGATGGGCCCGCACGCCGCGGTCGCCGCGCCGCACAGCAGGGTGACCGCCGCCAGGCCGACCAGCCGGGCCGGCCACACCCGCTGACCCAGGCCGCGGGCGACGTCCTCGCCGAGGCCGAGAAGGTCGAGGGCGGGGGCGTTGACCAGCGCGAGCAGCAGGCCGGCGACGATGAACGGCGCGACCTGCCAGGCGACATCGGCGCCACGGCCGGCCAGCGCGCCGACCACCCAGAAGCGGAAGGCGTCGAGGCTGTCGGTGTCGCTGACGAGGACGGCCCGCACCAGAGCGTAGAACAGCGCCGACAGCGCGGCGCCGGCGAGCGCGAGGGTGACCGGGGAGGCGCCGCCGCGGCCGGCAGAGCCGAGCGCGAAGACGAGCACGGTGCCCAGCAGTGCGCCGGCGAAGGCGAACCAGACGTACCCGGCCGGCGTGCCGACGCCCAGCGTGTGGATGGCGAGGACGACGCCGAGCGAGGCCCCAGCGGTGACGCCGAGCAGGCCCGGGTCCCCGAGCGGGTTGCGGGTGTGGCCCTGGGCCAGCGCGCCGGCGACGCCGAGGGCGAGGCCGGCCATGAGCCCGAGCGCGGTGCGCGGCACCCGCAGCTCGCGGACGATCACCGTCTCCTCGGTCGGGACGCCGGGGTCGGTGAGCGCCTGCCACACAGCACCCGGGCCGATGCCGCGGGAGCCGACCGCGATGCTGAGCGTCGCGGCGACGACCACCAGGACGAGCAGCAGCAGGCCGAGCAGGTGGCTGCGGCGCTGGTGGAGCAGGCCGCCCCGCTGCGGAGCGGCGCGCCCCGGCCCGCCGGGACCCTGCCGTCGCAGGGCGGCGTCGGTCGACGAGGGCACGAGCGGCTCCTGGGGCTGACGGCGAGATAGGCCAGCCTCACCTTAGTCGCGCCCGGCCGGAGTCGGCCGAGCGCTCGACTCAGCGGTGCTGGCGGCGGCTCCCCCCGTGCCAGTCCTCCTGCAGTCCGGCCTCGCCCGGGCGCACGCCGGAGGCCGGCAGCTGCGGGCGCTCCCGCAGGCTGCGCTTGAGCTCGGCGAAGCCCGGGAAGCCGGCGAGGGCGATGATGTGGTCCCACAGCGCGACGGCGTCCTCCGGGCTCGGCAGCCGGCTGATGACCGGGCCGAAGAACGCGGCGCCGTCCGGCGGGCGGAACTGCAGGATCGGCGTCCCGACGTCCTTGCCGGTGAGCTGCAGCGCGGCGTCGGTCTCCGCCTGGATCCCGGCGTCCCACGACCCGTCGTCGGCGGCGGCCGCGAGGTCGTCCGGCAGCCCGGCCTCGGCGAGGACCTGCTCGAGGAATGCCCGGCCGGTGGCCCGCTCCGGCGGCGGCTGGCCCGCCGGGTCCTCGAAGACGTGCCGGCCCAGGGCCGCGTAGAGCGGGTCGAGCGCCTGCGGGCCGTGCTCGGCGCGGGCGCGGGCGGCGACCCGGAGCAGGTGCAGCCCGGAGGTGTGCCCGGCCTCGTACTCGGGCGGGAACTGCGCGTCGTAGTCGACGTGCCGGTTGAGCAGCCGCAGCGAGATCAGCCGCCACTCGACGCGGTACTCGCGCTGCTCGGCGACCATGCGCACCCACTTGCTGGTCATCCAGGCGAAGGGGCAGACCGGGTCGAACCAGAAGCGCAGGTCGGCGTCAGGGGACGGGCTGCTCACCGGCCGAGCACCGCCTCGATCGCGTGCCGGACCTCGGGGGCGTCCGGCTGGGTCATCGGGCGGAACCGGGCCACGACCTCACCGTCGGCGCTCAGCAGGAACTTCTCGAAGTTCCACTGCACGTCGCCGGCCGTACCGGAGGCGTCCGGCGCCTCGGTGAGCCGCTGGAACACCGGGTGCGCACCCGGGCCGTTGACGTCGAGCTTCTCCGTCATGGGAAAGGTGACGCCGTAGGTCGCCGAGCAGAACCCGGCGATCTCCTCGGCCGTGCCCGGCTCCTGGCCGGCGAACTGGTTGCACGGCACCCCGACGACCGTGAGGCCCCGGGCACCGAACTCCCGCTGCAGCGCCTCGAGCTGGGTGTACTGCGGGGTGAGGCCGCACCGGCTGGCGACGTTCACCACGAGGGCGGCGCCGCCGCCGGTGAGCGAGCGGAGGGTGGTGTCCTCGCCCTGGAGGGTGGTCAGGGGAGCGTCCAGCAGGTCGGTGGTCACCTTGCGAGGTCCTTCCATGGTGGGAGGCGAGGGCGG
Organism: Geodermatophilus obscurus; assembly: GCF_900143215.1. Lineage (GTDB taxonomy): Bacteria > Actinomycetota > Actinomycetes > Mycobacteriales > Geodermatophilaceae > Geodermatophilus > Geodermatophilus obscurus_A. The sequence goes on along the minus strand of NZ_FRDM01000026.1, from coordinate 50,172 downwards.
TCCCGTCCCAGGACCCGCCCCGAGCTCGCGAGGGGTGGGGTGGACGGGGTCCTTGCTCAGTCCAGGCTGCTCAGGTCGTCGGGGACGTCGACCGCGTGCTGCCGCAGCGCCTCGAGCGGCACCACCTCCAGCGCTCGGGCGTTGGTGGCGGCCAGGACGACGCCCGATGCGGCACCGGCCTGGTAGGCCTGCAACCAGCGCACGGCCACCACGCACCAGCGGTCCCCGGGGCGCAGGCCGGGGAAGCCGTACTCCGGCCGCGGGGTGGACAGGTCGTTGCCCAGCCGGCGCTGCAGGTCCAGGAACTCCGCCGAGACGACGGCGCACACGGTGTGGCTGCCGACGTCGTCGGGGCCGCTGCTGCAGACGCCGGTGCGGTAGAAACCGGTGAGCGGGTCCGTGCCGCAGGGCTGCAGCAGACCGCCGAGCACGTTGCGCTCGACCTCCCCCTCCGGCTCGCTCATGGGAGTCCATCTTGCTGCGGGCGGCCCGTGCGCGCTCCTCGACTCCCGGCGCGGTTCGTGCACGCATCGCGGACCCACCGGCCGCGCGTTCGCGATGCGTGCACCACCGGTGCTGCACGACCGGCCGCAGCGGGGTGGCAAGGTGCTGCTGTGAGCACGGACACGTCGACCGGTCCCGAGGTCCTCTGGAGCCCCACGCCCGAGTCGATCCGGGCGACCCGCCTCGCGCAGTTCGCCGACCGGGTGGCCGCCCGGCGCGGGATCGACTTCGGCGACCCGCCGGACTACGACGCGATCTGGCGGTGGTCGGTCGAGCACCTCGACCAGTTCTGGGCCGAGGTCGCCGACTGGTCCGGCGTGCTGCCCGGCGTCCCCGACGAGCGGGTGCTCACCCGCCGCGCGATGCCGGGCGCCGAGTGGTTCCCCGGGACGACGGTCAACTACGCCGAGCAGGCGCTGCGGCACGCGGACGAGGGCGCCGTCGACCCGGGCAGCCCCGCGCTGATCGCCGTCGCCGAGGACGCCGAGCCCGTCGAGACCAGCTGGACGCAGCTCCGCGGGCAGGTCGGGGCCTTCGCCGCCACGCTGCGCCGGCTCGGCGTGCAGCGCGGCGACCGGGTGGCCGGCTACCTGCCCAACGTCCCCGAGGCGGTCGTCGCGTTCCTCGGCGCCGCCGCGGTGGGCGCGGTGTGGTCCTCGTGCGCGCCGGACTTCGGCACCCGCAGCGTGCTGGACCGCTTCGCCCAGATCGAGCCCACCGTGCTGGTCGCCGTCGACGGCTACCGGTTCAACGGCAAGGAGTACGACCGGCGCGACGTCGTCGCCGAGCTCCGGGCGGCTCTGCCCGGCGTCCGGACGACGATCGCCGTCCCCCGGCTGTTCCCCGACGAGCTGCCCGACGGCGCGGTGAGCTGGGCCGACGCGGTCGCCGACGCCCAGGAGCCGGTCTTCGAGCCGCTGCCGTTCGACGCCCCGCTGTGGATCGTCTACTCGTCGGGCACCACCGGGCTGCCCAAGGGGATCGTGCACGGCCACGGCGGCGTCGTCCTCGAGCAGCACAAGCAGCTCGGGTTCCACCTCGACGTCGGTCCCGGCGACCGGTTCTTCTGGTACGCGTCGACCGCCTGGATCATGTGGAACATCTCGACGTCGGCGCTGCTGGCGGGCGCCACCGTCGTGGTCTACGACGGCGCCCCGGCGTACCCGTCCCTCGATGCGCAGTTCGCGCTGGCCGCCCGCACGGGCATCACCTACCTGGGCACCAGTGCCGGCTACCTGGCGGCCTGCGAGAAGGCGGGGATCCGGCCGGGGGAGACCCACGACCTGTCGGCGTTGCGCGCGATCGGGTCGACCGGGTCGCCCCTGCCGACCACCGCCTACCACTGGGTCTACGAGGCGGTGGACGGCGACGTGCTCCTCGGGTCGCTGTCCGGCGGGACCGACGTCGCGACCGGGTTCATCGGCAGCTCACCGCTGCTGCCGGTGACGGCCGGTGAGCTGCAGCGGCCGATGCTCGCCGTCGCCGCGGCTGCCTGGGACGAGGAGGGCCGGCCGGTCACCGAGGAGCTCGGCGAGCTGGTGATCACCGAGCCGATGCCCACGATGCCGCTGTACTTCTGGAACGACCCCGACGGCTCCCGCTACCGCGAGGCCTACTTCGAGCCCTGGCCCGGCGTCTGGCGGCACGGCGACTGGATGGAGATCACCGAGCGCGGCACCTGCATCATCACCGGCCGCTCGGACTCCACGCTCAACCGCGGCGGCGTCCGCATGGGGACGGCGGACATCTACGCCGCGGTCGAGTCGATCCCGGAGGTCCTCGACTGCGTCGTGCTCGGCGTCGAGCAGCGCGACGGCGGCTACTGGATGCCGCTGTTCGTCCAGCTGGCGGACGGCGCGGAGCTCACCGACGAGCTGACCGGTCGCATCACGGCCGCGATCCGCAACCAGGCCAGCCCGCGGCACGTGCCCGACGAGGTGCTCGTCGTCCCCGCCGTGCCGCACACCCGCACCGGCAAGCGGCTGGAGGTCCCGCTCAAGCGGCTCTTCCAGGGCATCGACCCGGCCAAGGCGCTCAACGTCGGCGCGGTCGACGACCCCGCCGCGGTCGACCACTACGTCCGCCTCGCCCAGGAGCGCGGCGCCCGCTGACGTCCCCGCACCCCACTGGATGCGACGAACCCGCACCCCACTGGATGCGACGAACTGGTGGCGATCAGCGCGCGATGGCCACGAGCTCGTCGCACTCGGCGCGCGTCCCGGCGTCGGCGATCCGGCCGTCGTCGACCATGGCCGGCGCCTCGTCGACGTCCAGCTCGAGCACCTCGATGCCCTCGCTCCTCGGCGAGCCCGCCCCGCCCGCTCCTCGCTCGACGCCCCGAGAGGCGGGTCGGTGGCGGCCGCCCGACCGTCCTCGCCGTCCTCCCGATAACCACGTGCCCGCTGTCGGTGCCCTCCGCGAGCATGGGGGTCCGGGCGCCGACGGCGCGCCCGCCGACGACGGAGGGGGAGATGGCCGGCCTGCCGCGCGCGCTCGCGCCCCTGCGCTCCCGGGACTACCGCCTGCTGGCCTCGTCCATGGGCCTGTCGCTGTTCGCGCAGGGCCTGTGGACCGTGGCGCTGGTCTGGCAGGTCGTGGACCTCGGCGGCGGCCCCGGCGCGCTCTCCCTGGCCACCTCGCTGCAGGCCGCCGGCATGCTGGCCAGCACGCTGCTCGGCGGCGCGCTGGCCGACCGGGTGCCGCAGCGGCGCATCCTGCTCGGCGTCGCCCTGCTGCAGACGACGGCGGTCGGGTCGGTGGCGCTGCTGTCGCTGGCCGGCGCCCTCGCGCTCGGGCCGCTCGCCGCGGCGTCCCTGGCCGGTGGCATCGCGATGGGGCTGTACTACCCGGCCTACTCGGCGCTGGTGCCCGGCGTCGTCCCGCCCGGCGAGCTGCTCGCGGCCAACGGCCTGGAGGGGGTCGTCCGCCCGGCGCTGGCGATGGCCGCCGGTCCCGCGGTCGGCGGCCTGCTGGTGGCGGTCCTCTCGCCGGGGGCGGCGCTGCTGGCGACGGCGCTGACCTCGGCCGCCGCGGCTGCGTGCGTGGCAGCGCTGCCGACCCTGCCGGTCCGCCGCGAGGGCGAGCAGCCGGGGCTGCTCACCGACGTCCGCGAGGGCGTGGCCTACATGGTCCGCACCCCCTGGCTGCTGGCCACGCTGCTGTTCGCCTCGCTGATGGTGCTGCTGATCATGGGCCCGTTCGAGGTCCTGGTGCCCTTCGCGGTCCGGGACCGGGCCGGCGGCGGGCCCGCCGAGCACGCCTGGGTGCTGGCCGCCTTCGGCATCGGCGGTGCGCTGGGGTCGGCCGTCGTCGCCTCGCTGCGGCTGCCGCGCCGCTACCTCACGGTGATGAACCTGCTGTGGGGCGCCGGCTGCCTGCCGCTGGTTGTCTTCGGCGCGACCTCGCAGCTGTGGGTGATGATCGCGGCGGCCGGGCTGCTCGGGGCGGCGTTCGAGGCCGGCACGGTCATCTGGGGCACGCTGCTGCAGCGGCGGGTGCCCCCGGCGCTGCTCGGCCGGGTCTCCAGCCTCGACTTCTTCGTCTCGCTGGCGTTCATGCCCCTGTCGATGGCGCTGGCCGGCCCGGTCAGCCAGTCGGTCGGCCTGACCGGCACCTTCCTGCTCGCCGGGTTGGTGCCGCCGGTGCTCGCCGTCGTCGCCGTCCTGGCGTGGCGGCTGCCGGCCGACGAGCTCGCCCACCCGCTGGACGAGCCCGAGGCCGCCGAGCCGGTCGCCGCCCCGGCCTGAGCCGGGGTCAGCGACGGGCGTCGATGAGCGCGGCCAGCCCGTCGAGGACCCGGGCGAGGCCGAACCGGTAGGCGTGGTCGGGGTCGTGCGCGCTGCCGTGCGCGGCCCCGGCCGCCGCCCCGACCCGGACGGCGCGCGGGTACCGCGCCGGGTCCAGCACCCGGGCCAGCAGGGGCCCGGCCGCGGCCCACCACTGGGCGTCGTCCAGCCCGCTCTGCCGCCGGGCGGCCTGCGCTTCCGCGACCGCCCGGGCGTTGGCCTGGACGAACGACAGCAGGTGGGTGAGGCAGTCGTCGCGCTCGACGTCGTCCAGCCCGGTGTCGTCGAGGGCGGCCAGCTCGTGCTCGTACTTGGCGGTCGAGCCCGGCCCCAGGGGCGGGCGCAGCGTGGAGACCGCGGCGGCCCACGGGTGGGCGGTGAACAGCGCGCGGTTCTCCTCGGCGACGGCGGTCAGCCGCTCCCGCCAGGGCCGCCCGGCGGTGTCGCGGCGGGCCGTCTGCGCGTGGACGGCGTCCAGCATGAGGTCCAGCAGCTCGGCCCGGCCGGGCACGTAGGTGTAGAGCGTCATCGGCGCCACCCCCAGCGCCTGGGCCACCGCGCGCATGGTCACCGCGTCCGGACCGTCCCGGTCGGCGAGGCCGACGGCCGCCGACACCACCGCGTCGAGGTCCAGCGCCCGCGCCGGCCCCCGCCGCGGGCCCTCGGGCGGTTCCCGCCACAGCAGGGCCAGGGTGCGGGCGGGGTCGCCCGCGCTGCTCCGGTCGGTCGGCACGAGGGGATCCTTCCCACTAAAAACCGCGTACAGTGTACGGAGTTCGATCCCCACGTCAGGAGGCCCCCGTGCGCATCACCTCCACCGCCGTCTCGCTGAACGTCGACGACGTCCCCGCCAGCAGTGCCTTCCTCGCCCGCCACTTCGGTTTCCGGGAGGAGATGGCCGCCGACGGCTTCGCCTCGCTGACCCGAGAGGACGCCGGCGTCAACGTGGTCTTCCTCCGTCGTGGCCTGGCCACGCTCCCGGCCGACCAGCGCGACGTGCCCGCGGCCGGGCTGATCCTCGCCTTCGTCGTCGACGACCTGGAGGGCGAGCTGCACCGGCTGCAGGACGAGGGCGTGGTGATCACCATGCCGCTCACCGTCGAGGAGTGGGGCGAGCGCGCCTTCCAGGTGCGCGACCCCAACGGCGTGATCGTCCAGCTCGTCGACTGGAAGGGTTGAGGACCCCCCGCCACTCGTCAGCTCGCGGCGGGACCCTGCAGGGGGGCCGCCGGTCACGTACTAGGGCACCGGCTGCCGCCGGCCGGCGAGCGCCCGGTCGACGGCCTCGGCGGAGAGGACCTCCTCCAGCGCCAGCCGCGCCGCGCCCACCACCCCGGCGCGGTGCCCCAGGCCGCTGGCCACGACACGCAGGCCCCGCGCGGCCTGCGGCTGGGTGCGCTGGTACAGCCGCTCGCACACAGCGCTGACGAAGTGGTCCTGGGCCAGCGCCAGGTCCCCGCCCAGGGCCAGGACGCGCGGGTTGAGCAGGCTCACCGCGGTCGCCAGCACGTCGCCGACCACCAGACCCGCCTCGCGCACCAGCCGGGTGGCCTCGGCGTGGCCGGTCAGCGCCAGCTCGACGACCGACCGGCTGTCCGGCACGTCCTCGCCCTGCTCGCGCAGGACCCGGGCCAGCGCCCGCCCGCTCGCCGACGCGGCCAGGCAGCCCCGTGCCCCGCAGACGCACGGCGGGCCGTGCTCGGCGCTGGCGATGCGGACGTGCCCGAGGTCGCCCTCGGCGCCGTCCGCGCCGCGCAGGACGTGCCCGTCGACCACCACGCCGGCACCGATGCCGGTCGCGACCTTGACGAACAGCAGCGGCGAGGCGGCGGGCTGCTCGGCGTGGTACTCGCCGAGAGCCATCGCGTTGGCGTCGTTGTCGACCACGCAGACGACGCCGAACTGCCGCTCCAGGTGGTCACGCAGGGGGAAGTCCCGCCAGCCCGGCAGGGCCGGCGTGTGGTGCACGACCCGTCCGGTGGCGACGTCCACCGGGCCCGGCACGCCGACCCCGAGACCGAGGACCCGGTCGGCCCCGACCCCGGCGGCGTCCAGCAGGTGGCGCCAGCGCTGCTCGACCCACCGGAGGAGGGGCTCGGGCCCGTCGGTCAGCCGCAGTTCGTGCACCGTCTCGGCGAGCGGCCGCCCGGCCAGGTCGCACAGCGCGACCGTCGCGTGCGTGACGTTCAGGTCGGCGGCCAGCACCACCCCGTGCGAGCCGTCGAGGCTGAGCACGTGGGAGGGGCGGCCGCGGACGGAGGCCTCCTTGCCCGACGCGCGCAGGTACCCGGCGTCGACCAGGTCGTCGACGCGGGCGGCGACGGTGGAGCGGGACAGCCCGGTGAGCTCGATGAGGTCCCCACGCGTGCGGGCCCGGCCCCGGCGGATCAGTTCGAGCAGCTGCCCGGCGCGCTCCCCCAGGTCCTCACCCCTTCTCCGCCCCCGCGGTCAGCCCGCCGGTCAGCAGCCGTTCGGTGGCGAAGAACAGTATGACGATCGGCAGCGTGAGGATGACCGATCCGGCCATGAGCACGGTGGTGGGGATCTCGATGCTCCCGGCGAGCTGGGACAGCCCCAGCGAGACCGTCCACCGCGAGCGGTCCTCGACCAGGAACAGCAGCGCGAAGAGGAACTCGTTCCACGCGATCATGAAGACGAACAGCGCGTTGGACAGGATCGCCGGCATCGCCAGGGGCAGGGTCACCTTCCGCATGATCGTGAACCGCGTGGCGCCGTCCACGGCGGCGGCCTCCTCGATGCTGGCCGGAACCGTCTGGAAGTAGTTGCGGAGCGTGTAGATCGCGACCGCGATCGTCTGCGACACGTACACCAGCACGAGCGGGCCGAGGCTGCCCCGCAGCCCGAGGGCGGTGAAGAACACGAACAGCGGGACGGCGAGCAGGATGCTCGGGAACAGGTAGACGGCGAGGAACAGCACGCCGATCCGGCGCCTGCCGGGGAAGCGCAGCCGGGCGAGGGCGTACGAGCCGAGGACGGCGAAGACGAGCGTCACCGCGACCGTGCCCAGCGCGATCAGGGCGCTGTTGGCCATGAACCGCACGAACCCCTGCCCGCCGGACTCGGTCGGGGTGAGCACGTCGCGGTAGGTGCCGACCGTGAGTTCCGAGAGCAGCGGCCACAGCCGGGCCGGCTCCTGCAGCAGCGAGCTCAGGTCCCGGACGGAGAGCAGCGCCATGTAGTAGAAGGGGAACAGCGTGAACAGCGCCAACCCCACGATCACGATCCAGCGCAGGACGCCGAGCACCCGCGTCTCGACCGTGTTGCGCGACCAGCCCCGCCCCGTCGGGGCCCGGGACGGGCGGGTGTCGGGTGCGGCCGGCGAGTCCGCCGGCGCCGTCACCATGCGGGTCATCAGGCCACCTCGTCCTTCGCCGCGAACCGGTAGTACACGGAGACCAGGACGATGAGCACCGTGGCGAGGACCAGCGCCTGCGCCGACGCCGCGCCGATGTCCCCGCGGCTGACCAGGTAGTCGAACACCCGCACGCTGATCACCTCGGTGCCGGCGGCGCCGCCGGTCAGCAGGTAGATGTCGTCGAAGTTGTTGAACGTCCAGATGAAGCGCAGCAGCGCCAGGACCGCGATCGTCGGCAGCAGCTGCGGCCAGACGATGTGGCGGAACAGCTGCGTCGGGGTCGCGCCGTCGACCCGGGCGGCCTCCTCCAGCGTGGCCGGCGCGGCCTGCAGCCGGGCGGTGAGGAAGAGGAAGGCGAACGGGAACGACCGCCACATCTCGAAGACGATGACGGTGATCAGGGCGGTCGGGCGTTCGGACAGGAAGGCGATCGGCTCGTCCCAGCCGAGCAGGCCGGTGCCGATCTCGTTCACGACGCCGAACTGCGGGTTGAGCATCACGCCCCACACGAAGGTGGCCGCCACGACCGGTGCCACGTAGGGCAGCAGCAGGGACGCCCGCACGAACGTGCGGCCGCGGAAGGGACGGCGCAGCGCGAGCGCCGCGGCCAGTCCCAGCCCGACGGACGCCGCCGTGCCGCACCCGGCGTAGACGAGCGTGGTGACCAGTGCCTGCCAGAACCCCGGGGAGCTGAAGACGTCGACGAAGTTCTCGACCGTGTAGTCCCCGAACAGGCCGGCGGTGCGCAGCCGGATCAGCCGCAGGTCCTGGAAGGCCAGCACCACCGTCCAGAGGATCGGCAGCACCACGAGCACCAGGACCAGGACCACGGTCGGCGAGATCATCGCCAGACCGGTCCGGGCTTCCCGCCACCGCAGGGTCCCGCGGCCGGAGGTCGCCGGATCGCGGTCGCGGGACCGTCGAGGGGGAGAGTGCACCGGAGCCCCGGTCATCGCGGTGCCCCGGTCATTCCAGGGACGAGGCGATCTCGCGGAGCGCGTCGGCCGCCTGCTGGGCCGCCTGCTGCGGGTCGAGCTCGCCACCGGTCATCGCGCTGATCGACTGCGGCACGGGCAGCTCACCGAGGGAGGCCCCGACGAGGGCGCCCTGTCCCTGGGGGATGCCCCACGGGGAGATGGTGTCCGGGGCGTTCCGCAGGGCGTCGAGCACCTCGGCCGAGTAGAAGTCCGACAGCGGTGCCTTCGTGTCCACGCCCGCGGGCAGGGTGGCCCAGGCGTCGATGAAGCGGCTCGGCTCGTCGGCGGTGCCCTGCCGGGTCGGCACCTTGCCCTCCGGCGAGAAGCCGATCCACTGCTCGTACCCGTCCTCCATCATGTAGGTGACGAACTGCGTGGCCGCGTCGGTCTGCGCGTCGGCGGTCACGGCCCAGGAGACGACCTCGCCGAACTGCGCCCCCTCGTCCCCGTCCGGGCCGGCGATGGTCGTCACCACGCCGCTGTTCTTCGCGAGGAAGGCGGGGTCGGCGGAGCACTCGGGACAGGTGGGCAGCGCGTCGGCCCGCAGGCCGGCCATCTCGTCGAGGATGAACGACGACCAGACGACCATCGCCGCCTGCCCCGCGAAGTAGGCCGCGCGGGTGGTGTCGACGTCCTGGGTGCCCGAGACCGAGTAGTCGGTGATCAGCTGGTCGTAGAACTGGAACGCGGCGACGCACTCGTCGCTGTCGAGGGTGACCTCGCCCCCGTCGTCCACCAGCTGGCAGCCGTTGCCGAGGGCGAGGTGCTCGAAGGTCTGCTGGGTGAAGGCGTCGTTCGGCGCGGTGGCGCCGGTGAAGCCGGCCCGCTCCGGGCTGTCGAGGGCCTGCGCCGCGGCCAGGATGCCCTCGTAGGTCTCCGGCGCGGCCAGGCCCGCGGCGTCGAAGAGGTCCTTGCGGTACACGAGCAGCTGGGCCCAGCCGTCGCTCGGGACGGCGAGCTGCGTGTCCCCGTCCCTGGTCAGCTCGAGGGCCTGCTCGGAGAAGGTGTCGGCGCCCAGGCCCTCCACCACGTCGGCTGCCACGTCGGGGGCGAGGAGCTCGTTGGCGGCGAGCGCCTGGACGCCGGCCAGCGGCAGCGCGCCGACGACGTCGGGCAGCTCCCCTGCGGCGGCCGACGAGGTGAGCAGCTGGTTGAACTGGTCCTCGTCGATGCCGACGAGCTCGACCTCGATGCCGCTGCTCTGGGTGAAGGCGGCAGCGATCTCCTGCTGGGCGGCGAGGCGGTCGGGGAGGTTCTCCAGGGTCCACACGGTGAGCGGGCCGCCCTCGTCGCCGCCCCCACCGCCACCGTCGCCGGAACCGCAGGCAGCGAGCAGGACGGTCACCCCGACCGCCGCCGCCGAGACCTGGACCTGCCGCTTCGTCCCGCCCATCAGCTCTCCTCGAGTCGCCGGCGTCGGTGCCGGACTCCGGACAGTAGCCGCTCGTCACATGGCTGGATCACAACCCGGTTATGTCGACGCGACACGCATTAAGCGCCGCTGATCACGGATAAAGTGGTCCCGTACCTGCCGACCGCGACGTGGCGGGGGGTCACGTGAGACTGGCCGTCCAGGAGCAGCTGCTCCCCGGCGACACGATGCAGGCCAGGTGGGAAGCGGCGCTCACCTGGGGTTTCGACGCCATCGAACTCCGTGGGGCGGGCGGGCACGCGCTGCGGGCGCGGCTGCCGGAGCTGCGGGCCGCCCAGCGCGACGGCGTCGTGATGCCGACGGTCTGCGTGGACATGGACCACTTCATCGGCGACTTCGACCCGGAGCGCCGGGCCGACGCGGTGGCGAACATGACCACCCAGCTCGCCGTCATCGGCGAGCTGGGTGGAGTGGGTGCGATGACGCCGGCGTCCTGGGGGATTTTCTCCCGCCGACTGCCCCCGTTCACCCCGCCCCGCTCGGCCGAGGCCGACCGCGAGGTGCTGCTCGATGCGCTGGGCCGGCTGGGCGAGGTCGCGGCCCGGGAGGGCGTCCTCCTCCTGCTCGAGCCGCTCAACCGCTACGAGGACCACATGGTCAACACCGTCGCGCAGGCGGCGGAGCTGGCGCGGGCGACCGGGTGGGACAGCGTGCGGGTGGGCGCGGACACCTACCACATGAACATCGAGGAGGCCGACCCGCCGGCGGCGCTGCGCGCGGACGCCGACCGCATCGGCCACGTGCAGCTCTCCGACAGCAACCGCCTCGAGCCCGGCGCCGGCCACCTGGACTGGGCGGCGCTGCTGCGCTGCCTGGAGGGGATCGGCTACGGCGGCTGGCTCGCCTTCGAGTGCCGGCCGTCCGGGGACCCCGCCCGGGTGCTCCCTCGGGCGACGGCGATGCTGCGGTCGGCGCGACGGGTCGCCGCGTGACGGGAGCCGCCCCGTGATCGCCGTCGACGACCTCGCGGTCCACCGCGGCGCCGAGCTCGCCGCCCGCGCCGCCGCCGTCCTGCGGGCGAACGACACCGGGGTCATGGTCCGGGCCGCCCCGGACCTCTACCCGCACCAGTGGAGCTGGGACGCCGCGTTCGTCTCGGTCGGCCTCGCGCACCTCGATCCGGACCGGGCGTGCGCCGAGCTGGACCACCTGTTCACCGGGCAGTGGCGCACCGGGATGCTGCCGCACATCGTCTTCGACCCCGACGAGCACGACTACTCCCCGGGACCGGAGCGCTGGGGGTGTGCGGAGCTCACCGGCGACGCCCCGGTGGTCCCCCGGACCAGCGGCATCTGCCAGCCGCCCGTGCACGCCCTGGCCGTGGAGCGCGTCGTGGCCCTCGCCGAGCGCCGCGGCCCCGCAGCGGCCGCCCGCGTCCGCGCCTGGCTGCCGGGGGCCTACCGCCGGCTGCTGGCCTGGCACCGCTACCTCGTGCGCGAGCGCGACCCGCACGCCACCGGCCTGCTCACCATCCACCACGGCTGGGAGAGCGGGATGGACAACTCCCCGCGGTGGGACGGGCCGTGGTCCCGCGTCGCCGTCGACCCCGACCTGCCGCCCTACCGGCGCCGGGACACCCGCATCGTCCGTGACGCAGCCCAGCGCCCCACCCGGCTCGAGTACGACCGCTATCTGACCGGGGTCGAGGAGCTGCGGCGGGCCCGGTACGACGGCGCGCGCATCCGCGCGACGGGCAGCTTTCTCGTCACCGATGTCCTCGCCTCCGCCGTGCTCGCGGCGGCGAGCGGTGCGCTGGCCGGGATCGCCCGGGACCTGGGGACCGGCGAGGTTGCCGAGCTCGAGGAGCACGCCGCGCGCTTCCGGGCCGGCGTCGCCGGCAGCGTGGACGCCGAGCTCGGGCTGGCGCTGGACACCGACCTGCGGACCGGCGAGCCGCTGCGCGCGGAGACGGTGGCCGGGTTCGCCCGCTCCTCTGCGGCGGCCTGGGGACGGCGACCGAGCGCGACATGGTGGCGCTGCTGCGGTCCGAGCGCTGGACCGGGCACCCCGGGCTGCGGCACGCCGTCCTGCCGAGCGCCACCCCGGCGTCGCCGGGGTTCCGGCCCCGCGCGTACTGGCGCGGCCCCAGCTGGCCGGTGGTCACCTGGCTCTTCGTGTGGCTGCTGCAGCGGCGCGGCCGGACGGACGTCGCCGCGCCGCTGCGCCGGGCGCTGCTCGACCAGCTGGCCGGGGGGTCGTTCGCGGAGTACCACGAGCCGCTCACGGGTGAGCCGCTCGGCAGCGCCGACCAGTCCTGGACGGCGGCGGCGGCGCTGGACCTGCTGCTGGGGTGCTGAAGGACCCCGTCCTCCCCACCCCTCGCAGGCTCGGGGCGGGCCCCTGGACGGGGCCGCGAGCAGGGCCGCTCAGTCAACGGGGCGCAGCACCCGCGCCTCCCACGGCCGCAGGACGGCGGGGTCGCCGTCGTCGGTCAGGTTGCCCAGCACCAGCTCCGCGGCGACCGCCTCGGGCAGCAGCTCGCCCAGCGGGTGGGTCGAGGCGCCGAGGTTGCAGACGACGAGCAGCGCCGCGCCGTCCAGTCTGCGGGTGAAGGCGTACAGCTCGTCGTGCTCGGGCAGCAGCATGGTGAAGTCGCCGAGCGCGACCACCGGATCGGTGTGCCGCAGCGTGATCAGCCGCTTGTGGTGGGCGAACACCGAGGCCGGGTCGGCGCGCTGGGCCGCGGCGTTCCACTCGGTGGCGTCGGGGTTGACCGGGATCCACGGCGTCCCGGTGGTGAAGCCGGCGCTTGGCGAGCCGTCCCACTGCACCGGCGTCCGCGCGTTGTCCCGGCTCATCCGGCGCAGCGCGGCCAGCACCGCCTCCGGGTCCTCGCCGTGCGCGACCGCCTGCGCGAAGTGGTTGAGCGACTCGACGTCCCGGAAGTCGTCGATGCTGTCGAACGGGGCGTTGGCCATCCCGATCTCCTCGCCCTGGTAGACGTAGGGCGTTCCCCGGTGCAGGTGCAGCAGGGTGGCCAGGCAGGTCGCGGAGTCACGCCGGTACCGGGGTGAGTCGTCGCCGAAGCGGGAGACCGCCCGCGGCTGGTCGTGGTTGTCCCAGTAGAGGGAGTTCCAGCCGACGTCGGCCAGCCCCGCCTGCCAGCGGCCGAAGGAGGCCTTGAGGTCGCGCATCCGCAGCGGGCGTGGGCGCCACTTGGACTCGTCGAAGTCCAGGCCGACGTGCTCGAACTGGAACACCATGTCCACCTCGGCCCGCGCCGGGTCGGTGAACAGCCGGGCCTGCTCCACCGTCACGCCCGGCATCTCGCCGACCAGCAGGAGCTGCTCGGGATGTCCCGCGAACACCTCGCGGTGCATCTCCTGCAGGAACTCGTGGATCCGCGGCCCGCACAGGAAGGACCCCGTCCCGTCGCCGTAGGGCAGGCCCGGCAGCGGAGGCCCGTCGCGCAGCGAGCCGTCCGGGGCGACGTCCTTGCTGATCATGTTGATGACGTCCATGCGGAACCCGTCGACGCCGCGGTCGAGCCAGCCCCGCATCATCGCGTACACCGCGTGGCGGACCTCCGGGTTCTCCCAGTTCAGGTCCGGCTGCTCCCGCGCGAACAGGTGCAGGTAGTACTCGCCTCTGGCCTCGTCGAGCTCCCAGGTCGGGCCGGAGAAGTACGAGTGCCAGTTGGTCGGCTCGGCGCCGGGCTGCCCCGCCGCCCTGCCCTCCCGGGGCGGCCGCCACCAGTACCAGTCGCGCTTCGGTGAGGCACGGGACGCTCTGCTCTCTTCGAACCACGGGTGCCGGTCGCTGGTGTGGTTGACCACCAGGTCCATCACCAGCTTGAGCCCCCGCGCGTGCAGGGCGGTGATCAGCTCGTCGAGCTGCGCCAGCGAGCCGAACAGCGGGTCGACGTCGGTGTAGTCGCTGATGTCGTAGCCGTTGTCGGCCTGCGGCGAGGGGTAGATCGGCGAGAGCCAGACGACGTCGACGCCCAGGTCGGCGAGGTGGTCGGCGCGCTGCAGGATGCCGCCGAGGTCGCCGATCCCGTCGCCGTCGGAGTCCTGGAACGAGCGCGGGTAGACCTGGTAGACGACGGCGCGGGTCCACCACGGGGGGTCGGCGGGCATGCGCCCAGCCCAGCACGGCGTGCGGCGCCCCGCACCCGCACCCGCGCCGCGCTACGGTCCGACCGTGCCCTCCGGTGTGGTGCTCGTGACCGGCGGCAGCCGCGGCATCGGCGCGGCGACCGCGCGCGCCGCGGCGGCGGCCGGGTGGTCGGTCGCCCTGGCGTTCCGGGACGACGAGGCCGCGGCCGCCGCCATCGTGACCGGCATCGAGGCCGCCGGCGGGACCGCGTGTGCCGTGCGCGCCGACGTCTCGGTCGAGGACGACGTGCTGGCCGCCTTCGCCGCCGCCGAGGGCCTGGGCCCGGTGACCGGGCTGGTGGCCAACGCCGGGATCGTGGGCCGGCGGGCGCGGGTCGACGAGCTGACCGCCGAGCGGGTGCAGCGCATGCTGGCGGTCAACGTGCTCGGCACCGTCCTGTGCTGCCGGGAGGCGGTGCGGCGGATGTCCACCCGGCACGGCGGCTCCGGCGGGTCGATCGTGCTGGTCTCCTCCGTCGCCAGCCGGCTCGGGTCGCCCGGCGAGTACGTCGACTACGCGGCCAGCAAGGGCGCCGTCGACACCCTCGGGGTCGGCCTGGCCCGCGAGGTGGCCGGCGAGGGCGTCCGGGTCAACGTCGTGCGGCCCGGGATCATCGAGACGGAGATCCACGCCAGCGGCGGCCAGCCCGACCGGGTCGCGCGGCTGGGGCCGACGGTGCCGATGGGCCGGGCCGGTCGCGCGGAGGAGGTGGCCGACGCCGTGCTGTGGCTGCTCGGCGACGGCGCGGGCTACTGCACCGGCAGCGTGCTCGACGTCACCGGTGGCCGCTGATCAGCCCTCCGGGGGCGTGTGGTGCACCGCCTCGACGTTGTTGCCGTCGGGGTCCCGGAAGAAGACGCCGTAGTAGCCGGGGTGGTACTCCGGCCAGATCCGCGGCTCGTGCAGCACCTCGGCACCCTGCTCGCGGACCAGCGCGAACACCTGGTCCACCGCTTCCCGCGACGGCGCCCGCAGCGCCAGGTGCACCGGACGCTCGGTGCCCTCGGCCAGCGGGCTCAGCCACAGCTGGGGGTGCCCGTCGGGGCCGCACATCCCCACCACGGGGCCGCCCGGCGTCTCGTACCGCATCGCCTCGCGCAGGCCCGCCGGCGCGAACACCGTGGTGTAGAAGGCCGCGGCGGCCGGGACGTCGGCGGACTGCAGCCCCAGGTGGTCGATCACGCCGCCGGACCGTAGTCCGCCCGGCGACCCGGTGGAACCGCTGTTTGGATGGGAGCCGACCGTCGGGACCCACCCGGCGCCGTTCCTCTGGAGAACCGATGTCCCAGCCCACCCGCCCCGACGTCGAGCCGCCGACCGGCCCCGCGCCCGACGACCTGGTGATCGAGGACATCACCGTCGGCGACGGCCCCGAGGCCAAGGCCGGTGACCTGGTCAGCGCGCACTACGTCGGCGTCACCCACGACGGCGGTGAGCAGTTCGACGCCTCCTGGGACCGCGGCGACCCGCTGGAGTTCCGGCTCGGCGTCGGCATGGTCATCCAGGGTTGGGACGAGGGCATGGCCGGCATGCGCGTCGGCGGCCGCCGCCGGCTCACCATCCCGCCGCACAAGGCCTACGGCGACCGCGGCGCCGGCGGGGTCATCAAGCCCGGCGCGACGCTGGTCTTCGTCGTCGACCTCGTCGGCGTCCGGTAGCCCGAGGGCCCGCCGGGATCAGGTGACCTGATCATGCGGTGTCCTCCCTCACCGTGGAACGTGCGGGAGGACGCTTCGCGATCAGGTCACCTGATCCTCGCGCGGAGCGGAATGCTTGACAGCTCAACCGCCTTTGAGCGGTCATGCAGGTAGAGGTCTGGTCCGACGTCGTCTGTCCGTGGTGCTACATCGGCAAGCGAAGGCTGGAGGCCGCGCTGGAGCGGTTCCCGCACCGCGACGAGGTCCAGGTCGTCTGGCGGTCCTTCCAGCTCGACCCGAGCATCCCCGAGGGCGAGACCCACCGGACCCTCCCTGCGCTGGCCGCCAAGTTCGGCCGCCCGGTCGAGGACGTGCGCGAGATGATGCGGCACGTCGAGGAGACCGCCGCCGCTGAGGGCCTGCACTACGACCTGGCGAACGGCGTCAGCGGCAACACGCTGCCGGCCCACGAGCTGATCCACCTCGCCGCCGAGCGCGGGCTGCAGGGTGCGGTGAAGGAGCGGCTGCTGCACGCGCACTTCGCGGAGGGGCGTTCGGTCTTCGACGGCGACTCCCTCGCCGCGCTGGCGGTGGAGGCCGGCCTGGACGAGACCGAGGTGCGCGCCGCGCTCGCCGACCACCGGTACCGCGCCGCGGTCCTCGACGACATCCGCACCGCGCAGCAGCTCGGCGCGACCGGCGTCCCCTTCTTCGTCGTCGACCGCAGGTACGGCGCCGCCGGCGCCCAGCCCGCCGACCTGCTGCTGCAGCTCCTGGAGCGGGCCTGGTCCGACACCGCGCGGTCAGCTCAGCAGGTCGCAGGCCGCCCGTAGCGCTCGCTCGGCACCGGCTGCCATCTCCCGGACGACGTCGGCCGCGGGCCGTTCGCCGGTGACCAGGCCGACCGACTCCCCGGCGTAGAGCGGCGCTGCGGACAGATCGCCGGTGCGCCGGGCCTCGATCACGCTCCGGGCGGCGTCGGGGTCGCGGGCAAGCTCGGCCTCCCGGCCGTGCCACTCGCGGCAGAAGTCGTTGACGATCGCCCGCCCCGGCCACCGCTCGGGCCAGGCCAGGCCCTGTGCGACGTCGAAGGCGCGGGTCAGCACCGTCTCCTCGCCGGCGGCCGCGCAGACGCGGGCGCGGGCGGCGGGGGAGTTGAGCCCCTCGGGGCAGGCCAGCAGCGGCGTCCCGATCCACACCCCGGCAGCGCCGGCCGCCAGGGCCGCGGCCATGCCCGTACCGGTCGCGATGCCGCCGGCGGCGAGCACCGGGCGGTCGGCCAGGGTCAGCACCTCCTGCAGCAGGGGCAGGGTGGCCCGGTGCCCGGTGTGGCCGCCGGCCTCGGTGCCCTGGGCGACGAGCACGTCCACCCCCGCCGCCTGCGCCCGCCGGACGTCGTCGGCGGTGTTCACCTGCGCGGCGACGGCGATGCCTGCCTCGTGCAGCCGGGCGGCGGCGGGTGCGGGGTCCCCGAAGGAGACCGACACCAGTGCCGGGCCCGCCGTGATCGTCGCGTCGAGCAGCTCGGGGCGTTCGGCCAGCGCCCAGGCCATGAGGCCGATGCCGAACGGCAGGCCGTCGGCCGCCGGGATGGCCGCCTGCTCGGCGACGAAGTCCGTCGTGGCGGCGTTGCCGACGCCGATCATCCCGAGGCCCCCGCCCAGCGAGACGGCCCGGGCCAGCGCGCCGCCGGCCACACCGGCCATCGGTGCCCCGACGACCGGTGCGGCCAGGGAGAAGGTGCGGGTCAGCGGTGTGCGGATCACGCCGCCATCGTGCCCGCCATGTCCATCCCGGGTCGGCCCCGTCCCGGGCCCCGCCTCGAGCCTGCGAGGGGTGGGGAGGACGGCTCCTTCCGCTACCGGGTCGCGGGTCCGCCCTGTTCGGTCCCGGAGATCTGCCGCAGGAACTCGTGGCAGCGCCGCGCCCGCGCGGAGTCCTGCTCCATGACCTCGCGGAAGAAGGCCGCGATGTCCTGCAGCCCGGCGTTCTCCGCGTCGCGGACGTACTGGCCGTAGTCGTGCCCGGCCTTGAGCGAGTGGTACTGCACGGAGATGAGGTCGTAGGTCACGTCCTCGAAGCCGGTCTCACCGGTGGCCATCGCGGTCCTCCTCGCTGGGAACTGTGAGGCCCCGATGGGTGCCCGGTCGGCGGGTCCTGAAACGGACCGCCCCGTCTCAGTCGCGCGGTGCCTCGGAGAAGGCGCCGCCGGTCACGTCGCCACCGCCGGCGTCGTCGGCCGCGTCCCGGCCGGCGACCAGGTCGTCCTCCGCGAGTTCGTCCTCGCCGGTCGACACGGCGTCGTCCTCGGTCGAGGCGAGGTCCCCGCCCTGCGCGTAGGCGCCGGGGTCGGCCTGCAGGGTGCGGGGGTCGTTGAGCGGGTCCGGGACGTCGGGGTCGGTGACGGTCATGCGTCTCCGGTGCCCGGCGGGATCGCGCGCCAACCCCTGGCCGAATGCGTAACGGATGTGTTACGCATGCCCGGTGGAGGCGCTCGCGGCGCTCGCCGATCCGACCCGGCGCGAACTGGTCGCCCTGCTGGCGCGGGGCGAACGTGCCGCAGGTGAGCTCGCCGAGCGGTTCCCGGTGAGCCGGCCGGCGATCAGCCGGCACCTGCGCGTGCTGCGCGAGGCCGGGCTGGTCCGCAGCCGGGTCGAGGGACGCCGGCGGCTCTACGCGCTCGACCCGCGCCCGCTGCGGGAGCTCGACGACTGGCTGGAGCCCTACCGCGACCTGTGGGCCCGGCGGTTCGACGCACTGGACACCGAGATGGCCCGCGGCCGACGGGCCCGCAGGAGTGGAGGGACGCCATGACCCAGCAGGACGCCAGGACCCAGCAGGACGCCCTGTCCGACGCGATGGCCCGCCGCGGCGTCGTCACCACCGAGGACGACGGCCGGCAGCGGCTGGAGTTCCGCCGCTCCTGGCCGGACCCGGTCGAGGACGTGTGGTCGGCGCTCACCGAGCCCGACCGCCTGGCCCGCTGGATCGGCACCTACGACGGCGAGCGTGCACCTGGCGGCACCGGCACCTTCACGATGACCCACGAGGACGAGCCGGTGGGTGAGGTGCTGCGCATCGCCGAGTGCGACCCGCCGCGCCGGCTGGTCGTCGAGTGGGTGGGGCAGGACGACTGGTCCGTCGAGCTGGACCTGTGGGCCGACGAGGGCCGCACGGTCCTGCGCTTCCGCCAGGTGTTCGCCGCCGACGCGGACGTCGCCGACTTCGCCGCCGGCTGGCACTGGTACCTGGACAAGTTCGGCGCGGAGGTCGGCGGACGCCCCGTCCCGGGGGACTGGAACGCCTTCGTCACCGAGGTCGCCGGGCCGGTCTACGGGATGTCGTCCGGGTCCTGAACGGCTCAGCTCGGGGACGCCAGCTGGACCGGGTCGGGCCCGGTCCACGGGCCGAGCGTGGTGAGCAGCCGGTCGCGCGCGGCCAGCCGGGGTCCGGCCTGCACCGGGTAGACGTCGTGGCTGCCGGTGAGCTCCCGTGCGGCGCGTGCGGCGAAGTTGGGATCGTCCTGCGCCTCGCGCGCGACGGCCACGAGGTCGGCGAAGCCCTGCTCCACGATCGCCTCGGCCTGCCGGGCGTCGACGATGAGCCCGACGGCCATCGTGGCGATGCCGGCCTCCGCACGGATCCGGGCGGCGTGCGGCACCTGGTAGCCGTAGCCGATCGGGTGGTGCCAGCCGCCGCCGAGGCCGCCGCCGGAGGTGTCGACGGCGTCCACCCCGCGCGCCTCGAGCTCGCGGGCGAAGGCGACGGTGTCCTCCAGCGTCACACCGTCGCGGGATCCGTCGACCGACGAGACGCGCACGAAGAGCGGCCGGTCGTCGGGCCACGCCGCGCGCACGGCCTCGACCACCTCGAGCGGGAACCGCATGCGGCCCTCGCGCGAGCCGCCGTACCGGTCCTCGCGCCGGTTGGTCAGCGGGGAGAGGAACTGGTTGAGCAGGTAGCCGTGGGCGGCGTGCACCTCGACGACGTCGAAGCCCGCAGCCAGGGAACGCCGCGTGGCCGCGACGAAGGCCTCCCGCACCTCGGCCAGCTCGTCGACGGTCAGCGCGTGCGGGGTGGGCCAGCCCGGCGCGACCGGCACCGCGCTGGCCGACACGGTGGGCCACGGCTCCTCGCCGGGGTGCGCGTTCTCCGCCCTCACCGGACCCTCGCCGTCCCAGGGCCGCAAGCTGGCGGCCTTGGCGCCGGCGTGCGCCAGCTGGATGCCCGCCAGCGACCCGTGCGCGTGCAGGAAGTCGACCACCCGGGCCATCCCGGGGACGTGCTCGTCGGACCACAGGCCGGTGTCGCCGTGGCTGATCCGGCCCTCCGGCGTGACCCCGGTCGCCTCGACGACCACGAGGCCGAAGCCGCCCAGCGCGAACCGGCCCAGGTGCGCCAGGTGGTAGTCGCCGACGAAGCCGTCGGTGACCGCGTACTGGCACATCGGGGCCACGACCAGCCGGTTCGGGAACGTGACCCCGCGGAGGGTCAGCGGGGTCAGCAGAGCGGGGAGGGTCGCCGTGGTGTCCACGGGGAGGGTCAACGCACGACCCCACCAGGGACTTCCGACCCGCGAGGTAGACGTCCTATACGTAACATCTCTCACGGTTACAGTGGTCGTCCACGCCGTTAGGCTGTCCGGACCCCCGGACTCCACCGGCGCCCGTGGCGCCCGGCGGTCCGGACGACAGCTGAGCAGGACGAGTACAGCGCCGGCGGGTCCCCGCCCGGTGTGCCCAGAGGATGGAGACGCCGTGACTTCCGTGGCCACCCCCGGTCTCGAGAACGCCCCCACCACGCACGCCCGGCTGCTCGCCTGGGTGCGGGAGATGGCCGAGCTGACGACGCCGGACCGGGTCGTGTGGGTGGACGGCAGTGACGAGGAGTGGGAGCGGCTCACCCAGCAGCTGGTCGACGCCGGCACCTTCACCCGCCTGGACCAGAAGCCCAACTCCTTCTGGTGCGCCTCGGACCCCAGCGACGTCGCGCGCGTCGAGGACCGCACCTTCATCTGCTCGGTCGACGAGGCCGACGCCGGTCCCACCAACAACTGGATGGAACCGGCCGAGATGAAGTCGATCATGACCGAGCTGTACCGCGGGTCCATGCGCGGGCGGACGATGTACGTCATCCCGTTCTGCATGGGTCCGGTCGAGGCCGAGAACCCGATGTTCGGCGTCGAGCTCACCGACTCCGAGTACGTCGTCGTCTCGATGCGGGTCATGGCCCGCATCGGCCAGTACGTCCTCGACGCGATGGGGGAGGACCGGCCGTTCGTGCCGGCGATGCACTCCCTCGGTGCCCCGCTCGACGAGGGCCAGCAGGACGTCCCGTGGCCCTGCAGCGACACCAAGTACATCGTGCACTTCCCCGAGGAGCGGGCCATCTGGTCCTACGGCTCCGGCTACGGCGGCAACGCCCTGCTGGGGAAGAAGTGCTACTCGCTGCGCATCGCCTCGGTGATGGCGCGCGACGAGGGCTGGCTCGCCGAGCACATGCTGATCCTCAAGCTGACCAGCCCGCAGCAGAAGACCTACTACATCGCCGCGGCCTTCCCCTCCGCCTGTGGCAAGACCAACCTGGCGATGCTCGAGCCGACCATCCCGGGCTGGAAGGTCGAGACCCTCGGCGACGACATCGCCTGGATGCGCTTCGGCGAGGACGGCCGGCTCCACGCGCTCAACCCCGAGTACGGCCTCTTCGGCGTCGCCCCCGGCACCGGCTGGGACACCAACCCCAACGCGATGCGCACGATCGAGAAGGGCAACTCGGTCTTCACCAACGTCGCCCTCACCGACGACGGCGACATCTGGTGGGAGGGCATGACCGACGAGCCGCCGGCCCACCTCACCGACTGGAAGGGCCGGGACTGGACGCCGGACAGCGACGAGCCCTCCAGCCACCCGAACAGCCGGTTCTGCACGCCGATCACCCAGTGCCCGATCCTGGCGCCGGAGTACACCGATCCGAAGGGCGTGCCGATCTCGGCGATCCTCTTCGGCGGCCGCCGCAAGACGACGATCCCGCTGGTCACCGAGGCGCGGGACTGGAACCACGGCGTCTTCATGGGCGCCACGCTGTCCTCGGAGACGACGGCCGCCGCCACCGGCGCCGTCGGCGTCGTCCGCCGCGACCCGTTCGCGATGCTGCCGTTCATCGGCTACAACGCCGGTGACTACTTCGGCCACTGGGTCGAGACCGGCAAGCAGCACGACGCCACCAAGCTGCCGCGGATCTTCTACGTGAACTGGTTCCGCCGCGACGAGGACGGCGGCTTCCTGTGGCCGGGCTTCGGTGAGAACAGCCGGGTCCTGAAGTGGGTCGTCGAGCGGCTCGAGGGCACCGCGGCGGCCGAGGAGACCGCGGTCGGCCACGTGCCGACGCCCGACTCGCTGGACATCTCCGGCCTGGACCTGACCCGCGAGCAGGTGGAGCAGGCCCTCGCCGTGAACAAGGACGAGTGGCGCGCCGAGGTCCCGCAGATCACCGAGTGGTTCGAGAAGTTCGGCGACAAGCTCCCCAGCACCATGTGGGACGAGCTCGCCATCCTGGAGCACCGGCTCGCCTAGAGCCGGCCGCGCCGGCTCTCCGGAGTCGGTCCCACAGGGCCCCGCACCGGTCAACGGCGACCGGTGCGGGGCCCTGCGCCGTCCCCCGGGCGGGGCGCGCGACCGGCCCTGCGCCGCCGGGCCGCTCCTGCGCGGGTCGGTTAGCGTGGGTCGTCGTACCGGAGCCCCCCTCACCTGAGACGACAGGTCGCCATCCCGTGCCCAACCCGTACCTGCCCGTGCTCCGCACGCCCCACGCACTGCCGATGGTGGCGGCCGCTTTCGTCGGGCGGTTGCCGCTGTCGATGGTCGGGCTCGGCTCGGTCCTGCTCATCGCGTCGGAGACGGGCAGCTACGGGCTGGGCGGGGCGGTCGCCGCGACCGGGGCCGTCACCACGGCGATCTCCGGCCCGCTGCTGGGACGGTGGGCGGACACCCACGGCCAGCGCCGCACGCTGCTGCCGGTGCTGGCCGTCTTCGTGGCCTCGGGGTGCGTGTTCCTGCCCGCGGTCAAGGAGGACTGGCCGCGCTGGATCCTGTTCGCCTCGGCCGGGCTGGCCGGTGCCTGCATCCCGCCGGTCGCCTCGATGATCCGGGTCCGCTGGACCCACCTGCTCCGCGGCACGCACCGGCTGCCGGCGGCGCTGGCGATGGAGTCGGTGGTCGACGAGTTCGTCTTCATCGTCGGCCCGGTGCTGGTGACCTTCCTGTCCACGACCGGGCACGCCACCTCCGGCGTGGTCACCGCCTTCGTCCTCGCCGTCGTCGGCAGCCTGCTGTTCGCCGCCCAGGGCCGCACCGAGCCGCCCCCGCACGGGCACGCCGCCCGCAGCGGCCCGGCGGCGATCCGCACGCCCGGCCTCCGGGTGCTGTTCGTCGTCGGGGCCGCCGTGGGCGCGATCCTCGGCAGTCTCGAGATCGCGCTGGTCGCCTTCGCCGACCAGGCCGGCGCCATGCCGCTGTCCGGCGTGCTCATCGCGGCGCTCGCGCTCGGGTCCATGGCCAGCGGCATCGGCTGGGGGAGCGTGCACTGGCGGCACCCGCTGCGCCACCGGCTGGTCGTCGTCCTCGCCGTGCTGACCGTGCTGAGCTTCCCGCTGGCGCTGGTGCGCGACATCTGGCTGATGATCCCGTTCGTGGTGCTCGCGGGGCTGGCCGTCTCCCCGTCGTTGATCAGCTCGTTCACCCTCGCCGAGGTGCTTGTCCCGCGCTCGGCGACCACCGAGGCGTTCACCTGGATCGGCACCGCCCTGGGCCTCGGGGTCGCCCTCGGCTCCTCGGCCGCCGGCAAGCTGGTCGACACGACCGGGGCCAGCTCCGCGTTCTGGGTGGCCACCGTCGCCGCCGCCGTCGCCACGGTGGTCGTCGCCGCCACCCAGCGGCTGCTTCACGTGCCGGCCGAGCACGCCGCCGAGCCGGCGATGGCCCGGTGACCGGGTCGAGGACGGACCCCGTGGACACCCCGCCCGCCCCCCGCCCCATCGACGAGGTGCTCGCGGAGACGCGGCGCCGCCTGCACCGCCTCCAGCCGGCCGAGGCCGCGGCGCGGATGGCCGACGGCGCCCTGCTCGTCGACACCCGCCCGGTCGCCCAGCGCGAGGCCGACGGCGAGGTCCCCGGCGCCCTGGTCGTCGAGCGCAACGTGCTCGAGTGGCGGCTGGACCCGGCCAGCGGTGCGCGGCTGCCCGAGGCCACCGGCCACGACGTCGAGGTGATCGTGCTCTGCAACGAGGGCTACGCCTCCAGTCTCGCCGCCGACTCGCTGCGGGCCCTGGGCCTGCACCGCGCCACCGATGTCGTCGGCGGCTACCAGGCCTGGGCCGCGGCCGGGCTGCCCACCACCCGGGACGGCGGCTGACCCGGTCCCGGCCCGCCGCCGGCGGCGGCCGGCAGCTGCGCGTCCCGCCCGAGCGCCTGGGGCGCTGGCTGGACGGCGTCGCCGCCCGGCACGGCGCCTTCCACAGCGTCGGGCTGGTCGACGGGGCGGTGCGGGTGACCTGCGCGGACACCACCGAGGTCACCCTGCGGGCGCCGTTCGACTGGCGGCCGGGGCCGGCTGCGACGTCCCTCCTCACCACGCCGGTGCTCAGCACGTTCACCGCCGCGGCCCGGGTGTCGCACCGCGCCGCCGTCCTGCTGGTCCGCCGCGGACGGTGGGCGGTCGGGGTGTTCGACGGCGGGGACCTGGTGGTCTCCAAGGTCGACGCGCGCCAGGTCCAGGGGCGGACGGCGGCCGGCGGCTGGTCCCAGCAGCGCTTCGCCCGGCGGCGGGCCCACCAGACCGACGCGGTGGTGGGCGCCGCCGTCGAGACCGCCGTCCGGGTGCTGCTGCCGCACGCCCGCGAGCTCGAGGCGCTGTTCACCGGCGGCGACCGCGGCCTGGTGGACGACGTCCTGGCCGATCCGCGGTTGCGGGTGCTGGCCGCGCTGCGCCGCGGGCCGGCGCTGGCGGTCGGCGACCCCACGAAGGCGGTGCTGCTGGAGACCCCGGCGCAGTTCCGCGCGGTCGAGGTCCACATCGTGGAGCCGCAGGAACGGTGACACCGTCGTCCTGCCGGACGACGACCCAGCGGCATCACGGTGAGACGCCCCGCGAGGCGGCGCGAGGAGTGGGGGCCGGAGGCTCCCGCGATCGAGGTCCGGGGAGGGCTCAGCCCAGCCGGGGGACGGCACCTGGCCGCGGTGTCGCCCGGTAGGGCGACGATGTCACGGCGTGATCACCAGGCGGATCGGGTCGCCCTCCTTGCGCGCGAGCATCTCCACACCGCGGGCGGCCTCGGTCAGCGGCAGGGTGCCGGAGATCGACCGGGAGAGGTCCAGCCGGCCGTGCCGGACCAGGGACACCAGCTCCTGGACGTGCCCGGGCTCGGAGCCGTAGTGGCCGAGCACCCGCTGGCCGAAGTAGCTGAACTGGGTGCCGTTGCGGATGGCCAGCGGCTGGTCGGTGAGCCCGACGAGTACCAGGGCGCCGTCGCGCTCCAGCGTCCGCACCGCCTGCTCGCGCACCGGCGCCACCCCGGCGAAGTCGAAGGCGTACGCCAGCCCGGCGCCGCCGGTCAGCTCGCGCACCCGCGCGGCGACGTCGTCCGCCGGGTCGAGGGCGAGGTCGGCGCCGAAGGCGAGCGCCCGCTCGCGCGCGGCCGGCACCGGGTCGACGGCGACGATCGGCGCCGCCCCGGCCAGCCGCAGCAGCTGCACGGCGTGCGCGCCCAGGCCGCCGATCCCCCAGACGCCGACCGGCTGACCGGCCCGGACGCCTGCGGTGCGCACGATCGAGGCCCACGGCGTGGAGACCGCGTCCGGCACGATGCAGGCCTGCTCCAGCGGCATCCCGTCCGGCACCGGCACGAGCGTGCCGACCGTGGCCAGGGCGTACTCGGCCCAACCCCCGTCGTAGTCGACACCCCGGGTGTGCACCCAGCCGTCCTTCTCCTCGCCGGCCTGCAGCAGCACCGGCTGCCCCTCCGTCCAGCCGGTCACGCCGTCCCCCAGCTCGGCGACGGTGCCGGCTACCTCGTGGCCGAGGGTCACCGCGCCGCCGGCGAGGAACAGCGGGCTGAGCTGGCCTTCGATCAGGTGGACGTCGGACAGGCAGATGCCGGCGGCGGCCACCCGGACCAGCACCTCGCCGGGGCCGGGGGCGGGCTTGGGCACCTCCTCGACCGCGAAGGCGCGGGTGCGCACGTCCAACCGTCCGGCGAGCATCGTCTCGGGCACGACCCCTTCCTCCCCGCCCGGGAGCCCGCGTAACGTCCACCGACCGTGTCCTCCGCGACGAGCGAGACGACCACCGCCGCCGATCCCGTGCTCACCGCCGAGCGCGCCCACCTGGGGCACGCGGCCGACTGCCTGACCGCCATGCGCGCGGCCACCACCGCCGTCGTCGACGCCGGCGTCGACGCCTGGGCCGCGGAGAGGCTCGGCGCCGCCCGGGCCGAGCGGCTGCGGGCGCTGGCCGCCGACCCCGGCGTCCCGCCGTTCTTCGGCCGCACCGACACCGGTACCGAGACCTTCCACATCGGACGCCGGCACGTGCGCGACACCGACGGCACCCCGGTCGTTCTCGACTGGCGGGCGCCGATGAGCCGGCCGTTCTACCAGGCCAGCGCCGCCGATCCGCAGGGCCTGGTGCGCCGCCGCCGCTTCGGCTTCGCCGGCGGGGAGCTCACCAGCTACGAGGACGAGCTGCTCGGGGTGGGGGACGCCGCCCCCAGCAGGCTGCTCGAGCAGGAGATCGAGCGCCCGCGCTCCGGCCCGATGCGCGACATCGTGGCCACCATCCAGCCCGAGCAGGACGCGATCGTGCGGGCGCCGCTGGCCGAGTCGATCTGCGTGCAGGGCGCCCCGGGCACCGGCAAGACCGCCGTCGGGCTGCACCGCGCGGCCTACCTGCTCTACACCCACGGCGGTCAGCTGGCCCGCACCGGCGTCCTCGTCGTGGGACCCAACCGCGCCTTCCTGCGCTACATCGAGCAGGTGCTGCCCACCCTCGGCGAGGTCGACGTCGACCAGGCCACCGTCGCCGAGCTCACCGCCCGGGTGCCGGTGCGCGGTACGGACGCCCCCGGGGTCGCCGTCCTCAAGGGCGACGCCCGCATGGCCGAGGTGCTGCACCGCGCCCTGTGGGGCTCGATCGCCAAGCCGGCGGACGACGTCCAGGTGCCGATGACCGGGCGCCGTCGCCGCGTGCCGGTGGAGCGGCTGAAGCGGTACGTCGACGACCTGCGCCGCCGCGGCCGGGCCGGCGAGGACCAGCAGGTGATGCACCACGCCGCCGGCCGGGAGCGGCTGGCGATGCTGCTGGCCGAGGACGCCCGACGGCAGGCCGAGGCCGCCGGCGGCAGCCCCACCGACGCCGAGACCCGCCGGGCGGCCCGCAGCCCGGAGGTGCGCGCGTTCTGCGACGCGGTCTGGCCGGCCCGGGATGCCGCGGAGCTGGTGCACACCCTGCTCACCGACCCCGACGTCCTGGCGCGGGCGGCCCGCGGCGTGCTGGACGAGGGCGAGCAGGCGCTGCTGCTCCGCCCGGCCGGTCCGCTGCGCGGCGCTCCCTGGACCGAGGCCGACGCGGTGCTGGTCGACGAGGTCGCCGGGCTGCTGGAGCGCACCGCCGGCTACGGGCACGTGGTCGTCGACGAGGCGCAGGACCTCTCGCCCATGCAGTGCCGCGCGATCGCCCGCCGCCTGGCCGCCGGGTCGCTGACCGTGCTCGGCGACCTCGCCCAGGCCACCAGCCCGTGGTCGGCGGCCGACTGGAGCCGCACGCTCGCGGGTCTGGGGCGGCCGGGGACCGCCGTCCGGCCGCTCACCCGCGGCTACCGGGTGCCCGGCGAGGTGCTCGAGTACGCCAACCGGCTGCTGCCGGCGATCGCTCCGGGGCTGCCGGTGGCCACCGCGCTGCGCCGCGGACCCGGGTCGCTGCGCGTCCGGCCCGACGGCCCGCTGCCCGACGTGGTGCACGAGCTCGCGGCCACGCCGGGGTCGATCGGGGTGGTCTGCGCCGACGCCGCCGTGGCCGAGGTGGCCGGCGCGCTGGTCGCCGCCGGGCTGCCCGCGGCGGTCCTCGGGGAGGACGGCGACGCGGGGCTGCTGGCCGTCGTCCCGGCCACGCTGGCCAAGGGGCTGGAGTTCGACGCGGTCGTCGTGGTGGACCCCGCCGCGATCGCCGCTGCCGAGCCGCGGGGGCTGCACCGGCTCTACGTCGTCCTCACCCGGGCGGTGAGCACACTGGTGGTGCTGCACACCGGCGACCTGCCGGAGTTGCTCGTGGCGTGACGCCTGTGTCGCACGCGCACCGGGTGATCATGCCTGCGGCGCGGGTGGTTGTGGCCGACGCCGATTCCTGTTCCAGTGACACTCCACGGAAGGAGGCCCATGGACCTGCGCACCGACGCACGGGTCAGGACGCTGCTCAGGCTCGCCGCCACGGTCGTGGTGGCCGGAGCACTCGTCGCGGGGCTGCTCTTCCCCTGGGTCGGCGGGCCGGCGGTGGTCGCCCAGCAGTCGACCAGCCTGCTCGGCGACCTCCCGACCGAGCTCACCGTCGACACCCCACCGGCCAACACGGTGCTCAAGGCGGCCAACGGTGAGGTGATCACCTCCTTCTACGAGGAGAACCGCGCGCCGGTGACCGGCGACCGCATCGCCGAGGTCATGAAGCAGGCGATGATCGCCATCGAGGACGCCCGCTTCCACGAGCACCACGGCCTCGACGTGCAGGGCACCGCGCGGGCGCTGGTCACGAACATCGCCGCGGGGGGCGTCCAGGAGGGCGGGTCCACGCTCACCCAGCAGCTGGTCAAGCAGACGCTGCTGCAGACCGCGGACACCCCCGAGGAGCGCAGCGCCGCCACCGAGCAGACGCTCGGCCGCAAGCTGCGGGAGGCCCGGCTGGCGCTGGCCCTGGAGGACGCCTACTCCAAGGACGAGCTGCTCACCCGGTACCTCAACATCGTCTACTTCGGGCAGAACGCCTACGGCGTGCAGCCGGCCGCGCGGGCCTTCTTCGGCGTCGACGCCGCCGTCCTCACCCTGCCGCAGGCCGCCCTGCTGGCCGGTCTGGCGCAGAGCCCGACCGAGGACGACCCGTTCACCGACCCCGAGGCCGCCACCACGCGGCGCAACGAGGTCCTCTCCCGGATGGCCGAGCAGGGCCTGGTCGGGCAGGCGGAGGCCGCCGCGGCGCAGGCCGCACCACTGGGTCTCGCCCCCGCGCCGGCCCCGCCCCGCGGCTGCGCGCAGGCATCGGTCGGGGCCTTCGTCTGCGACTTCGTGCAGCGCTACCTCATCCAGGAAGTGGGGCTGACCCAGCAGGAGCTGGACAACGGCGGCTACGTCATCCAGACCACGCTGGACGCCGACCTGCAGCGCGCCGGGGACGCCGCCGTCCTGGAGACGCTGTCCCTGGGCAACTCGCTGGCCGGCATGTTCACCGCCGTCGAGCCGGGCACCGGCCACCTGCTGGCGATGAGCGTCAACCGGGTCTTCGGCTACGACAAGAACGACCGCGCGCAGGAGTCGTTCAACCTCAACCTGGCCGCCAGCAAGGGCTCCGGCTCGACCTACAAGGTCTTCACCGCCGCGGCCGCCCTGGACCGGGGCTACTCCGGCTACTACACGCTGACGACCTCGGACCCCTACGTGTCCCGCGTCTACCGGGACGGCAGCCGGCCCTACGACGTCGAGAACGCCGGCACGTACCGCTCGACGCTGGACCTCACCACCGCCCTCTACCAGTCGTCCAACACCTACTTCCTGGCCCTCGAGGACGCCCTCGGCAGCGTCGAGGAGCCGGTGCGGATGGCCGAGCGGATGGGGCTGTTCCAGTTCAGCGACCCGGCGCTGCCGCAGCAGATCATCGACGAGAACCGGGGGTCGTTCACCTTCGGCTCGGAGGCCACCAGCCCGCTCGCCCTGGCCAGCGCCTACTCGACGCTGGCGGCCAGTGGCACCCAGTGCGACGTCGTCCCGGTGACCGCGGTGCTCGACCAGCACGGCGACCCCGCGCTCGGGTCGGACGGCCGGCCGCTGACCATCGCCGACCGGTGCACCCCCGAGGCGATCAAACCCGGCGTGGCCGCCACGCTCAACCAGATGCTGCGCAAGGACGTCGAGCCGGGGAACTCCGGCGCGACCGGCACCCGCGCGTACGTGCCGGGCCACCAGATCGCCGGCAAGACCGGGACGTCGCAGGACAACGACTCGATCGCCTTCGTCGGGTACACCCCGGAGATCGCCGCGAGCGTCATGGTGCTCAACCCCAAGCGGAAGCAGAACGTCGGCGGCTTCGGTGGCGGCAAGGCGGCCACCGTCTGGCGCGACGCGATGGCGCCGATCCTGGAGGCGCGGGGCAGCGGGGAGTTCCCACCGGCCGACGAGGTCGTGATGAACGGCAACACCCGCCCGGTGCCGGGCTGCACGTCGGTGCGGGCCTGCCGGACGGCGCTGTCCGAGGCCGGCTTCGATCACCGCACCGTGCAGATCGACAGTGCCCGGCGCTCCGGTGTGCTGCTGGGCACCAGCCCGCCGCGCGGCGGCCGGGCGGTGCCGGGCCAGGTCGTCTCCATCCTGGTCAGCAACGGCGAGGACTACGTGGAGCCGCGGCAGGCACCGGACCCCGAGCCGTCGTGGGAGCGGCAGCAGCCGTCGGCCCCGGCGCCGCCGGCCGACCCCCCGGCGCCCGAGCCCGACCCGGAGCCCGAGCAGGCGCCGGAGGCCCCCGAGGAGCAGGGGCAGGGGGACTGGGGCGGCGGTCAGGGGCGGTCGGACTCCGGCCGGCCGGACGACGACTGAGCCCCTCGCCGCAGCCGGCCGTCGAGTGACTGGGTCAGCAGCCAGCCGCCGATCACGACCAGGTGCAGCAGGAACAGCCACAGGCTCATCGCCACGACCGCGCCGACCACCGTCAGCCCGCCGAACGGCGCGCCCAGGGCCAGCGGCAGGGCGAGGAAGATCACGAACCCCTGCAGGAAACCCGACAGGCAGGCGGCGGTGAACAGCACACCGGACACCAGTGCCGGCCAGCGCAGGTCCCCGGCCGCGACCACGCCGAAGCCCCACAGCAGCGGCACGGTCAGTGCGAACAGCACCGAGTAGTAGCCGACGGCGACGGTGCCCAGTGCGCTGCCCTGCTCGGTCAGCTCCACCATCACCGACGCGGCCAGCAGCAGCGGGTACATCAGCAGCGGCGTCGCCAGCACCAGCGGCAGTGCCAGCAACCGGCCGCGCCAGCCGGTCAGCCGGTCCTGTCGGGGGGTGAAGCGCAGCAGCGCCCGGCGCAGCCCCTCGCCGTAGAAGGACAGGGGGATCAGCGCCAGGACGAAGCCCAGCAGGTCCAGGCCGGTGCCGGCCTCGGCCAGCGTCCGCAGGGCCCCGGGAGCGCCCAGCTCCGGCGGCAGCAGCTGGGCCAGCCGGTCGCTCAGCTCGCGCACCTGCTCGGCCGAGGTGAGCAGCGCGGTGAGCGAGAAGGCGACCAGCAGCAGCGGCACCACGGCGATGCCGGCGTAGAAGGTCAGCCCGGCGGCGATCAGCGCGACGTCCCGGCCGCGCAGCTGCTCGGCGGCGTCGCGCAGCAGCGCCGCCGTCTCGGCGCGCAGCCGGCGCGCCGACCAGGCCCGGCTCAGCGCCGGTCCAGCAGGGCGTGGGCGGCCGCGTAGCCGCCGAGGCCGCTGACCGCCCCACCGCGCACGGTGCCGCCCGAGGAGGCGGCGACCACCCGCGGGTGCGCCGTCGCCACGCCCCAGGTGCCGACCTCCACCGGCGTCGCGGCGACCGGCCAGGACAGGTCGCCGTGGAAGATGTGCCCGCCCGGCATCGCCAGCGACGCCTCGACGTCCAGCGGCGAGGCCGCCTGCAGGCACGGCCGGCCCTCGGCGTCGCGGGCCAGGCAGTCCAGCAGCGGCTCGGCCAGGTGCACGTCCAGCTGGGCCACCACCCGGCGCACCGCCTCGTCCCGGCTGCCCTCCGGGTCGTCGCGGAACAGCGCCGCCGGGGTGTGCAGGCCGAACAGGGTCAGGGTGTGCCAGCCGGCGTCCCGCTCGGCCGGGCCCAGCACCGTCGGGTCCGTCAGCGAGTGGCAGTAGACCTCGAAGGGGACGACGTCGGGCAGCCGGCCGGCGGCGGCCTGCGCATGCGCGGCGTCGAGCTGGGACGCTGCCTCGTCGACGTGGCAGGTGCCGGCGAAGGCGGTCGCCGGGTCCACACCGGAGCGCAGCCGGGGCAGCCGCGCCAGCACCATGTTGACCTTGAGCTGGGCACCGTCCGCGGAGGGGCGGGGCGTTCCGCCGAGCAGCCGCTCGAGCACCGCCGGGGCGGCGCCGCCGACCACCCAGCCGGCGTCTCCCGCCCGTTCGGTGCCGTCGTCGTCGGTCCAGTGCACGGTGGCGCCGTCGCTCCGCAGCTCGACCGACGTCACCTCGGCCCGGGTCACCAGCTCGGCGCCCGCGCCGCGCGCGGCGGCGGCCACCGCGCCGCTGACCGCGCCCATCCCGCCGACCGGTACCCGCCAGCGCCCGGTGCCGTTGCCGACCACGTGGTAGAGGAAGCAGCGCCCGGCCGGGCCGTCGGCGGCGTGCACGTCGGCGTACGTGCCGATCAGCCCGTCGGTGAGCGCCACCCCTCGGACGACGTCGTGCGACAGCTCGTCGGCGACCACGTCGGCCAGCGGGCGCTCGCGCAGGTCGTGCCACAGCTGCGGGTCGCGCAGCCGGCCGGCCAGGTCGGCGGGGGACAGCAGCGGCTCGGTGAGGGTGGGCGCGAGGTCCTCGGCGAGCGTGGCGACCCGGCCGTAGAACCGCTGCCAGGCCGCCAGCTCGGCGTCGGAACCGGTGAGGGCCCGGAAGGACGCCGCGGTGGCCGGGCCCTCGTCGCGCTCGACGAGCAGGCCCGCACCGCCGGGGACGGCGGTGTACGACGCGACCGCGCGATCGGCCAGCGTCACCTGCAGGCCGAGGTCGGCGAGGATCCGGTCGGGCAGCAGGCTCACCAGGTAGGAGTAGGCGGACAACCGGACGTCGACGCCGGGGAAGACCTGCCGGCTGACCGCGGCCCCGCCGACCTCGGCGAGCCGCTCGAGCACCAGCACCGACCACCCGGCGCGGGCCAGGTAGGCCGCGGCCACCAGCCCGTTGTGCCCGGCCCCCACGACGACGGCGTCGTACCTGCGCGCAGTCACCGGCGGACCGTAACCGGTGCGGTCAGCCCTCGCCGTCGTCCTCCTCGTCGGTCTGCTGCTCGTTGTCCTGCTCGGTTTCCTGGCACTGCTCCTCGTCGGTCGACCCGGCCTCGGCGGCGCCGCACTCGGTCGTGCCCCGGTCCAGGTCGGTGTTCCCGCCCGTCTCGGCGCTGCTGCACCCGGTCAGCGCGCCGACGAGGGCCAGCACGACGAGGGGTCGCTTGAGATCCATGACCGCTGCGTGCCCCGCCGCGCCGAGGGTGAACCCCACCCGTCACACCGGCCCCGCCCGTTGTGGCCGACCTGTGCGGTCGAGTCGGGAGTCCACGAAATCACATCCGGGTGATTGTCACGTCGGTGTCACGGCCCCTACGGTGAGTACATCCGCCGGGGCGCTCCGTCACCATCCTGGGTGACACCCCGCGGATGCCGCCGAGCCGGCGCTCTCCTCCCCGGGAGCGCGGGGCCGGGGACCCACCGAACCACTGGGGTGAAGCGCACGCCGGCACCGCAGCCGGCCGCGCCGGGCACGTCCGGCCCGAACCCGTCAGCTGACCCGGTAGGCGGCCGTGGATGAACGGAGTGCCGCCGCACCATGGCGACCCCTCGCACCGCCCGCCGCGCCGCCCTCGTCCTCGCCGGCGCCCTGGGTCTGACCTTCGCCCCGGCCTCCGCCGGCGCCGAGGAGCCGACCACCGCCGCGGCGGCCGCGGCCCTCGTCGCCGCCCGCGGCCACGAGCTGGAGGTCCTCACCGAGGAGTTCAACGAGGCGCGCGAGCTGCTGGCCGGTCAGCAGGCGGCCGCGCAGGCCGCGGCCGCGGCGGTGACCGAGGCGCAGGCGGCGGTCGACCTCGCCCAGGACTCCGTCGTGAGCGTGGCCCGCACCGCCTTCACCGGCGAGACCATGGGGTCGTTCCAGGCGCTGATGACCAGCGAGTCCGCCGACGAGTTCGTCAACCGGGTGACCCTGCTGCAGGCCGTGGCCGGCCACCAGGGCGAGCTGCTCGACGCGGCCGTCGTCGCGGGGGAGGCCGCCGCGCAGGCGCGGATCGTGGCCGACCGGGCGGCCGGCGAGGCGCAGCAGCAGTACGACGCCGTCGCCCGGCAGCAGGGCGAGCTGCAGGCGCAGATCGCCGAGTACCAGGCCGACTACGCCCGGCTGTCCGCCGGGGAGCGGCGGGCCGCGCTCGAGGCGGCCGCGGCCGCGCACGGCGCCGGCGAGGGCGGCCGCGCCAGCCGCACCGAGCGGGAGGAGCCGGCCGCGGCGCCCTCGGCCCCCGTGGGGGCCGCCGGCGGTTCGGTGCAGGCGGCCGTCGACCGCGCGCTGGCCCAGCGCGGCAAGCCCTACGTGTGGGCCGCGAGCGGGCCCGGTTCCTTCGACTGCTCCGGCCTGGTGCAGTACGCCTTCCAGGCCGTGGGCGTCAGCCTGCCGCACTCCAGCCGCATGCAGTCGCAGATGGGCACCCCGGTCTCCCGAGCCGAGGCCCGCGCCGGCGACCTGGTCGCCTTCTACAGCCCGGTCAGCCACATCGGCATCTACCTGGGCAACGGGCAGATGGTGCACGCGCCGACGTCCGGCGACGTCGTCAAGGTCGCCAGCGTCGACACCATGGGCGCGACGCCGAAGTTCAACCGCATCGCTGGATAAGGACCCCCTGCTCCCCGCCACTCGCAGGCTCGCGGCGGGACCCTGCAGGGGGCCAGCTCCGGCTCGGGACGGGGCCGCCCGGATCAGGGCGGCGACGGGTCGTCCACGGCCTGGAGCAGGCCCCAGACGAAGCGGGCGCGGACGCCGCCGGGCAGGTGCACCTCCCAGCGGGGAACCACGCCGGGATCCACGCTCCGCGCCCCGCGCAGGCCGACCACGTCGTCCAGGGTGTGCTCCCACACCCGCAGCCGGCCCGGCGTGGCCCGCGGGACGGGGGAGCCCGGCGCCCGCACCAGGTGCTCCTGCAGCACGCTGCCGCCCGGGCCGGAGAGCACCTCCGAGGAGAGGTGCGGCCACAGCGGCACCGGCCAGCGGCGCACCTGCAGGTCCAGGTCGCCGAAGCGTCGGTCCTCGGTCTCCTCCGGCGGGCCGAGGACGGCGGACCGCAGCGCCAGCCCACGCGGCGCCCGCGGCGAGTGCTGCAGCGCCTGCCAGCGGGTGTGCGCCGCGTGCGCCTCCGCGCGGGTGGCGCCCAGCCGGGGCAGCGCCGCGGCCACCAGGTCCGGGTGCAGATCGGCCATCCGGCGCAGCAGCACCAGGCAGAACTCGCGCCGCGCCAGACCGTGCACGAGCCCGACCCTGCCACGGAGGGACGCCGGGTGGCGCGGGCCACCCCGATCGGCGCGACCGGTCCGCCGCGGTGTCGGGGACCATGGGACGCGTGACCCCGCGCGCCGTCGCCCTCGCCTTCCGTGCCGTCGCCCTCGCCGAGGCGTGTTCCTGGGTGGGGCTGCTGGCCGGCATGTTCGTGAAGTACGTGCTCGCGACCTCCGAGCGCGGGGTGCAGATCTTCGGCCCGATCCACGGCGGCATCTTCGTCGCCTACGTCGTCGTCGCCATCGTGGCCGCCCGGGTGCTGCGCTGGAACGCGACCACCACGCTGCTCGCGCTCGCCGCGTCGGTGCCCCCGCTGGCCACCCTGTGGTTCGACCGCTGGGCCACCCGCACCGGCCGGCTGCCCGTGCCCGAGGCGGCCCCCACCTCCTGAGTCCCGGCTCGCTAGCGTCTGGGCCCGTGCCCGACGCCGTCCTGCCGTCCACCGCCCGACTGCTGCTCGCCCGCACCGCACGGGTCCAGCGCGACGGCCGGGCGCCGAGCCTGGTCGCCGGCGTCGTCCGGGACGGCGGGCTGGCCTGGTCGACCGGGCGCGGCGACGTCCCCGAGCCGCACACCGACGTCCAGTACCGGCTGGGCTCGATCAGCAAGACGGTCACCGCGGTCGCCGTCCTGCGGCTGCGCGACGAGGGCCGGGTGCGCCTCGACGACCTGCTCGACCGGCACGTGCCCGGCACCCCGCTGGGCGACCGCACCGTCGGCCAGCTGCTCGCCCACCTCGGCGGTGCGGCCGCGGAGAGCCCCGGCGCGTGGTGGGAGCGGGCCCCCGGCGGCTCGCTGGCGGACCTGCAGCTGGCCCCCGAGCACGTCGTCCTCGGGGCCGCCCGCCGCTTCCACTACTCCAACCTCGGCTTCGGCCTGCTCGGCGAGCTGGTGGCACGGCTGCGAGGCCGGTCCTGGGCGGACGTCGTCGCCGCCGAGGTGCTCGGCCCCCTGGGCATGACGCGGACGACGTCCCGGCCGGTCGCGCCCGCCGCGGAGGGCCGCGCGGTGCACCCGTGGGCCGACGTCGTCCTGCCGGAGCCCGAGCACGACGCGGGCGTGATGGCCGCCGCCGGGCAGCTGTGGGCGACGCTGGCCGACCTCGGGCGCTTCGCCGCCTTCCTGCTCGGCGACACCGGCGACGTGCTCGACCCCGCGACGCTGGAGGAGATGACCGTGCCCGCGGGCGTGGACTCCTCGGCGCCGGGGTGGTCGGCCTACGGGCTGGGCCTGCAGGTGCTGCGGGTCGACGGGCGCACGCTGACCGGCCACGGCGGCTCGATGCCCGGCTTCCTCGCCGGCGTCTTCGTCGACCGCGAGGAGCAGACCGGCGCCGTCTCGCTGGCCAACACCACCGCGGGCCTGGACCCGCTGCTGCCCGGCCTGCTCGCCGACCTGCGCAGCGCCGAGCCGCGGGTCGTCGAGGCCTGGGCGCCCTCGCCGCCGCCGGTCCCCCTGGACTCCCTCGGCATCTGGTACTGGGGGCCCGGGCCGCAGGTGCTGCGGACGCTGCCCGGCGGCCTGCTGCACCTGGGACCGCTGCCCGGCCGCGCCGGGCGGGCCAGCCGCTTCGCCCGGCGGGACGACGGCACGTGGATCGGCCTGGACGGCTACTACGCCGGCGAGCCGCTGCGCATCGCCGACGACCACCTGGACCTGGGCACCTTCGTGTTCACCCGCGCGCCCTACGACCCCGGCGCCCCGGTGCCCGGCGGTGTCGACGAGGGTGGCTGGCGGGCCTGAGGCCGCGCCCCTCCCTGCGCCGTGATCTCGTCAGGCGTGGGGTGGAGCCCCGCGGAGTACTGCTCGCCGTAGCAGGCGCTCGATGTCCTCGAGCCGCTCGTCGCGGCGCCTGCCCGGGCGGCGGGTGCGACGGACTCGTGGCGATCGGCGGCTGATCACCACGAGTTCGTCGCACCCGGTGCGGCATCACAGGCGGTCGAAGGCATCCATCGTCGTCTTCACGACCGCGCCGTAGGCCAGGTGCGGCACGATGTCGCTGGCCCAGTCGGTGGCCGACCAGGTGCGCGGGTCGGTGATGCCGAGGACGGTCATCGGCCCGTTGGCGGCGACCAGCACGACCAGCGTGGTCAGGAGCGTGCCGACCAGTGGCTGCGACCGGTAGCCGGCCGCGCGCACCAGCCCGACCCCGACGCCGACACCCACGCCGGCGGCCAGCCCGGTGATCGGACCCAGGCCCTGCACCCGGTTCCGTCGCGTCTCGCCGTCCCCCGGGATCGGTACGTGCGCCTTCTCGGCCAGCTTCTCCACCGTCTGCTCGGGGGTGGAGCTGGTGCCGCGGCCGCGCACGACCATGTCGAGGTAGGTGACGGCGTTGAGCGCGGTGCTGCCCGCCGCGCCGGCCGCCGCGCCGCGCAGGGCCCAGCCCGCCACGCTGATGCCGCGTCGTCCCTTGCCGATGGTCCCCACCGGGGTGCGCTTCGCCATCGGCCCGGTCTACCCCGGCCGGGCTGCCGGGTACACCCAGCTCGGCGCGGCACCGGCGGCGCAGCAGCTCGGCGCACGACCGGCCCCTCCCCGCCGTCCCGGGTCTACCCGGCCGCCCGCCGCCGCAGGAGCAGCCCGCCTGCGAACGCCGCCACGAGCAGCACGGCGCCGACCGCCTCCAGGGCCGTGTCGGAGGGGCCTCCGGGTAGCTCGGTGCCGGCCGACCCGGGCTCGGGAGCGCTCGCGCCGGTCAGCATCTGCACCTCCGCCGCGGCCTCGGGGGTCCACGCCGTCGTCCCGCTGCACAGGTCGGCGGCCAGCCGGCCGTCCTCGCGGCCGGCGAACACGAGGAAGGGCTCCTCCCCGGCGAGCTCGAGGCCGCACGAGGCCCCGGACGCGGGCGACAGCACGCCCTGGCGGGCGGACACCGCGCCCGCGTGGACCGTGTCGACGGCGAAGACGTGCAGGGCGGTCCCACCGACCACCTCGCGGTCGACCAGCCGGCCGGAGAACACCGCGTCGGCGCGCAGCGCGTGCTCGGACGGCGTCCCCCCGGTGCAGCCGCACGCCGAGGCCGCCGGGGCCAGCACCCAGCCGGCGAGCACGAGCAGCAGGCCGGCGAGCAGCCCGGTCGTCCAGCGGCGCACCCGCCCAGCATCCCCCGGCCGGGGGATGCGCACCTGGGACGGGCTGTCGGCGCCCTGCTCGCGCTGTGCCGCGTCCCGGGCGACGACGCGACGGGCCCAGCGGCAGCGGACCGGGTGCCGTGGCGCGGTGGCGTCCCGCGCCGCACCCTGGACGGCGTGGACGACGTCGACGCACGCCTCGAGCGGGCGATCGACTCGCTGCTCGACCACCGGCGGGCCGGCGGGACGATCTGCCCCTCGGAGGCCGCCCGCGCCGTCGACCCGGACGGCTGGCGGGAGCTGATGCCCGCTGCCCGCGCGGCGGCCGGGCGGCTGGCCGCGGCCGGTCGGGTGGAGGTCACCCAGCGCGGCGAGGTCGTCGACGTCGGCACCGCACGCGGCCCGGTGCGCGTGCGTCGCCGGTCAGGCCCAGTCGGTCCCTGCTGCCCGCTCCAGCAGCGGCCCCATGCGGTGGTCGACCAGCCTGCGCAGCGCCAGCGCGGTGTCGGTGCGCTGGACGCCGGGGATGGCCAGCACCCGCTCGGTGATCCGCCACAGGTCGTCGGCGTCGACCGCGACCACCTGCACCAGCAGGTCGGCGACGCCCGAGAGGGCGGTCACCTCGAGCACCTCGGGGATGTGCCCGAGCGCCTCGCCGACGTCGGCCAGGCTGCGCTGCACCACCTGCACGGTCACGTACGCGCCGAGCCGGTAGCCCAGCGCCTCGGGGCGGACGCGGTGGTCGAAGGGCGCCAGCGCGCCGCTGGACTCCAGCCGGGCCAGCCGCGCCTGCACGGTGTTGCGCGCGAGCCCGAGCCGCTGCGACAGCGCCATCACCGTCGCGCGCGGGTCCTCGCCCAGGGCCTGCAGCAGGCGGGCGTCGGTGGCGTCGAGAGCCGGCACGCCGCTCAGTCTGACAGGACCCTCGGCCCCTCGACCGGTCATCGTGCGCAATCCGTCCGAGGGATTTTGCGCAGATCGATGGGAGAGTGCCTGCTCCACGAACGGCCGGGTCGTGCCACGATGTGTGAGTGGTGCCACACCCGGGCGCCGCGAGACGTCCACACCGCGCGCTTCGAGCCGGCGACCCCGGCGGCGGCGGCCGACGGCGAGGAGGAGCACGTGAGCGTGTCCAGTGCCACCGAGGTGGTCGACCCGGTACCGGGGGCGGGAGCGCCGCACCTGCCCCGGCAACCCGACCTGGTGCAGCTGCTGACCCCCGAGGGGGAGCGGGTCGCGCACCCCGAGTACGCGATCGACCTCGACGCCGAGGAGCTGCGCGACCTCTACCGCGACCTGGTGCTGGTCCGCCGGTGGGACGTCGAGGCCACCGCCCTGCAGCGCCAGGGCGAGCTGGGCATCTGGGCCTCGCTGCTGGGCCAGGAGGCCGCGCAGATCGGCGCCGGCCGCGCCCTGCAGCCCGGTGACATGGCCTTCCCCACCTACCGCGAGCACGGCGTCGCCTGGACCCGCGGGGTCGACCCGCTGCACGTCATCAGCCTGTTCCGCGGCGTCGACAACGGTGGCTGGGACCCGGTCGCCACCGCGTTCAACCTCTACACCGTCGTCATCGGCGCCCAGACCCTGCACGCCACCGGCTACGCCATGGGCGTCCAGCGGGACGGCGCGGAGAGCGCCGTGCTGGCCTTCCTCGGCGACGGCGCCACCAGCCAGGGCGAGGTCAACGAGGCGATGATCTGGGCGGCCAGCTTCTCCGCCCCGGTCGTCTTCTTCTGCCAGAACAACCAGTACGCGATCAGCGTCCCGCTGGAGCGCCAGTCCCGGGTGCCGCTCTACCAGCGCGCCGCCGGCT
This sequence comes from Geodermatophilus obscurus, assembly GCF_900143215.1. GTDB lineage: Bacteria > Actinomycetota > Actinomycetes > Mycobacteriales > Geodermatophilaceae > Geodermatophilus > Geodermatophilus obscurus_A. The sequence continues at coordinate 9,948 of NZ_FRDM01000026.1, read as the reverse complement.
TCGGCTTCCCCGGCGTCCGGGTCGACGGCAACGACGTCCTCGCCGTCCTGGCGGTGACGCGGGCGGCGCTCGCCGCCGCGCGGGAGGGGCAGGGCCCGACGTTCATCGAGGCGTTCACCTACCGGATGGGCGCGCACACCACCTCCGACGACCCCACGCGCTACCGGCTGGCCAGCGAGCTCGAGGAGTGGAAGCTGCGCGACCCGATCGCCCGGGTCAAGGCGTACCTGTCGCGCTCCGGCGTCGCCGATGCCGAGTTCTTCGCCGCCGTGGAGGCCGAGGCCGACGAGCTCGCGGCCCGGATCCGGCGCGGCACGACCGAGATGCCCGACCCACCCGGCACCGCCATGTTCGACCAGGTCTACGCCGAGCAGACGCCGCACCTGGCGCAGCAGCAGGCCGAGTTCGAGGCGTACCAGGCGAGCTTCGAGGGAGGCGGGCACTGATGGCGACCCAGACGCTGACCATCGGCAAGGCGCTCAACCTGGGTCTGCGGAAGGCGATGGAGGACGACGCCAAGGTCGTGCTCATGGGGGAGGACATCGGCCGCCTCGGTGGGGTCTTCCGGATCACCGACGGTCTGCAGAAGGACTTCGGCGAGGACCGCGTCGTCGACACCCCGCTGGCCGAGGCGGGCATCCTCGGCACCGCCGTCGGCCTGGCCATGCGCGGCTACCGGCCGGTCTGCGAGATCCAGTTCGACGGGTTCGTCTTCCCCGCCTACAACCAGATCGTCACCCAGGTCGCCAAGATCCACGCCCGCTCGCGCGGCCGGCTGACCATGCCGATCGTCATCCGGATCCCGTTCGGCGGCGGCATCGGCGCGGTCGAGCACCACAGCGAGAGCCCCGAGGCCTACTTCGCGCACACCCCCGGGCTCAAGGTGGTCGCCGTCAGCAACCCGGTCGACGCCTACTGGGGCATCCAGCAGGCCATCGCCCACCCCGACCCGATCGTCTTCCTCGAGCCCAAGCGCCGGTACTGGGACAAGGCCGAGGTCGACACCGCGGCCACGCCCGACCCGTTGTTCGCCTCCCGCGTGGTCCGCGGCGGCGACGACGTCACCGTGCTCGCCTACGGCCCGATGGTGAAGACGGCCCTGCAGGCGGCCCAGGCGGCCGCGGAGGAGGGCCGCTCGCTGGAGGTCGTCGACCTGCGGACGATCAGCCCGCTCGACCTCGACCCGGTGGTCGACTCGGTGCGGCGCACCGGGCGCTGCGTCGTCGTCCACGAGGCGCCGGTGACCCTCGGGCTGGGCGCGGAGATCGCCGCGCGGGTCACCGAGGCCTGCTTCCACTCCCTGGAGGCGCCGGTGCTGCGGGTGGGCGGCTACGACACGCCCTATCCGCCGTCGAAGCTCGAGGAGGAGTACCTCCCCGACCTCGACCGGGTGCTCGACGTCGTCGACCGCGCGATGGGGTTCTGACCGATGGGGACGCTCAAGCAGTTCAAGCTGCCCGACGTCGGCGAGGGGCTGACCGAGGGGGAGATCCTGCAGTGGCTGGTCGCCGTGGGCGACACGGTCACCGTCAACCAGCCGCTGTGCGAGGTGGAGACGGCGAAGGCCGCCGTGGAGCTGCCCTCGCCCTACGCGGGCACGGTCACCGCGCTGCTGCACGACGCCGGCACCACCGTGGACGTCGGGACGCCGATCATCACCATCGACGTCGGCGGGGACGCCGCCCCGGCGCCCACCGGGGACGGCGGCGAGACCGCCGACGGGGCGGGCGGGGAAGAGGTGGCGGCTGGGCTGATCGGCGGGGCGGCGCCCGGCGGGCGGACGGCGGTGCTCGTCGGCTACGGGCCGCGGAACACCGAGGCCCGCCGCCGTCCGCGCCGGGCGGCCGTCCCCGCGGACGCCGCGACACCCGGTGCCGACTACGGCTCGGGCGGTCAGCAGCGCCCGCCGCTGCTGGCGACCGCGCCGGACGTGACGACCAAGCCGGTGCGGCACGGTGGCCTCGAGGTGGGCCGCCAGGCGGAGGCGCACGCCGCGTCGGTCGAGGCTGCGCCCTCCCGCGCGGCCGAGGCGGGGCGGCGCCGGCCACGGCCGCTGGCCAAGCCGCCGGTGCGCAAGCTGGCCAAGGACCTCGGCGTCGACCTGACCGCGCTCTCCGGCAGCGGGGACGGCGGGGTGATCACCCGCGCCGACGTCGAGGCGGCCGCCGCCGGCCCGGCACCGGTGACCGAGCTGCGGCCGGCTCCCGCCGCGGCGGCGGGGGAGCAGCGGATCCCCGTCAAGGGGGTGCGCAAGCACACCGCCGCGGCGATGGTGGCCAGCGCCTTCACCGCCCCGCACGTCACCGAGTTCCTCACCGTCGACGTCACGCGGATGGTCAAGCTGCGGTCGCGGATCGCCGCGCGGCCGGAGTTCGCGGGCGTCAAGGTCAGCCCGCTGCTGTTCGTCGCCAAGGCGCTGCTCCTGGCCGCCGCGAGGCACCCGATGGTCAACAGCTCCTGGGACGAGGCCGCGCAGGAGATCGTCGTCCACGGGCAGGTCAACCTCGGCATCGCCGCGGCCACCCCGCGCGGGCTCGTCGTCCCCAACGTCAAGGACGCCGGCCGGCTGTCGCTGGCCGAGCTGGCCGGCGCGCTCGCGCAGCTCACGGAGACGGCGCGGGCCGGGCGGACCGCGCCGGAGGACATGACCGGCGGCACGATGACCATCACCAACGTCGGGGTCTTCGGCGTCGACACCGGAACGCCGATCCTCAACCCCGGCGAGTCGGCGATCCTGGCCTTCGGGGCGATCCGCGAGATGCCCTGGGTGCACAAGGGGAAGGTCAGGCCCCGGCAGGTGACCCAGCTGGCGCTGTCGTTCGACCACCGGATCATCGACGGGGAGCTGGGCAGCCGGTTCCTCGCCGACGTCGGCGCGCTGCTCTCCGACCCCGGGACGGCGCTGGCGTTCTGAACTCGCCGACGATCATGGCGCCGTGACCACCGATCCGGTTCAGGATGTGGTCGCGACGCCATGATCGTCGCGAGGGGAGCGTTGACGTGACCGACCTCGACCGGCTGCTGGACTTCGCCGCTCGTTCCCGGTTGCCCGAGGGCGGCTTCGGCTACCTCGGGGACGACGGGCGGGTGCGGCCCGAGCGCGGCCAGGAGACCTGGATCGTCGCCCGCATGACGCACGTCTTCGGGCTCGCCCGGCTGAGCGGCCGGAGCGGCTGGGACGAACTGATCCGGCACGGGGTGCGGGCGCTGGCCGGCGGGCCGCTGCACGACGCCGCGCACGGCGGCTGGTGCGCCTCGACCGCCGACGACACCAAGGCCGCGTACGTGCACGCCTTCGTCGTCCTGGCCGGGGCCACGGCTGCCACCGCCGGCGCACCCGGCGGGCGTGAGCTCCTCGACGAGGCGCTCGACGTCTGGCAGGCCCGGTTCTGGGACGACGCCGAGGGCCTGGCGGTGGAGGAGTGGGACGCCGGCTGGACGAGGCTGTCGGACTACCGCGGCGCCAACGCCAACATGCACGGCGTCGAGGCCTCCCTCGCCGCCGCCGACGCCCTCGGGGACGGCGATCCGCGCGCGGCGCGGTTGCGGGCGCAGGCGGTGCGCACCGTCGAGCGGGTGGTGCACGGCTGGGCGCGGGAGCGGGACTGGCGGCTGCCCGAGCACTTCACCGCCGGGTGGCAGCCGCTGCTCGAGTACAACCGCGACGAGCCGGCGCACCCGTTCCGCCCGTACGGCGTGACCATCGGGCACCAGTTCGAGTGGGCCCGGCTCGCCCTGCACGCGCGGGCCGCGACCCCCGACCCGCCCACCTGGCTGGTCGAGGACGCGACGGCGCTCTTCGCCGCGGCGGCCTCGCGCGGCTGGGCCGCCGACGGGCACGACGGCTTCCCGTACACGCTGGACTGGGACGACCGGCCGGTCGTGTCGCAGCGCATGCACTGGGTGCTGTGCGAGGCGGTCGCCGCGGCGGGGACGCTGGCCGCCGTCACCGGCGAGGCCGCCTACCGCTCCCTGAGCGACCACTGGTGGGCGCACGGCGAGGCCCGCTTCGCCGATCCGGCGACCGGCAGCTGGCACCACGAGCTGACGCCGGAGGGCGCGGTCGCCGCAGGCACCTGGGACGGGCAGCCCGACGCCTACCACCTGGCGCAGGCGCTGCTGCTCCCCGGCCGCCCGGTGCGCGGGAGCGTGGCGGCGAGCCTGCGATGACGCCGCCAGCCGCAGCGGCCGCGCTGCGGTGACCCGGGGCGAGGCAGGTGTCCTGCCCGGCGACGCCGGGTAGTCGAAGGACCCCGCTGCCCCCCACCCCTCGCGAGCTCGGGGCGGGGCCCTGCAGCGGAGCCACACCCGAGGACCCGAGCTGAGGAGGCCAACGTGGCCAGCGTGCAGGAATCCGTCGACGTCGACGTCCCCATCCGGGTGGCCTACGACCAGTGGACGCAGTTCGAGTCCTTCCCCCAGTTCATGGGCGGGGTCGAGCGGATCACGCAGCTCGACGAGACGCGCACCCACTGGGTGACCAACATCGACGGCGTCAAGCGCGAGTTCGATGCCGAGATCACCGAGCAGCACCCCGAGGAGCGGGTGGCCTGGACCAGCACCGGCGGTGACGCCAAGCACGCCGGGGTGGTCACCTTCCACCGCCTCGACGACAACAAGACCCGCGTGATGATCCAGATCGACTGGGAGCCGACCGGCATCGTGGAGAAGGCCGGCGCGGCGCTCGGTTTCGACGACCGGCAGGTCAAGGCCGATGCCAAGCGGTTCAAGGAGTTCATCGAGAGCCGCGGCACCGAGACCGGCGCCTGGCGCGGCGACGTCCCGCGCCCCGACCAGGCCTGAGAGAGGCCGCCTCGCCCCACCGCGGAAGGACCCCGTCCGCCTCATCCCTCGGAGAAGGACCCCGTCCTCCCCACCCCTCGCAAGCTCGGGGCGGGACCCGGGACGGGGCCGGAGCCTCGGGACGGGGCCGGCGGCGGGGCCCCGCGAGGGGGCCGTTCCAGCACCTCACCAGGACGGCGCCCGCCCCCTTCTCCAGGGGACGGGCGCCGTCGTCTGTGGTGGCCGCCCGTCAGGGCCCGCGCTGCGCTTGCGGAGGGCGGGCCTTCACTCGGCGTCGAGGTCCTGGGCGACCAGGCCCGCGATCTGCTGGAGGACGGCGGGGTCGTCGCTGCTCACGACGACCTCCGTCCCCTGCTTCGCGCCGAGCGTCATGATCATCAGCGGCGACCCGGCGTCCACCGGGTTGCCCCCGGGCGTGGCCAGCGTGACCGGCGTCCCGGCCTTGCCGACGGCCTCGGCGATGAGGGCCGCCGGCCGGGCATGCAGCCCGACCCGGGAGCCGACGGTGACGGTCTGACTGGGCATGGGGTTCTCCCTCGCTTCGGGGACGGGCGGTCGGCTACAGCCTGCTGGGTCAGGCCCGAGCCGGCTGGGTGACCGGGGCGGCGTTGTGCGCGTGGGCCATGTCGACGGCGTCCTCCGGCACGGCCTCGGCCTTCGGCCGGCCGATGCTCTTCGCGATGGTGACCGCGATCGCGCCCACCACCGTGCCGGCGAGGATCCCGATGACGAACCACAGGAGACCGGTGATCGCGAAGAACACGAAGATGCCACCGTGCGGGGCCCGCAGCTCGACACCGGCCGCAGCCACGATGGCGCCGGTGGTCGCGCCACCCAGCATCATCGACGGGAGGACCCGTAGCGGGTCGGCCGCGGCGAACGGGATGGCGCCCTCGGAGATGAACGAGGCGCCGAGGAGCCAGGCGGCCTTGCCTTGATCCCGCTCGGCGGGGGTGTAGAGCTTCGGGCGGATGGCCGTGCTGAGCGCCATCGCCAGCGGCGGCACCATGCCGGCTGCCATGACCGTGGCCATGATGATCAGCGGAGCGCCGGTGGCCGCGGCGGTGAGGCCGGTGGTGGCGAAGACGTAGGCCGCCTTGTTCACCGGGCCGCCGAGGTCGAAGCACATCATCAGGCCGAGGATGATGCCGAGCAGGGCCGCCGAGGTGCCGGTCAGGCCGGTGAGCCAGTTGCCCAGGCCGCTGAGGGCGGCGGCCAGCGGCCGAGCGAGGACGACGGCCATGAGGCCGCTGGAGATCAGCGTCGCGAGCAGCGGGATGATCACGACCGGCTGCAGGCCACGGACCCCGGCAGGCAGCTTCCAGCGGCTGATCCACAGCGCGGCGAACCCGGCGATGATGCCGCCGACCAGGCCGCCGAGGAAGCCGGCGTTGAGCGTGAAGGACACCGCGCCGACGACGAAGCCGGGGACGATGCCCGGGCGGTCGGCGATCGCGTAGGCGATGTAGCCGGCCAGTGCGGGGACGAGGAACCCGAACGCGGCCTGACCCAGCACGGTGCAGACCGCGCCCAGGTAGCCCCAGAAGCCGTCGTTGAGGCCCTCGAGGGGCTCGGCCGTCGGCAGGTCGAACAGGGAGTTGTTCAGCACCCAGCTCAGCGCGAAGCTGTTGCCGTCGGCCGAGGTCGGGTCCGAGTTGACGATCTGGTAGCCACCGAACAGGAAGCCCAGGGCGATGAGCAGACCGCCGGCGGCGACGAACGGGATCATGTAGCTGACGCCGGTGAGCAGCCAGCGGCGGATCTCCGTGCCCGCGCCCGGCCGGTCGCCCGTGGCGGCGGCGGGCTCGGCCGAGCCACCGGCACCCCCGGGCACCCGGCGCGCGTTCGGGTCGTCCGCGGCGGCCAGGGCCTCGCGGATCATCACGTCCGGCTCGTTGATCGCCCGCTTGGTGCCGGACTGGACGAGCGGCTTGCCGGCGAACCGGTCCCGGTCCCGGACGCCCACGTCCACGGCGAAGATGACCGCGTCGGCGTTCCGGATGACGGCCGGGTCCAGCGGGGTGGAGCCGGAGGAGCCCTGGGTCTCGACGTGCACGTCGACCCCGGCGGTCTCGGCGGCGGCGGTGAGCTTGTCGGCGGCCATGTAGGTGTGCGCGATGCCGGTCGGGCAGGCGCTGACGACGACCACGCTGCGGCGGGCGCCGGTGGTGGAGGTGTCGGCGGCCGGCGCGGCGGCGGGGGTGGCAGCGGTCGCGGCGCTCGAGGAGCCGGACGCCGCGGGCGCGCCGGCGGGCGCCGGCTCGGGGGCGACGACCTCCTGCACCAGGCGCACGACGTCGGCCGGGGAGCCCGCCGCACGCAGCGAGGCCACGAACTCCGGCCGCACCAGCGCCCGGGCCAGCGCGGTCAGCAGCGTGAGGTGGTCGGCGTCGCCGTGCGCCGGTGCCGCGATGAGGAACACCAGGTCCGCGGGGCCGTCGGGGGCACCGAAGTCGACCTTCGGGTCGAGCCGCGCGAAGGCCAGCGAGGCCTCGGTGACCGCGGCCGAGCGGCAGTGCGGGATCGCGATGCCGCCGGGCAGCCCGGTCGCGGCCTGCGCCTCGCGGGCCAGGGCGTCGTCGGCGAGGGCGTCGGCTCCGGTGGCCCGCCCGGCGCCGGCGACGAGGCCGGCGAGACGGCGCACCACCGTGGTCTTGTCGGAACCCAGGTCGGCGTCGAGCGCCACCAGGTCAGGGGTGATCAGGTCGGGCATGGCCCACACTCCGGGTGGTCAGCGGACGTCGCGGCCGGCGGCCGGGACGGTGGTGCTCCATGTGACGGGCGGTGCGGTGGTGCTGCTGGGCAGGCCCTCGGTCCGGACGGTGGTGACCTCGACGTCGAGGGCGGCCACCTCCTCGGGTGTGGGGACGGCGGAACCGGGCAGCGAGGCGCTGGCCGCGCCGTACGCGACGGCGCTGCGCAGCCGCTCGGCCGGCCCGGCGCCGGCCAGGTCGGCCAGCAGGTGGCCGGCCAGGCTGCAGTCGCCGGCGCCGACGGTGCTGCGGACGGCGATCCGCGGCGGGGTGGCCGCCCAGACGCCCTCGGCGCAGGACAGCAGCGCGCCGTCGGCGCCGAGGGTCAGCAGCACCTCGGCCACGCCGCGCGCGTGCAGCGTGTCGACGGCGGCCAGGGCGGTGGCGCGGTTGGCGGTGAGGTGGGCCTCGGGCACCCCGGAGAGCTGGGCGAGCTCCTCGGAGTTGGGCTTGAGCAGGTCCGGCGCGGCGTCGGGGCCGGCGGCCAGCAGCGCCAGCAGCGGCGCCTCGGAGGTGTCGACGGCGATCCTCGCGCCGGTGTCCCGCAGCGAGCGGACCAGGTCGGCGTACCAGTCCAGCGGCGTGCCGGGCGGCAGCGAGCCGGAGAGCACCACCCACTGGGCGCCTTCGGCGTGCTGGTGCATCGCGATCGTCAGCGCGCCCCGGGCCTCGTCGTCCAGCGCGGCGCCGGGCTCGTTGAGCTTGGTGGTGGTGCCGTCGGGCTCGGCCAGCGTGTAGTTGGTGCGCACCGGCGTGACGATCGGGACGGTGGCCATCGGCAGGTCCAGCGCCCGCAGCGCCCGGACGATCGGGTCGTCGTCGGCTGCGGGCAGCACGGTGACGACGTCCCCGCCGGCGGCGGCGACCGCGCGGGCGACGTTGACGCCCTTCCCGCCCGGCTCGGTGGAGCTCGGCGCCAGGCGGGCCACGCCGCCGCGCACGAGCGGGCCGGGCAACGAGAGCGTCCGGTCCAGGCTGGGGTTGGCGGTGAGGGTGACGACGCGGCCACTCGTGCGCCCGCTCATGCGACCACGACCTCGATCCCGGCGTCCTCGAGACGGGCGAGGTCGGCCGGTGCGGCCTCGGCGTCGGTGACCAGGACGTCGACGTCGGCCGACGTGGCGAAACGGACCAGGTGCTCCCGGCCGAACTTGCTGCTGTCGGCGAGCACGACCACCTTCTGCCCGGCGCGGATCATCGCCCGCTTCACCGAGGCCTCCGCCTCGTCGGGCGTGGTGAAGCCGTACTCGGGGGTGAGGCCGTTGGTGCCCAGGAAGGCCACGTCGGCCCGCAGGTCGGCCAGGGTGGAGACGGTCCGCTCACCGACCGCGCACTGGGTGATCCCGCGGACCCGCCCGCCGAGCACGTGCAGGTCGACACCGGGGGCGACGGCCAGCCGGGCGGCGAGCGGCACCGAGTGGGTGGCCACCAGGAGTCGGCGGTCGGCGGGGAGGACCTCGGCCAGCGCGGCGACGGAGCTGCCGCCGTCGAGCAGCAGGCTGCCGCCGGTGCCGGGCAGCAGGTCCAGCGCGGCGGCGGCGATCTTGCGCTTCTGCTCGCTGCGGGTGCCGTGCCGCTCGGCGAGCGCGGTCTCCACGTAGGCAAGCGCGCCGGCCGGCACGGCACCACCGTGCACGCGGCGCAGCATCCCCGCACGCTCGAGGACGGCGAGGTCGCGGCGCACCGTCTCGGTGGTGACCCCGAACTCCTCGGCCAGGGCGGCCACCGACACCCGGCCGCGGTCGGCGACCAGTCCGGCGATCGTCTGCTGACGTTCCTCCGCGTACACGTCCCACCTCCCTGCCGTGGCCCACACCGGGTGCCCGGTTGTGTTGGCTTGGTGTTGTGTTGCTGTTGTTCTACGTGTGATCCGTTGACAAGTCAACACCCATTCGTGACTCTGGTCATAGCCGTAGTCGCGTCCCACCCTGACCCGTGCGAGGTAGCCATGACCACCCACGCTCCCGGAACTGCCGCCCCGTCGACCGCCGGCCCGGTGGTGCTACCCGGCACGCCCGTCGTCCCCGGGGTCGCCTGGGGTCCGGTCGTCCGCCCGTCGGGCACGGTCCTGCTGCCGTCCGACGACGGCGCCGTGGTCGCCGAGGAGGAGCGCGCGGGGGAGAAGGAGCGCTTCGCGGCGGCCGCCGGCGTGGTGGCCGACCGGCTCGCCGAGCGCGCGGGCGCGGCGACCGGGGTGAGCGCGGAGGTGCTGGCCACCACCGCCGGACTGGCCCGCGACCGCGGCCTGCTGTCGTCGGTGGAGCAGCGGATCGACGCCGGCGCGCCCGCCGCCGTCGCGACCGTGCAGGCCGCCCAGCAGTTCGTCGACCTGTTCACCAGCCTCGGCGGGCTCATGGCCGAGCGGGTGACCGACGTCCGCGACGTCCGCGAC
>NZ_FRDM01000049.1 GCF_900143215.1 Geodermatophilus obscurus | reverse complement strand
GGAGCACCCTGGGGCTGACCGGTGGCGACGTCCCACAGCCGCACCGTCCCGTCCGAGCTCGCGGTGGCCAGCAGGGCTTCGTCAGGACTGAACGCCACTCCGTACACGGACCCGGCGTGGCCGTTCAGGGACCGGCTGACGGACGGTGTTTCGGAGACGTCCCACAACCGCGCCGCGGAGTCGGCACTGATGGTGAGAAGCAGCGTGCCGTCCGGGCTGAATTCCATGCCGCTCACCCCGCCGCGGTGACCCCCCAGGGGTGCTCCACGGAGCTGACCGGTGGCAGGGTCCCACAGCCGCACGGCCTCGGCGTCGAAGCTGGCGAGTGAGGACCCGTCGGGGCTGAACGACACCCTCTTCACCCAGGTGGTGTGTCCCTCCAGTGGTGAGCCGTGCGGCCGGCCGGTGGCGGTATCCCAGAGCCGCACTGTGGTATCGGCGCCGGCGGTGGCAAGTAGCTCGCCGTCGGGGCTGAACGCCACACTGCTGACCGTGTCGGTGTGGCCGGTCAGCGGCTCCCCCAGGGGCTGGCCGGTGCCGACGTCCCACAACCGCACCGTCGTGTCGGCGCCGCTGGTGGCCAGCACGGCCCCGTCGGGGCTGAATCCCACGCCGTACACCGGGCCGGTGTGGCCCATCAGCGGGGAGCCGTGGGGCTGGCCGGTGGCGAGGTCCCACAACCGCACGGTCGAGTCGTCGCCGACGGTGGCCAGCAGGGAGCCATCCGGGCCGAACGCCGCATCCCAGACGGTGCCGGTGTGACCGCTCAGCGGCACACCGTGGGGCTGGCCGCTCGCGACGTCCCACAAGTGCAGCGTCTGCTCGTCGAGCGTGGCGAGCACCCCGCCGTCGGGACTGAACCCCACGCCCCACACCGGGCCGACGTGCCCCTCCAACGGAGGGCCGTGCGGCCGGCCGGTCCCGGTGTCCCACAGCCGCACCGTCCCGTCGGCGCTGGCGGTGGCGAGCAGCGCACCGTCCGGGCTGAACGCCACGGCGTTCACCGCATCGGTGTGCCCCTCCAGCAGCGAGCCATGCGGGTGTCCGGTCGCGGTGTCCCACAGCCGCGCGGTGTGGTCGGCGCTGGCGGTGGCGACCAGCGCACCGTCCGGGCTGAAGGTCGCGTGGAAGAGACGCTGCTCGTGACCCGTCAACCGCCGGGAAGGACGCGTGGTCTCGGCTAGGCCCGTGACGAGTCCGGTCGGCGGATCGCCCTCGGGGTCACCCGCCAGGCTCAAGCTCTGCAGTCCGAGCAGGATGGCGGTGTCCGGTCGCGTGCCGACCACCCAGTCCGCGTGGCCGGCCAGCTCCCGTGCCCACGCCAGTCGTAGCGCCGAGTGAGCTCGCTCGGAATTCGTGTAGGCGAGGACGCCCAGCACGCAGGCAGCGACCAGCAGCAGCGTCATGACCGCAGCGACGAGGCGCGCGCGACGCAGGTGGCGGCGGGCGGTCCTGGCTGCCGCCCGCGCCTGCTGCAGCTTGACCTCCGCCTCCGCCTGCTGCTGGGCGGAGGCGTACCTCCGGCGCCAGTCCAGGACCGCGGCGCCCATGACGTCGTGGAACACCTCGTACCGCGGCGGACCGATGACACCGGCGGCCGGGGGCACCGGACGGAGGATGCGCCGGGGACCCGAGGACAGCCGCTCCAGGAGGTCCCGGACGCGGTCGACCGGGATCTCGGCCCAATCGGCCAGGTCTTCGGCCGTGAGCGCGATCTTCGACCCCGACGTCGTGACGAGGTGGTGGAAAACTTCGGCAGCCACGTCTCGCTGTTCCGGGGCCAGGTCCGCCATCACGGTGTCCAGATGCGTCTGGACGATCGTCTGGGCTCCGCCGAGTTCGCGGAGCGTGTCCCGGCGCAGGACGGATGAGCCCCGAGCGCGCTCCTCGTCCCAGAGCCGGGTGAGCACCATCTGGAGGTAGGGAGCCTCGATGTCGCTGCGGTCGCTCGGGCCCGGTCCGTCGGCGATCGCCGCATCCGGGACCAGCACCACGTTGCCGGCGCGGACCTCGTCCAGCACGGTGTCGACGAGCTCCGGCTCGGCCGACATCCGGGTGTCCGGCGCGATCAGGCCGTTGTAGCGGGCGAGCGGGCCCTCGATGGCCGTCCGGGCCGAGTCACGGTCCAGGTAGGAGAGCCGGAGGTAGTTCTCGAACAGGTGGGGGACGCGCCCCTCGAACCGGTCGAGACTGGCCAGGGCGTCCTCTCGCAGGGAGAGGAGGAGGTGCACGTTCAGTCCCCGGGCCGTGAGGACGTCGCCGATCGCGGTGGGCAACTCCTCGTCGGCCGGGTGGTAGAGGAAGTACTCCTCGAACTGGTCGAGGACGAGGTAGACGGCCGGGACACTTGCCTCGGCGAGCGTTCCCCGCAACCACGGCACCAACCCCGCCCACGGGGACAGCGGCTCCACCTGCACACCCGTCTGGAGCAGTGCCCGCCGGATCTCCTCGGCGACGACCTCGAGCGGCGGACCGCTCCAGTCGCTGACGTAGGCGACCGCGGCGCTCCGGATCCCGACGTCCTCGTCACCCGTCCCGATCTCGTGCAGCCGGGGGACGACCCCGGCGCGCAGGACGGAGGTCTTGCCGACCCCGCTCGGCGCATAGAGCAGCGTCAGGCGAGCGGCCACGAGATTCGCCGCGATGAGTTCGGTCTCGTTCTCCCGCCCGAAAAAGAACGCCGCGTCGTGCTCGCTGAAGGGCACCAGGCCGACGTAGGGACAGGACGGTAGAGCCTGCTCGGTGGGTGCCGGGCGAGGCGGCAAGGTCGCGCTGGTCACGACGACCCCACGCTGGCACGGGGCTGGAGTTCGTCCCTCTCGGCAACCTGGAGCTGCTTGTCCACCTCCGCCTCGATGACCGTGGCGAACTCCCCGCAGCTCACGGAGAGGATGTCGACCCCTCGCTCGTCCCAGGCGAACTTGTCGATGGGATCGGGGTCGGACAGCACCGCCCAGGAGTTGTACGTCATACCCTCCTGCTCCTCCCACAGGCGGTGAAGCATCACCCGCAGGTTCCAGTCCTTGAGGCTGTAGCCAAGGAAGAGGAAGTGGCTCGTCCGCAGCTTCGCGCTCAGGTTGACGGGAAGCAGACCACCGACGTCGGCACGGGTGAGGTAGTGGATGTAGTGGTCCTCGGTGATCACGAAGCTGTCCGCGTGGGCGTGCCGGTCCACAGCGCCGTGGATCTTGGCGATGACCGGCGACTTGTCGAGGCGCAGGTCGTTGTACTTGTTGGGCCTGTCGATCACCACGACCTTGCCGTCGGACCGGAAGTGCCGGAAACGGCCGCGATCTCGTCCATCGGCGACATAGGTGACGAGCTCGTACGGTTCCCCCTCGTCGTCGAAGGCGCGCTCGAGGGAGTCGTCGTAGTTCGTGGTGACGAAAAGCATGCACTCGTGTCCGGCTGCGCGGATGCGCCCGGAAACCCTGGCGAGGAAGCGGTGGAGGCGGGTCGGCGGGTAGTCGGCGTTGAAGACGTCGTGGAGCTCGTCGTACAGGGGGCCCTGACCTGCCACGGCGGTGATGTACTGGGCGACCTGGGCCAGGTCCCGCGTCTGGATCATCGGGTGGTCCCGCGCCAGCGTGGCGGCCAGCTCCCGCCCGCTGGGGAGGTAGCGCCCCGGTTTCCACGGCGCGTCCGGGGGCCGCTCACAGAGGTTGACGCCTGCGCCGAGCACCGGGACGACCTTGCCCTTGAGCAGTTGCTTGGCAACGAACCGGTAGATGCCGGTGAGGTCCTCGGTCATGGGATCCCGCGGAACCGGTGGGATCCGCCCGCCCGACGCATCCCGCCGACGTGGCAGCGCGCGCGGATCGTGCCCCCGCGCCTCGTCCGGTGGGAGCGAGTCCTGGGACCACTGCCGATCGACGGCCTCACGGCCACGACCATGATCTGGTTCACGGCATCACCTTCAGGGGGAACTAGGAGTGTGAGGCCCTGCCGTTCACACAGAGTCCCGCACCCGTGGCGCTGATACCAGGGTCGCGGCGACGGGCTCGGACCGCGGGGAAGCCGAGCGCCGCAGTCCCCAGGGGTCGCGCTGGCCACCGCCGTCGGCGCTGTGGCAGACTCGCCGACGTGCTGCTCGCCACCGTCAGCTTTTACTACGGCCACCGGGATCCGGTGTCCGTCGCCGCTGGCTGAGCACACGCCGCAACAGACGCCCCGGGCCCGAAGAGCCCGGGGCGTTTCTCGTTCTCGGGGTCCGACGGCCACCCCCCCGCCCCTGAGGACCCCGATGACCGCGACTCTCCCCACCACTCCCGCCGCCGACGAGCGCATCGCCGAACTGCGGGGGCAGATCGACGACTGCGACGCCGAGATCATCGCGCTGGTCCAGCGCCGGCTGGCCGTGTCCCAGGAGATCGGCGAGCTGCGCCGCGCCGCCGGCGGCACCCGGCTCTCCCTCTCGCGCGAGCAGCAGGTGCTGGCCCGCTTCTCGGCCGCGCTCGGCCCGGACGGCGCCGCGCTGGGCATGATGCTGCTGCGCCAGGGCCGCGGCCGCCTGTGAGCAGGGCCGTCCTCCGGTCGAGGTCCGCGATCTCGCACGGTTGCTGACCTCCGGGCGTGCGAGATCGCGCGATCTCGCCACTGCCGGTTCCCCGACGGCCCCATGTCACATCCCACGTCGCCGTCCCGTCTCCATGGACACCACCCTCCGGAGAGGACGACGACCATGGCCCGCATCCCCCTCGACCCGCCCCGCACCCTCGTCCACCGCCTGGCCGGGTGGTACTCGCGCCGCACCTACGGCGCGGTCCTCGACCCGGGCGCCGCGATGGCCCACAACCCGCGCGTCCTGCTGACCAACGCCCGTTTCGAGCGCTCCCTGCAGCGCTGGGACCGGCTGGACCCGACGCTCGAGGCGCTGGCCGTCATGGCCTCGGCGGTGACCATCGGCTGCTCGTGGTGCGTCGATTTCGGCTACTGGATCAGCACGACCAAGGGCGTCGACCCCGCCAAGCTGCGCGACGTCCCGCGTTGGCGGGACAGCGACGTGTACACCGCCCTCGAGCGCCGGGTGATCGGCTACGCCGAGGCGATGAGCAGCACCCCGCCCACGGTCACCGACGCGATGGTCGCCGAGCTGCGGAACGAGCTGGACGACGCCGTGCTCGTCGAGCTCACGATGATGGTCGCCGTGGAGAACTCCCGGTCGCGGTTCAACGCCGCGCTGGGGCTGACCAGCCAGGGCTTCCGCGACCGCTGCGAGCTGCCGGCTTCGACATGACCGACGCGCTGCCCGGCTTCGACCGCCACCGGCGGCTGCTGTTCACCGTCGCCTACGAGATGCTCGGCAGCGTCGCCGACGCCGAGGACGCCGTGCAGGACACCTGGCTGCGCTGGTCGCAGGCCGACCGGAGCGACGTCGTCGACGAGCGTGCCTACCTGGTGCGCGTCACCACGCGGCTGGCCCTCGACCGGCTGCGATCGGCGCGGGCGCAGCGGGAGACCTACGTCGGGCCGTGGCTGCCCGAGCCGCTGCTGGCCGACGTCCCTTCCGCGGGACCCGACCCGGCCGACGCCGCGGAGATCGGCGAGCAGGTGTCGCTGGCGCTCCTGGTGGTGCTCGAGACGCTCTCCCCGGTGGAGCGAGCCGTGTTCGTCCTGCGAGAGGTCTTCGGGATGCCCTACGCGGAGGTCGCCGGCGTCCTCGACCGCTCGGAGGCCGCCGTCCGGCAGCTCGGGCACCGGGCGCGGTCGCACGTCGAGGCGCGGCGTCCCCGGTTCGGCACCGACCGGCGCGCGCAACGTGAGGTGACCGAGCGGTTCCTCGCCGCCTGCGCCGGTGGCGACGTCGAGGCGCTGCTGGCCGCGCTCGCTCCGGACGCCGTCCTCGTCACCGACGGAGGCGGCAAGGTCAAGGCGGCCCTGCGACCCATCGCGGGTGCGGAGAAGGTCGCCCGCTTCCTCGTCGCCACCACCGCCACCGGGCTCGCCGCTCCCGGGACGGAGGTGCAGACAGCCGACGTCAACGGGCTGCCGGCGCTGGTGGCCCGGCAGGACGGCCGGCCGTTCCTGGTGGCGTCCCTGGTCCTGGTCGACGGTCTCGTGGCGCAGGTGCTGGTGGTGCGCAACCCGGACAAGCTCCGCGGGCTGGACCGGGTCGACCTAGGCTCGCGCGGGTGACCTCTCCGCAGCCCCGCAAGCCCGCCGAGCACGTCGAGCGCACGCTGTGCGTGCTCGCCCACCCCGACGACGTCGACTTCGGCAGCGCCGGCACCGTGGCGACCTGGACGGCGGCGGGCACCGAGGTCACCTACCTGATCGTCACCGACGGCGACGCGGGCGGTTTCGACGACACCCCGCGCGCGCAGATGGGCCCGCTGCGGCGGGCCGAGCAGGAGGCGGCGGCCAAGGCGGTCGGCGTCACCGACGTGCGCTTCCTCGGCCACCCCGACGGCCGCCTGGAGCTGACCCTGGACCTGCGCCGCGACATCAGCCGGGTGATCCGCCAGGTGCGCCCGCAGCGGGTGCTGACCAGCTCTCCGGAGCGGATGTGGGACCGGATCGGAGCCAGCCACCCCGACCACATGACCGTCGGCGAGTCCACGCTGCGCGCCGTCTACCCCGACGCCCGCAACCCCTTCGCCTTCCCCGAGCTGCTCGCCGACGAGGGCCTCGAGCCCTGGACGGTCTCCGAGGTCTGGCTGGGCGCGAGCCCGCGCGCCGACCACGTCGTCGACGTCACCGACGTCGTCGAGCTCAAGTTCGCCGCGCTGAACAGCCACCTCACCCAGGTCAGCCACCTCGACGACCTCGAGGGCTTCGTCACCGACTGGATGCGCCAGACCGGTCGCCGCCTGGGCCTGCCGCCGGGCCGGCTCGGCGAGGCGTTCCAGGTCGTCCACACCCAGTGATCTGTCGCCCTACCGGGCTCCGACCGCGGCCACGTGCCGTCCCCCGCCGGAGCTGGGCCTGCCGTCGCCCCGCGTCGGCAGAAGGACCCCCTGCCCCCCACCACTCGCGAGCTCGCGGTGGGGCCCTGCAGGAGACCTGCGGCCCCCGCGCCGCAAGCCGACCCTCGCCGAGCGACTCACCCTCCCCATGTCACAGGAGCCGGTTGGTGGCCGCCCAGCGGGTGAGCTCGTTGCGGTTGGAGAGCTGCAGCTTGCGCAGCACGTTGGACGCGTGGGACTCCACCGTCTTCACCGAGATGAACAGCCGCGAACCGATCTCCCGGTAGGTGTAGCCACGAGCCAGCAGCTGCATGACCTCGCGCTCGCGGGCGCTGAGCAGGTCCAGCCCGGGGTCGGTGGCCGGGTCCTCCGGCTGCGGGGCGGACGGCGTCGTCGCGGCGAAGGCGTCGAGCACGAACCCGGCCAATCGCGGGCTGAAGACGACGTCCCCGTCGGCGACGCGGGCGACGGCATCCCGCAGGTCCGGGCCGGAGATGGTCTTGGTGACGTACCCGCGGGCGCCGGCGCGGATGACGGCGATGACGTCCTCGGCGGCGTCGGACACCGACAGCGCCAGCCACCGCACCGACGGCAGCTCGGCCCGCAGCGTCTCGAGCACCGCCCGCCCTCCGCCGCCGGGCAGGTGGACGTCGAGCAGGACGACGTCGGGCACCGCGGCCCGGATCCCCTCGACGGCGCCGGCGACGTCGGCGGCCTCACCGACGACGTCGACCGCGCCGCCGAGCTCCGCCCGCACTCCGGAACGCACCATCGCGTGGTCGTCCACGAGGTAGACGCGAGTCGTCACGCCGCGACCTCCCGCGGCAGGCACAGCTCCACCTCGGTCCCCTCCCCCGGCGCCGAGCGCACCGCCGCCGTCCCGCCCAGCCGGGTCAGCCGGCCGGTGACCGAGTCGCGCAGCCCGCGCCGGTCGCCCGGCACGGTGGCGGGGTCGAAGCCGGCACCCCGGTCGCGGACGAAGACGGCGACCCGCTGCGGCGTGACCTCGGTGTACAGGTCGGCGGCGGTCGCGCCCGAGTGCTTGGCCGCGTTGACCAGCGCCTCGCGGGTGGCCGCCCCGAGGGCGGTGAGCGCGTCGTCCAGCGGGGCGTCGCCGACGACGACCGACTCGACGGTCAGCGCGTGGTCGGCCTCCACCTCGGCGACCACGCCGGACACCAGCGCCGCCCAGGTTCCCCCGCCGACGGCCGCCGCCGGCTCGTAGAGCCAGGTGCGCAGCTCCCGCTCCTGGCTGCGGGCCAGCCGGGACACCGCCGTGGCGTCGTCGGCGTGCCGCTGGATGAGGGCGAGGGTCTGCAGCACCGAGTCGTGCAGGTGGGCGGCGACGGCGGCGCGCTCCTCGGAACGCACGCGGGCGGTGCGCTCGGCCTCGCGGGAGGCCAGCAGCCGGCGCCACAGCGGCGCGGTGGCCAGCGCCACGCCGACCAGGATGAGCACGGTCGAGGCGAAGCCGTTGCGCGCGTCGTCCAGCTGGCCGGTCGTGACCAGCAGCAGCACCACGCCGGCGGCGCCGAGGAGCACCCCGCCGGCGAGCAGCCAGCGCACGCCGGGGCGGGCGAGCGAGCGGTCGGTGTCCAGCTGGCGCCAGATGACGGTCAGCCCGACGACCACCAGCAGCAGCGGCAGGACCAGGTTGCCGCCGCCCCAGCTGCCCAGCTGGGTCACCAGGATCAGCGCGCCGAGGCCGAGCAGCCCCAGGCCGAGCGTCTGCCGGCGGCTGGGCTCCTCGGCCGACTCGTCCACCACCGGGTCGGCGTCGACGTCGGCGACCGGCATGAAGAACCACAGCAGCGCGTAGGCCACGACGCCGATGCCGGTCGCGGCGAGCACGACGAAGGCCACGCGGACGACGAGCGGGTCGGCCCGCAGGTGCACCGCCGTCCCCGCGGCGACGCCGGCCAGCAGGCGCCCCGAGCGCGGGCGCACCAGCGGCGGCCGCACGGGCACGGGCAGGGTCGTCGTCACGGTGCTGATCGTCGCACCGGCGCCGCCCACCTCGACACCAGGAACCACCCGGGTTGGTGGACCGGGGTCGGATGGGGGCGTTCCCTGATGGACCGCACCGCCGGCCGCGAGCAGGGTCTGTGCCATGACATCCGCACCGCCTCCCGCTCCCCCGTCGGCTGACCCGCCGGCGGCCGCGTACCCCCTGCCGCCCGGGCCCCCGGTGCGGCCGCCGCTGCGGCGCAGCCGCAGCGACAAGGTCATCGGCGGCGTCGCCGGCGGCCTGGCCGACTACAGCGGCATCGACGCGCTGCTGTGGCGGGTCGGCCTGGTCGCGCTGGCCCTGGCCGGCCCCGGCGTCCCCGTCTACCTGCTGCTGTGGCTGCTCATGCCGGCCGGGCCGCCCGGGGACCCCACCGCCGTCGCCCGTGCTCCGCGTGCCGCCGGTCCGCGGTCCCCGGTGCCCGGACTGACCCTGGCCGGGTTGCTCATCGTGGTCGGCTCGCTGGTCCTGCTCAGCCGGCTCACCGACTGGGACGTCGGTCCCCGGATCGTGCTCGGCACCGGGCTGCTTGTCGTCGGGCTCGGCCTGGTCGCCGCCGCCTTCTCCGGCGGGCGGACGGCGAAGGGCGGCCTGCTGACCCTCGGCATCGTGCTGTCCCTCGCGTTGATGGTGGTCGCCGCTGAACCCTGGCGGGGCGTCGAGGACGGCATGGGCGACCGCACTTACCGCCCGACCGACGCGGCCGCCGTCCAGCCGGTCTACGACCAGGGAATCGGCGACACGACGCTGGACCTCTCCCGCATCGACCTGTCCGGCCTCGACGGTCCGATCGTCACGAGGGTGGACGGCGGCATCGGGAACGTCGAGGTGGTCGTGCCCCGCTCGGCCGACGTCCGGATCGAGGTGGACGGCGGCATCGGCAACGCCGACGTACTCGGCCTCGGATCCGACGGCGGCTACTCCCCGGGCACCGGCTCCGCGTCCTGGACCGGTGACGGGAACCCCGAGATCGAACTGACCATCGACGCCGGCGTCGGTGACGTGGAGGTGGACCGTGCCTGACTACAGCGAGTTCCCGACGACCCCGACCGCCTGGCAGGAACAGCAGCTGAGGGACTGGCAGATCGTGACCCCGCTGTCGACCGAGGACCCGCCCCGGCCCGAGCGCCGCGGCGTCGACCTCACCGCCCTGGTCCCGGGACTGTTCTTCGTCGTCCTGGCGGTCGTGCTGATGGCCGGCGCGGTGCTGCCGATCGGCCTGGTCACCGAGGGCGGCCTGCTGTGGCTGGTGCTGATCGGCGGCGGCGTCGCACTGCTGGTGTCCGAGCTGCGCCGGGCCCGCCGCAGGCGCTGACCTCCCGCACGCGAGGGCCCGGGGAGCGATCGCTCCCCGGGCCCTCGTGCGTCCGCCTCAGATGAGGCCGTGGGCGTGCACCGCCTCGGCCACCTGGAGGAAGCCGGCCACGTTGGCACCGAGCACCAGGTCACCGGGGCTGCCGTACTCCTCGGCGGTGGCGTAGCAGCGGTCGTGGATGCTCCGCATGATCTCCTCCAGCCGGGTCTCGCTGTGCTCGAAGGTCCAGCGGTCGCGGGAGGCGTTCTGCTGCATCTCCAACGCGGAGGTCGCCACGCCGCCGGCGTTGGCGGCCTTGCCGGGGGCGAAGGCGGTGCCGGCCTCGCGGAGCACCCGCACGGCGTCCGGCGTGGTCGGCATGTTGGCGCCCTCGACGACGTACCGGCAGCCGTTCTGCACCAGCGTCCGCGCCGCGTCCTCGCCCAGCTCGTTCTGGGTGGCGCTGGGGATGGCGACGTCGCACGGGACGTCCCAGATGCTGCCGCCGGCCACGAACTGGGCCGTCCCCACCCGCTCGGCGTACTGGTCGATGCGGCTCCGCTCGACCTCCTTGACCTGCTTGAGGACGTCGAGGTCGATGCCCTTCTCGTCGACGACGTAGCCGCTGGAGTCCGAGCAGGCCACCACCGTGCCGCCGAACTGGTGCACCTTCTCGACGGCGTAGACGGCCACGTTGCCCGAGCCGCTCACCACGACCCGCCGGCCGTCGAAGGACTCCCCCGCCGCCTCCATCATCGCCTGGGCGAAGAAGACGGCGCCGTAGCCGGTGGCCTCGGGGCGGACCAGCGCGCCACCCCAGCCCAGCCCCTTGCCGGTGATCACGCCGGACTCGTAGCGGTTGGTGATCCGCTTGTACTGCCCGAAGAGGTAACCGATCTCGCGGGTGCCGACACCGATGTCGCCGGCCGGCACGTCGGTGTACTCACCCAGGTGCCGGTAGAGCTCGGTCATGAAGGACTGGCAGAAGCGCATGACCTCGGCGTCCGACCGGCCCTTGGGGTCGAAGTCCGAGCCGCCCTTGCCGCCGCCGATGGGCATGCCGGTGAGCGCGTTCTTGAAGATCTGCTCGAAGCCGAGGAACTTCACGATCCCCAGGTCCACCGAGGGGTGGAAGCGGAGGCCGCCCTTGTAGGGCCCGAGGGCGGAGTTGAACTCGACGCGGAAGCCGCGGTTGATCTGCACCTCGCCGCGGTCGTCCTGCCAGGGGACGCGGAAGATGATCTGCCGCTCCGGCTCGCAGATCCGCTCGACGGTCTTCATCTCGCTGTACTCGCTGTGCCGGTCCAGCACGACGGCCAGCGACTCGAGCACCTCGCGCACCGCCTGGTGGAACTCCGTCTCACCGCGGTTGCGCCGCAGCACCTCGTCGTAGATGCCCTGGACCCTCGCCGGGACCGATCCGTTCACGCCTGCTCCCCACTCCGGTACCCCGTTCCGCTGCCATGCTGGCAGGCGGGCTCGGACCCCCTGGTCGGCGGGGGCGGCAGGACCGCCCCAGCGGCAGCCGGTGGACCCGTGCCGCTCGGAGCGGGCGCGGCCCCTGGGGTGACGGTGGCGCCGGCGAGAGGTCAGAGCGCGCGGTGGTAGCGCACCAGCGGCAGGCCGGTGAACCCGTGCCGCTCGTAGCGGGCGCGGGCCGAGGCGTGGCCGTCGTCGCCGCCGGTACCGATGACGGCGAGCGGCACCCCCGCCCGGCGATCTCGGCCACCGCGCGGGCCACCAGCCGGCTCGCGATGCCGGCCCGCTGGTGGCCCGGCGCGACGGCGATCATGTCGACCTCGCCGACCGGGGTGGCGTCCTCCTGCGTCCACCGGACGGCGACGAAGCCGACCGGGGTGCCGTCGACGTCCGCGACCCAGGCGTCGAGCGACCGGCACACCTCGGCCTGCGCCGCGGCCTGCGCCGTCCGCCAGTCGGGGTGGACCAGGCCGAAGACCCGCGGCCCCATGACCTGCGCGAAGCCCGCGAACACCGGCGCCCACGCGTCGAGGGAGAACGCGACGACGGCGTCGACGTCGGCGTCGGTCAGCGACTGGATGGCGACGTCCACGCCGGCGATGACACCACGGACGGCGACGTGCTGGAACGACCCCGCTGCAGCGGAAGGACCCCGTCCTTCTCACCCCTCGCAGGCTCGGGGCGAGCCTCGGGACGAGGCCGGGGGGCGGCGGGGTCCTTCACTCCCATTCGATCGTGCCTGGCGGCTTGCTGGTCACGTCCAGCACCACGCGGTTGACCTCGGGCACCTCGTTGGTGATCCGGGTGGAGATGCGAGCCAGGACGTCGTAGGGCAGCCGGGTCCAGTCCGCGGTCATCGCATCCTCGCTGGACACCGGCCGCAGCACGACCGGGTGGCCGTAGGTGCGCCCGTCGCCCTGGACGCCGACCGAGCGGACGTCGGCCAGCAGCACGACCGGGCACTGCCAGATCTCGCGGTCCAGGCCGGCGGCGCTGAGCTCGGCGCGAGCGATCGCGTCGGCCCTGCGCAGCACGTCGAGCCGTTCCTGGGTGACCTCGCCGATGATCCGGATGCCCAGCCCGGGGCCCGGGAACGGCTGCCGCCACACCAGCGACTCGGGCAGGCCCAGCTGCAGGCCGACCTCGCGGACCTCGTCCTTGAACAGCGTGCGCAGCGGCTCGACGAGGGTGAAGGCGAGGTCCTCGGGCAGTCCGCCGACGTTGTGGTGGCTCTTGATGTTCGCCGTCCCGGAACCGCCGCCGGACTCCACGACGTCCGGGTAGAGCGTGCCCTGCACGAGGAAGTCCACGGTCTCGCCGTGCGCCTGGGCGTCGGCGACGACGTCGAGCGCGGCCTGCTCGAAGACGCGGATGAATTCCCGGCCGATGGTCTTGCGCTTCTGCTCGGGGTCGCTGACCCCGGCCAGCGCGCCGAGGAACTGCTCGCGGGCGTCGACCACCCGCAGGTCGGCGCCGGTGACGGCGACGAAGTCGCGCTCGATCTGCTCGGTCTCGCCCTCGCGCATCAGCCCGTGGTCGACGTAGACGCACGTCAGCCGGTTCCCGATGGCGCGCTGCACCAGCGCCGCGGCGACCGCGGAGTCCACCCCGCCGGACAGCGCGCACAGCGCCCGCCGGTCACCGACCTGGGCGCGGATCCGCTCGACCTGCTCCTCGACGACGTTGGCCATCGTCCAGGTCGGCTCGAGGCCGGCGATGTCGAACAGGAAGTGCTCGAGCACCGTCTGCCCGTGCGCGGTGTGCCGCACCTCGGGGTGGAACTGCACGCCGGCGAGCTTGCGGTCGACGTCCTCGAAGGCGGCGACCGGCGCACCGGTGGAGGTGGCGGTGACGGTGAACCCGGGTGGGGGGTCGCTGACGGCGTCCCCGTGGCTCATCCACACCGACTGCTCGACCGGCAGCGCGCCGAACAGCCGGCCCTGCGTGGTCACCGTCAGCGGGGTGCCGCCGTACTCGCGGTCGCCGGTGCGGGCGACGGTGCCGCCGAGGCTCTGTGCCATGGCCTGGAAGCCGTAGCAGATGCCGAACGCCGGCACCCCGGACTCGAACAGCGTCGGGTCGACCCGCGGGGCGTCCTCGGCGTAGACGCTGGACGGCCCGCCGGACAGGACGATCGCAGCGGGCTTGCGGGCGACGATCTCCTCGGCGGGCACGTCCGACGGGACGATCTCGGAGTAGACCCCGGCCTCCCGGATCCGTCGGGCGATCAGCTGGGCGTACTGGGCCCCGAAGTCGACGACGAGGACGGTGGGGAACTCCATCAGTCGCCCCGACCGCCGATGCTCTGCTGCCCGGGGGCCCCCTCCCGGGGGGCCCCACCCCCTATCACGAGGTCGACCCGCTGGAACTCCTTGAGGTCGCGGTAGCCGGTCTTGGCCATCGTCCGGCGCAGCGCGCCGAAGAGGTTGGTGCGGCCGTCGGCGGTGCGCGCCTCACCGAGCAGGACGTCGTGCAGCGAGCCGGCGGGGGTGACCGGCGCCGAGGTACCGCCGCGGGGCAGCCGTGGGTGGGCGGCCACCGAGTCCCACCAGACGCCGCCGCCGGGCACCTCGGCCGCGGCGCGCAGCGGCTCGCCGACCTGGACGGCGTCCGCGCCGCAGGCCAGCGCGCGGGCGATGGCGCCGCTGGTCTCGATCCGGCCGTTGGCGATGACGTGCACGTAGCGGCCGCCGGTCTCGTCGAGGTAGTCGCGGCGGGCCGCGGCGGCGTCGGCGATCGCGCTGGCCAGCGGCACCCGGATGCCCATGACGGTGTCGGTGGTCGAGTAGGTGTCGGCGCCCACGCCGACGATGACCCCCGCGGCGCCGGTGCGCATCAGGTGCAGCGCGGTCTGGTAGTTCGCCGCACCTCCGACGATCACCGGGACGTCGAGGTCGGCGATGAAGTCCTTGAGGTTGAGCGCGTCCCCCGTGGTGGTCACGTGCTCGGCCGAGACGATCGTGCCCTGGATGACCAGCAGGTCGACCCCGGCGGCCAGCACCGTGGGCGCGAGCCGGAGGGTGTGCTGCGGCGAGACGCGCACCGCCGTCGTCACCCCGGACTCGCGGATCTCCTTGACCCGGGCGGTGACCAGGTCCGGCTTGACCGACTCGGCGTAGACCTCCTGCAGCAGGGCCACCGGAGGCGGCCCGTCGCCGGCCGCGTCGCGCAGCCGCCGGTAGGCCGGCTCGGGGTCGTCGTAGCGGGTCCACAGCCCCTCGGCGTTGAGCACGCCCAAGCCGCCGGCCTGCCCGACCGCGATCGCCGTGGCCGGGCTGACGACGGCGTCCGACGGGCTGGTGACCAGCGGGATGTCGAACCGGAAGGCGTCGATCTGCCAGGCGGTCGAGACGTCGTCCATGTCCCGGGTGCGCCGGCTGGGGACGATCGAGACCTCGTCGAGGTCGTACCCCCGGCGGGCGAAGCGGTTGAGACCGATCTCGACGGTGTCGCGCGTGGTCACGCCGGTCACCGGCCCCGGTAGTTCGGGGCCTCGACGGTCATCTGGATGTCGTGCGGGTGGCTCTCCACCAGCCCGGCGGAGGTGATCCGGGTCAGCCGGCCGCGCTCCTGCAGGTCGGCGATGGTCTGCGCGCCGGCGTAGCCCATCGAGGCGCGCAGCCCGCCGACGAGCTGGTGGGCGACGCCGGACAGCGGGCCGCGGTAGGGCACCTGGCCCTCGATGCCCTCGGGGACCAGCTTGTCGTCGGAGAGCACGTCGTCGGCGAAGTACCGGTCGCGGCTGTAGGACTGGTTGCCGCGCTTCTGCATGGCGCCCAGCGACCCCATGCCGCGGTAGGTCTTGTACTGCTTGCCGTTGACGAAGACCAGCTCGCCCGGTGCCTCCTCGACGCCGGCGAACAGACCGCCGATCATCACCGTGTCGGCGCCGGCGACCAGGGCCTTGGCGATGTCCCCGGAGTACTGCAGACCGCCGTCGGCGATCACCGGGACGCCGGCCGGCCGGGCCGCCAGCGCCGCCTCGTGGATGGCGGTGACCTGCGGGACGCCGACGCCGGCGACCACGCGGGTGGTGCAGATCGACCCCGGGCCGACGCCGACCTTGACCGCGTCCGCCCCGGCGTCGACCAGCGCCTGCGCACCGGCGCGGGTGGCGACGTTGCCGCCGACGACCTGCACCCCTCCGTACTCCCCGCCGAAGTCGGCCTTGACCCGCGTCACCATCTCCAGCACCGCCTGCTGGTGGCCGTGCGCGGTGTCGACGACGAGCACGTCGACACCGGCGTCGACCAGCAGCCCGGCCCGCTTGTAGGCGTCGTCCCCGACCCCGAGGGCGGCGCCCACCACGAGGCGGCCGTTGGCGTCCTT
Source organism: Geodermatophilus obscurus (assembly GCF_900143215.1). GTDB lineage: Bacteria > Actinomycetota > Actinomycetes > Mycobacteriales > Geodermatophilaceae > Geodermatophilus > Geodermatophilus obscurus_A. The sequence continues at coordinate 8,474 of NZ_FRDM01000049.1, read as the reverse complement.
GGTGGCGTTCGGGTACTGGTCCCGCTTGACGAAGTCCTTGACGGTGATCAGGCCGCGCAGCCGGCCGGCGTCGTCGACCAGCGGCAGCTTCTCGATCTTGTTCTTGCGCAGCAGGGCGAGCGCGGTGTCCGCGTCGACGCCCACCGGGGCGGTGACCAGCGGCATCGGCGTCATGACGTCGCGGACGAGCACCGACTGGTCGGTCTCGAAGCGCATGTCGCGGTTGGTGACGATGCCGACCAGGACGCCGTCGGCGTCCACCACCGGCGCACCGGAGATGCGGTAGCGCGCCGACAGCGCGTCGACCTCGGCGAGGCTGTTCTCCGGCGAGCAGGTGACCGGGTTGGTCACCATGCCGGCCTCGGAGCGCTTGACCAGGTCGACCTGGCCGGCCTGCTCCTCGGCGGCGAGGTTGCGGTGCAGCACGCCCATACCGCCGACCCGCGCCATGGCGATCGCCATGCGGGCCTCGGTGACGGTGTCCATCGCGCTGGAGAGCAGCGGGACCGCCAGGCGGATGCCGCGGGTCAGCCGGCTGCTGGTGTCCACCTCGGCCGGGACGACGTCCGAGGCGCCGGGGATGAGCAGGACGTCGTCGTAGGTCAGGCCGAGCGGCGCGAACTTCGCCGGCAGCTCGGGGACGAACTCATCGGGCTGCATCGGTTGCCGCCACCCCTCCGGAACGGCCGGCGCCCTCCTGGGCGCGCGGGGAGCCGCACCCGATCGTAGGCGGCGACCCCCGAGGGCTCGGTGTGATCCCCGTCCGGCCGATACCGTGGCACCCGTGAGTTCTTGGGACGACGCTTCCGGGCCCGACTTCGGGTCCGCCGACCAGCCGGGTCCGCCGCCGCTGACCATGGAGGAACGGGCCGGCGTCCTGGACGACCTCGCCGAACTGGAGGTGTTCCGGACGCTGCTGGAGCCGACCGGCATCAAGGGCATCGTCGTCGACTGCCCGGACTGCGACGAGGAGCACCACGTCGACTGGGCCCTGATGCAGGCCAACCTCCGCCAGCTGCTCGAGGAGGGGCAGACCGGCCGCCACGAGCCGCCGTTCGATCCCGACCCGGACGACTACGTCAGCTGGGACTACGCCAGCGGTTACGCCGACGGCATCGCCGCGATGGCCGAGCGCGAGGAGCCCGGCGGCGAGGGCGGCGGCGGCAGACACGCCCGCGACGACTGAGCCCCGACGCGATCATGGCGCCGTGACCACCCCGGGGACCCGGGGAGTGGTCACGGCGCCATGATCGTCGGGACTGGCTAGCTCATCATGCCGCGGCGGAAGCCGGTGGCCACCGCCTCCGCGCGGTCCTTGGCGCCGAGCTTGCGGAACAGCCGGCGGGCGTGGGTCTTGATGGTGTCCTCGGAGAGGTAGAGCTCGCGGCCGATCTGGGCGTTGCTCTTGCCCTGGCTCATGCCGGTGAGCACCTGCATCTCGCGCATCGAGAGGCTGACCGGCGCGGGTTCGCGGACGGTGGAGCGCACCGTGGTGGGCGCGACGCCGGCCAGCGGGGTGGCACCGTTCCAGGCCGGCGTCCCGTTGCCGTGGCCGGCATGGGCACCGACCGAGGCCAGCGGCACCGGTTGGTGCGGAACGGCCGGCACGGGGCCGCGGCCGTCGACCCGCAGGCCGACCCGCGACAGTCCCAGACCCATCTCCAGCGCGGTGGCGTCCCAGCGCAGGTAGCCGCGGGCACCGGCCGCGACCGCAGCCCGGACGGTCTCGCCGTCGTCGGGGGCGCCGAGGACCAGGACCGGCAGCCGCGGGTGGGTGCGCAGCGCCTGGGTGGCGACGGTCAGCCCGGAGTCCGTGGCGCGCTGGGTGCCGATGAGCAGGACGTCGGGCTGCCGGGTGGCCAGCCGGGCCATGAGGGCGGCGGCGTCGCCGACGACCTCCACCCGTCCCACGAACGGCAGTGCCACCAGACGGCCCGCGATGTCGTCGCGGACCCGCCGGCGCTCGTCGTAGACCCACACGCACGTCGTGCCGTGGCCGGGTCCGCGCATCCTGTCGTCGATCACGCCTGCTCCTCGCTCGCCGGCCGCACGTCTCGGCCGGGTCCACCGCCCGGATCCCCCGGCCGGGTCTCGCTCGGACGTGCGGTCCCGCCCGGGGACCTGCGCCGTCGCTCCGGCCGCACCGGAGCCGCCGACGGGTGTCCCGTGGCGGTGTTCGGCACGGCCTGCAGCCACCTTGATCGACTCCGGGGGGCGGCAACACCCGCTCTCACCCAGCGGGGGGAGAGCGGAGCCGACAAAATGCAGGGTCACCGTGCGTTTGACCCGCGGAGGCCTCGGGCACCGGCCCCCATGCAGCCGGACCGCCCCCTCCGGCTCGCACCGAGCCGAGGAGGACGAATGGCCGACATCCGCCGCCTGCCCACACCTGTCGCCGAGGTCTGGGACTGGCAGCTGCACGGCGCCTGCCGCGGAGAGAGCACCGCGCTGTTCTTCCACCCGGACGGTGAGCGCGGTCCGGCCCGGGCCCGCCGTCAGTCGGCCGCCAAGGCCGTGTGCGCGCGCTGCCCGGTGATCGAGTCCTGCCTCAAGCACGCCCTGTCGGTGCGCGAGCCCTACGGGGTCTGGGGCGGCATGAGCGAGGAGGAGCGGGCCCGGCTGATCGCCGCGGAGCCCGCCGCCGTCGCCGCGGGGGTCTGAAGAAGGACCTCTTGCCCCCGCCCGGGGGCACACTCCACACACGCCGAGAGGGCCGGTCCAGCTGCTGCTGGACCGGCCCTCTCGCCGTCAGTGGGGCTGTACCAGGCGCTCGGCCCGCATCAGCTCGTCGTGCACCCATGTGCGGCCGCGGTCCCGGGAGGTCTCGGCCGACCAGGTGAAGGCATCCGCGCGCACGCCGGTGATCCGCCACCGCAGCCACGGCTCCTCGTCGTCGCTGAGCAGCTCCACGTCCGCTCCGTGCGCCCGTCCCGTGAAGCGCCGGACCCGGCCGTTGATCGGCTCCATCCAGGTCGACAGCCACCGGTCGCCGTCCGGGTGCAGGAAGCGCACCGTCGTCCCGTGGAAGGCCAGCGGCGGCACCCCGGCACCGGGCTCCCCCCGTCCGGGCACGATCCACACGTCCTGGACGGCACGCCCGCCGAGGACCCAGCCCACGTGCAGCTCCCCGGTCGCGTGGTGCCACGTGCCGTCGGGAGTCAGGCCGCTCCAGTGCAGCCGCCAGTCCCCGACGAGCCGGCCGAAGTCGTCCATGGCCGCGGGATCCGCCGGACCAGGTGCGTGCAGCGCGTCGGCAAGCATCCCGCCATGGTGGTCGAGGACCACCCGAGGGCCCACCCCTCGCCGCGCGCGGACGACGAAGGGCCCGGTCCGGACGATCCGGACCGGGCCCTCAGCACAGAGCTCGGGCGTCAGCTCAGTGGCTGTGCCCGTGGCCGTGCGAGTGGCCGTGGGTGTGGTGCCCGCCCCCGGCGTGGTCGTGCTCCTCCTCCGGCGCCTCGACGACGGCGGAGTCGGTGGTCAGCACCATCGCGGCGATCGAGACGGCATTGCCCAGCGCGGCCTTGGTGACCTTGACCGGGTCGATGACCCCCTGGGTGGCCAGGTCGCCGTACTCGCCGGTCGCGGCGTTGAAGCCCTGGCCGACCCCGGCCTCGCGGACCTTGGCCACCACGACGCGACCCTCGAAGCCGGCGTTCTCGGCGATCCGGACCAGCGGGGCGTCCAGCGCCCGGCGGACCACGCGGGCACCGGTCAGCTCGTCACCGGACAGGTCGAGGGCGTCCACGGCCGCGGCCGCGTGCACCAGCGCGGAGCCTCCACCGGGGACGACGCCCTCCTCCACCGCGGCGCGGGTGGCGGCGATGGCGTCCTCGATCCGGTGCTTCTTCTCCTTCATCTCGACCTCGGTGGCCGCGCCGACCCGGATGACGCCGATGCCGCCGGCGAGCTTCGCCAGCCGCTCCTGCAGCTTCTCGCGGTCCCAGTCGGAGTCGGTCGCCTCGATCTCGCGGCGGATCTGCGCAACCCGGTCGCCGATGGCCTCACCGGTGCCGCCGCCGTCGACGATCGTGGTCTCGTCCTTGGTGACGGTGACCCGGCGCGCGGTGCCGAGGACCTCCAGGCCGACCTGGTCGAGCTTCAGGCCGACGTCCTCGCTGACCACCTGACCGCCGGTGACGACGGCGAGGTCGGTCATGAACGCCTTGCGGCGGTCGCCGAAGTACGGCGACTTGACCGCGACGACCTTGATCGTCTTGCGGATCGAGTTGACGACGAGGGTGGACAGCGCCTCGCCCTCGACGTCCTCGGCGACGATCAGCAGCGGGCGGCCGCCCGTGGAGAGCACCTTCTCCAGCAGCGGGAGGAGGTCGGCCAGCGCGCCGATCTTGCCGCTGACCAGCAGCACGAGGGCGTCCTCGAGGACGGCCTCCATCGCCTCGGAGTCGGTGACGAAGTAGGGCGAGAGGTAGCCCTTGTCGAACTGGACGCCCTCGGTGACGTCGAGCTCGGTGGACAGGGTGTTGCTCTCCTCGACGGTGATGACGCCGTCCTTGCCGACCTTCTCCATGGCCTGGCCGATCAGGTCGCCGACCTCGGCGTCCTGCGCGGAGACGGTGGCGACGCCGGCGATGGCCTGCTGGTCGGCGACCGGGATGGCGACCTCGTCGAGTGCCTTGGACACCGCGTCGGCGGCGGCACGCATGCCCACGCCGAGCGCCGTCGGGCTGGCGCCCGCGGCGACGTTGCGCATGCCCTCGTGCACGAGGGACTGGGCCAGCACGGTCGCGGTGGTGGTGCCGTCACCGGCGACGTCGTTGGTCTTGGTGGCCACGTTCTTGGCCAGCTGGGCGCCGAGGTTCTCGTACGGGTCGTCGAGCTCGACCTCACGGGCGATGGTCACGCCGTCGTTGGTGATGGCCGGGGCGCCGAACTTCTTGTCGAGGACGACGTTGCGCCCGCGCGGACCGAGCGTCACCTTGACCGCGTCGGCGAGCTTGTCCACGCCGCGCTCGAGTGCACGGCGGGCGTCCTCGTTGAACTTGATGATCTTGGCCATGGGGCCCTTCCGATCAGGTGGAGCACGGGGTGGGACGACGACCGCCCCGGGACCCGGTCAGCTCGGGTCGCCGGGGCGGTCGGGTGACGTGCTGGAACGGCCCCGTCGCAGGCACTGGAACGGCCCCGGTCCAGGGGCCCGCCCGAGCCTGCGAGGGGTGGGGAGGAGCGGGGTCTCTTACTTCTCCACGACGGCGAGCAGGTCGCGGGCGGAGAGCACCAGGTACTCCTCGCCGGCGTACTTGACCTCGGTGCCGCCGTACTTGGAGTAGATGACGACGTCGCCGACGCTGACGTCGAGCGGGACGCGGTTGCCGTTGTCGTCGACGCGGCCGGGGCCGACGGCGATGACCGTGCCCTCCTGCGGCTTCTCCTTGGCGGTGTCCGGGATGACCAGGCCGGAGGCGGTGGTGGTCTCGGCCTCGTTGGCCTGGACCACGACACGGTCCTCGAGCGGCTTGATGTTGACCTTGGTAGCGGTCGTCACGAGGTGACGCCCCCTTCGGGATCGGACGGCTGGTGGGTCGTGCACTGATGCTGTGGCACGGTGCCGGTGCCTGCCGTCGCGGGGGTCAGGCGCCTGGTGCCCGTGTCGATTGGCACTCTACCTATGAGAGTGCCAGCCACTCAACCGGGTCCCCCAGGTCGGGGACGGTCACGTGCGCGACGCTGTCCCGGTGCCCGACGAGCCCTCCCCCGACACGCTGACGCAGCTGCGCTGGCTGCGCACACCCGAGGGGACGGCGGCCACGGCGCGGGCGGCCGCGCTGCTCGCCGAGGGCGCCGACCTGCTGATCGGCCTGGCGCGGTTGCGGGCCGAGGTCGGCGCCGACCACGCCGGCCCGGCCTGGGAGCTGGCGCGGCTGCGCGCGCGGGCGCGCCCGGTGTTCGGCGCCGATGCCGACGTCCTGTTCCTCACCGCCGACACCCTGGAGCAGGCCGGCCGTCCTGCACTGGCCGCCCGGCGGGCGCAGCGCCTGCTGTCCGACGAGGTGGACTCGGTCGTCGACCTCGGCTGCGCGTCCGGCACCGACACGATCGCGCTGGCGCGGGCGGGGGCCACCGTGCTCGCCGTCGACACCGACCCGCTGGCCCGCGAGCTGACCGCCGCGAACGCCGAGGCGCTCGGGGTGTCCGACCGGGTGTGGGTGGTCGCCGGCGACGCCGTCGAGCTGGTCGACGCGGCGCGCGGCGGCGAGGTGGCCGGCTGCGCCGCCGCCGTCCTGGACCCGGCGCGGCGGGCCGGCGGACGACGGCAGCTGGACCCCGACCGCTGGTCGCCGCCCTGGTCGACGGTGGCGACGCTGCTGGAGCGGGCGCCGCACGCGGTGGTCAAGGTGGCGCCGGGCCTGGACCACGAGCGGGTGCCGACCGGGGTCGAGGCGGAGTGGGTGTCGGCCGGCGGCTCGATCGTCGAGGCGCTGCTGTGGGGGCGCGGGGTCTCCTCGACCTGGCGGCGGGCCTCCCTGGTGCGCGACGGCGCGGTGTGGGAGCTGACCGCGGACGCCGACCCGGGGCCCGCGCCGTCCGGACCGGTGCGCGGCCGGCTGCACGAGCCCGACCCCGCGGTGATCCGGTCGGGCCTGGTGTCGCTGGTGGCCGCCGACCTCGGCGCGACGCTGGTCGACCCGACGATCGCCTACCTGACCTCCGACGGGCCGACCGACTCCCCGTGGGTGTCCTCCTACCGGGTCGACGAGGTGCTGCCGTTCAACCTCAAGAAGCTCAAGGCGTTGCTGCGGACGCGCGGCGTCGGCCGGGTGGTGGTCAAGAAGCGCGGGTCGGCGATCGAGCCGGAGACGCTGGCCCGCCGGCTGCGCGGGGAGGGCCCGGGGACGGCGACCGTCGTCGTCACCCGCGTCGCCGGCGCCCCGACCGCCCTCGTGTGTGACGTCAGCGGGTGACGACGTCGATCGGCAGGGAGCTGTCCGCGCCGACGTCCGGGGCGGACGGCGCCACGCCCGCCTCGACCAGCCGCGAGCCCAGTGCGGCGACCATCGCGCCGTTGTCGGTGCACAGCCGCGGGCTGGGCACCCGCAGCACGATGCCCGCCTTCGCGCACCGCTCCTCGGCCAGCGCACGCAGCCGCGAGTTGGCCGCCACTCCGCCGCCGAGCACCAGGTGGTCGACGCCGGAGTCGCGGCAGGCGCGCACCGCCTTGGCGGTCAGCACGTCGGCGACCGCCTCCTGGAACGACGCCGCGACGTCGGCGACCGGCACCGGCTCCCCCGCCCGCTGCCGCGCCTCCACCCACCGGGCGACGGCGGTCTTCAGGCCGGAGAAGGAGAAGTCGTAGGGGGCGTCGCGGGGGCCGGTGAGCCCGCGCGGGAAGCCGATGGCCGCCGGGTCGCCCTCGCGGGCCGCCCGGTCGATCGGCGGGCCGCCGGGGAACGGCAGGCCGAGCACGCGGGCCACCTTGTCGAAGGCCTCCCCCGCCGCGTCGTCGATGGTGCGGCCCAGCGACTGCACCTCGCGGGCGAGGTCGGGCACCAGCAGCAGCGAGCTGTGCCCGCCGGAGACCAGCAGCGCCAGCGACGGCTCGGCCAGCTTACCGTGCTGCAGCTCGTCGACGGCGACGTGCGCAGCCAGGTGGTTGACCCCGTACAGCGGCTTGCCCAGGGCGAGGGCGTAGGCCTTGGCCGCGGCGAGACCGACCAGCAGTGCGCCGGTGAGCCCGGGCCCGGCGGTGACCGCCACCGCGTCGACGTCGGCGGCGTCGACCCCGGCCTCGGCCAGCGCGCGGTGGACGGTCGGCACCATCGCCTCCAGGTGCGCCCGCGAGGCGATCTCCGGCACCACCCCGCCGAAGCGCTCGTGCTCGGCGATCGACGTGGCCAGGGCGTCGGAGAGCAGCGTCCGCCCCCGCACGAGCCCGACCCCGGTCTCGTCGCACGAGGTCTCGAACCCCAGGACCAGCGGCTCGGTCACAGCTTCTCCCGCTTCATCACGACGGCGTCCGTGCCGCTCGGCTGGTAGTAGCGCGGGCGCCGTCCGACCTCCGTGAACCCGCGCCGCCGGTACAGCTCCTGCGCCACCTGGTTGTCGGCGCGCACCTCGAGCAGCACCACGGGGCTGCGCCGGTCGGCCTCGGCGAGCAGCGCGTCGAGCAGCCGGGCGCCGATCCCCTCGCCCTGCCGGTCCTCGGCCACCCCGATCGTCGCCACGTGCGCCTCGTCGTCGTAGGCGATCAGCCCGGCGTAGCCGACGACCCGGTCGCCGTCCTCGGCCACCAGGTAGGAGCGGGAGTCGGTGCGCGATAGCTCGTCGCGGTACATCGCCCGGGTCCAGGTGTCCGGGGCGAACAGCTGCTCCTCGAGCTCCAGGACGGCGTCCAGGTCGGCCAGCCGCATCGGTCGCAGCCGCTCGCTCACGTGCCCTCCTCGCTGGCGCTCGTCAGCCAGGTGCGCGCCGCTGCTCCACTCATGCGTGAGCTCGCACGCTCGCTCACGTGCCCT
>NZ_FRDM01000022.1 GCF_900143215.1 Geodermatophilus obscurus | reverse complement strand
GGATTCGGGATGAGTGACGTCCCCGGGCTCGCTAGGCTTCGAACAGGTGATCGAGTCGGTGGGGAGGTGTCGTGGACGACCTGTTGGCTGCCCTCGACGCGCTCGCCGGCGAGGATCTGGCGCCGTTGTTCGGCCCGGTGCTGCTGGACCGGCTGGGTCCGCTGCTGGTGGCGCAGAACCGGCTGGCCGCCGAGGTGGCCCGCACGGTGCGCGAGTGCGAGGTGTCCGGTGCCGCGGAGGTCGACGGGCTGACGTCCATGGGCTCCTGGCTGCGTGGGCACGGGCACCTGTCGACCGCCGAGGCCGCCCGGGTGGTCCGCGCCGGGCGTGCGCTTCAGCACCTGCCGGCGCTGGCGGCGTTCGCCGCCGGTGCGGTGACCGGCGAGCAGGCCGCGCTGATCGGCCGGGTGGCCGAGCCCGACCAGCTCGCCCGCGCCGCCGCGCAGAACGTGGACCTGGCCGCGGTGGATGAGCTGCTCACCGACGTGGCCGTGACCCGTCCGCACGCGGACACCGCCCAGGCGGTGCAGCACTACCTGGACCGCCTCGACGCCGACGGGCCCGAGCCCGATCCCACCGAGGGGCGGCGGCTGGTGATGGCCAAGCACGCCGACGGCAGCATCACCGGCCGGTTCGACCTGGACGCGGTGGGTGGGGAGAGGCTGCAGGCGGCGCTGGAGGCGGTGGTGCAGGCCGGCCGGTGCGCCGGGGACGAGCGCACCCGCGCGCAGCGGCTGGCCGATGCGCTGGTGCAGCTGGCCGACAACGCCCTGGCCTCCGGCGGTCTGCCCATCCTGCGCGGCCACAAGCCCCAGGTGATCGTCACGATCGGGATCGAGGACCTGGCCGACCCGGCCACCGGCCGGGGCGCCGCGCAGATGGGGTTCGGCGCGACGATCTCCGCCGCCCGGGCCCGCTGGATCGCCTGCGACGGGAACATCACCCGGATCGTGATCGGCCCGGACGGGGTGCCGCTGGACGTCGGCCGCAGCGTGCGGCTGGTGCCACCGCACCTGCGCCGCGCCGCGGAGGTGCGCGACGGCGGCTGCGTGTTCGCCGGCTGCGGCGCCCCGACCTGGTGGTGCGACGTGCACCACCTGATCGCCTGGATCGACGGCGGTGAGACGTCGCTGGCCAACTCGGCACTGCTGCGCGAACGGCACCACACCAAGGTCCACCACGGCTTCCGCGTCGAGCGACAACCCGATGGCCGATGGCGCACCTGGCGACCCGACGGCACCGAGATCCGCACCGGACCGGGCCGCACCGGCCCACCACTCGTCACTGCTGCCTGACCTGACGCCCATCCCAGCCGGCAGCCGACCGATGCCCACCCCCGGGCACCGGTCGGCTGCCGGCTGCCCGCGCATCGGCGCCGTGAGCGAGGAACGGCCACGTCAGGAACTCGCCCACTCACGGTGAGGTCCGCGGTGGACGGCCGCGTAGACCCGGTCGCGCAGCTCGTTGGCCCGCTGGTCGGTCAAGGTCCCCGCCAGGGGGCGCAGCACCAGCCGCAGGAGCACGTTGACCTGGTCCTGGCCCAGCCCGAGCCTGCGGCGAGCGGTGTCCGGGAGGTCGGCGTAGGTGGTGCCGGCCAGGACGGTCACCGACTCGAGGGCCTCGACCTCTGGGCCCAGCGCGGTGCGGACGGCGTCCCCCAGCAGCTCCGCATCGACCGGGGCGTCCACCACGATGGACAGGTCCCGGCGCACCGGTGGTTGCGACGACACCGGTCGCCACGGGGCCAGGTCGAGCAGCTGCGCGGCAATGCGCGGTTCCGTCGAGCGCAGCACGCGGATGTCCGCGATGCCCTTGCGCACCATGAGCGCCCGATCCAGGCCCATGCCCAGCGCCAGGCCGCTGTACCGGTCGGGGTCGAGGCCGGCGCCGGCGAGCACGTGCCCGGCGACCAGGCCGCACTCCGCCAGCTCCACCCAGCCGGAGGGGGTGCGCACGTCGACCTGCAGACCCTGCGTGGTGTAGGGGTGGCGGACCGGTGACGTACGCCAGCGCGCACCGGGCAGGACGGCGCCGACCACCAGCTCGACCATCTGCTGCAGATCGTCGGGACCCAACCGCCGGGTGCTGGTGATGCGCCACAGGTCCACCTGGTGGGGCGTGCCCACGTGCAGCCGGTCGATGGTGTCGCGGCGGTAGCACAGGCCGGGCAGTGCCAGCAGCACGTCGATCTCGGGATCGGCGGCACGGGTGCCGGCGAGCGCGCGCAGTGCGGGAGCGACGCCGGCGCTGGTGTGGCTGCGCAGCATCACCGTCTCGGCGGCGTAGCGGCTGTACCGGGCATCGCGGGTGACGTCGGCGGCCGCGTAGCCGAGCCGGTCGTAGTTGTCCTCGACGCTCACCAGCGGCCGGCGCCGCTGCACGTCGAGAGCGCAGTGCCAGGCGCCGGTCAGGGCGGCGAGCACGTCGCCCAGCAGCAGCTGCATCGCGTGCGGACCGCCGGCGGGGTCGGACAGGTCGCGCAGCTCGAGCGCGACCTCGAGGTCGTGCGGAGTCAGCAGGGGAGTCACGGAAGGTCCCTCGCGGGTGATCGGCGGGTGGGAGAGGGATCACCCCCGGCCGACGGGTCCGTGAACGGGCTACCGGCAGACCTCGGTGCCCCCACGGCTGCTCGGCGGCCGGGGGCGCGGAAAGGAGGTCCCGTGCTCGGGCACGGGTCGACGGTAGCGCTCGAGCACGACACCGCCCACGCGTTTTCGGCGGCAGCCGGCGGTGGCCGGCCGGCGCCGGAGGTCGACCCGGGCTCAGCGCTCCCAGACCTGCACCAGCAGGTCGGTCTTCGCGGCGTCGAACGCGTACTCGTCGACCACCCGCAGCCCCGCGTCCGACAGGATCTCGTCGTCGTCGGTCGAGACGACGTCCCCGCGGATCACCCGGCGGACCAGCCACACCCGGTCCGCCGCGGACGGGGCGTCGTCCGGCGGCAGGACGACGTCGGGTCGCAGCCGCGGCGCCGCCGTCCGGACGTAGTGGTCCAGCCCGGTCGCCGAGCGCTGGTCCGCGGCGACGATCGGCTCGCCGGGGCGCTGCCGCTCGGCCAGCAGCGCCACCACGTCGTCGGCCCGCTCCCGCGGCTCACGCACGGCCAGGGGCGAGGCCGCCAGCAGCGAGCAGGCCACCAGCAGCCCGGCGACCGGTGCCCGGGCCGCGCACGGCACGGTCAGCGCACCCACCGCCGCCAGCACGCCCAGCGACAGCAACCCGGCCAGCAGGTACCGCGGGTGGTACACCGGCCGCACCGTCTCGGCGAGCAGCAGCAGCCCCAGCGGCACGAGCAGCCAGCAGGTCGCGACCACCCGCACGCCGGTGCCGCGCAGCGCGCCCAGCACGGCCAGCCCCACGACCAGGTACAGCAGCGACCTCGATCCACCGGCCCACGCCTCGACGGCGAGGTCGGCCAGCGTGCCCTCGGTGTCCCGCAGGTGCTCGGCGTTGCGCGCGCCGGTCCCGTTGAGCAGGTTCACCGCGACCAGCCCGACGGCGGGCAGCGCGGCGGCCGCACCGGTGAGCACCACCGGCCACGCCCGCCGGCCGCGCAGCAGCAGCGCCGCGACGACGAAGCCGGCGAGCGCCGTCACCGCGTACCAGTGCGCCAGCCCCATCCCCGCGCCCGCCAGCCCGAACAGCAGCAGTCCCCGCGGCGACCCCTGCAGCCACCGCACCAGCCCCAGCAGCGCCCCACCGGTGGCCAGCACCGCCAGCCCGTACGGGCGGGCCTCCACCGCCTGCTCGAGCAGCAGCGGGCTCGCCGCCAGCACGACCCCGGCCAGCACCCCGGCCGCCCGCGAGGTCAGCCGGGTCACCGCGCGCGTGATCGAAGCCAGGCCGCCGGCGGTCGCCAGCAGCGACAGCACCCGCAGCGACGTGTCCCCGCCCAGCCCCGGCAGCAACACCCACGTGCGCACCACGAAGTACCAGGGCGCGTTGTACGACGGCGGGACGTCGGCCAGGTAGCCCGTCGTCCCGCGGCCCTCGACGATCGCCGCGAGGATCTCCCCGTACGGCCGGCGGCCCACCTCGGCGGTGAACAGCTCGTCGAACCACAGCCCGTGCCCCGGCAGCAGCAGCACCGTCCCCAGCAGGACGACGGCCAACGGCGGCACCAGCTCGAGCACCGACCAGCGGGTCGACGGCGCGCGGACCGGCTCGGGCGGTGCGGACACCCGTTCCGCCGTCGTGCTCACGCCGAGCAGGTTAGGCGACCCTTCCCCGGTAGCCGACGTGTCACCGGCGCGCCGTAGCGTTCCGGGCTCCGAGCGAGGGAGGGGAGAGGTGACCGCAGGTCCCGGGCCGGCGCCACCGCCGTCGTCGGAGACGGTGGCCCGGCGTTTCCGCCGGCAACTGTGCCGTGACACCGCGCACGAGCTCGCGGTCCGTCGCCGGCTGGTGAAGGATCCCGTCCTCCCCACCCCTCGCAAGCTCGGGGCGGTGCCCTGGACGGGGCCGGTGGCGGGAACCTGCACGGTGGCCACCTCCCGCACGCCAACCGCGACAGGTGGTTGGCCGAGCTCGCCGCGAACGTCGCGCGCGACCGGCGGGCCGATGCGGTGCTGCGTGCCCGGGGATGGCGGGTGCTCCGCTGCTGGGAACACGAGGACCCCGACGCGGTCGCCGACGCGATCTGCGCGGCCTTGAGCTACCCGTCGTCAGAGGGTGAGAGCTCAGTCGTCCGGGTCGTCCTGCTCGTTGTGCGCGCGCTTCCAGAACGGGACTGCCATCCACCACCAGGCCAGCAGGGCACCGACCACCGCAGCGGTGATCCACGCCAGCGTCAGGTCGAAGACCACGTCGGTCACCAGCAGCACGGCGCCGACGATCGCCACGGCCAGCACGGCCAGCCCGAGGGACGCCGACCGGTTGCTGCGCCGCAGCAGCGCCTCCTTGTCGTGCTGGCGGAACAGCACCCGGTGCTGCGCCGCGGGTGCGATCAGCAACCCGGTCGCCACGGCAGCGGCCAGCAGCGTGACGAAGTAGACGTCGCGCTGGAAGTCGGTGAGCTGGGTGCCCTGCTGCTGGAAGGGCACCACGAGCAGGAACGCGAAGAGGAACTGCACCCCCGGCAGCGCGACGCGCAGCTCGTTGAGCAGCTCCATCAGCTCCCGGTCGATCCGCTCCTTGTGGCTCTCACCGCCCTCGGACGAGTTCCCGCGGTGCTGCGGACTCCGCACGCCCGTCATGGCCCGCACCTCCTGCCGTCGCCGTTCCGCCCAATGGGGGAGGAGCGGGATGGTGCCACGCAGGAGGGCCGGGTATGGGTCGCGCGCTCATCCTTTCGGTGGTCAGGAGGACGACGTGTCGATGTGGACGCCCATGGAGCCGAACCTCGGCCGGGGGGACGACGGCATCCCGGCCGCCGACCCCGGTCCGGAGGCGCCGCCGCCCGCCGACGGCTTCGGCATCGGCGGGGAGGAACCCGCCCGTCCCGAGGAGACCGACCCGGCAGAGGAGACCGCGGAGGACCACTGAACGCAGACGCGACGAGGCCCGGCGGACCGGTACGGTCTGCCGGGCCTCGTCGCGTCGGTCAGCCCCGGACGGCGGCCAGGGCGCGGTCCACCAGGTCGTAGTGGCCCACCGCCCAGAACACCACGCCGGCCGCCACCAGGCCGCCCACGGTGATCGCCGCGGAGCTCACCGGGTGCTGCTTGGCGTGCGCCCAGGTGTCACGGGCCTTGCGGCGGAAGGCCACGAAGAACCGCCGCGCCCACTCGAACTCCGTGGACCACACCCACAGCCCCACCAGGATCGGCGGGATGGTCAGCGGCCCGGGCAGCACGGTCAGGGCCAGCCCCAGCAGCACGAACAGCAGCCCGACGACGAACACCCCGACCCGGTAGGCGATGCCGAGACCGGGCTTCTGCCGGATGCGGTCGCGCCACGAGCCCGGCCGCACCGGCCGCGGCTTGCCCAGCCCGTCGGTGCAGTCGGCGCACCGGGTGGCGCCGCCGCCGGCGTGCGCCTGGTCGGTGGTGTGGACCGTGCTGGTCACCGGGACTCCTGGGTCGGTGCGGAGGGTGGAGGAGCGGTCAGCGCTGGGCGAGCCCGCGCGCGACCTCGCTGGGCCGCTGCTGCTCACCGGCGTAGGAGCTGACCACCACGAGCGCCCCGGTCAGCGCCGGGATCACCCACTGCAGCTGGTCGAGCTTGGCCTGGGCCTCGGCGACCTCGGCCTTGGCCCGCCTGCTCGGCTTGGTGCCCGAGCGGGACGGGGTGGCCCCGGCGTCGGAGACGACCTTGCCCAGTGCCCGGCTGTAGGCGGTGACGCCCAGCGCGGCCGCGGTGAGCGTGGTCTTGAGCGCGCTCATGCCGGCGACGCCCTGCTGCTCGGCGACCCGCCTGCGGTTGCTGATCAGCTGGCCGACGCTGCCGACCAGGTGGGCACCGATGGCCGCGGCATTGACCGGCGTCCACCGGTCCCAGCCGGCGTTGGCGACCCGCCCGGCGTCCTTGGCGTTGCTGGTCTCGCCGGCCGCGGCGTTGAGCGCCACGGCGTTGGCCAGGGTGCCGCCGAACCAGGCGGAGAGTCCGAGGTCGTGCAGCGAGCGGGACAGGGTGTTGCGCGCCATGGGTGATCTCCTCAAGAGGGGAAAGGGTGGAGTCGCTCTACCCCGCATCCCGCGTTCACACTCGATCACGCGCACTCGTGCTCAGGTGCCGTAGCGCAGGGCCGCCCGGCGGCGCGCCTTGGCCGCCTCCTCCTCCCGGTCCTTGGGCGGAGCGGTGGTGACCAGCGCGGCCAGCAGCCGGGTGGAGGCCTCGGCGACCTCGGCGACGGCACGGTCGAAGGCCTCCGCGTTGGCGCGCGACGGCCGCGCCGTCCCGCTGATCTTGCGGACGTACTGCAGCGCGGCGGCGTGCACCTCGTCGTCGGTGACGGGGGGCTCGAAGTTGGCCAGTGGCCGGATGTTGCGGCACATGCGCTGCAGCGTAGGAGCGCCCGGTGACGTCCGGGAGCCTCAGACGGCGAAGCCGGCCCGGTCGACCTTCCGGTGGTAACGGGTCCCCAGACCGCCGCCGAGCAGTGCCCCGACCAGCGACGCCGCTGCGGCCGCCGCGAGGGTGACCAGGCCGGCCGTGGTGGCGGTGCCCTCCTCGACCGGGATGCGCGGCAGCTCCAGCCGCGCGAGCACGTTGTACTCGCTGCCCAGCGCCGCCGCGGCCGCGGAGACCAGCAGGACGACGACCAGCCCGACCAGCCAGACCGCCAGGCCCTGCCGGAAGCCGGTGAAGCGCGCCATCCGCCCGGCGACGTACCCACCGGCGAGGTAGGACAGGAAGAGGACGACGAGCAGCGCGACCGCCCCGCCGAGGCCCATCTCCCCGGCCGACGCCCCCTCGGTCAGGCCCAGCGCGACGTCGGCCGCCGACACCAGCGCGACGAGCAGCACCGCCAGGCCGGTCGCCGACAGCCAGCCGAAGAACGCCGCCCCCCACGCCGTCCCGCCGAACGCCGACTGCTGAGCGGCGACGGCGTCCCGCGCCACGCCGGAGGTGGCCGAGGCGTCCTCGGGGGCGGAGCGGTCGGTGCTCGCCATGGCGGGCCTCCCGGGGAAGATCGGAGCCGGACGTGCCCGGCAGGGTGCCCCGGGCCGGTGGGCACAAACGGTGCAGGGAGGCACGACGTGGCCCCGGAGACGACGTGGCCCCGGAGACGACGTGGCCCCGGAGACGACGTGGGTTAGGAGGGGTAGCGGTGGTCGTGGTGCTGGTGGACACCGCCAACGTGGTCGGGGCCCGACCCGACGGCTGGTGGCGCGACCGGCCGGCGGCGACGTCCCGGCTGCTGGCCCGGCTGACCGCGCTGCCGGGCCGCATCGTGCCCGCGCCCGGGGGCGGGCGGCTGCTCTGCGGCGAGGTCGTCGCGGTCGTGGAGGGCGCCGCATCGACGGTCCGGGCGCCGGAGGGCGTCACGCTGGTGCGCGCTCCCGGCAGCGGGGACGACACGCTCGCCGCCTACGCCGGCCGGCTCGCGGGGGAGGGGCGGCCGGTGCTGGTGGTCACCGCCGACCGCGGCCTGCGGGCGCGGCTGCCCGGCAGCGCCACCGTCACCGGTCCCGGCTGGCTGTACGAGGTGCTGCCCGCATGACCATGGGAGCGCGAGGGTAGAGCGACTCCACCGACGCGAGATCGAACCTGCCCGCGCGTTCCCACCCCTCCCGAGCACGAGGAGCCGCATGCCGCCCACCGGCGCGCCGTCCCGCCCCCTGACCGCCCTGATCACCGGAGCCTCCAGCGGGATCGGCCGGGCCACGGTGCACACCCTCGCCGCCCGCGGCGCCCGGCTGGTGCTCGTCGCCCGGGGCCGCGAGGCGCTGGAGGAGACCGCCGCCGAGGCCCGCGAGAAGGGCGCTGCCGACGTCCTGGTCTGCCCGGCCGACGTCACCGACGCCGACGCGGTGCAGCGGGCGGTCGAGACCGCCGTCGAGCGCCTCGGCCGGCTCGACGCCGTCATCCACTCGGCGCAGACCATGGCCTACGGCCGGATCGAGGACGTGCCCCGCGAGGCATTCGAGGCCGTCGTCGACACCTCGCTGCACGGCACCGCCAACGTCGCCCGCAGCGCGCTGCCGGTGTTCCGCCGCCAGGGCGCCGGGCACCTGGTCGTCGTCAGCTCGCTGCTGGCCTCGGTGACCGCGCCGCTCATGGGCACCTACGCGGCCGCCAAGTGGGGCCAGCTCGGGCTGGTGCGCACGCTGCAGCAGGAGATCCGGGACGCGCCCGGCGTGCACGTCTCGGCGGTCGCCCCCGGCGGGGTCAACACCCCGATCTACTACCAGGGCGCGACGTGGGCCGGCAGCACCGGCCGGCCGCCGCCCCCGGTGTACTCGGCGGAGCGGGTGGCGCGCGCGGTGGTGGCGCGGCTGGACCGGCCGCGGCGGCTGGTGCAGTCGGGGTTCGCCAACCCGGTCGTCATCGCCGGCTTCCGGCTGCTGCCGGCGGTCTACGACGCGCTGGTCGGGCCGCTGTTCCGGGTGTTCGCCCTGGCCGGGGACGGCGCACCGCCGACCGAGGGCAACGTCTTCACCCCGCGGCAGGAGCGCAACGCCAAGGACGGCCGCTGGCACGGCCTCTGAGGCGCAAGGCCTGCGAGGTGCACGGCGGTCACCAGCGCTCGCACCGGTCGGCCAGATCCTCCTCGAACGCGCTCACGACGCCGGCGGCGACGTCGCGGAGTTTGACGTTGCGGCGCTGCGAGGCGATCCGCAGCAGGTCGAAGGCCTGATCGGCCGTGCACCGCTCCTGCGCCATGAGCAGGCCGACCGCCCGGCCGATGGTGGCCCGGGTGTCCAGGCCGCCGACGAGGGCATCGGCGCGCTCGATGCTGTCGGCCAGGCGCAGCGCCACGGTGAGCGCGCCGGTGATCTGTTCCGCCCAGCGCGCGGCGGCGGCCTCGTCGGCGGCGGTGAAGACCCCGGGCTCGGTCGCGTAGAGGTTCAGCGCGCCGCTGCTGCGCCCCTCGACCACCAGCGGCAGCGACAGCGACGACCGGACGCCGAGCTCCGCGGCCCGCGCGGGGTAGGGGGTCCAGCGCTCCTCGGTCGCCATGTCCGTGACCCGGACGACGGTGCCGGTGCGCATCGCCTCCAGGCACGGCCCGGTGTCCACCTCGTACTGCCGTTCGTCGGCCCGCTGCGCGAGGGGGCCGCTGCTGGCCACGGTCACCCCGGCGGCGTCGCGGCTCAGGGTCAGCCCGCAGGCCTCGGCGGAGACCACCTGGCGAGCAGCCAGGCTCACCAGATCGCCGAGGAAGGACTCGAGGTCACCCCCCGAGGCCAGCAGGGCGAGCAGCTCGCCGTCGTCCGACCCCGTGCTCAGCCTCGGCGTCACTGCCGCTCGCCCTCCGTGTCGCGCCCGGTCCGGTCGTGTCCGACCGACCAAGTATCCCGCACGCCCGGACGGCGCGGCGGAACTCCCCGCGAACGGCGCGGTGAACGGGGTGTTGCCTCCGTGTCGGCCCGTTGACCCGGCCGGGACGCCGGACCAGGCTGGCCCTCCCCGCCTCCGGCGGGCTCGTCCCGGAGGTGCCCGTGACCGCCGATCCCACCGCCCGAGCCACCCCGAGCCGGCCCGCCGCGCGCGCGGGCATCGAGGCCGAACGGGTGGAGGTCGGCTACCTCGAGCGGCGCCGGCTGCGATCGGGGACGGCGGGCTGGCTGCTGCTGGCCGGCCTCGGCGTCTCGGCGGTCATCTCCGGCGACTACGCCGGGTGGAACTTCGGCCTGGCCGAGGGCGGGTTCGGCGGGCTGCTGATCGCCACCGTGCTCATGGCGGTCATGTACACCGCGATGGTGTTCGGGCTGGCCGAGCTCGGCTCCGCGCTGCCGACCGCGGGCGGCGGCTACACCTTCGCCCGGCGCGCGCTGGGCCCGTGGGGCGGCTACGCCACCGGCGTCGCCGTGCTCATCGAGTACGCGATCGCGCCCGCGGCCATCGCCACCTTCATCGGCGCCTACGTCGAGTCCCTCGGGCTGTTCGGCATCACCGACGGCTGGTGGGTCTACCTGGTCGTCTACGCGCTGTTCATCGGGATCCACCTGATGGGCGTCGGCGAGGCGCTCAAGGCGATGTTCGCCGTCACCGTCGTCGCGCTCGCCGGGCTGGTGGTCTTCCTCGTCGGCGCCGCTCCGCGGTTCGAGGCCGGCAACCTGCTCGACATCGCGCCCACCGACGCCGCCGGCGCCTCGGCGTTCCTGCCGTACGGGCTGATCGGCGTCTGGGCGGCGTTCCCGTTCGCCATCTGGTTCTTCCTCGCCGTCGAGAGCGTCCCGCTGGCCGCCGAGGAGGCCCGCGACCCGGCCCGGTCGATGCCGCGGGGGATCGTCGCGGCGATGGGCGTGCTCGTCGTCCTCGCCGTCCTCATGCTGGTGTTCACCCCGGGCGCGGCGGGGTCGTCGGCGATCGCGGGGTCGGGCAACCCGCCGGTCGACGCGCTGGCCGGCGCCGGCGCACCCGACGGCCTCACGCGGGTGGTGAACTACGCCGGCCTGTTCGGGCTGGTGGCCAGCTTTTCTCGATCATCTACGCCTACTCGCGGCAGACCTTCGCGCTCTCCCGCGCCGGCTACCTGCCGCGCGCGCTGTCGGTGACCAACGGCCGCAAGGCGCCGGTGCTGGCGCTGCTCGTCCCGGGTGCGATCGGCTTCCTGCTGTCGCTGACCGGCCAGGGCGCGATGCTGCTCAACATGGCCGTCTTCGGGGCGACGGTGTCCTACGTGCTCATGATGGTCAGCCACATCGTGCTGCGCCGGCGCGAGCCGGACCTGCCGCGCCCGTACCGGACGCCGGGCGGGACGGCGACCACCGGCGTCGCGCTGGTGCTGGCCGCCGCCGCGGTCGTGGCCACCTTCCTCGTCGACGTCTCCGCCGCGCTGTGGACGCTCGCGGCCTACGCCGCCTTCCTCGCGTACTTCGCGCTCTACAGCCGCCACCACCTGGTGGCCTCCGCGCCGGAGGAGGAGTTCGAGCTGCTGGCCGATGCGGGGGAGGACGTCCGATGAGGCGGCGGGGCACGGTCGGCGGCCGCACCTACGAGTTCCCGACCCTGGTCGAGCTGATGGCCAGGGCGACCCCGCTGCGCTCCGGCGACGTGCTGGCCGGCTGCGCCGCGGAGTCGGCCGCCGAGCGGGTGGCCGCGCAGACGGTGCTCGCCGACCTGCCGCTGGCCACCTTCCTCGACGAGCAGGTGGTCGGCTACGACGAGGACGACGTCACCCGGCTGGTCCTCGACACCCACGACCCGGTGGCCTTCGCGCCGGTCGCCTCGCTGACGGTCGGCGAGTTCCGCGACCGGCTGCTGGCCTGGGCGGCGGCCGGCGACGAGACGTCGATCAGCGGCCTGGCCCCCGGACTGACCCCGGAGATGGTCGCGGCCACCTCGAAGCTGATGCGCAACGCCGACCTGGTCGCCGTCGGCCGGCGCGCGCGGGTGGTGACCGGGCTGCGCAGCACCCTGGGCCTGGCCGGCCGGCTGGCCTCCCGGCTGCAGCCCAACCACCCGACCGACGACCCGCTGGGCGTCACGGCGTCCATCGTCGACGGGCTGCTGCAGGGCTGCGGGGACGCCGTCATCGGCATCAACCCGGCCACCGACTCCCCCGCCCGCACGCTCGCGCTGCTGCAGCTGGTCGACGAGGTGATCGGCCGCTACGGCATCCCGACGCAGTCCTGCGTGCTGGCGCACGTGACCACCACGCTGCGGGCGCTGGAGGCCGGCGCCCCGGTCGACCTGGTGTTCCAGTCCGTCGCCGGCACCCAGCCGGCCAACCGCGGTTTCGGCGTGACCCTCGACCTGCTCACCGAGGCCCGTGCCGGTGCGCTGGCGCTGGGCCGCGGCACGGTCGGCTCGAACGTGACCTACTTCGAGACCGGGCAGGGCTCGGCGCTGTCGGCCGACGCGCACCGCGGCATCGGTGGGCGGCCGGTCGACCAGCAGACGCTGGAGGCCCGCGCCTACGGCGTGGCCCGGCACTTCGACCCGCTGATCGTCAACACCGTCGTCGGGTTCATCGGCCCGGAGTACCTCTACGACGGCAAGCAGGTGCTGCGCGCGGGGCTGGAGGACCACTTCTGCGGCAAGCTGCTGGGCCTGCCGATGGGCGTCGACGTCTGCTACACCAACCACGCCGAGGTCGACGAGGACGACATGGACTCGCTGATGCTGCTGCTCGGCGCGGCGGGCTGCACGTTCCTCATCGCCGTCCCCGGGATGGACGACGTCATGCTGCACTACCAGTCATTGGCGTTCTCCGACGTGCTGACCACCCGCTCGGTGCTGGGACTGCGGCCGGCACCGGAGTTCGAGGCGTGGCTGGCGCGGATGGACCTGCTCGACGACGCCGGCCGGGTCCGTGAGCTGTCCGCCGACGCCCCCGCGGCCCGGGCGCTCCTCGCGGCGGCGTCGGCATGAGCTCGGCACTGGACGCGCCGCTGCCGCCCGGCGACGACCCGTGGGCGGTGCTCCGCGCGGCCACCCGCGCGCGGGTCGCGCTCGGCCGGGCCGGGGACGCGCTGCCCACGGCCCGGGAACTGGAGTTCCGCGCCGCCCACGCGGCCGCCCGTGACGCGGTGCACCAGCCGCTGGACGCCGACCGGCTGCGACCCACGCTCGGCGACTTCCTCGAGGTGCACTCGGCCGCGCCCGACCGGGCCACCTACCTGCAGCGGCCCGACCTCGGCCGGCAGCTCGCGGAGGGCACGTCGTTGCCGCGGGCGGATACCGACCTCGCGGTCGTGGTCGCCGACGGGCTCTCGCCGCGGGCGGTGCACGAGCACGCCGCCGGGCTGGTGACCGCGCTGGTGGAGCGGCTGCCGGGCTGGTCGGTCGCGCCGCTGGTGCTGGCGCACCAGGCGCGGGTGGCGCTCGGCGACGCGGTGGGGGAGGCGCTGGGGGCCCGGGCCGTCGTCGTGCTGATCGGCGAGCGGCCGGGGCTGTCGTCGGCGGACTCGCTCGGCGTCTACCTGACCTGGGACCCCCGGCCGGGGCGGGCGGACTCCGAGCGCAACTGCGTCTCCAACGTGCGCCCGCCGCACGGGCTGTCCTACGCGCAGGCCGCCGACACCGTGGCCGCGCTGCTCGGGGCGGCGCGCGAGCTGGGCGCCTCCGGCGTGGTGCTCAAGGACGAGGGCCCGGCGCTGCCCACCGGCTGAGGACCGCGTCGGCGTCGCCGAGCGGACGACCCAGAACGACGCTCGGCGACACCGGCGGGCGCGAGCAGTGTCGACTCCGCCGTCCCGTCGGGGAAGGGTGTCGGCGGCGGCCGGGTGTGGCGGTCGCCCTCCGTCCCGGTGCGGGTGGCGCGGGTCAGCGCGCCTCGGCCTCCTGCCAGGCGAGCCGGCGGCCCACGAGGAGCAGGCGCATCCTGTGCCCGAGGACGGTCGGTGTCGGGGAGGGCACCCGGCCACGCCAGGAGGGGACGACCGGCCTCCGCGACGCCGACGGGAGCGTTGCCATCGACCGCTCACCCCACCCGTGTGTCGCCCTCATCTGCGGCCGGGCCCACCGACGCGGAGAGGGGTGGGGACCGTCGTCCCCACCCCTCTCGTTCGTGCTGCCCACGGCCTCAGGGCCGGTCGGGGTCCTGCTTGGCTCGGGCCTCGACCGAGATCGCGTCGGTCGTCCCGTGGTGGTGGTGCGCCTCCTCGATCTCGTGCACCGCCTCGTCGAGCACGGGGACGTGCACCCCCTTCTTCGGCAGCAGCAGGCGGACCAGCGGCCACAGCAGGACCAGCGCCACGATGACGTACACGACGACGGACAGCGGGTCGATCAGCCCACCGATCGCCCCGTTGCTGATCTGCAGCGCCTGCCGCAGCTCCGCCTCGGCGAACGGCCCGAGGATCACGCCGACGATGGCCGGCAGCAGCGGCAGCCCGAAGCGGCGCATCATGAAGCCGAGCGCGCCGATGACCAGCAGCATGAACAGGTCGAACACGTTGGCGTTCGTCGCGTACGCGCCCAGGCTGGCGAAGAAGAGGATGCCCGCATACAGGTAGGTGCGCGGGATCCGCAGCAGACGCGCCCACAGCGGCGCCAGTGGCAGGTTGAGCACCAGCAGCGCCGTGTTGCCGATGAAGAGGCTGGCGATGAGGCCCCACACCAGCTCCGGCTCGCTGTCGAACAGCTGCGGCCCGGGCTGGATGCCGTAGCTCTCGATGGCGGCGAGCAGGACCGCCGCGGTGGCCGTCACCGGGATGCCCAGGGTCAGCAGCGGCACGAGCCCACCCGCGGCCGAGGCGTTGTTCGTGGCCTCCGGCCCGGCGACGCCCTCGATGGCACCCGTGCCGAACTCCTCGGGGTGCCGGGACAGCCTCTTCTCCGTGACGTAGGAGAGGAACGTCGGGACCTCGGCCCCACCGGCAGGGACGGCGCCGAAGGGGAACCCGATCGCGGTGCCGCGCAGCCACGGCTTCCACGAGCGGCGCCAGTCCGACCGGCTCATCCGCGGGTTGCCCACCGGGATGACCTCGACCGGGCGGCGGCGCAGGTGGGCCGCGGTCCACAGCGCCTCACCGACGGCGAACAGGCCGACCGCCACGACGACGATGTCGATGCCGTCGGCGAGCTCGCCGATGCCGAAGGTGAGCCGCTGTTGGCCGGAGGTGGCGTCGATGCCGACCAGCCCGATGGCCAGGCCGAGCCCGAGCGAGGCCAGGCCGCGCACCCGGGAGCTGCCGAGCACCGAGGTCACCGCGATGAACGCCAGCACCATGATCGCGAACATGTCGGCCGGCGAGACCTCCACGGCGAGGTCGGCGACCAGGGGGGCCACCAGCGCCAGCAGCAGCGTGGCGATGGTCCCGGCGACGAACGAGCCGATCGCCGCGGTGGCCAGGGCCTGCGCGGCGCGGCCGGACCGGGCCATCTTGTTGCCCTCGATGGCGGTGACCACCGAGGCGCTCTCACCCGGGGTGTTCAACAGGATCGACGTCGTGGACCCGCCGTACATGCCGCCGTAGTAGATGCCGGCGAACATGATGAGCGCGGTGGTGACGTCCAGGCCGCGGGTCAGCGGCAGCAGCAGTGCCACCGCCATGGCCGGGCCGATGCCGGGCAGGACGCCGATCGCGGTGCCCAGCAGCACACCCAGCAGCGCGAACGCCAGGTTGGTCGGCGTCAGGGCGGTGCCGAAGCCCTCCATGAGGGAGCCGAACGCGTCCATCAGAGGATCCCCCTCAGGATGCCGGGGGGCAGCACGATGCCGAGCCCGAGGGCGAACAGGTAGAACGAGCCGATCGACAGCGCGAAGGCGATCACGGCGTCGCGCACGTAGTGCCGGCTGCCGAGGGCGAACGCCGATCCCCAGAACAGGACCGCGCCCGAGAACACCCAGCCGAGGGTCTCGATCAGCAGCGCGTTGGCCAGGAACGCGGCGGCGAGCATCGCGATCGTCGTCCAGTCGGTGCCGCCGGTGAGCTCGACGTCCTCGCCGCCCTCGGGCTCCCCGCGGCCGCCGCGCTTCACGTCGATGGCCAGGACGACCCCCACGATGACCAGCAGGCCGCCCACGACGAGGGGGACGACGGCGGGCCCGACCGGCCCGCGGACGATCCGGCTCTCCGGCAGGAGGAGGGCCTGCACGATGACGAGGAGGCCGAGCGCCGCCAGGAACAGGGCCACTCCGTACTCGGAGCGGCCCTGTTCCTGGGCGCTGCCCCTGGGGGCAGAGGTCACGTCAGGCCCAGCTCGCTCAGCACGCCCTCGACGCGCTGGCTCTCCTCGTCGAGGAAGGAGCCGAACTCGTCGCCGGTGATGAAGGAGTCGGTCCAGCCCTGGTTCTCCAGCTCCTGCTGCCAGGCCTCGCTGTCGTGGACCTGGGTGATCAGGTCGACGTGCCGCTGGGCCTCCTCGGGGGTGATGTCCGGGGCCGCCACGATGCCGCGCCAGTTGGTGAAGGTCAGGTCCACGCCGGACTCGGTGAGGGTCGGCGCGTCGACGCCCTCGACCGGCGCCTCGCTGGTGACCGCGAGGATGCGGACGTCACCGGAGGCGGCGGGCTCGGTGACCTCGCCGATGCCGGTCGCGGCGAAGGCCACGTCGCCGCCGAGGATGCCGGCGAGCAGCTCGCCGCCGCCGTCGTAGGCGACGTAGTTGACCGAGGTCGGCGCCACGCCGACCTCCTGCGCCAGCAGCATCGGGGTCAGGTGGTCCGGGCCGCCGGGGTTGGACGCGCCGCCGACGGGCGTGTTGCCCGGGTCGGCCTTCCAGGCGGCGACCAGGTCGTCGATGGTCTGGAACGGCGAGTCGGCCGGGACGACGATCGCCTCGGCCTCCTCGATCAGCCGCGCGATCGGCGTCGTCTGCTCGAGGGTGGCCTCGGACTGGTTGCTGTACTGCGCGCCCACCACGCCCAGGCCCATCTGCATGAGCATGTCGGCGTTGCCGGTCTCGTTGACCAGGCGCTGCAGGCCGACGGTGCCGCCGGCGCCCTCGAGGTTGAACACCTCGATCGTCTCGGCCAGCTCCTCCTCCTCGGCGACCTGGGCCAAGGCGCGGGCGGTGGTGTCGTAGCCGCTGCCGGGCGAGTTCGGGACCAGCACCCGCAGGCCGGTGACCGGGCCCTCCTGGGTGCCGCCGCCGGAGGCGGAGCCGCCCTCGGCGGTGGTGCCGCACCCGGTCAGCAGCAGCCCGGCGGCCACGGTGCCTACGGTGAGCTTCCTCAGGGAAGCGTTGCGCATGGGTTCCTCCTGTGTGTCCGGCGGACGTCCGCCGCTCGCAAGGACGGTCGCAACACGCGTGGTGCGTGTCACGCTTGCGTGCGCATTGGGCGTTGTGGTCGTTGTGTGCACGGCGTCGTGTTGCGTCGCCGGACCCGGCCCGGGTCCGATGACGTGCCGCGTCCCCGACCAGTCAGGAGGGCTCGTGACCGAGCTCGCGAGGTCACGCGTGGGCGCAGCACCCCGGGGCACGGGGCCGACGAGCGCCGGCGAGGAGGGCCCGTGACCGAGCTCGCGAGGTCACGCGTGGGCGCAGCACCCCGGGGCACGGGGCCGACGAGCGCCGGCGAGGAGGACCCGTGACCCGGCGGCTCTCGCTCGCCGGCCAGCTGCTCGCGTTGCAGGTGGTCATCGTCTGCGTGGTCCTCGTCGGCGTCGCCGCGGTGACCGTGGCCCAGTCCACCCAGCGCGCCGAGCAGACCGAGAGCGCCCGGGCGCTGGAGGTCGCCGAGACGCTGTCCAACAGCCGCGCCACCCGCGTGGCCCTGGAGCGCAACCAGCTCGCCTTCCTGCGCATCGCGGCCGAGAACAGCCGCGGCTACTCCGGCTCGCAGGACGTCGTCGTCGCCCGGGCGGACCGGACCGTGCTGGCCAGCGCCGACCCCGGGCGGCTGGGGAAGGCCCTCGACCTGGGCGGCAGCAGCGCGCTGGAGGGGCGGTCCTGGACCGGCGACGTCGAGGTGCGCGGCGGCCAGGCCGCGATGGCGATGAGCCCGGTGTACGCCCCGGACGGAGGTGACGTGCTCGGCCTGGTCGCCGTCCAGCGGCCCTACCCGGGGATCGCCGAGGGGCTCTCGGCCGCCGCGCCGAACCTGCTCACCTACCTGGGGCTGGCCAGCGTCATCGGCTTCGGCGGCTCGCTGCTGGTGGCCCGTCGGGTCAAGCGGCAGACCCTCGGGCTGGAGCCCGCGGAGATCACCGGTCTGGTGGAGCACCGCGACGCCATGCTGCACGGCATCCGGGAGGGCGTCGTGGGGCTGGACCTGCACGGCCGCGTGACGTTGGTGAACGACGAGGCCATCCGGCTGCTGCGGATCCCCGGGGACGCGCTCGGCCGCCCGCTCGAGGAGCTGGGGGTCGCCGAGGAGGTGGCCGAGGCGCTGCTCACCACGGGCGTCGAGCGGGACCGGGCCGTGGGCACCGCCGGCCGGGTGCTCGTGGTGAACCGGCTGCCGCTGACCAGCCGCGGCCGGTCCATCGGGTCGGTGGCCACGCTGCGCGACCGCACCGAGCTGCTCGAGCTGCGCCGCGAGCTCGACCTGAACCGGCACGTCACCGACACGCTGCGGGCCCAGGCGCACGAGTTCGACAACCGGCTGCACACCATCGCGGGGCTCATCGAGCTGGGGGAGGCGGAGGAGGCGGTGCGGTTCGTGCACCGGATCAGCACCAGCCGGTCGGAGTTCAGCAGCGCGGTCACCGCCGCCGTGCACGACCCGGCGATCGCCGCGCTGCTCGTCGCCAAGGCCAGCCAGGCGGCCGAGCTGGGCGTCGACCTGCGCATCGCTCCGGACTCCGCGCTGCCCGTGCTCGCCCCCGAGCTGAGCACGGACGTCGCCACCGTGGTGGGCAACCTCGTCGACAACGCCATGGACGCCGCCTCGGATGCGGCGCAGCGCTGGGTCGAGGTGGGCCTGGGGCTCGTCGACGGTGAGGTCGACGTCGTGGTCCGCGACTCCGGTCCCGGCGTCCCGGCGGGGATGGAGGCCGAGGTGTTCCGGCGCGGCGTCTCCACGAAGGGCTCCGCCTCCCAGGACGCAGCCGTCCCGGGCGGCCGGGGGATCGGGCTGTCCCTGGTGCACCTGGTGTGCGCCCGCCGCGGCGGGAACGTGACCGCCAGCTCCGCGGACGGCTCGGTGTTCACCGCCCGGCTCCCGGCCGGCCCCGCGCTGGTGGACGCATGACCCGGGTGCTGATCGTGGACGACGACTTCATGGTCGCCAAGGTCCACGCCGGGTTCGTCGCGGCCCTCGACGGGTTCGAGGTGGCGGGCACCGCGTCCAGCGGCGCGGAGGCGCTCGCCGAGGTCGCCCGGCTGCAGCCGGACCTCGTGCTGCTGGACGTGTACCTGCCGGACATGACCGGGCTGGAGGTGCTGCGCCGGCTGCGCGCGGACGCCGTGCCGGTCGACGTCGTCGTCATCAGTGCCGCGCGGGACGCCGAGAGCATCCGCAGCGCACTGCACGGCGGCGTCCTGTACTACCTGGTCAAGCCGTTCGACCGGCAGACCTTCGAGGCCCGGCTGCGGGAGTACGCCGCGGTGCGCAGCGAGCTCGCCGTGCTGCAGGAGGCCGGGCAGGCCGACGTCGACCGGCTGTTCGCCGGCGCGCGCAGCGGATCGCGCCCGGCGGCCCCCACGCCGAAGGGGATCGCGCCGGAGACGCTCCAGCTGGTCCGCGAGGCGCTGCGGGACGCGGGGGAGGAGGGGCTGTCGGCCACCCAGTGCAGCGAGCGCACCGGCCTGGCGCGGGTCAGCGCCCGCCGGTACCTGGAGCAGCTGGTGACCCTGGAGGAGGCCGACGTCCGGCAGCGCTACGGCACCGCGGGCCGGCCGGAGCGGCGGTTCACCCTGCGCTCCCCGCAGCGTCCCGGGTGAGTCCCGGCCGGGCACACAACGACCGCAACGACCGCTACGGGCGCAACGCGGCGGTACCCGTTGCGGCTGCCTAGGCTCCGGCCATGACCATCGTCGTGGGCTACGTCCCCACCCCCGAGGGCGAGGCCGCCCTCGCCGCCGCCATCGCCGAGGCGTCGCTGCGCGACCAGCCGCTGCACGTCGTCAACAGCGCGCGCGGCGACGTCCTGGCCGACCCCCGGTTCGCCTCCGAGCGGGTGCTGGAGCAGGTCCGGGAGAAGCTCGACGCGACCGGGGTGGTCTACGAGATCGACCAGCGGGTGGCCGGCCACGACGCCGCGGACGAGGTCGTGGAGGCCGCCGAGCGCGTCAAGGCCAGCCTGATCGTCATCGGTATGCGCCGTCGCACGCCCACCGGGAAGCTCATCACCGGCAGCCAGGCGCAGCGGATCCTGCTCGACGCGCACTGCCCGGTGCTGGCGGTCAAGGCCAGCTACTGAAGGATCCCGTCCTCCCACCCTCGGGAGCCCAGAGCGGAACCCGGGACGGGGCCGCTGCGGGATCTGCAGCGGGTCCGCTCTCACCCCAGCAGGTCGACGCCCTCGCCGGGGCCGTGAGCCAGGTTGCGGAAGATCGTCTCCAGGCTCCGCGCCAGGTGCCCGACGAGGGCGGTCGCCGCACCGTCGGCGTCCCCGGCGAGCAGGGCGTCGCAGACCGCGAGGTGCTCGCCGACGGACACCTGGACCCGCTGCGGGTCCAGGTGCGAGAGGTTGCGCAGCCGCGCGGTGTGCGGCCGCAGCTCGGCGATGGTGCGGCGCAGGTGATCGTTGCGGGTCGCCCCGATGACCGCCCAGTCGAAGCGGTCGGCCAGCTCGTAGAACGACCGCGACCGCGCCGTCGACGGGTCGCGCTCCAGGACGCCGGCGATCGCCTCGCGCAACTCGGCGAAGGCCCGGTGCAGCGCGGGGTCGGTGGCCGCGGCCTCGGTCGCCTGCCGGACGGCGGCCGGCTCCAGCAGCGAGCGGAACTCGAACAGGTCGCGGACGCTGCGGGCCGACACCCGGGAGACGCGGGCGCCCTGCCGGGGGACCAGGTCGACCAGCCCCTCGGCGGCCAGCCGGCGCAGCGCCTCGCGCACCGGCGTCCGCGAGGCGCCGGTGCGCCCGACCAGCGAGAGCTCCGACAGCGGCGTCCCCGGTGCCAGCTCACCGAGCTCGATCTCGGTCCGCAGCTGCCGGTGGACCTGGTCGGCCTTGCTGAGGTCGGTGGTGGGGCCTGCGTCGTCGGACGCGGCGGCGGTCACCGGGACCCCGCTGCGGGGAACGGCACGCCGGCCTCTGCTCCGAGTGCACGGAGGTCGGTCAGCGACTGCTCGGCGAGGACGACGCCTCCGGCGGCGAGGTTCGCCGCCTCGGCTCGGTCCTCGACCTCCCCGGGGTAGAAGACCTCGTCGAAGCCCTGGGCCAGCGGGACGGTCTTCACCTCGTCGACGAGTCGCCGCACGCGGTCCTCGTATCCGGCGCGGTCGCCGAAGGCCTCAGGATCCAGCGCGAGGAAGAGATGGCCGCAGCCGCTGCGTCGATCGGCCTCGTACGGGCCGCCGACCCCTGTGCCGACGGCGCTGCCCGTCAGGGCCCCGGAGAGGACGTCCATCAGGAACGTGATCGCGTATCCCTTGTGGCCGGCCATCGGCAGGATCACGCCGAGCACTCCTTCCGCGGGGTCGGTCGTCGGCGCGCCGTCCGCGGTCAGGGCCCAGGTCGCCGGGATGGGCTCGCCCCGGTTCTTGGACAGGTAGATCTTGCCCCGGGCCACTGCCGTGTTGGCGATGTCGACGGCGACCACTCTCCCATCGGGACCGGGCGCCGCGATCGACCAGGGGTTGGTGCCCAGCCGCTTCTCCCGTCCACCCCATGGCGCCATCGCCGGACTCGCGTTGGTGGTGAGGACGGCGACGCACCCGTCCTGCGCGGCCCGGCGGGTGAACCACATCGCCGTGCCGAAGTGGTTGGAGTTCCGGACGCCGACGACGCCGACGCCGTGGGCGCGGGCCCGCTCCACGGCCAGCCGCCGGGCCCGTTCGGTGAGCACCTGGCCGATGCCGTCCCGGCCGTCGAGCAGCACCAGCGGGCCGGTGTCGGAGAGCACCGCCGGGTCGGGGACCGCGCGCATCGCCCCGGAGCGGAGGCGGGCGGCGTACCAGGGCAGCCGCAGCAGACCGTGCGACTGGTGGCCCCACAGGTCGGCCTGGACGAGGGAGTCGGCGACCAGCGCCGCGTCCTCGCCGGGCACACCGAGCGCCGTCAGGACCCCGGTGCCGAAGGCCCTGAGGGACTCCGGCTCGATCCGTTCCTCCGTCACGCTTGCCTCCCGGACGTGTTGTGTGCTGACCTGTATACAGTCTTGCACACACAACGCAGGAGGTTGAGAGTGTTCAGCCTGGTGGTCCAGATGGAGGTGCGGCCCGACCGGCGCGAGGAGTTCCTCGCCGGCATGGCCGCCAACGCCGAGGCATCGGTGCGGGACGAACCGGGGTGCCTGCGGTTCGACGTCTGCTCGGTCGACGCCGACGCGCACCGCTTCGTCCTCTACGAGCTCTACGCCGACGCGGCGGCCTTCGCCGCGCACAAGGCGTCCCCGCACTTCGCCGCCTGGCGAGCGATCGCCGAGGAGGTCCTCGTCGGCCAGGTCAACACGCCCGGCCGGCTGCTGGTCACCCACACCGCCGAGGAGTCCGCATGAGCACCCAACCCGTCCCGCCGTCGATGGTCCTGCGCCCGGAGGAGATCGAGCGCTTCGACCGCGGCAACGGTGTCGTCACCATCCCGTTCGTCGGCAAGTGGAACTGCGAGGGCAACCGGGTCACCACCGGGATGACCGTCTTCTCGCCCGGCACCGGGATCCCGCTGCACTCGCACAACGTCGAGGAGTCGGTGCTGGTCTTCGAGGGGGAGGCCACCGCGGTCGTCGGCGACGACGAGGTCGACCTGGTCCCGGGGCAGGCCACCTGGGTCCCGGCCGGCGTCCCGCACTGCTTCCGCAACCGCGGCGAGGGCACCATGACCATCTACTGGGTCTACGGCGGACGCGACGTCACCCGTACCATCACCGCCACGGGTGAGACCTTCGAGCACCTGTCCGACAGCGACCGTGGCGCTGGACCCGCGCGCCAGGGCGACAGCGCGAGCCGGGCATGAGCGCCGTCGTCACGGTCAACCCGGCGACGGGAGAGCGGCTGGCCGAGTACCCCGCCTTCTCCGACGCCGACGTCGACACCGCGCTGGACCGAGCTTCGCTCGCACAGGCCTGCTGGACGGCGTGGCCCGTCCCCGACCGGGCGGCCGTGCTCCGTCGGGCCGGCGAGGTCCTGCGCGCCGAGGCCGACGGCCTCGCCCTCCTGGTCACCCGGGAGATGGGCAAGCCGCTGGCCGAAGCGCGCGCGGAGGTCGAGAAGTGCGCCACGGCCTGCGACTACTACGCCGAGCACGCTGCGACGTTCCTCGCCGACGAGCCGGTCGACACCGCCGCCGACCGCAGCTGGATCGGCTACGAGCCGGTCGGTGTGGTGCTGGCGGTCATGCCGTGGAACTTCCCGCTCTGGCAGGTGCTCCGCTTCGCCGCACCGGCGCTCATGGCGGGCAACGCCGCGCTGCTCAAGCACTCGCCCAACACGACCGGCTGCGCGCTCGCGGTGCAGCGGGTGCTCGCGACGGCCGGTGCTCCCGAGGGGTTGTTCACCGCGCTGGTCGTCGCCGAGCCCGACGTGCCGGCGGTGACGTCGCGGCTGATCGGCGACCCGCGCATCAGCGCGGTCACCATCACCGGGAGCGAGCGGGCCGGCCGGGCGGTGGGCGCGGCCGCGGGCGACGCGATCAAGAAGTCGGTCCTGGAACTGGGCGGCTCGGACCCCTTCGTGGTCCTGGCCGACGCCGACCTGCCGCGGGTCGCCGCCCTGGCCGCCCGGGGGCGCCTGCTGAACGCCGGGCAGAGCTGCATCTCGCCGAAGCGACTGGTCGTCGACGCCTCGGTCGCCGAAGAGTTCACCCGCCTCCTGGTCGCCGAGGTGGAGCGCCTCACCGTGGGCGACCCGGAGGCGCCGGGCACCGACGTCGGCCCGATGGCGCGGGAGGACCTGCTCGAGGGCGTGCACCGCCAGGTCGAGGCATCCGTCGCGGCCGGTGCCCGGCTGCTCACCGGCGGCTCCCGGCTCGAGGGGCCGGGCACCTTCTACGCGCCCACGGTCCTGGCCGGCGTCCGGCCCGGGACACCGGCCTACGACGAGGAGGTCTTCGGCCCGGTCGCCGCGGTCGTCGCGGTGGACGGCGACGACGAGGCCGTGCGGGTCGCGAACGACACCGGGTTCGGGCTCGGTGCCAGCGTCTGGACCGCCGACCCCGAGCGCGGGGTCTCCGTCGCCCGCCGGATCCGGTCCGGCGCGGCGTTCGTCAACGCGGTCGTCGCCTCCGACGTCCGCATGCCGTTCGGCGGCACCGGCGCCAGCGGCTACGGCCGCGAGCTGGCCGCCGCCGGCATCCGTGAGTTCGTCAACGTCCGCACGTGGTGGGTGCTCGACGAGCCCGCCGCGACGGCCCCCGCATCGGAGTGACCACCATGAGGAAGACCCACTATCGCCTCGGCGTCCTGCTCGGCGACGGCATCGGTCCCGAGATCGTCCCGGCGTCGGTGCGGGTCGTCGACGCGGCGCTGGCCGCCGCCGGCGCCGATCCGGTCGAGTGGCAGGAGCTGCCGCTGGGCGCCGCGGCCATCGAGGAGCACGGCAGCGCGATCCCGTCCGCCACCCTGGCGGCGCTCACCGGGACGGACGGCTGGCTGCTCGGCCCGCACGACAGCGTCGCGTACCCGGAGCCGTTCCGGTCGCAGCTGAACCCGAGCGGCACGCTGCGCAAGCACTTCGACCTCTACGCGAACATCCGCCCGGCCCGCGCCTTCGAGGGCGGGCGCGCGATCGCCCCCGAGACCGACCTCGTCATCGTGCGGGAGAACACCGAGGGCTTCTACGCCGACCGCAACACCTTCGCCGGCACCGGGGAGTTCATGCCGTCGCCGGATGTCGCGGTGGCGATGGGCGTCTTCACCCGCCGTGCGGTCGAGCGCATCGCGCGGGCCGCGTTCGAGCTGGCCCGGCGCCGACGCCGGAAGCTCACGATCGTGCACAAGGCGAACGTGCTGCAGCTGAGCTCGGGCCTGTTCAAGCGGGTCTGCCTCGAGGTGGCCGAGCACTACCCCGACGTGGCGGTCGACGACTTCCACATCGACGCGATGACGGTGCACCTGCTGCGCCGTGCGTCCGCCTTCGACGTCGTGGTCGCGGAGAACATGTTCGGCGACATCCTCTCGGACATGGCCGGCGAACTGGCCGGCTCGCTCGGTATCGCGCCGTCGGTCAACGCCTCGGACGAGCGGGCCATGGCGCAGGCCGCGCACGGGTCCGCGCCCGACATCGCCGGGAAGGGGCTGGCCAACCCGATCGCGATGATCCTGTCCGCGGGCATGCTGCTCGACTGGCTCGGCACCCGGCACGGCAACCGCCGCCTCGCCGACGCCGCCGCCCGGGTCGAGGACGGCGTCCGGTCGGCCGTGCGCGCCGGCGTGAGCACCCGCGACCTGGGCGGCACGGCATCGACCCGCGAGTTCACCGACGCCGTCGTCGAGTCCGCGGCGACCGGGGGCGGAAGGGCGTGGTGAGCAGTCCTCGCGCTGCCTCCCCGCCTCGTCAGGCCCTAGCCTCCGCGGCATGAGCGAACCGCGGGTGCCCGCCACCACCGACCTCTGCGACGCCCACCCGGAGGCGCAGGTGTGCGAGCCGGTGTTCCAGGCCTTCGGCGGCCGCGCCGCATTCTGCGGGCCGATCACCACGCTCAAGGTGTTCGAGGACAACACCCTGGTCAAGCAGGCGGTCGAGGGGCCCGGGGAGGGCCGGGTGCTCGTCGTCGACGGCGGCGGATCGAGGCGCTGCGGGCTGGTCGGCGGGAACCTGGCCGTCTCCGCGGCGACCAACGGCTGGGCGGGGATCGTCGTGTACGGCTGCATCCGGGACGCCGACGAGCTGGCCGAGCAGCCGATCGGGGTCCGCGCGCTGGCGGCGCACCCGCGCAGGAGCGAGCGCGGGATGCACTCCGGACAGGCCGGCCGGCCGGTCGTCTTCGCGGGTGTGGTGTTCCGCGAGGGGGAGTGGCTGTGCGCCGACCGGGACGGCGTCGTCGTCCTGCCCGCCGCGCCGGAGGGCTGACGGTCAGCGGCGGCGCAGCACCCGGGCGAGCCGGTGCCCGCGCGACGCCTGCGACCGGGGCAGCTCCTGGTCCGGCGACGGCCTGGGCCGTCGCATCAGGCGTCCCGGCGCACCCGGTAGGTCGTCTGCACCATCCCGCCGGGGAAGGTCCGCGTGCGGACGTGCTCGAGCAGCACGTCGGCCGGCAACGGCCCGAACGGCGTGTGCCCCTCCCCGATGAGCACCGGCACCCGGGAGAGCGTCAGGTCGCCGATCAGCCCGGCGGCGAGGAAGTCGTGCACCGTCCGGCCCCCGTCGACGTAGACGCGGCGGTACCCGGCCGCGGTCAGCGCGGCGACGGCCTCGTCGGAGGAGCGGTGCAGGGTGATCCGGGGATCGGGCTCCAGCGTCGTGCTGATCACGTGCACCGGCTTGCCCTCGTACGGCCACTGGTCCATCGGCGCGATCACCTCGTAGGTGCCGCGGCCCATGACCAGCGCGTCGATACCGGCGACGAACTCGGCGAAGCCGAAGTCGCCGCCCTCGCCGTCGTCCGGCGCGCCGCCGGCCTCGTCCCCGCCGGTGAGCCACGCGAGGTCGCCGTCGGACCGGGCGATGAACCCGTCGACGCTCATGCCGAGGAACACCGAACCGGTGAAGGGTGCGTCCATGCCGGCAGGCTGCCCGACGGTGCCGACGAGCGGGAGGACCTCGGACCCGTATCAGCCGGAACTGTCAGTCCTCCGGTGTGGCATGGACGTCGTCCTCCCCGCGTTGTAGCAGAACGCGGGGGATCGCCAGGAGGCCACCATGTCCCAGGCCATCACGAGAAGGGCGCCGGTCGCCGACCGCTCCCCGGTACGGCAACCGGCTCCTGTCGCACACTTGCCGCACTGGACCCGGCCCGACTTCGCCGGGGACGTCCTCGCCGCCGCGTGGGCGCCTGGCACGGCACCGCCCCGCGAGATCCGGGTCCGGCCGGAACTCCACGACCGCCTGCTCGCCGAGCTGGACCCGGCCGCGCGGGCAGCGCTGGCCGAGCACGGCGTCCTCGGGGAGCCGGCCGGGGTGCCGGTCGTCGTCGACCCGGCGCTGCCCCAGTTCCCCGGCTTCGAGGTGCGGCGGGTCCGGCCGGGCGGTCCGGTCCGGGCGCGCGGCGCGGCCTGAGCAGCTCAGCTCGCGAGCGCGGGCACCGGCGTCCCCAGCCGGACGACGGTGTCGCCGCGCTGCTCGACGGTGTCGTCGTGGGTCACGCAGACCACGACCCGCCCGGCGAGCGCGGCGCGCAGGTCGTGCAGCAGCGCCGCAGCGGTGGGCGGGTCCAGGTGCGCGGTCGGCTCGTCGAGCAGCACGACGTCCCGGTCGGCCAGCAACGCCCGGGCCGCGGCCAGCCGGCGCCGCTCCCCGCCGGACAGCGCGGTGCCGCCCGCGCCGACCGGGGTGTCGAGGCCCTCGGGCAGCCCGGCGAGCAGCCCGCCCAGGCCGGCGGCCGCCGGCGCCGCGCGCATCCGGGCCTCGCCGTCCCGTCCGGCCAGCTCGCCCCGCGGCGCGGCCAGGGCCAGGTTGGCGCGGATGCTCGAGGCGAACACGTGCGCCTCCTGCGGCAGCCACGCGATCCGGGAACGGACGCCCTCCCCGGTCAGCCGCAGCGTCGGGACGCCGCCCAGCGCGTACCCGCCCGCCCGCGGCCGCAGCGCCGCGAGCAGCACCGCCAGGAACGTCGACTTGCCGGAGCCCGAGGGCCCGCGCACGACCAGCCAGCCGCCGTCCGCGTCGACGTGCGTGGTCAGGCCGGGGAGCACGTCCGGGCCGCCGGGCCAGCCGGCGACCAGGCCGTCGGTGGTGAGGTCGCGCACCGGCGCGGGGACGGGAAGCGGGTCGGCGGGGTCGGCCGGCCTGCTGCTGCTGGTCCCGACCGCGCTGCTGCTCCCCGCGTTCCAGATCGGTCACCTCGACGCCAGAGCGCCCGACGTCTCCCGCTCGGAATTGATCATGGGGTTGGTGCGGTCCCCGACGGCGTGTCGGCGCGTGTCGCCCGCAGCAATCCCATGATCAACGGCGTGCGGCGTGCGGCGTGCGGCGTGCGGCGTGCGGGTCGCCGGGGCGGCGGCGCTGGAGCAGGCTGGCGGACGTGGCCGGGACCGACGTGACCCCGTTCCGCGTCGACATCCCCCAGGCGGAGCTCGACGACCTCGCCGAGCGGTTGCGGCGCACCCGCTGGCCGGTCGGGCAGGACCTCGCCGGGAACCGCGGCATCCCGGTCGAGCGGGTCAGTGCCCTCGCCGAGCGGTGGGCGTCGGCCTGGGACTGGCGAACGCAGGAGGCGGCGCTCAACGCCTGGCCCCAGGTCACGACGACGGTCGACGGCACCCGCCTGCACGCCCTGCACGTGCGGTCCCCGGAGCCGGACGCCGTCCCGCTGGTCCTGCTGCACGGCTGGCCCGGCTCGGTGGTCGAGTTCCTCCGCGTGCTCGGGCCGCTCAGCGACCCCGGGGCGCACGGCGGCGACCCGGACGACGCCGTCCATCTCGTCGTCCCCTCGCTGCCCGGGTACGGCTTCTCCGGGCCGACGCCCGACGGCGGGTGGACGCCGGCGCGGATGGCCCGCGCGGTCGCCGAGCTGGTCGCCCGGCTCGGATACGACCGCTACGTCGTCCACGGCGGCGACTGGGGCTCGCACGTCGGGCGCGACCTCGCCGCGGCCGACGCAGCGCACGTCGCCGGGCTGCACGTGACGATGACGCCCGGGCCGGCTGCGGACGGCGACCCGGCCGCGGCGGAGAAGGTGGCGCACTACGCCCGAGAGCTGTCCGGCTACGCCAAGCTGCAGGGCACCCGGCCGCTGGCGCTGGCCCCCGCGCTCACCGACTCGCCGGCCGGGCTGCTGGCCTGGATCGCCGAGCGGTTCGCCGAGTGGACCGACCCGGCGAGCGAGGTCGACGACGACCAGCTGCTGACCAACGTCGCCGTGTACTGGTTCACCCGCACCGGCCCCTCGTCGGCGCAGCTGTACTGGGAGCGCGCGCACACGCCGGCGCCGGGGTGGTCGCGGGAGGTGCCGACCGGGGTGGCGGTGCTCCCGCACGACCTCTTCCGGCCGCCGCGGGCGGCGGTGGAGGAGGCGGTCGACCTGGTCTCGTGGACCGAGTTCGACCGCGGCGGTCACTTCGCGGCGATGGAGGTCCCCGACCTGCTGGTCGAGGAGCTCCGCCGGTTCGTCAGGGCCGTGGCGCGGTGAGCGCGATCGGGCGGCCCGGGCCTCCTCGTGCTACCGGCGTCCTGACACCTGCCGGCGCTCCGGCCGTGGCGCGACGGCCGGCGCCAGGAGCGCGTACCCCGCCGCGACCGCTCCGCTGATGACCGCCGCCCTCCGGTGTGGCGCCGAGCGCGCCAGCGGCACCATGCTCGCCGCGTGCAGCAGGTCCACCACCGAGCCGCCGCGGACCACACGCGGCGTCGGCACGGCCAGGACGGTGGCGTGCTGGACGACCAGCCGGGCGCCCAGCAGCGGCACCGCCCAGCGCCGGGACCCGGGCAGCTCGGGGCACAGGGCGTCGACGACCCGCCCCGGCGCGGCGAGCAGGGTGAGCCCCGCAGCGGCTCCGGCACCGCTGAGCAGTCGGGTGAGCCGGCGGCGCCGGTCGTCCACGATCACGCGTGCCTCCGCTCCTCCGAGGTGGTCGGGTCGAGGGGTCGGGTTCTGCCCACCAGTGTGGGCAGAACCCGACCCCCGCGGGGGAGGGGGGATCCGGTCAGGCGGCCGGGACGGCGGCGCGGCGGCCCGAGGGGACGGCGGTGGTCGCGCCGCCGTTGCCCGGCAGCGGCGCGAACCGGCGCAGCCGCAGGCTGTTGGTCACCACGAACACCGAGCTGAACGCCATCGCGGCGCCGGCGATCATCGGGTTGAGCAGCCCGGCCATGGCCAGCGGGATGGCCGCGACGTTGTAGGCGAAGGCCCAGAACAGGTTGCCCTTGATGACGGCGAGGGTCCGGCGGGCCAGCCGGATGGCGTCGGCCGCGGCCCGCAGGTCGCCGCGCACCAGGGTGAGGTCGGAGGCCTGGATCGCCACGTCGGTGCCGGTGCCCATCGCGAGCCCCAGGTCGGCCTGCGCCAGTGCCGCGGCGTCGTTGACCCCGTCGCCGACCATCGCGACGACCCGGCCCTCGGCCTGCAGCCGTCGGACGGCCTCGACCTTGTCCTGCGGCAGCACCTCGGCGACCACCTCGTCGATGCCGACCTCGGCGGCGACCGCGCGGGCCACGGTGGCGTTGTCGCCGGTGAGCAGCACCGGGTGCAGGCCGAGGTCGCGCAGCTGGCGGACCGCCTCGGCCGAGGTCTCCTTGACCGCGTCGGCGACGGCGAGCACCCCGCGGGCGACGCCGTCCGCGGCGACGAGCACGGCGGTCCGGCCGTCCGCCTCGGCGGCGGCCTGCGCGCGCTCGAGCTCGGCCGGCACCGGCACGCCCTCGCGCGCCAGCAGCCCGGCCCGGCCGACGAGCACCGCCGTCCCGTCGACGACGCCGCGCACACCCAGGCCGGCCTCGTTGGCGAAGCCCGCGACCGGCCGCAGCGGGCCGGTGCGCTCGGCGGCCGCCTCGGCGACGGCCCGGGCGATCGGGTGCTCGGAGCCGTGCTCCAGCGCGCCGGCCAGGGCGAGCAGGTGGTCGGCGTCCTCCCCGGTCACGGGGACGACGTCCTGCAGGGTCATGCGGCCGGTGGTGACCGTGCCGGTCTTGTCCAGCACCACGGTGTCGACGGCGCGGGTGGACTCCAGCACCTCGGGGCCCTTGATGAGGATGCCGAGCTGGGCGCCCCGGCCGGTGCCGACCATGAGCGCGGTCGGCGTGGCCAGCCCCAGCGCGCACGGGCAGGCGATGATCAGCACCGCGACCGCCGCGGTGAACGCCGCGGGCAGGCCGGCCGACGCGCCGATCCAGAAGCCGAGCGTCGCGACGGCGAGCGCGAGCACGACCGGCACGAAGACGCCGGAGACCCGGTCGGCCAGGCGCTGCACCTCGGCCTTGCCGTTCTGCGCCTCCTCGACCAGCCGCGCCATCTGCGCCAGCTGCGTCTCCGCGCCCACCCGCGTGGCCCGCACGACCAGCCGGCCGCCGGCGTTGACGGTGGCGCCGACGACCGCGTCGCCGGGGCCGACCTCCACCGGCACGGACTCGCCGGTGAGCATGGAGGCGTCGACGGCCGACGCGCCCTCGGTCACCACGCCGTCCGCGGCGATCTTCTCCCCGGGCCGGACGACGAACTCCTCGCCGACCGCGAGCCGGTCGACCGGCACCCGGGTCTCGGTGCCGCCGCGCAGCACCGTGACCTCCTTGGCGCCGAGCTCCAGCAGCGCCCGGAGCGCCGCCCCGGCCCGCCGCTTGGAGCGGGCCTCGACGTACCGCCCGGCCAGCAGGAACGTGGTCACGCCCGCCGCGGCCTCGAGGTAGATGTTGGCGCTGCCGTCGGTGCGGGCGATGGTGAGCTCGAACGGGTGCGTCATGCCCGGCTCGCCGGCCGCCCCCAGGAACAGCGCGTACAGCGACCAGAGGAACGCCGCGCCGGTGCCGAGCGAGACCAGGGTGTCCATGGTGGCCGCGCCGTGCCGCAGGTTGGTCCACGCGGCGCGGTGGAAGGGCAGCCCGCCCCACACGACGACCGGGGCGGCCAGGGTCAGCGAGAGCCACTGCCAGTACTGGAACTGCAGCGACGGGACCATCGCCATCGCGACCACGGGCACGGTGAGCAGGGTGGACACCACCAACCGCTGCCTCAAGGGGCGCGTCGGGTCGTCGTCCACCGGCTCGGCGTCCGGCGCGGGTGGCTCCGGTAGCGCGGCGGAGTACCCGGTCTTCTCGACGGTGGCGATCAGGTCGTCGGGCGTCACGTCCCCGGCGAAGCTGACCCGCGCCTTCTCGGTGGCGTAGTTGACCGTGGCGGTCACGCCGTCCATCCGGTTGAGCTTCTTCTCGACGCGGGCGGCGCAGGACGCGCAGGTCATGCCGCCGATCACCAGCTCGACCTCGCCGGTCCGGACGTCCGGGGTGCTCATCGTGGGCCTCCTCAGCCGCCGTGCCCGTGGCCGGCCGGCTCGTCGGGTGCCGCGCTCCC
Source organism: Geodermatophilus obscurus (assembly GCF_900143215.1). Lineage (GTDB taxonomy): Bacteria > Actinomycetota > Actinomycetes > Mycobacteriales > Geodermatophilaceae > Geodermatophilus > Geodermatophilus obscurus_A. The sequence goes on along the minus strand of NZ_FRDM01000022.1, from coordinate 38,056 downwards.
GTGAGTGGGGACGGTGAACGCGGCGGTGTGCACGGCGTCGCCGTGCCGGAAGTCGAGGAACAGCCGGTACGTGCCGGTGGACGGCGCGGTCGCGGCGAACTCCACGTGCGGCCCGGGGGCGGGGGCGACGGCGTCGTCCACGACGGGGTGCACGTGCAGGTACTCCAGGTCGCCGTCGCGCAGCGCGACCAGGTGCCCGTACGCGCCCAGGTACGGCTGCAGATCGGTCACCTGGACGCCGTCCCGGCTGACGCCGAAGGTCAACTCCGACTCCGCGCCGGGGGTCAGGTCGCCGGTCAGCACGACGGTGTAGCCGTCGACCTCGGCGACCGCGGACGGCCCGGGCAGCGGCTGGGGGTCGAAGCTGCCGGCCACCTGCAGGTCGCCGGTCAGTGCGAGGTCCGTCCCGGAGGCCGCCGGGGTCGTGTCGGCGACCAGCCGCCAGCTGCCCGGGGTGAGGGTCAGCGGCGCCCGCCACGTGCCGTCGTCCCCGCGGTCGGGGTGCACGTGCTGGTATCCGGTCAGGTCGCTGCGGACGGCGACCAAGTGCAGGTCCTCGCCGTGGTCCTCGGTGTACTCCGTCACCGGGGCGCCGTCGGGGCCCAGGACGCGGAACTCCACCGCCGCCGTCCCCGCGGCGGGCCGCTCCTCGAGGACGTCGAGGACGTACCCGGTGCCCGCCGGGGCCTCGTGCGCGCTCGCCGGCGCGGCTGCGGGCGGGTGTGCCTCGGGGGCGCCGATCGGTCCGACCGCCGCGCCGACGCCGACCGCGGCGGCGAAGACGGCACCCAGGCCTCCGGCGACCACGGCGAGCCGGGCCGGCGTCTGCATGACGGGTCCTCTCCTGTACGCCGGCTCAGCCGGCGGCGACCGAGTAGCCGGCCTCCTCGACCGCGGCGCGGACGGCGCCGTCCTCGACGGGCTCGGTGCTGGTGACGGTCAGGCCGCCGCTGGCCAGGTCGACGTCGACGGCGGTGACGCCCGGGACGGCGCTGACCTCCTCGGCCACGGCGTCGACGCAGTGGCCGCAGGTCATGCCGACGACGGTGTAGCTCGCGGTGCTCACGATCGGGTTCCTCTCGGGGTGGGTGGGTCAGGACCGGACGAGGCGGGCGATCGCCTCGGATGCCTCGCGGACCTTCTCGTCGGCCTCGCGACCGCCGGCCTGCGCCGCCTGGACGACGCAGTGCGACAGGTGCTCCTCGACCAGGCCGAGGGCGACCGACTGCAGCGCCTTCGTCATGGCCGAGACCTGGGTGAGGATGTCGATGCAGTACTGCTCGTCCTCGACCATCCGCTGCAGCCCGCGGGCCTGCCCCTCGATGCGGCGCAGCCGCTTGAGGTAGTCGTCCTTGCGGTTGATGTAGCCGTGCTGGCCGGTTCCGGTGCTCTCCAACGGGTGTCCTCCCGACGCGTCGCGGTGGGCGCTCGAGAAGAACCATACCCCCCTAGGGCATGCAGTGGGGTGCGGCGTCCGTCACTCGCGGGCGCCCAGGTCCCGCAGCCGGTCCACCGTGGCCTGCAGTCGCTCGCTGTCGGCCCGGGCGTCGGCCAGTTCGTCCTGCAGGCCGAGGATCACCTCGGCCGATGCCAGCGTGTGGCCCTCGTCCAGCAGGCCGCGCAGCCGGGCGGCCAGGGTGAGCTGGTGGCGGGAGTAGCGGCGGTGCCCGCCGGGGGAACGGTGCGGCTGGAGGACGCCGGCGGTGTCGAGGCTGCGCAGGAAGGCCGCTTGCACGCCGAGCAGCGCGGCGGCCTGGCTCATGGTCAGGACGGGGAAGTCCGGGTCGTCCATGCGCTCGACCCGCCCTCCCGCCGGGTCGCCGTCCCGGGAGCCGGATGCGGTCATGGCGGTCCTCCGGGTCACGGATGGCGCGAGGGCCGGGTCCGCATGGACCCGGCCCTCGGGGAGTTGCCGCCGATCAGCTCTCGACGGACCTGTGCTCGGACGACTCGCCCTCGATGGTGCGCCCCTCGACGGCGGTCGGCGTGTCGGCCCGGGTGACCGTGATCTTGCGGGCCCGTGCCTTCTCGGCGACCGGGATGCTCACGGTCAGCACGCCGTCGTGGTAGTGCGCCTCGAGCCGGTCGGTGTCCAGGCTCCGGCCGAGGACGAGCTGCCGGGTGTAGCTGCCGTAGGGCCGCTCGGCGATCGCCCACTCGGCGTTCTCGATCTGCGGCACCGAGCGCTCCGCGGTGACGGTGAGCGTGGTGCCCTCGACCTGCAGGTCGATGGAGCCGGGGTCGACGCCGGGCAGGTCGAAGTGGGCGACGAAGTTGTCGCCGACGCGGTAGGCGTCCATCGGCATGCCCGACAGCGGACGGGCGGTCAGCCCGCCGGACCGGCCGGCCAGCTGGTCGAGCGCCCGGAAGGCGGCGTTCGTGGCGGCGAACGGGTCGTAGGCGGTCAGCATGGCCATGGCTGTGTCAACCTCCTGTGTCGCGCGTGCTGGTGTGGTCGCTGCCCGAGGTGAACCTCTAGTGGCAGCTAGAGATTACCTCGTGCGCGCACTGGAGTAAACATGCATCGAAAAAGTTGTTCCCGCGTCCGCGGGGGCGGTCGGCGCGGCCGGTCGTCGGCCGGGGACCTCCGCCAGGACCACCGACGGCCGGCCGGGCGGGACGCGGCTGCCCACGCGTGATCTGCGGTCCCCCGGGGCAGGAGACGACCGTGGACGACACCAGCGCCTCCCCGGCACAGGGGGAACCGGAGCGGCAGCGGAACGGCGACGCGGAACCGGAGGTGACCACCGACCTGGACGGCGACGTGGCGACGCTGACCCTGGGCGGCGAGCTGACCGAGGGGGCCCGGCGGCCCCTGGTCCGGACGATGACCGACCTCATGCTCGGTCGACCGGACCTGCGGCGGGTGCGCCTGGACCTCCGCGCGGCCACCTACCTGAACTCCGCCGGCATGGCCGTGCTGGTGCAGCTCCAGAAGCTCGGCCGGCCGCGGGGTGTGGACGTCGTGCTGGTGGCGCCGCCGGTGGCGTTGATCCGGCCGCTGCAGCTGTCCGGCCTGTGGCTGCGCTTCCCGGTCGAGGAGCACCAGGCGGTGGAGGACGACCGCGTCGATCGGGAGGGCGGTCCCGGCTGAGCACCGGTGTCGCGACGGGCGCGCCGCGGGAGAACTCCTAGCCTGGCCAGGTGCCGCCGAGCCACCCCCACAGCCACGGTCCCGACCCGGACGCGCCGCCGCCGACCCCGGAGGTCCTCACCCGGCGACGGCGCGCGGTCTGGCTCATGCTCCTGCTGCTCGTGCCGGTGGGCCTGGCCACGATCGTCGGGCTGGTGGTGCTCTGGCCCGGCGACGAGCCGACCCGTGCCGAGCAGGCGGCCGAGCTGTTCCTCCCGCCGGGCACCACCTACCCCGAGGGACGGGTGTCCGCTGTCGAGCCGTTCGACTGCTCGGTGCCCGGCGGCGAGGGCCAGGTCGCGCAGCAGCTGACCTGCGCCACCGTCGTCGTGGAGGTGCTCGACGGGGACGGCGCGGGGGAGTTCCAGCAACTGACGCTGCCGGCCGAGATCTACGCCGCGGGCATCTCCGAGGGCGACGTCCTGGTGCTCACCCGGGACGCCGCCGCGGAGGGCGGTGCCGGGTACGGGTTCTACGACTACGACCGCGACTTCCCGATGATCGCGCTGACCGTCCTGTTCGCCGTCGTGACCGTGGCCGTGGCCCGGCTGCGCGGACTGGCGGCGCTGTTCGGGCTGGCGTTCGCCTTCTTCGTGATGCTGCAGTTCCTGCTGCCCGGCCTGCTCGGCGACTCCTCGCCGACGCTGATCAGCCTGGTCGGCTCGGCGGCCATCATGTTCGTCGTCCTCTACCTGGCGCACGGCTTCTCCGCGCGGACGACGACGGCGCTGGTGGGCACCCTCTTCGGTCTGGCGCTGGTCGCCGTCCTCGGCGCGGTGTCGGTGGCCACGGCGCGGCTGACCGGTCTGACCAGCGAGGAGACCACGCAGCTGCAGACCTTCGACCCGGCGCTGGACTTCTCCGGCCTGGTGCTCGCCGGCGTCGTCGTCGCGGGGCTCGGCGTGCTCAACGACGTGACGATCACCCAGGCCTCGGCGATCTGGCAGCTGCACGAGGTGGACCCGGGGATGACCTGGCGGGAGCTCTACCGCCGCGGGATGGTCGTCGGCCGCGACCACATCGCCTCGACGGTCTACACGATCGTCTTCGCCTACGCCGGCGCCTCGCTGCCGCTGCTGATGCTCTTCGAGGTCTACGCCCAGCCGTGGGACGTCGTGCTGACCACGTCCAACCTGGCGGAGGAGGTGATCCGCACGCTGGTCGGCTCGATCGCGCTGGTGCTCGCCGTCCCGGTGACGACGGCGGCCGGCGCGTTCTTCGCCAAGGCCGCCGGCACCGCGGCCGGCGCGGCCACCGAGCAGCGGATGACCGCCCTGCGGGCCCGGTTCGCCCGGTGAGCGAGGATCGGCCCCAGGAAGGACCCCCTGCCCCCCACCGCTCGCACGCTCGCGGCGGGCCCCTGCAGGGGGCCGAACGGGACGGGGTCCTTCAACTGCTCGCCGCCGCCCGCGCCGCCCCCGGCTTCATGCCCGACGAGGAGGGGACGGCGCTGTACGAGGCGGCCCGCTCGGTCGCCGTCCCCGGGCCGCTGCTGGAGGTGGGCAGCTGGATGGGCAGGTCGGCGCTGTACCTGGCCGCGGCGGCGCGCGAGACCGGCCGGCAGGTCGTCACCGTCGACCACCACCGCGGGTCCGAGGAGCACCAGCCCGGCTGGGAGTACCACGACCCCTCGCTGGTCGACCCGGCCGTCGGGCTGATCGACACGCTGCCGCGCCTGCGTCGCACCATCGCCGACGCCGGCGCCGAGGACGTCGTGATCGCCGTCGTCGCGCGCTCGGAGGCACTCGCCCCGCTGTGGACGACCCCGCTGGCGCTGCTGTTCCTCGACGGCAGCCACACCGAGGAGTCCGCCCGCCGCGACCAGGACGCCTGGGTGACCAAGCTGGCCGTCGGTGGCACGCTGGCCATCCACGACGTCTTCCCCGACCCGGCCGACGGCGGGCAGGCGCCCTACGGCGTCTACCGGCGGGTGCTGGCGTCCGGGGCGTTCACCGAGCTGCCGGGCACCGGCTCGCTGCGGCTGCTGCGCCGTGAGCGCTGAGGACGCCCTGGAGGCCGAGCGGGCCGCCGTGCTCGCCCAGATCGCCGCGCTCACGCGCGAGTTCGATCAGGTCGTCGACGCGTCGAGGCAGTCCAACGCCGACGACGAGCACGACCCCGAGGGCGCGACGATCGCCTTCGAGCGGCAGCAGGTCGCCGCGCTGCTGGCCGCGGCGCACCGCCGGTTGGCCGACGTCGACGCCGCGCTGGCCCGCCGGGCCGAGGGCGGCTACGGCGTCTGCGAGACCTGCGGCCGGCCGATCGCGGCCGAGCGGCTGGCCGCCCGCCCCGCCGCGCGCACCTGCATCTCCTGCGCGACCTGAAGGCCCGCTCCTCCCCGTCGAGATCGCGCGATCGCGTACGCCGAAAGGCGGGTCCGCGTACGAGATCCCGGGATCTCGACGGAGGGTGGGTCCGCTCAGCTGACGTAGCGGCGGGCGGTGGAGGCACGCTGGACGTGCTCGAGCGCCGCGAAACGGGCCTCCGCGTGCGCGGGCAGCACCCGCCGCTCGCGCAGCACCCACGGCAGCCCGCAGGCCGCGGCCCACAGGCCCTGGGCGGTCACCCGGTCGCGGGGGAGGGTGCGCAGCAGGTGCGCGGTGCGGCGCAGCGCCGGGCGGGCGGGGCGGCGCAGCCACGTCGTCCAGAGGGTGTTGCGGATGCCGTCGCGGCGCCGGCGGTGGGAGTCGCGCGCCGTGGACGCCTGGTGGTGCACCGTCAGCGCGGGCAGGTAGCACAGCTCCCACCCGGCGGCGGCCAGGTCGCCGGCCATCAGCTCCTCCTCGCCGCCCAGCCACAGCCGCTCGTCGAAGCCGCCCACCTCGGTGAACGCCGCCCGGCGCAGCACCGAGGCGCCGGCGAGGAAGGAGCCCAGCGCCGGCCCGGGCAACCAGTCGGCGCCGCGGACGGGGGAGTCGCGCAGCTCGGGCACGATCGGGTCCTCACGGCCGCCCGGCTCCACGAGGATGCGCGCGGTCACCACCGCCAGGCGGGGGTGCGCGTCGAGGACGTCGGCCGCGGTGCGCAGCGACCCCGGGTCCCACCAGGTGTCGTCGTCGCAGAAGGCGACGTAGGGGGTGTCGACCCGGGCCACGCCCACGTTGCGGCCGATCGCGCCGAGGTTCTCCGGGCTGGCGACCAGCTCCACCTGCGGGAACCGCTCGGTGATCGCCGCCGCCGTCCCGTCGGTCGAGCCGTTGTCGACGACGACGACGTGCGGCTGCTCGGGCAGCGCGACCAGCCGCGAGAGGGCCAGCAGCACCTCGTCGCGGCGCTGGTGGGTGATGACGACGACCGACACCCGCGGGTCATGCCGGCCCTCCCGCAGGTGGAAGGATCCCGTCCTCCCCACCCCTCGCAGGCTCGGGGCGGGACCTGGCACGGGGCCGCGGCGGTGAGGGGCAGGGGGGTCCTCTGTCACGCCGCCTCCGCCAGCACACGGAGGTCGGCGCGGACGTGCTCCGGGACCACCCATCGGCGGCGCAGCGCGGCCGGCACCTCGCGCAGCGCCCGCAGCAGCCCGCGGCGCTCGGGCGCTCCGCTGCGCAGCGCCTGCAGCACCAGGCCGGCCACCTCCGGCCACGGGCGGCGCATCACCGCGGTGAGCAGCCGGCTGCGCCAGATCGCCGTCCGCCGCCGCTCGGGCGCGTGCCGCTTGGTCGACGGGTGGTGGTGCACGGTCACCGCGTCGACGTAGGCGATGCCCCAGCCGGCCGCGGCCAGGTCCAGCGACAGCCGCTCCTCCTCGCCGGGGAAGCGGACGACGGGGTCGAACCCGCCGACGGCGAGGAACGCCTCGGTGCGCACCATCGCGCCGCAGGCGATGAACCCCAGCAGCGCCGGGCCGGGCAGGTCGTCGGGCGTGCCCAGCGGGCTGCGCGCCAGCTCGGTGCAGAAGGAGTCGAGCCGCTCCTCGGGGCCGACCAGGATCCGCGCGTTGAGCACCGCCAGCCGGGGGTGCGCGCGCATGACCCCCACGGCGCGCGCGAGGTCGCCGGGCGCCCACCACGAGTCGTCGTCGGCGAAGGCCACGAACTCCGTGCCGGCGCGCTCCACGCCGAGGCTGCGCGCGTAGCTGCCGACGTTGCGCTCCAGCGGGACGACGGTCACCTCCGGCAGGGCCGCTCGCACCGCCTCGACGGTGCCGTCGGTGGAGGCGTTGTCGACCAGCACGACCGGCGCCTCGTGGCGGGGCAGCGTGCGCAGGAGGTCCTCGCGGCGGTTCTGGCTCATGACGACGACGGCGACGTCGCCGGGGCGGGCGGAGCTGCTCACGGCCTCCCCCTGCCCGCGCCGCCGGGCAGCCAACCGGCGGACTCCCGTGGTGCCTCCGTCCCGGCTGCCGGCAGCGCACCCGGGTCGGTGAACGCCCCGGAGGCTGCGGTGGCGCCGGAGAGCGCGTCGGCGGCGAGGACGACGGCGGCCGCGGTCCACGTCGTCCGCTCGACCGGCCAGCGGGCGTCGTCGGGGTAGACGTAGCCGGTCCAGTACGACCCGTCGTCCGCCCGCAGGTGCTGCATGGCGGCCACCTGCTCCAGCGCGGCGTCCGGCCGTCCGGCGGCGGCCAGCGCGAGCGCCAGCTCGCAGGTCTCCGCGCCGGTGACCCAGGGCCGGTCGGCCACGCAGCGTGCGCCCAGCCCGGGGACGACGAAGCGGTTCCAGCCGGCGGCCAGCCGGGCGTCGGCCGCGGCACCGGTGACCGCGCCGCCGAGCACCGGGTAGTACCAGTCCATCGAGTAGCGGGACCGGTCAGCGAACGCCTCGGGCCGGGTGCGCAGCGCGTCGCCGAGGTCGGCGGCGGCGAGCTCCCAGTCCGGCTGCGGCTCGCCGGCCAGGGCGGCCAGGGCGACGCCGCAGCGCAGCGCCTGGAACAGGCTGGCGTTGCCGGTGAGCAGCGCGGTGTCGTCGGCGGTGCCGTCAGGGCGCAGCGCCCAGCCGACCGCGCCACCGGGGAGCTGCATGCGGGTGACCAGGTCCAGGCCGCGGCGCACGGCTGGCCACGCCCCGGCGACCAGCTCCTGGTCGCCGGTGAGCAGCCAGCTGTGCCAGACCCCCACCGCCAGGTAGCCGGCGTGGTTGCTCTCCGCGGCGGGGGAGACCTCCGCGCCGTCCCGGTATTCCGCGGCCCAGGACCCGTCCGGCCGCTGCCGGCGGGCCAGCCACCGGTAGGCCGCCCGCGCCCGGTCGTGCTCGCCGCCGACGTCGAGGGCCATCGCGGCCTCGACCATGTCCCAGGGGTCCAGCCGGCCGCCGCGGAACCAGGGCAGCGCGCCGTCGGACGCCTGCTCGGCGGCGACCGCCGCCACGGTGGCGCGCACCTGCTCCCCGCTCAGCACACCGGGCAGCTCGGGGAGCAGCTCAGACAGCGGTCCGCTCCAGCTCGATCTCGCCGGCCGGAGCCGTTGCCGCCGGCTTCTCCGCGTAGACGACCAGGCTCTTGCCGATCACCGGGTCCAGCAGCCGCTCGGCGGCGCGGGTCAGCAACGGCCGCTGCGTCAGGTCCCACACCAGCAGCCGGTGGTAGGCGCGGACGGCGGCCGGGTCCCGGTCGACGCCGACGGCGCACTTGAGCCACCAGAACGGTGCGTGCAGCGCGTGCGCGTGGTGCTGTGCGCCGGGGACCAGGCCGGCGGCGGACAGCCGCGTGCGCAGCACGTCGCCGCGGTAGATCCGGACGTGGCCGCCCTCGTTGGCGTGGTAGGCGTCCGACAGCGCCCAGCAGACCCGCTCCGGCCCGTACCGGGGCACGGTCACCGCCACCGTGCCGCCGGGTTTGAGCACGCGGACGATCTCGGCCATCGCGGTGGCGTCGTCGGGGATGTGCTCGAGCACCTCCGACGCGATGACCCGGTCGGCGCTCGCGTCGGGGAAGGGCAGCGCCAGCAGGTCGCCGCGCACCACCTCGTACGCCGCACCTGCCGGGGCCTCGCCGGCCTCGGCGATCGCGCCCAGCCAGCGCTTCGTCGTCTCCACCTCGGACGCACCCCGGTCGACGGCGACCACCCGGGCGCCGCGGCGGTAGGCCTCGAACGCGTGCCGGCCCTCGCCGCAGCCCAGGTCCAGCACGGTCATCCCCGGCCGCAGGTCCAGCCGGTCGTAGTCCACGGTCAGCAACGGGAGCGCTCCCGGCCGCGTCGCGGGCTCGTCGTCCTCACCGGCGCCCCTTCCGCTCCAGCACCTCGCGGTACCACTCGACCGTCCGCTCGGCGGTCGACCGCCAGGTGTAGGAGGCCAGCACCCGGCGCCGGCCGGCCCGGCCCAGCTGGTCGGCGAAGGACGGCGAGTCCAGGACCAGCTGCAGCGCCGCGGTCAGCTCGCCGACGTCCCCGGCGCGCACCCGCAGGCCGGCCTTGCTGCCCACGACCTCCGGCAGCGCCCCGGCGTCGGTGGTGACCAGCGCGGTGCCGCAGGCCATCGCCTCGATCGCCGGCAGCGAGAAGCCCTCGTACAGCGAGGGGATGGCGACGACGGCGGCACCCTGCAGCAGTCGCACCAGCTCTGCCTCGGGGAGCGGGCCGGTGAAGCGGACGGCGTCGCGCAGCGCCAGCCGGTCGAGAGCGGCCTCCGCCGGGCCGCCCGGGCGCGCGGTGCCGACGACGGTCAGCCGCACCAGCCGCTCGGTGCGCAGCTTCGCGACCGCCTCGAGCAGGTGCACCAGCCCCTTGAGCGGGACGTCGGCGCTGGTGGTGACCACGATCGAGTCGGGGTCGCGAGGGCGGTCGGCCGGCGGCGGGGTGAAGACCTCGGGGTCGATGCCCACCGGGACCACCCGGATGGCATCCGCCGGGACTCCGAGGTGGGTCTCGATGTCGCGGCGGGAGTTCTCCGAGACGGTGGTGACGCCGTCCAGCTGCGGGGCCACCCGGGCCTGCATGCGGGTGAAGCCGTACCAGCGGCGCAGCGTCAGCCGGCGGCGCAGCGAGGGTGCGGCGGCGAGCTCCAGGTCGCGGTCGATGGCGACCGGGTGGTGCACGGTGGCCACGGTCGGCACGCCGGCGCGGATCAGCTGCAGCAGTCCCGAGCCCAGGCTCTGGTTGTCGTGCACGAGGTCGAAGAGGGGGGCCTGGGGGAGCAGCAGCCGGGCCGCCCGCAGGCTGAAGGTCAGCGGCTCGGGGAAGCCGGCCGTGCACATCGTGGCGTACTCGAGGACGTCGATCCGGTCGCGGAACTCCGACGGCCACGGCGTGCGGAACGGGTCGGGCTCCCGGTACAGGTCCAGGCTCGGCACGCGGGTGAGCGGCACGCCGTCGTCGAGTTCCGGGTACGGCTGGCCGCTGACCACGGTGACCCCGTGACCGAGGGCGGTGAGCTCGCGGGAGAGCGCCCGGACGTAGACGCCCTGTCCACCGCTGTGCGGCTTGCTGCGGTAGGACAACAGTGCGATGCGCAGCGGCCGTCCCATGGGCGGCGACTCTAGCCAGCCCTCGTTCCCCACCGGTTCGCCGGTGCCCGGTCTGCGCGTCCCCGCAGCGCCTGACAGGATCGCCTCCGTGCTGCGCCACGTCGTCCTGTTCACCTGGTCCGACGACGCCGACGAGGAGCGCCGGGAGCAGACCCTGGCCGCGCTGCGCCGGCTGCCCGAGGAGGTCGGCGGGATGACCTCCTTCGCCGTCGGCCCCGACGCCGGGCTGCGCGAGGGCAACGCGCACACCGCGCTGGTCGCCGACTTCCCCGACGTCGAGGCCTGGCGGCGCTACGCCGACCACCCGGTGCACCTGCAGGTGATCGCCGACCACGTCAAGCCGATCCTCGCCGCGCGCAGCGCGGTCCAGTACGAGGTCTGAAGAAGGACCCTCCTGCTCCCCGCCACTCGCGAGCTCGCGGCGGGACCCGGCAGGAGGGCCGTTCCATCACCCCACCTGGCCGGCGGGGTTACCGTCGCGGTGTGAAAGAGGACCCTCCTGCCCCCCGCCACTCGCCAGCTCGCGGCGGGACCCGGCAGGAGGGCCGCCGCATCCGCCGCACCTCCTGGCTCGCCACGGGCCTCGTCGCCGGTGCGGTCGTGACCGGCTGCGCGTCCGACACCGGGGTCCAGGAGGCCGCGGCCACCGGCGCGCCGTCCCCGTCCGCCGAGGCGGCCGCGGCGACCTCCGCTGCTGCGGACCTCGCCGCCGGCCTGCTGCCCGCCGAGGCGTTCGGTCCCGGCGCGCGGGTCCTCCCGGTGTCGGGGCAGCAGCTGTCCGAGGGCGCGCCGGCCGGGATGGGCTCGCCGGCCGGCGTCGAGGTCACGCCCGGGTCGTGCACGGCGGTCCTGCAGGCGCTGCCGGTGCACCAGCCGCCGGCCGCCGAGGACCTCGCCGCGCAGGTCGCCGTCCAGGGGACGACGTACACCGCCGAACTGCTGGCCGTGGCCGGACCCGCCGCCGAGCTCGTCGGCCGGGTGCACGAGCTGGTCGGCCAGTGCCCGCAGCTGACGGTCAGCTCGCCCGAGCACGGCAGCGCCACCGTCGACCTGGCGACGTTCGACGTGCCCGACCTGGGCGACGCCGCGGTGGCGGTGTCGGTGGAGGTCGTGGCCACGGAGCCCGGCGGCGCCCAGCGGGAGGCCTCCGGGCTGGTCGGGCTGGTGCGGGACGGCGACCGGGTGGTCGCACTGGCCACCGGCGACCGCGCGGGCGCCGAGCCCGACCGCGCGGCGTTCACCGCGCTGCTCGAGCAGGCGTACGACGTGCAGGCCGAGGCCCTGGACTGAGCAGGGACCACCCTGCCCCCACGCCTCGTAGAAGGACCCCGTCCTGCTCACCCCTCGCAGGCTCGGGGCGGGACCCGGGACGGGGCCGGCGGGGCCCTGGGAGGGTGGCCGTTCTCGCACGTCAGCAGGCCCGCGGCGGGCCTCTGCGGGGGGCCGACGGCCGGGCGTCCACAGTCGTCCGGCCGGTCCACAGATGTCCCCGCGCGGCTCGTCCGGGTGGGTGCGGCGGCGAAGGTCGCCGGCATGGACGACCTCACCCGCCCCCTGGTGTCCCTCACCGACTCCGCCGAGATCGCGGCCGCGCTGCCGTACCTGGTCGGGTTCCACCCGCACGAGTCGGTCGTCCTGGTCGCCCTCGGCGGGCCGACCGGGAACCGGGTGGGCCTCACGGTGCGCGCCGACCTGCCGGCCCGGGCCGCCTCCGCCGCGGTCGCCACGGCGCTGACGCGCAGCGTCGCCACCGACGACCCGGCCGGTGTCGTCGTCGCGGTCGTGTCCGAGGCGCCCGACGACCGCGGGTCGCTGCCCGGTGGGGACGACGTCCCGGGCCTGCCGCACCGCGACGTCGTGCACGACGCCGTCGTCGCGCTGGCCGCGCTGGACATCCCGGTGCGGGACACCCTGCTCGTGCGCGGTGGCCGGTGGTGGTCCTACGACTGCACCGAGGCCTGCTGTGCCCCCGGGGCCGGCGAGCCGCTGCCGCGTGAGGTGTCCGTGCTGGCGGCCGCCTCGGCGGCTGCCGGGCAGGTGGTCGCCCGTGACCGCGCGGTCCTGGAGGCGCGGATCGCGCCGCTCGACGGCCCGGCCCGGGCCGCGATGGAGGAGGTCACCTGGCGACTGGTGGACCACCGTGCCCGGCCGGCGCGCGAGGACCCGGACGCGGAGGCCCGCCGCTCGTGGGACGCGGTGCTGCGGGCCGTGCGGCACTGCCGGCCGCGCGCGGTCGGCCGGCTCCCCGACCGCGAGGTGGCCGGTGTGCTGTGGGCGCTGGCCGACGTCCGGGTGCGCGACCGGGCGCTCACCCTGGCGCTGGGGGACGACGCCGCGGCGGCCGAGCTGCTGTGGACCGAGTGCACCCGCCGTGCCCCGGCCCCCATGGACGCCGCCCCGGCCACCCTGCTGGCGGTCAGCGCGTGGCTGCGCGGGGACGGCGCGATGGCGAACGTCGCGCTGCAGCGGGCGCTCGACAGCCGCCCCACCTACACGCTGGCGAGGCTGCTGGCCGACGGGCTCGCTGCCTGCCTGCCCCCGGCCGAGCTGCGGGCCATGCTCGTCACCGTGACCGCCGACCCCGACGAGGTGTGGGCCGCGGGATGAGTGCGCCTCAGAGGAGCTCGGGCCGCTGCCAGTCCTGGCCGTGGACCTGCTCGGCCAGGAAGGACAGCACCGTCTCGTACCAGACCTGCGCGTTGCCGGGTGTGAGCACCCAGTGGTTCTCGTTCGGGAAGTAGAGGAACCGGGAGGGGACGCCGCGCTTCTGCAGGTCGTACCACAGCCGCAGCGCCTCGCCGATCGGCACCCGGTAGTCGCGGTCGCCGTGGATCACGAGCACCGGGGTGCGGATGGCGTCGGCGTAGCGGTGCGGCGAGTTCTGCTCGTAGCGCTTGGGCTGGCGCAGCGGGTCGCCCCACTCCTTCTCCCAGAAGTAGGCGGCATCGGTCGTGCCGATGAAGGAGTCCATGTCCCACAAGCTGGCGTGGGTGACGATCGCCCGGAACCGGTCGGTCTGGGTGGCGATCCAGTTGGCCATGTATCCGCCGAAGGAGCCGCCCATCGCGGCGGTGCGCGACTCGTCGAGCTCCGGCCGCTGCTCCACGGCGTCGACCGCCGCCATCAGGTCGGTGTACGGCGTCTCGCCCCACGCGCCCCAGCCGCGGCGGACGAACTCCTGCCCGTACCCCTGCGACAGCGCCGGGTCGGGCAGCAGGACGGCGTAGCCGCGGGCGGCCAGCACCCACGGGCACCAGCGCCAGGACCACGAGTTCCAGCTCATCAACGGCCCGCCGTGGACCCACAGCACCAGCGGCGCCGGGCGTTCCGCCGACGCGCCCTCGGGCAGCACCAGCCAGCAGTGCACCGGCGTCCCGTCGGCGGCGGTGGTCTCGACCTCCTGCAGGGTGCCGGGCAACCCGGCGAGGGTGCCCGGATTCGGCAGCGGGTCGGGGTGCTGGCCGGTCGCCTCCGGGTCGAGTCGCACCGGGGCCGGCGGCTCGTCGTAGGCCGAGCGCAACGCGTAGAGGGCGCTGCCGTCGCGGGCCACCTGCAGGTCGCTGTAGGCGCCGTCGGTGGTCATGCGCACCGGCTCCCCGCCGTCCGCCGGCACCCGGAACAGGGCGTGCCGTCCGTCGTCGTCGGCCAGGAAGTACACCGTCGTCCCGTCGGCGCTGAACTGCGGCGCGGACGGCCAGCGGTCGAAGCCGGGGGTGAGCTCCCGCGCCGCGCCGGTGGCGACGTCGACGTGCAGCAGCGTGTAGTCCGGCGGCTCGTCGTGGCTGGACATCGACTCCCGCACGCAGACGACGGCGCTGCCGTCCGGCGAGAAGCGTGGCGCGCCCAGATCGGCGAGCGGGTCGTCGACCAGTGCCCGGGCCTGCCCGGTCCCGGTCTCGAGCAGGACCAGCCGGTCGCGCCGGCCCGCCGGGCCGTCGGGCACGGTCTCCACGCGCACGAGGAGCCGGCCGTCGGGGGAGAGGGCCAGGTCGCCGCCGGCGCCGGACGGCGGGACGGCGTCCGGGGTGAGGTCGCGCAGCTCGACCGGCGGGCGCTCGGCGCCCGCGTCCGGCTCGGCGGGGAGTTCGCCGGCCCAGAACAGGTGCGGGGTGGCGGGCCCGAGGTCGCTGTCCCAGTACCGCACCGGGTAGGCCTCGTGCAGGATCGCGGTGACCCCGGCCTCCTTGCGCCGCTTCCGGCGCTCCGCGTCGGCCTCGGCGTCGCCCGCCCCCGGCATGGCCGACGCGGTGACGACCACCTCGCCGGAGCCCGCGGCGAGGGCGACACCCGAGATCCCGCCCGGGTGGGTCAGCACCGGCCGCGCCTCACCGCCGTCGGCGGGCAGGCTCCACAGCGCCGGCTTCGGGTCCTCCGCTCCGTCGCCGGCTGCCGGGTCGGGGCGGGCAGACGTGAACAGCAGCGAGCCGTCGGGCGCCCACACCGGCGAGGACTCGCCCGGCGCGCTGCGGGTGAGCCGGCGGGCCGGCCGCCGTCCTCCGGGGTCGACCTCCCAGAGGGCCGACTGCCACGCGGTCTTCTCCCGGTCCAGGGTCTGCACCGCGATGGCCAGCCGCCGGCCGTCGGCCGACAGGGCCAGGCCGCCGACCCGCGGCAGGGCGACGAAGGCCGCCAGGTCGGCGAAGGGAGAACCGGAGGGGGAGGAGGTGGCGGGGGCGTCGGAGGGCTCGCTCACCCGGCCCACCGTAGGAGCCGGGGGAGCGTGGCCCCCCTGCAGGGTCGGCCCCGCGTCGGGCGGGCCCGTCCGGAGGCTCGGTGCGGCCCTGTCCGGGAGGCCCGCCCTGAGCTCGCGACGGGTGGGGAGGACGGGGTCCTGCCTCAGAGGCGGGGAGCAGCCTCGACCGGGGTGAGCTCCTCGTCGAGGGCGCTGACGAAGACGTGCTGGGCGACGCCCATCGGCAGCACGTCGCCGTCGAGACTGACCGAACCGGCCATCAGCTGGGCGACGGCGGTCATGCCCGGCCGCAGGCCCTGAGCGGCCAGCTGGCGCATGAGCTCGCTGTCCTCCTGCAGCTGCTCGCTGATCCGCTTGATCTCCACCCGGCGCCCCTCGGGCGTGGCCGTGGTCGACAGCAGGGTCAGCGAGTCCAGCACCGCGGAGGTCTCGCCGCCCAGGGCGTCGAGGCCGGGGATCGGATTGCCGAACGGCGACACCGTCGGGTTGCCGAGGAGGGTCAGCAGCTTGCGCTCCACGGCCTCGCTCATGACGTGCTCCCAGCGGCACGCCTCTTCGTGGACGTCGGCGTAGTCCAGGCCGATGACGTCGACCAGCAGGCACTCCGCGAGCCGGTGCTTGCGCATCACCGCGGTGGCCAGCTGCCGCCCGGACTCGGACAGCTGCAGGTGCCGGTCGCCCTCGACGGTCAGCAGACCGTCGCGCTCCATCCGGGCGACCGTCTGGCTCACCGTCGGACCGCTCTGGTGCAGCCGCTCGGCGATCCGGGCTCGGAGGGGGACGATCCCCTCCTCCTCCAGCTCGAAGATCGTCCGGAGGTACATCTCGGTGGTGTCGATGAGGTCGTTCACAGGTCTCCTCCGTGTCATCCGTGATGGTACGGGGGAGAGCGCGTGCACCCGCTCACGCGACGGCACCGTTCGCGGCACGCCGCGGGGGTACCGACGGTAGCGTCGCCCGCGACATCGTCGTCGACGTCGAGGAGGGTCTGCGTGAGTGACTCGGTCGCGGTCGTCTGGGACGACGCGCTGCTCGGCTACACGATGGGCGGGGACCACCCGATGCACCCGGTCCGGCTGGACCTGACGATGCGGCTGGCCGACGGCCTCGGCGTGCTGGCCACCGACCGGCTGCGGGTGCTGCGGCCCACGCCGGCCGACGTCGACCTGCTGACCCGGGTGCACGACCCCGCCTACCTGGACGCGGTCAAGCGCGCGCCGTCCGACCCGAACGTCGGCCACGGCCTCGGCACGGCGGACAACCCGATCTTCGACGGCATGTACGACGCCACCGCCCTGATCACCGGCGGCAGCGTGCTCGCCGCCGAGCAGGTGCACAGCGGCCGGGCGCAGCACGCGGTCAACATCTCCGGCGGCCTGCACCACGCGATGCGCGACCGCGCGTCGGGCTTCTGCGTCTTCAACGACGCCGCGGTCGCCATCCAGTGGCTGCTGGACCAGGGACACGAGCGCATCGCCTACGTCGACCTCGACGTCCACCACGGCGACGGCGTGCAGGCCGTCTTCTACGACGACCCGCGGGTGCTGACCGTGAGCATCCACCAGACGCCGCTGACGCTGTTCCCCGGCACCGGCTTCCCCGAGGAGACCGGCGACCCGGAGAAGGCGTCGGGCAGCGCGGTCAACCTGGCGCTGCCCAACGGCACCGACGACTCCGGCTGGCTGCGGGCCTTCCACGCCGTCGTGCCCAGCGTCCTCAAGGCGTTCCAGCCGGAGATCCTGGTGAGCCAGTGCGGCTGCGACGCCCACCACGAGGACCCGCTCGCCGACCTCGCGCTCACCATCGACGGGCAGCGGGCCAGCTACCGCGCGGTCCACGACCTCGCCCACGAGATCTGCGACGGCCGCTGGATCGCGCTCGGCGGCGGCGGCTACGGGCTGGTCCGGTGCGTGCCACGAGCCTGGACGCACCTCATCGCCGAGGCCGCCGGTGCCCGGCTCGACCCGGTGACCGAGATCCCCGAGTCCTGGCGGGAGGACGTCGTCCGCCGCGGGCTGCGCGCCCGGCCACCGACGCACATGACCGAGGGCGGCTACACCGGCTTCACGCACTGGGACCCGTTCACCGAGTCCCGCGTCGACCGGGCCATCGGCCGCACCCGCAACGCCGTGTTCCCCTACTTCGGCCTGGACCCGGACGACCCCCGTGACTGAGCAGAGCACCGAGACCCCTCCGGCGCAGGACGCCCCGCCGCAGCCGCCCGCACACTGGGAGGCCGACATCATCGCCGCCGACGGCGGCACGGTGCACCTGCGCCCGATCTGTCCGGAGGACGCCGAGGGGCTGGTCGGCCTGATGGACCGCAGCTCCGACCAGACCCGCTACTACCGGTTCTTCGGGCCGATGAAGCGGCTGTCGGACAGGGACCTGCACCGCTTCACCCACGTCGACCACGACGCCCGGGCTGCGTTCGTGCTGGTGCTGGGCGACCAGATCATCGGCGTCGGCCGCTACGACCGCTATCCGGGCACGGACGACGCCGAGGTCGCCTTCCTCGTCGAGGACGCCCACCAGGGACGCGGGCTCGGCTCGGTGCTGCTCGAGCACCTGGCCGCCGCGGCACGGGAGCGGGGCATCCAGAACTTCGTCGCCGAGGTGCTGGCGCAGAACAACCGGATGGTGCGGGTCTTCCTCGACGCCGGGTACACCCCGACCCGGTCCTACGAGGAGGGCGTCGTCCACCTCACCTTCCCGATCGCGCCGACCGAGACCGCGCTGCAGGTCGCCTACGAGCGCGAGCAGCGCAGCGAGTCGCGGTCGATCGCGCGGCTGCTCACCCCGTCGTCGGTCGCCGTGGTGGGCGCCAGCAACGACGAGGGCAAGCTCGGCCACGCCGTCCTGCGGCACCTGCTCGACCACGGCTTCGAAGGGCCCATCTACCCGGTGAACCCGGGCACCCGGCACGTGCGCGGGGTGCCGGCCTACGCGGGCATCGAGGACGTCCCCGACGACGTCGACCTCGCCGTCCTGGCGGTGCCCGCCGAGGAGGTGGCGGGCGTCGTCGAGGCGTGCCGGCGCAAGAAGGTGCGCGGCCTGGTGGTGATCACCGGCGGGTTCGGCGAGTCCGGCCCGGAGGGACGGGCCCGCGAGCGCGCGCTGGTGGCCGCCGCCCGTGCCTCGGGCATGCGGGTCGTCGGCCCCAACTGCCTCGGCATCGTCAACACCGACCCGGCGGTGCGGCTGAACGCCAGCCTGGCGCCCCGGGTCCCCGGTCGCGGGCGGGTGGGCTTCTTCGCGCAGTCCGGCGCCCTGGGCTCGGCGCTGCTGGAGCAGGCGCGCACCCGCAACATCGGCCTGTCCAGCTTCGTGTCGGCCGGCAACCGCGCGGACGTCAGCG
The DNA here is from genome assembly GCF_900143215.1 of Geodermatophilus obscurus. Lineage (GTDB taxonomy): Bacteria > Actinomycetota > Actinomycetes > Mycobacteriales > Geodermatophilaceae > Geodermatophilus > Geodermatophilus obscurus_A. The sequence continues at coordinate 19,470 of NZ_FRDM01000022.1, read as the reverse complement.
GCAACGACCTGCTCCAGTACTGGGCCACCGACCCCGCCACCGAGGTGGTGCTGCTGCACCTGGAGAGCTTCGGCAACCCGCGCAAGTTCGCCCGGCTGGCCCGCCGCGTCGGCCGCACCAAGCCGGTGGTCGCGGTCAAGAGCGGCCGGCACGTGCGGACGACCGAGGGCCTGGCCGGCACCTCGGTCGCCGTCCCCGAGGAGTCGGTGGCCGCACTGTTCGCCTCCGCCGGCGTCATCCGGGTCGACACGCTGGCGCAGCTGTTCGACGTCGGCACGCTGCTGGCCCACCAGCCGCTGCCGGCCGGCGACCGGGTCGCGGTCGTCGGCAACTCCACCGCGATGGGCTGGTTGGTCAGCGACGCGGTCCTCGAGCAGGGGCTCGCGCTGGCCCACGAGGCACCGACCGACGTCGGCGCCGGCGGGACGGCGGCGGAGTTCCAGGCCGCCCTGCAGGGGGCGGTGGACGACGAGGGCGTGGACGCCGTGGTCGCGGTGTTCCTCCCGCCGCTGTCCCGCGGCTCGGCGGAGTTCGGCCGGGCGCTGCGGGAGGTGGCCGCCGGGGCGGAGAAGCCGATCGTCGCCACGTTCCTCTCCAACGAGGGCGTCCCGGCCGAGCTCGCCCGCATCGGGGAGGACGGGACGCCGGCCCGCGGCTCGGTGCCGTCGTTCTCCACGCCCGAGCGGGCGGTGATCGCCCTGGCCAAGGTGGCGCGGTACGCCGCCTGGCGGCGCCGTCCGGTCGGCGAGGTGCCCGAGCTGGCGGGGGTCGACGAGCAGGCCGGGCGGGACGTCGTCCGGTCGGCGCTGGCGTCGGCCCGGGAGGGGCGGGCGCTGACCGACGACGAGCTCATCCGGCTGCTGGCCGCCTACGGCATCCCGCTGCTGGGCACCCGCACGGTCCCCGACGTCGAGGCCGCGGTCGCCGCGGCCGAGGAGGTCGGCTACCCGGTGGTGCTCAAGTCGACGGCTCCCTGGCTGCGGCACCGCTCCGACCTCGGCGGGGTGCGCCTGGACCTCCCCGACGCCGACGCGGTGCGCGCGGCGTTCGCCGCCATCCCGTCGGGCGACCCGGTGATCGTGCAGGAGATGGCCGCGCCCGGGGTGGCCACCGTCGTCGAGATCGTCGACGACCCGTCGTTCGGCGCGCTCGTCAGCTTCGGCCTGGGCGGCGTCGCGACAGACCTGCTCGGCGACCGCGCCTACCGCACCCTGCCGCTGACCGACCTGGACGCCGCCGAGCTGGTGCGGGCGCCCCGGGCGTGGCCGCTGCTGAACGGCTACCGCGGTTCCGAACCGGTCGACGTCGCCGCGCTGGAGGACCTGCTGCTGCGCGTCGCCCGGCTCGCCGACGACCTGCCCGAGGTGCTGCGGCTGGTGCTGGAGCCGGTCCTCGTCGGCCCGCCCCACCCCTGGCACGGCGGCCGGTCGCTGGTCGTGGCCGGTGCCGTCGTCCGGGTCGGTCCGCCGACCGGGCGGGTCGACCCCGGCCCCCGCAGGATGCGCACCCCCGGCGTCTGAGCCGGGTTCACCCCTGCCGTGGGCGCGCGGCGAGGAGGTGGCCGCGGAAGGGGGCGGCGACGGTGCCGTCGGGGCCGGTGAAGGGAGCGAGCGCCTTCCGCGCGCCCGTGCGGATGCGGTCGTACACGTCCCGGGTGATCCGCTGCGCCAGCGGTGACCCCTCGACCTCGGTGGCGACGAAGGCCTCCACCGAGTCGAAGGACGCCGTTCCCAGGTGGGTACGGGCGTCGACCACCGCCAGCCCCGCGGCGGCTGCGGTCTCGAGCAGTCGGTCGAGGTCGCCGCAGGCCCAGTAGGTGCCCAGGAGCATCCGTGCCTCCGCACCGGCGTGCTGCGCGGCCACCTCGACGAACGGCCCGTAGGCCGGCTGGTCGGCGAGCGCGGCGGGCACGCACAGCGCCACGGTCCCGCCGGGTCGGGTGACCCGCGCCATCTCGCGCAGGGCCGCCGTCCGGTCGGGGACGAACATCAGTGCCATCTGGCAGAGCACGACGTCGAAGGAGCGGTCGGGGAACGGGAGAGCCGCGACGTCCCCCTGCCGCCACTCCAGGTCCGGCCGTACCCGCCGGGCGACGGCGAGCATCGCGGCGTTGAGATCGAGCCCGACGACCCGCCCGTCCCCCGCCAGCCGGTCGGCGACCGTGCGGGCGACGATGCCGGTGCCGCACGCGGCGTCGAGCACCTCCTGACCGGGACGCACCCCGGCCAGGTCGGCCAGCAGGGGCGCCCACTCGGCGAAGATCGCCGGCACGAACCGGGCCTCGTACAGCTCGGCGGCCTCGGCGGTGATCTGGAAGGTGTCGGTGTCCGGAGGCTCGGTGGTCACGGCGTCCCCTCGGGCGAGCGGTGCCGTTCCAGGGTCCCGCGGCCGGTCGTCCCGGTCACGGGGGTGGCGCACGGGAACCTCGGGGATCACGCGGAGACGGCGGGAGCCGGCCACCTGTGGGTGACCGGCTCCCGGTGCGGCCCCGTCCCGGGTCCCGCCTTCGAGCTCGCGGAGGACGGGCGGCCCCTCTGCAGGGCCCCACCGCGAGGGTGGGGGAGCAGCGGGGCCCTTGCTCAGGCCAGGTAGTCGCGCAGGGCGTCGGCGCGCTGCGGATCGCGCAGCTTGGCCATCGTCTCGCGCTCGATCTGGCGCACCCGCTCGCGGGACAGACCGAACTGCTTGCCGATCTGCTCCAGCGTGCGCGGCTGGCCGCCGTCCAGGCCGAAGCGCAGCACGACGACGTCGCGCTCCCGGTCCTCCAGCGTGGACAGCACGTTGCGCACGTCGCCCTTCATCATCTGGAAGGCAACGGCGTCCTCGGCGACCGCGGCGTCGGCGTCCTCGATGAAGTCACCGAGCCGGGACTCCTCGTCGGCGCCGACGGTCTGGTCCAGCGACACCAGGTCGCGGGAGTACTCCAGCAGCTCGGTGATCCGCTCCGGGGTCATGTCGAGCTCGAGGCCCAGCTCCTCGGCGGTGGGCTCGCGCTCCAGCTCCTGGTGGATCCGGCGCCGGGTGCGCACCACCTTGTTGACCTGCTCGGCGAGGTGCACGGGCAGCCGGATGGTGCGGCCGGAGTCGGCCATCGCGCGGGTGATCGCCTGGCGGATCCACCACGTCGCGTAGGTCGAGAACTTGAAGCCCTTGGTGTAGTCGAACTTCTCGACCGCCCGGATGAGGCCGACGTTGCCCTCCTGGATGAGGTCCAGGAACGTCATGCCGTGGCCGGTGTAGCGCTTGGCCACCGAGACGACCAGGCGCAGGTTGGCCTCCAGCAGGTGCCGCTTGGCGGCCTTGCCGTCGGCGGCCAGCGCCTTGTAGTCCCGCTGCAGAGCGGGGGTCAGCTGCCGCTCGGTCAGCAGGCGCTCGGCGTACAGACCGGCCTCGATGCGCTTGGAGAGCTCGACCTCCTGCTCGGCGGTGAGCAGCGCCGTCTTGCCGATGGTGTTGAGGTACACCCGGACGAGGTCGGTCGAGACCAGCCCGCTGGTGTCCGGCTCGCGGCGCGACGAGCGGACCTCGAGGGTGTCAGTGGTGGAAGACTGCAGCAGCGTCACGATCTGTCTTCGTCCTTGCCTTCGGGTCGGATGCACGACCGTCGGTCGTCGATGGGCGACGGTGCACCCGGGCGTCGGGGGTGGGGCCGCTCGGCCGGCCTGGTCAGCCGGTGAGCCCCTGCTCTGTGTCCGTGTGGTACGCCCTGTCCAACGGCCCCGATGGGGTCTGGTGTTCCACGGATGCCCGTTTCACAGCCAAAGCACAGGACGTGTGTCGTGTCACGCCTGGGTACCCGGCTCGGCCGGCGCTCAGACTTCCAGGAGCAAGGTCATCGGCCCCTCGTTCACCGACGAGACCAGCATGCGCGCCCCGAACACCCCCGTGGCGACCTCGCTGCCGCGGCGGCGCAGCTCGGCGACCACCTCCTCGACCAGCGGCTCGGCCACCTCGCCGGGGGCGGCGTCGGCCCAGGAGGGACGGCGGCCCTTGCGGGTGTCGGCGTAGAGCGTGAACTGGCTGACGACGAGCACCGGCAGGCCGAGGTCGCCCACCGACCGGGCGCCGTCCTCGGTGGGGAAGATCCGCAGCTCGTGCACCTTGCGCGCCAGCGTCCGGGCCCGCTCCGCGTCGTCCCCACGGCCCACCCCGACCAGCGCCAGCAGCCCGCGGCCGATCTCGCCGACGACCGCGCCGTCCACGGTCACCGCCGCTGTACCGACCCTGCTCACCACCGCGCGCACCCGGTCATCCTCCGGCCGGGCGGGTACGGCGGCGGACCGACCCCGCTCGTCCCGGGAGCGTGGCCGGCGAGCTGCCGAGCAGCCGCAGCGTCCCGTCGGCGAACAGCAGCGGCTCGAACGGCAGCTCGGGACGGTCGTGCCGGCTGGCGTAGGTGGCGATCACCCCGCCGACGGCGAGCGCCTGCCCGTCCAGGTCCGGGTTGCCGGACAGCGAGACCTCGACGACGCGGTCGACCCCCTCGGGCGCGTGGGCCCGGATCCGGGCGACGGCGTGCGCGACCGCCCGGTCGACGCGGTCCGGGTCGGCGGTGCGGCGGACCGTCCCGATCACCGTCCCCGCCCCGGCGGGCCAACGGCGCGGCGAGCGACCCGACCCCGCCGAGCACGCCGTGCACGAGCACCGCCGAGCCGGTGACCGGGCCGTCCCCGGACACCGCACGGTGCGCGGTGGTGCCCGGGATGCCCGGGCAGGCACCGACCTCGTCGCCGACCCCGTCCGGGAGGTCGACCGCCTGGCCGGCCGGGACGACGGTGTACTCCGCGTCCGTGCCGGACGGCCGGTGGGGGCTGCGCGCCCCGGACCCACGCCCGCCGGCCGACGCGGCCGGGACTGACGTCCTCGCCCGGCCGCTGCGGCCGGCCCTGCCGGCCCCGGCAGGACGCGCGGGGCCAGCGGGCCCGTGGAGCGGTGCTGACGTCCGTGCCCCGGGACACGGACGGGTGGCCTCAGCGCCGGGCGGCCACGGGCTCCGGCTCGGCGTCGGTGGCCGACTCCGGTGCCCGGCGCCAGCTCGCGCGGTCCAGCCCCAGCACGGCCGCCACGGCGACGACGAGGACGCCGAAGTAGACGTAGGCCGCGCGGTCCGCGTAGGCGCCGGTGGAGCCGAGCATGCCGAAGGTCAGCGCGCCCTGACTGGCGTGGAACAGCATGGTCATGAGCAGGCTGCCGCCGGTGCGGTTGAACAGCCAGACGTAGAGGAACGCGATCAGCACGGTGGAGGGCAGCCCGATCCAGCCGAGGTTGCCGAGCGCGACCAGCGGGATGTGCCACCCCGCGGTCAGGACACCGAGCACCCCGGCCGCCGCCAGCGGGGACAGCCGGTCCTGCAGGTGCGGCAGGGCGTAGCCGCGGAACCCGGGCTCCTCACCCAGCGCGCTGTCCGCCGGGTTGACCATGCGGAACGCGAGCACCAGGGCCACGTCAGCCCAGACGATCGCCGAGAGGTCGGGTGCCGGAGCGCCGAGCACCCACATGAGGACACCGGTCGTGAGCACCAACAGCACCGGGAGGCCGAGGGCGACGGCGTACCAGATCCAGCCGACCCGCCAGCGGACCAGCCGCGCGCCGAGTTCCCGGAAGCCCCGCCGGCCGTCGGCGAACGCGATGACGACGAGGGCTGCGACGAGTGGACCGCCGGGGAAGAAGGGTGTTCCGAGGGAGAGCCCGGCCGCGTCGAACGCCCACGGGAGCCACGACACCAGGTAGGCGAGGACGAAGAAGCTGGTCAGCCGGTGCTGACGCACCCACTGCGCGGTGCTGGACATGAGGGCCTCCGTCAGGTGGAGAGGAACGGGACCGAGGGTTCGCCCGGCGACCGGGCCGGACCAGCGGGCAGGCCCTCGACCGTCCTCAGGGCTGACCCTGTGGTCGCCGGCCGCGACCGGTGCCACGCTCGCGGTGTGGCAGCACGGGTGCTGATCGTCGATGATCACGCCCCCTTCCGGTCGCTGGCCCGGCGGTTGCTCGTCGCCGGTGGCTTCCAGGTGGTGGGGGAGGCCGCCGACGGTGCCGACGCCCTCCGCGCCGCTCGCGAGCTCGCCCCCGACGTCGTGCTGCTCGACGTCCAGCTCCCCGACAGCGACGGCTTCGCCGTGGCGGAGCGGATCGCCGGTCGGCAGGGGGCGCCGATCATCGTCCTGGTGTCGAGCCGGGCGCGGCTGGACTACGGCTCCCGGGTCGACGCCAGCCGCGCGCGGGGGTTCATCGCCAAGGCGGAGCTGGGCGGGGAGGCCCTCCTGCGGGTCATCTCCGGGCCGGCGGGAGCCGCGACGTGCAGCGGTTGAGCCCCCAGGGCCGCAAGGTCATCGGCGCCGCCGGTCTGCTCGCCGGGGTCGGGGCGGGATGCGCGCTGGTGTGGGGCGGCTACGAGGTGCCGGCCGACCTGCTCGCCCCCACGCTCGTCCTGGAGGTCGCCGTCGGCTGGTCGTTCGTCACGGTCGGGCTGGTGGCGTGGACCCGACGTCCGGACAGCCGGACCGGGGCCCTGATGGTGGTCCTGGGGTTCGCCTGGTTCGCCCGGTTCGCGGTCGCCGTCGCCGTGCGCCCCGCGTTCGTCATCGGCGTCCTGCTCAGCTCCGTCTACCTGAGCGTGCTCGTCCACCTGCTCGCCACCTTCCCCGGCGGCCGGGTGCAGAACCGGGCGGAGCGGGTCGTCGTGACCGTCGGCTACCTGCTCTCGGCGCCGCTGGACGCCGTGTTCCTCCTGCTGGGCGCCCAGCGCGGGCTGGGGGAGGGGCCCCCTCCCGGCGGCCTGGTCATCGCGGCGCGGAGCGGCGCGTTCACCCCGTCCGGGGTGGACCTGGCCGTGCAGGCGGTCGTCGTGGCGCTGTTCCTGTCCCTGCTGGCGATCGTGTTCACCCGGTGGCGCACGGCCGGTCCGGCGCAACGCCGCAGCCTCACGCCGGGCGTCCTCGGCGGCGCGGTCATCGTCGGCACGATCCTCGTCGAGCGCACGGCCATCCTGCTGCTCATCCCGCCCTCGGTGGGAGTGGTCTTCGCGTGGTCGGCGCAGGTCGTCCTCGTCGTGTGGCCGGTGGCCCTGCTGCTCGGGCTGCTGCGCAGCCAGCTGGACCGGTCCGCGGTGGGCCGTCTCATCGTGGAGCTGGGCGCCGGGCTACCGGTCCCCGAGCGACTGCGCAGCGTCCTCGCCCGCACGCTGCACGACCCGACCCTGGAGCTGGCCTACTGGCTGCCCGAGCGGCGCGCCTTCGTCGACGCCAGCGGCGTTCCGGTGGCGGTCGAGGCGAACGGCGGCCGCGGGCTGACCCGCCTGGAACGGGACGGCGAGCCGATCGCGGTGCTGGTGCACGACCCGGTGCTCTCGGCGGAGCCGGAACTCGTGGCGGCGGTGGCCGCCGGGGCCGGCATGGCGGTGCAGAACGAACGGTTGCACGCCGAGGTCCGCAGCCAGCTGCGGGAGGTGCGCGCGTCGCGCGCACGGATCGTGGAGGCAGCCGACGGCGCCCGCCGCCGGGTGGAGCGCGACCTGCACGACGGCGCCCAGCAGCGGCTCGTCACCGTGGCCCTCGCGCTGCGGCTGGCGCGGACGCAGCTGGGCAGCGCCAGCCGCGCGGAGATCGGCGCGCTGCTCGACGAGGCGGGAGCCGAGCTGGCCGGCGCGCTGGAGGAGCTCCGGGAGCTCGCCCGGGGGATCTACCCGGTGCTCCTCACCGACGCCGGTCTGGGCCCTGCGCTCACCTCGCTCGCGGAACGGTCCCCGGTGCCCGCCGTCGTCGGCGACGTGCCGGCCCGGCGGTGGCCGGACGCGGTCGAGCGGACCTGCTACTTCGTGGTGTCCGAGGCACTGGCCAACGCGGCCAAGCACGCGGGCGCCGGACAGGTCGTGATCGACGTCCGGGCCGACGGGGGCGGGCTGTGCGTCCAGGTGGCGGACGACGGCCGAGGCGGAGCGGAGGCGGCCGGATCCGGTCTCCGCGGGCTGGCGGACCGGGTGGCGGCGCTCGGCGGCGAGCTGTCGGTGCACAGTCCCCGGGGCGGCGGCACGCGGGTGATCGCGACGGTGCCGTGCGGGTGATCGTCGCCGACGACGCGGCGCTGTTCCGGGCCGGCATCGGGCGGCTCCTCGCCGACGCCGGCTTCGACGTCACGGCGGAGGTGGGCGACGCCGCCGCACTCCTCGACGCGGTCGAGCGGGACCCGCCGGACGCCGTCGTCGTCGACATCCGGATGCCACCCACGCGCACCACCGAGGGCCTCGACGCCGCGCGGTCGCTGGCCGAGCGACACCCGGACGTGGGCGTCCTCGTGCTGTCGGCGTACGTCGAGCCGCACTACGCCATGCAGCTCGTCGAGTCCGGCACCTCCGGCACCGGGTACCTGCTCAAGGAGCGCGTCGCGGATCCCGGGGAACTCACCGACGCCGTCCGCCGCGTCGCGGCCGGGGGCGTGGTGATCGACCCCGGGGTCGTCGCCCGGCTCGTCGGCCGGGCACGGGCACGCAACCCGCTGGACGCCCTCTCCGAGCGGGAGCGCGAAGTGCTCGCGATGATGGCGGAGGGCCGCTCCAACCAGGCGATCTGCGAGCGGCTGTTCCTCAGCCCGAAGACGGTCGAGGCCTACGTCCACAACGTCTTCACCAAACTGGACCTGCACCAGGCCGCGGACACCAACCGGCGGGTGCTGGCCGTGCTCGCCTACCTCCGCGCCTGACCGCCGGGCGGGCGGCGGCGGCCGACGAGCCGTCCTCCGGCGGGGGGAGCGATCAGGAGACGTGCAGGCAGGTCGCGGTGAGGAACAGCCCGAGCGCCAGCCAGGTGAGGGCAGCACGGAGCCAGTTGAGGCGGAAGTACCGGGCCCGGGCCACCTGCCAGTCGTCCGGGACGGATGCCGGGTCCCATCCCAGGATCACCGCGTAGTTCGGTTCCGCGAGGAACCGGGACGTGAGGCCGGGACCGATCACCGTGGCGGCCAGGCCGGCGGCGGTGAGGACGAAGGGCGCACTGCCGACCTGCGGCCACAGCCCGACGAGGGCGATGACGGGGCTGGCGACCAGGGCGACGACGAGGACGTAGTTCGTCGGCGAGCGACGGGCGATCGGCAGGAACCGGCGCATGTCCTCGAGGAAGCCGGCAGGCCCACGGGCGGCGAACATGGGGTGCAGGATCGTGGTCACGGTCAGCAGGAGTCCCGACCAGAGAGCGGTCGCGATCACGCTCAGGCCGAGTCCGATGTCAGCGGTCATCGTCGGTCGTTCCTCTCGTGGCCGGTGCGGCGCCGGGTCGAGGTGGACAGCCGTCCTCGTGGGCGGGGGCGCGGGCGCCCGGTGCTCGTCGCGGCAGGAGGAGGACGAGCAGGGGGACGGCGATGCTCACGGCGACGAGCAGCAGCGAGAACGAGGTCGTGGCGCCGGCGGGGATCTCGACGAGCTTGAAGCTGTCGATGGCGGCGTGCACCAGGGCCGGCGCCCACAGGGTGTGCCCGCCGTCCTCGTAGAGACGGCTCAGCGAGACGGTGGTGACGGCCGCGACGGCCATGGCGCCCAGCCCCACCGCCGGACCGGAGGTCACCAGGATGGGTACGTGCGCCGCGACCACCAGCGGCATCGTCAGCCACACCGCGGTCCGGAAGGAGCGACCCTCCCGGAGCCTGCGGAAGGCGTACCCCCGCCAGACGAACTCCTCCGCCAGTCCGTGCAGGGCGAACACCCCGAGCAGCAGCCACCACCAGTCCGGACGCGGGCGCACCGCTGTCCCCGTCACCATCCAGCTCAGCGGATACACCAGCAGGACCAGACCCGCGACGACGGTGGCAGCGGCGAGGGCACGGCCGCCGGGACGTCCCAGACCGAGCAGCCTGCGCGCCGCGGTCCACGAGCACCCGAACAGCACCCGTTCCACCAGCACCCCGGTCGCCAGGACGGCGGCCAGGACCGCGAGCCCGGAACGCGCCGTGGGGTCGAGTCGGCCCCCGACCGCGAGGACGCCGTAGACGAGCACGAACCCGCAGAGGAAGCGCGGCCACGTCGTGGCGCCGGGACGACGTCGCCGGGTGTCGGTGCTCATGCGCGGACGTCGGCAACGCGGACGGGCAGTGGCAGCAGGCCGGCGCCGGTGCCCCGGATCAGCTCGAGCAGGGCGCGCAGCGCGGCCTGGTGGGCGACCGTGCCGGTGAGCACGGTGGTCCGGCGCTCGCCGCGCACGCCCGGGTCGACGGAGCGCGACCGCATGGAGCCGACCGCCGACTGCGGCAGCCGCCCGCAGAGCCGCACCTCGTACGGCATCGCCGTGCCGTGGGGGTCGCCGCGGGCGGGGTGGGGACGGACGACCCCGGCGCGGGACCACCCCGGCGGGAACCCGGGGGATGATGGCGCCGCGACGGTGGTCCGCCCGGCCGGTGCGGGCCTGCGCCCGTACAGCGCACGAGCACCGGTGGAGGTGTGCCTGTGGCCCCCCTCCGTCGAGGCCCCAGCGCGCCCCCTCCCGCTGCCGGCCGGCCGGCTCACCATCCCACCGCGTCGTCCCGGCCGGGTGGTGCGGTTCCGCCTGCACGACCTGCTGCCTGCACACGTTGCGGCGCTGGTGTCGGAGTGGGCGCACGACCCGGCCGAGCAGCGGATCGTCGTCCGGGTGTCCCTCGACGGGACCGACGACGACGAGCCGTCCCGGTCGGGCTGTACGTCCTGACCGCGCCGCGAGGTGCGGATCGGGACCGCTGCCGTCAGCAGGGCCGGGATGGGGATCCGCGTGTAGGCGCTCCACGGGTCGGGGTGCCGCTGCCAGCCGCGGTCCTCGGGGCCGAAGGCCTTCGCCATCGACGTTGCCACTGCCATGTCCGCACCCCTCGCCGGTCGATCTGCCTCACGGGGAGAGCCTGGCGGCGACCGGGGTGGGCCCGGACCACCCGGCCGCTGATCCACCCGGGTGGGGGCCCGACGCGTGCGCGGCTTCCCGTTGGTCGGCCGGACGCCGGGCCTCGCGGACGCCCGGAGGGGCCGGCTCGCGTGGGCCACGGTCCGCACGGCCCGGCGGGCCGCGGGCTCGGTTCTGCCCGCGGTACGCCGCTGCCGAACGGTGTCCGGACGCTGCAGCCGTTCGTGCCGGGGATCGAGGTCCACGTGGACCTCGATCCCCGGCTGCGAGCTCAGGGTTCGATCAGGCCTGCGCGGATCGCGTACCGGGTGAGCTGGGTGCGGTCCCGCATCTCCAGCTTGGCGAGGATGTTGGCCCGGTGCCGCTCCACGGTTTTCACGCTGATCACCAGCAGGTCCGCGATCTCCTGCGAGGAGCGCCCTTCGGCGATGAGCTTGACCACCTCCTCCTCGCGGGCCGACAGGATGCTGCCGGGCAGGCGTTCGCCGCGGGCGACCCGCTGGAGGTACTCGCGCATGAGCGCGGTCAGCGCCTCGGGGTAGATGAACGGTTCCTCCCGCATGACCGCCCGGCAGGCCTCCACGAGGTCCCGGTCGGCGACCGACTTGAGCACGTACCCGGAGGCGCCGGCGCGGAGGGCCTCGAAGAAGTACTGGTCGTTGTCGTACATCGACAGCAGCAGGATGCGCGTGGCCGGGGAGCGCCGCGACAGCTCCCGGGCGGCCTGCAGCCCGGTCAGCCGGGGCATCGCGACGTCGAGGACGGCGAGGTCGATGGCGTGCACGCGGGCCAGCGCCAGCGCCTCCGCGCCGTCGCCGGCCTCCGCGACGACGGTCAGGTCCGGCTCGCTGTCCAGGATCAGGCGGACGCCGCGACGGACGAGGGCGTGGTCGTCGGCGAGCAGGATCCGGGTGCTCGGAGGGCGGGTCACCGGCGCTCCCCGGTCCGGGGCACCGGGACGAGCAGCCGCAGCTCGGTGCCGCCCTCCGGGTGGGGCCCGACGGTGAGCGTCGCGGCGATGAGCATGGCCCGCTCCCGCATGCCGCGGATCCCCGCTCCCTCGTGGCTGTCGCCGAGACCGCGGCCGTCGTCGACCACCCTCAGCTGCACCGCGTCGCCGGTGAACGTGGGCGTCAGGTCGACGCAGACGCGTCCGGCGGCGGCGTGCCGGGCGACGTTGGTCAGCGCCTCCTGCGCCACCCGGTAGACGACCAGTTCGGCGTCCGGCCCGAGCGCAGGGAGGTCGGAGGACAGCCGACGGCACACGTCCGCGCCGGTGAGCCGGGTGTGCTCGGTCACCAGCGACGTCAGGGCGCTGACCAGGCCCAGGTCGTCGAGCACGCCGGGCCGCAGCCGCCGGACCACCTGCCGCACCTCGTCCAGGCTCGCCCGCGCGGTCTCCTGGACCAGGAGCACCTCCTGCTGGAGGTCGGCCGGTGCCCGGTCGGCCACTCGCCGCAGACCCAGCAGGACGGCGGTCAGGCTCTGCCCGACCTCGTCGTGCAGTTCCTGGGCCACCCGGCGGCGCTCGGCCTCCTGGGCGGCCAGCGCCTGCCCGCTGGAGGCGGCGCGCTCGGCCTCGAGGCGCTCCAGCATCGCGTTGAAGCTGGTGATGAGCTCAGCGGCCGGTCCGCTGCCCTGCTCCGGGAGGCGCTGGCCGGGGCGGAGCAGGTCGACGTCCTCCATGAGGCGCCGCAACCGGTCGAGCGGCCCGAGCATCGCGCGCAGCAGCAGCCCGTTCGCGACCAGGATCACGGTCAGGCCGACGGCCAGGACCAGCGCCTCGCGGGCGAGCACGGGCGTGGAGACGGTGGCCGGGGAGGCCGCCAGGACCGCGGTGCCGACCGCGAGGACGGCGCCGTTGACCAGGCACACGCGCCAGAACAGCGGCAGGCCGCGACCGGCCCTCAGCCGCGCCTCCTGCCCCATCCGCCGCCTCCACCGCCCTGTTGCTGTCCGTGGACGCTGTCGAGCCTCGGCCACCGGAGCCTCCCGGCCAAGGACGCGCGCACAAGATGGGGCCCAGCACCCATGGCCGGTCCGCTCCGGGATGGGTGCTGCCACGGATTCCGCCCCGGCCACCCGCCGTGAGGATCGTCGGCGGGCCGGCGGTCGGCAGGCGAGGAGGACGTCCACGAGGAGGGCCGGGTGCACCACGTCGCTGAGGCGCTCCTCGCCCTCGGCGGCGCCTTCCTCGTCCGTGGCCTGGTCGCCCGGGCCGGTGTGCCCATCGGGCTGCCCACGATCCCGCTGTTCATGCTGGCCGGTGTGCTGCTGGGGCCGCACACCCCGGGTTCGTCCTGGTCGGCAACCCTGCGGCCTCGAGCTGGTCGCCCGCCTCGGCCTGCTGTTCCACCTGGGCCTGGAGTTCTCCCTCCCGCAGCTCACCTCCCGCGGACGGCGACTCACGGCAGCCGCCGGCGTCCGCCTGTGCATCAACGTCGGCGGCGGGCTGGCGGGGCTTCTCGCTGGGCTGGGGGACGTCGGAGGCACTCGTGCTGGGCGGCGCCTCCGGCGTGGCCGAGGCCGCGACCGGCATCGGCGTCGCCTTCGCGTTCATGATGGTGCTGTCCGTCGTGGCGCGGCACGGCACCCGGTGGGTCAGCGCGCTCCTGAGGACGAGGGACGGAGGGATCGTCGTCGTCCTGGCCCTGGCCCTGGGGCTGGGCGTGGTGGTGCTGGGCGCCGGGTGGGGGCGGGAGCTCGCAGTGGTGCACCGCCGTCCGCGCCCCGTGTCGCCTCCGCGTCGATGAGCGCCCTCCGCGCCACCCGGGCGGCGTGGGTACCCGACCCCGATCCCCGCGGGTACCGCCGCGCCAGCGGCTGCCTGCTCCCGCACCCTGGAGACACCCCGTGAACTCCCCATCCCGGCGCACCGAGAGGTGGCCGGCGACGCGCCCCCTGCTGGCGCGCGTCATCGTGTCGCTGGCCCTGCTCGTGGCGGCGACCGCCGCGGTGCTCACGTCGACACCCACCCTCGGTCTCGACCTGCGCGGCGGCACCCAGATCGTGCTCGAAGCGCAGGACGCCCCGACGGTGACCGCCGACGCCGAGGCCACCGCCCGGGCGCTGGAGGTCCTGCGACGGCGCATCGACGCCCTCGGCGTCGCCGAGCCCACCCTGGTCCGCTCGGGAGAGGACCGCATCGTCGTGGAGCTGCCTGGGCTCACCGAGCCGCGCGAGGCGGTCGAGGTGATCGGCCGGACCGCCCAGCTCACCTTCCACCCGGTCCTGGGCGCGGCGCCGGCAGGCGAGGAGGCGGCGGACCCGGAGGTGGCCGCCGCCGGCGCCACGACGGTGCTGCCCGACGAGGGTGGCGCCCTCCTGCAGCTCGGACCGGCGGCGCTGACCGGCGAGGCGGTGGACGGAGCCGCGGCCGGCGTCGACACGCAGACCTCCGGCGCCCGGTTCGTCACCGTGGACTTCACCGGGCCCGGCCGACGAGCGTGGGAGGAGCTCACCGGGCAGGCCGCCTGCGCAGCACCCGGTGACCCGACCCGCCGCGTGGCGATCGTGCTGGACGGCGAGGTCATCTCCTCGCCGTCGGTGGGCGCGCAGGTGCCGTGCGGCGTGGGCATCACCGGCGGCAGCACCCAGGACACCGGCCGGTTCACGCAGGACGAGGCGCAGGACCTGGCCGCGCTGATCCAGGGCGGCGCCCTCCCGGTGCCGGTCGAGGTGATCGAGCAGCGCACCGTCGGCCCGACGCTCGGTGCGGCCGCCATCGACGCCAGCGTGAACGCGGTGCTCCTCGGCATCGCGGCCACCGCGGTGTTCATCGTGGCGGTCTACCGCCTCATGGGCCTGCTCGCGGTGGCGGCGCTGCTCTGCTACGCGCTGATCACCTATGCGGCCCTGCTGACGCTGGGCGCCACCATCACCCTGCCCGGCCTCGCCGGGTTCGTCCTCGCCGTCGGCATGGCCGTCGATGCCAACGTCCTGGTCTACGAGCGGACGCGGGAGGAGTACGCCGAGCGGGGGCGGTCGCTGCGCAGCGCGCTCACCACCGGGTTCCGGCGGGCGCTGTCGGCCATCGCCGACTCCAACATCACCACCCTGCTCGCCGCCGGGCTGCTGTTCTTCCTCGCCTCCGGCGCGGTCCGCGGCTTCGGGGTCACCCTCACCGTCGGCGTGCTCGCCTCGATGGTCTCCGCCCTGGTGATCACCCGGGCGCTGGCCGAGCTGGCCGCCACCCGCCGGGTGCTCGCCCGCCGGCCCCAGCTGACCGGCGTGCACACCCTCGGCCGGGTGCGGACCTGGCTGGCCGGACGGAACTGGCGGCTCTACGCCCGACCCCGCCGCTGGCTGGCCGTCTCCGTGCTGGTCGCGCTGGTGGCCGCCGCTGGGATCGCCGTGCGCGGCCTGCAGCTCGGCGTGGAGTTCACCGGCGGGCGCAGCACCCAGTACGCCACCAGCGCGCCGCTGGACCCGGAGACGGCCCGCCAGGCCGTCAGCGACGCGGGCTTCCCCGACGCGGTGGTGCAGGAGGCCGGGGAGGCGGACGTGCGGGTGCGCACCGGACCGATCGACGACGCCGAGCAGGAGGCGATCCGTGACGCCCTCGCCGCGGAGGCCGGGGCCGCCGAGGTGGTCAGCGACGAGCTGATCGGTCCGACGCTGGGCACCGAGCTGCGGCGCAACGCGCTCATCGCGCTCGGCGTGGCGCTGGCCGCGCAGCTGGCCTACCTCGCGCTCCGGTTCCGCTGGACGTACAGCGCCGGTGCCGTCGGGGCGCTGCTCGCCAACGCCGTCGTGGTGGTCGGTGTGTTCGCCTGGACCGGCCGCGCCGCCGATGGGGTGTTCCTCGCCGCCGTGCTCACCGTCATCGGCTACACGGTCAACGACTCCGTCGTCGTCTTCGACCGGATCCGGGAGACCCGGTCGGCTCCTCCCAGGGGGCGCCCGTTTCCCGCTGTCGCTGGCGAGGCGGTCCTGCAGACCCTGCCGCGCACGGTCAACACCGGGGCCTCCACGCTGCTGGTCCTCACCGCGTTGCTGCTCCTCGGCGGCGACTCGCTGACCGGGTTCGCCTTCGCCCTGATCCTGGGCATCGTCGCCGGCACCGTCTCCACGGTGTCGGTCGCCGTTCCGCTCACCGTGGCACTGGACAGCCGCTGGCCCCCGGGCCCCGGGGCCCCCGTCGCCGCCGGGCGGCGGGCCTCCGGTCCGCGTCGTGAGGACGGCGCGGTGGTCTGAGGCGGTCGTGGCGGCGGTGCGACCTCCCCGACGCGCGCCGCCACGGGCTCAGGGGCCCCGCTCGCGCTGCTCATCGGATGGTGCTGGACCAGCACATGCGTCGACGAAGCAACTGAGCGCAGGAACAACGACGCCCTCATCCACCGCATGCGGCGTCCCCTCGTGGGCTCTCGCGTCACCTGCGCCAGAACAGGTGGTGCGTCACGCCGCTCGGGCTGGGCACGACGTCGAGGTGGAAGCGGTCGAGCAGCTCGTCGGGTGAGGTCCAGAGCCGTACGCCGGAGCCGAGCTCCACCGGTGGAACCGCTACGTGCATGGTGTCGACGAGGTCGGCGTCGAGGAACTGCCGGATGACGGTGGCCCCGCCGCCGAGTCGGACGTCCCGGCCCTGGGCCGCCTCCCGCGCCTGGTCGAGGACCGTTGCCGGGTCGGCGTCGACGAAGTGGAACGTGGTGTCGGAGAGCGTCAACGACGGGCGTGGATGGTGGGTCATCACGAACACAGGGGTGTGGAACGGCGGCTCGGCACCCCACCAGCCCTGCCACTCGTGGTGCTCCCAGGGGCCACGCTGGGGACCGAACTTGTTGCGGCCCATGATCTCGGCGCCGATGTTGCGGGCGAAGTCCCGGGTGAAGTAGTCGTCGAGCCCGCGGCTGCCGCCGGGATCGGTGCGGTTGGGCCAGCTCGCCGTGGCGCCGGCCCAGGCGAACAGCTCCCCGGGGTCGGCGTGGCCGAACGGTCGCTCCAGGCTCTGGTGCTCACCCGCTCCGAATCCGTCACTCGAGACGGTGAAGTTCTGGACTCTGAGCAGCTGGTCCACGTGGCTCCTCCTCGCGCGGTCGATGACAGGTGGACCGTCGGTCAGCGGGGAACTCATCGTCGCGCGGAAATGCGGTATGGAGGGGGTACCGGGCTGCGGCCGGCGATGCGCGAGCTGAGAGCTCAGGGTGCGGTCTGCGCGGCGGGAGACGCCGTGTCGGCCGCTGGAACGGTCCAGCCGTCCGGCCTGCACCTCGGCCGGACCGCGTGGCATCGGTGGCCGTCGTCCGCGGCCGGAGTCGTTCCGCGGCAGCCTGGTCGGACCCGCCCTGCCCCCGCGCGGTCGAGCCGACTGCTCAGCACCGGGTGCGCCGGACCTCTCACAGCCGAGCGGCTCCATCAGGGCTGGCGGTAGCCGCCACAGCGGCCAGACGTCATCCTCCGGGCGGGTGCGGCAGGATCGCGAGCGCGCCGACCCTGCGTCTGACCCAGGACATCGCCGCCGACGAGCTGCTGAGCCGCGACCCGCTGGCGCTGCTGCTGGGGATGCTCTTCGACCAGCACAGGCGCGAACGAAGCAGCTGAGGTGGTCAGTCGCACCGGTGCGAGCACCGGGTAGGGCGCCGCAGTGCCCGGCTCAGAGGCCGAGGTACCTGGCGACGGCGATCTGGACCTCCTCGAGCTCGCCGCGATGGAGGAAGAACGCCGGCTCGTCGTGGACGAAGCGGACGTCGATGCTGCGCAGCTGATCGGCGAGGAATCGTGTGGGAACTCCGCCCAACTCGATCTCGGGCCGGAACACCGCCGGCTGCGCCCGCGTCGACGTGGGGACGATCGTGGCGACGTTCCAGGCCATGTCGGTCGGGCTCAGGACCAGGCCGTACCGCCGGCCGCGTTGCTCATGGCCGCGACCGGCCTCACCGAGGTCGACCCGGTAGACGGCGCCGCGGATCACCAGGCGTCGGCCTCGTCGGACAGGTCCTCGTCCACCAGCCGCTCGGCATCGGCACGCGCGCGGGCGAGCCAGGCCTCACGGTCGAGCAGGCGGAGTGCACGCCGGATGACGTCGGCCGTGCGCTCGTCGTCCCGCATTGCTTCACGGATGATCCGCTCGTCGTCCTCGGTCGCACGGAACCCGATCGTCTTGCTCACAGGAGCTATGTTAGACATCGGCTTGACGCGTGTACAACAGCCTTGGAGGTCTGTGATCTCGTCGAGCACCCACCTCGGCGGTCAGCACGGTCCCGGTGAGGTCGACAGCGGTGATCGCGCTGGTGCCGACATGCGGCACCATCTCCGTGTGCCGACCCTCCGCATCACCCAGGACCCCGCCGCCGACGAGCTGCTCGGCCGCGACCCGCTGGCGCTGCTGCTGGGGATGCTCTTCGACCAGCAGTTCCCCATGGAGCGTGCCTTCGCCGGCCCGCGCCTGCTGGCCGACCGGCTCGGCGTCGACACCCTCTCCGCCGCCGACCTCGCCGAGGCCGACCCCGAACGGCTCGCGAAGGCCTTCCAGGGCCCGCCGGCGGTCCACCGCTATCCGGGCTCGATGGCCGCCCGCACCCAGGATCTGTGCCGGCTGCTGGTGGACCGCTACGACGGCCGCGCGGAGCGGTTGTGGGCCGACGTCCCGGACGGCGCCACCCTGCTCGAGCGCGTGGGCCGGCTGCCCGGCTTCGGCGCGCAGAAGTCGAAGATCCTCGTCGCGTTGCTCGGCAAGCAGTACGGGGTCACGCCACCCGGCTGGCGCGAGGCCGCCGGCGACTACGGCCAGGAGGGCTCGCGACGGTCGGTCGCCGACGTCACCGGCCCCGAGTCGCTGGCGCAGGTGCGGGCGTTCAAGCAGGAGGCCAAGCGGGCGGCAAAGGCGGCTGTGACCTCCTGAGATGCAACGCCGGGGTGCCTGCATCGCGCGCGATCCGGTGGCACCATGGGCGGCGAACCCCGGGCTGTGCGGGGACCCGGACGCCGTCGGGACGTCGGGCACCGCAGCTCATGAGGGGATCCGCCGGGCCCTGCAGGGACGGCGGGGGGAGGAAGCCCGTGGCCTCGAGCCAGCAGCCCGCGCGAACCCGCCGGCCGGAGCCGGTGCTCATCACCGAGGCCGAACCGAGCCTGGCCGAGCAGCACGCCGCCCGGAAGCGGCGCTACGTGATCACCATGGCCGTCCGTGGCGTCAGCCTGGTGCTGGCGGCGGTCTTCTACCAGACCCTGTGGCTGGCGCTCATCTTCGCCGTGCTGGGCACCGTGCTGCCCTGGATCGCGGTGATGATGGCCAACGACCGGCCACCGAAGAAGAAGCTCGACATCAACCGCTACTCCCCGCCGCGACCGGACCGGATCCTGGAGAACCCGGCGCGCCCGGGACGGGTCATCGACCACTAGACGAGTAAGTCCGAAGTCGATCAGTGGTCGTAGGCGATCAGGGATCGGGTGATCGGCTGACCGGTGGCGCGGTTGTGCCAGATGGCAGCAGTGAGGGCGAGCAGGCGTTGCGCGACGCGGACGGTGACCCCAGGCAGGGTCCGTGCACCGTGCAGTTCCAGGTCGAGTTGGCCCTTGAGGGTGTCGTTGACCGATTCGATGAGCTGGCGGATCGGGCCGAGCAGCGCCTGGCCGGGGCGGGGTGCGCGGTTGCGGTAGGCCGGGCGCAGCAGCTCCA
>NZ_FRDM01000036.1 GCF_900143215.1 Geodermatophilus obscurus | reverse complement strand
TGGCGCCCACCCTGACCCCCGGGCAGGTCGTGGTCCTCGACAACGTCGCCGCGCACAAGAGCGCCCGGGCTCGTCGCTTCATCGAGGCGGCCGGCTGCCAGCTGGTGTTCCTGCCCGCCTACTCACCCGACCTCAACCCCATCGAGGAGGCCTTCGCCAAGCTCAAGGCGCTGCTGCGGGCGGCAGCCGCCCGCACCCACCAGGCGCTGGACGCCGCCATCGCCGCCGCCATGCGCACGATCACACCGGCAGACGCCGCCGGCTGGTTCACCCACGCCGGCTACACCAACCCCATCAACTGACACGGACAGCGCTGTCAGTGCAACTGCGGGCGGCTTTCGAGGCCGCGCCGGTGCCCGAGGACCTCGCTGGTTCGATCGTCGCGGCCTGGCACCGCCTGGGCGGGCAGGCGGTGGCGGTGCGCTCCTCGGCCACCACGGAGGACCTGCCCGGGGCGAGCTCCGCCGGCCAGCAGGACACCTTGCTCGACGTCACCGTCGCCGAGCAGGTGGTGGACGCCGTCCGGCGCTGCTGGTCGTCGCTGTGGACGGCGCGGGCCCTGGCCTACCGCACCCGGCAGGGGACCCCGCACGCCGAGGCCGCCGTGGCCGTCGTCGTCCAACGGATGGTGCCCGCGGAGGTCGCCGGGGTGCTGTTCACCGCCGATCCGCTCACCGGACGCCGAGACCGGGTGGTGGTCGAGGCCGTGCGCGGGCTGGGGGACGCGCTGGTGAGCGGCCGGGTGACACCCCAGCGGTGGGTCCTGGACGCCGGCACGCGCGCCGTCCTGAACGAATCCGACGGGCCCGACGGGCCGCTGCTCGATGCCGAGCGCCTGCGTGACCTGGCCGGCCTCGGTCTGGCCGCGGCCACGCTGTCCGGCGCGCCCCAGGACGTGGAGTGGGCCACCGCTAGCGGTCGTTGCTGGCTCCTGCAGTCCCGGCCGATCACCACGCTCTTCCCGCTGCCGCCCGGCCCACCGGCCGGACCGGGGCTGCGGGTGCACATCCCGCTGACCCTCGCCTCACAGGGCATCGCCGAGCCCCTGACCCCCGCCGGTACCGCCGTCTTCGCCGGGCTGGCCACGGCCGTGTCATCCCTGTGGTCTCTCCGGAGCCGTCCGCGGCGGGAGCTGCCGCCGTGGGTCTCCCTGGCGGCCGGGCGGCTCTTCTACGACATCACCCCGCTGCTGGCCTCTCCCCGCCTGGGCCGGCGGCTGGCCGACCGGATGGCGCTCAAGGACCCGGCGACCTCGGCGGCCCTGCGTGAGTGGCTCGATCGGGAAGGCGACCGCCTGGATCGCGCTCGCGGGATGGTCCTCCCGGTCGGGCTGTCGGTGTGGGTGGCCCGCGAGGTCCCCGGACTGCTCGCGGCAACCGTCGCCCCCGACCGCGCCCGGCGGAGGCTGCTCGCCCGCGCGGACGACCAGGTGCAGCGGGTGCGGCAGGAGGCCGCGGGCCTGGCGGGGCCGCGGGAGCAGGTCAACTTCGTCCTCGAGAACCTGCCCCGGCGCACCTTCGACGTGGCCTGGTCCCAGCTGCCGCCCCTGTACGTGGGCCTGATCTCCGGCGCGCTGGCCGCCTGGCTCTGCGAGCGGTGGCTGGGCTCCGCGACCGGACTGGAACCGGTGCGCCGCTGGCTGCCCTCCGACCCGACGCTCGCCATGGGCGCCGCACTCGCACGACTGGCGCAGACCTGCCGCGAGGCGGGCGTCGAGCCGTCCCCGACCGCGCCCGGCACGGCGGAGTTCCTGGCCGCCTTTGGGCACCGGGCACCGGACCGGGAGATCGACCTGGGTCTGCCACGGTTCCGTGACGACCCGTCCTACGTGGTGCAGCTCGTCCGCGGCTACCTCGCGGCCGGCGACCCGGCCGAGCTGCTCGCCCGGCACCAGCGCGGCGCCGAGCAGGCCGAAGCGGCCGTCCGGGACCTGGTCGCCGCGGCCCGCCGCGCCCGCGGCCGGCTCCCCGCACTGGTGCTACGCGCGGTGCTCGTCCGCTACCGGGCCCTGGGCGGGCTGCGGGAGCGGCCCAAGTTCGACCTGGTGCGCGTGCTCGCCCTCGGCCGCGGCCTGCTGCAGCAGGTCGGTGTGGCCCTGGTGGCGGCGGGGCGCCTCGACGGTGCCGACGACGTCTTCTTCCTCGACCCGGCCGACCTGCGCGCCGGCGTGGAGGGGACGGCGCCGGACCTGCGCGAGCGCGCGGACCGCGGGCGCCGGGAGTACGAGCGGGAGCTCGGCCGGCGGGCCGTCCCGTTGGTCCTGACCAGTGACGGCGAGACGGTGTACGCCCCGGCCGCACCCGCGCAGAGCGCACCCGGCACCCTCGTCGGCACCGGGGTGTCACCGGGAGTGCACGAGGGCGTCGTACAGGTCCTCGACTCCCCGGTGGGCGCCACGCTGGCTCCCGGGGAGGTGCTCGTCGCCGCCAGCACCGACCCGGGCTGGACGCCGCTGTTCCACCTCGCCGGAGCACTGGTGATGGAGGTCGGTGGCGTCGTCTCCCACGGAGCGATCGTGGCCCGCGAGTACGGCATCCCCGCCGTCGCCACGGTGCCCGACGCGACCCGGCGCCTGCGCACCGGCCAGCGGGTGCGGGTGGACGGCGGCGCGGGCACGATCACCCTCCTGGACGACTCCTGAGCCCTCTCGCGGTCCCCGGGTAGGTACAGCTAGGAGGCGCGTCAGGCCGACGGGCCGCGGTTCCAGCACCCCACGCCGTAGCGCCCCCCGTTCCGGACTGACGTCCCTGCCCGGCAGGGGCTGCCCGGGACTTCAGGGGACGTCGGGCACCCGCTCTCCAGGTATCGCTTGAGCCCCTCCCAGCGCATCCGCGTACCGGCTCCCTCGGCTACGAAGGTGACCGCGCCGCGGACGTCTCCCACGGGCGTCCGCGTAGTGGAGGCGATGCGGTGGGGGCGGTCGATCCCGGTCAGCTCGACGGCCATCTCCACCGATCCACGGATGGTCCGGTGCAGCACCCGGAAACCTCGTCCCCACGCCAGGCGACCCGCGGTGAGCTGCTCGGCGCGCGACACCGCCGGGTTGCACCGCGGTTCGTTGCACTGGTCCGCGACGACGTCGAACACCACGTCGCCCGGGCGGTCGATGAGGATCTCACCGGCCACCCGCGGAGCCCTCACGGCACGAAGGCGGCGGTCGGCCAGGGACGGCGAGCCAGGTGCAGGGCTGCGGCGGCCAGTATCGGGTTGGCCATGGTGTAGCGACCCAGCGGCGTGGTCCCGACGCAGAAGACCGCCGCGCCGACCAGCCCGAGCCGGGCGGCCGGGCTGCGGCTCAGCACCGCCGCGGCCAGCGCCGACTCGCCAACGGTCATCGCGGCACCGAACGCCCGTGGCGCCGGTTCGGTGAGCGCCCGGCCGACTCGCCGGTACCACCCCCACGGAGCCCGCCTCGCCAGTACGGCGAACTGCTCGGGCGCCACCACCGTGAGGGTGCCGTTGACCCCGAGGCCCATGACGGCGAAGAAGAGCCCCAGCGCCCGCCGTCCGGCGGCGGGCCTCAGCCAGGCCAGCGCGGTCAGTCCTGCGTAGACCAGCGCCGCCACGGCCGACTGGGTCACGTCCTCGGCTCCCCGGTCCCGACCGTGGGCAGCGTCGTACCGTAGCGGCGCCGTCCTCCGTCGTCCCATGACTGCTCCCGTCCTCCTGGTGTCGACGCCGATGGCCCGGACGGACCGACGGCACTCTCGCGTTCACGACGCAGGTCCTCGGCGCTGGTGACCGAGTCCTCCGACCCCGCCCCGGGAGCGGCGCGTACTGGGGTCCTGGGGTCCCCACCGTGGGTCATCGAGGAGGAGACATGTACGGACGGGACAGCACCGGCACCGGTCGCCGAGCCATGGCGTGGCCGCAAGCCCTGGCACCGGTGGTCGCCGCCGTCTACACCGTCGTCGGCGTCGTCGGGTTCTTCGTCACCGGCTTCGACGACTTCTTCGCACACACCGGGGAGGAGCTCCTCGGCCTCGAGGTCGACCCGGGTCCTCGGCGGACCCGGCACCGGGCGGGCCGCCGCGCATGTCCTCGAGTCCGGTCATGTGCACCCCTCGATCGCGGTCCGGCCTGTCGCCGGGCTCCTGAGTCGACGATCGAGGACGCCCGCGGGGCGTGTCCGGGGTCGATGGTCACCGGCCGCGGGACCTCCGGCCCCCGCCGGCCGGCGGGACGCTGCGGTCCGCCCCTCGGTCACCGTCCGGTCGCGGGGGTCGTGGCCGTCGCCGGCGACCACGTGCCCGGGATCTCAACCGGAGCCGGTGCCCACACCCCTCAACGTGGCCAGCCGCCTGCGGTACTCGTCCTCGTCGATCTCGCCACGGGCGAACCGGTCGGCGAGCAGTCGCTCGGCCGTGTCCTGCCCGGCCGTGTAGGTGGGCCGGGAGAAGCCATCCCCAGGGCGTCGAACGGCGCGGACCACCAACCACGCGACGAGTGCGATCAGTCCCAGGAACAGCAGAGTGCCGATCATGCTGGCCGCCCAGCCCCAACCACTCATGTGACCCCAGTCGTACCAGCCCATCATGCGGACCACTCCTCGGTCAGCCGCGCCCCGGGCCGCTCCCGGAGTCCCGGCGCGATCGATGCTCGAGCACCGGTGCCTCGCGGCGCACCGAGCGGAGGTCCCTTCTGCCAGCGACCTACGTCCCCGGACGTCCCACCCCCGTCGGTCGTGGCAGCGCCGATCACGACGAACGGCCCGACCAGGTCAGGACCAAGGTCCGATCCGGGACGCCGCGCCTCCCACCGACCGTGGGGTCGGAGGTGAGGAGCCGTGGGCACTGCGGGGCAGCCGGACCGGTCGGCAGCGCTCGCGCCTCGGGCGCTGCTGGAGGAGGCCGCCGCTGGCGTGTACCGGTTGCGGACCGGACGGTTCCTCGGGGAGTCCAACGTGTACCTCGTCGCCTCCGGCTCCTCGTGGGTGTTGGTCGATGCCGCTCGGCCGTCGCGGGCGCCAACCATCCGGGCCGCCGCAGAGGCCGTCTTCGGGCCCGGGACGCGTCCGGCGGCGATGCTGCTCACCCACGTCCACCCCGACCACTCCGGCGCGGCGTACGAGCTGGCCCGGGTGTGGGGGGTGCCGGTGCACGTGCACCCGGCGGAGATCCCCCCGGCGGCGGGGGAGATCCTGCCCGGCTCCGCCAACCCGATCGACCGCTACGTGCTGGCCCCGTTGCTCCGGCTGCTGCCCCGGCGGCCGGACGGGCGCCGCGACCCGCTGGCCGACGTCGTCGCGCCGTTCGATCCCGACGGCGCGGTGCCGGGCCTACCCGACTGGCGCTGCGTCCCGACACCCGGGCACACCCCAGGCTCCGTCGCCTTCCTCCGGCCCGCCGACCGGGTGCTGATCGCTGGGGACGCCGTCCTCACCGTGGACACCAATTCCATACGGAACCTTGCGGGCGGCCGGTACGGGGCCTTCGGCCCGCCGTGGATCACGACGTGGGACTGGGCACGGGCCCGGGCGTCGGTGGCCCGGCTCGCCGAGCTGGACCCGGCCGTCCTCGCGCCCGGCCACGGCCGGCCCCTGACCTGTTCCGGGATCGCGGCGGAGCTGCGGGCCCTCGACCAGCGGATGGCCCGGCCCCTCCGCGCCACGGAGGGCTTCTTCCGCGAGGTGCGCTACAGCTCTCCCGGCAGCTACCGGCGGCCTCCGGCGGCCTACCGGCGCATGCAGTGGCTCGCCCACGTGCTCACCCGGCTGGGCTGGAGCCCCGGCGACGTCGTCAACCTCGAGGTGCCCGGCCGTCGGACGGGCACAATCCGGACGACCACCCTGCTGACCACGGTGCACGACGGGCATCGTCACCTGGTGGCCCTGGCCGGGGAGTCCGATTGGGTGCGCAACGTCCGGGCCGCGAGAGGGCACGTCGTCCTCGGCCGGCGCGACCGCCGGGCCGCCACGCTCGTCGAGCTGCCGACCGAGCAGCGCCCGGCGGTCCTGCGCGCCTACCTGCTGCACGCGCCTCGCCGGCGCACCCAGGTGGCACGCCACTACTTCGGGGTCGGTGCAGATCCGAGCGACGAGGAACTGCTGGCGGTCGCCGGCCGGTACCCCGTCTTCCGGATCGTCGAGCGCGCTGCCCCGTCGACGGAAACCCGGGGAAGGCCGTAAGTCCTCGCCGGCTGCGGCCCTGGGACTGGCGTGCGCCGGCCGACCCGCCAGCAGAGTGACGGGCGACCGACAGCTGGAGGAGGACTCCGTGGCGCTCAACCGGGCGTTCATGCTCCGCGAGGCGGCGTGCGCCCACCACGAGAAGCCGGCAGTCCTCTCCGCCGAGGGGTCCTCCCGGGGAGCGCCCGGGTCCACGGCGGGGTCGGCACCTGGCTGCGGTACGCACGGCGGAGGCGGCAGGGAGGACGCGAGCCCGCCGCCCGGCCCGAGGCGGCACGGGTCGAGACCGCCCCTGCCGGACCTCCGGGGGCCGGACCGCCGGCCTGGGAGCTGGAGCGGACAACGGCGGCGTGACGGCGGTCTGCCAGCGGGGTCGGATGGCAGCGGACCTGGTCCACGAGGACGGCGAGCAGGTGTGGGTCGAGTTCGAGCTGGACACCACCCCGCTCCTCGCCCGGCTGGGCACCGAGCTGGCCGACTCCGTGTTCGAGCCCGCTGCCCTGGCGCCGTTACGCCCTTCCTGGCGACCAACCGCGCGCAGCCGGTGAGGTGCTCGACGAGGTCTGCAGGCAAGCGCCCAACGCCCGCTCCCGGGTCGCGGGGGCGACCTGTCTGGTGCACGGCCGGGTGCCCTGAGGGGCCAACGGCCCCGTTCCCCGTGGCCGTTCGGCCGCGTCGGGACGGCCTGCCGGCGCGAATCGTCGGTGCACGGATTCCGAACGAGGGAGGACAGAGGTGGGCGAGGTCAAGCAGTGGACGGTCAGCATCGACATCGACGAGCACGACGGGCACACCCGCGCGGTCGCCCGGCTGCACACCCGGGACACCGACCGGATGACCGGCGTGGGCCTGGCCCGGCTGGACCCCGCCGACCGTGACGTGCCCGAGATCGGCGACGAGATCGCCGTCGCACGAGCGCTCTCGGACCTGAGCCACCGGCTGCTCCAGGCCGCCACCGAGGACGTCGAGCAGTCCACCGGCACACCGGCCCATCTCCAGATGTGACGGCCCTCCGCCAGGGGCCGGGATCTCCACGGCCCGGCCTGCGCCGCGGGCCGCCACGGCCGAGCCGGTGTCGGGCCGAGCCGTCGTCGCGCCCCGGCACGGCGGCCCCGAAGTCCTCGAGGTCCGCCTCTGGTCCGTCCGGCCGCCAGGGCCGGGCCAGGTCCGGATCGGGGTGGAGGCGGCCGGGATCAGCTACGCCGACCTGCTGACCTGCCAGGGCCTGCACCCCGAACGCCGGCGCGCGCCCTTCGTCCCCGGATGGGACGTGGTGGGCGTGGTGGAGTCGGTGGGTTCCGAAGTCGACCAGGTCCGCGTGGGCGACCGCGTGGCCGCCCTGACGATCGTGGGCGGCTGGGCCGAGTACGCCGTCGTCCCCGGCCGGTGGGTCGTCCCAGTGCCGGACGGGCTTCCGCAGACGCCGGCCACCGGGGTGATGGACCGGCTCTTCGCCGGGCCCACGCCGGCCGAGCAGGCCCGGGGGCTGCAGTTCCTGGCCTCCGGTGCGACCGGATTCTCGGACCTGAGCCTCAGCCAGCAGATCGCCCGGGTGCGGTTGGCCGGTGGCTGCAGCAGCGGCGGGCCGACCGTGTCGATCGCCGGGGAGATCTTCCCGCTGCTGCTAGTTCGACACGGTGGACGTCGTCAAGGTCTACGACCCGCAGGGCCGGACCGAGCGACCCACCGGAGCGGTGGACTCCATCCCGGAGTGCCTGGAGCCGTGACACCGGCACAGCCGGAGCGACCGGGATGCGACCGCGGCATGCAGGGTCCGCCCCCTCAACGAGCCGGCCGGAGCACGAGCGCGTCGTCCATCGCGACGACCGGCGATGCCCTCATGGTCGTCGACGAGGTCACCACAGCAGTGGAGCACCAGTTGGCCGCGGTAGAGCTCGATCGCCCGCGCATGGTGCGAGGAGTGCCCGTGCACCAGGTCGACCCCGGAGTCGATGAGCCGACGGGCGAAGCGGACGTGTCGCCGTGGCACGTAGTCCCCTCAGTGGATCGACACGCGCCGTGCTCGCGGAGACCGGGTGCCTCCGCGACTCGTCAGCGCACCCCTGCCCAGAGATGCCGCTCCCGCGCGTAGGGATCGTCGACCACCGATGACGTGACGTCCAAGCGCATGACCGCCCGCCTCTCGAGGTCGTAGCGCGGCCACCCCGGATCACCCCGCGACGCGAAGTCGATCCAGGCGCGGTGCATCGTGTCGGCGAGTTGCTTCGGGGGACTGTCCCCCAGCGCCCCGCCCAGCATCTGCCGGCGGCCGAGGTCCAGGGTGTCGAAGACGAAGGGGATCTCCAGGGCGTGGCAGGCGCCCAGGCGCCCGCCAAAGGCCGGTGAGGGCCACGCGAACTCGTACGCGTGGGTCGACGCCGGCGCGGGCGCGTGCGCGTCGGCCAGCCGGAGGGCGGGCACGCGGACCCACCAGTCGGTGAGCACGGCCGCGAGCATGTCGCCGGGACTGCTGCCGGGATGGGCTGCCCGGTAGGCGGGCAGCGCCGTCTCGGCCGTCAGCCCGAAGGCGGCGAGACTCCACGAGCCGTAGGTCTCCACCGGCCCGGCCAGCGCCTCCTCGGTGACCTGGTCGATGAAGCCGCCCAGGACGGGGAACATCCGCCAGTCGTCGGAGTTGGTGCCCACCAGCACGTCGACGTCCGCACCCGCACCGGCGGCGATCCGGTCGATCGGCAGCGTCGGCACCACGTCGCCGTCGACGACCGGGTGGAACGGCATGGTGCTGGCCACCACCTCCGTTCCCCAGCGCGCCGGGTCCGGCGCGCTGAGCACCTCGGCGTCGATCCGCGCCTGCGCCTCGAGCAGGCGGTCCACCGGTACGTGGGCGATGGCCTCCCGGGTGGCCGGCACCCCGAGCACCTCGGCGAGCCGCGCACCGATCCGCGCCGCCTCGGCCGCCGGCATGACGTGGTGGGCCGCGCCGCTCTGGAGCACGGCCCGCCGGAAGAGGCCCTCGGCCCGCGGCATGGACAGCAGGACGCCGATGGACATCGCCCCGGCGGACTCGCCGAACAGGGTGACCCGGTCGGGGTCGCCCCCGAAGGCGCTGATGTTCTCCTGCACCCAGGTGAGTGCGGCGAGGTGGTCCAGCAGGCCGAGGTTGGCGCCGTCGTCGCCGTCCCCCAGGTAGAGAAAGCCGTCGGCGCCGGTGCGCCAGTTCATCGTCACGCAGACGACGCCGTCGCGGGCGAAACGGCTGCCGTCGTAGCTGCCACCGGAGGAGAAGTGAAACGAGCCGCCGGGGCTCCAGACCATGACCGGCAGCCCCGAGCTGCCGGGGTCGGGCGTCCAGACATTGAGGTTCAGGCAGTCATCGCCCGGGACGGCCGGGTCGAACAGCATCCCGCTGGGGTCCTCGCGGGGGAACTGCGGCTGGGGCGGTTCCGGACCGATGACGGTGGCGTCGCGGACACCGGTCCACGGCTGGACGGGTCGCGGTGGCCGGAGGCGGTTGGCGCCGACCGGCGGTGCGGCATAGGAGATGCCGAGGAAGGCGCACACCCCGTCGGTGGTGATCCCGCGGACCTGGCCGTGCGTGGTGGTGACGATCGTGTCCATGGCCTGCCCCTCTGACACCAGCCCTGCACGCAGTTGCCCATCTGTCGGAACCAACAGGTGATCAGGAGCGCAGGGCGGGGCCCAGAGGCGACGTCCCCTCCCGGTCACGGGCCTTCGTCCTCCCTCACCCTCACCTACCTGGGCCGGCTCTAGCAGTGCTTCGTTAGGTCCTGCGGGTCGGGTGTCGAGATGGGTGCCGCAGACTGAACCGCCCCGGGTCGGGTGGAGGCACTGGGGTGCCGATACTCGTCTGGTGCCCCAGCCGCTGTCACGAACGTGTCATCAGTCCCTGCCGCAGCTCGTCCATGGCTCCCGCGAGGCTCACCCGCGGCGCCCAGCCCCACCCCCGCGCGCGGTTCGTGAGCAGCTGCCCGGTCCAGACCGGCTCGTCGGTCCACTCGGGCGCGACGCCTAGCGCGTCGGTCACCGTGCCGAGGTAGTCCCGCCACGTCGCCGGCTCGCCCGCGACGATGACCGGGGTCGTACCGCCGGCCACGGGGCCTCGCTCCGGGTCGTCGGCGGTCGCGACGGCGCCCGTGGCGACGTCCGCGACCAGGGCTGCCAGGTCGTCGACGTGCGCCCAGGCCCAGGTCTTGGCCGGGTTCACCCCGCGCTCACCACCGCGAGTCTCACGCGGTCGCAACGTGTTCCAGACCGACGTGTCCCCGGGGCCCGGAATCGCCGGCGGGCGAACCAGCACGGTCGTGAGCCCGCCCACCCGCGCGAGCGCGGTGTCGGTGGCGTTCCTGGTGTCGGCGTGGTCGCCGCTCCCCTCCGGCAGGAGGGGTGCCTTCTCGGCCACGTCCCCGACGCCGGCCGAGCGGTCGTAGACCCCGGCGGTGGACACGTGGACGAGCCGGGCGACGCCGGCGTCCCGGGCCGCCCGAGCGACGACCGGCGTGCCCTCGACGCCCACCCGATGCTGCACCGCTCGGGACGAATCCATCGGGTGGACTGTCGTGACGACGGCGTCGGCGCCCTGGGTCACCGCACGTGCGAGGGACTCGTCGGCGAAGTCGCCGACGTGCTTGGTGACTCCGTCGAGTGCAGGCGCGCTGCCAGGGCGGCGGACACCGGCGCGAACCGGCGCCGACCGCTCGACGAGCGCCCGGCACACCGCGGAGCCCACCAATCCGCTCGCACCAGTCACCACGACCACGGGAAAGGAATCAGCCATGTCATCCACACTGCCCGCGACGACACGATGGCGGCCCGCCGCCCGGGACGTCGTCGCAGCGTCGGGCCGCCCGGAGCGCCCGGCACAAGGTGGGCGGGACGACCGCCTTCAGCGGGTTCTGTCTCTTGCGCCGTTGTTCGCAGGTGTCGTTCGGGGAACCGACGCGGCTGCATTGTCAAGGGCCGCAGTGCTCGATGAGCGCATGCTCAACCTGATCGTCGATGACGAACTCAGCCTGCCGTTTGTGACGAGCCGCCATCGGGTTGCCAGGCCGGGTCGCGGCCGATGAAGGCGATCAGCTCGTCCTGCGGGGAGGCATTGTGGTCGACGGGCACGGCGGGGCCGAACTGCCCGCTGTCGCGCAGTAGCTGCTCCATCGGCTCCATGGCCGCCAGCGCGGCGCGGCAGCGCTCCTGGCCCAGATCGGGCTCGCGACCGAGCGCCTTGGCGAGGTCCCAGGAGTGCATCCAGACGTCTCCGGTGTAGAACTGGTCGATCGCCTCGGCCACGGGCTTGTCGCCAATGTGCGGGTTGCTGAGCACCCGTCCGGCGGAATCGTCAAGGACAGCTTGGATGTCGGTGACGTGCTGCTTCCAAGCGGCCAGGGGGTCAGCCTCGACGTCCAGGGCTGGAAGCTCGATCCCGGCACCCTCGAGGAAGCCGCGGGACCACTCGACCAGATGCTTCACGATGTCCAGGGCCGTCCACTCCGCGACCGGGCTGGATCGAGCCCAGTCGTCGGCCGAGGCTGACTCGACCAGCTCGGTGAACCGGCCCGCGTCGTAGGCATGCCGCCGGGCCGGACTCGTGAGGGCGGATGTCATGTCAGTCCCTTTCGCGAGCAGATCGTCGAGCTTTGTCGAAGCCCTCATCGACCCCGGTGTACGTGCGAGGTCATGCCGGGTCGGCCATCGTCGTTCTCAACCTATCGGTTGAGTACCAGGTTAGCGCGGTCTTCGGTCGTGGTCAACCGAGAGGTTGAGAAAGGTGACGACTCGCCGAGCCGGGTTCACACCCCTCCGAGCAGGGCTCTCCGTCGACTGACACAGACCCGGGCTTCACCCCGGGCCGATGGGATGACTCACGTCGTAGGCGCCCGAGAGCTTCTTGGGGACGACCATGCGCCAAGCGTCGACGACGAGCTCGCGGGCTTCGGTGGGGTCCAATGCCGCGAGTTCGGCGTGGACCCAGTTGAAGCGCATATCCGACGCCGTCGGCAGCTGGAACTTGTGCGGTTCGCTCAGGACCAGCAGCTCCCGCTCCTCCTTGGGGAACGCGAAGCCCATCACGCTCTCGTCCAGGGAGAAGGCCACGTAGACGATCCGCTTGACGCGGAACTTCAGTCTGCCGCGTACGTACACCTGATACGAGCGCTCCAGCTCGGCGCCCAGCGGCCGGACGTCCGCGATCGCTGCCATGTCACGACTCATCCGTCATGGCCGGCAGGCCGCCTTGCCGTACGCCGCCGGTCACCCACAACGGGGTCTGCTTCGTCCCGGTCATCACAGTCCGCTCCTCCCGCGTCGACCACCGGATCGACTGCGGCCGCGGGCCGGAATCATCGGTTGTCGCGTTCGCCGGGGAGTGGTGACACGTCCGCTCGGCCCGGGCCGGGTAGTCGTCGGTGCGGGCCGCATCGACGTTGCGGTGCATTCGGGGCGGAGGCTCGTCCGTGCGCGCGCCGGCGGCGGTCGGCGTCGCATGGAGCACGACGTGTGGGCGCGGCGGGCAGAGAGCCAGCTCGCCAGGACTCGCGGCCTCGCCTCCTGCCGGCGGCAGTCGTGGGCCTGCTGATCCCGGCCCCGCGGAAGCTTGGGGGACGGCGCTGAAGGCCTCTGGCCGTCGGCGTGCCCCATGCTCTCCGGGGCAGCCGTGTGCGTATGTACCGTGCCGCCCCTCGAACACAGCATCGCCCCGGTGTTCCCGCAGGTCAGGAATTGGAGGTGTTCTGCTGTCGGGGCTCTGCTCTCCCGTCGGCTGACTGCATGTGGAACGGCGTCCCCACGGCCCCCTGGACGATCACACCAGCAGGCCGTCACCGAGCCTGGTCGTGGCCCTCGCCGGAGGCGTGCACACCGGCGGGGACGGTTGTGCCGGGGTCGGTGGTCGTCGGCGCGACAGCGGGGCGGTTCGCGTTGCGGACGACCGCGTCGTTGACCGCCCGGACCTGGTCGACGTGCATCTTCTCCACCCGCCGGTCATAGGTGAGGAAGCCGTTGACCTCGTGTTCGATGTCGGTGATCTGGGTGTAGACGGCGCCGCTGATGCCGCGCTGCTGCGCGATCGGGATCAGCTCGCGCTGGTTCTCCACGTACAGCCTGGTGAGCTCGTCGCCGTCCTGCGCCATCTGGTACCCGTGGCCGTCCTCGAACCACATGTGGCCGGGTACCTCGAGCCCGAACCCGCCGTGCTCACCGTCGACCGCCACGCGGTGGTCGTCCGGCGTGGGGTCCGCGGGACCGGTGTAGGCGTGCCAGTCGATGACGTCGCCGCGGCCGCTGTCGCCGTGCGAGGCGCAGCAGTTCACGCCGCTGTGGGCGTTCACGAGCCGGGTCGGGTCCTGGACCGCGACCGAGTCGGCGATCCGCCCGGTGGCCTCCCTGCTCCACTCGCCCCAGCCCTCGTTGAAGGGGATCCACCCGATCACCGAGGTCCAGCTGTCGTGCTGGTCGACGACCTCGTGCAGCTGACGCTCGAACTCGGCCTGCGCGTCCGGCGGCGGGATCCCGCCCGTCCGCATGGACGGCATGTCCTGCCACACCAGCATGCCGAGCGTGTCGGCGTGGTGGTACCAGCGGGCCGGTTCGACCTTGATGTGCTTGCGGATGGCGTTGAACCCGAGGCGCTTGGCCGCGGCCACGTCGAACCGCAGCGCCTCGTCCGTCGGTGCGGTGTAGATGCCGTCCGGCCAGAAGCCCTGGTCCAGGGTCGACATCAGGAAGAGGACCTCGTGGTTGAGCGTGATGCGGAGGCGGCCGTCCGCGCCTCGCACGGTCCCGATCTCCCGCATGCCGACGTAGGACCCGACCCGGTCGACCTCCTGGTCGCCGTCCCGCAGGGTCACCTCCAGCCCGTAGAGGAACGGGTCGTCGGGTGACCACAGGTGGGCGTCCGGGACCTGCACGTCCAGGGGCCGGCCGGGCGCTCCCTCCGCGGTCGCGACCTGCACGTCGCCGTCCATGACCACGGCCTGGACCGTGAGGCCGGAGGCGTTCCCGCCGCTGTCCACGGTCAGCGCGAGCGTGTCGGTATCGACGTCCGTGGCCGTGTCGAGGTCCGCCACGTACGCGCGGTCGGGAACGGGTTCCATCCACACCGTCTGCCAGATGCCGGAGGAGCCGGTGTAGAAGATGCCGCGGTCCGGGACGTTCCGCTGCTTGCCGACCGGCTGCCACGTCGCGTCGGTGCGGTCCTCGACACCGACGACGATCTCCTGAGGACCCGAGGGCGCCAGGGCATCGGTGACGTCGACGGAGAACGCGGTGTAGCCGCCGCTGTGCTCGGCGACCTCGGCGCCGTTCACCCACACGGTGGCGGCGTGGTCGACGGCGCCGAAGTGCAGACGTAGCCGCTGACCGTCTCCGACCTGCCAGGACGCCGGGACCTCGAACGTCCGCCGGTACCACATGTGGTCCTCGTGCCGTTCGATGCCGGACAGCGCCGACTCGATCGGGTAAGGCACCAGGATGCTCTCGGCGAGGTCCTCGCCGACGGGCGGCGCCTCCCCCGCTGAGGCACCGGCGAACTGCCACACCCCGTTGAGGTTCTGCCAACGGGCCCGCGCCAGCTGCGGCCGCGGGTACTCGGGCAGCGCGTTGCTCGGTGAGACCTGGTCGGTCCACGGCGTCGTCAGCCGCGGCTGGCCCACCTGCCAGCCGTTGCCGTCCGACGGCTGGGCCGCCGCGGTGAGCAGGAAGGCCGACCCGACCATGGCTGCGGAAACGAGCAGTGCGGTGGCTCTCCGCCGGGATCGCGCGAGCATCGTCATGCCTCTCCCCTGTCGTCTTCACGCTCCGACGTCGTTCGACGCCCGGGACACCCCGTGGCCCAGGGCTGCTGCTGAGACAGAGGCTGGGGTGCGAGGGCGGGCCACGAGCCGTGCGGCGGTCCGGAGGTGTCCGGAGCTCTCGATCGCCATCGAGAGGACCGTGGTGGCGTCGTCATCCTCTCGGTCCGTCCTGCCCGACGTCGTCACCGAGTCCGGCCTGCCGGCAGAGCAGCGGGACACGGCCGAGCCGATCGTCCTGCGACACGCCCGGTCCCCGATCCCTGATCCGCGAGGACTCGGGCCGTCGTCACGGCCCGCGATCGGCCATGTGCGATCCCGACGACACCTCCGGCACCGGCGAGCGCGACCACAGCGGACTGACGGCTCCCGCCTCACGCCGGCGTCCACGACTGCTGCGCCGGCACTGTTCGAGCAGGTCGGTCCTGTCCCCAGGGCGCGCCGCTACAGGCTCGCCCGTGGCAGCACCGCGTGGATCGCTGTGCACCATCTCGAAGTCGCGGCAGATCGCCCTCAGGGCACCCGAGACCCCGAGGGCGAAGCCCCCGATGCATCGAGCGTCGGCATCCTGGCTCCGGATGGTTCGAGGCCCGCCCCGCCCTGTGGCATCCGGCGGCGGGGCGGCCGGGTGGGCGGTCGGGTGGGCGGTCGGCGTCCGGTCAGCCGGCCGTCGCGCGGGCGGCCGTGTCGATCACCCGTGCGACCGCGTCGGGCTGGGAGACCGTCACGGCGTGCGAGGCGTCGACCTCGACGATGTGCGACTTCGCACGCTCGGCCATGAAGCGCTGTGACCGGGCCGGGACGGCGAAATCCTGGCCCGTGACCACGGTCCAGGACGGGATGGTCTTCCAGGCCGCCTTCGTCCCCTTCCCCTCCAGCGCGTCGGCGACGATGGGCCGCTGCGTGGCAGCCATGACCGCTGCGACGTCCTCCGGCACGTCCGCGGCGAAGACCTGCCGGTACTCTCCCTGCTCGATGTACAGGTCGTTCACCGTCCGCCCGTCGGGACCAGCGACGGCCACCGGGCGCAGCGCCGACCCGAGCTCGTTGCCGGGGAACTTCCCGGCCAGCTCGCCGGTGCCCTCGCCCTCGTCGAGGAGGAAGCCGGCGACGTACACGAGCGCTCCCACCCGCGGGTTCCCGTCGGCGGCCTCGCTCATCACGCTGCCGCCGTAGGAGTGGCCCGCGATCACGAGCGGCCCGTCCAGGCTGTCCAGGACGCTGCAGAGGTACTCGGCGTCGCCGGGCAGGGCCCGGAGCGGGTTGGCCACCCCGATCACCGGATAGCCGTCACCTCGGAGCTGCGCGATCACGCCGTTCCAGCTGGAGGAGTCGGCGAAGGCGCCGTGGACGAGCACGACCGTGGGCTTCGGCGCGTCCGTGCGGGGCGCTGCGGTGCTGAGGGACACGGGTTGATTCCTCTTCCAGTCGTGGGCGGCCTGGCCGCCCGGGTCCGACGCCGCAGCCGGCAGGCTGCGGGTTCGCGGAGGGCCTCCCGCTCAGGGGGCGATGACGCTCAGGGGGCGATGACCAGCTCGGCGATGAGGTCGCCGTCCATCGCGAAGCGGTACTGCAGCTCCGCGACGCCGCCGGGGAAGTCACCCTCCAGGCGGTTGACGGCCACCCACCGTGTCCCGTCGATGCGCTGCACGCCGACGAGCTCGGTCGTGTACGTGAACTCGGCTCCGGCGTTCCGCAGGAAGCCGAGGACCTCGTCGCTCCCGCGGAAGGTCCGGCCCTGGTCGACGACCATGGCCGTGGGAGTGAAGGCGCGGATGGCGACGTCGACGTCGCGGGCCGCGTGGGCGGCGAGGAAGCCGCGGATCGTGGCAGGGAGCTCGCTGGGCTGGATGCTGGTCGGCGTGGTCATGCCCCGACCGTGTGGCCTCCCGCACCGGGAGGGTCAAGCACTGCACCCTCCCCCGGGGAGAGGGTGCACAGTGCTCGCGTGCTGGCGATCGGTGAGTTCTCCCGGCTGACCCATCTGAGTGTGCGCGCGCTCCGCCGCTACCACGACGCCGGGCTGCTCGAGCCCGCGACCGTGGACCCCGCGAGCGGTTACCGGTACTACAGCGCGGACCAGATCCCGACCGCCCAGGTCATCCACCGCCTGCGCGAGCTCGACGTTCCGCTGCCCGACGTCCAGCGCTTCCTCCGCCTCCCCGACCCGAGCGCCCGCGGCGCGCTCGTGGCCCAGCACCTGGAGCGCCTCGAGTCGGAGCTGGACCGGACCCGCGCCGCCGTGGCGTCCCTGCGCCGCCTGTTTCAGCCGGCACCCCCTCCCCTGGACGTCGAGCTCCGCGCCGTGCCGGCGAGCACGGTGGCGGCCGTCGAGGACGACGTCGACCACGAGGACGTGCTCGCCTGGTACTCGGGCGCCATGGCCGAGCTCGATGCGGTGGTCGGCGACCCGACCGGCGTCCCCGGCGGGCTGTACGACAACGCGCTGTTCGAGACCGGCCGGGGACACCTGCTCCTGTACCGGCCGACGACGGAGCCGCCGCGCAGCGGGCGGGTCCACCCCGTGACCCTGCCGGCCGTCGAGCTGGCCGTCACCACCCACGTCGGGCAGCACGACGACATCGGCGTCACCTACGGGGAGCTCGGCGCCTGGGTCGTGACCAACGCACTCGCCGTCGCGGGTCCGGTGCGGGAGACCTACCTGGTCGGTCCCCGCGACACGACCGACCCGGCCGCCTGGCGCACCGAGATCGGCTGGCCCGTCTTCCGGGTGGCCCCACGCTGAGCCGCCGGTGGCACAGCATCGCCCCGGTGTTCCTGGAGCTCAGGAGCCAGGGGTGTGCTGCCGTCGGGGCTCCTGAGGCCCTGCGTGACCGCGTCGCAGTCCTCG
Source organism: Geodermatophilus obscurus (assembly GCF_900143215.1). Lineage (GTDB taxonomy): Bacteria > Actinomycetota > Actinomycetes > Mycobacteriales > Geodermatophilaceae > Geodermatophilus > Geodermatophilus obscurus_A. The sequence continues at coordinate 21,306 of NZ_FRDM01000036.1, read as the reverse complement.
TCGTGCAGGAACGGTCCGCTGTCGCCGAGCTCCCGAGGGAGGCACGTGGCCAGCCCACCGTCCAGGACCTGGGGTCGGGGGGCCGCCCACTGGTTCTCGGTCCGATTCCCTGTGAGGCTCCACAGGTGACCGTCGACCACGGGAAGCCCCGGGCGCACACGGTTCTCGCGTCGGCCGACGACCGCGGGTTCTCATCGTTGCGGCACAGCGGCCCTCCGCGCGCGGCGCGGTACACGCTCGGCCGTCAGCTGCGCCGGAGCGCACCACGCTCCGCGCTCGGGTACTGGACTCCCCCACACGACCGACAGGACGTCGTCGACCAGGTGATCCGTTCGAACGAGGGTCGGCTGGACTGGCTGGTCCCCGTGCGCATCGGGCGGATGATCGCTTCTCCCTACGCCTTTCTCCGGGGAGCCGCCAACGTGCACGCCACCGACTTCGCCCGGTTGCCGGCCACGGGGATCACGCCGGTCGTCTGCGGCGACGCGCACCTCGGCAACTTCGGGTTCTACGCTTCCCCCGCACGCGACCTCGTGTTCGACCTCAACGACTTCGACGAAGCACACCCCGGTGCCTGGGAGTGGGACCTGCGACGGCTCACCACGAGCGTGTGGGTGGCGGGCCGGGAGAACGGGGCGTCGGAGGCTGCATGCGGGGAGGCGGTGGGGCGGTGCGTCGAGGAGTACCGGCTGCAGATCGCGGCCTTGGCCGAACAACCGCTCCTCACCCGCTCGTACGAGTACCTGGACGTCGACCGGTTGCTGCGGACGGCGCCCGGAACGGGTCTGCGCGCCGAGATCGAGACGTCGGCCCGTCGAGCTCGCAAACGCACCAGTGACCGGGCGCTGCCCCGGATCACCGAGGAGCACGACGGTGCGCGGAGGATTGTGACCGAGCCGCCGCTGCTCACCCGCCCTCAGCAGGCCGAGGCGGAGCAGCTGGCCGAAGCGCTGGACGCCTACCTGACGACGCTGCCGCCGCACTGGGCGAGGATCGTGGGCGGCTACCGCCTGGTCGACATCGCCCACAAGGTGGTGGGCGTCGGCTCGGTCGGGCTCCGCGCATGGGTGGCCCTCTGCGAAGGCAGCAGCGCCGACGACGTGCTGTTCCTCCAGCTGAAGCAGGCCAGGCGATCGGTGGTCGCCCCCTTCGTGCACGGCGAGTCGGCCTGGCACGCCCACCAGGGCCAGCGCGTCGTGGAGTACCAGCAGGCGGTGCAGACGGTGAGCGACCCACTCCTCGGTTGGACGAGCGTCGGCGCCGTCCAGTACTACGTCCGCCAGTTCCGCGACATGAAAGGCGCGATCACCGTCGTGGGCATCGACGCCCGCGCACTCACCTCGTACGCGGGGCTCTGCGGGTACCTGCTCGCCAAGGGGCACGCCCGCACCAGCGGGGCGTCGATGATCGCGGGCTACCTCGGAGGTGGCTCGAAGGTCCGCGAGGCGCTCTGCCGGTTCGCCCGCGCGTACGCCGATCAGACCGAGCGCGATCACGCCGACCTGGTGAGCTCCGTCCAGCGGGGCGTGCTGCCGGCCGAGACCGGCATCTGAGCACACGGCGGGGGGCGTCCGACCGCCTGCGGATCCCCCGTCCCGGGCCTGCGGACCCGAGCCGCTGGTGGGCCTCCTGCAGTGGTGGCGGCTCGTCCGCCAGGATCCTGACCGGGCGTGATCGGCACCGGGCTGGGCGTCGCACGCGCGACGGAGCGGTCAGGAGGAGCGTCGCTGAGGGTTGTGCTCGGCGCCGGCTCATGGGGCGCGGTCATTCGAGGAGGTCCTCGGTGAGGTGCGGATGATCGCCGAGGGCATGGAGACGGCGGCCACGGTGGTGGAGTCGGCCGACCGGCACCTGCTGACCGGGGTCGCCCGGATCCGAGTGCTCGGTGTAGTACGCCGTCACCGACCGTGCGACGTCGACCAGGTCCTCCGGCCCGTTCCCTCGGGAACCCCCATTCCGGACCGCCTGGGATGCGATCGGTCCCCCGTGTCGAGCGCGGCCGCCGGACGCTCGGGGGAGCCGGTGGCCCACCTCGCCGGGACGGTCAGACCACGACCTCCCGGCCCTTGCCGATGACCACGATCCCGTTGTCGGACACCGTGTACAGCTCGCGATCGCGGTCGATGTCCACACCGACCCTCGCGCCCTCGGGGACGACGACGTCCTTGTCGAGGATGGCGTTGCGCACCACCGCGTTCCGCCCGACCTGCACGCCCTGCATGAGGACCGAGGAGTCGACCTGGGCCCAGGAGTGCACGTGCGCTCCCGGGGACAGCACCGACCGGTTCACGGAGGAGCCCGACACGACGGACCCCGGCGAGAGCAGCGACTCCGTCGCCATCCCGACGCGGCCGGCCGAGCCGTGCACCGACCGCGCCGGCGGCCACGGGTCCTGGCTGGTCAGGATCGGCCACTCCGGGTTGTACAGGCTGAACTCGGGATCGACCGAGATGAGGTCCATGTGGGCGTCGTAGAAGCTGTCCAGGGTCCCGACGTCGCGCCAATACCCCCGTTCGGTCTGCCGCTGGCCCGTGACGTCGTTGTCCCGGAAGTCGTACACCCCCGCTTCGCCGCGCTCCACGAGCATCGGCACGATGCTCCCGCCCATGTCGTGCTTGCTCTCCGGATCCTCCGCGTCGCGGGTCAGGGCGTCGACGAGCACGCTGGTGGTGAACACGTAGTTGCCCATCGAGGCGAACACCTCGTGCGGGGCGTCCGGCAGGCCGTGCGCGTCCGTCGGCTTCTCCCGGAACGCCGAGATCCTCCGGCCGCCCTCGTCGACCTCGATCACTCCGAACTGGTCTGCCATCGCCAGCGGCTGGCGGATGGCGGCAACGGTCACGCCGGCGCCGGACGCGATGTGCTGGGCGACCATCTGCCGCGGGTCCATCCGGTAGATGTTGTCCGCGCCGAAGACGACGACGTGCGCCGGCCGCTCGTCGCTGATCAGGTTCATGCTCTGGTGGATCGCGTCCGCCGACCCGGCGAACCAGCGCGGGCCCAGCCGCTGCTGCGCCGGCACCGGGGCGACGTAGTTGCCCAGCAGCGTGGACAACCGCCACGTCTTGCTGATGTGCCGGTCCAGGGAGTGGCTCTTGTACTGGGTCAGCACGACCAGCTTGAGGTAGCCGCCGTTGACCAGGTTGGACAGGACGAAGTCGATCATGCGGTACATGCCGCCGAACGGCACGGCCGGCTTGGCCCGGTCCGCGGTCAACGGCATCAGCCGCTTGCCCTCGCCACCGGCCAGCACCATCGCAAGCACGTCAGTCGCCACAATCGCGGAACGTAGACCTCATCCAGGTCGGCAACCAGGGTCATCGTCGACGTCCGGCCCTATGGTCGGCGCGTGACGCAGGACACACCGGCCGACGCCGCTCCCCCGCCCACCGGCAACGGCCTCCGGGTCGACCTGCTTACCCGCGAGTACCCGCCGGAGGTGTACGGCGGCGCAGGCGTGCACGTGGAGTACCTGGCTCGCGAGCTGCGCCCGCACGTCGACGTGCGCGTCCACTGCTTCGGGGCGCCGCGGGAGGAGGCAGGCGTCACGGCCTACGCCGATCCGACCGGGCTCGAGGGTGCCAACCCGGCACTGCGCACCTTCGGCGTCGACCTGGAGATGGCGGCGGGCTGCGCGGGCACCGACGTCGTGCACAGCCACACCTGGTACGCGAACCTGGCCGGTCACGTCGCCAAGCTCCTGCACGGAGTCCCGCACGTCGTGTCCACCCACAGCCTGGAGCCGCTCCGGCCCTGGAAGGCCGAGCAGCTCGGCGGTGGCTACGCGCTGTCCTCCTGGGCGGAGCGGACGGCGCTGGAGGCCGCCGACGCCGTGATCGCGGTGTCGGCCGGGATGCGCCGCGACGTGCTCGCCGCCTACCCGGCCATCGACCCGGACCGGGTCACGGTGGTCCACAACGGCATCGACACGACGGAGTACGCACCGGACGAGGGAACCGGCGTGCTGGCCCGCCTGGGCATCGACCCGGACCGACCCAGCGTGGTGTTCGTCGGCCGGATCACCCGGCAGAAGGGGCTGCCCTACCTGCTGCGGGCCGCGCGGGACCTGCCGGCGGACGCGCAGCTGGTCCTGCTCGCCGGCGCGCCCGACACCCCGGAGATCAGCGCCGAGGTGACGGCCCTGGTCGAGGAACTGCGCGGGATGCGGAACGGTGTCGTGTGGGTCGCGGACATGCTGCCCAAGCCCGAGGTCATCCAGGTCCTCAGCCACACCACCGTCTTCGTCTGCCCGTCGATCTACGAGCCGATGGGCATCGTCAACCTCGAGGCCATGGCCTGCCGCGCCGCCGTCGTCGCCACGGCGACCGGTGGCATCCCCGAGGTCGTGGCCGACGGCGAGACGGGACTGCTCGTGCCGATCGAGCAGGTGCCGGACGGCAGCGGCGCGCCCCTGGACCCCGCCCGGTTCACCGGCGACCTCGCCGCGGCGATCACGCAACTGCTCGAAGACCCGTCCCGCGCGGCGGCGATGGGGGATGCCGGGCGCCGCCGCGCAGTCGACCACTTCTCGTGGGAGACGATCGCCGAGCGCACGGTGGCGGTGTACAGGTCCGTCCGAGCCGGTTGACGCACCGACCCCCAGCCGGAGGACTGCTCGACGGCGTGGTCAGCGCGGGATGGACTGCCCTGTCGACGGCCGGGCAGCGCGGGCGGTCTCCACCTCGGCCCAGGTCGGCGGATCGGCACCCGGACGCGAGCAGGTGATCGACGCGATGAGGCTGGCCTCGTCCAGGACGCTGATCAAGCTCGACTCGTCGATCCTCGCGAGGGCGTCCCGGCGGACTCCACCGAGCAGGTCCGCACGCCCCAGCCCGTCCAGGAGCCCCGCGGTGAAGGAGTCACCCGCGCCCACGGTGTCGACGAGGTCGATCGGGGTCGCGGGGAGGTCCAGTTCCAGGTGGGCGGTGACCGCGAAGACGCCTTTCCCGCCGCGGGTCACGACGACGAGCGGGGCGCCCAGCGCCAGCCAGGCCTCGGCCACGTCCTCGTCCCGACGATCGGGGTAGAGCCAGCGCAGGTCCTCGTCGCTGACCTTGACCACGTCCGAGAGGGACACGAGGTGCTCGATCGCGGGCCTGGCTTCCTCCGGCGTACCCAGCAGGGCGGGACGCACGTTGGGGTCGTAGGAGATGGTCACCCTCCCCCGCTCGCGCTCTCGTTCCAGGAGCTTCGTCACTCGGGCTGCACCGGGCGCCAGTGCGGTCGCCAACGAGCCGGTGTGGACGCACCGGCTCTCGACCGGGAGGGGGGCCAGGTCACCGATGTCCCACTCGATGCGGAAGTCGTAGGAGGCGACCCCCGCGGCCAGGCTGGCCACGGCCAGGCTCGTCCTGGCGCCGGCATCAGGCCCGGCCTCGACCCGGACGCCACTCGCCTTCAGGTGCGCGGAGACCAGCTCCCCGAAGGAGTCCCGGCCCAGGCGCGTCATCAGGGTGACCTGATCCCCGAGTCGGGCGAGCCCGAGCGCGACGTTGGCCGGACTCCCGCCCGGGTGCGCAACGAGCGTTCGACTGCCCCGTTGTCCCACGAGGTCGACAAGTGCTTCCCCGACCACCACGAACATCCGCCTTCTCCCATCGACGAGAACGGTGCACCGGTACCCGAGGTCGGCAGGCCGGGACAGCCCACCCGCTCAGTGCGCGGCGCCCTCGGTCACCAGGGGACCACCGTGCCGGGAGGACCGGAGGTCGAACAGCGCGTACGCCGCCACGAACGCGAGGCAGACCGCGGGGACCAGGAAGCCGATGTTCGTGTCGGCCACGTCCATGATGAGGCCCTGGGCCGGCGGCAGGAGCGCTCCTCCCAGGATGGCCATGACCAGTCCCGCGGCGCCGAACTTGGTGTCCGGGCCCAGCCCCTGCAGCGCCACCCCGTAGATCGTCGGGAACATCAGCGACAAGCTGAGGGAGATGCCCACGACGGCGATCAGGCCGAGCATGTTGGGCGACAACACGGCCACCAGGGAGAGCACGACGCCCAGCGCCGCCATGGCGAAGAGCAGCTTCGTCGGCCGGAAGACGCCCAGCAGGTAGGTCATGACGAAGCGTGCGATGAGGAAGACGATCAGGCTGGCCTGCAGGTACCACCCCGCGGTGTCCTCCGAGACACCCACCACGTCCATGGCGTACTGGATGGTGAACGACCACGCGCAGACCTGCGCACCGACGTTCAGGAACTGGGCGGCCACGCCGAAGCGGTAGTGACGGTTGTGCCAGAGGCGGCTGGCTGCCCCGCCCGACGTCTGCTCCAGTCCGAAGTGGACGTGTTCGTCCGGCGTGTCGATCTTCCGGAGGGCGATGAGCACCCAGATGATCAGCAGCGCGATGGCGATCCCGAGGTAGGGGCCGAGCACCAGGGACAGGTCCTGTTCCTGAGCCGTTCCCAGCTCCTGCGGCGTCATGGACGCCTTCTCCTCGTCCTTCGTGATGCGGGGCAGGATGAGGACCGCCCCCAGCAGGACACCGACGTTCGCACCCACCGGGTTGAACGCCTGCGCGAGGTTCAACCGCTGGGTGGCGCTGACCTCGGGACCCATCGCGATCACGAAGGGATTGGCCGAGGTCTCGAGGATGGAGAGCCCGGCCGCGAGCACGAACAGCGCGACGAGGAAGAACCCGTAGGCGAGCAGTTGGCTCGCCGGGATGAAGAGGAACCCGCCGAGCGTGGCCAACCCCAGACCGGCGAGCACACCGGTCTTGTACCCGAACCGCCGATTGATCAGGGCAGCGGGGATGGCGAGCGCGAAATAGGCCCCGTAGTAGGCGAACTGAACCAGCGCGGACTGGAAGTTCGACATCGTGAAGATCTGCCGGAACACGCCGACGAGCACGTCGGTGAGGTTCGCCGCCGATCCCCAGGCGGCGAAGCAGGCGATGAGCAGGATGAACGGGACCTTGAGGCCCGGATAGACCAGCCCCGCGTTCGCCGGTCCACCGACGTTCGGTTGCTCCTGAGTTGCGGACGGTCGGGCCATGGGATCCACCCCTCGCCGACGCGGGAAAGAGGATCTCTGTGACCCCGATCACAGCGCGCCCAGCGAGAGTAGCGGCCAGCCGGGGCACATTCCACCCGGGCCCGCGCCGCCTGGATCGGTGGGAGCCGCTACTTCTCGTCCATCAGCCGCAGCTCCGACGGTTCGCGGAGCAGGCCCTCGAGGATGCGGTTGCCCTCGGTGTTGTAGGGCTGCTGCATGTGCTCGTCCCAGGCAGCACGGGAACGGAACATCTCCAGCATCACCCAGTTGTCCGGATCGTCCTGCGGCTGCACGAGGTGCATGAAGACGCAGCCGGGCTCGGTGAGGGTCTGCCGCCGCATGGACTGCAGCTGCTCCTCGGCCTCGGCCCGCCGATCCTTCCGCGGCTTGATGGTGACGACCAGGAAGAGCGCGCGGTCCGGTTCGGTCATGGCCGCGTTCCTACACCCGCGTGGCGGCCTCCGGCGGAGTGCGAGACGTCGTCGGGACCGGCGCCGCCTCGACCGTTGCCCAGCCCGGCACCGCGTCCGTTCTCACGGCTCGGGATGAGCGGTACGGTTCGGCCGTCGATCCCCTGCTGCCTGACGTCCCGGAGCACCAGGTGGGCGAAAGCGGCCATCCGCCTCTCCTGCCGCCGCCCCGGTCGGGCCAGACCGGTGATGGCCCCGCGACGTCGCCGCGTCGCCTCGGTTCGCGCACGTCCAACGGTTCGTCCGGAGGAGACCCATGAACCGCTACCTCGTCGTGGCGAACCAGTCGCTCGACAGCGACGAGCTCATGGAGCTCGTCCGTGAGCGGGTGGCCGCCGGTCCTGCCGAGTTCTGGCTCGTCGTGCCGGCGACGCCGGTGAAGGACCTCGCGTCGAACGCCGTGCCGATCCCGATGCCCGTCATGGGTGGGATCCCGACGTTGCCGGCGCCGCCGGCGGAGGCGCGGAGACTGGCGCAGGCCAAGCTCGACGCCGCCGTGCGGAGGCTGACCGCTGCAGGGGTCCGTGCCGACGGCACGGTGGGTGACCCCGATCCGGTGCGGGCAGCCGAGGAGGCCACGGCCACCCACGAGTTCGACGAGATCATCGTGTCCACGCTCCCCGCGCGGGTGTCCCGTTGGCTGCACCAGGACCTGCCCGGTCGTCTGGAGCACAAGTTCCACCTGCCGGTCACCCACGTGCCCGCCAGGGACGTGTGAGCCCGCGGACGGTTCCGCTGCCGCGCCGGAACGCGAGCGCCCCGTCCGGACCGGGCCTCCAGCCGCGGTGAACTGCCCATGACACCCGACGCCGGCGTGCCGTGGAGCGTAAGCGGCCTCACGCCGGAGACCGGAACAGTCCTCGTTCTCTCTTCGCTGGCCCTGATGTCACTGATGGACCACATGGAGAAGAGGTGCCAGCACCCATGTCTCGTTTGACCACCCACCTCGTCGAGGTCGCCCGCCGGAACCTCGATGCGTTCCTCCCCTGGAGCCCGCTCACCGGGCTCGGACAGGCCAGCGAACTGGCCGCGCAGCACCCGGCCTTCGCCACCGGGCGTGACCCCCAGGCGGCGCCCGAAGCCTGATCCCCGGTCCACCCGTCCACCGGACCAGGCTCAGGACCAGGCTCAGGACCAGGGTCGCACTCAGCTCGTGACCGCCCCGGGTTCAGTGGAGGCCCTGGTGTGCCCCGCATTTCGTGGAGTCGCCTCGCTGGACTTCGTGCCACGGTGGTCGATGACCGGTGCTCGAACTCCACGGGTGTGAGCCAGCCGAGGGCGGAGTGCCGCGGCGGCGGTCGAGGAGCTCGACCTGCATGCGGGACCGGAAGGACTCGATGGCCGCGCTTTCGTCGCAGTCGCCGATCGACCCCATGGAGGGCACCGGTCCGGACTGCTGGGCGCGGGTGCTGAACACCCGAGAGCCGAGTTGCCCGCCGTGATCGGAGTGGATGATCGCGCCGGCCGGCGGTCTGCGGGTGTCGACGCCCCCGACCTGGTCGGCTACTCGGGGACGGCCAGCAAGACGCTTGCACCGGGCTCGGCTGGCTGATCGTGCCGGAGCAGCTCCGTGACGCCGTCGCGGCGGCGAAGATCGGCGCGGACCGCGGGTCCTCAGCCTTCGACCAGCTCACCTTCGCCGGCTTCCTCACCCATGGCGAGTTCGACCACCATCTGCGCCGGCCGCCTCGCGGCCCATGCCGGGATGGACGTGCTGGTAGACGGTGAGCGTGATGGTGGCGCTCGCGTGGCCCAGGCGCTCGGAGACGACCTTCACCGGCACGCCGTCGGCCAGCAGCAGGGTCGCGTGGGTGTGGCGGAGGTCGTGCAGCCGGATCGCCGGCAGCAGGTTCTCCCCGAGCGCCTTGCGCGCCTGCGCGACCTGCTCGACGAACCGCCGCGCGTACCGCTCGGGGTGGCGGTGCGTGCCGTCGAGATCGCCTAGCACGAGCGTGGCGTCCCGCACGAGCTCGTGCGTGAGGGAACCGCGAGTTGCGCGGTGTACCCGCGGGGCGGCGACCGTGTCGGCGTCGATGTCCAACACGTGTGCCTGGCCGGTTCGCCGGTCCCTCGACGAGCTGCTGGCCGGCGCCCTTGGCCTCCTGCGGGGTCCTCGCTGTCCGGCCGGCCGGCCACGAACCCCTCTCGTCCCAGCGCGGTCTGAACCGTCGTCTGCCCTGGCCATGACCGGGAAGGACGGCCCCCGCGCCGGTGGGCCGCCGGTCGGTTGGACCTGATATCAGCTTTGCCGGGACCACGAAGCTGCAGCTGCCGAGAGGGGTGCACCGCGGCAGCTGCCCGTTGACATCGATGGTGGAGCGCGCCACCCCACGACGACGACCGCATCAGGGGCGAATGCAGACCGCCGTCCCGACGATCGGCGCCCGCGATTGGCCCGATGGGACGTGCCTGGCTCCACCCCCTGTGGTGCACGCCGGACCACCCGACCAGCGGAGCGGGAACTGAACTCGAGCAGTGGATCATGCACAGTCGAGGAGGACGTGGTCTCAGCGAGCAGGAACGGGTGTTGGGTTCCTGCATCACGTCCGGTCCTCGAGTGGCAACCTGATGTTGATGGTGGGGTCGCCGCACGACGACAGCGGGAAGGTACGGCCGATCCGCTCTGCACCCGGCGAGAGGATCTCGATCGTCACGCCGAGCGTCTTGCCGGTGACGGTCTCGACGCCGACCTGGAAGTCGAGGTCGACGACACCCTTCTCGCGGCAGCCGGTGCACTCGCGGGGGCGGGTCCTCTGGAAGAATGCTTGCCGGGCCACGGGGACGCCGTCGGCCGTGAGGATGGCCTCGAACGTACCGGGAATCGCGAGGCGGTTCACACCCTTCAGCCGGACGGAGGCCTGGCGCTCCGAGCCCACGGCGATCCGGCGCGAGGCGGGGACGCTCCCGAAGGCCAGCGCCGGGATTCGCGGTAGGTCCGCGTCCGTTGGGGGACTCGTGTGCGCGAGTCCGTACCCGACGCCGGTGGCCGAGAGGTCGATCGTGGCCGCGGCTTTCTCACCGAACGGTGAGAGGTCGTCGAACCCACTGGTCAGGAAGTCGCTCTGGCCGTCGGTGATCGTGCTGCGGAACGACCATTGCGTGGTGGCCGACATCGTCTGCTGCCACTCCCACCACAGACGATCCCAATTGGCGTGGAAAAGCCAGAAGATCGGGTCGTAGGACGCGACGTCCGCGTCGGTCATCGTGTGGCCGGTGGAGGGGTGGCCGTTGTCGTGAGCGCCCTCCAGCTTGTTGCGGAACTTGCCCCAGTCGAACATCGCCGCGGCCTCCGCGATCTGCTGGGGGACGCCGAAGCTCGTGACGTTCGACAGGACCTCCGCGGCAGAGTAACGGTCGGTGGTATAGCCCGCCGGGAAGCCGGCGCCGATGCCAGCGGGAAGGGTGTACGCGTCGAATGGCGCGGTGTAGAGGAACTGTGGCACTTCCGCGGTGATGTCCCAGAACGGCAGTGTGACGTCTGCGCAGCCGGGCACCGTTCGCAGGGCGTCCTCGAATCGCCGCAACAGGACTCGGTGCCAGGGCAGGAAGAGGTCTTCGTGGTGCAGGCACTCGAACGGGGCCGGCAGGCCGTGGACGCCGCCCCAGGTGAAGTAGCTGTCGGGCGCCTGTGCGGGCTGGTCCATCAGACCTTGGAAGGCCCGGCGCAGCGTCGCGATCTCCTCGTCGGTGAGGTCGCGGGCGTCTTTGCGGATCCGCGTCCCGGTCCCGGCCTGCACCGGTTGCGGCTGAGGGGTGCCGAGCGGGAAGCCGGTGACGATCCAGTTGCGGAACGTGGTGTGTCGCTCCTGGCTCCATCTGCGGCCCGCGTCGGGTGGCATGTCGCCTCCGTTCGGGCGGGTGTGCTGGAACACCCGTGCCGCATTCGCTCTCAATGCCGGATAGGTCGTGAGGTCGATGCCGCGTGCCAGCATGTGCTCGAGGTCCACGTCGTCGAAGAAGTGCCGGATGTGCTCCATGTAGGTCGGGTTGCTGACGACTTGGTCGGCCATGGCTCGTCCTTCCGTTGACTCGTGGGCCTCGGGTCGTGGTCACTCACCCTCGTCTCGGTGGGAGTTCACGCGTCCATCCACTCCCGCGTCACCAGACTTCCTCGATCGCTGGCACCCGTGCCGCTGCCTCTCGCGGCTCTGCACAACATCGACACACCTCGCTCGCCCTCATCACCTCGTCGGCGAGGTGGTCGAGCGCGCACCCCGGAAATGTCACGGGAGTTCGTGCTCAGCGCCTGCTGCGGCGCCCCCTGACCATCCGAGCCTCTCGGACCCGCCCGACCGTTGCCTTGCATCGTTGGCGGCTCACGACACTTCGTGCTCCAATCGGAATTGGACGACGACAGGGGTCTGTGGCATGTTCCCGGCGGGCGGCGGCAGGACCCGGTGCACCGCACCTCCGAATGGGGACGAGGAATTCCTTCATGCCGAGGTCGTGGCTCCCTCCCAGCCACCCGTGTGAGACATCTCGTGATCGTGAGACATCTCGTGATCGTGCGTGGATCGTGATCGTGCGTGGATCCGAAGCGGATGCCGACGTGACTGCGCGATCGGGTCATCGACACCGACCCGCTCGCTGCTCGCTCATGAAGGAGACCTGGCTACTTCCAGAGCGCTCCGCAACCGCTCGGAGACCGTGACGACTCGGTCCCGCAGCAGGTTCACATCCTCACCGTCACCGAGCTGTCACCGCGGCATCACCCGACGCACGGCTCGTTGCAGGGCGGCGGACGCGTGATCTCGAAAGCGGCCTTGCCCCTCGAACCGAGCATCGTGGACGGCAGAAGTCTCGGGTTCTGCTGCCGGTCGGCCCGGCCTGCGCCACGCCCGCCGGCGGCACGACGCCCTCGGCCGCACGACCCCCATCGAGCTCGGGACACCGCCCCGACCGCTCACGCGGCCTGACCGCCCGTACCGACCGGAGTCGACTGGGCTCCGGGCAGCCCGGTCGCCAGCACCGGCGCCACCGCGGTTCCCGAGGCCCTCGAGACGTACGTTCGACTGGGGTCCCTGAGGACATCTCAGCGACCTGGTCAGCCAGGGTCGCCGCTGACCCCAGCCCGCACGTAGGGGTCTCGCGGCTCCGGTCTCCGACGCGGCCGTTCACGTGGCACACGCCGTCGGTCCCGGCGACCCCCGACGCGTGTCCTCCGAGCAGCAACTCGTGGATACACGTCGATGGTCGCACCAGGGGAATGCGCCTGTGCGTTCAGCGCCGTCGACCGGGCGACGGCCGGATCATTCGACGCCATCACGTCGAATCGGAGGCACGTGCGAGTGACGCGCCGGTGATGTCCTGGTGACGTGCGCGCTCCTACTCTGCGAGGACCGTCGACGCGGGTCATCGCGTCGCTCGCCGAGCCGCCGGGACAGGGCGCATGAACACCCCGAGGGAGAGGCGACCATGGCCTTTGATCCGGCCAACCACTATGTCGTGATCGGCAAGGGTGTCGACGCGGTGGTCGACACATCGGACATGTCGGGCACTGCTGCCGTCACTCTGAACGTGGACGGGCGACAGATCGCAAATCCGTCGTTCGCGTCGACTCAACACGGCCTCGTCATCGAAGGAACGGTGGAGGTAGTGCCCGACAGCCACAGCATCGACATCCACCTCACCATTCCAGAGGTGAACCAGTCGGAGGATCTCGTGACCTTCACCGGCTTCGCCGCCCTGACGACAGCGCTCACGTCCATCGGAGGACCGGGGCTGGTTTCTAGAGCTCTGCACCTGTACGAGATCCGACCCGTGGCAGGCACGGCATCCCGCGTGGCGAGTTGAGGTGTGACAACGGCCACTGCCATGAGTCGTGCCGATCCACGAGGCGGAGTGGTCGCTCGAGCCGCTGAACTGTCCCCGGCAGCGGGCAGTTGGCTGGGTCGGAGGACAACGTCGACGGCGAGGAGATGATCGGAAGGAGCGGGAACGTCGTTGGGACACGTCCTCTCACGGCTGCGCGACAATCGATGTCCCGCTGTGCCCGATCCCGTCACCTGGACCGCCGTGCTCCGGTCGCCGAGGAGACGGTGCTCCTCTCGTCGGGCCTGCTGGTGACCGGACGCTCCGGTGCCGCTGCGCCGAGACAACGCCGAGCTGCGGGATCAGCGTGACGGGCTCGAGCGCTCGATTGCGATCGGGGAGCGCACTCCGGTGCGGAGTGCCGCCGGTCGTGGTCGTGGTCGGCGATCCACTGGGCCACCGCCTGCCGGGCCTCGCCGCGGATGGCAGACCGATGGTCGCGGCGCACGTCGAACTGCAGCGCGGAGTTCCCGGCCCGATGACAGCGTTGTCCGGCACCGATCCTGGTCGGCCAGCCCCTGCTGCACGCCCCGGCGCAGGCAGGCCGCGCGGAAGCTGCCGGCGATGTACTCGCTCCTCGGTCAGTTCGGTGAGTGTCGAGGTGCTCGAATGGCGGAGCATTCCCCGTGAGGCAGCGGTGACATCCCGGTGACGACCGCCGCGTTCGATGGTGGCAGACGCGGGGGATCCGTCGGCGAGTTCGCACCCATCGTGAGACGACGTCCGCGCCCGTACCCGATCGGACGGGTACGGACGAGAAACCGCGATCAGGTCAACCGTTCACCGGCCACCGGGGGGACGTCATGAACCGATTTCTCCAGGTCAAGCAGATCCTCGACGACGCCGTCGGTGGACCGGGGACCCCCGTGGGTGGACCGCACCGCGCGTTCTGGCGCAACCAGACGCGCGACCAGTTCGTGGCCTTCCGGATCCTCGGTCTGCCGATCGTCACGCTCGGCAATGGGGCCGGCTCCAACCTGGTCAAAGCCCTGCGCGGCCAGAATCCGTTCGGCCAGGACACCGGCACGCCGGGCGCCACCTTCCGCCGCATGCCCGCCGGCCGCCCACCGGTTCCCGACGAGTCGATCGACGTCATCGCGACCTGGGTCGACGACGGCTGCCCAGAGGACGTCGGAGAGATCGGCGGGATCGAGGCGTCGGTCGAGGGGGCGCCGTCGAGCCGCGCGTTCCTCATCGTCCCCGAAGCCGCCACCCCGATCCCGGGCCGGCTGACCCTGCGCACCGTGGACGGCTCCCAGGGCGACGTCGTCGTCCGCGTGCGGGCGGGCAGCGGAGCCGGCGTCCAGGTCTCGCCTGCCACGGTCCACGTGTCGGCGGCGGCCACCGACGCCACCCTGACGGCGACCTCACCCAGCGCAGCGGTGAACGACACGACGATCGAGGTGGTCCAAGGCACGACCGTCCTGGCATCGCTCGCTCTCACCGCGGTCACCCGCCCGGCCGTCCGGTTCCGGGGCACCTTCCAGTGCCGGCTCCCGACCGACCCCGACGCGTTCGACCACCCCTGGGGGGAGAACTCGAACTTCGGCGTCTTCGCGGTCCAGGGCCCCGACCCCGACCATCCCGACGAGCCCCCGCTCGACCGCATCGTGCGGTTCCACGACGGCGTCGCCCTGCGGCCCTTCTGCGAGCCCATAGGCGTCAACGTCACGTCGATCGAGGCCCGGGTGGGGAGCGACACGGTGCGGTTCGACGTCGGGGACCCGGTGATCGGACTACCGGTCCGGCTGGGGGCGGCTTGCGTGTTCGACGGCCGGAACGGGGCTTTCGCACCGGACGGCTTCGAGCCGATCTCCGACTTCCGGCTCGAGCTGGGCACCGTCTTCTCCGGCGCGTCGGCTCCGGCCGTGCCCCGACTCTCCCCTGCCGACCCCCCTGGCTCGACCGCGCCCTACGCCGATGGGGTCGTCCTGCCTGACGCCGACCCCTCGGCCGACCGTCCGGGCGACTTCGGCATCCCCGCCGCCACGTGGGCGGAGAATGCGTGGAACACGATCGCGACCAAGTTGTCCCGGCTCGTGGCTCAGCAGCCGGCGGACGAGCGAGCCGGCCGTATCCGCGACCGTCGCATCCGGGAGCACACCGACACCAGGCCCAGCCACGGCCTCGACGCCATCGCCTCTCCCCTGCAGTTCATGATGCGCTACACCGGCCTCATCGACCGGGAGGTCGCGGTGGCCTCGCAGCCCCACGGGGCGCTGGCCTTCCTCGCCGGCCTGCCGGCCGTCCGCTTCACGGCCGCCTTCCTGGCCTTCGACACCGACTGCCAGACCGGCAGGGTGACGGGAACGCTCGACGCGCCCGAGTCGCCGGGTGGAGCCGCGGTCCAGCCGAGCGCTCCGACCGAGGCCGCGCGCCAGGGCCTGCAGGCGGTCGCACAGCCGGGTCTGCAGCCGACCGCGCAGGCGGGCCTGCGCCGGGTCCCCCTGGACCAGCAGTGACCCGCGCCCGGGCCACCCGGCTCCTGCACATACCCGACCTGGACGTCGCGCCGGACGCCGCGGAGGCCAGGACCGCCGCGACGATCCCGAAGCCACCGGAGCTGACGTGGTGGGACTGGGCGGTGTTCCTCCTGCACACCGCGGCCGAGGTGGAGCACGCCCTGATGGTCCAGTACCTCTACGGCGCCTACTCACTGGCCGACGCCGACTTCGCCGGACACGCGGTACCGCCCGATGCGGCCCCGCGGACGGCGGCCTGGCGGAACACGATCACCGCCATCGCCCGGGAGGAGATGGCGCACCTGCTCACCGAGCAGAACCTCCTGCGCTTCATCGGCGGGCCCCTCAACCTCGAGCGCGAGGACTTCCCCTTCCGATCGCTCCTGTACCCCTTCCCCCTGACCCTGGAGCCGATGAGCAGGACGTCCCTGGCCAAGTACGTCGCCGCGGAGATGCCCGCCGACCCGGGCGAGGAAGACATCGCCGAGATCGTCGACCGGGCCACCGGTGCCACGGGCGGGATGCGCCCCAACCGCGTGGGCGTCCTGTTCGACACGCTCGTCGACGTCTTCTCGGATCCCGCCAAACTCACCGACGCCGACCTGCACCCGGACTCGGCCGCGGACCGGCAGGCCCGCCCGGAGGACTGGTTCGGCTTCGGCCGGCTCATCGTGCGGGCGGTGACCACCCGCGCCGAGGCGGTCGCCGCCCTGCGGGCCATCGGCGAGCAGGGCGAGGGCTCGGCGCTGCCGTCGCCGGGCGAGCCTCCCGCCCACTTCCACCAGTTCCTCGAGATCTACCGCTCGTTCCCGGAGACCGAGTACGGCGGGACGCCGACCTGGCTGCCCACCCGTCCCGTACCCACCGACCCCACCACCGGCCCGCAACCCGACGGCGACCCGACGGCGGAACGCAACCGCATCACCCACCCCGTCACCCGAACGTGGGCCCAGCTGTTCGACGTCCGGTACCGCATGCTGCTGGTCGACCTCGCGCACGCACTGTCCCGGCCCGGTCCGCTCGTCGACGACGCCGGCGAACCCACCCCGCGCGGGCACCTCCGCGACTGGGCGTTCCTCCAGATGCGCGGCGAGGAGCTGTCGGGGATGCGCGGTGTCGCCCGGCTGCTGACCACGCGACCGGCCAAGGCCGACCCCGCCCCGGGCGATCCTGCGTGCGGCGGCGCCCCGTTCGAGATGCCGTACACGCTGGCGATCCCCGACGACGAGCACAGCCGCTGGCGGCTGCACCTCAGCCTGCTGGACAGCTCGGCACGGCTGACCGCGGACCTGGCCGCGGCCGGCGAGACCGGGGACCTGCTCGACGAACTGACGAGGATCGACACCGCCGCGCGGACCGAGGTCGAGAAGTTGCTGGCCGCAGAGTGAGCCGGTGTGCCGCGGTCGGCGCCGGCAGCTCCCTCGGCGGTCTCCTCCTCGCCGAGGCCCTCCGCCCCGAGGCCCTCCGCCTGCCCTGAGCGGCCACCGCACCGTGGCTGAGCACTCACACCGCGCCGATCCGGGCGGTGCTCGGGGTGAGCCCGCTCGTGGGTGACACCCTCCTCCCCGTGCCTACAGCCCGGTCATGGTCCCGCTGGGCGGCGCCCTCGGGTGCCGTGGTGCCCGTTGCCCGGGCTCGGGGGGAGGAGCAGAGTGGGCCGCGCGGCGATGCCGCAGGGGTGTCGCCGTCGTCCGGAGAGGAGCGGTGGCATGTACGCCCGATCCACCACGATGCGAGTACGGCCGGAGGCCGTCGTCGACCTCGTCGCCTTCGTCCGCGACGAGGTCATGCCGATGGTCACGGACCTCGACGGCTGCGTCGGACTCTCGGTCCTGAGCGATCGCGACACCGGTCGGTGCATCGTCACCAGCGCCTGGGAGACCGCGGACGCGATGCACGCGAGCGCTGAGCGCATCCGCGTGTCACGGGAACGAGCAGCCGAGAGGTTCGGCGCCGCACCCGAGGTCCAGGAGTGGGAGATCGCCGTCCTGCACCGGGCGCACCGGGCCGGGGACGGCGCCTGTGCACGAGTGACGTGGGCCCGGAGCGACGCAGCGGGCCTGGACCGGGTCACCGACGCCTACCGGGAGAGTCTGATGCCCTGGTGGGAGGAGACACCCGGGTTCTGCAGCAACAGCCTCATGGTCGACCGCCGGGACGGCCGATGCGCCTCAGCGGTCGTGTTCGAGAACCGCGAGGCCATGGCGAACACCCGCGACCAGTTCACGACCCTGCGCGAGGAGTTCGCGAGTCGGATGGGGGTGGAGGTGCTCGAGGTCGCGGAGTTCGACCTCACGCTGGCACACCTGCGGGTACCCGAGACCGTCTGACCAGGCGTCCTCGTCGTCCCCACGCCCTGTAGGACGGCGGACGACGACAGTTCGCGATGGCGTCGGGAGGTCCCGGTCCCGACGTGAGCGGGGTACGTCGACCGCGGCAGGCCAGGGACACGACGGGCTCTGGACTCCACACGGCCTCCACCGGCATCGCCGGCTCCGCGGAGAGCGCCTGGCCGGAGGCCGTGCCCATCGCGGCAACCCCTCCCCCCGGGGATCCGGACGCCGCTCACCCCACCTGTCCCGCGACCCCGCCCGCGGCCGATCCCCCGAGCGGACCAGGAGGCTCCGATGATGACCGTGGTGACCACGAGCAAGCTGCAGCCGGGTGGAGAGGCGGAGTGGGACGCCGCGATGCGGGCCCGGTTCGACTCGGCCCGTGAGCGGCCCGGCTGGATCTCCGGTCAGCTCCTCACCTCGGACGACGAGAGCTCGACCCGCGTGATCGTCGGGACCTGGAGGAGCCGCGAGGACTGGGAGGCGTGGCACTCCGACCCCGCGTACCTCGACCAGCGAGCCACCCTGCAACGCCTGGAGGCCGAACCCGGCCACTCGGAGTGGTTCCGGGTGGTGGCCGACGCCCGCGCCGACGACCGGGACTGACGTCGCCGCGGTGGCCGACCGCCGGAGCGTCCGCCCCTGACGCCATGACACGCGGCCCGGAGGCGGCGGGCCGTCGAACCGGTCGAGTCACCGGAGCGGGTCCGGCCACCGCTGCCCGTCCCGGTGCAGTTCCAGCCGCGCCGGACCCGGCCGGCGGGGGCGGGCCGATGCCGGCCAGGTCATCGGCCGTCATCAGCAACCAACCCCAGGTGGGCCGTGGTCACCGGAGCCTCCTGGGCACCGGGCCGACGGGTCGACCACCCCCAGGTGCTCCCGCGCAGCACGAGCCGTGGCTCCTCCGTCGTGCGGTGCTGCACGCGTCGTGGGTGGGACCATCCCGGGCGAGGTGGCCGGGCTGCTGTGAGCCGTGACAGCCCGCGCCCGACCCCCGCGCCGACGCCGGCGGTGTGCGGCGCCGTCCGCGGTGGCCGCCCGTCCTCAGGGGACCGGCCCTCCGGGCCTGTCCCGGCGGTCCCGATCGCGGCCGCCCCCCACCGGGCACCCACCTGCCTCACCGACCTCGAGACCGTGCCAGGCGTGGGAGCACGCGGTGCCCACTGGGCCGCGGACCACCTGCGGTGCCGGGAGAGGCGAGCAGCCGCTGCGCCACCATGTGACCCGATGCGCCGCCCAGGCCCGCGCCCGGGTGGGTGCTCGCGCCGATGTGCCACAGGTTCGGCACGGGGGTCTGGTGGCTGCTGGTGCTCGGGAGCGGCCGCCACAGGAAGTTCTGGTCCAGCTGTGCATCCCCGCCGTACGGGTCGCCCTGGACGGCGTTGACGTTGTACTCGGCGAGGTCGGCGGGAGTGACGACGTCCAGCTTCCGGACCCTCTGCGGCAGGTCGGGGACGTGCTGCTTGAGCCGGTCCAGCGCGCGGGCGGCGAACCCGTAGCCGAGTTGTGGCGTCCAGCCGCAAGAAACGTCCAGTTCTCCACCGGCGTCCCCGCGAGGGGAGAAGGGGACCTCGAGCAGCTGGATCCACAGCGCGGCCCTGCCCTCGGGCACCCGGGAGGGGTCGAGGACGTGCTGCTGGCCGACGACGACGGTCGGCGCGGCAGGCAGCAAGCCGGCCTCGGCCTCCGCACAGGCGATGCCGGTACTCCCGCTGCCGTCGGAGAGGTGGACGACG
Organism: Geodermatophilus obscurus; assembly: GCF_900143215.1. Lineage (GTDB taxonomy): Bacteria > Actinomycetota > Actinomycetes > Mycobacteriales > Geodermatophilaceae > Geodermatophilus > Geodermatophilus obscurus_A. The sequence goes on along the minus strand of NZ_FRDM01000036.1, from coordinate 1,500 downwards.
GGGGTTCCCGCCAGCTCCTCGCGCGCCCAGCTCAGCGGGCGGTCGAGCGCGACGTGCACCTGCATCGCGGCCCGGCCGTAACGGAAGCGGCCCGCCTCGACGGCGATCTGGCGGTCGACGGCCCCGGGCGGCAGGAGTCGGCCGTAGAGGGCCGTCGGAGTGACGGATGCCAGGACCGCCGACTCGCCGAGCAACGTCTCGCCGCCGGCCGTCACGCCCACGGCCCGGCCGTCCTGCAGCACGATGCCGTCGACCGTGACCCCGTTGAGGATCTCCACGCCGAGCGACCCCAGGAGCTCGCGGAAGGCGTCCACCAGCCGGCCGGAGCCACCGGCGACGACCGGAGCACCCGCGGCGTGCAGGCTGGCGGCGAACACCGGCAGCAGGAATCCGCCGGAGGCGTGGTCGGGCGACAGACCGGCGTGCAGCAGCCAGGGAGCCCACAGCCGATCCACGTCCGGGCCGGTGAACTCCCGGCGGCACCAGGACCGGCCGCTGGTCGCCAGGTCCCGCAGCCGCGCCTCCGTGGCGGAGACCCCGGTGGAGCGCAGCAGCGAGAAGGCGGTCCGCGCAGCGGAGAGGGACCACAGTTCCCCCGCCATGAGGGCGCCGATCTCGGCCCCGTGGTCCATGGCCCACTGGACGTGCCGCCGGTAGGCGCGGCCGTCCTCGGCGCAGCTGAACCCCGCCGCGGTCTTGCGGACGCTGCGGTAGGCCATCGTGACGTCGCCGTCGTCGGTGACCGAGGCGCACAACGCGTCGTCGGTGTTGCGGTACTCGAGACCGCATTCGCGCAGCGCCGGGCCGAGGAACGCGTACGCCCCGCCGGAGACGAACTGGGGGTGCCACGACGAGTAGGTGTCGTGGAGGTACCCCGGCTCGGTGCGCTCCTCGGTGGCGATGAATCCACCGATCTGCGGGTTGCGCTCGATCAGCGCCACCGTCCAGCCACCGAGTGCCAGTTCCGCCGTGGCGACCATCCCGTTGATGCCGGAGCCGATCACCACCGCGTCGAACGACCGCTCCATCTGTGGCCTCCTGTTCTCTCCGCAGTTGGGACGTGCGACGTCGCGGGACCTCGTCCACCGGCATCACGGCGGACCGGTGACCGCGGTGAGCACACCCGCGCGCCGCGGGAGTCGTGCGCCCACCAGCCTCCGTCGGGCCGTTCCATCGGAACCGTCCCTCGGCTGCAGCGGTCCGCCGGTTCGGTCACGGTGCCCGGTACCGGCCGCGCTCGTCGCGGTAGGGCTGGCGTGCCGTCCCACGCTGGGGAGGACGGCGCCGGCGGTCCTCTCCCTCGGCCCCGTTCGGCGGCGTTCCCTCGTAGCCCGGCTCAGGACGAGGTCCGGGTTCGGACCCCGGCTCGGGGCGATGCCCGGTCTCGTACTGCTGGGGCGGCCGCTCGCCGTACTCCTCGGGCGGCCGTCCGCCGTACTCCTCGGGCGGCCGCTCGCCGTACCCCTCGGGCGGCCGTCCGCCGTACCCCTCCGGCGGCCG
>NZ_FRDM01000029.1:1206-49104 GCF_900143215.1 Geodermatophilus obscurus | reverse complement strand
CCTTTCCACCACCGACCATGCGGCCAGCAGTGAACATCCGGTATTAGCCCCAATTTCTTGGAGTTATCCCAGAGCCGGGGGCAGGTTGCCCACGTGTTACTCACCCGTTCGCCACTCATCCCCCACCGAAGCGGGTTCAGCGTTCGACTTGCATGTGTTAAGCACGCCGCCAGCGTTCGTCCTGAGCCAGGATCAAACTCTCCGTAGATGAATTCGATACCGAGCCGAGAACCAAGAGCTAGCACTCTTGATGTCAATCAACCCAAAGAAACCCACAAAAGGGGTTCAAACTTGGCACTGACTTTCGGCACGCTGTTGAGTTCTCAAGGAGCGGACGCGCAGCGACTGGACCCTCTCGGGCTTCGTCTCTGGCGGCTTGTCCTACTGTACGCCGTCCTCGGAGTCCTGCACCCGGGGGTGCTCCTCCGCGGCCCTCCCGAGCCCGTCCAGCGCGTAGAGAACCATACACGACTCCCGGCGTCCGTGCGCAAGTCCGGTCGAGGCGCCCCCCGTCACAGGCGGCACCGCCCCGACCCTCGCCCTGATCCGCGGAGGGTGAGGAGGTGCGGACGGTGCGGAGGACGGCGCCTCCCCGCTGCAGGATCCTCGCTCACAGGCCGAGGAGGCTCTCGATGCCCACCGTGAGGCCCGGTCGCCGGCCGATCTCGCGCACGGCGAGGAGGACTCCGGGCATGAACGACGCCCGGTCGTAGGAGTCGTGCCGGAGGGTCAGGGTCTCCCCTGCCGCCCCCATGAGCACCTCTTGGTGGGCGACCAGACCGGTCAGCCGGACGGCGTGCACCGCCACGCCCTCGACGTCGGCGCCGCGCGCGCCGGGCAAGGCGTCGGTGGTGGCGTCCGGCGAGGGCGGCAGGCCGGCCGCCCGACGGGCGGCGGCCACCAGGCGGGCGGTCCGGACCGCGGTGCCCGACGGCGCGTCGACCTTGTTCGGGTGGTGCAGCTCGACGATCTCCGTCGAGGGGAAGAATCGCGCCGCCTCCTGGGCGAACCTCATGAGCAGCACGGCCCCGATGCCGAAGTTGGGGGCGATGACGACGCCGACCTCGGGCTTGGGCCGGAGCCACTCGGCCACCGTGGCGAGCTTCTCGTCATCGAACCCGGTCGTCCCGACGACGCAGTGGATGTTGTTGTCGATGCAGAACCGGATGTTGTCCATGACGACGTCCGGCCGGGTGAAGTCGACGACCACCTGGGCGCCGGCGTTCGCGACGTCGAACAGCCAGTCCCCCGCATCGACCATCGCGACGAGCTCGAGGTCGTCCGCGGCGTTGACGGCCTTGACCACCTCGGTGCCCATCCGCCCGCGGGCGCCCAGGACGCCGACGGGGATGAGCAGGGTCTCCCCGGCGGGAGCGGTGGGTCCGTGCTGGTCGGACGCGGCGGAGCTCGTGGTCACGCGGTCAGGCTTCCCGGCACCGGCCCGCGATGCAAGGCAGCCCCTCGGTCAGGCGCGGGTGCGCCGTCCGGCCCAGGCCCACGCCAGCAGACCGGCCAGGACGCCGACGACGTCGGCGACCCAGTCGGCCACGGACGCCGACCGCTCCAGCGCCGAGACGCCCTGGACGACCTCGCTCACCGCGGCGTAGACGACCAGTATCCCGGCGAGGACACCGGCCCGGACGCCGGCCCACCTGCCGCTGGCCGCGAGAGCGGCGAACAGCAGCAGGTGCACCAGCTTGTCCACCCCCGGCGGCGACGAGGGGACGTCGTCCGCGGGGGCGAACAGCACCGCCAGCGACACCAGGACGGCCACCGCGAACGCGCCGCGCGAGAGCGCGCCGTGGACGGCGAGGACGGGGTGCGTGCGGGCCATCAGAGGCGGTCGAGCTCGGACTCGCGGTAGGGGCCGACCACGGCCAGACAGGTGTCGCGGGTGAGCAGGTCGGCGGCGACCGCGCGGACCTGGCCCTCGTCGACGCCGTCCAGCCGGGCGAGCACCTCGCGTACCGGCAGGTACTCGCCGTGGGACAGCTCGCTCTTGCCCAGGCGGCTCATGCGGGAGCCGGTGTCCTCGAGCCCGAGGACCAGCCCGCCCTTGAGCTGGCCGCGGCCGCGCGCCACCTCCTCGGCGGTGAGCCCGTCGGCGGCGACGCGGGCGAGCTCCTCGCGCACCAGGCGCAGCACCTCGGGCACCCGTTTGGGCGAGCACCCCGCGTAGACGGAGAACGACCCGGTCCCGGCGTAGTGCGACAGCGACGAGCCGACGCTGTACACCAGCCCGCGCTTCTCCCGGATCTCCTGGAACAGCCGCGAGCTCATCCCCCCGCCGACCGCGGTCTCCAGGACCGCCGCCGCGTATCGCCGCTCGTCGAGCCGGCCGAGGCCGACCGAGCCCAGCAGCACGTGGGTCTGCTCCGTGCGCCGCCGGATCAGGCCCGCCGGGCGGGCGGGTGAGGTCGATCCGCCCTCCTCGCCCCGCCGCAGCGGGGCCGGACGTCCCGGGCCGGACAGCCGGTCGCCGAACGCGGCAGTGACCAGGTCCAGCACCTGCTGGTGCTCGACCCGGCCTGCGGCGGTGACCACGATCGAGGGGACGGTGTAGCGCCGGCGGTACCAGCCGTCGACGTCGTCCCGGGTCAGGCCCTCGATGGACTCGACGGTGCCGAGCACCGACCGGCCCAGGGCGGTGCCGCCGAACAGCGTCTCGGCGAACAGGTCGTGCACCAGGTCGGAGGGCTCGTCGTCGCGCATGGCGATCTCCTCGAGCACCACCGTCCGCTCGCTCTCCAGATCCGCGGCGGTGTTGAGCGCGTCGGTGACCAGGTCGCCGAGCAGGGTGACGGCCAGCGGCAGGTCGCTGGCGAGCACGTTCGCGTAGTAGCAGGTGTGCTCCTTGGCGGTGAAGGCGTTCATCTCACCCCCGACGGCGTCCATGGCCGTCGCGATCTCCAGCGCGCTGCGGCTGCTGGTCCCCTTGAACAGCAGGTGCTCCAGGAAGTGCGAGGAGCCGGCGACCGCGTCGGTCTCGTCCCGCGAGCCGACGCCGACCCAGATGCCGACGGTCGCCGACAGCACCCCGGGCATCGTCTCGGTGAGCACCCGCAGGCCGCCGGGCAGTTCCGTGCGCTCGACCCGGCCGCCGACCTCGTCGACGTCCAGGACGAGCGTCTCCCCGACACCGACCGGGGCCGGCACGGGCGCGGTGGCGCCCGTGCCGGCCCCGGTCAGGGCCTGCTGCGTGGACGTGGTCACGCCTCCGCGGGCGCGGCGTCGGCCGCCGGGGCCGCGTCGCCGGCCGGGGCGGCGTCAGCGGCGCCGTCCCCCTCGGCCGCCACCGGCACGAGGCTGATCTTGCCGCGGGCGTCGATGTCGGTGATCTCGACCTGCAGCTTGTCGCCGACGTTGACGACGTCCTCGACCTTGCCGACCCGCTTGCCGCCACCCAGCTTGCTGATGTGCACCAGGCCGTCCTTGCCCGGGAGCAGGGAGACGAAGGCGCCGAACGGCGTGGTCTTGACGACGGTGCCGAGGAAGCGCTCGCCGACCTTGGGCATCTGCGGGTTGGCGATGGCGTTGATCCGGTCGACCGCGGCCTGGGCCGAGGGGCCGTCGGAGGCGCCGACGTAGATCGTGCCGTCGTCCTCGATGGTGATGTCCGCGCCGGTCTCGTCCTGGATCGCGTTGATCATCTGGCCCTTGGGGCCGATGACCGCACCGATCTTGTCGACCGGGATGCGCACCGTGGTGACCCGCGGCGCGTACGGGCTCATCTCGTCGGGGGCGTCGATGGCCTCGTTCATCACGTCGAGGATGTGCAGCCGGGCCGCGCGAGCCTGGGTCAGCGCCTGGGCCAGCACGTCGGACGGGATGCCGTCGAGCTTGGTGTCCAGCTGCAGCGCGGTGACGAAGTCCCGCGTGCCCGCGACCTTGAAGTCCATGTCACCGAAGGCGTCCTCGGCACCGAGGATGTCGGTCAGCGCGACGTACTGGGTCTTGCCGTCGACCTCGTCGGAGACCAGGCCCATGGCGATGCCGGCGACCGGGGCGCGCAGCGGCACGCCGGCGTTGAGCAGCGCCAGGGTGGAGGCGCAGACCGAGCCCATGGACGTCGAGCCGTTGGAGCCCAGCGCCTCGGACACCTGCCGGATCGCGTAGGGGAACTCCTCGCGGTCGGGCAGCACCGGGAGCAGCGCCCGCTCGGCCAGCGCGCCGTGGCCGATCTCCCGGCGCTTGGGCGAGCCCACGCGGCCGGTCTCACCGGTCGAGTAGGGCGGGAAGTTGTAGTTGTGCATGTAGCGCTTGCGGTTGACCGGCGACAGCGTGTCCAGCTGCTGCTCCATGCGGAGCATGTTCAGCGTGGTGACGCCCAGGATCTGGGTCTCGCCGCGCTCGAACAGCGCCGAGCCGTGCACCCGCGGGAGGACCTCGACCTCGGCCGAGAGCGGGCGGATGTCGGTGAGGCCACGGCCGTCGATGCGCACCTTGTCCCGCAGGATGCGCTGCCGGACGACCTTCTTGGTGACGGCGCGGAAGGCGGCGGAGACCTCCTTCTCGCGGCCCTCGAACTGGCCGGCGAGCGCCGCGAGGGTCTCGTCCTTGAGCTCGTCGGTGGCGTCGTTGCGCTCCTGCTTGCCGCCGATGGCCTGGACCTCGGCCAGCCGGGCGCCGGCGTGCGACTCCACCGCGGCGTAGACGTCGTCCTGGTAGTCCAGGAAGCGCGGGAAGTCCGCGACCGGCTTGGCGGCCTTCCCGGCCAGCGCCGACTGCGCCTCGCACAGCGCCTTGATGAAGGGCTTCGCGGCCTCGAGGCCCTGGGCGACGACCTCCTCGGTCGGCGCGGTGGCGCCGCCGGCGACCAGCTCGATCGTCTTCTCGGTGGCCTCGGCCTCGACCATCATGATCGCGACGTCGCCGTCCGGGAGGAGGCGGCCGGCCACGACCATGTCGAAGACGGCGTCCTCGAGCTCGGCGTGGGTCGGGAAGCCCACCCACTGGCCGTTGACCAGCGCGACGCGGGTGCCACCGACCGGGCCGGAGAACGGCAGGCCGGAGAGCTGGGTGGACGCCGAGGCGCCGTTGATGGCCAGCACGTCGTAGAGGTGGTCGGGGTCCAGCGACAGGACGGTGATGACCACCTGGACCTCGTTGCGCAGCCCCTTGGCGAAGGTCGGGCGCAGCGGGCGGTCGATCAGCCGGCAGGTGAGGATCGCGTCCTCGGAGGGACGGCCCTCGCGGCGGAAGAACGAGCCGGGGATGCGCCCGGCGGCGTACATGCGCTCCTCGACGTCGACCGTCAGCGGGAAGAAGTCGAAGTGCTCCTTGGGCTGGCGGCCGGCCGTGGTGGCCGACAGCAGCATGGTGTCGCCCGTGGTGACGACGACGGAGCCGGCGGCCTGCTTGGCCAGCCGGCCGGTCTCGAAGGTGATGGTGCGGCTGCCGAAGCTGCCGTTGTCGATGACCGCGGTGGCGGTGGTGACCCCGTCCTCGGGGTCGAACTCCGCAGCAGCGGTGCTGTGCTGGGTGGTGGGTGCGGACACGCTGTCCTCTTCCTACGTCGCATGCGGCGACGTCCTCTTCGTGGCCTCGCGCCTGGCTGCGCCCGGGTGACCGGTCTTCGATCGAAGCCCACGGGAGTCGTTCCCCCTCACGCGGAGGGGCATGCCCGGGGGCCACTACCGAGGACCGACCAGCGTCGGGCCCCGGCGCGGGGCCTGGATCCCGTGCGGCGGGTGCCGCACGAGAGAGGGGACCGTCCCGGCCGGGACGGTCCCCTCTGGTTCACCGGCGCAGGCCGAGCCGCTCGATGAGCGACCGGTACCGGTTGATGTCGGTCTTGGCCAGGTAGTTCAGCAGCCGGCGACGACGACCGACCAGCAGGAGCAGGCCCCGCCGGCTGTGGTGGTCGTGCTTGTGCTGCTTGAGGTGCTCGGTCAGGTCGCTGATCCGGCGGGTCAGCATCGCGACCTGCACCTCGGGCGAACCGGTGTCCTTCTCGACCGTCGCGTACTCGGTCATGATCTGCTGCTTCGTCGCGCTGTCGAGCGCCATGGATTGCCTCCGGGGCAGGTCACGTGTGGCCCCCGGTCTCTCTCACGGGGGCAGGCTGCACACAGGTCGGGTCCACCGACCGTCGATCAGACTACCAGCGAGGGCAGGAGCACCGTCCGTGACAGCTGGATACCCGGGGGGACGCCGGCCGGGAGCGGGGTCGGCTGGTCGGCCGACACCGCGGCCCCGCTCGTCACGACGACCGCCGGTCGACCCCCATGACCTCGCGGGTCCGGGCGACGTCGTGGTCCATCTGGGCGACCAGCTCGCCGACGCCGGAGAACGCGGCCATCGGGCGCAGCCGCTGCACGAACTCCACGCCGACGTGCTCCCCGTAGAGGTCGCCGTCGAAGTCGAGCAGGTGCGCCTCGACGGTGCGCCGGGTGCCCTGGAACGTCGGGTTCGTGCCGACCGAGATCGCCGCGGGCGAGGTGCTCACGCTGGCCCCGGTGCGAGGGTCCAGGATGACCAGCCCGCCGGCGTAGACGCCGTCGGCGGGGATCGCGGTGAACGGCGGGGACTCCACGTTCGCCGTCGGGTAGCCCAGCTCGCGGCCGCGCCGGTCCCCCCGGACGACGACGCCCTCGATGCGGTGCGGTCGGCCCAGCGCCCGTGCCGCGGAGACCAGGTCACCGGCGGCGACGCAGGCCCGGACGTAGGTCGAGGAGATGGTGATCTCCCCGTCGGCCGAGGAGTCCCCGGCCAGCGGGACCGGCTCCACGGTGAACCCGAACCGGCGGCCCTCCTGGGCGAGCGTCGCGACCGTGCCCGCCGCGCGGTGGCCGTAGGTGAAGTTCTCCCCCACCACCACCGAGGCGGCGTGCAGGTGCTCGACGAGCACGGTGTGGGTGAACGTCTCCGGGGAGAGCCGCATGAACTCCGGCGTGAACGGGAGCACGCACATCTCGTCGACGCCGAGCCCGGCGACCAGCTCGGCCTTGCGGTCCAGCGAGGTCAGGATCGCCGGGTGCGAGCCCGGGCGCACCACCTCGGAGGGGTGCGGGTCGAAGGTGAGCAGCAGGCACGGGCGGCCCAGCGCCCGGGCCCGCGCCACGGCCGTGCCGATCAGCTGCTGGTGCCCGCGGTGGACGCCGTCGTACATGCCGACGGTGACCACCGTGCGTCCCAGGTCCCCGGGGGTCGCCTCCAGCCCCCGCCACCGGCGCACGTCGATGCGTCCGGGCCGCTCAGGCGACCCGGTGCAGCCAGCCGTGGGTGTCGGGCACCCGGCCGTGCTGGATGTCGAGCAGGTGCTCCCGCAGCCGCATGGTGATCGGGCCGGGCTCGCCGTTGCCGACGGTGAAGTCGCCGGTGCGCGCCTTCACCTCACCGACCGGGGTGATGACCGCCGCGGTGCCGCAGGCGAAGGTCTCGGTGACGGTGCCGTCGGCGACGCCGGAGCGCCACTCCTCCACGCTGAACTTCCGCTCGGTCACCCGGTGGCCCATCTCGCGGGCGACGGTGATCAGCGAGTCGCGGGTGATGCCGGGCAGCAGGGTGCCGGTGAGCTCGGGGGTGACCAGCTCGGCGTCGTCCCCGGAGCCGAGGACGAAGAACAGGTTCATCCCGCCCATCTCCTCGACGTAGCGCTTCTCCACCGCGTCGAGCCAGACGACCTGGTCGCAGCCGGCGTCGATCGCCTGCTCCTGGGCCAGCAGGCTGGCGGCGTAGTTGCCGGCGCACTTGACGTCGCCGGTGCCGCCGGGCGCGGCGCGGATGTAGTCCTCCGACAGGTACACCGACACCGGGTGGACGCCGCGCGGGAAGTAGGCGCCGGCCGGGCTGGCGATCACCAGGAACACGTACTCGTGCGCCGGGCGGACGCCGAGGAACGGCTCGGTCGCCAGCTGGTAGGGGCGCAGGTACAGGGTCTGGTCCGGGCCGGTGGGCACCCAGTCGCGGTCGGTCTCGACGAGCGCGTCCACGGCGGCGAGGAAGGCCTCCTCGGGCACCGGCGGCATGGCCAGCCGCTTGGCGCCGCGGACGAAGCGGGCGGCATTGGCTTCGGGCCGGAAGGTGGCCACGCTGCCGTCTGGCTGGGCGTAGGCCTTGAGCCCCTCGAAGATCGACTGCGCGTAGTGCAGCGCGGCGGTCGCGGGGTCGACCTGCAGCGGCCCGTACTGCGTCAGCCGGGCGTCGTACCAGCCCTCTCCGGCGCGGTAGCGCGCGACGAACATCGAGTCGGTGAAGTACCGGCCGAAACCGGGGTCGGCCAGCAGCGCGTTCCGCTCCGCGGCGGGACGACGGCGCACGTCCTCCACGACCACCGGCACACCCTCGGTGAAGACCCGGGGAGAGGTACGGCTGTCGGCGAGCGTGTCGGTCATGGCTCCCACCTGCGGCGTGCGCGGATCCGAGGGGCGGTCCGGCAGCTGCCGGACCGCCCGCCCACCCTAGCTCCGCCGCCTCTGCACCCGGCGGCGACCGTCGCGGGCGGTCACGGCCGGTCGGGCGCCGCGCTCTCGATCACCTCGTAGGACCACAGGTGGTGCGAGTCGCTGGCCGCCGGTGCGAGCGAGGACCCGCCACCCTCGTGGGCCCGTGCGAAGTCCTGTCCGGACTCCCACGCCCGGTAGGCGTCCTCGCTCTCCCACCGGGTGTAGACGAGGTACTGGTCGGTGCCCTCCAGGGGGCGCAGCAGCTCGAACCACTCGAAGCCCGGGGTGCTCTCCACCGCACCGGCGCGACCCTTGAACCGTTCCTCGAACCGCTCCTGCTTGTCCTTGGGCACGGTGATCGCGTTGATCTTGACGACGCTCATGAACGCCCCCTGCCCGGCGGGGCGGCCGGTCAATCCCGCGACCCTGCGGAGCGGTCGGCCGCGGGCGACGACGGCGCGATGACCGATGCCGCACCGGCGCCGCGGCCCGGCACGGGAGCCGTTCCAGCACCTCACCCGGGCGGGAACCCGACCGCGACGCGAGCGGCGGCGCCGGCGTCCTCGACCAGGGCGACCAGCCGGTCCGCGCCGTCCACCGCGGCGTGCAGGCCGGGGGCGCCGGTGGCCGGGATCCGCTGCCCGTGCCCGAGGGCGCGCGCCTCCTCGTCGGTCAGCGTGCGCACCGGGAAGACGGCGCGGGCGGCGTCGGGAAGACCGAGCACCCCCGCTCCCCCGCCGGCGGCCAGCGCCTGCCCGGCCTCCTCGACCGGCGCGGCCCCGGCCACCGAGAACGGACCGGAGGTGGTGCGGCGCAGCGCGATGAGGTGCCCGCCCACACCCAGGGCAGCGCCGGCGTCGCGCGCGATCGCGCGGACGTAGGTGCCGGCGGTGCAGGAGACGGTCACGTCGACGTCCACCAGGTCCGGCGTGGGGCGGGTGACGCGGTGGACGTCGAGCCGGTGGACGGTCACCGCCCGCGGCTCGAGGACCACTTCCTCGCCGGCGCGCACCCGGTCGTAGGAGCGGCGGCCGGCGACCTTCACCGCGCTCACCGACGAGGGCACCTGCAGCAGCGGGCCGGTCTGCGCGGCCAGGGCGGCGGTGACGGCGTCGCCGTCCAGGTGCCCCGCCGGGGTGGTGGCGAGGACCTCGCCCTCGCGGTCGTCGGTGACGGTGGTCTGGCCGAGGCGGATGGTCGCCTCGTAGGTCTTGTCGTGCCCGCCGACGTACCCGAGCAGCCGGGTCGCCGTCCCCACGCCCAGGACCAGCAGGCCGGTGGCCATCGGGTCCAGCGTGCCGGCGTGCCCGACCCGGCGGACCGAGAGCACCCGCCGGGCCCGGGCAACGACGTCGTGCGAGGTCATGCCGCCGGGCTTGTCGACCAGCAGCAGGCCCGGGGGCACATCGGCGTCGGGACGGCGTCTGCTCACGCCGTCACCGTGCCAGGCGCCTGCAGCCAGCGATCCCCCGCCACCCGGACGAGCACGCCGACCAGCCGGAGCGCGACGAACAGGGTCAGGCCGGTCCACACGCCGGCCAGCCCCCACCCCAGCGGCACGGCGAGCAGCGACAGCGGCACGAAACCGACCAGGGCCGCTCCGATGGTCACCGTCCGCAGGTAGCCGACGTCGCCGGCGCCCATCAGCACGCCGTCCAGGGCGAACACGACACCGGCCAGCGGCTGCACCGCGGCGAGGAACCACCAGGCGACGACGGCCTGCGCGAGGACCGCGGGGTCGTCGGTGAACAGCGGCAGCACCACCGGGCGCAGCGCCAGCAGCACTCCCGCGACCACCACGCCCGTGCCCAGGCCCCAGAGGGTGACCCGGCGGGCGGTGTCGCGGGCGGCATCGGGCCGGGCCGCGCCGAGGGCCTGGCCGACGAGGGTCTGCGCCGCGATGGCGTAGGCGTCGAGCACCAGGGCGAGGAAGAAGAACAGCTGGACGGCGATCTGGTGCGCGCCGAGCTCGGCGGTGCCGGCGCGGGCGACCACCCCGGTCGCGACGAGGAACGCGACCTGCAGCACGGCGGCGCGCAGCAGCAGGTCGCGGCCGATGACCAACTGCGCCCGCAGCGCGGCGAGGCGGGGCCGCCAGGGGACGTCCTCGCGCAGGACGGCGCGGACGAACAGCACGGCGGTGAGCGCCTGGCCGGCCACGTTGGCCACGGCCGAGCCGACCAGGCCGAGGCCCGCCGGGTGCACCAGCAGCGGGCAGAGGACCAGGCTGGCCGTGCTGCCGACGAGCACGTAGCGCATGGGGCGGCGCAGCTCCTGCACTCCGCGCAGCCACCCGTTGCCGGCCAGGGAGACCAGCAGCAGCGGCGCACCGAGGGAAGCCACGCGCAGCCAGCCCTCCCCGGCTGCCGCGACCGGTCCGTCGCCGCCGGCGAGCAGCCGGGTGAGCGGGCCGGCGAGGAGCTGGAACAGCAGGAGCACCGCCAGGCCGAGCGCCAGCGCCAGCCAGGTGGCCTGCACCCCCTCGGCGACCGCACCCGCCCGGTCCCCGGCACCGGCGCGGCGGGCGGCGCGGGCGGTGGTGCCGTAGGCGAGGAAGTTCAGCAGCGCGGCGGCCCAGGCCAGCAGCCCGCCGCCGACGGCGAGCCCGCCCAGCGCCACCGTGCCCAGGTTCCCGACGACGGCGGTGTCGACCAGCAGGTACAGCGGCTCGGCGGCCAGCACGACCAGCGCCGGCGCGGCGAGGGCCAGCACTCCGGGTGGGCGACGTCCCTGCGTGGCGGGATCGGCGATCTCGCTCGGCTGAGGGGTCGGATCCGTGCGAGATCGGCGATCCCGACGGAAGGGGGACGACCGGGTCATCGAGCGGCGGCCAGCTCCTGGCGGATGCGGGCCAGCGTCGTCTCGCGGTCCTCGTGCGAGGTGAAGCCGGCGGCGGCGCGGTGGCCGCCGCCGCCCAGGGCCATGGCGACGCGCGCGACGTCGGTGGCGCCGCGGGAGCGCAGCGACACCGACCACGTGCCGTCGTCCTGGCCCTTGAGCACACAGGCCACGTCGGCCTCCTGGGTGGAGCGGACGACGTCGACCAGCGCCTCGAGCTGCTCACCGGGCAGACCGTGCTCGGCGGCCTCCGCGGTGCTCGACCAGGTCCACACCAGGCCGGCGCCGACCTCGGTCTCCAGCACGGCGCGGCCGGCGACGACCGAGAGCAGCCCGAGCCAGGCGAACGGCGCGGTGTCGAACAGCCGCTGGCTGATCGTGGCGTGGTCGATGCCGGTGGCCAGCAGCCGGGCCGCGAGGTCGTGGGTGTCCGGGCGGGTGCTGCCGAACCGGAAGGACCCGGTGTCGGCCGTCAGCCCGGCGTAGAGGCAGGTGGCCAGCCGCTCGTCGAGGGGGACGCCGAGGCCGTCGAGCAGGTCGGCGACGAGGACGACGGTCGCCGGCGCTGAGGGGTCGACGACGCGGACGTCGCCGAAGCCGGGGTTGCTCGCGTGGTGGTCGACGACCACGGACGTGCCCGCGCCCGTCAGGAGCCCGGCCAGCTCGCCCAGCCGGCCGGGCGATGCGGCGTCGAGGCTCACGAACACGTCCGGGGACGCCGGCACCGCCGACGAGGGCACCAGTCCCTCGGCGCCGGGCAGCCAGGCCAGCGACGGCGGCAGGGTGAACGGGTCCGGGAAGGTGGTCAGCACGCGGGCACCGCGGCGCCGCAGCCCCTCGGCGAGAGCGAGCGTGCTGCCCAGCGCGTCGGCGTCGGGCTGCACGTGCCCGGAGAGGACGACGGTGGCCCGGGTCGCCGCCGCCTCGGCGAGGACGGCGGCGGCCCGGTCGGTCGGGCGGGCGTCCGGCGGGAGGGGGTCGGCGCCTCGCGGGAGGGAGACGGTCACGACTCCGGGCCGGGGTCGGCGACCGGGGCCGCGTTCGCCTCCTCGGTCACCAGCCCGCCACCGACCGGGTAGCCCCGGCCGTCGTCGGGCTCGTCGGAGGCGATGCTCGGCGCCTCGCCGATCTCGCCGCGCTTGCCGCCGCGCGTCGGGTCGCCCGCGTCCGGCTCGGGACGGCCACCCAGCTCGGAGCGGCCCTGTCCCTCGTCCGGCAGGTTCGGGTCGGGGTCGTTCTCGCTCATGAGGCGCTCCTGCTCCGGGTGGGCTCGGCGACAGTGTCATCGGCAGTCCCGCCGGAGGACCGGTCCTCGGCGGAGTCGTCCTCGTCGTCGTCCTCGGGGGGACGGCGGTAGGGGTCGGCATCGCCGGCGTAGGTGGCCCCCGCGCGGATGCGGGCCAGCTCGGCGTCGGCGTGCCGGACCCGCTCGAGCGCCTCGTCGAGCTCGCGGGCGGTGTCGGGCACGTGGTCGGCGACGAAGGTGAGCGTGGGCACGAACTTGATGCCCGTCTGCCTCCCCACCGTCGACCGCAGCACGCCGGTGGCCGACGCGAGCGCCTTGGCGGAGTCCTCGACCTCGGTGGCGTCGCCGTAGACGGTGTAGAAGACGGTCGCCTCGCGCAGGTCGCTGGTCACCCGCGCGTCGGTGACGGTCACCATGCCCAGGCGCGGGTCCTTGATCTGCATCTCGATCGCGGCGGAGACGATCTGGCGGATGCGCACCGCCAGCTTGCGGGCGCGGGCCGGGTCGGCCACGGCGGACCTCCGTGGGTCGGGGCGTCACGAGGTGGACGCCGGGTTGATGGGACATGGGCCGCGGCGGTCGGCCTCCTCGCAGGGGCCCACGGCGAGCTCGCGAGTCGTGGGGCGAGGGGGTCCAGCTACTGATCGGTGTCGCTGAACAGCTGCCGGTGCGTCGAGAGCAGCGTCACCTCCGGCCGCTCGGCCAGCAACCGCTCGCAGGCGTCGAGGACGTCGCTCACCTGACCGGCGTCCCCGGCGACGGTGGCCACCCCGACCTGCACGCGGCGGTGCAGGTCCTGGTCGCCGACCTCGGCGGCGGCCACGGCGTACCGGCGCCGCAGCTCGGCCACGATCGGCCGCACGACGGCGCGCTTGCCCTTGAGCGAGTGGACGTCGCCCAGCAGCAGGTCAGCGGTCAGCGACCCGGTGAACACCCGACTCCGTCCCGGGCCCCGCCCCGAGCTCTGACGGCCCCCGTGCAGGGTCCCGCCGCGAGCTCGCGAGCGGCGGGGGCCGAGGGTGCCCTCCCCGGGGAGGAC
This sequence comes from Geodermatophilus obscurus, assembly GCF_900143215.1. Taxonomy (GTDB): domain Bacteria; phylum Actinomycetota; class Actinomycetes; order Mycobacteriales; family Geodermatophilaceae; genus Geodermatophilus; species Geodermatophilus obscurus_A. The sequence goes on along the minus strand of NZ_FRDM01000029.1, from coordinate 35,594 downwards.
GGGGTCCTGTCTCTGCGCAGGCCACGCGGCCGCGGCCGGGGGGTACCCGGCCGCGGCCGTCGCGGATCACGCGCGCGGCTTCTCGCGCATCTCGAAGGTCTCGATGACGTCCTCGACCTTGATGTCGTTGAACGACCCGAGACCGATACCGCACTCGTAGCCGTCGCGGACCTCGGTCACGTCGTCCTTGAAGCGACGCAGTGACTCGACGGTGAGGTTGTCGGCGACGACGACACCGTCGCGGACCAGCCGGGCCTTCGAGTTCCGGGTGATCGTCCCGCTGCGGACGATGGAGCCCGCGACGTTGCCGATGCGCGGCACGCGGAAGACCTCGCGGACCTCCGCCGAGCCGAGCGAGACCTCCTCGTACTCCGGCTTGAGCATGCCCTTGAGGGCCGCCTCGATCTCCTCGATCGCCTGGTAGATGACCGAGTAGTACCGGACGTCCACGCCCTCGCGGTTGGCGAGCTCGGTGGCCTGACCCTCGGCCCGGACGTTGAAGCCCAGGACGATCACGTCGTCGGCCAGCGCCAGGTCGATGTCGCTCTTCGTGATGCCACCGACGCCGCGGTGGATGACCCGCAGCGAGATGTCGTCGCTCACCTCGATCTTCATCAGCGCCTCCTCGAGCGCCTCGACGGTGCCCGAGTTGTCGCCCTTGATGATCAGGTTGAGCTGACGGTTCTCCTTGAGCGCCGCGTCGAGGTCCTCGAGGCTGATCCGCTTGCGCATGGAGGCGTTCTGCGCGTTGCGGATGCGGGCCTGGCGACGGTCGGCGATCTGCCGCGCCACCCGGTCCTCCTCGACGACCAGGAAGGTGTCGCCGGCACGGGGCACCGAGGTGAGACCCACGACCTGCACGGGGCGGGCCGGCAGGGCCTCCTTCAGCTTGTTGCCGTGCTCGTCGAGCAGCGACCGGACCCGACCGTAGGCGTCGCCGGCCACGATCGAGTCGCCCTGGCGCAGGGTGCCGCGCTGGACGAGCACCGTGGCGACGGGGCCGCGGCCCTTGTCCAGCTTGCCCTCGATGACCACACCCTGCGGGTCCTGCTCGGTGTTGGCGCGCAGGTCCAGCGAGGCGTCGGCGGTCAGCAGGATCGCCGTGAGGAGCTCGTCGAGGCCCAGGCGCTGGGTCGCGGAGACGTCGACGAACATCGTGTCGCCGCCGTACTCCTCGGCCACCAGCCCGTACTCGGTGAGCTGCTGACGGATCTTGGCGGGGTTGGCCCCCTCTTTGTCGATCTTGTTGACCGCGACCACGATCGGCACCTCGGCGGCCTGGGCGTGGTTGAGCGCCTCGACCGTCTGCGGCATGACGCCGTCGTCGGCCGCCACGACCAGGACCACGATGTCGGTCACCTTCGCGCCACGCGCACGCATCGCGGTGAACGACTCGTGACCCGGGGTGTCGATGAACGTGATGGGCCGTTCGTTGTCCTCGAGCTCGGTGACGATCTGGTAGGCGCCGATGTGCTGGGTGATGCCGCCGGCCTCCCGCGCCACCACGTTGGTGTTGCGGAGGGCGTCCAGCAGCTTGGTCTTGCCGTGGTCGACGTGACCCATGACGGTCACCACCGGCGGGCGGGCCTCCCAGTCCTCCTCGTCACCCTCGTCGCCGAAGGTCAGGTCGAAGGTCTCGAGCAGCTCGCGGTCCTCGTCCTCGGGGCTGACCACCTGGATGTCCCAGTCGATCTCGGCACCGAGCAGCTGCAGCGTCTCGTCGTTGACCGACTGGGTCGCGGTGACCATCTCGCCCAGGTGGAACAGGGCGGTGACCAGCGCGGCCGGCTGTGCGCCGATCTTCTCGGCGAGGTCGGTCAGCGAGGCGCCACGGGGCAGCCGGACGGTCTGCCCGTTGCCACGCGGCAGGCTGACGCCGCCCATGCTGGGCGCCGCCATGGAGTCGAACTCCTGACGCCGCTGCTTCTTGGACTTGCGCCCGCGGACCGGGCCACGCCCGCCGGGACGACCGAAGGCGCCCGCGGTGCCCGCACCGGAGCCACCACGGCCACGGCCACGGCCGCCGCCGCCGCCAGCGCGGAAACCACCGCCGGCGGGAGCGCCACCGCCACCGCCACCGGGGCCACCGCCGCCGGGACGGAAGCCACCGCCGCCGCCACCACCGCCGGGACCACCCGGGCGGCCACGGCCACCGGCACCGCCGGGGCCACCGGGGCCACCGCCGGGCCGGCCGGCCGGACGCGGCGGCATCATGCCGGGGGAGGGACGCTGCGGCATCATGCCCGGGTTCGGGCGCGGACCGCCGGGACCGGCCGCGGGACGCGGACCGCCGGCACCGGGACCCGGACGGGAACCGGCCGCCGGGCGCGGACCGCCGGCACCGGGACCCGGACGGGAACCGCCGGGGCCGGCCGGACCGGGGCGCGGCCCACCGGCCGCCGGGCCCGGACGCGGGCCACCGGCCGCGGGGCCGGGACGCGGCGCACCACCGGACGGAGCCGGCCGCGGAGCGCTGCTGAAGGGGTTGTTGCCCGGGCGCGGGGCCGCGCGCGGGCCCGGCCGGGGACCGGGCGACGGAGCGGCCGGACGCGCTCCCGGGGTGGCGCCGCCAGCTGAACCGGGACGCGGAGCACCGGGACGCGGGCCACCGGGCGCCGCGGGCGGCTGCTGGGTCGGCGCGCTGGCCGCAGGGGCCTCCGGCGCCGGCGCGGTCGGTCGCGGACCGGGGACGGGCGCACCGGGACGGGCCGCGCCCGACCCCGGGCCCGCGCCCGGGCGCGGGCCCGGGGTCGGCGCGCCGGGGGCGCGGGTCACCGGCGGCTGCGGCGCGGGAGCCGGAGCGGACGGCGCGGCGGGGGCAGCAGGGACGGACGGCGCGGACGGAGCCGCGGCGGCCGGGGCCTGCGGGGCAGCGGGCGCGCTCGGACGCGGGGCGGGCCTGGGAGCCGCCTGGCCGCCGCCGTTGCCGGTGCTGCTGCCGAGTGCCTCCCGGAGCCGCCGGGCCACGGGGGCCTCGACGGTCGAGGAAGCGGACTTCACGAACTCGCCCTGCTCCTTGAGCTTGGCGAGCACGGTCTTGCTGTCGACACCGAACTCCTTGGCGAGTTCGTGTACGCGGGCTTTGCCTGGCACGGATCTCCTCTTTGTGAGGCCGGCGGCTTGCCCGCGCGACCTCGTCGTCAGTACTGCATGTGGCTGGTCATCTGGGGGACTTCACGGCTTGCTCATCCGACGACGTCCTGCTCTCGACGTGCGGACCCACCGGGCGCGGGTCCGTCTGTGTTGGTGCGGTTGTCGTTCGTGCGGTGCTCGTTCGTGTGCTGTCGCCCGTCCGGGCCCCGTTCCCCGCCGGCGCCGGAGACGGCGCGCCGAGGACGTGGTCCCGGAGCGGACCGGCCTCCACCGGGGTGCTGCCGCCTCCGGGGAGGCGCAGCGCCCGGAGGAAGGCCCGGCGTCGCTCCGCTGTGCGCAGGCACTCCGGTGTGGGGTGCAGCGAGGCGCCCCGGCCGGGGAGCCTCCGTCGCGGGTCGGGGACGAGGGTCCCGTCGCGGGCGACGACGCGCAGCAGGTCGGTGACCGGAGCGCGCTTCCGGCAGCCCACACAGGTGCGCACCGGGATCGACGTTTCGGCCACCCTGCACTCTAGCGCGCTGAGGGCCCCGGGTGTTCCGGGCTGCGGCCACCGGGCACCCGACCGGGGCGTGCGCCGCCACCTGGCCTCCCCGGGCGGCCGCCAGGTGCTCCGCCGTGCGCGGCCGCCGCACCCGAGCGCAACGGGGCGCGCCCCACTCCGGGCGAGGGCGCGGCGTCGTCGGGCTGGGCGTCGCTGCGGATGTCGATGCGGCAGCCGGTCAGCCGCGCGGCGAGCCGGGCGTTCTGCCCCTCCTTGCCGATGGCCAGCGACAGCTGGAAGTCGGGGACCACCACCCGCACCGCCTTGGCCTTGGGGTCGACCAGCTGCGCGCTGTTCACCCGCGCGGGGCTCAGCGCCGAGGCCACGAACGTCGCGGGGTCGTCGGACCAGTCGACGATGTCGATCTTCTCGCCGTGCAGCTCGCTCATGACGTTGCGCACCCGCTGCCCCATCGGGCCGATGCACGCGCCCTTGGCGTTGAGCCCGGCCACCGCGGTGCGGACGGCGATCTTCGAGCGGTGCCCGGCCTCGCGCGCGACCGCGACGATCTCCACGCTGCCGTCGGCGATCTCGGGGACCTCGAGCGCGAAGAGCTTGCGGACCAGGTTGGGGTGGGTGCGGGAGACGGTGACCTGCGGGCCGCGGTAGGTGCGCGCGACCGACACCACGTAGGCCTTGAGCCGGCTGCCGTGCGGATAGCTCTCCCCCGGCACCTGCTCGGCGGCGGGCAGCACGGCCTCGACCTTGCCGATGTCGACGAGCACCGTGCCGCTGGCGTTGCGCCGCTGGTCGGCCTGCACGATGCCGCTGACGATGTCGCCCTCCTTGCCCGCGTACTCGCCGAAGGTCTGCTCGTGCTCGGCGTCGCGCAGCCGCTGGACGATGACCTGCTTGGCGGTGCTGGCCGCGATCCGGCCGAAGTCCGAGGGGGTGTCGTCCCACTCGCGGACGACCTCGCCGTCCGGCCCGAGCTCCTGGGCGAGCACCGCGACCTCGCCGGTCTTGCGGTCGACGTGCACCCGCACGTGCTTGCTCGCGCCGTCGGCGTGCCGGTACGCGGTCACCAGGGCCGTCTCGATGGCCTCGATGACCGTGTCGGCCGGGATGCCCTTCTCCCGCTCGACCGCCTTGAGGGCGGTCACGTCGATGTTCACTGTCCTCCTCCGTCGTCGTCGTCCGCGGGATCCGGCTCGTCGTGCGGCTCGCTGTCCCCGCCGGCCCCCGGCCGGCCGAACTCGACCTGCACCCGCCCGGCGCCCAGCTCCGGCCACGGCACCTGCCGTCGGGTGGGCGGCCGCTTCCTCGCCCCGGGCTTGCCCCCGGCTTCCACCGCGAGGATCACCCCGTGGCCGTCGACCTCGAGCACCCGGGCGATCACCTGCTCGGGAGAGCTCTCGGGGCCCACGGAAACGGTGACCAGCCGCCCGGTGTTGCGCCGCCAGTGCCGCGGCTCGGTCAGCGGCCGGTCGACCCCGGGGCTGGTGACCTCCAGCACGTAGGGAGCGCTGCCGAACTCGCCGTCGTGTTCGTCGAGGGCCGTGGACACCGCGCGGCTGACCTCGGCGACGTCGTCGAGGGTCACCCCGGCGTCCCGGTCGACCACGACCCGGACGATGCTGCGCCGGCCGGCCGGGGTGACGACCAGTTCCTCCAGGTCGTACCCGGCGGCCTCGACGACCGGCGCGACGAGTCCGGCCATGCGGGTGGCGACGGGGTCGGTGCGGGGGGCGGCGGACACGGCTCCCTCCCTTCCCTGGCTCGGTCGGCGGCGCGCGCACGGTGGGGCCGGCGCCCCTCGTCCCGGCCAGGCGGGGGAGCGCCGGACACACCGCCGGCCTGGTACCGGGCGGAGGGTCAGGTTACCGCCCTCCTGCCCGGCGCGAGACCGGGCGGCCGGGAGGAACCCGCCCGCGGTGTGCTCCCGGCCGGGCAGGTGCGGGGCTGAGAGGATGGCGGCGATGCCCCCCGTTCTCGTCCCCGTCCCCGCGGGCTCCACCCGCCGCGCCTTCCTGGCGGGCTCGGCGGGGCTCGCCCTCCTCGTCGCCGGCTGCACGGCGGGCTCCGCGGACGCTCCGGCGGTGAGCACCGAGGAGGCCGACCGGCTGGCCGGGCAGGTCGCCGTCCAGGAGGCCGTCGTCGCCGCCTACGCCGCGGCGACGACGGCCGACCCCGCCCTCGCGCTGAGCGACCTGGCCGCCCAGGCCACCGAGCAGCTCGACCGGCTGCGGGCGGCCGCGCCGTCCTCGACCGCGTCCTCGACCGCGTCCTCGACCGCGTCCTCGACCGCGTCGCCGGCCGCGTCCTCCTCCGCTCCCGCGGTTCCCCCGGCCGGCGCGGACGTGCGCACCTGGCTGCGCGAGCAGGTGGCCGGCGCGGCGAGCGCCCACGCGCGGGCCTGCGCCGGGCAGACCGGCGCCCGTGCGGCGCTGCTCGGGTCGATCGCCGCGGGGCTGCGCGGGCACGAGGCGGCACTGGCGTGAGAGAGGGGCAGGGGCGTGGCTGACGACGGCCTCCTCGACGAGGGCACCGAGACCGCGGCGCTGAACGAGGTGGTCGCCGCCGAGCACGCCGCCGTGTGGGGGTACGGCACCGTGGGTGCGGCGCTGCCGGAGGACGCCCGCGGGCCCGCGGCGGCCGCGGAGGTCGCCCACCGGGACGCCCGCGACCGGCTGGTGGCGCTGCTGGAGTCCCGCGGCGCCGACCCGGTGCCCCGCCGGGCGGGCTACAGCCTCCCCTTCCCGGTCCTGTCGGTGGTGGACGCCGCGACGCTGGCCGTCGTCCTCGAGGAGGGGGTGTCCGCCGCGTGGGTGCGGCTGCTCGACCAGGCCGTGGAGTCCGCCGTGCGCGAGCTCGCGGTCGAGGAGCTGGGTGCCGCGGAGGTGCGCGCCGTCGGCTGGCGCACCTCTGCCGGCCGGATCCCGGTCACCGACGCGTTCCCCGGCCTGCCCCGGTAGGGCCCGCTCGCCCCCGTTCGTCGACGATCACGGTGTCCGGGTGGCGACACGCGGTGGAGCCCCGCGGGTCACCACCACAGCTCCATGGTCGTCGCGAGGCACGCCGGAGGTGGGCGACGACCCGCCGAGGCCGGGGACCCGGACCGAATCCGGCACCGAGGCCCTGACCCGGCAGCCCCTCAGCCGCCCAGCCCGCCGAGGAAGGCGTCGGTGACGTCGACGGCCACGCTGCTGGACTGACCGGTCTCCACCAGGACCGCGAACGCCAGATCACCCTGCGGCCCGGCCAGCTGGTAGCCCATGAACCAGCCGTGGGCGTCCGGCGGGGTGTTGCTGCCGTACTCGGCGGTGCCGGTCTTGCCGTACACCTCGCCGCGGTCGGTCAGCGCGCGCGCCGTCCCGGAGAGCACGACCTGGCGCATCATCGGCCGCAGCGCCTCCAGCACCGCGGCGTCCGGACCGGCCGGCGTCGGGCCGGCCGGCTCGGCGCCGACGACCTCGACCGGCACCGCCGCAGTGCCGCCGGCCACCCCCGCCGCGACGAGGGCCAGCTGCGCGGGGCTCATGAGCACCTGGCCCTGGCCGATCGCGTTGGCCGCCTTCGTCGTCCCGGTGCTGTCGGCGGGCACCTCGCCGCTGAAGACGTCGACCGGGAGCTGCCAGTCGGTGCCCACGCCGTAGGACGCGGCGGCCGCGGCGAGGGCGTCGTCGGGCAGCTGCAGCCCCTGCTGCATGAAGGTCGTGTTGCAGGACTGCGCGAAGGCCTCGGTGAACGGCACGGTGCCCAGGTCGAACTGGTCGGCGTTCTCGAACTCGCGGCCGTCGACGACGAAGGTGCCCGGGCAGGCGACCGGCGTCTGCGGGGTGAGCGTGCCGGTGGCCAGCAGCGCGGTGGCGCTGATCGTCTTCATGCTCGATCCCGGCGGGTACCGGCCGGTCAGCGCGTTGCCCGCCGCGGCCGCCTCGTTGGAGGACACCGCCACGATCTCCCCCGTGCCGGGCCGGACGACGACCAGGTGGGTCGGCAGCTGCTGGGTGGCGACGGCGGCGTCGGCGGCGGTCTGCACGGCGCGCACCAGCGGCGTCTGCACCGGCTCGCCGGGCACCGGCTGGACCGCGTCGATCTCCCGGCCGGTGTCGCCGGTGGTCTCGTCGGCGCTGACCACGGTGACGGTGAAGCCGGGGGTGCCGGTGAGCTGTTCCTGGAGGGCGCGCTGCAGCCCGGAGAGGCCCAGGTCGTCGCCGGCGGCGTAGACCGGCGCGCCGTCCTCGGCGGTCTCCTCGAGCACCTCGGCGGTCGCCGGGCCGACCCGGCCGAGCAGGGCGGAGGCGAAGCGGGGGCTGGGCGCGAGCAGCCGGGTGTCGGTGGGGAAGACCGCGCCGGGCAGGTCGAACACCTGCGCGCGGATGGCCTCGAAGTCCGGACGGCGCAGCGCGATGACCGGGACGAACTGGCCGGCCGGCGCGGCTCGGACGTCGGCGACGATCTCCTCGGCGGCGATCCCGGTGGCCGCCGACAGCCCGGCGGCCAGCGCGGGCAGGTCGGTGACCTGGGCCGGGTCGACGCCGACGTTGACGATCTCGGTGGGGGCGAACAGTGGCTGGCCGGCCGCGTCGGTGATGGCGGCGCGCTCGGGCAGTCGCCGCTCGAGCAGCAGCCGCTGGCCCTCTCCCAGCTCCGGGTGGACGAGGGCGGGCTCGGCGACGACGTCCCAGCCCTCGTCGGCCTCCTGCAGCCGCAGGGTGGCCGGGTAGCTCCAGTCGGGCGCGGCCGCCAGGTCCCAGGTGGCGGTCCAGCCGACGCTGGCCGTGCCGTCCTCGACGGACACCTCGCCGAGTTCGGGGCTCAGCGTGGCCTCGGGCAGGTCGGTGGCGGTCTGCTCCAGCAGCGTGGTCGCCGCGGCGGGGTCGGTGGTCGCCCCGGCGGCGGCTGCGGTGTCCCCGGCCGCCCAGTCGGCGAGGAAGGCCTCCGCTGCGGACCGGACGTCGTCCTCGGCGTTCCCCGAGCAGGCGGCCAGCACCGGCACGGCGAGCAGCGTCAACGTGGACCCCAGGACCGTCCCCCGACGTGTGCGCACGGGGAGACAGCGTTCCAGACGCTCGCGCCGATCCCCGGGAGGCAGGCCCCCCGGATGGGCTCGCCGCGAGCCCGGTGACGTACGGGATCGGCCACCCGTCAGGGCCCTCCGCCTGAGGTCGCGCGCCTGAGCTCGCGAGGCGTGGGGGAAGGGTGGTCCTCTGTCAGAAGAGGACGCTGGCGAACCGCCCGACCTCGCGGAACCCGACGCGCGCGTAGGCCGCGCGGGCGGGGCCGTTGAAGTCGTTGACGTAGAGGCTGACCACCGGCGCGATCGCGGTGCGGGCGTACTCGACGACGGCTGCCATGCCCGCGGTACCGATGCCGCGGCCGCGGTGGGCGGGGGCGACCCACACGCCCTGCACCTGGCTGACGCTGCGGGACACCGCGCCGATCTCGGCCTTGAACAGCACCTCGCCGCGCTCGATCCACGCCAGCGACTGCCCGGCGCGGACCAGGTCGGCCACGCGCGCGCGGTAGCCGGCGCCGCCGTCGACCCGCAGCGGGCTGACCCCGACCTCCTCGGTGAACATCGCCACCGCCGCCGGCAGCAGGACGTCGATCTCGACCGGGCGCACCGGGCGCACCCGGGGCTCGGGGGCGACCGCCGGCGGCCCCTCGATGGCCAGCAGCGGCTGCCGGGGCCGGTGGTCGCGGGGCGGACCCCAGGTGGGCGCCAGCAGCTCCCACAGCGGGTCCACGGACGCGGCCGGGCCGACGATGGTCGAGCACCGCCGGCCCGCGCGGCGGGCGCGGTCGGCGAAGGCCGTCGCCGCCGCAGGCTCCGCGCCGGGCAGGGCGAAGGGGATCAGGTTCGCCCCGGCCAGGCAGACCGCGTCCAGCGAGCGCCCGCTGCCCAGCCCCCACAGCGGTGCGCCGAGGGCCGCGGCGGCGGTGCCGGCCGCCTCCACCCGCCCAGCGAGGACGCACGCGGCCACCGGGTCGCTGGCGAGCAGGGCGCGGACGGCGGGCTCGTCGGTCTCGTCGAGGACCCGCGCCGTCGGGGTGGTGGCGTGGGCGGAGGACACCGGGGTGGTGGGGTGGGTGGGAGGCACCGGGGTGGTGGCGTGGGCGGAGGACACCGGCGTGCGCCGCACCGGGACGGTCAGGCGACGGTGACGACGGGCGAGCCGGACGGCGCGCCGTCGGCGGCGGTCATGCCGTCCGCCAGGCGCATTGCCTCCTCGATCAGCGTCTCCACGATCTGCGACTCCGGCACGGTCTTGACGACCTCGCCCTTGACGAAGATCTGGCCCTTGCCGTTGCCCGAGGCCACGCCCAGGTCGGCCTCGCGGGCCTCGCCCGGGCCGTTGACGACGCAGCCCATGACGGCCACCCGCAGCGGCACCTCGAGCCCGTCGAGCCCTGCGGTGACCTCGTCGGCCAGCGTGTAGACGTCGACCTGGGCGCGCCCGCAGGACGGGCAGCTGACGATCTCCAGGCCGCGCTGCTTGAGGTTCAGCGACTCGAGGATCTGGGTGCCGACCTTGACCTCCTCGGCCGGCGGGGCGGAGAGGGAGACGCGGATGGTGTCGCCGATGCCCTGGCTCAGCAGCGCACCGAAGGCGACGGCGGACTTGATGGTGCCCTGGAAGGCGGGGCCGGCCTCGGTGACGCCGAGGTGCAGCGGGTAGTCGCACTGCGCGGCCAGCAGCTCGTAGGCGCGCACCATGACCACCGGGTCGTTGTGCTTGACCGAGATCTTGATGTCGCGGAAGCCGTGCTCCTCGAACAGCGAGCACTCCCAGAGCGCCGACTCGACCAGCGCCTCGGGGGTGGCCTTGCCGTACTTGGCGAGCAGCCGCTTGTCGAGCGACCCGGCGTTGACGCCGATCCGGATGGGGATGCCGGCGCCCTGGGCCGCCCGGGCGATCTCGCCGACCTTGTCGTCGAACTTCTTGATGTTGCCCGGGTTGACCCGGACGGCGGCGCAGCCGGCGTCGATCGCGGCGAAGACGTAGCGCGGCTGGAAGTGGATGTCGGCGATGACCGGGATCTGCGACTTCCTGGCGATGATCGGCAGCGCCTCGGCGTCGTCGGTGTCCGGGACGGCGACCCGCACGATCTGGCACCCCGAGGCGGTGAGCTCGGCGATCTGCTGCAGCGTGGCGTTGATGTCGGCGGTCTTGGTCGTCGTCATCGACTGCACGCTGACCGGGTGGTCGCTGCCGACACCGACGTCGCCGACCATGAGCTGGCGGGTCTTGCGCCGGGGCGCGAGGACGGGCGGGGGTGCAGCGGGCATGCCGAGGCCGACGGGGATCGCCATGTACCCCAGTATCGCGCTCCACGGAGGTCGGTGCCGGTGACGTGGGGTGGAACACCCGCCGGGGCTACTGCAGGGTGATCGGGTTGACGACGTCGGCGATCAGCAGCAAGCCCGAGAGCACGACGAACAGGCCCGCCACGACGTAGGCGACCGGCATCAGCCGCGCGATGTCGAACGGGCCGGGGTCGGGGCGGCCACGCAGCCGGGCGACGACGGCGCGCGCCTTCTCGTACAGCGCGCCGGCGACGTGCCCGCCGTCGAGCGGGTAGATCGGCAGCAGGTTGAACAGGAACAGCACCAGGTTGATGCTGGCCAGCAGCTGCACGAAGGTGCTGACCTTCTCCATGGTGGTCAGCTCCGGGATGGAGAACACCTCGCCGGAGATGCGGCCGACGCCCACGACGCCGATCGGCCCGTTGGGGTCGCGCTCCTCACCCAGGAACGCCGCGCGGAACAGCTGCGGGATGCGCTCGGGGATCTCGACCAGCCGCTCGACGGCGTTCGTCACGATCATCCCGAAGTAGCCGGGGATCGCCGAGGCGTCCTGCCGGGCCAGCTCGACGCTCGGCGAGATCCCGAGGTAGCCGGCGGTCGTCGTCCCCTCGGTGGGGTCGGTCGGATCGGCGTAGACCGTGTTGGGGATCGGCGTGACGCTGAGCCGCTGCCGCGCGCCGTCCCGCTCGATGGTGAGGTCGAGCGGCTGACCGGGGCTGGTGCGGATCGCCTCCTGCACCGTCGTCCAGCTGTCGTACGCGGTCGGGTCCAGCGGCCGGCCGTCGATGGCGACGATCGTGTCGCCGGGACGCAGACCGGCGGCCGCGGCGGGGCTCTGCTGGGGCAGCGCGCAGCCCGGCGTCCCCTCCTCGCAGGTCTGTCCCGCCGGGTCGACCGGCACCGTGCAGGGGTCGGTCCCGGCCTGGACCGCGGCAGTGGTGGGGAGCACGCAGGCCGGGACGCTGCGGACCGACGTGGTCAGCACGCTGGTGCCGACGACGGTCAGCAGCACCGTGAAGAGCAGCACCGCCAGCACCAGGTTGTGGAAGGGGCCGGCGAACATGACGATGACCCGCTGCCACCAGGGCTTGGCGTAGAAGACCCGGCCCTCGTCGCCGGGGCGGACGTCGTCGAGCGCGGCGCCGCGCACCTCGGCGATGAACGAGCGCATGCGGGTGGCCCGCGTGCTCTCGTTCTCCTCGGCCGGCGGGATCATCCCGACGATGCGGATGTAGCCGCCGAGCGGGACGGCCTTGACCCCGTACTCGGTCTCCCCGCGGGTGCGGGAGAAGAGCGTCGGGCCGAAGCCGACCATGAACTGCGGCACCCGCATGCCGAACTTCCGGGCCCAGAAGAAGTGCCCGTACTCGTGGAAGGCGATCGAGAAGAGGAGCCCGGCCGCGAAGGCGGCGATCCCGAGGACGGTCAGCAGCAACCCGCTCAGCTCAGCCTCCGACGATCACACTCCCGGCGTGCCGCCGGGCCCACCCCTCCGCCGCCAGGACGTCCTCGACGCAGGTGGGGGCGCCGAGGTCCGGCGCGTCGTCGAGGGTACGCGCGACGAGGTCCACGATGCCCCGGAACGGCAGCCGACCCGCCCGGAACGCCGCCACCGCCTCCTCGTTGGCCGCGTTGTAGACCGCCGGGGCCACGCCCGCCGTCTCGCCGGCGGAGCGGGCCAGCGCGACGGCCGGGAACGCCTCGTCGTCCAGCGGCGCGAACTCCCAGGTGCTCGCCGCCGACCAGTCCAGCGGCGGCTGCACGTGCGGCAGCCGATCGGGCCAGGCCAGGGCCAGCGCGATGGGCAACCGCATGTCCGGCGGGCTGGCCTGGGCGATGGTCGCGCCGTCGGCGAAGGTCACCATCGAGTGCACGATCGACTGCGGGTGCACCACGACGTCGATGTCGGCGAAGGGGACGTCGAAGAGCAGGTGCGCCTCGATGAGCTCCAGGCCCTTGTTGACGAGCGTCGCGGAGTTGATCGTCACGACCGGGCCCATGGCCCACGTCGGGTGCGCCAGCGCCTGCTCGACCGTGACGTCGGCCAGCTCGGCGGCGGTGCGGCCGCGGAACGGCCCGCCGCTGGCGGTGAGCACCAGGCGGGCCACCTCGCTCCTGTGCCCGCCGCGCAGGCACTGCGCCAGGGCCGAGTGCTCGGAGTCGACCGGCACCAGCTGGCCGGGCGCGGCTGCCGCGGTGACCAGCTCCCCGCCGACCACCAGCGACTCCTTGTTGGCCAGCGCGACGGTGCGGCCGGCCTGCAGCGCGGCCAGCGTGGGCCGCAGCCCGATCGAGCCGGTGATGCCGTTGAGGACGACGTCGGCCGGGCGGGCGGCGAGCTCCTCGGCCGCCCGCGGGCCGGCGAGGATCTCCGGCAGCGCGTACTCCCCCCGGGACCAGCCGCGCTGGGAGGCGGCGGCGTAGAAGGCCAGCTGGAGGTCCTGCGCGGCGGTCGCCTTAGCCACCGCGACGGTGCGGACGCCGAGGGAGAGCGCCTGCTCGGCCAGCCGGGCGACGTCCCCGCCACCGGCGGCCAGGCCGGTGATCCGCAGCCGGTCCGGGTTCTGCTGGGCCACCGCGACGGCCTGCCGGCCGATCGATCCGGTGGAGCCCAGCACCGTCACCTCGCGCACGCCGTCCACGGCGCGCATCCTCCCCGACGCTCCCCCGGGTCGACGCGCCGTCCTCCCTCGGCGGGTGGCGCATCAGGTGGGCTGGCAGGATGGCGGTGTGAGCGAGCAGACCCACCGTGAGCGGATCTCCGTGGACCACCCCGGAACGGGGCGGGTCAACCAGCCCGGTCGCGAGGAGGCCGTCGTCCGGGCCGACTCCCACCCCGTGGAGCACGAGCGCCCGGAGGAGTGGGGCTGGCACGGCGAGACCGGTCGGTGGGGCCGCATCGGCGCGGTGATCGCGATCCTGTTCATGCTGTCCTACCTCATCGGCAACCACGAGGGCCGGATCGAGGACCTCTGGGTCCTCGGCATCGCCGGCACGATGATCCTGATCATGATCGTCGACTGGCGGCGCCGCCGGAACGCCTGGCGCGCCAAGTAGCGCGACCGCACGAGAGGCCCGTCCCCTGCCGGGGGCGGGCCTCTCGTCGTTCGTGGGGGTCACGGACCGATCGCCGCGCGTCGCCTCGGGCGAGCGGAACGTCCACACCTGACGAGCCGGCCACGTGGTGCGAGACCCACCGGAACCGGATGTCAACTATCGCCCTCGAGCTCCGCCCATCGGGACCCTCCTCATGCAAGTGTGCCAGGCGCGACAGGTGGGCCTCCTGGGGCGACGTTCGTCAGATATGGCCGACGATGCGTCTGATCTTGGTGACTGTCAGCTACAGCTCGGACGGTCACCAGTCGATAGACAGTGCGAGAGAAGTCCGGAGTGCCCGGACTCCCGACCGAGCGGAGAGCCGCCGATGTCCCGCACCACAGCCCGCGCCGCAAGCCTGACCGGCCTGACCGCCACCACCGTCGTCACCGGCCTCCTGCTCGCCCCCGCCGCGTTCGCCGCGCCGGCCGCCGCCCCGGTCGTGACGCCGTCCACGGTCGCGGTGGGCGACGACTTCACCGTCTCCGGCAAGGGCTGCCTGCCCGACTCCGACCCGCTGAACCCCACCTCCGTCGAGCTGTTCATCGAGGACGGCACCGAGCTCGGTTACTGGGACTACGTCGACCCGGAGACGGACGGGAGCTGGTCGGCCACCCTCTCCTTCCTTGAGGGGACGGCGCCGGGGGACTACGTCATCGAGACCGCGTGCCTCGACTACCTGAACGAGGACCCGCGGTTCGTGTACCCGAACGCCACGGTGACCCTCAAGGGCGCCCCGGCGTCCACGCCGTCGACCCCCACCGAGACCGGGACCGGGACCGACACCGGGACCCCTTCCACCGAGGCGCCGCAGGCCAAGCCGACCGGCGAGATCCGTGGCAGCCAGGCCAACACCCCGGGCGTCAAGAGCCCGGATGGCGGCTCGGCCACCGGTGACACCGCGGCCCCGGGTCGCAAGGTCGTCAAGGTCCTCACCGGCTTCAAGCCCGGCGAGGTCGTCACGGTGACCCTGCACTCCACGCCGCAGACCATGGGCACCTTCACCGCCGACCAGAGCGGCACCGTGACGGTCGAGTTCACCGTCCCGGCCGGCACCCCCACCGGTGACCACACCCTGGTCTACGAGGGCGACATGGGCACCTACTTCCAGGAGTCCTTCACCGTGGCGGCGGCCGCGGCGACCTCGAACGCCTCCTCGAACCTGGCCTACACCGGCGCCGACGTCGCCCTCCCGCTGGGCCTGGGCGTGGGTGCCCTGGCGCTGGGTGGCGGCCTGGTGTTCGCCGCCCGCCGCCGGTCCGCGGAGGGCTCGCAGGCCTGAGCGTGACCGCACCGCACGACCCCGACGCCGGCCAGGGCTCCCCTGGCCGGCGTCGGCCGTTCCCGGGACGGCGGGCGTGGACGCGGATCGGCCTCGCCGTCCTCGTCCTGCTGCTGGTCGCGGTCTCCGTGGACATCGCGCTGCTCGCCGGCCGCGTCGACGAGGTGGCCGTGGAACTCGGCGCCGACGACTCCGACGGCCGGACCTGGGTGCTGGTCGGCCTGGACTCGCGGGACCGCCTGCCCGGCGGCGCGGACCCCGCCGCCTTCGGCACGCCCGAGGCCGTCCCCGGCACCCGGGCCGACGCGGTGGTCGTGGTCCACCAGACCGACGCCGGGACCAGGGTCCTGTCGCTTCCCCGGGACCTGCTGGTGATCCGGGACGAGCGGCGGACCCGGCTGACCCTCACCTGGCAAGGCGGCCCCCGAGAGACGGTGGACGTCCTCTGTTCCATCGGCATCGCCGCCGACCACCTGGTCACGGTCGACTTCGCGGGATTCGCCGAGGTCGTCGACGCGGCCGGCGGGCTCACGGTCGACGTGCCGGTCCCGGTACGCGACCCGGGCGCCGGGTTGGAGCTGCCGCGGGCCGGCGTGCAGCACGTCGACGGGCGCACCGCGCTTGCCCTGGTCCGCTCCCGGCACCCGCAGCACCTCGTCGACGGGGCGTGGACGCCGGTGCCGGTGGACCCGGACGGGCGGGCGTCGGCCGCAGGCACGGTGCTGAGCGCGCTGGTGGATGCCGTCCGCGGATCGCTCGTCCGGCCCTGGCGGCTGCAGGCCGTGGGGTGGGCGACCACCGGGGCGCTCACCGTCGACCCGGGGACCTCCGTGACCGATCTCGCCGCGCTCGCCGGCGCGGACCTCTCGACGGTCGAGGTGGTGCCGAGCGACCACCGGGACGGCGCCGTCCCGGTGGCTCTGCCGACCGCCGGGACGCGCGCCGCGATCGAGGCCGCCGGTCTGACCTGCGGCGGTTGACCGGCGTCAGGAGACGCCGACGCCGATCGCCAGTCCGATCGCGTAGGTGACCCCGGCGGCGACCGCGCCGAAGAGCAGCTGCCGCAGGGCGGCGTACCACCACGGCCGCGGCGTGAAGCGTGAGGACAGGGCGCCCGCCGCCGCCAGACCGAGTCCGCCGCACAGCAGCGCCGCCCACAGCAGTGAGAAGCCGAGCAGGTAGGGCAGCAGCGGGATCACCGCACCGGTGGCGAAGGTGAGGAACGAGGAGACCGCCGCCGTCCACGGCGAGGGCTTGTCGGCCGGGTTGAGCCCCAGCTCGGCGACCACGTGCAGCCGCAGCGCGGTGTCGGGGTCGCGGTGCAGCTGGACGGCGACCTGCTGGGCCAGGTCGGCGTCCACGCCGCGGACCCGCAGCATCTGCACCAGCTCGGCGAGCTCACCGCCGGGGTTGCGCTCGAGCTCCCGGCGCTCCTTCTCCACCTCGAGGTCGAGCTGCTCGTTCTGCGTGCGCACCGAGGTGTACTCCCCCAGCGCCATCGAGATGGCACCGGCGACCAGGCTGGCCACGCCGGACAGCACGATCGTGCGGGACGAGGCCCCACCGCCGCCGACGCCGGCGACGAGCGCGGTGTTGGTGACCAGCCCGTCCATGGCGCCGAAGACCGCGGCCCGGAGCCACCCGCCGGAGACGTCGGCGTGGCTGTGCTCGTGCGCCTCGGCGGCCGGGGCCCCCGAGCTCACTGGTCCGCCTCGGCGCCCATCTCCACCGGCGGCTCGAGGGACGGCTGCGGCAGCGCCACGGCCGGGACGCCGTCCACCCGGTCGGCCGCGGCCAGCTGCCCGCAGGCGCCGTCGATGTCCTGTCCGCGGGTGTCGCGGACCGTCGTCGGCACGCCGTGGGCGCGCAGCCGGGCGACGAACTCGCGCTGGGCGGGCAGCGGGCTGGCGTCCCACTTGCTGCCCGGCGTCGGGTTCAGCGGGATGAGGTTGACGTGCGCCCGCCGGTCGGTGAGCAGCCGGCCGAGCAGGTCGGCGCGCTCGGGCTGGTCGTTGACGTCGCGGATCAGCGCGTACTCCACCGAGTACCGGCGGCCGGTGCGCTCGGCGTAGGCGTCGGCCGCGGCCACCACCTCGTCGACCTTCCAGCGCGTGTTGATCGGCACCAGGGTGTCGCGCAGCTCGTCGTCGGGCGCGTGCAGGCTGACCGCGAGGGTGACGTGCAGCCCCTCCTCGGTGAGCCGCCGGACCGCCGGGACGACGCCGACCGTGGAGACCGTCACCGAGCGCTGGGACAGGCCCAACCCGTGCGGCGCCGGGGTCACCAGCGCGTCGAGGGTCTTGCGGACCCGCGCGTAGTTGGCCAGCGGCTCGCCCATGCCCATGAAGACGACGTTGGACAACCGCCCGGGCCCACCGGGGACCTCGCCGTTCGCCATCGCCGCGGCGGCCGCGACCGCCTGGCCGATGATCTCCGCGGCCGAGAGGTTGCGGGTCAGCCCGTTCTGGCCGGTGGCGCAGAAGGGGCAGGCCATGCCGCAGCCGGCCTGACTGGAGATGCAGACCGTGGCACGGTCCGGATAGCGCATGAGCACGCTCTCCACCAGCGCGCCGTCGTGCAGCCGCCACAGCGTCTTGCGGGTGCGGCCGCCGTCGGCGCTCGACGTCCGCACCGGCGTGAGCAGCCCGGGCAGCAGCGCGCCGGTGAGCTCCTCGCGGACCGCGGCCGGCAGGTCGGTCATCTGCGCCGGATCGGTCACCCCCCGGTAGAAGTGCCGGGCGAGCTGGTCGGCCCGGAAGGCGGGCTGGCCCAGCTCGGTGACCGCGGCGCGGGCCTCCTCACGGGTGAGGTCGGCCAGGTGTCGCGGCGGCTTGCCCCGGCGAGGGGCGTCGAAGACCAGGGGGAGGGCAGTCATGGCGCCCTCCATGGTCCCACCCCGCACCGGCGCGTGTGCCGCTCCGCAGGTGAGGTCGCTCGCTCAGGGCACCGGCCCCTCGGAGTCCGGAGCGGAGGCCTCCGGGGCCCCAGATGGTGGCGCGTCCGGCACGTCACCATCCGGTTCCCCGCCGTCCGGTCCCCCGCCGTCCGGTCCGTCGCCGTCCGGGTCGTCGCCGTCCGGGTCGTCGCCGTCCGGGTCGTCGCCGTCCGGGTCGGACGTCGGGGTGCCAGACGTGGGGACGTCGGTCGGGGTGGGCGGCTCCTCCGGGCCGGATGTCTCCGTCGGGCCGGGTGTCTCCGTCGGAATGGGTGCAGGGTCCTCGACGGGGACCTCCACCGACGGTGGCTCGGGCG
Organism: Geodermatophilus obscurus; assembly: GCF_900143215.1. GTDB lineage: Bacteria > Actinomycetota > Actinomycetes > Mycobacteriales > Geodermatophilaceae > Geodermatophilus > Geodermatophilus obscurus_A. The sequence continues at coordinate 17,075 of NZ_FRDM01000029.1, read as the reverse complement.
TCGCCGGAGGTGCCGGCTCCCCGGTCCGGACCGGGTCCGCACCGGGCTCGCCGAGCAGGTCCGCGGGGGCTCCGACCGGCGCCTCGGGGAGCGCCGGCACGACGACCAGGGACAGCGACGCCTCGGGGGCCGGGACGGCCACCGGAGAGGGAGCAGGGCCCCTGGCGGGGCGGACCGGCACCGGAGCCGGGTCCCTGCGGAGGTCCGACGCCGGGAGCGTCGGCACCGCGGCGCTGGTCGTCGAGGTGGCCGGGACGGCGTCCGCGGTGCCGGGGGGCCGGGTGACGGGCGCGGCCGGAGCGGGTGCGGCGACCGCACCCGGCGAGGACTGCACGTCCGCGGTCGGGACCGGGCCGGCGGAGGACCGGGCCAGCACGGTGGCACCCGCGATGCCACCGGCGGTGAGCAGGGCGACCACCACGGCGACCGCCGCCCGGCGCCGGGGCCGTGCGCGCGGGGCCACGACGACCCGGGGGCGCACGGTCTCGGCCACGACGGGGTGGGGCGCCACGACGGGGTCCGAACCCTCGGCGGGGAACGGCTCCGGGCCGCCGTCCTCGGGCGCAGGACGCTCCGGGCCGCCGTCCTCGGGCGCGACGGGCCCCACCGAGGCTCCCGCCGCGTCGCCCTCCTGACCGCCGCCCTCCGGGTCCCCGCCCTCGGGGACGTCCGCCGGCGGGTCCCCGGCGTCCGCCTCGGGCTCGGTCAGCCACCCGGGCAGCCAGGCCTGCTCCCAGCCGTCGGCCGGTGACGCCGGGACCCCCTCCGCCGGTGCCCGCTCGATCGGGCACCCGCCGGCGGCCGGCCGGCCCGGGGTCGACCTCCCCCTCGTCGTCCTGCCGTGCCGCCATCGCACCTCCAGCCACTCATCGTCACCGCCGTCTCACGCAACGGAGTGGGACCATGGTGCCGGACGGGTCCGGCCGGGTCCCGCAGGCGCGACCGGGGACCGGCGCGAGGCTGCCCACACGGCCCGGACCGGCACGCGGTCCGGTGACGGAGCGGACGCGCAGCCAGCTAGCGTCGGCCGGGTGACCCGGGCGGAGACGGACCCCATCCCGCTGGACACCGTCGGGGTGGGCCCCTGGGAGGGGCCGTGGCCCGAGGACCCCCGCTTCGACCCCGAGTTGCTGGCCGCCGGCGACCGGCGCAACGTCGCCGACCGCTACCGCTACTGGACCGTCGAGGCGATCGTCGCCGACCTCGACACCCGCCGGCACCCCTTCCACGTCGCCATCGAGAACTGGCGCCACGACCTCAACATCGGGACGGTCGTGCGCACCGCCAACGCCTTCCTGGCCGCCGAGGTCCACATCGTCGGACGGCGGCGCTGGAACCGCCGGGGTGCGATGGTCACCGACCGCTACCAGCACGTGCGCCACCACCCCGACGTCGCGGCGCTGGTCGCGTGGGCGCGGTCCGACGGGCTGCCCCTGCTCGCCGTCGACAACCTGCCGGGCGCCCGCCCGCTGGAGACCGAGCCGCTCCCCCGCGCCTGCGTGCTGCTGTTCGGCCAGGAGGGCACCGGCCTGTCGGCGGAGGCGCGCGACGCCGCCGACGGCGTCCTGTCGATCGCCCAGTTCGGCTCGACGCGGTCCGTCAACGCCGGGGTCGCGGCGGGCATCGCGATGCACGCCTGGGTCCGGCAGCACGCGGTCCTCGCCTGACCGTGGATCCGGCCTGACCGTGGACACCGACGACGACCTGACCGCCGCCCGGGCCGGGGACGAGGAGGCCTTCGGCCGCCTGGTCACGCGGCACCGCCGTGAGCTGGTCGCGCACTGCTACCGCATGCTCGGCTCCCCGCAGGACGCCGAGGACGCCCTCCAGGAGACGCTGCTCGCCGCCTGGCGCGGCCTGCCCGGTTTCGAGGGACGCAGCTCCCTGCGCACGTGGCTGTACCGGGTGGCGACGTCGGTCTGCCTGCGTCAGGCGCGCCGCCGCCCCCGGCTGCTGTCCCCGGACGCCGGACCACCGCGCACCGACGTCGCCGACCTCGGCGAGCCCGTACCGGGACCGGTCTGGCTGGAGCCGCTCCCCGGGGACCTGGTCGACGACGAGGACCCGGCCACGGCCTACCTGCGCCGGGAGAGCGTGGAGCTGGCCTTCGTCGCCGCCCTGCAGCACCTGCCGGCCACCCAGCGTGCGGTGCTGCTCCTGCGCGAGGTGCTCGGGTACAGCGCGGCCGAGACCGCGGCGCTGCTGGACACCACGCCGGCGTCGGTGAACAGCGCGCTGCAGCGGGCCCGGGCCGCGGTGGCCGCGCGGACGTCACGGTCCAGCCAGCAGGCCGAGCTGGCCGGGCTCGGGGCGGCCGGCACAGCGGCGCTGGTCGACCGGTTCGTCGTCGCGTGGGAGCGGGCCGACGTCCCCGCTCTGCTGGACCTGCTCACCGAGGACGTCCGCTTCACCATGCCGCCGCTTCCGGCCTGGTTCGCCGGCCGGGCCGCCGTCGGCCGCTTCCTCACCGACCGGGTGTTCGCGACGCCCTGGCGGCTCACGCCGGTGCCGGTCAACGCCTCGGTCGGCCTGCTGTGCGAGCAGTACGTCGACGGCGGGTGGCGCCCGGGGTCGGTGACCGTCCTGGGCCTGCGCAGCGGGCAGGTGGGTTGGATCGCCGGGTTCGTCGACCCGGCGCTGCACCGGCTCTTCGGAACGGGATCCGCGGGCGACCGATGAGTCCGGCCGCCGGGGTGTCTCTGTACGGACGACCGGACACCACGACCCGAGGAGATCCCGTGCGCACTGTCGTCGTCAGCACCATCGTGTCCCTGGACGGGTACGTCGCCGGCACCGGCGGCGACATCTCACGCCTGCCCATGGACGGCTCGTTCGACGCCCTCAACCTCGAGCGGCTGCGCGCCGCCGGCACCCTGCTGCTGGGCGCCACCACCTACCGCGGGATGGTGGCGTACTGGCCGGCCGTTGCCGAGGACCCGACGGTGTCCCCGGCGGTGCAGCTCGACCCGTCGGTCGCCGAGCTGCACCGCGAGACGGCGCGGCGCAACGCCGAGCTGCCCAAGGTGGTCGTCTCCGACTCCCTGACCCAGGCCGACACCGGCCCCTGGGCGGACACCACCACGATCGTCCGGCGGGCCGACGCCCACTCGGCCGTGGCCGCGCTGCGCGAGGAGGCCGGCGGGGACGTCCTGGTGTTCGGCAGCCGGACGCTGTGGGGTGACCTGCTCCCCGCCGGCCTGGTCGACGAGCTGTTCCTCCTGGTGGGCCCCGCCCTGCTGGGCGCGGGGCTGCGCGCCTTCCCGGACGGCGTCCCGGCGCAGCTCCGGCTGCGCGACTCGTCCCGGCGCCCCGGCTCGGACAGCGTCCTGCTGCACTACTCCGTCGCGCACGGGTGAGGCGTCCGGGTGCCGGGCGCGGGCAGGTGCGCCAGGCTCCGGGCATGAGCCGTCTCGCCGAGGTCGACCTGTCCGTCCGACTGTCGAAGAAGGAGGCCAAGGAGCAGCTGGCGCAGGCCCAGGAGCGGCTGGTGCACCTGCGCCTGCTGCTCGGCGGTCAGATCGGCTCCGGTGAGCTGGGCCCGCCACTGTGCGTGCTCTTCGAGGGCTGGGACGCGTCGGGCAAGGGCGGGGCGATCAAGCGGCTGGTCGAGCAGCTCGACCCCCGGCACGTGCGGGTCGCCCAGTTCGCCGCCCCCACCTACGACGAGAAGCGGCACCACTTCCTGTGGCGGTTCTGGCCGGTGCTGCCCGGCTGGGGCGGCATGGCCGTGCTCGACCGCACCTGGTACGGCCGGGTGCTGGTCGAGCGGGTCGAGGGCTTCGCCACCGAGGAGCAGTGGCAGCGGGCCTACAGCGAGATCGTCGACCTGGAGACGACGCTGGCGGCCGAGGGCACGGTGCTGGTGAAGTTCTGGATGCACGTCTCCCCCGAGGAGCAGCTGCGTCGCTTCGAGTCCCGCCGCGACGACCCCTACCGCGCGTGGAAGCTCACCGACGAGGACTGGCGCAACCGCGAGAAGCGCCCGGCCTACGAGGACGCCGTCGAGGAGATGCTCGAGCGCACCGACACCCCCGCCGGCCGGTGGCACGTCGTGGCCGCCGACGACAAGCGGTCGGCGCGGGTGGCCGTGGTGCGCACCGTGTGCGAGGCGGTCGAGGCGGCGCTCCGGGCCCGCGGCATCGACCCCGACCCGGCCCTGCCGGCAGCCGCCGCATGACGGTGCTGGTCCACCTGGTCGAGCCCGCGGCCTGGCGCGCGGCGCTCGACACCGGGGCGCTGCGCCCGCCGTCCCTGGCCCACCAGGGGTTCGTGCACCTGTCCACCCCCGAGCAGGTCCACCTCCCGGCCGGCCGGCTGTTCCCCGGACGGCGGGACCTGGTGCTGCTCGTCGTCGACCCCGCGCGACTCCCCGATCCGGTGCGCTGGGCCCCCGGCGTGCCCGGCGACCCACCCGACGTGCGCTTCCCGCACCTGCACGGCCCGCTGCCGACGAGCGCCGTCGTCGCCGTGGTCCCCTACCGGCCGCCCGCCGCGCCGCTGCTCCCCCGGCCGGACGACGCCCTGGCCCGCGCCCTGGCGCTGCACCGGTCGGTGCGGGTGCGGCGCGCCGCCGAGGTGCGCGACGTCCCCGGCGGCGTGGCCGTGCTGGACCCGCACTTCCGGTACTCGCGCGACGACAACCGGCTGGTGCTCACGGAACCGGTGGACGCCTGCACCGTCGCGGCGACCGCGGCCGCGGTCGCCGCCGACGCGGGCTGGCCGCACCTCGCTGCCACGCTGGCCTGGTCGGGTGCGGACGACGTGGCGCGTGAGCTCACCGGGCGCGGCTGGCGGGCCGAGCAACTCGTGGTCATGGCCCGCCCGGCCACGCCGCCGCCCCCGGGACGCCGCGCGGAGGCCGTCGACCAGCGCGAGGTGCACGACCTGTGGGAGCGCTCGTGGCGGCGCGATCTGTCGGCCTGGGAGGCCGACCTGGACGAGGTGGTGGCGCAGCTGGTCGGCCGGGAGCACCGCAACGACCGGGTGGTGGCGGTCACCGACCTCGCCGTCCGGGAGGGCGGCCGGGTGGTGTCAGCGGGTCAGCTGCGCGTCGACGGCGCGACCGCCGCGTTCGAGTCGCTGATCACCGACCCGGCCGCGCGGGGACGCGGCCACGGGGACGCCGTCCTGGCGGCCGCGCTGGACCTCGCCGCGGACGCCGGTCGTGGCCTCGTGGTGCTGGAGGCCGACGCCACCGACTGGCCCCGGCACTGGTACGCCCGGCGCGGCTTCGTCCCGGTGGGCGCCACCTGGGAGGTCTCGGCTCAGGCGGGCGCCACCATCGAGAGCAGCAGGTAGGCCACCGCGGCCGAGGGCAGCAGCGAGTCCAGCCGGTCCATGATCCCGCCGTGGCCGGGCAGCAGGTTGCCCATGTCCTTGATGCCGAGATCGCGCTTGATCAGCGACTCGCCGAGGTCGCCGGCGGTCGCGCTGATCGCGAGGGCGACGCCGAACAGCACCCCACCCCACCACGGCCCGCCGAGGGCGAGGGTCACGATCGGGGTGGCGACCAGCACGCAGCCGAGGACGGAGCCGGCCATCCCCTCCCACGACTTCTTGGGGCTGACCGAGGGCGCCATGGGGTGCTTGCCGAAGAGCACCCCGGCGGCGAAGCCGCCGACGTCGTTGCCGACGACCGTCGCGATGAAGGCGAGCACCCGGGCCGCGCCGTCGTCGGGGACCAGCAGCAGCACGCAGAACCCCGCGAGCAACGGCACGTACAGCGCCACCAGGACGCCGGCCGAGGCGTCCCGCAGGTAGCCGTCCGGGCCGTCGGCCAGCCGCCACAGCAGGACGGCGAGCACGGTGAGCAGGAACCCCACCACCAGCCCCGATGCGCCGCGGGTCCAGGCCAGGGCCAGCATCGCGACGGCGCCGGCGAGCACGGGCACCAGCGGGGCGCGCACCTCCCCGGCCCGCAGCGCCCGGGTCAGCTCGACGACGCCGACGAGGATGGCGGCCAGCAGGACCAGCAGGAACGCCGGCCGGTAGACCAGCAGCGAGACCAGGATGACCGCGCCGAGGCCCGCGCCGACCCCGATCGCCGCCACCATGTCCCGTCCGGCCCGCCCCGGCTTCTTCGCCGGCGGGTGCACCAGGTCCGGACCCACGGACTCGGTCGTCGACGTGGGGACCTCGACCTGCGCCGTTCCCGGCTCGCGCGGCGACGGCTCGGGGGTCGCCGGCTGCTGCGCGGGCAGCGGCGCCGTCCGCAGCTCGGTCCGCGTCCGCGGCGGGGGCTGCGGAGGCGGTGCCGGGCGCCGGCCGACCAGCGGGATCGGCCCGGTGTCGGGGTCGGGGGTCATGTCGGGAGGGTCCGGTCGGGTCAGACCTCGAGCAGCTCGGACTCCTTGTTCTTGACCGCCTCGTCGATGCCGTGCGTGTGCTTGGCGGTCAGGTCGTCGAGCTCCTTCTCCGCGCGGCGCACGTCGTCCTCGCCGGCTTCGCCGTCCTTGGCGATGCGGTCGAGCTCCTCCTTGGCGCGGCGACGCACGTTGCGGATGGCGACCTTGGCGTCCTCACCCTTGGCGCGGGCCTGCTTGACCAGGTCGCGGCGGCGCTCCTCGGTCAGCTGGGGGAACACCACGCGGATGATCTGGCCGTCGTTGGTGGGGTTGACGCCGAGGTCGCTGTCGCGGATGGCCTTCTCGATGGCCGACAGCTGGCCGGTGTCGTAGGGCTTGATCACCGCCATGCGCGCCTCGGGCACGGTGATCGACGACATCTGCGGCACCGGCGTCGGGGCGCCGTAGTAGTCGACCAGGACCTTGTTGAACATCGACGGCGCGGCGCGCCCGGTGCGCACCGAGCCGAGGTCCTCGCGCGCGACCGACAGGGCCTTGTCCATCCGCTCCTCGGCGTCGAGCAGGGTGTCGTCGATCACGGGTCTCTCCTCCTGGTGCGGCGGAGCGCTCCGCCGCGGGTGCGGGTCTGCGGACTGGGCGACGGCGGCGCTCAGGCCGGGTCGCTGATCAGCGTGCCGATCCTCTCACCTGCCACGGCGCGGGCGATGTTCCCGGGCTCCAGCAGGTTGAACACGACGATCGGCATGCTGTTGTCCATGCACAGGCTGATGGCCGTCGCGTCGGCGACCTTCAGCTGCTTGGCCAGCACGGTGGCGTAGTCCAGGTCCTCGTACATCACGGCGTCGGAGTTGGTGCGGGGGTCGTCGTCGTAGACGCCGTCCACACCGTTCTTGGCCATCAGCAGCACCTGGCAGCCGATCTCCAGGGCGCGCTGGGCGGCCACCGTGTCGGTGGAGAAGTACGGCATGCCGGCGCCGGCGCCGAAGATGACCAGTCGGCCCTTCTGCAGGTGCCGCACGGCCTTGCGCGGGATGTAGGGCTCGGCGACCTGACCCATCTCGATCGCCGTCTGCACGCGCGTCTCCAGGCCCACCTGCTCGCAGAAGGCCTGCAGCGCCAGGCAGTTCATGACCGTGCCCAGCATGCCCATGTAGTCGGCGTGCCGGCGGTCCATCCCGGCCTGGGACAGCTCGGCGCCGCGGAAGAAGTTGCCGCCACCGACCACCACCGCGACCTGGGTGCCGCCGTGCACGACCCCGGCCAGCTGGGTGGCGATGTCCTGCACGATCCCCGAGTCGACACCGACCTTGCCGCCGCCGAAGGCCTCTCCGGACAGCTTGAGCAGGACCCGCTTGTAGCCCGCGCCGTCGGCGGGCTGGAACGCGGTGGGTGCGGACAGGGGCGCGGTGTGGTGCGGCGCGGCGGTGTCGGTCAACGGTCTTCCCTCGCTCGGCGTCGTTCCCCTGATCCTGCCGCACGGGGTGTGCGGCAGCTCGCGGGCAGGGTCTCCCGCACCGCTGCCCGGACACGCCACCGGCCCCGTCCCAGGATCGGGACGGGGCCGGTGAGGTGATGGAACGGCCTCCCTGCAGGGGCCCGCCGCGAGCCGGGGGCGGTGGGGGCAGGGAGGTCCTGCTAGGCCTGGCCGACCTCGAAGCGGGCGAACCGCTCCACGGTCAGACCGGCCTCGTCGACGATCTGCTTGACCGTGCGCTTGGGCTCGGTGATCGACGGCTGCTCGAGTAGGACGAAGTCCTTGTAGTAGGCGTTGACCCGACCCTCGACGATCTTGGTGATCGCCTGCTCGGGCTTGCCCTCCTCCTTGGCGGTCTGCTCGGCCACGCGGCGCTCGGTCTCGACCGCCTCGGCCGGGACCTCCTCGCGGGACAGGTAGCGCGGGCGGGCCGCGGCGATGTGCATCGCCAGGCTGCGCGCGGCCTCCTCGCTGCCGCCGCTGTACTGCACCGCGACACCGATCGCCGGGGGGAGGTCGGTGGCCCGCTTGTGCAGGTACGTGGCGGTCTGGCCGTCGAAGACCGCGAACCGGCTGAGCACCAGCTTCTCGCCGATGCGGGCCGACTCGCCCTCGACCAGCGCGGCGACGGTCTGGCCGTCGACCTCGGTGCCGAGCAGCGCGTCGACGTCGGCCGGCTGCTGCGCGAGGACGACGTCGAGCAGGCGCTCGGCCAGCTTGACGAAGTCCGCGTTCTTGGCGACGAAGTCGGTCTCGCAGTCCAGCTCGAGCAGCGCGCCGCCCTTGCTGACGACGACGCCGTTGGTCGTCGAGCGCTCCAGGCGCTTGCCGACGTCCTTGGCGCCCTTGACTCGCAGCAGCTCGACGGCCTTGTCGTAGTCGCCGTCGGCCTCGGTGAGCGCCTTCTTGCAGTCCATCATGCCGGCGCCGGTGGCGTCGCGGAGACGCTTGACGTCGGCCGCGGTGAAGTCAGCCATGCCTCGTTCCTTCTGTGTCAGTGCGGCCCCGCTGCAGGGTCCCGCCGCGAGCTCGCGAGTGGTGGGGGGCAGCGGGGTCCTTACGCGTTCTGGGCGCCCTGGGTGCCGGTGTCCGTGCTGCCGGTGGCGGGGACACCCTCGACCGGGGCGATCTCGCCGGCGGTCACGGCCGGAGGCTGGGCCGGGGTCTCCGGCAGCGGGGTCGCCCCGGCGTCGGGAGCGGCCTCCGGAGCGGCCTCCGGAGCGGCCTCCGGAGCGGCATCGCCCTGCTGGCCGGTGAGCAGCTCGCGCTCCCAGTCGGCCAGCGGCTCGTCGCCGCCGATGGCCGGCTGGCCGCCGTCCTCACGGCCGGCGTTGGCCTGCGAGGCCGACCGGGCCATGAGGCCCTCGGCCACGGCGTCGGCGATGACGCGGGTCAGCAGCGCGGCGCTGCGGATGGCGTCGTCGTTGCCGGGGATCTTGTAGTCGACCTCGTCGGGGTCGCAGTTGGTGTCGAGGATCGCGACGACCGGGATGTTCAGCTTGCGCGCCTCACCGACGGCGATGTGCTCCTTCTTGGTGTCCACGATCCAGACGGCGCTGGGCACCTTCTGCATGTCGCGGATACCGCCGAGGCTGCGCTCCAGCTTGGCCTTCTCGCGGGTCAGGCCGAGCTGCTCCTTCTTGGACAGGCTGACCAGCACGCCGGTCTGCTCCATGTCCTCGAGCTCCTTGAGCCGCTGGAGCCTCTTGTGCACGGTCTGGAAGTTGGTGAGCATGCCGCCCAGCCAGCGCTGGTTGACGTAGGGCATGCCGACCCGCTGCGCCTGCTCGGCGATGACCTCCTGCGCCTGGCGCTTGGTACCGACGAACAGGATCGAACCGCCGTGCGCGACCGTCTGCTTGACGAACTCGTAGGCGTTGTCGATGTACCCGAGCGTCTGCTGCAGGTCGATGATGTAGATGCCGTTGCGCTCGGTGAAGATGAACCGCTTCATCTTCGGGTTCCAGCGACGGGTCTGGTGCCCGAAGTGGACGCCGCTGTCGAGCAGCTGCTTCATGCTGACGACTGCCATGGCCGCAGCCTCTCTGTCTGCGCGCGCGGCCGCGGGGCCGCACGCTCCTCGGTTGTCGCGGGCACCGGCTGGTGCTCGCCCTGGCGTCCGGGCCGCCACGACCCCGCGGTGGACCGCGGAGACCGGGGTGGCGACCGTCCCGCTGCTGCCAGCGGGCGAGAGGACGCGCGAAGTCGACCCGTCGCAGACGGGTCGCGCCACCGAGCATACGCCCCGGTTCGAAGGGCCCTCCCCGGCGGCCGGGCCGTCCACAGGCCGCGGGGCTGGACCCGGTGGACCGCCCTGCGGACGCAGGCTCTCCCCGTGCGCCGACGGGTCCTCGCTCCCCTGCTGCTCCTGGTGGCTTCGCTGGTCTCCGCGGGTGCGCCCGCCGTCGCCGCGCCCGCCCCGCCGGCCGACGTCCGGGCCGGCCCGTGGGCCCGACCCGTGGACGGCGCGGTGACCCGCTCCTTCGACCCGCCGCCGGAGAGGTTCCGCGCCGGGCACCGCGGCGCGGACCTCGCCGGGGCGCCGGGGACACCGGTCCTGGCCGCCGGGGACGGCGTCGTCGTCTTCGCCGGGATGGTGGCCGGGCGGCCGGTGGTCAGCGTCGACCACGCCGGCGGCCTGCGGACGACGTACGAGCCGGTCGACGCGGTGGTGGGCGCAGGTCAGCCGGTCGCTCGTGGCGCGGCGCTGGGGACGCTGGCCGGAGGCCACGCCGGCTGCCCGGTCGCGGCCTGCCTGCACTGGGGCCTGCGCCGCGGCGAGGTCTACCTCGACCCGCTGTCGCTGCTGGAGCCGCCGGAGGTCCGGCTGCTGCCGATGGGCTGACGACGGACCGGCGGACCTGGTGGGCGGGGAGTCGCGGTGTGGTCCTCGAGGCGCTCCCGACCGGCGAGCGGGGCGCCTGCCCGGCCGCTCCAGGCACAGCTCAGGCGATGTCGGCGAGCTTCGTGCGCAGGTGCAGCACGGCCTTGGTGTGCAGCTGGCAGATGCGGCTCTCGGTGACGCCGAGGACGCGACCGATGTCGGCCAGCGTCAGGCCCTCGAAGTAGTAGAGGCTGACGACGACCTTCTCCCGCTCGGGCAGCTGCTCCACCGCGCGCGCCAGCAGCTGCCGGGCCTCGCTGTGCTCGGCCATGGCCTGCGGGTCCAGCGCGCTGGTGTCCTGCAGCGTGTCGACCAGGCGCGGGGCGCCGCCCTCGTCGTCGGAGAGCAGCTCGTCGAGGGCGACGACGTTGACCAAGGAGAGCTGGCCGAGGAACTTGCGGACGTCCTCGACGTCCATGTCCATCTCGGCGGCGACCTCCTCCTCGGTGGGGCTGCGCTGCAGCCGGCTCTCCAGCGCCGCCACGGTGCGCTCGAACTGCCGGGCCCTCATCCGCACCGACCGCGGGATCCAGTCGGTGCTGCGCAGCTCGTCGATGATCGCGCCGCGGATCCGGGCCATCGCATAGCTCTCGAACTTGACCTCGCGCGAGGGCTGGTAGCGGGTGATCGCGTCGATGAGGCCGAAGGTGCCGTAGGAGACCAGGTCGGCCTGCTCGACGTGCGCGGGCAGGCCGCTGCCGACGCGACCGGCGACGAACTTCACCAGCGGCGCGTAGTGCAGGATCAGCCGGTCGCGGAGCTCCGGCGCCCGGCCGGACACGTAGGTGGCCCACAGCTCGGCCAGCGCGGCGTCGGCGTCGTCCGGGGTCTCGTCGAGCCGGTCGATGGCGGCCTCGGTCACTGTCTGCGCTCCCGACTGTTGGAGGCCTCTGGCGGAGCACCTCGGGGTGGGCACGGTGGTGGTGCGCGATCCGACGGCGCCCAGGGCAACTGTCTCATCCACGGGCGGCGGTCCTCTCAGGCGCGCGGGTGCGCCTGCGCGTGGACGGCGCGCAGCCGCTCGACGGTGACGTGCGTGTAGATCTGGGTGGTCGCGAGGCTCGCGTGCCCGAGCAGCTCCTGCACCGAGCGCAGGTCCGCGCCGCCCTCGAGCACGTGGGTGGCCGCGGAGTGCCGCAGGCCGTGCGGGCCGATGTCGGGGGCACCGGGCGCGGCGGCCACGGCTGCGTGGACGGTGCGGCGGACCTCACGGGCGTCCAGCCGCCCACCGCGCGCACCGAGCAGCAGCGCGGGGCCCGAGCGTTCCGTGGCCAGCGCCGGCCGGCCGCGGGTGAGCCAGGCGTCCAGCGCCCGTTCGGCCGGGGCGCCGTAGGGGACGCTGCGCTCCTTGCGGCCCTTGCCGAGCACGCGCAGCAGGCGGCGGCCGCGGTCGACGTCGTCCACGTCCAGGCCGACCAGCTCGCTGACCCGGATCCCGCTGGCGTAGAGCAGCTCGAGCACCACCGCGTCGCGCAGGCCGACCGGCTCCTCGGCGCCGGCCGCCGACTCGACGACCACCCGGGCCTGGTCGGGGGCGAGCACGTCGGGCAGCGTGCGCTGCGCCTTGGGGCTGACCAGCCGCAGGCCGACGTCCTCGGGGGTGAGGCCGGCCCGGCGCAGCCAGCCGGTGAACGACCGGGCGGCGGCGGCGCGCCGGGCGGTGGTCGCCCGGCCGGCACCGCGGGTGCGGCCCTGGGCCAGCCAGCTGCGCAGCGTCGCCAGGTCCAGGTCGTCGACCCGGGTGCCGCCGCGGCGGACCAGGTGGTCCAGCAACCAGACCGCGTCGCCGACGTAACCGCGGACGGTGTGCTGGGAGAGGTCCCGCTGGGTGCGCAGGTGCTCCTCGTACCCGGCCAGTGCCTCCGCCAGCGCCGGTGGCAGCACGGCGCGAGCGTCGGCGGTGCGAGCAGTCACCGTGAAACGGTCGGTCGCACCCTGCCGGGGGTCAAGCCGAAGCGCCGACCGCGCCTCCTCCCGCCGCCTCCTCCCCTGCCGTCACCCCCGGTCCGCTCCGGCGGCCGGCTTCGGCGCCGGGGTCAGCCGCCACCCGGCCTCGGTCCGCTCGACCAGGTCGGCGAGCTCCAGCGCGGGCAGCACCCGCAGCACGTCCAGCACATTGCAGCCGGCTGCCGGAGGCCCAAGTCGTGGGGACGCTGGGTCCCCCATGACCCGTACCCAGGCCGTCGCCTGTTGTCCGGAACGGCAAGGCCTCGCCGCCGGTTGGCAACGCATAAAGCACTGTGCGCGGTGACGGTGTGACTCTAGGGTGCTGCCACGGCGTGGTGAGCGGGCGTTGTGTCCGCCTGGACCGCGGGGGGACCGGGGAGGCGCGGTGTTCGGCGATAGGGCTCAGCAGCAGGCGGCCGAGGACTCCGTTCAGTCAGCGGACGGGGCGGGGGTGGAGCTGGCCGCGGCGATCGAGGCGTTGCGCTCAGCGCTGGTCCGCGCGGCCTACGACGGGGTCAATCAGCGGGTTCGGTTTCAGCTGGAGCCGGTGGAGCTGACCGTGCACGTCGGGGTGACCCGGACCGGGAAGGGCTCGGCCGGGATCAAGTGGCATCTGCTCTCCCTCGGCGGCGAGCGGTCGAAGGAGAACGCGACTACGCAGACGCTCACCTTGCGGCTGACCCCGGTGCTGCACGACGACCACGGCCGGCCGCTGCCGGAGTCCGAGCAGCTGATCAGCGATGCTGACGACGAGCCAGGACCGGCCGACGGCTCGTCCACGCCATTTACCGGGGAGCCAGAGTAGCGGCGTCCGGCGCGGTACTTACAGCTCGGCGCAGCAGCGGACGATTGGGCACGGGATCGCAGTGAGCGTCGATACCCGGCGGGTAGTCCTCGTGCGGTACCAGCAGGCGCCACCGAGCGACGACGAAGTGCGGGAGTTCGTCGGGTCCGGGCTGCTGGTCGACGCCCGCACGGTGCTGACCGCCGACCACGTCGCGCAGGGCTTCGGGCACCGCTGTTCCGGGCCGGGCTGGGACCTGCCGGTTGTCCGGGTAGTACGCACCGCGGAGTCGCGGGTGGACCTAGCGGTCCTCGAGCTCGCCGACTCGGTGGCCGGGGTGGAGCCGCTGAGCTTCGCCCGGCTGGACCGAAGCCGTGTCGCCGAGGTCGCTGACTGCGTGGCAGTCGGCTTCCCGCGCTGGAAGAAGACCGACGTCCGCTACACCGCCCAAGTCACCGGGACCGTTCCGACCGGGGAAAACCTCACTGCACACACCGACGCCCGCTCCGCCGAGCGCTACGGGTTGCTGACCTTAATCGGCGACCGTGCCCCGGGCGCCCCGGCCATCCCCACTGGGTTGAACGTGCTGGCCGACCGGCCCGGTTCGATGTGGGGCGGGATGTCAGGTGCGGCGGTCGTTGCCGGCGGCCTGGTCCTCGGCGTGGTTCGCGCGCACAACTTCGCCGAGGGCGGCGCCTCACTCAGCGTCACACCGATTACCGCCATCGATGACCTGCCCTCGGCGGTCGCATCCGCGCTGTGGACCGCCCTAGGCGTCACTCACCCCGCGACCCTCCCCACGCTCCCCCCTTTCGCCGAAGGCGAAGCGGCTGATGGGGCGGTGGTCGTGCGGGTCCCCCGCCGCATCGTCGAACTACGCGGCCGCGCCGCCCGCCCAGACTTCACCGGCCGCGACACCGAACTGGCGCGCATGCACACCCTGCTCACGGCAGAGCCGCCCACGCCGCTGGTGCTGACCGGGCTCGGGGGGGTCGGCAAGAGCCAGCTCGCTGTCGAGTACGCCACCCGCCACGGGCGTGAGCTGAACCTGGTTTGGACCGTGCGTGGGGACAATCCCGCTGTCCTCGCCGCCGACCTCGCTCAGCTCGCCACCGAACTCGACCTCCACGAGGCCGATATCCGCGACATCGACGTGAAGCTCGGAGCGGTCCGCCGCTGGTTGACCACCAATCCCGGATGGCTCCTACTAATTGACAACGTCGACAACTCGGCCAGCAAGCGCGAAACTCGCCGCCTACTCCCCGCCGCCTTCCGCGGCCGGATCCTTGTCACCAGCCGGCTCACCCGCTGGCCAGCCCACTACCGGCGCCTATTTCTTGCGCCACTGAACAAAGAGGATTCCGCCACCTACTTGCTCACCAGTGGGCAGCACTCTCGAACCAATCGCCTAGCCGCAGTCGAGCCCGTCCACGGCGTGGCGGCCGGAGCCGGGCATGAAGACATCGGCGAGCAGGCCGCGGCTCAGGGGGTCGCGGACAAGCTGGGCGGTCTACCGCTCGCGCTCGCGCAAGCGGCCGCCTACTGCGCCACCCGCGCCGTAACTCTCCGTCGCTACTCCCAACTGCTGGACGACGCCCGCCACTCCGCCCGCCTCCTCGCCGCAGCCGCCGATGACGATGACGAAGACACCGAGACCGTCGCCACCACCTGGGCCATTACCATCGACCAAGTCCGCCGGGACAATCCCACTGCCGGCGTCCTCCTCGACCTCCTAGCCTACTTCGCACCCGACGCCATTCCTAGGTTTTTGTTTCTTACCGACGAGGCGGAGTCCAACTCCGCCCAACACGAAGACAACCCGCTCAGCGCGGAAACGGAGCGACCGGAGCACGCGAGGAGTCTAGGGGACCCCCTCGCATTACTAGAGGGCTTGGACGACTTCGACATCGACGAGGCACTCGCCGTGCTGCACAGCTACAGCCTTGCCCAGCTCACCCCCCAGACGATCACCCTGCACCGACTCGTTCAGACCGTCGTCCGCGCCAGCCACAACCCCACTGACCGCGATGCCCTAGTTAGAGCGGCCGCCAGTGTCGTCGAGGAAGCCCTGCCAAATCTGAGCCACGACCATTGGCCCGTGTACCAGGGATTGCTTCCACATGCACTGGCGACAGCAAAACATGTTGCCGCGGTGCCCAACGACACCACCACAGCGCATAACCTGCTCGCGCTGGCTGGGGCCTATCAAAGGGACAGTGGGCAATTTGGTGCTGCTCAGGGAACCCACCGCCGTCTGTTGGCAATCATCGAAGCATTACCCCAGCCCAAGCCCGATCGCCTCATTGAAGGCCTCAACATCCTGGCCACCACACTGATGGCGAGCGGGCAGCCCGGGGGTGCCCACCCCCTCGCGCACCGCGCCCTGGCCATCGCCGAACGCGACTTCGGCGCCGACCACCCCGAGGCTCTGCTGCCGTTGAGCAACCTGGGTGCGGTATTGAGTCAACTTGGCCG
>NZ_FRDM01000029.1:0-570 GCF_900143215.1 Geodermatophilus obscurus | reverse complement strand
TGAGGCCGAGCCCTACCTGCGCCGCGCCCTGGCCATCGCCGAACGCGACTTCGGCCCCGACCACCCCCAGGCCCTGATGCCGCTGGCCAACCTTGGTGCCGTGCTGCACTCACTCGGCCAGTTCGAGGAAGCCGAGACCTACTTGGGCCGAGCGCTGCGCATCGCCAGAGAGGCCCAAGAGGGCAGCAACGTGGTCAAGGTCCTAGTCAGCAGTATCACGGCACAGGCAAAAGCCGGGCGGCTGGAGGAGGCACAGCAGTCACTCGACCGTCTGTTCGGTCTAGAATGCCTCGACCCGACCTGGACCGCGGTCGCCGCCTACCGCCTCGGGCGCGCCTACGCCGCTGCCGGACGCCCCCACGATGCCGCCGCCTCCTACCAGGCCGCACTCGACGCCGCCATCGCCGCGCACGGCCCCGACCATCCTGAGGTCGCCACCGACCTGGCCGCCCTCACCGGCGCGCTGGCCGATGCCGGGCGGCTGGAGGAGGCTCAGCAGTCACTCGACCGGCTGCTGACCCTCCCCAGCACCGACCCGGCCCGTACCGCTGGCGTCGCCCATCGCCTCGG
>NZ_FRDM01000057.1 GCF_900143215.1 Geodermatophilus obscurus | reverse complement strand
ACCGAGAGCAGCGGTAGCGGGAGGACGCTCCCGGGAGCCCCGCCGAGCTCGGCGAGCCGTCGCTCCCCTGCGGCGGTGAGCTGCGCGAGCCGGTCGTCGGCGCCGACGACGAGGACCGCGGGTCCGGTCGACGACCCGGCGTCCGAAGCCGTCGACGCGACGAGCGCAGCACGCAACCCGCTCCCGATCAGGGTCGCGACGGAACCGACGAGCGCCGCCTCATCGGGGCTGAAGCCGGCCGCGCCGGACGGGCGGAAGACCGCGAGCAGGCCCCAGCCCGCGCCCCCGGAACGGAACACCGACCGCAGCTCGTGGGCCTGGCCGAACTGCGGCACGAGCAGCTCTCGCCAGCGTGCGCTGCGTTCGGGCCGACCACCGGTGTCGACGTCGAGCACGCCGACCGGGCACGGGCGGTGCACGAGGTCCCGGAACAGGTTGACGTCGTCGACCTCGTACTCGAACCGGGCGACCTCGGAGTCCAGGTGATCGGGTAGTCCGACCTTGAACGTCCTGGTCACCAGACCGGTCGCGGGATCGGTCGTCGCCAGGCAGCCGAGGTCGTGCGGCACCGCTCTACCGAGGACGTCCAGCGCGTCCCACGCGAACGAGTCGAGCGGCCCGCCCGACCGGACGAGGCTCGACAGGGACCGCTGCAGCCGCTCGGCGCGCGCCGCGGACATGCTCGCCATGCTCGTCCCGCGCCGGGCGAGCGGGAAGTCCCGGCGGCGCGGGGTCGCGGAACGGCGGCGGACGGCGAGAACCCAGATCTCTGGGATGGCCGCGCACGACACCCGCGCGGTCTCCTCGACGTCGATCCACCCACCCGTCGAGGAGGAGAGCCCGATGAGGATCTACGTCGAACAGTGGCGACCGGGGCCGGCGTGGCTCGAGCTCGACGCCGAGCAGCGCACCACCTTCGTGAAGACCGTCGGCCCGGACCTGCAGGAGGTCCTCGACCGAGGCGCCGAGCTCGTCGCACTCGGCCCGGCAGATCCGGCCACCGCGTACAGCGGGAAGCCGCAGTACTTCGCCGTCTGGCGCTTCCCGGACCTCGACCTCGTCCAGCTGTTCGAGCGCCGGATCGAGGGAGCGGGCTGGTACGAGTACTTCGACCAGATCAACCTCGGCGGCGAGATCGTCGACCTGGACGTCCTCCTCGCGCAGCTCGTCGCGGCCTGAACCGGCTGCGTCGCGGAGGGGGCCGAGCGGCCCCGTCCCCGGCCGGTGGCCACTGCGCCCCGACCGGGACCGATCCCCTGCACCACCCCGACCCACCTCACCCAGGAGTCGTCATGATGTTCATGGCCGTGCTCGCCGCCGTCACCCTGCTCGCCGCCGCCCTTCCCACCGCGCGCCGCCGTCGCCCGTTGCGCGACGCCGCCCGCATCGGAATGGCCGGCGCCATGGTCTTCGCCGGGATCTCCCACTGGCTCATGCCCGTCCCGTTCGTCCAGCACGTGCCGCCGTTCGTCCCCTTCCCGGAGGCGGTGGTGCTGCTGTCCGGCGTCGTCGAGGTCGCGCTGGGCGCGGCGCTGCTCGGGCCGCGGCAGTGGCGCCGTCCGGCCGGGATCGTCCTCGCGGCCTACCTGGTCGCGGTCTTCCCCGCGAACGTCTACGTCGCGGTCGCCGCCGTGGACGTGCAGGGGCAGCCCGACGGCTGGTACTCCTGGCTGCGGCTGCCCCTGCAGGCCCTGTTCGTCGCGTGGGCCCTCTGGAGCACCGGCCGGTCCGGGTCGACCCGGCCAGCCGGGAACGCTGCCCGGGCCGGCGCGGAGCCGGGTGGCCGCGCCGTCCACCCGGTGCCGCCCCGGAGGTGACGACGCCGCACCGCTGGAGGGACGCGGAGACGCCGGGTCCCTCCAGCGCCCGGTGATCGTCGGCCCGGAACCGCCACAGGCCGCCTGACAGTGAGGATGTGGAGGACGGAGTCACCCCGGCTGGTCTGACTCTCCGCCTGACCGACGCTTGGCTGTCTTTGACGCGATTCGTCGATCGGTCCGGGGTGACCCCGTCCTTGCACGTCACCGGGCTCGACGTCCGTGACCTCATAGGAGCCTGTGCAAGAGGCACCCATCACTGTCTTGTCCGCCTCGTCCGGCTCGGTGCGTGCCGTCTCATCGGTGCAAGCGAGGACGGCGGTTTCCATCATGCCGAGCCCGGACATGGATGTCCTCGGTGGCGTGGACACCCACGGCAGAACCCACCACGCGGCCGCGATCGACGGCGCCGGACGGCTGCTCGGCGATGCCGAGTTCGCCGCCACCGCTGCCGGCTACGCGGTTCTGCTGGCCTGGTTGACCGCCTTCGGCCGGCTGGTGAAGGTCGGGGTCGAAGGCACCGGTACCTACGGCGCCGGCTTGGCCCGCCACCTGGCCGCACAGGACGTCGTGGTGATCGAGGTCGACCGCCGCGATCGCCAGACCCGCCGCCGGCAGGGCAAGTCCGATCCGATCGACGCGATCGCCGCGGCCCGGGCGGTGCTGGCCGGCACCGCCACCGGAGCCCCAAGACCCGCACCGGCCCGGTGGAAGCCATCCGCGCGTTGCGGGTGGCCCGCCGGGGCGCGGTCAAGGCCCGCACCGCCGCCCTCAACCAGCTGCACGGGCTGCTCGTCTCCGCACCCGAGCCGATGCGCACCGAGTTGACCGGGCTGACCACCACCGAACTGGTCGCCCGCTGCACCGGCTTCCGGATCGACCCCGATCGGCTGCTCGAGCCGGTGATGGCCACGAAAGCGGCGCTGCGCGCGATAGCCCGCCGCGTTCGAGCCCTCGATGACGAGATCACCGTGGCCGATGCCCGGCTGCGCCCGGCCACCGCCACCGTCGCACCACGCACCGCGGCGCTCTTCGGTGCCGGCCCCGACGTCGCCGGGCAGCTGCTGGTCACCGCCGGGGACAACCCCGACCGGCTGCGCAGCGAGGCCGCGTTGGCCCACCTGGCCGGGATCAGCCCGCTGCCGGCCAGTTCCGGGCGCACCGACCGGCATCGCCTCAACCGCGGCGGTGACCGCGCCGCCAATGCCGCGATCCACCGCATCGTGCTCTGCCGGATGCGCCATCACGAGCCCACCCGCGCCTACGTCGCCAGGCGCACCACACAAGGCCTGAGCAAGAAGGAGATCATGCGCTGCCTCAAGCGCTACGTCGTCCGCGAAGTCCACACCGCGCTACTCGCCGACTTCGAGGGACTCGCCACCGCCACTTGACGTCGATAGGAGCATCGCGCCCGCGGGCCCCGGCCGGCGGCCTACCCGGCTGCCACGCCCGCCCGGACCGCGCCGGTGAGGGCGGCGCCGGTGAGGGCGGCGACCGGCACCGGGTCGAACGCCGCGCGGTCCTGGGTGCACACCGTCCCCACCGGCGGGGTGGCCCCGGTCAGCAGGTACTGCGACATGAGCGAGGCCGCGCAGGAGCTCGCGCCGACCGCGCCGTGCCCGACACCGTCGACGGTCAGCAGGGTGCTGTTCGGCAGCAGGTCGGCCACCACCACCGCGTTGCGGTACGGGGTGGCGGGGTCGTATCGGTTGCCGATGAGGAGCACCGGGTTGCGGGTCCAGCTGTCCCACGGGCCGGTGTGGCGCTCGGTCGAGCGACCGGACCACGATGCGCAGACGAGCCCGGCGTAGGCCCACCGCGAGCCGACGTAGGGCGCGGTCGTGGCGTCCAGTGCGCGCCCGACCTCGCCGTAGCGGTACGGGTCGCGCGGGTTGTCGGTGTCGGCGCAGCTGATGGCGGCCCTCGCGTCGGGGTAGTTGAGGTAGCCCTCCGGCGTCGGCGGCTGCGGCAGGCTCTCCAGCACGGTGGCGACAGCGGCGCCGTCGTCGCTGTACGCCGCCTGCAGCAGCTGGCCGAGGAGCGGCCACGTGGCCCCGTTGTAGAGCAGGCTCACGGTCACCGAGACCAGCGTCGAGTAGGTCAGCGGCTGCGCCGGCCGGCCGGGCACCGGGACCAGCAGCGGGACGGCCCGCAGCCGGGCGGCGAGCTCGGCGTACTTCTGCTCGGGGTCCCCGTCCGCGGCGAACACGCACCGGGGCGGTCCGGCCTCCCCGCACAGCTCGAAGAACCGGTCCAGGGTCTCGGTGCTGCCCACCTCGACTCGCTCGCGGATCCAGCTGACGGTGTCGGGAGGGCCGCTGGCCCACGCCGGGTTCACCACGCTGTCGAGGACCAGTGCCCCGGTGCGGGTGGGGAAGGTGTTGGCGACCACCTGGCCGAGGAAGGCGCCGTAGGACAGGCCGTACAGGTTGATCCGCGAGTCCCCCATCGCCGCACGCAGCACGTCCAGGTCGCGGGCGAACTGCAGGGTGCCGACGTGGTCGAGCAGGTCACCGTTGCGAGCCCGGCACTCGTCCGCGAACGCGCGCACCTGCGCGATCGCCTGCTCCTCCTGGACCCGGTCGGTGGGGAAGTCGGCCAGCGTGGCGTAGGGCAGGGCGGCCTGCTCGGCGGTGCTGCCCGTGCACTGCACCGGCTGGCTCCCGCCGGTCCCGCGCGGGTCGACGCCGACCAGGTCGTAGCGCGCGGGCACCTCCGGTGGGAACAGGAGCCGGCCAACCTCGGCCACGGCCGCCGCCGCCGGGCCGCCCGGGCCGCCGAAGTTCACGAACAGGACGCCGATCCGGTTCGCCGGGTCGGCCGCGGGCAGGCGCACCGCGTGCAGGCGGAACGTGCGGCCCTGCGGGTCGGCGTAGTCGTACGGGACGTCGACGTCGGCCTGCTGGGAACCGTCGCCCGCCTCCACCCAGCTGATCGACGGCACCGGCACGCCTGGTACGCCACCCGGTGGGGGCTCGTCGGAACTGCTCCCGAGTTCCCCGGCGACAGCGGGCGCTGCCGGAGCGGCCGCCGCGACGCCGCCGAGCGGGACGGCGAGCAACGCGGCGGACGTCGCGGACGCACAGGCGGCGGCCGCGATCCGGCGCCGGAGGCGGTGCGATGTGGTGATCGGCATGGGTGCCCCCCGTGATCGGCTCGCGCAGCTGGCCGTCCCGCCCCCGTCCGGCCTCGTCCGGCCTCGTCCGGCGAGCACTGTGCCGGTGTCCCCACCGCCCGCGGAAGGGCCGACTGCGCGACATCTCCGCGCTGTCCCCGGACCCGGAGCCGGCGGCGGGTTCGCCGACGGCACCGTCCTGCCGGTGGACGCACGACTCCGGGGAGTGCCCCGCAGCACCGGCACCCAGGACCGGGGCGATGAGTTCCCACCCGCCGTCCGGTCGGTGTCGTGACGGGGCGGCGACGGGAGGAGGAGCCGTGCAGGTCGACCGGATGCCGACGATGGCCGCACTCATCGGGCGCTGGCGGACGGAGGGCGAGGTCCTCGGCGACGACGGTCGGACGGTGGTGGCGACCGTGGAGGGCAGCGACGTCTACGAGGAGCTCGGGCCCACCGTCGTCCACCGGGTCGACGTCGCGATCGGCGGTCGGCGCACCCGGGCCCTGGAGGTCGTCGAGCCCTACGACGCCGACCGCGGCGTGTTCCCGACCCGGGCCTACGACGACCAGGGTGGCGTCGAGGACGCAACCACCACCGTGCGCGACGGGGTGTGGACCTTCTCCGCCGGCCCGACAGCGGCCACGCTGCGGGTGGCCGAGGACGGCGCCTCCATGTCGGCCCGCTGGACGCGGCCGGGCCCGGACGGCGCCCCGCAGCCGTGGATGGAACTGCGCTTCACCCGCGTGGGCTGACCCTGCGGCACGTCGCAGCGAGCACTCGAAACTGTCAGAGGTCGAACGTAGGTTCGGGTCGTGCAGGAGGTCGCGGGTCCCGTATCACCGGTCGAGCACGTGCTCGCCGGCTGGCTCGTCGAGCGGCCCGCGCCGTTCCGGCGGTTGCCGGTGGCGTTGTTGTCGCGCGAGGAGAAGGCCGCGGAGCTGCAGCGGGTGGCCGCTCTCAAGGCGACGACCGCCGCGTACGAGGCCGAGCTGGTGCTGGGGCTGGCCGACGACAGCCCCAGCCGACGACGACCCGGCACCGGGTATGCCGGGGACGAAGGGGTCCTGGGCGCCGGACCCGGAGCTGCCGGGGGTGTCCGAGTTCTTCACCGCCGAGCTCGCGATGGTGCTCAACTGCGGCCGCGGCACGGCGAGCCACCTCGCCCACCGCGCCTGGACCTACCGGTCCCACCTGCCCGCCACCTGGGCGGCCATGGCCGCGGGCGACCTCGACGAGGCGCGCGCCAAGGTCCTGGCCGACGTCCTGCAGCA
This sequence comes from Geodermatophilus obscurus, assembly GCF_900143215.1. Taxonomy (GTDB): domain Bacteria; phylum Actinomycetota; class Actinomycetes; order Mycobacteriales; family Geodermatophilaceae; genus Geodermatophilus; species Geodermatophilus obscurus_A. Next base: position 11,592 of record NZ_FRDM01000057.1, on the reverse strand, counting down.
CACGTCCCCGGCGGTCGCCCGCGCCATCGAGGGCCGGCTGCTGCCCGAAGCGGCGTCCCTGACGACCGGCAGGCTGAGGAAGCGCGCGCTCGCCGCGCTGCTGGAGGCCGACGCCGACGCGGTCGACGAACGCCGGGAGCAGGCGCAGCGGCAGGCCGACGTGCGCTGCCATCCCTCGCCGCTGGAGGGGATGGGCACGTTGACCGCCGACCTGCCCGCCCCGGTGGCGGCTGCCTGCCACGAGGTCGTCGACCAGCTCGCCCGCATGCTCAAGGCCGACGGCGATCCCCGCCCCATCGGGCAGCTGCGCGCCGCGGTGCTCGCCGACCTCGTCCAGCGCCCGTGGGACACCGGCCACCCGCCGGTCACCGCCCACCTGCAGCTGGTTGCGACGCTGGCCTCGCTGGCCGGCCGCACGGCCCAGCCCGGGGAGGTGAACGGGCTGCCCATCACCACCGGTCAGCTCCGCGAGCTCCTCACCGAGCTCGACTCCCTCGGCCTGCGCACCGCCGAGGGCGGCACGGTGACCCTCGCGCTCACCGACGACGACGGCGCGCTGCGGGCCACCACGACCCTCGACCGGCTGCGGCGTCTGGCCCGCCGCGGCTGTCCCGATCATCCCGACGGCACCTGCGAGTGCTCGGTGCTGGGCCGGCCGGCCGAGGTGGACCGCCACGACCCGAGCCCCGGTCAGCAGGCCTTCGTCCACACCCGCGACCGCACCTGCCGGTTCCCCACCTGCGGCCAGCGCGTCGGCTGGGCCGATGCCGACCACGTCGTCCCCCACGCCCACGGCGGGGCCACCGACTGCGCCAACCTCTGCTGCCTGTGCCGGAGCCACCACCGGCTCAAGACCTTCGCCCGCGGCTGGCGGTTCACCATGGGTGACGACGGCGTCCTCACCGTCACCACTCCGTCGGGCATCACCCGCACCACCCGGCCACCCGGCATGCGACCACCATTGCCGGACGACGTCGGGCCGCCTGATGCGCAGGCGGGGCAGGACGACCCACCGCCCGACGACTCTCCGCCCTTCTGACCGAGGGCACTGGTCGCGGCACTGCGGAGCAGGCCGGAACGGACGGCCCGGGATCGACGTTCCCGGGCCGTTCGCGGTCACGACTGCGCGGTCACGACTGCGCAGCCAGGACGTCGGTGGCCCGGTGCGGCCCGGTGACGCCCTCCACCAGGACCGCCCAGCCGGTGCTGGACCCGGTCCGCAGGCCGACGATCTGCTGGTAGGCCACCGAGGAGTACCAGGCGCGGGCGCCCTCGGGGTCCGGGAAGCCGATGACCACGAGGGCTCCCTGCCACGGACCCTCCACGACCTCGGCCCGGGCGCCGTGCACCAGGAACCGCCCTCCGAAGGGCTCGAGGGTGGCGTCGATCCGGGCCAGGTACTCCACGATCTCCGGGCCCACCGTCACCGTCTCGAGGTGGGCGACGGCGTAGGAGCCGTAGCCGTTCACTGCTGCGGAACCCGGTCGAGGAAGCCGGAGACCCGGTCGAAGCGGCCGTCCGCGTGGGTCACGGCCACGTCGGAGCCGATCACCGGCGGCTCCTCGCCCTCCGGACCCAGTCCCCAGGTGAAGCGCACCTGGTCGTGGTGGACGTCGACGGGCCCGGCGAGCCGGAACACCCATCCCGGGAACTGCTCGTGCACCGCGGCGATCGTCGCGTCGATGCCCTCGTGCCCGCGGACGTCGACCAGCGGGTCGACGTAGCGAGCGTCCTCGGTGAAGAGCGCGGCGACCGCCCGTCGGCGGGCCTGCGGCTCGGTCTCGTTCCACGCGGCGATGTACCGCTGGACCTGGGTGGCGGTGTCCTCGGGCACGTCCGTCCTCCTCGCTGTCGGGCCGGCGCCGGGGTGGCTCCGGTCAGGACCGAGGCTGCGCGCGGGCGGGGTGGTCCGTCGATGACCTCGCGGGTCATGGGCGCCTACCTCCGAGGTAGGTGCTCAGGCGTCCGGGCCACCCGTAGCGTCCGGGCCGTGACGGCGACCCCGACCCGCTCGACCTTCGGGCCGCTGCTGCGCCAGTGGCGCACACGGCGCCGGCTCAGCCAGCTCGACCTGGCCGTCGAGAGCGAGGTCTCCGCGCGGCACATCAGCTTCCTGGAGACCGGCCGCTCCCAGCCCAGCCGCGAGATGGTGCTGCGGCTGGCCACCCAGCTCGACGTCCCGCTGCGCGAACGGAACCAGCTGCTGCTCGGCGCCGGCTACGCCCCCGAGTACCGCGCCCGCTCCCTCGACGACACGGAGATGGCCCCGGTCCGCGCCGCGGTCGACGCGGTGCTGCGGGCCCACGCACCGCACCCGGCCCTCGCCGTCGACCGGCACTGGGACCTGGTCAGCGCCAACGCCGGCATCGAGCTGCTCATCCGCGGGGTCGCGGCGCACCTGCTCGAGCCGCCGGTCAACGTGCTGCGGCTGAGCCTGCACCCCGACGGGCTGGCCGGCCGGATCCGCAACCTGGCCGAGTGGCGCGGCCACGTGCTCGGCAGGCTGGCCCGGGAGCACGCCGTCACCGGCGACCCGCGGACGCGGGCGCTGCTGCACGAGCTGGCCGCGTTCCCCGGCGGCCGCAGCCTCGGCGCGACGAACGCCGTCGCCGTCCCCCTGCGGATGGCGGCCGGCGGCCGGGAGCTGGCGTTCCTCAGCACCGTCACGACCTTCGGCACCGCCGTCGACGTCACCCTCGCCGAGCTGAGCATCGAGGCGTTCCTGCCCGCCGACGCCGCCACGGCGGAGGCCATGGCGGCGCTGGTCGCCGGCGGCAGCTGACCGCGGGCCGTGCCGCTGGGCGTCAGGAGCCCTGCGGGAACAGCAGGAGCTTGCCGGTGGTCCGCCGGCCCTCGAGGTCCTCGTGCGCCCGCCGCGCCTCGGCGAGCGGGTACCGGCCGCCGATGCGGACGTCGAGCCGGCCGGCGGCGACCAGGTCCAGGACCGCGCCGGCCCGCTCGCGCAGCAGCTGCGGGGTCCGGGTGTAGGTGCCGAGCGTCGGCCGCTGGACGTACAGCGATCCGTGCGCGGCGAGGGACTGGACCTCCAGCGGATCGGGCTGCCCGCTGGCGGCGCCGTACACGATCATCCGCCCGGTCGGCCGCAGTGCGGTCAGCCCCGCGGCGAACGTCGTCCGCCCGACGCCGTCGTAGACCGCCGCGGCGCCCTCGCCGCCGGAGAGCTCGCGCACCCGCTCGGCGAAGCCGTCGTAGCCCACGACGACGTCGTCCGCGCCGGCCGCCCGCGCGAGCTCGGCCTTCTCCTCCGTCGACGTCGTGGCCAGGACGTGACCGCCGCGGTCGCGCACCAGCTGCGTCAGCAGCAGGCCGACGCCCCCGGCAGCGCTGTGCACGACCACCCAGTCCCCCTCGGCGACCGGGTACGAGTCGGCGGCGAGGTACTGGGCGGTGCAGCCCTGCAGCAGCACGGCGGCGGCCACGTCGAGGTCCACCCCCTCGGGCACCGGCACCAGCTTCTCCCGCCGGGCCGCCACCCGGGTCGCGTAGCTGCCCGGGACGTCGAGCCAGGCGACCCGCTCCCCCGTGCCGACGACGGTGCCCGCGCCCTCCGCGCCGACGACCGCGGGGAGGGCGCCGCCGTAGGGCGGGCGGCCCTCGCGCTCGTACACGTCCCGGAAGTTCACCCCCACGGCCGCGACGTCGACCAGCACCGCACCGTCGCCGGGCCCGGGGTCGGGCACCTCGGAGACCGTCAGCACCTCGGGGCCACCGCGGCGCTCCACGACCACTGCCTGCACGTCGCCTCCCTCGTCGCGACCGGACGCCCCACCCTGGCACCGCACCGCCCGGCCGGCGACCGTGACCCGGTGCACTCCCGGTCGCCCACCCCGGGCCCGGGGGCGCTGCGCTGTTCCACGTGGAACCCGGCCGTGTTGCGTCGGTGTGACGCCGGCTCCGGCCGCTCGCGCCGACCCCTCGGGTGGGGTTGGATTGCTGCATGTGCGGCCTCTCCGGTGAGATCCGGTTCGACGGCTCCCTGGCCGACACCACCGCCGTGGCGCGGATGGTCGAGTGCCTCGTCCCCCGCGGGCCGGACGGTCAGGGCGCCTGGAGCAACGGGCGGGTGGCCTTCGGGCACCGCCGGCTGTCGGTCATCGACCTGTCACCGGCCGGCAGCCAGCCGATGGTGGACAACGAGCTCGGCCTGACCGCGGTCTTCAACGGCTGCATCTACGACTACAAGGAGCTGCGCGCCGAGCTCGAGGGCCACGGCTACCGCTTCTTCTCCACGAGTGACACCGAGGTGATCCTCAAGGGCTACCACCACTGGGGCACCGACGTCGTCTCGCACCTGCACGGCATGTTCGCGTTCGTCATCACCGAGCGCGACACCGGCCGCGTGGTGCTGGCCCGCGACCGGCTGGGCATCAAGCCGCTGTACCTGGCCGAGGCGCCGGGCCGGCTGCGGTTCGCCTCCTCCCTGCCGGCGCTCGTGCAGGCCGGGGACGTCGACACCTCCATCGACCCGGTGGCGCTGCACCACTACCTGACCTGGCACGCCGTCGTCCCCGCGCCGCGGACGATCCTCAACGGCGTCCGCAAGCTGCCCCCGGCCACCGTGCGGGTGGTCGAGGCCGACGGCACCTCCCGCGAGCACCGCTACTGGGAGGCCCGCTACGAGCGCCGTCCCGAGCACGCGAACTGGTCGGCCCGCGACTGGGAGGACGCGATCGAGGAGGCGCTGCGGGTCGCCGTCCGCCGGCGGCTGGTGGCCGACATCCCGGTCGGCGTGCTGCTGTCCGGCGGCCTGGACTCCAGCCTGATCGTCGGCCTGCTCGCCCAGGAGGGGCAGACCGGCCTGGCCACCTACTCGATCGGCTTCGAGGCCGTCGGCGGCCGGGAGGGCGACGAGTTCGTCTACTCCGACGTCATCGCCGAGCGCTTCGGCACCGACCACCACCGCATCCGGGTCGCCTCCGACGAGCTGGCCGCCGCGCTCGGGCACGCCATCCACGCGATGGCCGAGCCGATGGTCAGCCACGACGTCGTCGCCTTCGACCTGCTGTCCGAGCGGGTCAGCCAGTCGATCCGGGTGGTGCAGTCCGGGCAGGGTGCCGACGAGGTCTTCGCCGGCTACCACTGGTACCCGCCGCTGCTCGGCGTGGACCGCGAGCGGGCGGTGGAGACCTACGCGAAGGCGTTCTTCGACCGCGACGCCGCCGACACGGCCCGGCTGGTGGCCGACCGCTACGCGGTGGACGGCGACCCGAGCCTGGAGTTCGTCCGCCGGCACATGTCCGCGCCGCACGCCAACACCGCCGTGGACGCCGCGCTGCGCCTGGACAGCGAGGTCATGCTGGTCGACGACCCGGTCAAGCGGGTGGACAACATGTCCATGGCCTGGGGCCTGGAGGCCCGGGTGCCCTTCCTCGACCACGACCTGGTCGAGCTGGCCGCGATGTGCCCGCCGGAGCTGAAGCTGGCCGACGGCGGCAAGGGCGTGCTCAAGGCGATCGGCCGGCGGATCATCCCGCCGGAGGTCATCGACCGGCCCAAGGGCTACTTCCCGGTCCCGGCGATCACCCATCTCGAGGGCAAGGTGCTGGACCTGGTGCGCGACGCGCTGACCGACGACGCCGCCCGCGAGCGCGGGCTGTTCCGGCCGGAGTACGTCGACCGGCTGCTGGCCGACCCGAACGGGGAGCTCACCCCGCTGCGCGGCAACAAGCTGTGGCAGCTGGGCTTGCTCGAGCTCTGGCTGCAGACCCACGGGGTGTAGCCGTGACCGAGCTCGCGAGGTCACGCGTGAGCACAGCCCCCCGAGGCGCGGCGCCGACGGGCGCCGGCGAGGCGGCGCTATGACCCGGATCGCGGGGCACCGCCGCCGCACCGCGGTGTCCGGCACCCCCTCCCCCACCAGCCGTCCCTGGCAGCAGATCTCCGAGCACCAGCGGCAGGGGATGGAGTCCGACGTCGTCCTCGACCTGGCCTGGGGCCGGCTGGTCTTCGGGCAGACCTTCTCCAGCCTCGAGGGCATCGTGAAGGCGCTGCGCTCGGAGGAGAGCGGCCGGCGCGACATCTGCATCTACCCGCGTGACCCGCACGTGATGGTCGGGATGGCGCCGGACGAGCTGTTCGTCGACCCCAGCTACACCTACCGGCTGGACCTGCACCGCTACCGGCCCCGGCACGAGCTGATCCGCGGTGTCTTCGTGCGCACGGTGACCGCGCTGGACGAGATGCGGTCGATCAACGGCATCTACGCGCGCAACGGCATGGTCACCGGGGACGCCGACACCATGTGGGCCAACCACCGGACCCGCACCTTCACCTACCTGGTCGCCGAGGACCAGCGGACGGGTGCGATCGTCGGCACGGTGACCGGCGTCGACCACGTGCTCGCCTTCGGCGACCCGGAGGGCGGCGCCAGCCTGTGGTGCCTGGCCGTCGACGCGCAGGACGCCCCGCCGGGCACCGGTGAGGCGCTGGTGCGGGTGCTGGCCGAGCGCTACGTCGGCCGCGGCCGCGCCTACCTCGACCTGTCGGTCATGCACGACAACACCGGGGCGATCGCGCTGTACCGCAAGCTCGGCTTCCACCGGGTGCCGGCGCTGTGCGTGAAGCGGAAGAACCCGATCAACACGCCGCTGTTCGCCGCCCGCCCCCCGGGGCTGGAGGAGCTCAACCCCTACGCCCGGATCATCGCCGAGGAGGCGCTGGAGCGCGGGGTCCGGGTCGAGGTGAACGACTCCGAGTGGGGCGAGATGCGGCTGTCGCTGGGCGGCCGCACGGTGCTCACCCGCGAGTCGCTGTCGGAGTACACCAGCGCGGTCGCGATGAGCCGGTGCGACGACAAGCGGGTCACCCGGCGGATCATGGAGCGCGCCGGGGTCCGGGTGCCCCGCGGGGCGGCCGCCACCGACGGCGACCTCGAGGCCGCCCGGGCGCTGCTGACCGCGTGCGGCGAGGTGGTGGTCAAGCCCGCCCGGGGCGAGCAGGGCCGGGGCATCACCGTCGGGGTCCGTGACGAGGAGGCGCTGGACCGCGCGGTGCGCCAGGCGCTGCACCACTGCCCGGACGTGCTGGTCGAGGAGCTCGTCGAGGGCGACGACCTGCGGGTGGTCGTCATCGACCACGAGGTGGTGGCCGCCGCGGTGCGTCGTCCGGCCGAGGTCGTCGGCGACGGCCGCTCCCCCGTCACCGAGCTGGTGCGCAGCACCAGCCGCCGGCGCGAGCGCGCCACCGGCGGGGAGTCCAGCATCCCGCTCGACGACACGACCTCCGAGGTGGTCGGCGAGTCCGGGTACGCGATGGACGACGTCCCGCCGGTGGGCGAGCGCGTCCAGGTCCGGCGGACGGCGAACCTGCACACCGGCGGCACCATCGAGGACGTCACCGACCGGCTGCACCCGGCGATCGCGCAGGCCGCCGTCCGGGCCAGCCGGGCGATCGGCATCCCGGTGACCGGGCTGGACTTCCTGGTGCCCGACGTCGAGGGCCCCGACCACGTGTTCATCGAGGCCAACGAGCGGCCGGGGCTGGCCAACCACGAGCCGCAGCCGACCGTGGCCCGCTTCGTCGACCTGCTCTTCCCCGAGACCCGCCGCCGCTGATGCAAGGACCCGGCAGCTCTCGGCCCCGGCCAGGGGCTCGACCCGAGCCTGCGAGGGGTGAGGGGGCTGGGGTCCGCTACGTGCTCGCGGCGCTCGGGGGCGCGCTCGGCGCGCTGGCCCGCTGGGGCGTGGCGACGGCGCTGCCGCACTCCCCCGGCGGCTGGCCCTGCGCCACGCTGCTGGTCAACGTCACCGGCTGCCTGCTGCTCGGCGCGCTGACCGCCGCCCTGACCGCGCGCTCCCCCGAGCCGCCCTGGGTCCGGCCGTTCCTCGCCGTCGGCGTGCTCGGCGGCTACACGACGTACTCCGCGTTCGCCGTCGAGGTCGTCGAGCTGGTCGACGCCGGTGCGGCGGCGCTGGCCGCCGCCTACGTGCTCGCCTCGGTCCTCGGTGGGGTGCTCGCCGTGGCCGCGGGGGCCCGGGCGGTCCGGGCCGCCCCCGCCCGGTGACGCCGCTGCTGGTGGTGGCCGGCGCGCTGGTCGGCGCCCCGCTGCGGCTGCTGGTCACCCGGCTGGCCGCCCGCGACGGCCGGGACCCGGCGCGGGGGACGCTGGCCGTCAACGTCGCCGGCAGCGCGTTGCTCGGCGTGGTGCTGGGGGCCGCTGCTCCTCCCCCGGCCGTCGTCGCCCTGGTGGGCACCGGCTTCTGCGGCACGCTCACGACCTTCTCGACCTTCGGCGCCGACGTGCTCCGCCTGGGCGAGCGACGCACCCTCGCCCGGGCGCTGGGCTACGCGGCAGCGACCGTGGTGCTGGGTCTGACCGCGGCGGCGGCGGGGTACCTGCTGGCCTCCGGATGAGGCTGGCGCTGCCGTTCACGCCGGCGCTCAGTAGGGTCGGGGGCGGTATGGCTGGGACAGCGGCAGGACACACCGGGGCGGACAGCCCCGTCGTCGTGGTGGCCAACCGGCTGCCGGTCGACCAGGTCACCGACCCCGACGGCACCACCCGGTGGCAGCGCAGCCCCGGCGGCCTGGTGACCGCGCTCGAACCGTTCGTCGCCGGGCGGGGCGGCGCGTGGGTGGGCTGGTCCGGTTCGGCCGGCGAGGCCCCCGAGCCCTTCGAGTCCGGCGGGATGTCGCTGATCCCCGTGCCGCTCGCCGAGGAGGAGGTCGACCGCTACTACGAGGGCATGTCGAACGCCTCGCTGTGGCCGCTGTACCACGACGTGGTCGAGAAGCCCGAGTACCACCGCCACTGGTGGGACACCTACGTCCAGGTCAACAAGCGCTTCGCCGAGCGCACCGCCGAGGTCGCCGGCGAGGGCGCGATCGTGTGGGTGCACGACTACCAGTTGCAGCTGGTGCCGGCGATGCTGCGCCAGCGGCGCCCCGACCTGACGATCGGCTTCTTCCTGCACATCCCCTTCCCGCCCTACGAGCTGTTCACCCAGCTGCCCTGGCGGTCGGCCGTCGTCGAGGGCCTGCTCGGCGCCGACCTCGTCGGCTTCCAGCGGCCCGCGGCGGCGGCCAACTTCGTCCAGCTGGCCCGCCGGCTGCACGACCTGCCCGCCCGCGGCTCGACGATCGAGTACGACGGCCGCACGGTCACCGCCCGCGCCTTCCCGATCTCCATCGACGTCAAGGCGTTCGAGGAACTGGCCGGCCGGCCGGACGTCGTCAAGCGGGCAGAGGAGATGCGCACCGAGCTCGGCAACCCGCAGAAGATGATCCTGGGCGTGGACCGGCTGGACTACACCAAGGGCATCGCCGTCCGGCTCAACGCCTTCCAGGAGCTGCTGGAGGAGGGCGTCGTCGAGGTCCCCGACACGGTGATGGTGCAGGTGGCCACGCCCAGCCGGGAGCGGGTCGAGCACTACGTGCACATGCGCGAGACGATCGAGCAGCAGGTCGGTCACATCAACGGCGTCTTCGGCACCCTGGGCGGGCCGGCCGTCCACTACATCAACCAGTCGGTGCCCCGCGAGGAACTGGCCGCCCTGTACCGCGCGGCCGACGTCATGCTCGTGACGCCCTACCGCGACGGCATGAACCTGGTGGCCAAGGAGTACGTCGCGGCCCGCAGTGACCTCGGCGGCACCCTGGTGCTCTCCGAGTTCGCCGGTGCCGCCGCCGAGCTCAAGCAGGCGTTCCTGGTCAACCCGCACGACATCGCCGGGGTCAAGAACCAGCTGGTGCGCGCGCTGCGGGTCGACCCGGCCGACGCCGCCAAGCGGATGCGCGCGATGCGCCGCCACCTGGCCCGCAACGACCTCGACCACTGGGCCAGCTCGTTCTTCGACGCGCTGCAGGCGCAGGCGTGACGGGGTCCGCGGCACCCCTCCCCTCCCCCGCCGCCCTGCCGGCGGACCTCGCTGACGCGCTGGCGGCCGTGGCCGGACGGCGGCCGCTGCTGGTGGCCAGCGACTACGACGGCGTCCTCGCGCCGCTGGTGGGCGACCCGTCGGCCGCCGTGCCGCTGCCCGGGGTCGCCGAGGCGCTGGCGCGGGTGGCCGCCGCCGACTGGGTCACCGTGGCGTTGGTGAGCGGCCGGGGCGTGGCCGACCTGCGCGCCGTCAGCGGCCTGGCAGGCCCCTACCGCTGGATCGGCAGCCACGGAGCGGAGTACGGCGGCCCGCTGACCGCGGAGCTCGCCGGGCGACGGGACGTGCTCGCCGAACGGCTGGCCCCGCTCGTCGCCGCCGTGCCGGGGGCGCGGCTGGAGGTCAAGCCGGCCAGCGTGGCGGTGCACGTGCGCCAGGTGACCGACCGTGCTGCGGCTGCCGAGCTGCTGGAGCAGGCCGACGCTGCCACCGATCCGTCACTGACGAAGAAGCCGGGCAAGGAGGTGCTCGAGCTGGCCGTCACCGACGCCGACAAGGGCAGTGCCCTGCTGCGGCTCCGTGCCGACCTGGGTGCGGCGGCGACGGTCTACCTCGGCGACGACCGCACCGACGAGGACGCCTTCCGCGTCCTCTCCCCCGGCGACCTGACCGTCAAGGTGGGGGAGGGCGCGACCGCGGCGCGGTACCGCGTTCCCGACCCGGCCGCGGTCGTCGTCCTGCTCGAGACGCTGGCCGGCGCGCTGGGCTGACGTCCTCCCGGTGCACGGGAATGGCGCCGGGGTGTCGACAAAGCGGTCGGTGGATTGCTGTCACCGACATTTCTCGGGGAGGCGTTCCGCGACACGCGCCGGGATGGAGTGGACACGACGACGGAATGGCGCACCATTCTGCCGCACCTTCTCGTCGTGCCATTCCGCCCTCAGGAGCACCCCATGCCCGACCGCATTCCCTCGTCCTCCGGGCGCTCCGGAGGCTGGTTCGCCGACCGGCCCATCGGCGTGAAGATCGGTGCCGCCGTCGCCGTCCTCGCGGTGGTGGCGATAGCGATGACCGTCCTGGCGGTCTCCCGCATCGGTGCCATCAACACGGCTGCCACCCGCATCAACGACAACGTCGTCACGCTGGCGGACCTGGCGAACATCCAGCGCTCCTGGCAGGGCGACCGCTCCCGTTTCAACACCTACCCGTTGGCCGACCCGCAGACCCGTGCCGCCCTGCTGGCCGAGCTCGCCGAGCGGCGGGAGACCATCGAGGGTCAGCTGGACGCCTACGCCGAGGTCACCGTCAACAAGGAGGCCTTCGAGGTCTTCCGCGGCCATGTGGAGGGGTACTACGCCGTCGCGGACGGGCAGTTGGTCCCTGCCGCGAACGCCGGGGACCTGGCGACCGCCACCGCGACCATCACCGGGCCGCTGCAGAACTCCTCCGACGTGATCATGGACGAGTACAACGCGATGCAGGAGCGGCGGGTGGCCGCGGGGCAGGCCGACACGGACGACGCCAGGGACACCGCCCGATCCGCGATCCTGACCCTCTGGACCGCCCTCGTGGGCGGCATCCTGCTGGCCGGTGCGCTGACCGTCTTCGTGGTCCGCCGGATCGTCGGCACTGTGCGTTCGGTGCAGGCGTCGGTGGAGGCACTGGCGGCCGGCGACCTCACCGTGACCCCCGAGGTGACCGGCAGGGACGAGCTGGGCCGGATGTCGGCGGCCCTCGGCACCGCTCAGGCGAGCCT
>NZ_FRDM01000101.1 GCF_900143215.1 Geodermatophilus obscurus | reverse complement strand
CGACGCCCGCTTCCCCGACGCCCGCTTCCCCGACGATCATGGCGCGGGGACCACCTCGGGGCTCCGCTGCGTGGTCACGGCGCCATGATCGCGGCGGTCAGGCGATGCCGGGGACGTCCTCCGGCGCCAGGTCGGGGCGGACCCGCACGAAGCGCAGCGGGTGACGGAACACGCCGGCCTGCAGGGCGGCGTCCGCGCTGACCTCGACGACGACGTCCGGGCGGACGCGGGTCAGCGGCACCGACAGCCGGCCGCCGCCGAAGGCGCCGGTGCCGATCCGCTCCGGCCACGGGTGGTCCGGCCCGGCCGGGGTCAGGAGGGCGGCCAGCTCGGCGGACTGCGCCGGCGAGAGCGGGCTGGTCCGGCCGACGACGACCAGCTCGCCGTCCCGGTACCGCCCGGCGACGAGCTGGCTGGGCTGCTCCGGCGGTCCGATGACGCCGCCGGCGAGCACCTCGGTGGACTCCCAGGACTTCACCTTCAGCCACTCCCGCCGGCCGGGCGCGTACCGGCTGCCGGCACCCTTGGCCACCAGCCCCTCCACCCCGGCGGGCCGGAAGTCGGCCGACCACCGGCGGGCCTCGGCGGGGTCGGTGGTCACCGGTGAGAGCTGCATCGGCGGGGCCCCGCGGGTGGCGAGCTCCTCCAGCGCGGCCCGCCGCTCCCGCAGCCGGCGCCCGCGCAGGTCGGCGCCGCCCAGTGCCAGCAGGTCGAAGGCGACGTAGGAGGCGGGCGCGGCGGCGACCAGCGCACCGATCCGGCCGGCGGGAGCCACCATCCGCTGCTGGAGCAGGCCGAAGTCCAGCCGGGAGCCGTTCCAGACGACGACCTCGCCGTCGAGCACCGTGCCCGCCGGCACCTGGGCCACGGCCGCGGCGACGACGTCCGGGAAGCGGGAGGACAGGTCGCGGCCCTGCCGGGACCACACCCGGGTCGTGCCGCCGGTGCGGACGACGACCAGGCGGTAGCCGTCCCACTTGGGCTCGTACAGCACCCCGCCCGGCAGCGCGTCGGCCCGCGGCAGGTCGCGCACCGGCTTGGCCAGCTCCACCGCGACCGGGCCGGCCAGCTCGGGCGGCACGTCGGGCAAGCCGGGGACGGACAGCGGCACGACGGACAGCCTGGGGGCTGCCGGGTGCCCGCGGAGGGCGCTGAGCTGCCGGTTCACCCCTTCGTGGCAGGTCGCCACACTGCGCGAGGACACCGGGAGGCGGCACGAGCGGTGCAGGCGGTCAAGGCACGATCCGGCAACGCACGATCCGGCAACGCACGATCCGGCAACG
>NZ_FRDM01000016.1 GCF_900143215.1 Geodermatophilus obscurus | reverse complement strand
CCTTCGACGTCTACATCCAGCGGGTGCTGGCGCCCACCCTGACCCCCGGGCAGGTCGTGGTCCTCGACAACGTCGCCGCGCACAAGAGCGCCCGGGCTCGTCGCTTCATCGAGGCGGCCGGCTGCCAGCTGGTGTTCCTGCCCGCCTACTCACCCGACCTCAACCCCATCGAGGAGGCCTTCGCCAAGCTCAAGGCGCTGCTGCGGGCGGCAGCCGCCCGCACCCACCAGGCGCTGGACGCCGCCATCGCCGCCGCCATGCGCACGATCACACCGGCAGACGCCGCCGGCTGGTTCACCCACGCCGGCTACACCAACCCCATCAACTGACACGGACAGCGCTGTGAGGCGTCCACGGGGCGGCGGTGAGGCGGGCGACGGCTACCGGGGCCCGGCGGGAGCGGGGATGCGGCCGCCGGAGACGGCGGCCAGGCGGGGCAGGTCGCGGGCGCGCAGCACCGGCAGCCGCACCTCGGTGCCGCGGGTGGTGACCAGCCACAGGTCACCGCGCTCGGCGACGCGGATGCCCGCCACCTCACGCCACGGCACGTGCCGGGCGGCGACCGGCGAGCGCACCGTGACGCCGTCCTCGCCGACGTCCACCCCGGTCCGCAGCACCCACGTCGCGGCCCCGACCGGCACGAGCAGGAACACCAGGGTCCAGGTGGCGGCGAAGGCCAGGGGGACGACGCACACGGTCAGCAGGACCACCGGCAGCAGTGCGACCCGGTTCATCCGGAAGCTGGCCGTCCCCACGTCCGCACATCCTCCCAGACCGGTTCAGGCCGACAGCCGCGCCAGCCGGTCCGCCGCGTCGCCGCCCTCCGCGGCGGTGTAGACGACGAGCTGCAGGCCCGGCGCGTCGGCCGGGGTGAGCTGGTGGTGCTCGAGCAGCAGCGTCCCCACCGCCGGGTGCTCGAAGCGCCGCTCGGAGGAACTGAACCGGTCCACGTCGTGGCTGGCCCAGCCGGCGCGGAAGTGCGGGCTGGCCGCCTCGAGCCGGGCCACCAGGTCGACCACCTCCGGGTCGGCCAGCCGCGGGCCCACCTCGGCGCGGAACTGGGTGAGGAAGCGGCGGCTGTCACCGGCCCAGTCGCCGAGCAGCGTGCGCACGGCAGGGTCGGTGAACACCAACCAGAGCAGGTTCCGGTCGGCCGCGGGCACGGTGGCCACCCCGGGGTAGAGGAGCTCGTAGGCGTGGTTCCAGCCGACGATCGTCCAGCCGGCCGTGATGGCGTAGGCGGGGGAGGGGCCCAGCGCGTCGAGCAGCCGCTGCACGTGGGCCGGCATGCCGTCGGCCGCGCCGGCCGGGGCGGCGCCGCCGTGCCCGGTCAGCCGCAGCACGTACTCGTGCTCGGCCGGCGACATCCGCAGCGTGCGGGCCAGCGCGTCGACCACCTGCCGCGACGGCCGGATGTCGCGGCCCTGCTCCAGCCACGTGTACCAGGTGTGGCTCACCCCGGACAGGAGCGCGACCTCCTCGCGGCGCAGCCCCGGCGTCCGCCGCGGACCGCCGGTGGGCAACCCGGCGGCCCGGGGGTCGACCTGGCGGCGGCGGGACCGGAGGAACTCCGCGAGCTCGCGACGAGCGGTGGCGGTGGCGGACACGGCGGGCTCCGGGAGCGGGACGTCGGTGGTGGTGGTGCCGGTACCAGTATCGACGGTCTCTCGGCGGGCCGGGCGAACCGGCCTAGAGTCCCGGACGTGAGCGAGCCCGCCAGCTCACGCAGGAGCAGAGCGCGACGATCGGTGTGAGGCCGACGAGCGCCAGCGAGGAGGACGAGTGACGATCGGCGAGGACCTCATCCCCGGACACGAGTCCCACAGCGGGACGCACAGCCCGCTCAAGCCGCGCAGCTACGAGGTGACCGACGGCATCGCCAAGGCCCCGGCCCGCGCCATGCTGCGCGCGGTCGGGATGGGCGACGACGACTGGCAGAAGCCGCAGATCGGCGTCGCCTCGTCGTGGAACGAGATCACCCCGTGCAACCTGTCCCTGGACCGGCTGGCCAAGCGGGCCAAGGAGGGCGTGCACGCCGCCGGCGGCTACCCGCTGGAGTTCGGCACCATCTCCGTCTCCGACGGCATCTCGATGGGCCACGAGGGCATGCGCGCCTCGCTGGTCTCCCGCGAGGTCATCGCCGACTCGGTCGAGACGGTCGTGTTCGCCGAGCGCCTCGACGGCACGGTGCTGCTCGCCGGCTGCGACAAGTCCCTGCCCGGCATGCTCATGGCCGCCGCCCGGCTCGACCTGGCCAGTGTCTTCGTCTACTCCGGCTCGACCCTGCCCGGACGGCTCGGTGACCGGGACAACCTGACGATCATCGACGTCTTCGAGGGCGTCGGGGCCTGCGCCCGCGGGCTGATCAGCCGTGAGGAGCTGGACGCCATCGAGAAGGCGGCCTGCCCCGGCGAGGGCTCCTGCGGCGGCATGTACACCGCCAACACGATGGCCAGCGTCGCCGAGGCGCTGGGGATGGCCCTGCCCGGCAGCGCCGCGCCGCCGGCTCCGGACAGCCGCCGCGACGCCGTGGCGATCGCCTCCGGCGAGGCCGTGGTCAACCTGCTGCGCCAGGGCATCACCGCCCGCCAGATCATGACCCGGGAGGCGTTCGAGAACGCCATCACCGTGGTCATGGCGCTGGGGGGCTCGACCAACGCCGTGCTGCACCTGCTGGCCATCGCGCACGAGGCCCAGGTCGACCTCACCCTCGAGGACTTCAACCGGATCGGCGACCGCACTCCGCACCTGGCCGACGTCAAGCCGTTCGGCCGGTTCGTCATGACCGACATCGACCGCGTCGGCGGCGTCCCCGTGGTGCTGCGTGCGCTGCTCGACGCCGGCCTGCTGCACGGCGACGTCTTGACCGTGACCGGGAAGACGATGGCCGAGAACCTCGCGGAGATCGCCCCGCCGGACCTGGACGGCACCATCGTCCACGCCATGGACAACCCGATCCACAAGACCGGGGGGCTGACCATCCTGCGCGGCTCGCTGTCGCCGGAGGGTGCGGTCGTGAAGTCCGCCGGCTTCGACGCCGACGTCTTCGAGGGCACCGCACGGGTCTTCGACGGTGAGCAGGGCGCGATGGACGCCGTCACCGACGGCACGCTGCAGGCCGGCGACGTCGTGGTCATCCGCTACGAGGGCCCCCGCGGCGGGCCGGGCATGCGCGAGATGCTCGCCGTGACCGGCGCGATCAAGGGCGCGGGCCTGGGCAAGGACGTCCTGCTGCTCACCGACGGCCGGTTCTCCGGCGGGACGACGGGGCTGTGCGTCGGCCACGTCGCCCCCGAGGCCACCGACGGCGGCCCCATCGCCTTCGTGCAGGACGGCGACCGGGTCCGGCTGGACCTCGCCGCCCGCACCCTCGACCTGCTGGTCGACGAGGACGAGCTGGCCCGCCGCCGCCAGGACTGGCAACCGCTGCCGCCGCGCTACACCACCGGCGTCCTCGGCAAGTACGCCAAGCTGGTGAGCTCCGCGGCCCAGGGCGCGGTCTGCGGCTGAACGGAGGACCCCCGTCCTCCCCACCCTGCGCAAGCTCGGGGCGGGCTCCTGGAAGGGGGTCGCCCCCGCCGCTCGCACGCTCGCGGCGGGGCCCTGCGAGGAGGCCGCGCGCGGGGCGTTCCCCCGGAGGGGTGAGGGCCGCGGTCGCCGCGCGCGGGACGCTCCCCCGGAGGGGTGAGGGCCGGGGTCGCCGCACTGTCGCCGGCTCTCCTGCCTGCCGACTGAGCAGGTGTGCAGAAGCTGAGGTGGTGGCTCCTCGGGAGCGCCGTGCCCGTGGGTGCCGCCTGCGCGGTGTCCGCGAGCACGTCCGGCCCGGGACACCTGGGGGACCTGGCGGTCGGCGCACTCGGCATCGCCACCGCAGCCGTGCTCTGGACCGCCGGCCGGTCCGCGCAGCCGGGGTGGCGCGGCTGGCGGCTGTTCGCCCTGGCCCCGCTGCTGCCGGTGGTCGGCCTGCTCGCAGTTCCGGTCGCGGCACCGGGCTCCCCGCTGGAGCAGGTGGCCGTGCGCTGGCTGCCCACCGTCCCCGGCTACGTGATCGCCGTCGTCGGCATCCTCACCCTCGTCGCCCCCTCGCGGCTGCGCGGTGGAGCCCGTCCGGCCGTCGAGCTCGCCCTCTTCCTCACCGCCTGCGTGCTCGTCGTGCAGGTGCTGGTGCTCGGGCCCGACCTCAGCTGGCTGGACCTCGACCCGAGCGGTCGCGCCGTCCTCGCGGCGGCCGTCGTCGTCACCTCGGCCACGGTGGCCGCCGCCGTCCTGCTCCTCGGCGTCATCGAGAGCCGCCGCCAGCCCATGGCGCTGGTGCTGCTGGCTGCCACGGCGCTGCTCGCCCCCGGCCGGGCGCTGGGCACCTCGGCGACGCTGACGGGGGAGCAGGCCGTCGGCGACGTCGGCCGGGTCCTCGTCGCAGGCGGGCTGGTGCTGCTCGGTGCCGCCGTCCTGCTGGACCCGGGCCCGTGCCGCGAGTCCCGTCCCCAGCCGCACACCGGACGCTCCACGCACCTGCGCCAGCTCCTCCCGCACCTGGCCATGACGGTCGCCTGCTTCGGCGCCGCCGCGGTATCGCTGACCGGTCACCGGATCAGCCCGGTGATCGCCGTCGGCGGCTCGCTGTGCGCCGTCCTCGCCGTGCTGCACCGCTGGCTGACCGCCCGCGAGGAGCAGCGCCTCGGCGCCCGGCTGCGGCGCAGCGAGGCCTACTTCCGCTCCCTCGTCGCCACCAGCAGCGACGCCGTGCTCATCCTCGACGGCGACCTCCGGGTGACCTGGTCCTCGCCGACCCTGGGGACGACGCTCGGCGCCGCCGACGCCATCCCCGTGGGTACCGACCTGCTCGAGCTGGTGCACCCCGACGACGCGCTGCCGGTGGCCCGTGCCCTGCGGCCCGCGGCCATGGCCGCCGCGCCCGCCGGTGTGCTGCGGCTGCGGCTGCGGCACACCGACGGCGGCTGGCGGCACCTCGAGGCCGGCGTCTCGGACCTGCGCTCGGACACCGTGGTGGGCGCCGTCGTCCTGCACTGCCGCGACACCACCGAGCGGGTCGCGCGGGAGCAGGTGCTGGAGCAGGTCGCGTTCACCGACCCGGTCACCGGGCTGCCCAACCGGGCCGGTTGCGAACGCCTGCTCGAGCAGGCGCTGACCGCCGGCGGGCCGGGCTGCCGCAGCCTGCTGCTCATCGAGCTCGACGGCCTGGACGAGGTGCGCGAGGACGCCGGCCGCGACGTCGTCACCGAGGTGCTGGTCGAGGTCGGCCGGCGGCTGCGGGCCACCGTGCGCGGCAGCGACCCGGTCACCCGGGTGGGCGGCGGCGCGTTCGCCGTCCTGGCCGAGGGTGCACCGCACGCCGTGGACCTGCTGGCCGACCGCTGCCTGTCGGTGCTGGAGCAGCCGCTGGACACCAGCGCCGGGGTCTTCGACCTCAGCGCCGGCATCGGCGTCGTCGACCTGGGGGCCGCGGAGTCGGTCCCGGACCTGATGATCCGCGCCGAGCTCGCCGTCCGTGCGGCGGCCGCCGCGGGCACGGGCACCGCGCTGCGGTACCGGCCGGCGCTCGGCAGTGCCGCCGAGCGGCGGGCCCGCCTGCGCGAGGACCTGCCCGGCGCCTGGGACCGCGGCGAGCTGTCGGTGCTGTTCCAGCCGGTGGTCTCCCTGGGCGAGCAGCGGGTGACCGGCGTCGAGGCGCTGCTGCGCTGGCAGCACCCGGAGCTCGGTGAGGTGCCCCCGGCGGAGTTCGTGCCGATCGCGGAGCGTGCCGGGGTGATCGGCGAGCTGCAGCGCTGGGCGCTGACGCACGCCGCCACGGCCGTCCTGTCCCTGCCGTGCGCCGGCGCGCCGCTGCGGCTGGGGGTCAACATCTCCGCCTCGCACGTCGCCGCCCGCACCCTGGTCCGCGACGTCGCCGCGGTGCTGCAGTCGACCGGGCTGGCGCCCGAGCGGCTGATCCTGGAGATCACCGAGGCGACGATCATGTCCGAGGGCGAGCACGTGGCCGTCGACTTCGAGGCGCTGCGGCTCATGGGCGTCCACGTGGCGCTGGACGACTTCGGCACCGGCCGCTCCTCGCTGGCCCACCTGACCCGGCTGCCGATCGACGTGCTGAAGCTGGACCACGCCTTCGTGCTGCGGGTGGACCGCGACCCGAAGGTGCGGGCGCTGTGCGAGTCCGTCGTCGCGATCGCCGGCGCCCTGGGCCTGGACGTCGTGGCCGAGGGCGTGGAGACGCCGGCCCAGCTCGGCGCGCTGCGCGCCGCGGGTTGCGGCTTCGCCCAGGGCTTCCTGCTGGCCCGCCCGATGCGCCCGCGGGAGCTGGTCGACGTGCTCGACAGCGGCGCCGGTCAGCTGTGGCCCGGCCTCGTGGCATCCCGCTGAAGCCTCCGGTCCGGTCCTCGGGCTGCTCGGGTCGCTCGCCGCCGCCACCGCGGTCCTGGAGCTGACCGGGCCCCGCTCGCTCTGCCGGCGGTGCTGGCCGCGCCCTGTCCGGGCGGGCCCGCCGGCGACCGGCTGCCATCCCACGTCTGACGACACGTCGTCCCATGCAGTGGGACGACGTGGTTGACGAGGCGGCTGGTCGAGGCGCACAGTGGCGGCGTGCGTCCGGCGTGCCTGCTCCTCGTAGTCGCCTAGCGCGTCGGTCCTCCCGACCGACGCGCTGACCCCTCTGTGCCCGCAGGCACGAGGGGTCTTTCGTTTGCGGGCCCCGACCTCCCTCCCGACGGCCGCCGGCCCGCGCCGCAGGCACCCGCGCCGCACACCGCACGGCCCCGTCCGGGGCGCCCCCGCAGCAGGCAGTTCCGCAGCAGGCAATCCCGCAGCAGGCAATGACACAGGCAAGGCCAGGAGACGCCATGACCAGCACCACCCCGGGTGGGTCCGCCACCCGTGAGGCCGCCGAGGCACTGACCGGGGTCGAGACCACCGCCCGCTCGGTCGAGGAGGCCGCCGCCGAGCCGCTCACCGGCCTCACCGGGGCCCAGAGCCTCGTGCGGTCGCTCGAGGCGGTCGGCGTCGACGTGGTCTTCGGCATCCCGGGCGGGGCGATCCTGCCCGCCTACGACCCGCTGTTCGACTCCCGGGTCCGCCACGTGCTGGTCCGCCACGAGCAGGGCGCCGGTCACGCCGCGCAGGGCTACGCCCAGGCCACCGGGCGGGTCGGCGTCTGCATGGCCACCTCGGGCCCGGGTGCGACCAACCTGGTGACCCCGCTGGCCGACGCCTACATGGACTCGGTCCCCATCGTGGCGATCACCGGCCAGGTCCCGACGGCCGCGATCGGTACCGACGCCTTCCAGGAGGCGGACATCCGCGGCATCACGATGCCGATCACCAAGCACAACTTCCTGGTCACCGACGCCCGCGAGATCCCGCAGCGGATCGCCGAGGCGTTCCACCTGGCCGCGACCGGCCGGCCCGGCCCGGTGCTCGTCGACATCCCCAAGGACGTCCTGCAGGCGACGACCGACTTCTCCTGGCCGCCGCGGCTGGACCTGCCCGGCTACAAGCCCACCACCCGGCCGCACGGCAAGCAGGTCCGCGAGGCCGCCGCGCTGATCGCTGCCGCCCGCCGGCCGGTGCTCTACGTCGGCGGCGGCGTCCTCAAGGCCCAGGCGACCGCGGAGCTGGCCGAGCTGGTGGAGCTCACCGGCGCCCCGGTGGTCACCACCCTGATGGCCCGCGGCGCGTTCCCCGACAGCCACCCGCAGAACCTGGGCATGCCGGGCATGCACGGCAACGTCACCGCGGTGACCGCGCTGCAGAAGGCCGACCTGATCGTCACCCTCGGCGCCCGGTTCGACGACCGGGTCACCGGCCAGCTCTCCACGTTCGCGCCGAACGCGAAGGTGGTGCACGCCGACATCGACCCGGCCGAGATCGGCAAGAACCGCAAGGCCGACGTCCCGATCGTCGGCGACGCGCGGGAGACCATCGCCGAGCTCCTCCCGGCGCTGCGGGCCGAGCACGAGGCCGGCCGCACCCCCGACCTCACCGCCTGGTGGGCGCAGCTCGACGACTGGCGGACGCGGTACCCGCTCGGCTACGACTGGCCCGAGGACGGCTCGCTGTCCCCGCAGTACGTGATCGAGCGGCTGGGTGCGATCGCCGGGCCCGACGCGGTCTACACCTCCGGCGTCGGCCAGCACCAGATGTGGGCCGCCCAGTTCGTCCGGTACGAGAAGCCGGGCACCTGGCTCAACAGCGGCGGCCTCGGGACGATGGGCTACGCCGTCCCTGCGGCCATGGGCGCCAAGTACGGCTGCCCCGACACCACCGTCTGGGCCATCGACGGCGACGGCTGCTTCCAGATGACCAACCAGGAGCTGGCCACCTGCGCCATCGAGGGCATCCCGATCAAGGTCGCGATCATCAACAACGGCAACCTCGGCATGGTGCGGCAGTGGCAGACCCTCTTCTACGAGGGCCGCTACTCCAACACCAAGCTGCACCCGGTCGACGCCGAGGGCCGGCCCAAGCCGGTGCGCATCCCCGACTTCGTCGCCCTGGCCGAGGCGCTGGGCTGCGTCGGCCTGCGCTGCGAGTCCGCGGACGACGTGGACGCGGTGATCGAGAAGGCCATGGCGATCGACGACGCCCCGGTGGTCATCGACTTCGTCGTCGGCGCCGACGCCCAGGTGTGGCCGATGGTCGCCGCGGGCGCCAGCAACGACGACATCCTGGCCGCGCGCGGCCTGCGTCCGGTCTTCGGCGACGGACAGGTGTAAGGACCCCCTCTCCCCCCACCACTCGCTCCGCTCGCGGCGGGGCCCTGAGAGGGGGCCGGCCGCTGAGCACGTTGGCACCTGGAAGGAACCCTGGCATGAGCCGCCACACACTGTCGGTCCTGGTCGAGAACAAGTCCGGCGTCCTGGCCCGCGTCTCGGCGCTGTTCAGCCGGCGCGGCTTCAACATCGAGTCCCTCGCGGTCGGGCCGACCGAGAACCCCGACCTGTCCCGGATGACGATCGTCGCCGACGCCGAGAGCCAGCCGCTGGAGCAGATCACCAAGCAGCTGAACAAGCTCATCGAGGTCATCAAGATCGTCGAGCTGGACTCGGCCGCGGCCGTCCAGCGGGAGCTGCTGCTGGTCAAGGTCCGCGCACCGATGGCCGACCGCACCCAGGTGCTGCAGACCGCCGAGCTGTTCCGGGCCCACGTCGTGGACGTCAACACCGACACCGTGACCCTGGAGGCGACCGGCACGCCGGACAAGCTCCAGGCTCTGCTCGCCGTCCTCGCCCCGCTGGGCATCAAGGAGATGGCGCAGTCGGGCACGGTCGCCCTGGGGCGGGGTCCGCGCTCGATGAGCGGCGCCGGTACCTTGCGCCCGGTCGAGCGCACCGCCTGAAAGGACCCCCTCGCCCCCCGCCACTCGCACGCTCGCGGCGGGCCCCTGCGAGGGGGCCATCCTCCATCCACACGTACAGAAGGAGCACGCACCGCATGGCCGCCGAGATCTTCTACGACGACGACGCCGACCTGTCGATCATCCAGGGGCGCACCGTCGCCGTCCTGGGCTACGGCAGCCAGGGGCACGCGCACGCCCTGTCGCTGCGCGACTCGGGGGTCGACGTCCGCGTCGGCCTGCCCGAGGGCAGCACGAGCCGCGCCAAGGCCGAGGCCGAGGGCCTGCGGGTCGTGACGCCGGCCGAGGCCGCCGCCGAGGCCGACCTGATCATGATCCTGGTTCCGGACCACGTGCAGCGGAGGCTGTACGCGGAGGCGGTCGAGCCCAACCTGCAGGACGGCGACGCGCTGTTCTTCGCCCACGGCTTCAACATCCGGTTCGGCTACATCAAGCCCCCGGCCGGCGTCGACGTCGCCATGGTCGCCCCGAAGGGCCCGGGCCACCTGGTGCGCCGCGAGTTCGAGAACGGCAAGGGCGTGCCGGCACTCGTCGCCGTCGAGCAGGACGCCACCGGGCAGGCGCTGCAACTGGCGCTGTCCTACGCCAAGGCCATCGGCGGCGCCCGCGCCGGCGTCATCAGGACGACCTTCGCCGAGGAGACCGAGACCGACCTGTTCGGCGAGCAGGCCGTGCTGTGCGGTGGCGCGAGCGCGCTGATCACCGCCGGGTTCGAGACCCTCACCGAGGCCGGCTACCAGCCCGAGATCGCCTACTTCGAGTGCCTGCACGAGCTGAAGCTGATCGTCGACCTCATGTACGAGGGCGGCATCGCCAAGCAGCGCTGGTCGGTCTCCGACACCGCCGAGTACGGCGACTACACCTCCGGGCCCAAGGTCATCGACCAGCACGTCAAGGACGCCATGAGGGACGTCCTGGCCCGGATCAAGGACGGCTCCTGGGCCGCGGAGTTCATCGCCGACCAGGACGCCGGAGCGCCGGACTTCACGCGCCGCCGTGCCGAGGCCGAGGCGCACCCGATCGAGGAGACCGGGCGCAAGCTGCGCGGCCTGATGAGCTGGGTGTCGGCCGCCGACGACTACACCGGCACCGCCGCGCGGGGCTGAAGAAGGACCATCGTTCCCCCTCCGCCTCGCAGGCGCAGGCGGAGAGTCCCTGAAAGGTGGCCGCACCCGTGCGTCACGAGGCCCCCGCTGCCCACGGCAGCGGGGGCCTCTCGCGTTCCCGGGCTAACGCTCGCGGCGGGCGGCGAACCAGTCCCGGGACGGCGCCTGCAGCAGCAGCACGACGGCGGCCACCCCCAGCAGCACGACGAGCGCGGAGAAGGCATCGAAGCCGGTTCCGCCGGCCACGGAGATCGCGATCAGGACCAGGGCGATCGCGGCCGCGACGCCGCCGGCGACCATCAGGACGGCGCGGTTCCTACCCCGCAGCACCTGGACGCTGCCCAGGAGGCAGGCGAGGAAGAGGCCGAGGAAGACGGCGCCGAACACGACGAAGCTCGGCTCACGCACGCTCGCCAGGAAGTAGGCCAGGGCCGCGAGCACCAGCAGCCCGGCCTCGAGGAAGCCGGCCACGGTCGCGACCAGCACATGCGGCGGGCGCTGGCTTCCCTGGCCGACCGGGGCTCCGAATCGGCCCAGCGGGCCGCGGTCCGGCGGTTCGGGACGACCGGTCGAGGACACGGGGCGTTCTCCTCCGGGCATCAGCGGGCGGCCCGTCGGGCGCGGTGCGCGGCGTAGAACTGCGCGGCCGGCCGCAGGCAGAGCAGCACGACGATCGCCAGGGCCGCGAGGAACAGCAGCAGGGAGAACACGAGCTCGCCCCCACCCACCTCACCGGTGGAGACGCCGGAGAGGACGGCGAGCAGGAGCAACCCGGTGAGCGCCACCGCGATCCCCCCGCCCACCAGCAGCAGCACGCGGCTGCGTCCGGTCAGCGCGCGCACCGAGCCCCAGATCATGAGCGCCGTCCAGAGGAGGGCGAGCACCCCGAAGCCGACCCCGAAGAGCAACGCGAAGTCGGTGACCTCGCCGAGCTCGCTGGGGTCGACGTCGCTCAGGGTGGGGTCACTGGCGACGACGTCCTCGAGGACGGTCCCGAGCAGCGCCCCGCCGAGGAGCAGCCCCACGGTCATCAGCGCGCCGAACGCGCTGAAGACGAAGCCGAGCACCGCGGCCACGACGACCGGCGCGGGCCGGGCCGGCACCGCCGTCTGGCCGTACGGTCCGTACTGGCCGCCGTACTGCCCGTACTGACCCTGGGGTGGGTACGAGCCGTAGCCGCCCGGCTGGCCGTACTGCGGGTACCCGGCCTGGCCGTGCGGTTGGGCCTGCGGCTGGCCCTGGCCGTAGGGGGAGGGGTGGTACTGCTGGCCCCCGTACGGCTGCCCCTGCTGCCCGCCCGACCCGTACTGCGGCGGCTGCCCGTACTGCTGCGGGGGCTGGTACCGCGGGTCGGTGCCGGAGCCGTGCTCGTCGTCGTGGGTGCTCATGGTTCCCTCCGTCGGCGCCGGCGTCCGCCGACCGTTCGCGGCCAGGACAGCCTGGTCGTGCGGCCAGGATGTCCGTCCGTCCGTACCCGGGCAAGCGACCCCACCCTCCGGCGGGGGTGCCCGGTGACGGGGCGGGGCGGTCGGCCCGGCGGCGGCCGTCGTCCCTAGGCTGTGCCCCCGTGACCACGACCGCGCCCGTCGTCCTGATAGCCGAGGAGCTCGCCCCCAGCGTGCTGGAGGTGCTGGGGCGCGACGTCGAGATCCGGCACGTCGACGGAGCCGACCGCGCCGCTCTGCTGCCGGCACTGGCCGACGCCGCCGCCGTGATGATCCGCAGCGCCACGCAGATCGACGCCGAGGCACTGGCCGCCGCTCCGAACCTGAAGGTCGTCGCCCGGGCCGGCATCGGCCTGGACAACGTCGACGTGGCCGCGGCCACCGAGCGCGGCGTGATGGTCGTCAACGCGCCGACGTCGAACATCGTCAGCGCGGCCGAGCACGCGGTGGCGTTGCTGCTGGCCGCCGCCCGGCACATCCCGGCCGCCGACGCGTCGCTGCGCGAGGGCACCTGGAAGCGCTCGAGGTTCACCGGCGTCGAGGTCACCGACAAGGTCGTCGGCGTGGTCGGGCTGGGCCGGATCGGCCAGCTGGTCGCCCAGCGCCTGGCCGCCTTCGGCGTCACGCTGATCGCCTACGACCCCTACATCCAGCCGGGCCGGGCCGCGCAGCTCGGTGTGCGCATGGTGTCGCTGGAGGACCTGCTCCGCGAGGCGGACTTCATCACCATCCACCTGCCCAAGACGCCGGAGACCCTCGGCCTCATCGGCGCCGCCGAGCTGGCCACCACCAAGCGCGGTGTGATCGTCGTCAACGCCGCGCGCGGCGGGCTGGTCGACGAGGCCGCCCTCGCCGAGGCGCTGGCGTCGGGTCAGGTCGGCGCCGCCGGCATCGACGTCTACGCCACGGAGCCGTGCACCGACAGCCCGCTGTTCGGGCTGCCGAACACCGTCGTCACCCCGCACCTGGGCGCGTCCACCACGGAGGCGCAGGACAAGGCCGGCACCGCGGTGGCGCAGTCGGTGCGGCTGGCGCTGCAGGGCGAGTTCGTGCCGGACGCGGTGAACGTCCAGGCCGGCGGGGTCGTCGCCGAGGACGTCCGCCCCGGCCTGCCCCTGGCCGAGAAGCTCGGCCGCGTGTTCACCGCCGTCGCCGGCGGGCTGGCCCAGTCGGTGACCGTAGAGGTCCGCGGCAAGATCGCCGAGTTCGACGACTCGGTGCTGCAGCTCGCCGTCCTCAAGGGCGTGTTCTCCGACGTGATCGAGGAGCAGGTCACCTACGTCAACGCCCCGCTGTTCGCCGAGCAGCGCGGTCTCGAGGTGGCGCTGACCAGCGAGCTGGAGAGCCCGGACTACCGCAACCTCATCAGCGTCCGCGGCGCGATGGCCGACGGCACCGAGGTGACCGTCTCCGGCACTCTCTTCGGCAAGAACCAGGTGCCCAAGCTGGTCGAGGTCAACGGCTTCGACATGGACCTGGATGCGGCGGGCTACCTGCTGTTCTTCATCTACACCGACCGGCCGGGCGTCGTCGGCACGGTCGGCGCGACGCTGGGCGAGGCCGGCATCAACATCGCCGGCGCGCAGGTCAGCCGGACCACCCGCGGCGGCGAGGCGCTCATGGCGGTGACCGTGGACAGCCCGGTCACCGCCGAGCTGCTCGGCGACATCGCCGGCCGGATCGGCGCGCGTGAGGCCCGCTCCGCGGACCTCACCCCCCGCTGACCTAGGGTCGGTGCCCATGCGCCTGGCAGTGATCCCTGGAGACGGCATCGGCCCGGAGGTGGTGGCCGAGGGCCTCAAGGTCCTCCGCGCGATCGCTCCCGACGTCGAGAGCACCCCCTACGACCTCGGTGCGTCGCGGTGGCAGCGCACCGGCGAGCTGCTGCCGGACACGGTGCTCGACGAGCTGCGCCGGCACGACGCGATCCTGCTGGGTGCCATCGGCGACCCGAGCGTCCCGCCGGGCATCCTCGAGCGCGGGCTGCTGCTGCGGCTGCGCTTCGAGCTCGACCACCACGTCAACCTGCGCCCGGCCCGGCTGTTCGACGGCGTTCCCAGCCCGCTGGCCGAGCCCGGCGCCATCGACATGCTGTGCGTGCGCGAGGGCACCGAGGGGCCGTACGTGGGCAACGGCGGCGTGCTGCGCCGCGACACCCCGCACGAGGTGGCCACCGAGGTCAGCCTGAACACCGCGTTCGGCGTCGAGCGGGTCGTCCGCTACGCGTTCGAGCGGGCCACCGCGCGCCCGCGCCGGCACCTGACGCTGATCCACAAGACCAACGTCCTCACCCACGCCGGCTCGTTGTGGTCGCGGACGGTCGAGGAGGTCTCCGCGGAGTTCCCCGAGGTCACCGTCGCCTACCAGCACGTCGACGCGGCCTCGATGTTCTTCGTGACCGACCCGGGCCGCTTCGACGTCATCGTCACCGACAACCTGTTCGGCGACATCGTCACCGACCTGGCCGCGGCCGTCACCGGCGGCATCGGGCTGGCCGCCAGCGGCAACCTCGACGCCTCCGGCACGAACCCGAGCATGTTCGAGCCGGTGCACGGCTCGGCGCCGGACATCGCCGGCAAGGGCGTCGCCGACCCGACGGCCACCGTGCTGTCGGTGGGGCTGCTGCTCGAGCACCTCGGCCGCGCCGACCAGGCCCGCAAGATCGACGCCGCGGTCGCCTTCGACCTCTCCACCCGCGACCCGGCGGCCCAGGTCCGCACCGAGGAGGTCGGCGACCGGCTCGCCGCGCTCGCCGGCGGCTGAACGGCCCCGTCCCGAGGCTCGCGCCGAGCGTGCGAGGCGTGAGGAGGACGGGGTCCTTCCACTGCCCCCACCGCTGGCAGGCTCGCGGCGGGACCCTGCAGAGGGGCCGTTCCATCACCTCACGAGGCTCGGCGTGGGTCCCTGGAGGGTGGCCGCCCTGTCGTCCCGAGCACGCGCCCGCCGGGGACGGCGGGGCGCGTGCTTCACTGGAGGACGATGCACCGAACCGGCTCGATCACCATCGCCTAGCGCGCAGTCCACTCCCCGGACCGCGCGCAGACCTCCCGTTCCCGGGGGGTCTTCTTCGTGTCTGGGGCAGTTGCGCCGTCCCCTCGGAGGACACCGTGCCGACCAGTACCGACTTCCACGTCTTCGACACCACGCTGCGCGACGGCGCCCAGCGCGAGGGCGTGAGCTACTCCGTCGCCGACAAGCTGGCCGTCGCCCGGCTGCTCGACGAGATCGGCGTCGGCTTCATCGAGGGCGGCTGGCCGGGTGCGCTGCCCAAGGACACCGAGTTCTTCGCCCGCGCCCGCACCGAGCTCAAGCTCCGGCACGCCCAGCTGGTCGCGTTCGGTGCCACCCGCAAAGCCGGCGTCCGGGTCGAGGACGACCCCCAGGTGCGGGCGCTGCTCGACGCGGAGACACCGGTGGTCTGCCTGGTCGCCAAGTCCGACGTCCGGCACGTGCGCGAGGCGCTGCGGACCACGCTCGAGGAGAACCTGGCGATGGTGCACGACACCGTCGCCTTCCTCGTCGGCCACGGCCGGCGGGTCTTCGTCGACTGCGAGCACTTCTTCGACGGGTACGCCGCCGACCCAGACCACGGCGTCGAGGTGCTGCGGACGGCCTTCGCCGCCGGTGCCGAGGTCGGCGTCCTGTGCGACACCAACGGCGGCATGCTGCCGATGGGCCTGGGCCGGGTCGTCGCCGACGTCCGCGCGCGGGTCGAGGGGAAGCTCGGCATCCACTGCCAGGACGACACCGGCTGCGCCGTCGCCAACTCCCTGGCCGCCGTCGAGGCCGGCGTGACCCACGTGCAGGGGACGGCGAACGGCTACGGCGAGCGGGCCGGCAACGCCGACACCTTTGCGCTGATCGCCAACCTGGTCACCAAGATGGGCCTGCCGGTCGTGCCTGCGGGCTGCCTGGCCGAGCTGCAGCGGGTCAGCCACGCCATCGCCGAGCTGGCCAACATCGCTCCCGACGAGCACCAGCCCTACGTGGGCGCCTCCGCGTTCGCGCACAAGGCGGGTCTGCACGCCAGCGCCATCAAGGTCAGTCCCGAGCTGTACAACCACCTCGACCCGGCGCTGGTCGGCAACGACATGCGCATCCTGGTCACCGAGATGGCCGGCCGGGCGTCGGTGGAGCTCAAGGGCCGCGAGCTCGGTGTCGACCTCGACGGGCACGCCGACGTCATCGGCCGGGTGGTCGACCGGGTCAAGGTCCTCGAGGCCGGCGGCTGGTCGTTCGAGGCCGCCGACGCCTCCTTCGAGCTGCTGCTGCGCGCCGAGCTGCCCGACGCCCCGCCGCCGCTGTTCGAACTGGAGAGCTACCGGACCTCCGTCGAGCACTGGGGCAACGGCGACGTGGTCAGCGAGGCCACCGTGAAGGTGCACGTGGACGGCGAGCGGGTCATCTCCACCGGCGAGGGGAACGGGCCGGTCAACGCGCTGGACAACGCGCTGCGCCAGGCGCTGGTCAGCCGGTACCCGCAGCTGGCCGACGTCTCGCTGGCCGACTACAAGGTCCGCATCCTGGGCTGGAGGGGCGGCACCAGCGCGACCACCCGGGTGCTCATCGACAGCACCGACGGGGTGGGCGAGTGGACGACCGTCGGCGTGCACGACAACGTCGTCGAGGCCTCCTGGCACGCCCTGGTCGACGCCCTCACCTATGCCGTCCGCAACCGCTGACGCCGGGCCATGATCAGGGGCCCTGATCATGCTGTGTCCTCCCTCACCGTGGACCGTGAGGGAGGACGCTCGATGGTCAGGTCACCTGATCATCGCTGCCACCGAGGAGAGGCCCGTGGCCGGCCGCGAGGCTCAGTGGTGGGCGTACTCGTCCAGGCGCCACCACATGGCCAGCGCCATGGCCGGGAGCATCAGCACGTGTCCGGCGGTGAACAGGAACGAGCCGGACACCGCGCCCGCCCAGTAGGGCACCAGAAGGACGACGAACGGCAGGTACATCGCCGCCGACATCTCGGCGATCGCCGGCCAGGAGTGGCCGCGGAAGCGCATCCAGGCGGCCATCGCGACGGCCATGTTGGTGGCCATGACCAGGGCGTGCACGTCGACCCGGTCGTCCAGGCCGGGCCAGACGAGGCCCTCGAGCGGACCCAGGACCACCATCCCGACCACCATCGCCACGACCATCTCCAGGTAGTGGCGGACGAGGTGCCAGGTGTGCCGGCTCCGGGTGCGAGTGTGCTGCGTCGTCATGCCGCAGAGCCTCGGGCGTCGCGGCCTTCTCGCCAGGTGCCGGAGGTCACGGTCGCCGGTCACCTCCCGGCATGACCCTCAGAGCAGGTCGAGGGCGCGGGCGCGCAGCGCCGCCTGGGTGCGGTCCCGGGCGCCGAGCTTGCCGAGCACGTTGGTCACGTGGTTCTTGACCGTGCCCTCTGCGAGGAAGAGCGCCGTCGCGATCTCCCGGTTGCTGCGGCCGTCGGCGAGCAGGCGGAGGACGTCGAGCTCGCGGTCGGACAGCGGCACGACCAGCGGCTGCGGTCGGCCCCGCGGGGTGTCGTCCAGCTGCGCGAAGCGGGCCACCACCTTGGCCGCCACCGACGGCTGGAGCACCGACTCCCCGCGCGCGGCCGAGAGCACCGCCTCGACGAGGCGGTCGGCGGACACGTCCTTGAGCAGGTAGCCCAGCGCGCCGGCCCGCAGCGCGGCGAAGACGTCCTCGTCGTCGTCGAAGGTGGTCAGTGCCAGCACCCGGACGCCGGGCTGCTCCACCCGCAGCCGGCGGGTCGTGGCGATGCCGTCGAGCACGGGCATGTGCAGGTCCATGAGGACGACGTCGGGCTGCAGCGCGGCTGCCCGTTCCAGCGCCTGCTGCCCGTCGCCGGCCTCCCCGACGACCTCGACCTCGGGCCGGGCACCCAGCAGGGTGACCAGCGCCTCGCGGAACAGCGCCTGGTCGTCGACCACCAGCACTCGGACGGCGCTCACCCCGGCACCTCGACCAGCAGCTCGGTGCCGCCGCCCGGGACCGACGCCACGCTCAGCTGCCCACCGGCGCGCGCCGCCCGCTCCCGCAGCCCCAGCAGACCGAAGGCACCCGCGTCCTCGCCGCGCCGTGGGGCCGGCAGGCCGCGGCCGTCGTCCCGCACCGCCAGCCGCACCGTCCCGTCCTCGCCGTAGGTCAGGGTCACCCGGGCCGAGGCCGCCCCGGCGTGCTTGCGGACGTTGGTCAGCCCCTCCTGCGCCGAGCGGAAGAGGGACTCCTCGGCCTCGGCGGGCAGCCGCCGCTCGGTGCCGACGACCTCGAGCGTCGTGGGCACCCCGGCGGCCGAGACCTCCGCCGTCAGGACCTCCAGAGCGGTGCGCAGCGGCGGCGACGTCCGGGGCTCGCGCAGCGTGGCCACCGACCGGCGGACCTCGGCCAGCGCCTCGCCGGCCTGCTGCTGCGCCTTGGCGAGGACCTCGTCGGCGCGGCCGGGGTCGGTCGACAGCACCGCCCGCGCGGCCTGCACCTGCATCTGCACGACGGTCAGGTGGTGGCCCAGCCCGTCGTGGATGTCGCGCGCCAGCCGGTTGCGCTCCCGCGTGGTCGCCAGCTCCTCGGCCTGGGCGGCGTACCCGCGCAGCTGCTCGTTGGCCTCGGCCAGCTCGGCCCGGGCCTGCTGCTCCCGCTGGAGCAGTGCGGTGACGACCGCGGTGAAGACCGCCGCGCCGAGCAGACCCAGACCCTGACGGGCGAAGTCGGCCCAGCCCATGCCCAGGTGCACGAGGGGGACGACAGCCGTGACCACGGCGGCCGCGGGCAGCGGGAGGAGGAGCACGCTCTGCGCGACCAGCACCAGGAGCAGCAGCGTCGCCCCCACGCCGGTGTGTGCGGCGCCGAACAGCAGTGCACCGAGCGGGAGCTGGAGGCACAGGTGACCGGCCGTCAGCCAGTACCGGCGCGGCACCGGCTGGCCGGCCAGCCACGGGAGCGCGACCAGCGCGTGCGCCGAGTACGTCACCCCGAGGGCGACGGCGAGCAGCGGGTGCGGGTGGTCGGTCGCCTCGACCACGACCGTGAGCAGTGCCAGGAGGATGAGCACCGCCAGGGCCCGGGTCACCGCGCCACTCTGCGGCACCCCGGGTTGCAGGTCAATCACACCGTCGGCCTACCGGCCGACACCGCGGCCCGGTGCCGTTCCCGGCGGCCGCCGAGCCGCTGCCCGTCTCCCGGTCGGGCGAAGGACCCCGTCCTCCCCACCCCTCGCACGCTCGGGGCGGGCCCCGGGACGGGGCCGGGGCCCCGCGACCGGTCCACCTCAACTCCGGGGCTTGACCTCGCCCATGGGGCCGAAGCCGCCGACCTCCGGGGCGTCGATGTAGATGATCTGCGGCTGCTCGGCGACCAGGTCCGACATCCAGTCGAAGGCGGCCTTGGCGTGCGGGGTGGCCACGTGGGAGGCGCCGGCCTCGGAGTCCCGGAAGCCCTCGATGCAGACGAAGGTGTTCGGGTCCTCGACGCTGCGCGACCACTCGAAGAACAGGCTGCCCTCCTCGGCGTTCACCGCCCGGGCGTACTCGTCGGCGTGGGTCCGGAACTCGTCGATGCGGTCGGGCCGGACGGGCATCTTGATGACGATCAGGATCATGTCGGTCTCCTCTGTCAGGACTCGGTCACAGGGGATCGAGCCGGCGGCGCAGGAGGCAGAACTCGTTGCCCTCCGGGTCGGCCAGCACGTGGAAGCTCTCGTCGCCGGACTGGCCGACGTCCGCACGGGTGGCGCCGAGTGCGAGCAGCCGTTCCAGCTCGGCGTCCTGGTCGCGGTCGGTGGGACTGACGTCGACGTGCAGCCGCACCTTGCCCGGTGTCGGCTCGGCCACCGGCGCGAACACGATCGTCGGCGCCGGACCGCCGAAGCCGGCCGCCGGGCCGATCTCCACGCCGCCGTCCTCCTCCCGACCGAGGACCTCGTACCCGAGGACCTCCGCCCAGAAGGTCGCCAGGGACTCCGGGTCCCGGCTGTCCACCACGAGCTCGGAGAAACGGCAGGCCATGGGGGCACGCTAGGTCCTCCTCGGCGGGGGCGCGCGGGAAGCGCCGACTAGCCTCGGAGCGTGCGCATCGTCCGCTTCGCCTCGCCCTCGGGCATGTCCTTCGGTGTCCTCGACGGCGACGGCCAGGTCGCCCAGATCGAGGGCCACCCGTTCGGCACCATCTCCTTCACCGGTCAGCGCTACGCCCAGGCCGACGTCCGGCTGCTCTCGCCGATCCTGCCGAGCAAGGTGGTGGCCGTCGGCAAGAACTACGCGGCGCACGTCGAGGAGATGGGCACCGGCGACGCCCCGTCGCAGCCGCTGCTGTTCCTCAAGCCGTCGACGACGGTCATCGGCCCGGGCGACGCCATCCGCATCCCGCCGGGCAGCACCAACGTGCACCACGAGGTCGAGCTGGCCGTCGTCATCGGCGCCCGCGGTGCCCGCCACGTCACCCCGGAGCAGGCCCCGGGCAGCGTGTTCGGCTACACGATCGCCAACGACGTCACCGAGCGGGACATGCAGGCCGGCGACGGGCAGTGGACCCGTGCCAAGGGCTTCGACTCCTTCTGCCCGCTGGGCCCGTGGATCGAGACCGACCTCGCCGGCCTCGGCAAGGACCCCGCCGACCTCGAGGTCACCTGCACGGTGGACGGCGAGCTGCGCCAGTCCGGCCGCACCAGCCAGCTGCTGTTCGACGTCCCGACCCTGGTCTCCCACATCTCCCAGGTGATGACCCTGCTGCCCGGCGACGTCGTGCTCACCGGCACCCCCAGCGGCGTGGGCCCGATCCGGCCCGGCCAGCGGGTGGAGTGCGCCATCGAGGGCCTGGGGTCCCTGGTCAACGGCGTCAGCGGCGCCGACACCACCTCCACCGCCGGCGGCCTGCGATGACGTCCCCCTCCACGACCGGCGTCCGCACCCGGTTCTGCCCGTCGCCGACGGGCATGGTGCACGTCGGCCTGCTGCGGACGGCGCTGTTCAACTGGGCGCACGCCCGGCACACCGGCGGCACGTTCGTCTTCCGCATCGAGGACACCGACGCCTCGCGCGACTCCGAGGAGTCCTACCGGCACCTGCTCGACAGCCTGCGCTGGCTGGGCCTGGAGTGGGACGAGGGCCCGGAGGTCGGCGGCCCGCACGGGCCGTACCGGCAGTCGCAGCGCCACGAGGTCTACCGCGAGGTGGCCCAGAAGCTGCTGGCGGCGGGGCACGCCTACGAGTCCTTCTCCACCAACGAGGAGGTCGAGGTCCGCCGGCGGGCCGCGGGGCAGGACCCCAAGCTCGGCTACGACAACGCCGACCGGTTCCTCACCGACGCGCAGAAGGCGGCCTTCCGCGCCGAGGGCCGCGAGCCGGTGCTGCGGCTGCGGATGCCCGAGGCCGACCTCGCCTGGACCGACCTGGTCCGCGGGGAGATCCGCTTCGCCGCGGGCTCGGTGCCCGACTTCGTCGTCGTCCGGGCCAACGGGGTGCCGCTCTACCCGTTCGTCAACCCGGTGGACGACGCCCTGATGGGCATCACCGACGTCCTGCGCGGAGAGGACCTGCTGCCCTCCACGCCGCGGCAGCTGGCGCTCTACGCCGCGCTGGCCGACATCGGCGTGGCCTCCGGCGCGCCGCGCTTCGGCCACCTGCCCTACGTGACGGGGGAGGGCAACAAGAAGCTGTCCAAGCGCGACCCGCAGTCCAACGTCGACGTCCACCGCGCGCGGGGTTTCCTCCCCGAGGGGTTCGCCAACTACCTGGCGCTGCTGGGCTGGTCGATCGCCGAGGACCGCGACGTCTTCTCGATGGCCGAGATGGTCGAGGCCTTCGACGTCACCCGGGTCAGCGCGAACCCGGCCCGCTTCGACCTGAAGAAGGCCGAGGCCATCAACGCCTCCCACCTGCGCGCGCTGCCGGTGGAGGACTTCACCGCGCGGGTCGTGCCCTTCCTCGCCCGCGCCGGACTGGTCGGCGAGCCGCCGTCGGCCGAGCAGCAGCGCGTCCTCGACGCCATCGCCCCGCTGGCCCAGGAGCGCATGATCGTCCTCTCCGACGCCGTGGGCCTGCTCGGCTTCCTGTTCGTCGACGACGTCGAGATCGACCCGGCGGCCGCGGCCAAGCAGCTGGCGGGTCCCGAGGCCGCGGAGGTGCTCGACGCCGCGGCGGCCGCGCTGCGCGAGCTGCCCGCCTGGACCACCGCCGACATCGAGGCCGCGCTCAAGGAGGCGCTCGTCGAGGGGCTGGGCCGCAAGCCACGCCAGGCGTTCGGCCCGGTGCGCGTCGCGGTCAGCGGTCGCACGGTGTCCCCGCCGCTGTACGAGTCCATCGAGCTGCTCGGGCGCGAGCGCACCCTGGCTCGCCTCGCCGCGGCCCGGGCCGCCGTCCCCGGGTGACCGGATGAGCGCAGCGGGACCGCCCGGCTGGGCCGTGCCCGACGACGAGCCCTACACCGGGCCGCCGCCGACCGGTCCCTACGGTGCGCCGCCGTACGTCCCCGGGACGCTGCGCGGTGTGCACGCGCCGGCCGCCGCGGGAGTGGCGGTCGGGCCGGTCCCGTGGCCGCTCGGTCCGGTGCCGCTGCAGGCGGGACCGCACACGGCCCCGCCGTGGGGACCCCCGCCCGGGATGCGGTGGGAGCCGGCGCCGGGCACCCCGCCGCACGACACCCCGGTCGAGTTCCTGCAGGCCACGCGCAGCCGCAGCTGGCGCTGGTGGCGGCCGCTGCTGGGCCTGCTGCTGTTCACGGCCGTCTACCTCGTCGCCACCGTGGTGGTGATCCTGGCCGGGTTCGCCGTCGGGGCCTTCCCCGACCCCACGGCGATCGACCCGACCGACCTCACCGACCCGGCCCTGCTGCTGCTCACCAACCTCTCGCTGATCGTCGCGATCCCCTGCGTGTGGCTGGCCTGGGTCGCCGCGCACGGCATGCGCCCCGGTTGGTCGTCGTCGGTGGTCGCCCGGCTGCGCTGGCGGCTGCTGCTGCCGTTCACGCTGCTGTCGCTGCCCACCCTCGCGCTGGGCCTGCTGCTCAGCGTCCTGCTGGGCTTCCTGGCCGGGGAGTGGGAGGCCACCGGCCCGGTGGCCGGGTTCGGGTGGCTGCTGCTCGTCGTGCTGCTGACCACGCCGCTGCAGTCGGCCGCGGAGGAGTACCTGTTCCGCGGCTACCTCAGCCAGGCGATCGCCGGGTGGGTGGGCCGGCCGCAGGCGGGTGCCGTGGTCGCCGGGGTGCTGACCGCCGCGCTGTTCTCGGCCGCCCACCTGCCGCCCGACGTCTGGACGTTCCTGGACCGGTTCGCCTTCGGGCTGGCCGCCTCGGCCGTCGTCTGGCTGACCGGGGGGCTCGAGGCGGCGATCGTGCTGCACGCGGCCAACAACGTCGTGGTTTTCCTCCTGGCGGGCTCGCTGGGGGAGGGGGTGGCGACCGAGTCCGTCCCGGCCGGCACCGGCGCCGTCGTGGTCCTCGTCGACCTGCTCGCCATGGCCGCGTACGTCGCCCTGGTGGCCCGCTCCCGCCGGCGGCTGCGGCCGGAGGTGCGCAGCGCCGCGTTCGACCTGCGACCACCGTCACCGTGGGGGGTGCCCTGGCCGCCTCCGGTCATCGGGTATGGTGATGTCCAGCGCCGCGAGGCGCAGCACGGCCCTTGGGGTATGGGGTAATTGGCAGCCCGACGGTTTCTGGTTCCGTTAGTCTAGGTTCGAGTCCTGGTACCCCAGCGAGGAAGCTGTCTGCCTGGAGACACAGTTCCTCAGCACTACCGCACGGCCCCGTCGTCTAGCGGCCCAGGACGCCGCCCTCTCACGGCGGTAGCGAGGGTTCGAATCCCTTCGGGGCTACAGCGAAACGAGAGCCCCCGGCCATCCGGCCGGGGGCTCTCGTCGTCTCCGGCTCCCGGTGTCCGGGCCCGGTGCGGCGCGTGGCACGATGGATGCTGCACGGCCCCGTCGTCTAGCGGCCCAGGACGCCGCCCTCTCACGGCGGTAGCGAGGGTTCGAATCCCTTCGGGGCTACAGCGAAACGAGAGCCCCCGGCCATCCGGCCGGGGGCTCTCGGCGTCCCCCGACCTGTCGAAGTGGCCGCGTTCCTGGGCCGGGTCTAGCGTCGGGACGCCGGTCACGCACCGTGATGAGCGGCGGGAAGGTGGGGCGCACCAGTGATCCGGACGAGTCGTCGGCTGGCCGACGGCCGGGAGATCCTCTACTTCGACGCCGGGGACACCGCGCCGCCGCGGGACGCCGAGGACCCCCGCGACCTGCCCCCCGTCAGCACCCGGTCGCAGCTGCGGTGGGACCCGCTGCTCGGCGAGTGGGTGGTCCTGGCCTCGCACCGGCAGACGCGGACCTTCCTCCCGCCGGCGGACCTCTGCCCGCTGTGCCCGACCCGGCCCGGGCGCGAGCCCACCGAGGTGCCCGAGGCCGACTACCAGGTGGTCGTCTTCGAGAACCGCTTCCCCTCGCTGGCGACGGCGGTCGAACGCGACGTCCCCCCGACCGCGCCCGGCGCGCCGCTGACCGAGCTGCGGCCCGGCTTCGGCCGCTGCGAGGTCGTCGTCTTCACCAGCGAGCACGACCGGTCCTTCGCCACGCTGGGCGCCGAGCGCGCCCGGCTGGTGGTCGACGTGTGGGCCGAGCGCACCGCGGAGCTGTCGGCGATCGAGGGGGTCGAGCAGGTCTACGTCTTCGAGAACTCCGGCGAGGAGATCGGGGTGACCCTCTCCCACCCGCACGGGCAGATCTACGCGTACCCGTTCGCCACGCCGCGGGTGGAGAAGCTGCTGGCCTCCGTCGAGCGGCACCGGCGCGAGACGGGCGGCGACCTGTTCGCCGACCTGGTGTCCGCCGAGCGCGCCGGGCCGCGGGTGGTCGCCGCCAACGAGCACTGGACGGCGTTCGTGCCGGCCGCCGCGCGCTGGCCCTACGAGCTGCAGCTCTTCCCGCACCGCCGGGTGCCCGACCTGCCCGCGCTCACGGCTGCGGAACGCGAGGCACTGGCCGGGGTCTACCTCGACGTGCTGGGCCGCTTCGCCCGCCGCTTCGACACCCCGATGCCCTACATCGCCTCCTGGAACCAGGCGCCGGTCACCCGCGGGCGCGAGGACTGGTGGCTGCACCTGCAGCTGTTCTCGCTGCGCCGGGCGCCCGGGAAGCTGAAGTACCTGGCCGGCTCGGAGTCCGGCATGGGTGCCTTCATCAGCGACACGACCCCCGAGGACGTCGCGGAGCAGTTGCGGAACGTGCGTTGAGCGCCGCCGACCGGGCCCGCCAGGCCTTCGCGGAGGCCTTCGGCGACCGGCCGGAGGGGATCTGGGCGGCGCCCGGCCGGGTGAACGTGATCGGCGAGCACACCGACTACAACGAGGGCTTCGTGCTGCCGGTGGCGCTGCCGCAGACCACGCGCGCCGCGGTCGCCCGCCGGGACGACGGGCTGGTCGCGCTGGTCTCCGCACAGCACCCCGGCGCCCGGGTGCAGGTGCCGGTCGCCGGGCTCGCGCCGGGGCGGCCGGACGGCTGGGCCGGCTACCCGGCCGGCGTCGTCGACGCGCTGCGCGACCGCGTGCCCGGCGGGGTGAGCGTGCTGGTCGACGGCGACGTCCCGGTGGGCATGGGCCTGTCGTCGTCGGCCGCGCTGTCCTGCTCCGTGGCGCTGGCGCTGCGCGACCTGGCCGCCCCCGAGCTCGCCGTCGCCGACCTGGTCGACGTCGCGCGCCGGGCGGAGAACGACTTCGTCGGCGCGCCCACCGGCATCCTCGACCAGTCCGCGTCGCTGCTGTGCACCGCCGGCCACGCGCTGTTCCTCGACACCCGCGACCGCGGCTCCGAGCAGGTGCCGCTGGACCTGCAGGGGGCCCGCCTGGAGCTGCTCGTCGTCGACACGGGGACCACGCACGACCACGCCACCGGCGGCTACGGCGACCGGCGCCGCGAGTGCGAGCGGGCCGCCGAGCGGCTCGGGGTGCGCGCACTGCGCGACGTCCCGGACGTGGCCGCGCTCGCCCCGCTCGACGACGGCACGCCCGAGGGGAGGGTGCTGCTGCGCCGCGCCCGGCACATCGTGACCGAGAACGCCCGGGTGCTGGAGGTCGTGCGGATCCTGCGCGAGACCGGGGACCCGGCGGCGATCGGGCCGGTGCTGACCGCCGGGCACGCCTCGCTGCGCGACGACTTCGAGATCTCCACCGTCGAGCTGGACACCGCCGTGGCCACCGCGCTGGAGGCCGGCGCCGCCGGCGCCCGCATGGTGGGCGGCGGCTTCGGCGGGAGTGCCGTGGTGCTGGTCGACGCCGGCCGCACCGAGACCGTCGCGCGGGCGATCACCGACCGCTTCGCACAGCAGGGCTTCCCCCCTCCGCGGGCCTTCGCGGTCGTGCCCTCCGCAGGCGCCCGTCGCCTGGCCTGACCCACACCCCCACCGGAGGTCACCCAGCCGTGGAAGCACTGCGTCTCGACGCCTCGTTCGTCGACTACCTGCTCGTCGCCGCCTACTTCGGTGTGGTGATGCTGATCGGCTTCGCGGCCCGCCGGCGGGTGTCCGACAGCCTGGACTTCTTCCTGTCCGGGCGGTCGTTGCCCGCGTGGGTGACCGGCCTGGCGTTCATCTCCGCCAACCTCGGCGCGGTCGAGATCATCGGCATGTCCGCCAACGGTGCCCAGTACGGCATGTCGACCATGCACTACTTCTGGATCGGCGCCGTCCCGGCCATGCTGTTCCTCGGCGTCGTGATGATGCCGTTCTACTACGGGTCGAAGGTCCGCAGCGTCCCGGAGTTCATGCGCCGGCGGTTCGGCACCGGTGCCCACCTGGTCAACGCGCTGTCCTTCGCGCTGGCCCAGGTGCTCATCGCGGGGATCAACCTGTTCCTGCTGGCCACGATCGTCAACGCGCTGCTCGGCTGGCCGCTGTGGATCTCGCTGGTCGTCGCGGCCGCGGTGGTGCTCAGCTACATCACCCTCGGCGGGCTGTCGGCGGCGATCTACAACGAGGTGCTCCAGTTCTTCGTCATCGTCGCGGCCCTGCTGCCGTTGACCCTGATCGGGCTGCACCGCGTCGGCGGGATCGGCGGGCTGATCGACGAGGTCACGGCCACGGACGGTCCCGAGCAGCTCTCCTCGTGGCCGGCCACCGACCTGTCGGGCTTCCAGAGCCCGGTCTGGTCGACGATCGGGATCGTGTTCGGTCTGGGCTTCGTGCTCTCCTTCGGCTACTGGACGACGAACTTCGTCGAGGTCCAGCGGGCGATGGCGACGAAGTCGATGTCGGCGGCACGCAGCACGCCGATCATCGGGTCCTTCCCGAAGATGTTCGTGCCGTTCATCGTGGTGATCCCGGGCCTGATCGCCGGGATCCTGGTCCCGGAGATCCAGCAGCTCAAGGCCGGTCAGCCCAGCGGTCTCTCCTACAACGAGGCGCTGCTCGGCCTGGTCCGCGACGTGCTGCCCAACGGCCTGCTCGGGGTCGCGATCGCCGGTCTGCTGGCGGCGTTCATGGCCGGTATGGCCGCCAACATCTCCGCCTTCAACACGGTCTTCAGCTACGACCTGTGGCAGACCTACGTGATCAAGGACCGGCCCGACTCCTACTACCTGGCCGTCGGCCGGTGGGCCACGGTGGGGGCGACGGTGGTGGCCATCGGGACGGCGCTCATCGCGGCCGGCTACCAGAACCTGATGGACTACCTGCAGACGCTGTTCGGCTTCTTCAACGCCCCCCTGTTCGCGACCTTCATCCTCGGCATGTTCTGGAAGCGGATGACGGCGACGGCGGGCTGGGCCGGACTGGTCTCGGGCACGCTGGCCGCGATCACCGTCTTCGTCCTGTCGGAGGCCGGGGTGTTCGACCTGCCCGGCCAGGGCGCGGCGTTCGTCGCGGCCGGAGCTGCCTTCGTCGTCGACATCCTGGTCAGCGTCGCGGTCACCATGGTGACCCAGCCCAAGCCGGCGCACGAGCTGGTCAGCCTCGTCTACTCCGAGACGCCGAAGGAGCAGCGCACCGACCCGGAGGCGCACCGACTGCCGTGGTACCAGTCACCGACCAAGCTGGCGAGCATCTCGCTGGTCATGGTCATCGGCCTGAACCTGATCTTCCGCTGAGGAGCCGGACATGAGTGAGCAGCGTCAGCACGCGGCCGGGGCCTTCGACGTCCGCAACGTCATCGCCGGCCTGATCGGCTTCTACGGCGTCGTGCTGGTCCTCATGGGCCTGTTCGGCAACTCCCCGGCCGAGCAGGCGAAGACCGGCGACGTGAACGCCAACCTGTGGGCCGGCATCGCGATGGCCGTCTTCGCGGTCACGTTCGCCGTGTGGTCCTGGCTGCGGCCGGTGGTGGTCGACCCGGGAGCCGACGTGGCCGGCGACGACGACCGGCCCGCCCCGCACTGAAGGAGGGACCCCGTCCTGCCCACCCGGGCCCGCTCAGGCGGAGCCCGGGACGGGGCCACGTCAGGCGACTCAGCCCGCCAGCACGGTCACCAGCACCCGCTGCACCAGGTTGTTCGCCATGCCCTGCCGGTTCCACACCTGCTCGGTCGGCTGGCTGCCCTCGGCGTCGGTCGCGCGGGCGAGCAGCTCCCAGCTGCCCGGCTCCGCCGTCCAGGGGAACGTCCAGGCCCGCCAGGCCCACGGGTGCGCCGGGTCGGCCGGGGCGACCTCGGCGGGGGACCAGGTGGCCCCGCCGTCCGTGCTGACCTCGACGCCCCGGATCGGCGCCCGGCCGGACCAGGCCCGTCCGGTGAGCGTCACCGGCCCCGGGCGCAGGAAGCGCTCGCGGGTCATGAAGTCCGGCCAGCCCGGCGGGGCGAGCAGCGCCCGGGGCGCGATGCGGGTCACCGGCTCGCCGGCGTCGGCGGAGTCGACCTCGAGCCGGTAGGCGCGGGCGTTCTGGTAGCCGTCGAAGGGGTGGTCGAGCACCTCGACGCGGGTCAGCCACTTGACGTGCGCCATGCCGTACCAGCCGGGCACCAGCAACCGCAGCGGGGCACCGTGCTGGGGCGGCAGCGGCATCCCGTTCATGCCCCAGACCAGCAGCACCTCCGGGCGCACCGCCTCGGCCAGCGGCAGGCCGCGCGCGTAGTCCTGCTCGACGCCGCGCTCCACACCGTGGTCGGCGCCGGTGAAGGCGACGTCGACCGCGCCGTCGGCCACCCCGGCCTCCTCCAGCAGCGGGGCCAGCGGGGTACCGGTCCACTCGGCGGTGCCGACGGACTCCAGCAGCCAGGGCTGGCTCACCGGCCGCGGCTCGTAGCGGGCGCGGCCGTTGCCGGCGCACTCGAGCAGCACCCGTGCGGTGACGGCCGGGCGGCTGCGCAGGTCGTCGAGGGGAAGCCGCAGCGGGCGGGCGACCGCCCCGCCGACCTGCAGCGACCAGCTCGCCGGGTCGACGGCGGGGATGTCGTAGTGGGTGAGCACGTAGTGCAGCCCGGGCGGTGTCACGTCGTAGCGCAGCGCCTCCAGCGGCATCCCGTGGTTGCGGGTGGCCAGCGCCAACTCGTCGAGGCCGATGCCCTCGCCGGGCTCGGCGATCCGGGCGCGGCCGCGGTACGTGGGCCCGGTGGTGGTCATGGGCCCAGTGTTCGCCGAACGGCCCGCGAGGGGAACTGCCCGGTCGGTCAGGGGCGTCCGAGGGCCTCCCGTGACCCCGCGGCCCAGCCACCCCGCGGCCCCAGCTGCTCCACCTCGCTGATCATGGGGTTGTTGCACGGGGCACGCGGGGACACGCCGCGGGGCCCGGCACGAGTCCCATGATCAACGCTGGAGGGGGCGGGAGAGGTCGGGAGGCTCAGCGGGCGGCGCGGGAGATCGCGCCTGCGGCATCGAGCACCGCGCCGACCACCTCGGGAGCGGGTCGGCGGCCCAGCCGCTCGACCGGCCCGGAGATGGAGACCGCCCCCAGCACCGCGCCTGTCACGTCGCGGACCGGCGCCGACAGTGACGCCACCCCGGGCTCGCGCTCGGCGATGCTGTGCGCCCAGCCCCGGCGGCGGACGTCGAGCAGCGTGCGGGCCGTGAAGCTGGCGCTGGGCAGCAGCGGCGTGACCTCGTCGGCGGGGGCGAAGGCGAGCAGCGCGTGGGCCGCCGAGCCCGCGGTCAGCGGCAGCCGGGCGCCGACCGGCACGGTGTCGCGCAGCCCGTGCGCCCGCTCAGCGGCGGCCACGCACACCCGGCTGCCGCCGTCCCGGACGTAGAACTGGGCGCTCTCCCCGCTGGCGTCGCGCAGGGCGACCAGGTGCCGGCCGGCGAGCTCGGCGAGGTCGGCGACCCCGCGGCCGAGCTCGGCCAGCGCCGGGCCGGGCGCCCACGCGCCGACCGGGGTGCGCCGGACCAGGCGGTGCCCCTCGAGGGCCACGGCCAGCCGGTGCGCGGTCGCCCGGGGCAGCCCGGTGCGCGCCACGAGCTCGGCGAGGGTCGCCGGCTCGGCGGCCACGGCACGGAGGATGGCCACCGCTTTGTCCAAGACGGCGACGGGGTTAGGCTGTCCCACACAGCAATACTCGCATCCCACACCGTGAGATGACCAGTCCGGTCCTCGCAGGGGAGCGGGCCCCGACACCTGGAGGGACCAGCCGTGCCGAAGACCCTGGCGGAGAAGGTCTACGACGCCCACGTCGTGCGCAGCGCCGCGGGCGAGCCGGACCTGCTCTACATCGACCTGCACCTGGTGCACGAGGTGACCAGCCCGCAGGCCTTCGACGGCCTCCGCGCCGCCGGCCGCCGGGTCCGCCGCCCCGACCTCACCATGGCCACCGAGGACCACAACGTCCCGACGCTGGACATCCTCAAGCCCATCGCCGACCCGGTCAGCCGCGCGCAGGTCGAGGCGCTGCGCAGGAACACCGCCGAGTTCGGCATCCGGCTCGCGCCCATGGGCGACCGCGACCAGGGCATCGTGCACGTCATCGGCCCGCAGCTGGGTCTCACCCAGCCGGGCACGACCATCGTCTGCGGCGACAGCCACACCTCCACCCATGGAGCCTTCGGCGCGCTGGCGTTCGGCATCGGCACCAGCGAGGTCGAGCACGTGCTGGCCACGCAGACCCTGCCGCAGTACCGGCCCAAGCAGATGGCCGTCACGGTGAACGGCGAGCTGCCCGAGGGGGTCTCGGCCAAGGACGTCATCCTGGCCGTCATCGCGAGGATCGGCACCAACGGTGCCGCCGGCCACGTCATCGAGTACCGCGGCAGCGCCATCGAGGCGCTGTCGATGGAGGCCCGGATGACGATCTGCAACATGTCGATCGAGGCCGGTGCCCGCGCCGGGCTGATCGCCCCGGACGAGACCACCTTCGACTTCCTGCAGGGCCGCCCGCACGCCCCGCAGGGCGCCGACTGGGACGCCGCCGTCGAGTACTGG
The DNA here is from genome assembly GCF_900143215.1 of Geodermatophilus obscurus. Classification (GTDB taxonomy): domain Bacteria; phylum Actinomycetota; class Actinomycetes; order Mycobacteriales; family Geodermatophilaceae; genus Geodermatophilus; species Geodermatophilus obscurus_A. The sequence goes on along the minus strand of NZ_FRDM01000016.1, from coordinate 64,426 downwards.
CAGACGCTGCGCACCGACGAGGACGCCGTCTTCGACACCGAGGTCGTCCTCGAGGCCGCCGAGCTCACGCCGTTCGTCACCTGGGGCACCAACCCGGGGCAGGGCCTGCCGATCGCCGGCTCGGTGCCGGACCCGGCGACCATGGCCGACGAGGACGAGCGCCGGTCCGCCGAGCAGGCACTGGCCTACATGGGGCTGACCCCGGGCACGCCGCTGCGCGAGATCGAGGTGGACACCGTCTTCCTCGGTTCGTGCACCAACGGCCGGATCGAGGACCTGCGGATCGCCGCCGAGCTGCTGCGCGGCAAGCACATCGACCCGCACACCCGGATGCTCGTCGTCCCCGGGTCGGTCGGCGTCAAGCTGCAGGCCGAGGCGGAGGGCCTGGACCAGGTGTTCACCGAGGCCGGTGCCGAGTGGCGGGGCGCCGGGTGCTCGATGTGCCTGGGCATGAACCCCGACCAGCTCCAGCCGGGGGAGCGGTCGGCCTCGACCAGCAACCGCAACTTCCAGGGCCGGCAGGGCAAGGGCGGGCGCACCCACCTGGTGTCGCCGTCCGTCGCCGCGGCCACCGCGCTGACCGGGCGGCTGACCGCCCCCGCCGACCTGGCCGACGCCCCCGTCCCGGCCGCCGTCTGACCCGCACTGGAGCCCCGAGAGCCATGGACGCCTTCACCACGCACACCGGCACGGCCGCCCCGCTGCGCCGCAGCGCCGTCGACACCGACCAGATCATCCCGGCGGAGTACCTGAAGCGGATCACCCGCACCGGTTTCGAGGACGGCCTGTTCGTCGCCTGGCGCAGGAACGAGCCGGACTTCGTGCTCAACCAACCGCAGTACGCCGACGCGTCGATCCTCGTGGCCGGTCCCGACTTCGGCACCGGCTCCTCCCGCGAGCACGCCTGCTGGGCGCTGCTCGACGGCGGGTTCCGCGTGGTCATCAGCTCGCGGTTCGCCGACATCTTCAAGAACAACTCGACGAAGTCCGGGCTGCTCACCGTCGTCCTGCCGCAGGCCGAGGTCGAGGCCCTGTGGGCGGCGGTGGAGGCCGTCCCCACCACGCAGGTGACCGTCGACCTGCAGGAGAAGCAGGTCACCTACGGCGGGCACAGCGTGCCGTTCGAGATCGACGGCTACACCCGCTGGCGGCTGCTGGAGGGCCTCGACGACGTCGGGCTCACCGAGCGGCACCTGGCCGACATCGAGGCCTTCGAGGCCCGCCGTCCGGCCTGGCTGCCGAAGGCCCTGCCCGCCCTCCCCGCCTGACGGCGCTCCGCGGTGATCAGGTGACCTGATCACCCGGTGTCCTCCCTCACCGTGGGACGTGGGGGAGGACACACCATGATCAGGTGACCTGATCATGGTGTCCTTCCTCAGCGCAGGCGGGTGGAGGCTGGGTCCTCGGTGTCGGCCGAGAAGTCGCGGTAGTAATCGGCGGCCAGCGCCCCCGGCCGGCCGGTCAGCACCCAGGTGCTGCCCTTCGCCGCCGGCGGGAACAGCGCTCCGGAGGTGCCCGCGACGCGGACGCCCAGGGATGCGAGCACCGACGGGATCGCTCCGCCCTGGCTGCAGACGACGGTCACGCCGGGCCGGTCGCGCGGCGCGAGGAGCCGGTCGACGACGGCCAGGGCCGCCTGCGGATCGGCGGCGTACTCCTCCTCGCCCAGCTCGCGCAACGGGTGGACGGCGCAGGCCAGCCGCTCGGCCAGTGGCTCGAGCGTCTCCCGGCAGCGGACCCGCTCGGCGCTCAGCAGCTCGACCGGGCGGAACAGCGGCAGCACCGAGGCCAGCTGCCCGGCCTGCCGGCGACCCCTGCCGTCCAGCGGCCGCAGCTCGTCGGGCCCGTTCCAGTCCGACTTGCTGCCGGCCTTGGCGTGCCGGACCAGCAGCAGCGCGGGCTCCCGCGGGACGTCGGTGCGCGCCAGGTCGGCCAGCACGGCGCGGTCGTGCGCGTGGGTGACCACTGCGCAGGCCTCGTCGACCGGCAGCCAGCGCAGCTGGTCGACCTCGTCGTTGGGCACGAACTCCCCGCCGACCACGCGCATCAGCCAGTAGTCGACCCGCTTGGGGCCCTCCGGCACCTCGTACTCGGTGCGCACGCTGCGCCGGCCGACGACGACCTGCAGACCGGTCTCCTCGGCGACCTCGCGCACCGCCGTCTGCAGCAGGTGCTCGCCCTCGTCCGGCTTGCCCTTGGGCAGCGACCAGTCGTCGTAGCGCGGACGGTGCACCAGCGCCGTCTCCACGCCGCCGCCGGCGGCCGGGCGCCACAGGGCGCCGCCGGCCGCGCGGACGGGGCGGCTCTCCTCAGCCGGCATGGTCGACCGCCGCCGCCATGAGCTCGGCCTGGTAGTCGCACTCGCCGGTGCGCGTCCACGCGCCGTCGCTGCCCAGCTCCCAGCAGCGCACGCCGTCGGCCATCGCGGCGTCGAAGACGTCCTGCAGCTGGCGCGCGGCGGTGTCGTCGCACACCCGCAGCAGCACCTCGACGCGCCGGTCGAGGTTGCGGTGCATGAGGTCGGCGCTGCCGAGCCACCACTCACCCTCGCCGCCGTTGGCGAACCACATCGCCCGTGAGTGCTCCAGGAAGCGGCCGACGATGGAGCGCACCCGCACGTGCTCCGACAGATCCGGGACGCCGGGACGCAGCGAGCAGATGCCGCGGATGAGCAGCTCCACCGGCACCCCGGCCGACGACGCCTCGTACAGCGCGTCGATGAGCTCCTCGTCGACCAGCGAGTTCACCTTGATGCGGATGCCGGCGGGCCGGCCCTCGCGGGCGTGGCGGGCCTCCCGCCGGATCTTCTCCACCAGCCCGGGGCGGATGCCGTGCGGCGCCACCATCAGCCGGCGGTAGGTCGTCTGCCGCGAGTAGCCGGTGAGGGTGTTGAACAGATCGGTGAGGTCGGCGCCCACCCGCGGGTCGGCGGTCAGGATGCCGAGGTCCTCGTAGAGCCGGGCGGTCTTGGGGTTGTAGTTGCCGGTGCCGATGTGGCAGTAGCGGCGGATCACGCCGTGCTCCCGGCGCACCACCAGCGCCGTCTTGCAGTGGGTCTTGAGCCCCACCAGCCCGTAGACGACGTGGCAGCCGGCCCGCTCCAGCGACCGGGCCCAGCTGATGTTGGCCTCCTCGTCGAAGCGCGCCTTGATCTCCACGAGGACGACGACCTGCTTGCCGGCTTCGGCGGCGTCGATGAGCGCGTTGACGATCGGCGAGTCACCCGAGGTCCGGTACAGGGTCTGCTTGATCGCCAGCACGTCCGGGTCGGCGGCGGCCTGCTCGATGAAGCGCTGCACGCTGGTCGCGAACGAGTGGTACGGGTGGTGGACGAGCACGTCGCCCTCCCGCAGCGTGGCGAACACGCTCTTGGGCGTCTCGCCCTCGGAGAGGCGCGGGTGGGTGGCCGGCACGAACGGCTCGTCCTTGAGCTCGGGGCGGTCGAGCCCGTAGAGCTCCCACAGCGCGGCGAGGTCGAGCAGCCCGGGCACGTGGACGACGTCGGACCTGCCGACCTCCAGCTCGCTGACCAGCACGTCGAGGACCGCCGGGTCCATCGGCTCGGCGACCTCCAGCCGCACCGCCGGCCCGAAGCGGCGGCGGGCCAGTTCCCGTTCGAGGGCCTGCAGCAGGTCCTCGTCGCGGTCCTCCTCGACCTCCAGGTCGGCGTTGCGGGTGACCCGGAACAGGTGGTGGCCGATGACGTGGAGGCCCGGGAACAGCTGCGGCAGGTGTGCCGCGATGAGGTCCTCGAGGGGCAGGAACGTCGCACCCGAGGCCGGGTCGACCGTTCCGCCCGCCCCCACGGACACGAACCGCGGCACGTTGTTGGGCACCTTGAGCCGGGCGAAGCGCGGGGCGCCGGTGTCGGGGTCGCGCACCTGGACGGCGAGGTTCAGCGACAGGCCGCTGATGTAGGGGAAGGGGTGCGCCGGGTCGACCGCCAGCGGGGTCAGCACCGGGAACACCTGGTCGCGGAAGTAGTCCCGCAGCCGCTTGGCCTCGTCGTCGGCCAGCTCGCCCCAGTGCACGATGCGGATCCCGGACTCCTCCAGTCGCGGGCTGATGTCCTTGGTGAAGACGTCGGCGTGCCGGTGCACCAGGTCGCGGGTCCGCTCGGTGACCTGCGCCAGCTGCTCGCGGATGGTCAGCCCGTCGGGCGAGCGGACCGTCAGGCCGGTGCTCTGCCGGCGCTTCAGACCGGCGATGCGGACCATGTAGAACTCGTCGAGGTTGCCGGCGAAGATCGCCAGGAACTTGACCCGCTCCAGCAGCGGCAGGGAGTCGTCCTCCGCCAGCTCGAGCACACGGGAGTTGAAGTCCAGCCACGACAGCTCGCGGTTGATGTACCGGTCGGCGGGGGCGCCGGGTCTGGTCGGGGGCACGGGCTCATGGTGCCGCAGTCCGGTGGCCGGCGGGCGGTGGGCAGCAGGTCAGCCGAGGGGCCGGGCCGCCCCGCCGAGCAGTGCCGCGGTGTGCGGCCCGACGCCGAGCGCGAGGACGGCGCGCAGGTCGCCAGGCGTGTCGACGTCCCGCTCCAGCCCCGGCCAGTCGCCGGTCAGCGGAACGGCGCCGCCGGCTGCGTGCCGCTGCGCCGACCCGGTCCCGAAGGCGGGGCGTAGGTCGGTGCCGGCGGCGGTGAGCAGCGTCGTCCCGGTGCCCTGTGCGTCGGGGACGAAGCAGCGCGGCGCGGCCTCCGCCGCGGCGAGGGCGGCGGTCAGCTCCTCCGGGCGCAGGGCCGGCAGATCCGAGGCGAGCGCCGCCACCGCCGTCCCCCCGGTGGCCCGGGCGCCGTGCTCGAGGGCCGGGTTGAGACCGCGGTCGGGCTCGTCGGGGGCCGTGCGGGCACCCAGCCGGGTGACCTCCGCGGCGGCCGCGGGGTCGTCGGTGACGACCAGGACGCCGGCGACGGCGGGCGAGGCCAGCGCCGCGGCGACGGTGTCGGCGAGCAGCGCCAGGACCAGCCGGTCGTGCGCGTCCGGCGGGCCGTCCAGGCCCTCGGGCAGCGGCGTGAGCCGGGTCTTGGCCAGCGGCAGCCGCTTCGCCGGGACGACGACCGACCACGCGCGCACGACCACAATGTGAGCACACCTGCGGCGATGCGGACCGGACGGCCGGACCCGGTGCGCCCGGGGAACCGGTGCAGGGCCGATCATGGGTCCCACGACGTCCCGGCCGGGCATGGCCGGGCGGTCACGAGGGGAGGAACCGGTGACGCAGCAGGGGTCCTCGGACGCCGGGGTGTCGCGCCGTGCCGGAACCCCGCCGTCCCGGTGGCGCACCCGCAGGCCGCTGCCGCCGGCCCTGGCGTTCTGCGTCGCGGTGATCTACCCGGTCACCGCGCTGCTGTTCCGGATGCGGTACCGGCACGCCGAGCGCTTCCCCAGCACCGGCCCGGTGCTGGTGGTGGCCAACCACGTGTCGGTGCTCGACCCGCTGGCGTGCGCCCGGCTGGTCTGGGACTGCGGCCGCGTTCCGCACTTCCTGGCCAAGGAGGGGGTCTTCGCGGGGGCGGCCGGGCGGATCCTGCGCGCCGCCGGGCAGATCCCGGTGGCCCGCGGCCGGGCCGAGGCCCGCGCCGCACTGGCGGCCGCCGAGGCGGACCTCGCCGCCGGCAACGTCGTGGTGGTCTACCCGGAGGGGTCGGTCACCCGGGACCCCGACTGGTGGCCGATGGAGGCCCGCACCGGGGTGGCGCGCCTGGCGCTGAGCACCGACGCCGTCGTCCTGCCGGTGGCCCAGTGGGGACCGCAGCGGGTGCACGACTACCACGCCAAGCGGCTGCACCTGCGGCTGCGCGCGCCCGCCGACTACCTGGTCGGCGAGCCGCTGGACCTCACCGACCTGCGGGCGCAGGTGCGCGCGGGCCGGCCGATGAGCGGGGAGCTGCTGCGCGAGGTGACCGCCCGCATGATGGCCTGCGTGCGCGACCAGCTGGCCGAGCTCCGCGGGGAGCCGGCACCCCCCACGACCACCCCGCACCCACGGCGAGCGCTGCCCGGCGACCTGCCGGGGAGCGCCGCGTGAACCCGCTCGAGGGCACGGGCCCCCGGGTCGCCGTCCTGGGTGCCGGCTCCTGGGGGACCACGTTCGCCAAGGTGCTCGCCGACGCCGGCTGCTCGGTGCTGCTGCACGCCCGCCGTCCGGAGCTGGCGCACGCGATCGGCGAGACGCGCGAGAACGCCGAGTACCTGCCCGGCATCCGGCTGCCCGACCGGCTGCGTGCCACCGCGGACGCCGCCGAGGCCCTCGCCGACGCCGACATCGTGGTGCTCGCCGTCCCCTCCCAGTCGCTGCGGGACAACCTCACCGAGTGGGCGCCGCTGCTGCCGGCCGACGCGGTCCTGCTCTCGCTGATGAAGGGCATCGAGCTGGGCAGCACCAAGCGGATGAGCCAGGTGATCTGCGAGGTCACCGGCGCCGGCCCCGACCGGGTCGCCGCGCTGTCGGGCCCGAATCTGGCGCGCGAGATCGCCGAGGAGCAGCCGGCCGCCACCGTGGTGGCCTGTACCGACCACGACCGCGCGGCGCAGGTGCAGGCGGCGTGCCACACCCCCTACTTCCGGCCGTACACCAACCAGGACCTGGTGGGCTGCGAGCTCGGCGGCGCGGTGAAGAACGTCATCGCGCTGGCCTGCGGCATCACCGAGGGCATGGGCTTCGGCGACAACACCCGCGCCTCGCTCATCACCCGCGGCCTCGCCGAGACCGCCCGGCTCGGCGCCGCCCTCGGCGCCGAGCCGACCACCTTCGCCGGGCTCGCCGGCCTGGGCGACCTGGTGGCCACCTGCAGCTCCCCGCTGTCGCGCAACCGGACGTTCGGGGAGCGGCTGGGGCGCGGCATGTCCATCGAGGAGGTGCAGCAGAGCACCCGGCAGGTGGCCGAGGGGGTCAAGAGCTGCCGGTCGGTGCTGGACCTGGCGCGGGCGCACGGGGTCGACATGCCGCTCACCGAGGCGGTCGTCCGGGTGTGCCACGACGGCGTCCCCGTGACCCAGATGGTGAAGGAGATCATGTCCCGGGAAGCGAAGCCGGAGTGAGCGACGGGACGTGGGGCGACGGCACCCGGTCGGTCCGGGCCGGTGAGGAGGCGCCCGTGCCGGGTGCGCCGCTGCGGCCCTCGCCGGTGTTCGCCGCCCCGTACCACCTGGGTGACCGCCCGCCCCGCGCGGACGGCGCCGACGCCTACGCGCGCACCGAGCACCCGACGCTGCGGGTCTTCGAGGCGGCGGTCGGCGAGCTCGACGGCGGCCGGTGCCTGTCCTTCGCCACCGGCATGGCCGCGATCAGCGCGGCGGTGCTGGCCGTCGTGCGCGCCGGCGACCGCGTGGTGCTGCCGTCGGACGGCTACTACGCGACCCGGCTGCTCGCCCGCGACGAGCTCGAGCGCTACGGCGTGACCGTCGAGTACGTGCCCACCCCGGAGATCGGTGCGGTCGCGGCGCGCGGCGACCTCGAGGGCGCCGCGCTGGTGCTGCTCGAGACGCCGAGCAACCCGCTGCTCGACGTCTGCGACGTCGCCGCCGTCGCCCGCGCCACCCGCGCCGCCGGAGCGGTGCTCGCCGTCGACAACACCACCGCCACACCCCTGGGCCAGCGGCCGCTGGAGCTCGGCGCCGACCTCACCGTCGGCAGCGACACCAAGGCGCTCACCGGGCACAGCGACCTGCTGCTCGGCCACGTCAGCACCACCGACGAGGCGCTGTACGCGCGCCTGAAGTCCCATCGCGACCACACCGGCGGCACGCCCGGACCCTTCGAGGCGTGGCTCGGGCACCGCTCCATGAGCACCCTGGACCTGCGGCTGGCCCGGCAGGCGACCACCGCGGCGGCGGTCGCCGACCTGCTCGCCGCGCATCCGGCGGTGAACGGCGTCCGTTGGCCGTGGCGGCCCGAGGACCCCTCCCACGACCTCGCCGCCCGGCAGATGCTGCGGCCGAACGGGATCGTCTCCGCCGAGCTGCCCGACGAGGCGGCGGTCGCGCGGCTGCTGGCGGCCGGCCGGCTCTGGACGGCGGCCACCAGTTTCGGCGGGGTGCACAGCACCGTCGACCGGCGGGCGCAGTGGGGTGGTGACGCCGTTCCGGAGGGGTTCGTGCGGCTCTCCTGCGGCATCGAGGACACCGCCGACCTGGTCGCCGACCTCACCGCCGCGCTGGATGCCGCCCTCGACGTCCGGTAGCGCCCAGGCGCGTCCCCGGTCCCGCCGGCCCCTGCCGAGGAGTCCCTCGTCAACCCGTGGTGGCCGGCTCCCCGCGCCGGCGGCGGGCCGCCCGCGCGGTCAGCCAGAGGCTCACCGCGACGTAGTAGACGAGGTAGGCCAGCGACAACGCCACCACGACCGGGTGCGGGTCGGGCACCTGCACCAGCAGGACGGCGTAGCTGACCAGCCAGACCACCGTCAGCGCCAGGCTCAGCGCCCGCAGCGCCTGGGTGCGCGAGGGGTACAGGTAGCGGACCGGCACGAAGACCAGGACCGAGCAGACCACCAGCACCGCCGCGATCGCGCCCGGCCCGAGGTCCAGGACGATCGCGTAGAAGGCGACGACGTTCCAGTAGCTGGGGAAGCCCAGGAACGTGTGGTCGTCGGTCTTCGCGTCCACCCGGCAGAACTGGTAGCTGGAGGCCAGCAGCGGCAGCGCGGCCACGACCCACCCGAGCACGCCGTCGGGCAGCGACCCGGTGGTCCACAACAGCACGACGGGGGCGAAGGCGTAGGTCAGGTAGTCGACGATGTCGTCGAGCCGGGCCCCGTCGAACCAGGGGATCGTCTCCTTGACCCGCATCCGGCGGGCGAGCATCCCGTCGGTGCCGTCCACGACGAGGGCGATCAGGCCCAGCCAGAGCGCGGCCACCGCGTCGCCGTCGAACGCGGCGAGCACGATGAGCAGCGCCAGCACCGTGCCGCTGGCGGTGTAGAGGTGCACGGCGGCTCCGGCCAGCCGCAGCCCACGCGGGAAGGACGGCGGGACGACGTCGTCGGCCGCCGTCCCCGGGAGGCTCCCGCCGGGCGGGACGGCCAGGTTCTCGCGCATCGACGACGAGGTTCCCACACCACGGGTGCGGCGGCGCGGTTCACCGCCCGTCGTCCGGGCCCGTCGGGCGGCCTCCACTAGGGTCGGCCGCGATGAGCGGACAGGCGGGCAAGCTGCGGATCGCGGTCGTCTTCGGCGGCCGCAGCGCGGAACACTCCATCTCCTGCGTCTCCGCCGGGGCCGTCCTCGCGGCGCTGGACCCCGACCGGTACGACGTCGTCCCCGTCGGCATCGCCCGCGACGGCCGCTGGGTGCTCGCCGACCCGGCGCAGCGCCTGGCGATCGCCGACGGGGAGCTGCCGGAGGTCACGGGCGGGACGGCGGTCTCGCTGGTGGGCGACCCGGGGGGACGGGGGCTGGCCGTCCTCGAGCCGACCGCCGGCATGGCCTCCGCGCTGACCGAGGTTGACGTCGTCTTCCCGGTGCTGCACGGCGCGTACGGCGAGGACGGCACCATCCAGGGCCTGCTGGAGATGAGCGGCATCCCGTACGTGGGCTCGGGCGTCTTCGCCAGCGCGGCGTCGATGGACAAGGAGTTCACCAAGAAGCTGCTGGCGGCCGCCGGGCTGCCGCAGGGTGCCCACGTCGTGCTGCGGGACGCGTCGGGCGCGGTGTCGGCCGATCCCGGCGTGCTCGACGACGCCGCCCGCGAGCGGCTGGGCCTGCCGGTGTTCGTGAAGCCCTGCCGCGCCGGGTCCAGCATCGGGATCACCAAGGTGACCGACTGGGCGCAGTTGCCCGAGGCCGTGGCGACCGCCGCCGCGGTGGACCCCAAGGTGATCGTGGAGGCCGCCGTCCCCGGACGGGAGGTGGAGTGCGGCGTGCTCGCCCGGCCGGACGGCCCCCCGCAGGCCAGCCTGCCGGCCGAGATCCGGTTGCGCCCGGGCACCGAGTGGTACGACTTCGCCGCCAAGTACCTCGACGACGCGGTCGACTTCGACGTGCCCGCCGATCTCACCCCGGAGCAGACCCGGCTGGTGCAGGACACCGCGCGCACGGCGTTCCTGGCGCTGGACTGCCGCGGCCTGGCGCGGGTCGACTTCTTCCTCGGCACCGGCGCGGACGGCGCCGACCGGCTCGTGGTCAACGAGGTCAACACCATGCCCGGCTTCACCCCGATCTCGATGTACCCGCGGATGTGGGCGGCGACCGGCGTCGACTTCGCCGCGCTCGTGGACCGGCTCGTCGAGGTCGCCCTGGCCGCCCGACCGGCTGCCGAGGCGACGCTGGACGGCACCCGGGCGTGAGCCCGCCGGCGGTCGCCCGGCACGGCAGCCTGGTGCTGCTGCTGGCCCTGCTGCCGGGCTGCGCGCCCCCGTCCGACGGCGGGGCGTCCGCCGCACCCGCCGCGGCGACGCCGAGCACCTCCGGGGAGCTCGAGGAGCTGGTCGTCCCCGCCGTGCCGTCCGGCCTGCCGCGGGTCCCCGACGACGCCCTGTCACCGCCGGCGGGGGAGAAGTCGGTGGAGGACGTCGCCGGCTACGCCGAGGATCCGGCCCGTGAGCGCGAGGTGCTGCGCGACTACGGCTACCGGTTCGGCTGGGAGCGCTACTGGGGGTCCGGGGCGGGTCCGCTGACCACCGTCTTCACCCACCAGTTCGAGACGCCCGACGGCGCCGCGGCCTTCACCCGGGACGTGGCCGAGCACGACGGCGACGTCTACGGCGGCCTGCTGCGCGAGGAACCGCCGGTCCTGCCCGACGGCTGCCGGCTGCTGCAGCTCGCCGAGGGTGCCCCGGCGGCCGGGGTGGCCTCCCCGGCGGCGTTCGCCTGGTGTGCGCGGGGGGTGTTCAGCATCGCGGTCACCGCGGTCGGCGGGTCGCTGGACTCGGTGACCGAGGAGGTGCGGGCCGTGGTGGTGGCCCAGCTGGACCGGCTGCCGGCCTGACGAGCGCCGCGGCCCTCCTGCAGGGGCCCGCCGCGAGCTCGCGAGTGGCGGGGGCAGTGGAAGGACCCCGACCTCCTCCCGCCTCGCACGCTCGGCGCGAGCCTCGGGACGGGGCCGTTCAGCCGCCGGCGTCGACCGGCTGCACGGGGAGGGTGGCGCCGATGACCGGGCCGAGCGCGGTCACCGGCGCGCTGTCGGTGTCGGCGGAGACGGTCACCCGCACGTACACCGGCCGGTCGACGGCGGTCCACGCGATGCTGTCGGGGTCGCTGGTGTCCACCAGCCAGTCGACGCCGTTGACCTGGATCAGCGGGGACGTCGGCTCCAGCGCGGCCGGCCGCTCGACGCCGCAGACCAGCACGACCGGCGGCTCGCCCCAGGCGTAGGCGTAGGGGCTGTCGGACTGCACCGGGCGGGACGGCTCGCCGGCCAGCTCGAGGGGGAGCGCGCCCATGAGCGCCGGGCAGGCGGCGTCGGCCTCCGGGGTCACCGGGGGCACCGCCACCGGCAGCGGCGGCAGGTCGGCCCGCCCGGGGGCCGGCGTCCCCCCGACGTCGGCGACCGCGTCGTCCCCGGCGCCGCCGTCGTCGTCCCCACCGACGACGCGGGTGAGCACCAGCAGCACGACCACCAGCGGCAGGACCACGGCGGTGACGACGAGCGCGACGCGGCGCAGCGGGTCGTCCGGCCGGGACGGCTGCGGCGACGGCTCCCCGGGATCCGGGGCGGGGTCCTCGGTCAGGGCGCTCAGATGTTGACGACGGGGCAGGTCAGCGTGCGGGTGATGCCGTCGACCGACTGCACCCGGGCGACGACCAGCCGGCCGAGCTCGTCGACGGTCTCGGCCTCGGCCCGCACGATCACGTCGTAGGGACCCGTGACGTCCTCGGCCTTGGTGACACCGGAGATCTCGCTGATGCTCGACGCCACCTGGGCGGCCTTGCCGACTTCGGTCTGGATGAGGATGTAGGCGTGGACCACTGGAGACCTTTCCTCGGGCGGCGCTGCCGGTGCGGCGTCCGCACCGGTGGGCGGACAGTTCGGCAACCTACCCCAGCAGGCTGGAGGAACCGGTGACTCGTCCCCGCCCGCTGGTCCCGCGGGACGACCCGGCCGACAGCGTGCGCGTGGTCGGCGAGTTCGGCGTGATCGCCCGCGTGCTCGCGCGCTCCGGTGCGGCCCGGGTCGCCGACGTCGGACCCGGTGACGACGCCGCCGTGCTGCGCGCCCCCGACGGCCGCGTGGTCGCCACCACCGACGTCCTCGTCGAGGGCCGGCACTTCCGCCGCGACTGGTCCTCGGCCGAGGACGTCGGGCACAAGGCGGCCGCGGCCAACCTCGCCGACGTGGCCGCGATGGGCGCGGTGACGACCGCGCTGCTGGTCGGGCTGGCCTGCCCGCCGGACACCCCGACGACGTGGCTGGAGGGCGTGGCCGCCGGCCTGGCCGAGGAGTGCGCGCCGCTGGGCGCGGCCGTCGTCGGCGGCGACACGGTGTCGTCGGCCCCCGACAGCGGCGCCGTCGTCCTGTCGGTGACCGCGCTGGGCGACCTGGAGGGCCGGGCGCCGGTGCTGCGCTCGGGTGCCCGGCCGGGCGACGTGCTCGCCCTGGCCGGCCGGCTGGGCTGGTCGGCGTGCGGCCTCGCCGTGCTGCGGCGCGGGTTCACCAGCCCGGCCGCGGCGGTGGCCGCGCACCGGCGCCCCACGCCGCCCTACGCCGCCGGGCCGGCCGCGGCCGACGCCGGTGCGACGGCGATGTGCGACGTCAGTGACGGGCTGCTCGCCGACGCCGGGCACCTGGCCGAGGAGAGCGGCGTGCTCGTCGACGTCGACCGGGCGGCGCTGGTCCGGGCCACCCTGGAGCTGCCCGGCCCGCTGCAGCAGGTGGCGGCCGCCCTCGGCGGGGACCCGATGGCCTGGGTGCTGACCGGTGGGGAGGACCACGCGCTGCTGGCGACCTTCCCGGCCGGCTCCGGCCTGCCGGAGGGTTGGGCGACGATCGGCACGGTGCGCGCGGGGGACCCTGGCGTGCGGGTCGACGGCGAACCGGCCGAGGCGGCGGCCGCGGCCGTCGGGGCGGAGGGGACCGGGCATGCGCACTTCCGCTGAGGCCCGGCTGGCCGACGGCCGCCCGGTCACGCTGCGCGCCGTGGCCTACGACGACCTGCTCGCCGGGGAACTGGTGGCCCGCGTGCAGCAGGAGTACGTGGCCCGCTACGGCGGTCCCGACGAGGCGGTCGTCGACCCGGCCGAGTTCACTCCGCCGGCCGGGCTGTTCCTCGTCGCCGAGGTGGACGGCGTCCCCGCCGGGTGCGGCGGCTGGCGGGCGCACGAGCCCGGCGTGGCCGAGGTCAAGCGCGTGTACGTGGCCCCGGAGTTCCGCCGGCAGGGTCTGGCGCAGCTGCTCATGGCCGCGCTCGAGGAGAGCGCGGCCGCGGCCGGCGCCCGGTCGGTGGTGCTCAACTCCGGGTCCCGGCAGCCCGAGGCGCTGGCGCTGTACGCCGCCCTCGGCTACACCTCTGCACCCGGGTACGGCGTGTACGCCGGCCTGCCCGGGGCGGTGTTCCTGGGCAAGCGGCTGGACGGTGAGGAGGAACGGTGAGCGGAGCCGGTGTGGTGACCATCTCGGCCTCCTACGGCTCGGGCGGTGACCAGGTCGGTCCGGCCGTGGCCGCGCACCTGGGCCTGCTCTTCCACGACCGGGCCATCCCCGCGCAGGTGGCCGGCCGGCTGGGCATCCCGCTGGCCGAGGCCGAGGCCAACGACGAGACCGTCGCCCGCGGGCTGTGGCGGATCGTCGCCTCGCTCGGCAGCATGCCCGACCCGATGGGCGGCGTCGTCCCGGTGACCGAGCAGCTCGACGAGCGGACCTTCCGGCTGCAGACCGAGCGGGTGGTGCGCGAGATCGCCGACGGCCCGGGCGGGGTCGTCCTCGGCCGCGCCGCCGCGCTGGTGCTCGGCGACCGGCCCGGCACGCTGCACGTCCGCCTCGACGGCCCCGAGGAGCGGCGGCTCGACGCGGTGGTGGTGCGCACCGGACGCCCGCGCGACGAGGTGCGGCGCGAGCTGCGGGCCAACGACGCGGCGCGGGAGGGGTACGTGCGGCGGTCGTACCGCGTCGACGCGACCTCGCCGCGCAGCTACCACCTGGTGATCGACAGCACGGCCCTGCCGCTGCAGACGGTCGTCGATCTCGTGGTCGAGGCCGCCCGCGCCCGCGGCATCGGCTGAGTGCTCCGACGGGAGCGGCCCGGACGCGTCGGAGCCCGGAGGTCCGAGGACCTCCGGGCTCCGCATGGCGATCGGCCCCCTGCAGGGTCCCGCCGCGAGCTCGCGAGTGGCGGGGAGGACGGGGTCCTCTTTCAGGCGCGCACGACCTTGCCGGCGCGGATGCACGAGGTGCAGGCGTTGATGCGGCGACGGTTGCCCGGGGCGACGAGCGCCCGCACGGACTGGATGTTCGGGTTCCAACGGCGCGGCGTGCGGCGGTGCGAGTGCGACACCGACATACCGAAACCGGGCCCCTTGCCACAGACATCGCACACGGCAGCCACGGTGGATCACTCCCAGAGATTCGCTTTACGGACGGCGGCACGCCGACGCGCCCGCACACAGACCAACGGAGAGTCTAACCGCTCCCCGGCGGAGACGTCGCGGAGGGCGGCGGCAGCGAGCCCGGGCCCCGTCGCGCGCCCGGCGTCGTCGGTCCGCGTGGGTACCCTCCGGCCGTGCTGCCGGCGCTCGACGACGCCGCGGTCGGCCAGTGGTGCCGGGCCGCGGTCGCCGCGCTGTCCGCGGCCCGGGGCCGCCTGGACGACCTCAACGTCTTCCCGGTGCCCGACGGCGACACCGGCACCAACCTGCTGGCCACCGCCGAGGCCGCCCTGGACACGCTCGACGAGGCCGGCCGCGACCGGGCCGAGCCGGCCTGGGCGCTCGTGGCGCGCGGCGCGGTGCTGGGCGCCCGCGGCAACTCCGGCACCATCCTCGCCCAGCTGTGGCGGGGACTGGCCGACCAGCTGGCGGGCCAGCCCGCGGCCGACGGGCCCACCTTCGCCGCCGCGCTGCAGAAGGCCGCCGACACCGCCTACGGCGCCGTCGCCGACCCGGAGGAGGGGACCTTCCTCACGGTGGCGCGGGCCGGCGGTGAGGGGGCGGTCGCCGCGGTCGCCGGCGGCCACACCGCCCTGGGTGAGGTCGTGCGGGCCGCGGCCGACGGCGCCCGTGCCGCCCTCGAGGCGACGCCGGGACAGCTGGCCGTGTTGCGCGACGCGGGCGTGGTCGACGCCGGGGGAGCGGGTCTGTGCCTGGTCCTCGATGCTCTGGTGACCACCGTGACCGGTGTCGAGCCCGACCGCCCAGCCCTGGTCCGCCGGGCCGGACGGGGTCCGCACGCCGGGCACCACCACGGATCCGACACCGGCGACCTGCCCCACCAGCCGCCCGCCGGTCCGGGCAGCGAGGTGCAGTACCTGCTCGCCGACAGCGACGAGGCCGCCGTGGCGCAGCTGCAGGACCGGCTGGCCGCTCTCGGCGACAGCCTGGTGGTCGTCGGCGTCGACACCCCCGGCGGGCGCGAGTGGAACGTGCACGTGCACGTCAGCGACGTCGGCGCGGCCATCGAGGCGGGCATCGAGGCCGGCCGGCCGCACCGCATCTCGGTGACCCCCCTGGCCCCGGTGCGGGCCCCGGCGCCGGCGCCCGGTGCGCGCGCGGTCGTCGCGATCGTCCCGGACGGCGGGCTCGCCGAGCTGTTCACCACCGAGGGCGCCACCGTCGTCCCCTGCGGGCCGGGCGGCGTGGCCGAGGACGACGTGCTCGCCGCGGTCCTGGGGTCCGGCGCGGCGGGCGTCGTCGTGCTGCCCAACGACCCGACACTCACCGCCCTGGCCTCCCGCGCCGCCGAGCGCGCCCGCGAGGAGGGGCGTGACGTCGCCGTCGTCCCCACCCGCTCGCCGGTGCAGGGCCTCGCGGCGCTCGCCGTCGCCGACCCCTCCCGGCGCTTCGGCGACGACATCGTCACCATGGCCGAGGCGGCCGCGGCCACCCGCTGGGCAGAGGTCACCGTCGCCGAGCACGAGGCGCTGACCAGCGCCGGCCGGTGCGCGCCCGGTGACGTGCTGGGCTCGGCGGAGGGCGACGTCCTGCTCGTCGGCGGGGAGCCGGCCGCGGTCGCCTGCGAGCTGCTCGACCGCCTGCTGTCCGCCGGCGGGGAGCTGGTCACCGTCGTCGCCGGCTCCGACACCGTCCTCGCCGACGCCGCCTGCGCGCATCTGGCAGTCGTGCACCCGACCGTCGAGGTGGCCCGCTACGACGGCGCACCCGAGGGGGTCCGGCTGCAGGTGGGGGTGGAGTAGTGGCCGTCGAGATGGCCACCCGGCTGGACCGGGTGCTCGGTGCCAAGACCGCCAAGGCGATGGCCGAGCAGCTCGAGCTGTACACGGTGCGCGACCTGCTGCGGCACTATCCGCGCCGGTACGCCAAGCGCGGGGAGATGACCCGCCTCGACGACCTCCAGGTCGGGGACCGGGTGACCGTGCTGGCCCAGGTGCGCAAGGTGGCCACGCGGAAGATGCGCAACCGCCCGGGCACTCTCACCGAGGTCACCGTGGGCGACGGCGCCGGCTCGATGCAGCTGGTCTTCTTCAACCGCAGGCACGCGAACCTGCGGGAGGGGGCCTGGGGGTTGTTCGCCGGCACCGTCGGCGAGTACCGCAGGAGCAAGCAGTTCGCCCATCCGGACTGCCACCTCATCACCGGGGACGACGACACGGACTGGGCCCGCGCGCTCATCCCGATCTACCCGGCGAGCAGGGACGTCTCCAGCTGGGTCATCCAGAAGTCGGTCCGGCTGCTGCTCGACGCCTCCGGCGGCTTCGGTTTCGTCGACGACCCGCTGCCCGAGGAGCTGCGCGCCCGCCACGGGCTGCCCAGCCTGGCGGCCGCGCTGCTCGACATCCACCGGCCCACCTCCGACGAGGACGCCGAGCGGGCCGGGCACCGGCTCAAGTGGGACGAGGCGCTCACCCTCCAGCTGACCCTCGCCGCCCGCCGCCGCGCCGCCGCGCTGGAGCCCGGGATCGCCCGCCCGCGACGCCCCGGGGGCCTGCTGGACGCCGTCGACGCTGCCCTGCCCTTCGCGCTCACCGACGGCCAGCGCGAGGTGGGGGAGGAGCTCGCCGCCGAGCTGGCCCGCGAGCAGCCCATGCACCGGCTGCTGCAGGGCGAGGTCGGCGCGGGCAAGACCGTCGTCGCGCTGCGCGCCATGGCCCAGGTCGTCGACGCCGGCGGCCAGGCCGCGTTGCTGGCCCCCACCGAGGTGCTCGCCGCCCAGCACGCGCGCAGCATCGGCGCGATGCTCGGCCCGCTGGGGCGCGCCGGCGAGCTGGACGGCGACCCGGCCGGCACCCGCGTGGTGCTGCTCACCGGCTCGCAGAAGGCCGCCGCCCGCCGGCAGGGCCGCGCCGCGGTGGCCGACGGCAGCGCCGGCATCGTCGTCGGCACGCACGCGCTGCTGCAGGAGGGCGTGGACTTCGCCGACCTGGGCCTGGTCGTCGTCGACGAGCAGCACCGCTTCGGCGTCGAGCAGCGCGACGCGCTGCGGGCCAAGGGCAACCGGCCCCCGCACGTGCTGGTCATGACCGCCACGCCGATCCCGCGCACGGTCGCGATGACCGTCTACGGCGACCTGGAGACCTCCACGCTGCGCCAGCTGCCCGGTGGGCGCGGCGGGGTGGCCAGCTCGGTGGTCCCGGTCCGGGACAAGCCGGCCTGGCTCGACCGCGCCTGGGAGCGGCTGCGCGAGGAGGTCGCCGCCGGCCGGCAGGCCTACGTCGTCTGCCCGCGCATCGGTGAGGACGCCGCCACGGAGGAGGAGCCCGCCGACGCCGACGGCGCCCCGGCCGGGGAGGGCTCGGACCGCCGTCCGCCGCTGGCCGTGCTCGACGTGGCCGAGGAGCTGCGCGCCGGGCCGCTGGCCGGGCTGCGCCTGGAGGTCCTGCACGGCCGGATGAGCCCCGAGGACAAGGAGGCGCGGATGCGCGCCTTCGCCGCGGGGGACGTCCAGGTCCTGGTCGCCACCACCGTCGTCGAGGTCGGCGTCGACGTGCCCAACGCCACCGTGATGGTCGTTCTGGACGCCGACCGCTTCGGCGTGAGCCAGCTCCACCAGCTGCGCGGCCGGGTGGCCCGCGGCAGGCACCAGGGCCTGTGCCTGCTGGTGTCCGAGGCGTCCGCATCCTCGGCCACCGGGCAACGGCTGGCCGCGGTGGCCGGCACCTCCGACGGGTTCGAGCTGGCCCGGCTGGACCTGGAGACCCGCCGCGAGGGTGACGTGCTCGGTGCCGCGCAGTCCGGCCGCCGCTCGGGCATCAGGATGCTCTCGCTGCTGGAGGACGAGCAGCTCATCGCCGAGGCCCGCACCGAGGCCACGGCCCTGCTGGCCACCGACCGCGGCCTGGCCGACTTCCCGGGCCTGGCGATGGAGGTGGCCGCGCTGGCCACCGACGAGCGCGCGGAGTACCTGGAGAAGGCGTGACGCGGCTGATCGCAGGCGTGGCCGGCGGACGGCGGCTGAAGGTGCCGCCGTCGGGCGTGCGGCCCACCGGCGACCGCGCCCGGGAGGGGTTGTTCAACAGCATCGGCACCCTGCTCGACCTCGAGGGCGCCGCCGTCCTGGACCTCTACGCCGGGTCCGGGGCGCTGGGGCTGGAGGCGCTCAGCCGTGGCGCGTCCCCGGTGGTGTTCGTCGAGAACGGCCCGCGGGTGCTGCCGGTGCTGCGGGCCAACCTCGAGGCGGTCGGCCTGCCCGGCGGGCGCATCGTGTCCGGCTCGGTGCCCTCCGTCGTCGCCGGGCCGCCGCCGGCCCGATTCGACCTCGTCCTCGCCGACCCGCCCTACGCCACACCGCTGCCCGAGGTCCTCGGCGTGCTGCAGGCGCTGGTCAGCGGGGAGTGGCTGGTCGAGGGCGCCGTCGTCGTGGTCGAGCGCTCCAGCCGCGAGCCCCCCTTCGAGTGGCCGACACCTCTGCGCGGACTGCGCGACCGCCGCTACGGCGAGGCCGTGCTCCGGTACGGTCGCTGTCCGTGAGGCGAGCGGTCTGCCCCGGGTCGTTCGACCCCGTGACGAACGGCCACGTCGACGTCGTCAGCAGGGCCGCGGCCCTGTACGACGAACTGGTCGTCGCCGTCCTGGTGAACCCCGGCAAGGCCGGGCTGTTCACCGTCGACGAGCGCATCGCGCTGCTGCGCGACGCGGTCGCCGACGTGCCCAACGTGACCGTCGACAGCTTCCAGGGACTGCTCGTCGACTACTGCCGCAGCAACGACATCCCGGTGATCGTCAAGGGGCTGCGCGCGGTCAGCGACTTCGAGTACGAGCTGCAGATGGCGCAGATGAACCGGGAGCTGGCCGGGGTGGAGACGCTCTTCGTACCCACCGCCCCGCAGGTCGGCCACCTCTCCTCCAGCCTGGTCAAGCAGATCGCCACCTTCGGCGGCGACGTCTCGGGGCTGGTGCCCAAGGCCGTGCACGAGCGGCTCATCGCGCACCGGGAGCAGCGGACGTGACCGAGCTCACCAGGTCACGCGAGGGCGCGGCACCGCCGGTCACGGCTCCGACGAGCTCCGGCGAGGAGGAGACGTGACCGAGGTCGTCTACCGGCTGTACGAGACCGTCGACGAGCTCAGCAGCGTCATCGAGCACGCGCGCAGCGTGCCGATGTCCGGCGGCTCCTGCATGGTCCCCCGCGACGTCGTCCTCGACCTGCTCGACGACCTCCGCGAGAACCTGCCGGCCGAGGTGCACAAGGCCGGCGCGATCGTCGAGCAGCGCACCGAGATCCTCCAGCAGGCGCAGGCCGAGGCCGAGCGGTTGACCGGCCGCACCCGCAGCGAGACCGAGCAGGTGGTCGGCGCGGCCCGGCGGCAGCGCGAGGAGATCCTCGGCACGGCCCGCCGGCAGCGCGACGACCTGCTCGCCCGCGCCCAGGCCGAGGCGGAGGACCTGCTCGCCCGCGCCGAGGAGGAGGCCGAGCGGATCGCCGAGGAGGCCCGCCGGCAGTACGAGGCGTTGATCGCCGACGCGCAGGCCCAGCAGGCGGAGATGTTGGCGGCCGCGCAGGCCGAGCACGAGCGGCTGATCAGCGAGACCGACGTCTACCGGGGCGCGGTCGCCCGCGCCGACGAGCTCGGGGCGCAGACCGCCGCGGACGTCGCTCAGATGCGCACCGAGGTCGACGAGTACGTCGACACCCGGTTGGCCGACTTCGGCGGCACCCTCGAGCGGATGCTGCGCTCGGTGGAGAAGGCGCGCGCCAGCCTCCGCGAGCCCTGAGCCTCGCTGGGATCAGGGTCCCTGATCCAGAAGCGTCCACCCGCACGTTCCGCGGTGAGGGAGGACACCGCACGATCAGGGACCCTGATCGTGGCACCGCCCCGCCTCAGCACCGGGCCACCTCCGCTGCGGAACGGCGTCGCTCCCCATCGGGTAGGCTCAGTCCTCGGTCCGACCGCCGGAGGTCCCCGCACCCCGGCCGGCCTCCTCCCCGATG
Organism: Geodermatophilus obscurus; assembly: GCF_900143215.1. Taxonomy (GTDB): domain Bacteria; phylum Actinomycetota; class Actinomycetes; order Mycobacteriales; family Geodermatophilaceae; genus Geodermatophilus; species Geodermatophilus obscurus_A. The sequence goes on along the minus strand of NZ_FRDM01000016.1, from coordinate 43,954 downwards.
CCTACCGCGAGTACCGACATGCCTGCCGCCCAGCCGTCCCGCCCAGGCGCCGCGTCCCCGGACGCCCGGCGTCCCGCTGCCAACCCCTGGTCCGTGGACCTGCGCGAGCTCGGCCGGCGCCCCGGCTCGATGCAGGAGCTGGAGCGCACGCTGCCGGCGCCCGCCGACTGGCGGGTCGAACTCATCGGCGTCCCCGCGGGCGCCGAGGTCCGGCTCCGTCTGCGGCTGGAGTCGGTGATGGAGGGCGTGCTGGTCACCGGCGAGGTCGACGTCCCGGTCACCGGCTCGTGCGCGCGATGCCTGGAGCCGATCGAGGACGGCCTCGAGCTCGACGTCCAGGAGCTGTTCGCCTACGAGGGCAGCACGACCGAGGCCACCAGCGAGGAGGACGAGGTCCGCCGCGTCGAGGGCGACCACATCGACCTCGAGCCGATGGTCCGCGACCTCGTCGTCCTGAGCCTCCCGCTCGCGCCGACCTGCACCGAGGACTGCGCCGGGTTGTGCGTCGACTGCGGGCAGCGCCTCGACGACCTGCCCGCCGACCACACGCACGAGCAGCTCGACCCGCGCTGGGCCGGGCTCGCCGCACGTTTCACCGCCGCACCGAACGCCGGTGCGGACGACCCAGAGGAGAACTGACGTGGCCGTCCCGAAGCGGAAGATGTCCCGCGCCAACACCCGCGCCCGGCGCTCGCAGTGGAAGGCGTCCGCGCCCACCCTCACGCCGTGCCCGAACCGGGCCTGCGGCCAGCCCAAGCCGCCGCACCAGGCCTGCCCGAACTGCGGGCAGTACGCGGGCCGTCAGGTCCTCTCGGTCTGACCCCGGCAGGACCAGCCGTGGGGACGACGGCCACCGGTACCCAGCCCGCTGCGGGCGGGGCCGCCGGCCGTTCCCCGGCCGGTGTGGCGCACGCCGACCGCGCGGCCGCCTGGCTGCTCGACGCCCTGGGGGTCGAGCTGCCCGGCGGCCTGCTGGCGTTGGCGCTGACCCACCGGTCCTACGCCTACGAGCACGGCGGGCTGCCCACCAATGAGCGCCTGGAGTTCCTCGGGGATTCGGTGCTCGGCCTGGTCGTCACCGACGAGCTCTACCGGCGGCACCCCGAACTCCCCGAGGGCCGGCTGGCCAAGCTGCGCGCCTCGGTGGTCAACATGACCTCGCTGGCCGGTGTCGCCCGCCGGCTCGGGGACGGCGGCCTGGGTCCGCACCTGCTGCTCGGCCGCGGCGAGGAGACCACCGGCGGGCGGGAGAAGGACTCGATCCTCGCCGACGCCGTGGAGGCGATCATCGGGGCGGTGCACGTCGGGCTCGGCCTGGACACCGCCGCGGCGATCGTGCACCGGCTGTTCGACCCGCTGCTCGACCAGGCCGCCACCCGCGGCGCCGGCCTGGACTGGAAGACCAGCCTGCAGGAGCTGGGCGCCCGGCTGGGGCTCGGTGCGCCGGCCTACGTGGTCGAGGACACCGGCCCCGACCACGCCAAGACCTTCACCGCCGCCGTCGTCCTCTCCGGCACGGTGTACGGCCGCGGCGCCGGGCGCACCAAGAAGGCCGCCGAGCAGGAGGCCGCCGAGGCCGCCTGGCACGCCCTCTCCGACGGCGCCGGCCCCGACGGCGAGGCCGTCGCAGCTGCATCCGAAGCGGGTTGAGCCGACGTGCCCGAGCTGCCCGAGGTCGAGGTGGTCCGGCGCGGCCTCGAGCGCTGGGTCGCGGGGCGCACCGTCGCCTCCGTCGAGGTGGACCACCCGCGCGCCGTCCGCCGCCACCTCGAGGGCGCCGAGCACTTCGTCGCCGCGCTGACCGGGCGCACGCTCACCGCCGCCCACCGCCGCGGCAAGTACCTCTGGCTGCCGCTGGCCGAGGACGACGGCACGCCCGCCGGCCAGGCGCTCGTCGCCCACCTCGGGATGAGCGGTCAGCTGCTGGTCGAGAAGCCCGCCCAGCCCGACGAGACCCACCTGCGTGCCCGCTTCACCTTCACCGACGGCGGCCGCGAGCTGCGCTTCGTCGACCAGCGCACGTTCGGCGGGCTGGCGGTGGAGGACGCCGGCGAGGGCGGCACCGTGCCGCCCCGGGTCGCGCACATCGCGATCGACCCGCTGGACCCGGCCTTCGACGAGGCCGACTTCTCCGCGCGGCTGCGTCGGCGGCGCACGGAGGTCAAGCGCGCCCTGCTGGACCAGACGCTGATCGGCGGCGTCGGCAACATCTACGCCGACGAGTCGCTGTGGCGGGCCCGGTTGCACGGCAACCGCCCGACCGACCGGCTCACCCGGGCCCAGGTCGGCGCGCTGCTGGAGGGGGTGCGCGACGTCCTCCACGGGAGCCTGGCGCAGGGCGGCACCTCCTTCGACTCGCTGTACGTCGACGTCAACGGGCAGAGCGGCTACTTCTCCCGGCACCTGGCCGTCTACGGCCAGGTCGACCGGCCCTGCCCGCGCTGCGGGACGCCGATCGTGCGCGAGTCCTTCATGAACCGCTCCAGCTACAGCTGCCCGCAGTGCCAGCCGCGCCCGAGGCCCCGTCGCCCGTGAGCGGAGCGCTCCGCGGGAGCGGATCATGGGGACCGTGAGCGGTCAGCAGGACGGACGGCGCCGGGTCGTGGCCCTCGTCTCCGGTTCGGTGCAGGGCGTCGGCTACCGCTGGTTCGTCCGCGGACGGGCCGCTGACGCGGGGCTGACGGGGTCGGCGACCAACCTGTCCGACGGGCGCGTCGAGGTCGTGCTCGAGGGTCCGGACGCCGCGGTGGCCGCCGTCCTGGCCGATCTGCAGGGCCCGCGGGCGCCCGGCGCGGTCACGGCTGTCGACGTCCGGGACGAGCCGATCCGAGGGAGCACCGGGTTCACGACGGCGTGACCAACGCGACACCCTCCTGACACGGGAGCGTTGGAGTGTGCCCGTTGACCTGCGTGTCCGGGCCTGTCACCCTGATAGCACACGGACCGCGCCGACCGTCGTACGGGGCGCAGGTCACACCTTCACGCAGTCGAAAGGCCGTTGTTGCCATGGCCAAGGCCCTGTTCGGTCACGTCGTCGCCCCCGCGGAGCTCCGAGTAGTCGAGGAGAACGCCGTCCTGCGAGCCCGGGTGCGCCGACTGGAGCAGGAACTGGAGGAGCTGCGCGCCCAGCGCGACGCCGCCATCGCCCACGAGCTGCTCAGCCTGGCCGGCGACAACGCCGAGCCCGCGCTCGCCTAGTCCGGCCGCGCCCAGAGGCTCGTGCCGAGCGTGCGAGGCATGAGGAAGGCCGGGTCCGTCAACTGTTCCTCTCCAGCCTGACGCTGAAGGGCTTCAAGTCCTTCGCGTCCGCGACGACCCTGCGCCTCGAGCCGGGGATCACCGCTGTCGTCGGCCCCAACGGGTCCGGCAAGTCCAACGTCGTCGACGCCATCGCCTGGGTCCTGGGCGAGCAGGGTGCCAAGAGCCTGCGCGGCGGCAAGATGGAGGACGTCATCTTCGCCGGCACCGCCGGCCGCCCGGCTCTCGGCCGGGCCGAGGTCACGCTCACCATCGACAACTCCGACGGCGCGCTGCCGATCGACTACACCGAGGTGTCGATCACCCGTCGGATGTACCGCTCCGGGGAGAGCGAGTACGAGATCAACGGGGACAAGGTCCGGCTGCTCGACGTCCAGGAGCTGCTCAGCGACTCCGGCATCGGCCGCGAGATGCACGTCATCGTCGGCCAGGGCCAGCTCGACGCCGTCCTCTCCGGTCGCCCGGAGGACCGCCGCGCCTTCATCGAGGAGGCCGCCGGCGTCCTCAAGCACCGCAAGCGCAAGGAGAAGGCGCTCCGCAAGCTCGACGCGATGCAGGCCAACCTCGACCGGCTCGCCGACCTCACCGCCGAGCTGCGCCGCCAGCTCAAGCCGCTGGGCCGGCAGGCCGAGGTCGCCCGCCGCGCGGCCGGTGTGCAGGCCGACCTCCGCGACGCCCGGCTCCGGCTGCTCGCCGACGACCTCGTGCAGCTGCGCGACGCGCTGGACGAGGACGTCGCCGACGAGACCGCTGCTCGGCAGCGACGTGCCGTCGTCGAGGCGGAGCTGGCGCGGACGTCGGCGCGCGAGTCGGCACTCGAGGGGCAGCTCGCGGCCGACGCCCCGCTGCTGGCCACCGCCCAGGACACCTGGTACCGGCTGTCCGCCCTGACCGAGCGCTTCCGCGGCATCGCGCAGCTGGCCGCCGAGCGGCACCGTCACCTCTCCGCCGCCCCGCCCACGGCCGCCGCCGGCCGGGACCCCGACCAGCTCGAGGCCGAGGCCGACCGGGTCGCCGCCACCGAGGAGCAGCTGGCCGCGGGTCTGGAGGCCGAGCGCGGCCGGCTCGCGTCCGCCGTCGCGACCCGCACCGAGCTGGAGAGCGCGCTCACCGAGGCCGAGCGCGCCTGGGTGGCCGCCGCCCGCGCGCTGGCCGACCGCCGCGAGGGCCTGGCCCGGCTCTCCGGCCAGGTCGCCGCCGCCCGCTCGCGCGTGGCCGCGGGGGAGTCGGAGATCGAGCGGCTCGCGCTCGCCGCCGGCGAGGCCGCCGACCGCGCCGAGGTCGCCGCCGAGCGGCTGGCCGAGCGCCGGGAGGCGGTGGCCGAGCAGCAGGACGGCGACGTCGCGCTGGTCACCGCCCACCAGGACGCCGTCGCCGCGCACGCCGAGGCGGCCCGGGCGGTCATCGAGCTGGCCGCCGCCGAGCGTGCCGCCGAGCGCGACCGCGCCTCCTGGCAGGCCCGGCGCGACACCCTCGCCCAGGGCCTGGCGCCGGCCGACGGCGCCGCGACCGTGCTCGCCGCCGACCTGCCCGGCGTGCTGGGCCCGTTCGCCGACCGGGTGGCCGTCGCGCCCGGTGCAGAGGTCGCCCTGGCGGCCGCCCTGGCCGGCATGGCCGACGCGCTCGTCGTCGACTCCGTCGCCGGGGCCGCCGCCGCGCTGGCACACCTCAAGGACGTCGACGGCGGCCGGGCCGGCCTGCTCGTCACCGGCGGCCTGCCCGCGCTGCCCCGAGAGGGCTGGCCGGAGCTCCCCGAGGGCGTGCGCTGGGCCCGCGACCTCGTCGACGCCCCCGAGGAACTGCACCCGGCCCTGGACCGCGCGCTGGACCGGGTCGCCGTCGTGCCCGGTCTGGACGCGGCCGTCACCCTCGTCGGCACCCACCCGCGGGTGCGGGCGGTGACCGCGGACGGCGACCTGGTCGGCTCCGACTGGTCGGCCGGCGGCCAGGCCAACGCCCCCTCCGGCCTGGAGCTCCGCGCCCGCGTGGACGACGCCGGGCGGGAGCTGGCCGCCGCGGCTGCCCGCGCCGCCGAGCTCGCCGATCGGCTGGCCGCCGCGCGCGAGACCGCCCGCGCGCGCTCGGCCGACGTCGACGAGGCCCTCGCCGCCCGCCAGGCCGCCGACCGCACCCGCTCTGCTGTCGTTACGCAGCTGGCCGAGCTGGGTGCGGCCGCGCGGTCGGCCACCGCCGAGGCCGAGCGCTCGGCGGCGGCCCGGGTCCGGGCCGAACAGGCGCTCGAGCAGGCGCAGGCCGCGTTCACGGGGCTGGAGCAGCGGCTGGCCGAGGCCGAGGCGGCGCCGGTCGAGGAGGAGCCCGACCCCGCCGAGCGGGACCGGCTGCGATGGGAGGCGGCCGCGGCCCGGCAGGCCGAGACCGAGGCGCGGCTGGCCGTCCGCACCGCCGAGGAGCGGGCCCGGGCGTTGTCCGGGCGGGCCGAGTCGCTGCGCCGGCAGGCCCGCCAGGAACGCGCTGCCCGGGAGCGCGCCGCCGCTGCCCGGGTGGCCCGCGAGCGCGGCGCGCAGGTCGCCGCCCGGGTGCGGTCCGGCGCGGAGGCGGCGCTCACCGCGCTGGCGTCGTCCCTCGCCCGGGCCGCCGTGGAGCGGGACGAGCTGGCCCGCGTGCGCACCGCCCGCGAGGCCGAGCTGCTCGAGGTGCGCGCCGCCGTCCGCGCCGCTACCGCCGAGCTGGAGCGGCTGACCGACGAGGTGCACCGCGACGAGGTGGCCCGCGCCGAGCAGCGCTACCGCATCGAGGCGCTGGAGGGCCGGGCGGCCGAGGAGTACGGCGTCGACCTGCCCACACTCCTCGGCGAGTACGGCCCCGCCGCCCCGGTGCCGCCCATCCCGGCGCAGGTCGCCGCCGCGGAGGCCGCAGGAGAGCCCGAGCCGGCCCCGGTGCCCTACGACCGGGCCGCCCAGGAACGCCGCGCCGCCAGAGCCGAGCGCGACCTGGCCACGCTGGGCAAGGTCAACCCGCTGGCGCTGGAGGAGTTCGCGGCACTCGAGGAGCGGCACGGCTTCCTGGCCACGCAGCTCGAGGACCTCAAGGCCACCCGCCGCGACCTGCTCACCGTCGTCCGCGAGGTCGACGGGCGCATCCACGACGTCTTCGCCTCGGCCTTCGCCGACGTGCAGCGGGAGTTCGAGCAGGTCTTCGCCGTGCTGTTCCCGGGCGGACACGGCCGGCTGCACCTGACCGACCCCGAGGACATGCTCACCACCGGCGTGGAGGTCGAGGCCCGGCCGCCCGGCAAGAAGGTCAAGCGGCTGTCGCTGTTGTCCGGCGGCGAGCGCTCGCTGACCGCCGTGGCCATGCTCGTGGCGATCTTCCGAGCCCGGCCGTCGCCGTTCTACGTGCTCGACGAGGTCGAGGCCGCCCTCGACGACGTCAACCTCGGGCGGCTGCTCACCCTCGTCGAGCAGCTCCGCGCGACCTCGCAGCTGATCGTCATCACCCACCAGAAGCGGACGATGGAGATCGCCGACGCGCTCTACGGCGTGAGCATGCGCGGGGACGGCATCACCGGCGTCATCAGCCAGCGCCTGCGCGAGGCCGAACCGGCCTGACGGCGATGCGCCGGCTGAGGGTGCAGCGGTCGGAGATGCCTGCGAGACGCCAGTGGTCGGGCCGGTCCCCGAGGCAGCGGGCGCACCGCCGACCGTTCCTCCACCGACGAGCGTCAGCCGAGGACTGCCAACGCGGTGGCTGCGACCAGGGCAGTGGCGAGCGTGATGTTGAGAACGCGGGACAGGCGCGGGTTCTTCAGCAGCGGGGCGAGCGGCAGGCCGGCGCACAACCACACGACATGGATGATCACGATCATCCCCGCCAGCACGATGATCTTGACGGCGACGTCCACGGTGGCGTCCTCGGCGAGGGTGGAACTCGCGAACACTGCAGCGATCGCGACCCACGCCTTGGGGTTGGCCACGCCGAGCAGCGCTCCGCCCGCAAGGGTCGGGGCGGCCGAGGTCGCGGTCGGCTGGGCCAACGGAGGGGCGGTGGCGATGTGGTGAGCGAGCCAGAGGATGTAGCTGGCTGAGAGCGCCAGCAGGACGGTGCCGATCCCGGGCACCGCGAGCAGGGCGGCGGTGATCCCGGCAGCGACCGCGACGAGCACCACGGTCGTTCCTCCGATGACACCGATCAGATAGGGGAGTGTCGGGCGGACCCCGAAGGCCGATGCTGCGGCGACGAGGCTGATCGTGGTGGGGCCGGGACTCCCCATGATCGCCAGCGATGTCACCACCAGTGGGGCTACGGCGTCCCAGTGCACCGTCGCCCCCACATCGATCCGCGCTCGGCGCAGTAGCGTCCACGCATGCCGCGACAGCCAACCGGCCGGGGTGTCGAGGGTCTTGAACGATCGTGCAGGCAGCAGTCCAGCCGGATGCGCTTCGGCCCCGCCGGGCCCGGTGTCGAACGTGCGGAGGTGCGTCTGCACGGGGCCGCGTTCGAGCCCCATCGTCACGACGTGTACGCGGTCGGTGTGACGACCTTCGGCGTGCAGACCTTCGCCTACCGCGGCTCGCGTCGTGCATGCCTGCCGGGCGAGTTGCACGTCCTGCACCCGGACGAGACGCACGACGGCGCGGCCGGAACCGAGGAGGGGTTCGGGTACCGGATCCTCTACATCGCTCCGGAGCTGATCCGCGACGCCGTTGGCCAGCGCCCCTTGCCCTTCGTCGCGGAGCCGGTGCATCGGTCCGGTAGCGCGCCCGGGCGCGTCGCCGCCCTGCTCTCCGACATCGACGACCCGATCGACGACGTCCTCCGCATCGAGCTGGTCGTCGTCGTCGCCGACTGCCTCACCACGCTGAGCGACTCCCCGGTTCCACCGGTCGAGAAGATCGACATCGCGGGAGTGACAGCCGTGCGCGACCACCTGGCGGCACACGCACACGAACCCACGTCGGCGTCGACCCTCGAGGCCATCGCCGGAAGTGACCGCTTCACCATCGCCCGTCACTTCCGGCGCGCCTTCGGCACCAGTCCTGACCGCTACCGCATCCAGCGACGGCTCGCTGTCGCACGCGCGGCGATCAGCCAGGGGCAGTCCCTCGCACAGGCGGCTGCCGACGCCGGCTTCGCCGACCAGAGCCACATGACGCGCCAGTTCAAGCGCACGTACGGGTTTCCTCCGGGGCGATGGGCCACCCTGGCCGGGCAGGCCACGGGCGAGGAAGACCGTCCGTAGGTGATCCCAGGCCCAGGGTCCGCTGCCACCCCTGTCCGCTGATGACGGTGGACACGTGCCTCGGGCCCGTCCCTGGAGGCGCTCCAGGACCAGGACCGGGAGCCGAGCCCGCTGACGGGGCTGGAACGATCCCGCCATGACGACGACCGAACGTGCCATGCCCCCGCTGCAGGCCGACGAGCGCACCACGCTGGAGAGTTGGCTCGACTTCTACCGGGCCACGCTGGCCACCAAGTGCGACGGTCTCACCGACGACCAGCTGCGGACCGTCTCGGTGCCACCGTCACCGCTGACGCTGCTCGGGCTCGTGCAGCACATGGCCGAGGTGGAGCGGAACTGGTTCCGCCGGGTCCTGCTGGGCGAGCGGGTGGCCCCCGTCTTCGACCCCGACGCCGACCCCGACGGCCCCGATGGCGGGTTCGACCTGAGGGAGGACGTCAGCGTCGAGAAGGCCCGGGCGACGTGGGAGAGCGAGGTCGCGCAGGCCCGGGCGAACTGTGCCGGACGCGAACTGGACCAGACCAGTTCCTTCATGGGCGGCCAGGTGACCCTGCGGTGGATCTACAACCACATGATCGCCGAGTACGCCCGTCACGCCGGTCACGCCGATCTCCTCCGGGAACGCATCGACGGCGCCACCGGCGTCTGAGTGTGCTGTCGGACCTGACGCCGGTCGACCCTGGACACGGGCTCGAGGTCTGTCGGAAGTAGCACCTATGGCGGTGCGTGGTGGCCTCCGAGCCGGTGGCACATCCCATGCGCACGGCTGTCCGGGGCAGCGGCTCATCGCCCGTCAGCGAGACCCGCCACGGCGACGGCCAGGCGGCGAACCCCCTCCTCGATGACTCGCTCGCCGAGGTCGGCGTAGCCGAACAGCAGTCCTGCGGGGCCTGGCGCGGTGAGCCGGTACGGCGAGACGCCGGAGATGCCGACGCCGCCTCGTCGCGCCGCATCGACGAGGGCGTCCTCCTCCCAGGAATCGGGCAGCCAGGCGACCAGGTGGGTGCCGGCCGCCGCTCCAACGGGGCGCAGCTGGGGGAGGTGGTCGCCCAGAGCGGACAAGAGGGTGTCGCGGCGGCGGCGATACACCGGGCGCATCCGGCGTAGGTGGCGATCGAACTCGCCGTGGGTGAGGAAGTCGCTGAAGGTGAGTTGGTCGAAGGCCGACGATCCGCGGTCCGCGCCGATCTTCGCCGCCGCGACGGCGTGACGCAGCCGCTCCGGCACGACGAGCCAGCCGAGCCGGATGCCCGGCGCGAGGGTCTTGCTGGCGGTCCCGGCGTAGACGACGAGGTCGGGAGCCAGCCCCTGCATCGCCCCGACGGGCGCCCGGTCGTAGCGGTACTCGGCGTCGTAGTCGTCCTCGATGATCAGGGCGTCCCGATCCCTGGCCCACCGGAGCACGGCCGCCCGCGCCTCGGGGCTGAGCACCCCGCCGATCGGCCACTGGTGCGAGGGCGTGAGGACGAGGACGTCCGCCCGAGTGCGCTCGAGAGCGTCGATCCGGATGCCGTCCTCGTCGACCGGGATGCCGACGACCTGCATGCCCGCAGCAGCCGCGGATGGGCGCACGTCGTCGTTCGAGGACGGGTCCTCGACGGCGAGGCGCCCTGCGCCGGCCGCGGCCAGCACGTGCACCAGCAGCGAGATGCCCTGGGCGTAGCCCGTGCAGATCACGACGTCGTCCGGGTGGGCTGAGGTGCCCCGCACGCGGTTGAGGTACTCGGCGAGCGCGGCGCGCAGCTCCGGCAGCCCGCTGCCGGTCTGGTAGTTGAACCTGTCGTGCGGGGCCTCCGTGAGCACCCGGCGGAAGGAGCGCAGCCACGCCGCCCGCGGGAAACCCGCCACGTCGGCGCGCCCGTAGCGGAAGTCGACGACCGGCCGCGCCGGCGCCGGCGCGGAGCGGTCCGCCGACCGAGGCGCAGGGCCGGCCGCCACCTGCGTGTAACCGCCGGACCGGCTGACGAGGTAGCCCTCGGCGACGAGCTGCTCGTAGGCCTCGACCACCACCCCGCGGGAGACGCCGAGCTCGGCGGCGAGGGTGCGCGTCGGCGGGAGGGAGCTGCCAGTGGCGAGCCGGCCGGTCCGGATGCCCTCGCGGATCGACGCCTCGATCTGCCGGTGCAGCACACGGCCGTTGCCGCGCTGCACGTCGACCAGGAGGTCGGCTGCGGAGTGGGAGTTGACCACGCGTTTGGTCCTCCTCGCCAGCGTCCGATCGGACCATGGATCCACCCTGGGTGTGGGTCACGCTCTCTGCATCCCCTGCCGAGCACTCGACGAGAGGACCCGCCATGACCACGCTCCGCGAGACCGCCGAGGCATTCTCCGGCCACCGCTTCCGGGACGCCTACGCCGCCCTGCCTCCCGACATCCGCTGGACCCGGATCGGCCAGCGCGTCGTCACCGGCCGGCAGTCCGTGGTCGACGCGTGCGAGGCCACGCTGGCCGAACTGGCGACGACGACGATCGAGTTCACCCGCTTCGTCGTGGTCGCCGACGACAACGCCGCTGCCGTGGACGTCATCGGCCGGTACGTGGACGCGGACGGCACGACGAGCGTGGTGTCCTCTTGCGACGTCTATGAGTTCCGGGACGGGATGGTCACGGCCATCACCTCCTACGCCGTCGAGCTCGATCCGGCGACGCAGGGTTGACGGCAGGCAGCCCACACCACGGAGCGCCGTGGCCCGTGGCCGCGGGTTCTGGCGTGCCTCCCGGGACGGCGGCCGGTTGCCTCCTGACAGCCCCCTGTGCTCTCGGCCCGAACCCACGGCAGCTCCTGGCGCCGCCGGGCCAGCTCGTCACTCCGCCGAGTCAGCTGCTCCTCCTCCGCCGAGAGCTCGAGCCGTCGAGTTCACCACTCATCGCGGGTCCCACTCTGTGCGGCACCAGCGACACCTCCCTCCCGTGAGGCGCTGGTCATCCCTCCGGAGGCCGAGAGCCCTCGTCGGGGTAGACCGTTGCGACCCCACGCAGCACTGGTCCGAGGCAGCACGCGGACCGTCCTCGCTGCCCCTGCCCTCGACGATCTCGTCGGCGCGGCCGGACGCCGCAGCCCATCGCCCGCGTGGCACGGGCCTCAGTGCGGCACGTCCCCCAGCGTGGCCCGCGAGCGGATCCTCCACTCCCGCTGGCGTCGCCCCGGCCTCGGCCATCCGAGCCCGAGCGCTGCCCACTCCGACGGTGGCGAGCAGCACACTGCTGCGATGGCCACCTGGGACGACGTCCGCCGCCTCGTCGCGGCGCTGCCCGACACCGACGAGCACGCCTCCTACGGTGGGTGCCCGTCCTGGCGGGTGCACGGGAAGGCGTTCGTGTGGGACCGCCCGCTGCGGTCGGCCGATCGCCGGGCTCTCGCCGAGGCAGCGCCGGATGAGACCGAGCCGCTGCTCGGCATCCGCGTGGCCGACGAGGGCGTCAAGGCCGCGCTGATCGCCGGTGCCCCCGACGTCTTCCTCACCACCCCGCACTTCGACGGCTACCCCGTCGTGCTGGCCCGGCTCGAGCGGATCCCCGTGGACGAACTCGTAGAACTGGTCGAGGACGCATGGAGGTCGCGAGCGCCCAAGCGGCTGCTGGCCGAGCTCGACAGCCGCCCGGGCTCGTGAACGTCTGAGGTGCGTCGTACGCGCGGCCGGTCAGCGAGGAACGCCAGCTGCTCAGCGTGCTCGAGAGCGTGGTCAGGTGCGACGACACCACGACCGTCCGCCGCGACGCAGTCCGCGACACGACCGGACTCCTCCTCGACGACCAAGAGCCCGGTCTCGCTCGCGTGATCAGCGACGCCATCGAACTCGTCGCCCTGTGAACGGACTGCCGTCGCGAGCTCGGCCGAGCTCAGACCCCCGACCGGACCTCGAGGTCGACGACCAGCGGCAGGTGGTCGGAGGCGCCGGCGCCGTCGAGGACGTGCGCGCGGGTCACGCCGACCCCGGGGGAGACCCACACCTGGTCGATCCGCCGGTGCGGACGCCGGGCCGGGTGCGTCCCGCCGCGCCGGGCCTGCCAGAACCGCCAGCCGGCCCGGTCCTCGCGGTCGGGTGCCAGCTCCCAGGCGTCGGTGAAGCGCCCGGTCAGCGGGGCCAGCTCAGGGGCCCGGGGATCGGCGTTGAAGTCCCCGACGAGGACGCCGGTCTCCATCGACTCGGTGTGCAGCTGCGCGATCGCGGCGATCTGCTCGGCGCGCTCCTCGGGCGAGCGGGTGGAGAGGTGGGTGGTCGTCACCCACAGCGCGGCGCCGTCGAGCTCGACCATGGTCCGCAGCGCGCTGCGCGGCTCGCCTCCGCCGGGCAGCGGGTGCACGTCGCTGACCAGGATGGGCAACCGGGACAGCAGCGCGTTGCCGTACTGGCGGCGCAGCCCCTCCTCCCGGCGCGGCTCGTCGATCGCCGGGCCCCAGGCCAGTTGCATGTCCAGCGCCCGGGACAGCAGCAGGGCCTGGTCGACGTCCTCGCTGCGCCCGCCGAAGTACCGGTCCACCTCCTGCAGGCAGATGAGGTCGGCGTCCGCGGCCGCGAGCACCGTGGCGAGCCGGGGCAGGTCGTGGCGGCCGTCGTCCCCGACGCCGTGGTGGGTGTTGTAGGTGACCAGCCGGACCGGGACCGGCGGCTGGTCGGGGCCGGGAGCGGGCCTCGTGCCCAGGGGGTCGCTCACGAATCCTCCTCGCTGGCGCTCGTCGGCTCCGTTCGCGGGCGCTGCTGTGCCCATGGTCAGCTCGCAAGCTCGCTCGCCTGCGTCAGCCTGTCACCTCCGCGGGGACCGGGTTCGACAGCGGCAGGTCGACGACCAGCCGCAGCCGCTCCTGGCCCTCGTCGTCCCGGTCGGTGACGAACAGCCGGAACGAGGCGTCGCGGTCGTGCAGCACCAGCTCGCCGAGCTGGTTCCCGAAGTAGGGCCCCGCCAGCTTGGTCCAGTCCAGCTCGGACGGACGCACACGGGCGAGCCGGGACAGCCCCGTCGTCAGCCGCCGGGCCCACTGGCTCCAGCCGATCCGGAAGCCGACCTTGATCGGGTGCGGCGCCTGGTTGTGCAGCGGGGACACGGTCAGCTGGTGCACCCGGGTGCTCAGGTCGGCGGGCTGCACCAGCTCGGCGGCGTAGGCGTGGTGGACGTCGCCGGAGAGCACCAGCGCGGTCGCCGGCGCCCGGCCCTGCTCGCCCCGGGCCAGCCCGACGAGGGCACGGCCCAGCCGCTCGAAGGAGTCGCCGAAGGCGGCCCAGTGCTCCAGGTCGGCGGCCTGCCGCAGCTGCTCGGAGACCCAGCCCAGCGGACGGCGCAGGTGCCGCCGGACGAGCGTCTCGTTCCACCGCTCCACCTGGTGGATGGCGTGCGGCAGCAGCCAGGGGAGCGAGGTGCCCAGCACCAGGTGCTCGACCCCCTCGTCGACGGCGCGGCGCATCGCCGCCTCCACCCAGGCGAACTCGTCCTCGTCGAGCATCCCGCGGGCGGACTCCTCCAGCACCCGGCCGGCGCGGCTGTCGATCATGATCATCCGCGCCTCGCCCCAGTGCCGCACGTAGCTCCAGCGGACCGAGCGGGGGTCGCGGTCGGCGGCCTCGGCCATGGCCTGCAGCACCGGCTCGGCGTCGTCCCGGTGCTCCTGCACCGCCCGCCAGGTCTCGTCGTCGGCCAGCTCCTGCGGGCTGAGGTTGCCCAGGTGCTGGTAGACCCAATAGCTGACCAGGCCCCCGCAGATCCGGCGGGTCCACCAGTCCTGCCCGGTCACCTTGCGGCGCCAGGCGGCGGAGGTGTTCCAGTCGTCGATCATCTCGTGGTCGTCGAAGATCATCGACGACGGCACGGTCGACAGCAGCCAGCGCACCTGGGGGTCGCTCCAGGACTCGGCGTAGAGCCGGGTGTACTCCTCGAAGTCGTCGACCTGGGCGTCCTGCGGGGTCGGTCGCTGCCGGCGCAGGGAGAGCCACTGGCGGGTCGCGTGGGTGAGCTCGTCGGCGTAGACCTGGTCGCCGAGCAGCACCAGCGCGTCGGGCCAGGTGTCCTCGGGCTGGCCGGTCAGCCGCGCGGCGTAGGTGTCCAGCGCGTCGGGCGGGATGCCCTCGTCGGCGTCGACGGTGCTCGGGGTGGCGTAGCGGCAGGAGCCGAAGGCGATGGTGAACGGCCCGGGCCGGCCGGGCGTCCGGATGCGGATGGGCGGGAAGGTGGACGAGGCCTCCGGCCACACCTGCTCGCCGTCCAGGCGCACCTCGTAGGGCGTGGTGCTGCCCGGCTCCAGCCCCTCGACGACGACCAGGGCGTAGTGGTGGCCGCTCACGGCGAAGGTGCGGGCGCGGCGGCCGAGCACCTCCACCTCGCACGGCCGGTCGGTCTCCACCCACACGGTGGCCGACACCGGGTCGACGTGCCGCAGCAGGGGACCGAGGAGGAGGACCGGGTTCTCCCGGCCGGGCAGCGGCATGCCGCCCAGGGTGGCTCACTCGCGAGGGTTCCGCACGGACCTGCGTCACGGGTGCTGGGAGACTGAGGGCCATGGAGTTCGTGCTGATCGCGATCGCGATCCTGCTCGTCGGGCTGGTCCTCGGGGTCAGCCTGCTCGTCGGTCGCGGCCGGCGGACCACCCGGCTGGACGACGACGCCGCCACCGGCACCACGCTCACCCGGCCGCGCCCGCCGACACCGGAGACGAAGGCGCCGCCACGGCCGTCGGGGGCGACGGCCAGCGGGATGGGGACGACGGCCGAGCCGGACGCCGTCTCGCCGGAGGCGCCACCGGACGTCGTGCTCCCACCGGCCGAGCCCGAGCCGGGCCTGGTCTTCGAAACCCCGCCGCCCTCGGCCGGCCGGCTGGTGCGGCTGCGGTCGCGACTGGCCCGCTCGCAGTCGAACCTGGGGCGCGGCCTGCTCACCGTGCTCGCCCGCGAGCGGCTCACCGAGGACGACTGGGAGGAGGTCGAGGACACCCTGCTCGCGGCCGACGTCGGCGTGGCCGCCACCCAGCAGATCGTCGACCGGCTGCGCACCCAGTCGTTGGTGCTGGCCACCGCGTCCGGCCCGGAGCTGCGCCGGCTGCTGGTCCGGGAGCTCACCGCCGTCCTCGGTCCCGACCTCGACCGCTCGCTGGGCGTGGACCGGCACGACGGCCGGCCGGGGATCGCCCTGGTCGTCGGCGTCAACGGCGCCGGCAAGACCACGACGGTCGGCAAGATCGCCCGCGTCCTGGTGGGCGACGGCAAGAGCGTCGTCCTGGGGGCCGCCGACACCTTCCGCGCCGCCGCGGCCGACCAGCTGGAGACCTGGGGCGAGCGGGTCGGCGTCCTCACCGTGCGCGGCCGGGAGGGAGCGGATCCGGCGTCGGTCGCCTTCGACGCGGCGCGCACCGGGATCGAGGGCGAGGTCGACACCGTCGTGATCGACACCGCCGGCCGGCTGCACACCAAGGGCGGCCTGATGGACGAGCTCGGCAAGATCAAGCGGGTCGTCGAGAAGGTGGCGCCGGTGACCGAGGTGCTGCTGGTCCTCGACGCGACGACCGGCCAGAACGGCGTCGTGCAGGCCCGGGTGTTCACCGAGGCGGTGACCGTCACCGGCGTCGTCCTCACCAAGCTCGACGGCACCGCCAAGGGCGGCATCGTCGTCTCCGTGCAGCGCGAGCTCGGCATCCCGGTCAAGCTCGTCGGGCTGGGGGAGGGCGCCGACGACCTGGCGCCCTTCGAGCCCGAGGCGTTCGCCGAGGCGCTGGTCGGCGGAGCCGACTGAGGAAGGACCCCCACGCCTCGAGGAAGGACCCCCTGCCCCTCGCCGCTCGCAGG
The DNA here is from genome assembly GCF_900143215.1 of Geodermatophilus obscurus. Lineage (GTDB taxonomy): Bacteria > Actinomycetota > Actinomycetes > Mycobacteriales > Geodermatophilaceae > Geodermatophilus > Geodermatophilus obscurus_A. The sequence goes on along the minus strand of NZ_FRDM01000016.1, from coordinate 27,727 downwards.
CTCGCGGCGGGACCCTGCAGGGGGCCGGCGGGGCCCGGGAAAGGCCTGCGGGGTCCTGCAGCGGGCCGGTCGACGCCGGGTCAACGTCCGAGTGCCGCCACCGCGGTGCGCACCTCGTCGTCGCGGAGCGCCATCGTCGCGTCGCCGACGGACAGGCCGTGCAGCCGCTCGGGCGCCTGCTCCTCGTGCCGGGCCAGGTGGGACTCGGGGTGGGGCAGCACGGTGCGCCGTCCGCGCCGGTCGGCGTGCACCCGCAGCACCGCCTGCTGGGCCATCACGCCGCTGGGCAGGTACACGGCCGCCGGCAGGCCGAGCACCCCGGCCACCTCCGCCTCCAGGTCGGCGACCACGCCACCCTCGCCGTAGCGGTCCAGCGCCGTGTCCGCCGGGACGGTGGCCAGCAGGTCGCCCGCCCGCTCGCCGTGGCTGCTCAGGAACCGGTCGCAGGAGGCGCGCAGCGCGACCAGGTCGTCGTCCACCGGTCAGTCCCGTCGGGCCGGAGCCCGGTCGGGCACGGTGCGCGGGTCGAACCCGTAGGGCAGCTCCAGCCGGTGACGGGCGAGCAGCTCGGCGTCGGCGAGCAGCTCCCGGGTCGACCCGTCGGCCACCACGACCCCGCCGTCCAGGACCACCGAACGCGGGCACAGCTGCACCGCGTAGGGCAGGTCGTGGGTCACCATCAGCACCGTCACCGGCAGCGACTCGAGCACCTCGGCCAGCTCCCGCCGTCCGGCGGGGTCGAGGTTGGAGGACGGCTCGTCGAGCACCAGGACCTCCGGGTGCATCGACAGCACCGTCGCGACGGCGACCCGCCGCCGCTGGCCGAAGGACAGGTGGTGCGGCGGCCGGTCGGCGGCCCCGGTCATGCCGACCTGCGCCAGCGCGGCGGCCACCCGCGCCTGCACCTCGGGCTCGGGCAGGCCGAGGTTGCGCGGGCCGAACGCGACGTCCTCGCCGACGGTAGGCATGAACAGCTGGTCGTCGGGGTCCTGGAAGACGATGCCCACCCGCCGCCGGACCTCCTGCAGGTTCCGCCGGTCGACCGGCAGGCCGGCCACGTGCACGCTGCCGCGCCCGCCGGTCAGGATGCCGTTGAGGTGCAGCACCAGCGTGGTCTTGCCCGCGCCGTTGGGGCCCAGCAGTGCCACCCGTTCGCCCCGCTCGACGCGCAGGTCGACGCCGTAGAGCGCCTGGTGCCCGTCGGGGTAGGCGAAGGCGAGGTCCTCGACGAGGAGCGAGGGCGCCTCGCAGTCGGCGGTGGTCACCCGAGGAGGAGACCCGTCACCAGGACGGCGGCCGCGCCCAGCGGGAGGAGGAGGGCGGTCAGCCACGCCCGCACGGGCACCGGCGCGACCGGTCCGCCCGGCATCCGGCCGGTGTAGCCGCGGGACAGCATCGCCAGGTGCACCCGCTCCCCGCGCTCGTAGGAGCGGATGAACAGCGACCCCGCGGCCGGGCCGAGCACTCGCAGCGCACCGAGGTTGCGACCCCGGAACCCACGGGACTCCCGCGCCACGCGCATCCGCTGCAGCTCGCCGCCGACGACGTCGGCGTACCGGATCATGAACATCAGGATCTGCACGAGCAGCGAGGGCAGCCGCAGCCGCTCGAGTCCGGCCAGCAGCGCCCGGGGTTCGGTGCTGGCGGAGAGGACGACGGCGGCGAGCACCGACAGCGTCGCCTTGGCCAGCAGCCCGCCGGCGGCGACCAGACCGCTCTGGGAGACCGCGATGCCGGCGACCTCCACCCGTGGCCCCTGCGCCACGAAGGGCAGCAACAGGGCGAACAGCACGAAGGGGACCTCGATCGCGAGCCCCCGGACCAGCCGGGCCGGTCCCACGCCGGCGACCGCGGCGGCGAGCAGCACCAGCGCCAGGTACCCGCCGTAGGCCGGCCACGACCAGGCGGCGTGCACGGGGGTGGCCACCACGACCAGCGCGAAGCCGAGGACGGCGACGAGCTTCAGATGCGGCTCCAGCCGGTGCACCGGGCTGTCCCCGGCGAGGTACGCGGCCCCCAGGACGCCGCCGTGCACCGCCGCCACGTCAGTCCTCCGCGGTCGCGGCGTCCCGGCTGCGGTGGCGCAGCAGCAGCGCGAGGCCCCCGGCGAGCAGCAGGGTCACCAGGACGCCGACGACACCGGCCAGCCCACCGGAGAGCCGCTCGGAGCCGACGCCGGAGACGCCGTAGTCGGCCAGCGGCGAGGCCGCGGCCGCGCTGTCCTCGGCGGTGTCGAGGAAGCCGGCCTGCTCGGCGGCCCACTCCAGCCCGTCGGGGGCGGCGCTGGCGTACCAGCTGACGACCCCGGCGACGACGAGGGCGACGGCCAGGCCGACGACCCAGAGGTTGCGGCCGCGCCTCGCCGTGCTCACCGGGCACCCGCCGGCACCGAGGTGGGCCGCTCGGCCAGCAGCGTGGCCCGGCGCAGCGCCCGGGCGCCGTGGACGAGGTCGGGCCGCACGGCGAGGACCGCACCGACCACCGCGACGGTGATGGCCGCTTCGCCGAGCCCGATGAGCACGTGCACACCGCCCATGGCCGCGGCCACCGTGCCGACCGCCACGTCGGCGACCCCGCCGACCGCGAACAGCCCGGCGAACGCCAGCGCCGCCACCGGCACCGAGACGAAGGCCGCCGTGCCGGCCGCGGCCAGCACGCCGCCGCGCGTCGTCGGCAGCACCGCCGCGAGCAGGCGGAACACCGCCCAGCCCACCGCGATCGCGACCAGGCCGAGCAGGGTCACGTTGGTGCCGAGCGCCGTCAGCCCGCCGTCGGCGAACAACAGGGCCTGCACCACGAGCACGACGGTCATGCAGAGCACCGCCGTCCACGGGCCCACCAGGACGGCGGCGAGCACCCCACCCATCAGGTGCCCGCTGGTGCCCGCGCCGACCGGGAAGTTGACCATCTGCACGGCGAAGACGAAGGCGGCGGTCAAGCCGGCCAGGGGAGCGGTGCGCTCGTCGAGCTCGCGCCGGGCGCCGCGCAGCGCCAGGGCCACACCGCCGGCGGCCACGGCCGCCGTGGCGACGGACGTCGGGGCGTCGAGGAACCCGTCGGGAACGTGCACGCTGCCTCCTCCGGGGGGCTGTCCTGCCTGGTGCGGCGGACGACTGGAGCCGACCTTATTGCAGCCTTCTCGCAGTTGCACATTCCTTGCAACAAGGCGCCACGGGCTCCTCGGGAGCGCGACGCAACACGGCCGGAACACGGGACCCGGACACGCGGGCGGGAGTTCACCACCCGGAAACAGTGGCGCGCCGGTCGCCGAAACGTGCCGACGGCACGGTGATCGCCACGCCCCCCTCCGCGGAGGGGGGACGGTCAGCCCCGGCCCGGGCGTCCCCGACGCCCGGCCCCGCTCCGTGGCCGGCGTCCGACGCCGGCCACACCGATCCGTCAGGAGGTTGCCGTGGACACCGGCGACACCGCATGGGTCCTGGCCAGCGCCGCCCTGGTGCTGTTCATGACCCCCGGGCTGGCGCTCTTCTACGGCGGCATGGTCCGCGCGAAGAGCGTCCTCAACATGATGATGATGAGCTTCGGCGCGCTCGCCCTGATCAGCGTGCTGTGGGTGCTCTACGGCTACTCGATGGCCTTCGGCGACGACATCGGCGGCGGGCTGCTGGGGAACCCGCTGGAGCTCGCCGGGCTCTCCCCGCTGCTGGGCACCAGCGGTCTGGACGGCGGCTTCCAGCCCGAGAGCCTGGTCTTCACGGTGCCCTCGATGGCCTTCGTCGCCTTCCAGGCGATGTTCGCCGTCCTCACCGTCGCGCTCATCTCCGGCGCCATCGCCGACCGGGCCCGGTTCGGCCCGTGGATGGTCTTCGCCGGCGTCTGGGCCACGCTGGTCTACTTCCCGGTCGCGCACTGGGTCTTCGCCTTCGACGGCGCGGAGTCCGAGACCGGCGGCTGGATCGCCAACGACCTGCTGGCCATCGACTTCGCCGGCGGCACCGCGGTGCACATCAACGCCGGCGCGGCGGGCCTGGCGCTGGCCCTGGTGCTCGGCAAGCGGCGCGGCTTCGGCCGCGACCCGATGCGGCCGCACAACCTGCCGCTGGTGATGATCGGCGCCGGCATCCTGTGGTTCGGGTGGTTCGGCTTCAACGCCGGCTCCGCGCTGGCCGCCAACGGGCAGGCCGCCGAGGTCTTCGTGACCACGCTGGTCGCCACGGGCGCCGCCACCCTGGGCTGGCTGCTGATCGAGAAGCTGCGCGACGGCCACGCCACCTCGCTGGGCGCCGCCTCCGGCGTCGTCGCCGGCCTGGTCGCCATCACCCCGGCCTGCTCCTCGGTGACCCCGGTCGGCGCTGTCCTCGTCGGGTTCGTCGCCGGCATCGTCTGCGCCCTGGCCGTCGGCCTGAAGTACCGCCTGGGCTACGACGACTCGCTGGACGTCGTCGGGGTGCACCTCGTCGGCGGCATCTGGGGCACCCTGGCGGTGGGCCTGCTCGCCTCCGCGTCCACCACGGCCGGCGTCGACGGTCTCCTCTACGGCGGCGGCGTCGACCAGCTGTGGCGGCAGGCGGTGGGCGCCGGTGTGGTGCTCGGCTACTCCTTCGTCCTCACCCTGGGGATCGGCTTCGTGATCCACAAGGCCATGCGCTTCCGCGTCGCCGAGGAGGACGAGGTCACCGGCATCGACTCCGTCGTGCACGCCGAGACCGGCTACGACCTCGACTCCCTCGGCGGCGGCAGCGGACGCGGCTCCGCGACACTGGGCACCCAGGCGCACGCCATGCCGCAGGACCCGGCGGGTACCAACGAGGCCCGGGGCATGACCGTCACCACCGAAGGGAGCCGGGCGTGAAGCTCGTCACCGCCATCGTCAAGCCGTTCAAGCTCGACGACGTCAAGAACGCCCTCGAGCTGATCGGCATCGCCGGGCTCACCGTCAGCGAGGTCCAGGGCTTCGGCCGGCAGCGGGGCCACACCGAGGTCTACCGCGGAGCGGAGTACCAGGTGGACTTCGTGCCGAAGGTGCGCATCGAGGTCGTGGTCGGCGAGATCGAGGCCGCCCGCGTCGTCGACGCCATCGTCGAGGCCGCCTCGACCGGCCAGATCGGCGACGGCAAGGTCTGGGTGACCACGATCGACGAGATCGTGCGCGTCCGCACCGGCGAGCGCGGGGCCGACGCGCTCTGAGACCCGGCCCCCTGCAGGGGCCCGCGGCGAGCTCGCGAGCCGTGGGGGCAGGGGGTCCTTCAACGGCCGGGGTGGCGGGTCGAGCACCTGCCGCCCCGGCCGACGCCGTTCCACCGGAGTTCTCGAAGGAGCGAGGGGGAGACGTGCTGGACACCGGGTCGCTGCCCGCACTGCCGCGGGCCGAGCGCAGCGAGGTGCTCGACACCTGGCTCGCCGGCCTCCTGGACGAGGCGGTCGCGGGCACCCCGCCACCGCGGTCGCGACGAGGTGGTCCGCCACCGCGCACCGGCCCCGACGGCGTCGCGCTGGTGGCGGTGGGCAGCCTGGGCCGCCGGGAGCCGCCGCCGCACGGTGACCTCGACCTGGTCCTCGTCCACGAGGGGCGCCCGGAGATCGCCGCCCTCGCCGACGCCGTCTGGTACCCGATCTGGGACGCCGGGCTGCGCCTGGACCACTCGGTGCGCACGGTGCCCGAGGCGGTCGGCGTCGCCTCCACCGACGTCAAGGCCGGGCTGGGGCTCCTCGACGTCCGCTTCGTCGCCGGGGACGCCGGGCTCGCCGCCGCGCTGCGCACCGCCACCCTCGGCAGCTGGCGGCAGTCGGCGTCCCGGCTGCTGCCCCAGCTGCGCGACCTGCGCCGCGGCCGCGCCCGGCAGGTCGGCGAGCTGGCCTTCCTCCTCGAGCCCGACCTCAAGGAGGCCTACGGCGCTCTCCGGGAGGGCCAGGTGCTGCGTGCGGTCGCGGCCGCGCAGCTGGCCGACGAGCCGAGCGCCGAGGTCGAGCAGGCCTACGCGTTCCTGCTCGACGTCCGCGACGAGCTGCGCCGGCGCGCGGGCCGGCCGTCGGACGTGCTGGTCCGGCAGGAGCAGCGCCCGGTCGCCGTCGCGCTCGGCCTGCCCGACGAGGACGCGCTGCTGCGCGAGGTGAGCCTGGCGGGGCGCCGGCTGGCCTTCGTCGCCGACGAGACGTGGCGGCGGGTGGAGGCCGCGCTGGTCCGCCGCCCCCGCGGCCGCTACCGCCGGGTGCACCGGGAGCCGCTGGCCGAGGGCGTCGTCCGCCAGGGCGACGAGGTGGTGCTGGCCCGTGATGCGCGCCCGGCCGCCGACCCCGGCCTGGTGCTGCGCGGCGCGGCCGCCGCGGCGCGGGAGGACCTGCTGCTGTCCCCGTACACGCTCAAGGTGCTGGCCGTGCACTCCCCGCCGGTGCCCGAACCGTGGCCCGCGGAGGTGCGCTGGTCGTTCCTGCGGCTGCTGGCCAGCGGCCGGGCCGCGGTGGCGGTGCTCGAGCAGCTGGACCAGGAGGGGCTGCTGTCCCGGCTCCTCCCGGAGTGGGACCGGATCCGCTCGCTGCCGCAGCGCCACCCCTGGCACCGGTTCACCGTCGACCGGCACCTGGTCGAGGCCGCCACGGCCGCCGCCGAGCTCACCCGGGACGTCGACCGGCCCGACCTGCTGCTGGTCGGCGCGCTGCTGCACGACATCGGCAAGGGCTGGCCCGGCGACCACAGCGAGGTCGGCGAGCCGATCGCGGCGCGGATCGCCACCCGGATGGGCTTCTCCGCGGCCGACGTCGCCACGCTGGCCGCGATGGTGCGTCACCACCTCCTGCTGCCCGACACGGCCACCCGGCGCGACATCGACGACCCGGCCACCATCGACCGGGTGGCCGCGACCATCGGCTCCGACCCCGCGCTGCTGCAGCTGCTGCACGCCCTGGCCCAGGCCGACGGCGCCGCGACCAGTTCCTCGGCGTGGTCGCCGTGGAAGGCGCACCTGGTCGCCGCGCTGGTCGCCCGCGTGCAGGCGCGGCTGGGCGGCACCCCGGTGCCGGAGCCCGAGCCGGTCCTGCACCCGGGGCAGCCGCAGGTCAGCACGGAGGCTCCGGCCGACGCGGCCGGGGGCATCTCCGTCGGCGTGCAGGACGTCGCCGACGGCCAGCAGGTGACCATCGTCGGCCCCGACCGGCACGGCCTGTTCAGCCAGCTGGCCGGGGTGCTGGCGCTCAACCAGCTCGACGTGCGCGCGGCCAAGGTCAACGTCGTGGGGGACCGGGCCACGGCGGTCTTCGCCGTCCGGCCGCGGTTCGGGCGGGCGCCGGTGGCCTCGATCCTGGCTGACGCCGTGCGGGCGGCCCTGGAGGGCACGCTGCCGCTGGCCGAGCGGCTCCGGCAGCGGGAGGCCGACTACCGGCAGGACGCCGCCCGGGCGACGCCGCCGCGGATCTCCTGGCACAACGGCGAGGTGACCGGCGACGCGACCGGGATCGTCGAGGTCCGGGCGGGGGACCGGGCCGGGCTGCTCTACCGGCTGACCGCGGCGCTGGCGACCGAGGGCCTGGACGTCACGTCGGCGCGGATCGAGACCCTCGGCGCCGACGCCGCCGACCACTTCTACGTCTGCAACCCCTCCGGGGAGCCGATCGGCAGCGAGCAGCGGTCCCGGGTGGAGACCGCGCTGGGCGCCGCCGTCCGCGGTGCGGTGCCCGACCCGGTGGCCGGCCGGGGGAACACGCCAGGCTGAGGTCCGCGGTCCTGTCGTACCCCCGTGCCACCGTCGCGGGAGCAGCGGGACGGAACGGTCCCGGCACCGACCGCAGGGAGGTCCTCCGCATGACCGGTCAGTCCTTCGAGGCCGCCGCAGCCGAGGGCAGGGTGTGGGCCTGCCCGTCCTGCGACGGGGACCGGGAGTTCGTCCAGCCGCCGTGCGTCGACGGGCACACCGAGGACGGCGGCGAGTGCCCCGAGTGGGCCTGCGCCGACTGCGGGACGGCGGTGTTCTCGGCCGCCCCGCTGGCCGCCGCGGCCCTGCCCGTCCGCCGCGCCGCTTAGGAGAAGGGGCCCGTCCTCCGCACCCTTCGCGAGCTCAGGGCGGTGCACGAGACGGGCCCCACGGGACCCTGCAGGGTGGCCGTTCCGGCACGTCACCGGGCTCGTGGCGGGGGGCCCTGTACGGGGCCGGCCGGTCGATGCCACCGTTTTCCGGCTCGCGCTCGTTAGGCTGGAGCAGAGGTGGCGCGACGGCCCCGGGGCTCCCCGGACGCCGGAGGCCGAGCAGCCGGTCGGAGCGGCCGGCCGGCCGCGCCCGCGAGAACTGCTGAGGACGTGCTGTGTTCGAGACCCTCTCCGACCGCCTGGACAAGGTCTTCAGCGGCCTGCGCGGCAAGGGCCGGCTCACCGAGGCCGACATCGACGCGACCGCGCGGGAGATCCGCATCGCGCTGCTCGAGGCCGACGTCGCCCTGCCGGTGGTCCGGACCTTCATCGCCGCAGTCAAGGAGCGGGCGCGCGGCGCCGAGGTCTCCCAGGCGCTGAACCCGGCACAGCAGGTCATCAAGATCGTCAACGAGGAGCTCATCGAGATCCTCGGCGGGGAGACCCGGCGGCTGCGCTACGCCAAGCAGTCGCCCACCGTGATCATGCTCGCCGGTCTGCAGGGCGCCGGTAAGACGACCCTGGCCGGCAAGCTCGGCCGCTGGCTCAAGGCGCAGGGCCACACGCCGCTGCTGGTGGCCGCCGACCTGCAGCGGCCCAACGCGGTCAACCAGCTCTCGATCGTCGCCGGGCAGGCGGGGGTCGACGTCTACGCGCCCGAGCCCGGCAACGGCGTCGGCGACCCCATCCGCGTCGCCGCGGACTCCATCGAGCACGCCCGGCGCACGATGCACGACGTCGTCGTGGTCGACACCGCCGGCCGGCTGGGCATCGACGCCGAGCTGATGGCGCAGGCCGCCGGCATCCGCGACGTCGTCCAGCCCGACGAGACGCTGTTCGTCGTCGACGCGATGATCGGTCAGGACGCCGTCACCACCGCCGAGGCCTTCCGCGACGGTGTCGGTTTCACCGGCGTCGTCCTCACCAAGCTCGACGGTGACGCCCGCGGTGGTGCGGCGCTCTCGGTGCGCCACGTGACCGGCCAGCCGATCATGTTCGCCTCCACCGGCGAGAAGCTCACCGACTTCGACGTCTTCCACCCCGAGCGGATGGCCTCGCGCATCCTCGGGATGGGCGACGTCCTCACCCTGATCGAGCAGGCCGAGCAGGCGTTCGACGCCGAGCAGGCCGAGAAGATGGCCGGCAAGCTCGTCAGCCGCGAGGGCTTCACCCTCGAGGACTTCCTCGAGCAGATGATGGCCATCCGCAAGATGGGCCCGATCGCCAACCTGCTCGGCATGCTGCCCGGCGCCGGGCAGATGAAGGAGCAGCTCAAGCAGGTCGACGACCGCGACCTGGACCGCACCGCGGCGATCATCCGCTCGATGACGCCGGAGGAGCGGGTCAACTCCAAGATCATCAACTCGTCGCGGCGGGTGCGCATCGCCAACGGCTCGGGCGTCACCGTCACCGAGGTCAACCAGTTGCTGGAGCGCTTCGCCCAGGCCCAGAAGATGATGGGCCAGATGGCCGGCAGCATGGGTCTGCCCGGCATGGGCCCCATGTCGAAGAAGGCCCGCGGGCGGCAGATGCAGGCCCAGTCCAAGAAGGGCAAGAAGGGCAAGGGGAAGGGGGGCGCCGCCAAGCGGGGTGGCGGCCCCGCCCGCCGTCCCCCGGGCGCCCCGGCGCTGCCGCCGGGTGCCGGCAACCCCTTCGGCGGGGGCTTCCCGGGCGGCGGGATGCCCGGCGGGATGCCCGGTCTGCCCCCGGGGCAGGGCCTGCCCGACCTCACCAAGCTGAACTTCGACCAGCCCGGGGACGAGCGGCCGTCCCGGTGAGCGGGCGGGCGGGGCAGCCGGCACTGCACCTGGCAGGCGTCGTGCTGCCCGAGGGGGAGCACCGCGACCTGTGGATCCGCGACGGCCGGCTCACCTTCGAGCCGGTCCCGGGCGCGGAGACCGTCAGCCGCGGTGGCTGGCTGGTGCCCGGCCTGGTCGACGCGCACTGCCACGTCGGCATCGGCCGCGGCGGCGTGCCGGTCGAGGACCTCGCCGGCCTGCGCGCGCAGGCGCTGACCGAGCGCGCCGCGGGTGTGCTGGCGCTGCGGGACTGCGGCTCCCCGGTCGACACCCGGGCCCTGGACGACGAGCCGGACCTGCCGACGATCGTCCGCGCCGGTCGGCACATCGCCCGCGCCCGCCGCTACATCCCCGGGCTGGCCACCGAGATCGAGCCGGACGCGCTGGTCGAGCAGGTCCGCGCGCAGGCCCGCCGCGGCGACGGCTGGGTGAAGCTGGTGGGGGACTGGATCGACCGCGGCGTGGGCGACCTCGCGCCCGAGTGGCCGGCCGACGTCCTCGCGGACGCGATGGCCGCCGCGCACGAGGAGGGGGCCCGGGTCACCGCGCACACCTTCGGCACCGACGCGCTGCCCGACCTCATCGGCGCGGGCATCGACTGCATCGAGCACGGCACCGGCCTGACCGAGGAGCTCATCGGGCAGATGGCCGGCCGTGGCACCGCTGTCGTCCCGACGCTGGTCAACGTCGAGAACTTCCCCGACTTCGCGGCGGCGGGGGAGAAGAAGTTCCCGAACTACGCGAGCACGATACGGCGGCTGCACGCCTCCTCCGGTGCCGTCGTCCGGGCGGCGTTCGAGGCCGGGGTGCCGGTGTTCGCCGGCACGGACGCCGGGGGCGGCATCGACCACGGCCGGATCGCCGACGAGGTGCGCGCGCTGCACTCGGCCGGGATCCCGGCCGAGGCCGCACTGGCCGCGGCCTCGTGGTCGGCTCGGTCCTGGCTCGGGCTGCCGTGCATGGAGGAGGGGGCGCCCGCCGACGTCGTCGTCTACGACGCCGACCCGCGCGCCGACCTCGACACCCTCGCCCGTCCCCGGCACATCGTGCTGCGCGGTCGGGTCGTCTAGGCCGAGGGGGTCCGAGCTCCAGCGTGACCTCGGTGCGGCCCGGGGCGGAAGCCAGCAGCAGCCCGCCGCCGGAGCCCCCGCGGTCCGCCGGGCGATGTCGAGGCCCGGGCCGGTCGACCCGCCGCCGCTGTGCCCCAGTGCCACGGCGGCGTCATGCGCTGATCGAAACGCCCCCCGGCCGGCAGGACGTGTCCCCAAGTCGGGGGGATGAGCACGGGGACCGCGCTCGTCAGTCTCTTGGCGTGAGCTCGACCGACGCGGCGGGAGCGTCTGCGGCATGACGCGAACCGTCGCACTCGCAGCCCTCTGGACCGCCTCGGCGGCGTCGGTCGTCGGGCTCGGCTTCCTCGCCGTGTCGCTCGTCGACGCCGAGACCTCGCCGGGGACCCGGCCGATCGCGGCCACCGAGTCGGTGTCCACCGCTGACGACGCCGGCCTGCCTGTCCCGGCGTCGCAGCCACCGACCGCGGCGCCGCCCTCCGGTGAGTACGCCACGGTCGGGGGCACGGTCTTCGCCTCCTGCGACGGCGGGATCCTGCAGGTGGCGGCTGCCCCCGCGACCGGCTGGTGGGTCGACGACCAGGACCAGCACGGGGAGGTCGAGCTCGAGAGCGCCACCCGGGAGATCGAGGTGCACGTCGCCTGCGCCGACGGCGTGCCCCTGTTCCGCGACGAGGGCGTGCGGGCCGACGACAACCGGCCCGAGGACGCCGGCTCGTCGTCGCCCACCCCGAACGTCGACGACTCGACCGGCCGGGTCGGCGGTGGTTCCGGCTCCGACGACCCGCCCGGCGACGACAACGGCGGCGACCGCGACGACGACTGACCGCTGCTCGTCCTCCAGACCCGCTGCCGGGCTCGGTGCTCCCCGCACCGAGCCCGGCGGTGTGCCCTCCGCCGTCGCGGCAAACCCAGCGGCGGCTCAGCGGGCCCGCCTGCGAGACTCGTCGCGTGCTGTTGCGGATGTCCACGCTGTTCCTGCGCACCCTGCGCGACGACCCGGCCGACGCCGAGGTGCCCAGCCACCGCCTGCTGGTGCGGGCCGGCTACATCCGGCGGGCGGCGCCCGGCGGCTTCACCTGGCTGCCGCTGGGCTACCGCGTCTTCCGCAACGTCGAGCGGGTCGTCCGCGAGGAGATGGACCGGATGGGCGCCCAGGAGGTGCACTTCCCGGCGCTGCTGCCGCGCGAGCCCTACGAGGCCACCAACCGCTGGACCGAGTACGGCCCCAACCTCTTCCGCCTCCAGGACCGGCGGGGTGCCGACTACCTGCTCGGCCCCACCCACGAGGAGATGTTCACGCTCCTGGTGAAGGACCTGTACTCGTCCTACAAGGACCTGCCGCTGTCGCTGTACCAGATTCAGACCAAGTACCGGGACGAGGCGCGGCCCCGGGCGGGGCTGTTCCGCGGCCGCGAGTTCACCATGAAGGACAGCTACTCCTTCGACGTCGACGACGCCGGCCTGGACAAGAGCTACGCCGCCCACCGCGACGCCTACATCCGGATCTTCGACCGGCTGGGCCTGGAGTACGTCATCGTCTCCGCGATGTCGGGGGCCATGGGCGGGTCCAGGAGCGAGGAGTTCCTGCACCCGACCCCGATCGGCGAGGACACCTTCGTCCGCTCACCGGGCGGGTACGCGGCCAACGTCGAGGCGGTCAGCACCGTCGTCCTCGAGCCGGTCCCGCTCGACGGGCTGCCCGAGGCCCACGTCGAGGACACCCCGGACACCCCGACCATCGACACGCTGGTCGCGGTGGCGCAGGAGCTGTTCCCCCACGCCGGCTACACGGCCGCGTCGACGCTGAAGAACGTCGTCGTCCTGCTCGTACACCCCGACGGCACCCGGGAGCCGCTGGTCGTCGGCATCCCCGGCGACCGCGAGGTCGACCTCAAGCGGCTGGAGGCGCAGCTCGCGCCCGCCGAGGTGGAGCCCTTCGCCGACTTCGACCAGCACCCCGCGCTGGTCAAGGGCTACATCGGCCCGCAGGCACTGGGCGCCGACAGCGCGTCGGGCATCCGGTACCTGGTCGACCCGCGAGTGGTGCCCGGCACCCGGTGGATCACCGGAGCCAACGAGCCCGGCAGGCACGTGTTCGACCTCGTCGCCGGCCGCGACTTCACCTGGGACGGCGTCGTCGAGGCCGCCGAGGTGCTGGCCGGCGACCCCGCGCCCGACGGCTCCGGACCGCTGGAGCTCGCCCGCGGCGTCGAGATGGGCCACATCTTCCAGCTGGGCCGCAAGTACGCCGAGGCGCTCGATCTGAAGGTGCTCGACGAGAACGGCAAGCTCGTCACCGTCACCATGGGCTCCTACGGCATCGGCGTCTCCCGGGCGGTGGCGGCGATCGCCGAGTCCACCCACGACGAGCTGGGCCTGGTCTGGCCGCGCGAGGTCGCGCCGGCCGACGTGCACGTCGTGGCCACCGGCAAGGACGCCGCGGTGTTCGAGACCGCCGAGTCGCTGGCGCAGGACCTGGTCACCGCGGGGCTCACCGTGCTCTACGACGACCGGCCCAAGGTCTCGCCCGGCGTCAAGTTCAAGGACGCCGAGCTGCTGGGGATGCCGACGATCGTCACCGTGGGCCGGGGACTGGCCGAGGGTGTCCTGGAGCTGCGCGACCGGGCCACGGGGGAGCGCGAGGAGGTGCCGGTCGGCGAGGCCGCAGCTCGAGTCAGAGCGGTCGTCGGGAAGTAGTCCCGTCGGCCCTGTCCAGAGGCTCGCGTCCCAGCTTGCGAGGGCGGGAGGAGGACGGGGTCCTCTCTCTGGCACAATGGTCGGTCGAACACGGCGGTGGGCGGCCCTCTCACCGTTGCCGGCCGTGTCCAGCCGCACCGCCCCCGGCGTACCCCCACGCGTCGCTCCGGGCGGGCACACACGACCTGCGTTCGAGGAGAACACCACACACCGTGGCCACCAAGATCAAGCTCATGCGCCTGGGCAAGATGCGCGCGCCGTACTACCGCATCGTCGTCGCCGACTCCCGCACCAAGCGCGAGGGTCGTTCGATCGAGACGATCGGCAAGTACCACCCGAAGGAGGACCCGTCCTTCATCGAGGTCGACTCCGAGCGGGCGCAGTACTGGCTGGGTGTCGGCGCGCAGCCGACCGAGGCCGTCGCCGCCATCTTCCGGGTCACCGGTGACTGGCAGAAGTTCAAGGGCGAGCCCGCGCCGCCGCCCATGAAGGTCGCCGCCCCGAAGCCGGACAAGAAGGCCCTCTACGAGGAGGCCGTCCGCGCCTCGGGTGAGGAGCCGGCCGCCGGCGCCACCACCCCCAGGAAGAAGGCCGCTCCGCAGGCCGACGACGCGGCGGCGGGCGACGCCCCCGCCGAGACGCCCGCCGAGTAAGTCGTGCTCGAAGAGGCGCTCGAGCACCTGGTCAAGGGCATCGTCGACCACCCCGAGGACGTCACGGTCGACCTGCTCAGCAACCGGCGCGGCAAGACCCTCGAGGTCCGGGTGCACCCCGACGATCTCGGCAAGGTCATCGGCCGCGGCGGTCGCACCGCCAAGGCGCTGCGAACCGTGATGACCGGTGTGGGCGGCCGCGGCCTGCGGGTCGACGTCGTCGACACCGACGGGCGCTGAGCGCCTCTCCCTCGCCTGGTGGGCACCGAACCAGACGACACCACCGACACCGTGGTGGTCGGCCGCATCGGCCGGCCCCACGGTGTCCGTGGTGAGGTGACCGTCGAGGTCCGCACCGACGACCCCGACCTCCGCTTCGCCCCCGGTGCGGTCCTGCGCACCGAGCCCGCCGACCGCGGGCCGCTCACGATCGCCGGCCACCGCTGGCACCGCGAGGTCCTCCTGCTGGCGATCGACGGCGTCGAGAGCCGCGAGGCGGCCGAGGAGCTGCGCAACACCGAACTGCACGTGCCCGTCGCCGAGCTGCCGGCGCTCGAGGACCCCGACGTCTACTACGACCACCAGCTGGTCGGCCTGACCGCCCGGCTGCCCGACGGCACGGAGCTGGGCACCGTGAGCGCCGTCCGCCACGAGGGCGCCGACCTGCTCGTCGTCCGCCGTCGGGTGGACGGGGAGGTCGTCGCGGGGGAGCTGCTCGTGCCGTTCGTCACGGCGATGGTCCCGACCGTCGACCTGCCGGGCGGGTTCCTCGTCGTGGACCCGCCCGAGGGGCTGCTCGACCTGTGAGCGCCCCGTTCCGGGTCGACGTCGTCACCATCTTCCCGGAGTACCTGGCCCCGCTGCGCCAGTCGCTGCTGGGCAGGGCCGCCGAGCGCGGCCTGGTCAGCGTGGGCGTCCACGACCTGCGGCAGTGGACCGACGACGTGCACCGCACCGTCGACGACGCTCCCTACGGCGGCGGCCCCGGCATGGTGATGAAGCCCGAGCCGTGGGCCCGGGCGCTGGAGGCCGTCCGCCCGCCGGGCACCCGCCTGGTCGTGCCGACCCCGGCCGGCCGGCCCTTCACGCAGGCCGTGGCTGCCGAGTGGGCCACCGAGCCCGGCCTCGTCTTCGCCTGCGGCCGCTACGAGGGCATCGACCAGCGGGTCGCCGAGTGGGCCGCCGAGGCCGGACCGGTGTCGGAGGTCTCGATCGGTGACTACGTGCTGGCCGGCGGCGAGTCCGCGGTGCTGGTCATGGTCGAGGCGGTGACCCGCCTGCTCCCCGGCGTCGTGGGCAACCGGGAGTCCGTCGAGTACGACTCGCACGCCGACGGGCTGCTCGAGGGCCCCTCCTACACCCGGCCGGCGTCCTGGCGCGGCCACGATGTCCCGCCGGTGCTGCTGTCCGGCGACCACGCCGCGATCGCCCGGTGGCGCCGGGCGGAGTCCCTGCGGCGGACGGCGGCCCGACGGCCGGACCTGCTGGCGGCGTTGCCCGAGGACGCGCTGACCGACGCCGACCGCGCCGTCCTCGACGGTGGCTGACCACCCGGGAGGCGGGCGGGCGGTGGTGCGGCCCACCGCCCGCGTGGTGGTGCTCGACCCGGACGGGCGGGTGCTGCTGCTCGGCGCCCGGCTCACCGACCCCGCCGTCCCACCCGGGGACGTGCTGTTCTGGTACACGCCCGGCGGCGGTGTGGAGCCGGGGGAGGGCGTGCGGGAGGCCGCGACCCGTGAGCTGGCCGAGGAGATCGGCCTGGTCGTGGAGCCCGGTGAGCTGGAGGGCCCGGTCTGGCTCCGCCGGCACGTCGGCCGATTCGCCGGCGTGCAGATCGACTCGCGGGAGACGTTCTTCGTGCTGCGGGACGTCGTGCACGAGGTGGATGCGAGCGGACGCACGGAGCTGGAGCTGCTCGGCGCCGAGCCGCACCGCTGGTGGCGTGCCGCAGAGGTCGCCACCAGCGCCGAGACCTTCGCACCGCGGCAGCTCGCCGACCTGCTGCCGGAGCTGTCCGCCGGCCCGTGGACGGGGCCGCCGCGCTTCGTCGGCTGAGGATGTGGCACAGTAGAGAGCTGCTGCGGACGCATCGCCCCGTCGACGCCGAGCTCCTCCCGGAGCGCAGTTCCCCGGATCGGACAGCCGGGGGAGCCTGTTGTCCGCACCGCAACGACATGACCGCTAGGACAGGACTGCCGCGATGAACACCCTGGACGTACTCGACGCCGATTCGCTGCGCGACGACATCCCCGAGTTCCGCCCGGGCGACACCGTCAAGGTGCACGTGCGCGTCATCGAGGGCAACCGCTCCCGCATCCAGGTCTTCCAGGGCGTCGTCATCCGCCGTCAGGGCGGTGGCATCCGCGAGACCTTCACCGTGCGCAAGGTCAGCTTCGGCGTCGGCGTCGAGCGCACCTTCCCGGTGCACACCCCGGTCGTCGAGAAGATCGAGGTGCTGACCCGCGGTGACGTCCGTCGCGCCAAGCTGTACTACCTCCGCGAGCTGCGCGGCAAGGCCGCCAAGATCAAGGAGAAGCGCGAGACCGTCTCGCGCTGACACGACGCAGGCAGGCCGGTCCGGCCTGACCACGGCGGGTCTCCCGCAGCCGTACGCTGGCTCCGATGAGCAGCGACCGGCCCGGGCGGCCCGCCGACGTCGTTCCGGAGGGGGAGGACCCCCGAGCGGCCGGATCCGCCGCCGACACCGGCCCCATCCGCCGCCCGGGCGGCCGCGCCGCGCGCCGGCGCGAGGAGGCGGCCAAGAAGGGCTCGCTGATCCGCGAGCTGCCGGTGCTCCTGCTCATCGCCTTCGTGCTCGCGCTCCTGGTGAAGACCTTCCTCGTCCAGGCCTTCTTCATCCCGTCGGGCTCGATGGAGCGGACCCTGCACGGCTGCCCCGGCTGCACCGGCGACCGCGTCCTGGTCAACAAGGTGCCCTACTGGTTCGGCGAGCCGGAGCCCGGCGACATCGTCGTCTTCGAGGGGCCGGAGAGCTGGTCGCCGGAGGTGGACGTCCAGGAGCCGGGCAACGCGATCTCCAGCGGTCTGCTGTGGCTCGGCCGCGCCATCGGGGTGGCTCCACCCAGCGAGGACGACTACGTCAAGCGGGTCATCGCCACCGGCGGCCAGACGGTCCAGTGCTGCGACGCCGAGGGTCGCGTCACCGTGGACGGCGTACCGCTCGACGAGCCGTACGTCTTCGAGAACACCCCGCTGGAGAGCCGGGCGTTCGGGCCCGTCACCGTTCCGGCGGGCCGGCTGTGGGTCATGGGCGACCACCGGTCGGCGTCGGCGGACTCCAAGGCGCACATCGGCGACGAGAACTCCGGAACGGTCGCCGTGGACGACGTCATCGGCAGGGCCGCGCTCATCGTCTGGCCGCTCGACCGTTTCGGGACCCTCGGCTCGCCCGACATCCAGGGCACCGAGGCGGCCGGCGTCCCGGCCCGCCCGATGCCGGTCTCCGGTGCGGCGGCGGTCGCCGCCCCGTACGCCATGGGCCTGGTCGGCGCCGTACCGCTCACCGCCTGGCGACGCCGGCGACGCCGGTCCCGCTCCGGCTGACGGCCTCCCGTCCCGTTCTCGACCCGCACCTCCCGGTCCGCCCGGGGCGTGCGGGTCGAGTCGTTCCGAGGAATGGCATCGCCATGTCGACACGAATGCGGCGGGTCACCATTCCGGTGTTTCAGGTGTGACCGGTCGTCGCTCGATCGGGTGCCGGATAATTCTTTCGAGAAATGTTGGAAAAGCGTTCAAGCAAACGTCTCACCCGTCCGATGGAGATCGTGAGAAAGTCCCCGAACGTGTGAAACGGAGCCGATTGTGTCCGCACCCATGGCGAGCGCTGCTCGTGGCGTCACCCGCGTGCTCATCCTCGCCGACGCGCCCGTCCTGCGTCGTGGGCTGGTCAGCATGGTCAACGAGACCGCCGGCATGCAGTCGGTCGGCACTCCGGGCGAGCTGCGCCGGGCCCTCACGCTGGTCGAGACCGCCCGTCCCGACGCGGTGGTCGTCGAGCTGGGGCCGGGCCGCGCCGCGACCCTGAACGCCTGCCGCGACCTGCGCCGCCGGTACCCCCGGGTGACGATCGTGGCCCTGGGGACCTCCGAGGACCCGGCCGTGGTGAACGAGGCGCTGGCCGCCGGCGTCCGCGGCTACCTGATGATCAACACCTCGCCGACCCTGCTCGGCTGGGCCATCCTGGCCGCCCGCGCCGGGCGCACCGTCGTCGACCCGCAGATCCGCCGGGTCGAGCCGTCGGCCACGCCCGCGGCGAAGCCGTTCGCCCCCGAGGTGCCGTTGACCCGCCGCGAGTCCGACGTCCTCGACGAGCTCATCCAGGGCCAGTCGAACCGGCAGATCGGCCGCAACCTGTTCATCAGCGAGGACACCGTCAAGTCCCACGTCAAGGCCATCCTGCGCAAGCTGGGCGCCCGTGACCGGGCGCACGCGGTCTCGCTGGTGCTGTCCTCGCGCAACCCGGCCGCCTGCACCTGCGGCACCCACGCGGCCCTGGCCCCCGCCGAGGCCTGAGAGAGGACCTCCGGCCCCCTGCCGCTCGTAGCAGGACCCCGTCCTGCCCACCCCTCGTCGAAGGACCCCCTGCCCCCCGCTACTCGCAAGCTCGCAGCGGCCCCAGCAGGGGGCCGGCGGGACCCGGGACGGGGCCTGGGGCCCCTGCGGGGCCGGGCCGTCCGCCTCCTCGGCGGTCCGCCCGGGTATCCACCCGGCCGCCCCGGCGGCCGACCGTCCACGGGCCGGCCCCTCTGACCCCGGGGCCGGCCCCTGGCGTTCCCGCCCGGCGACTGCCCGCCCGCGGTCCCTCGCCGGCGTCGTACTGTCGGACCGCGATGGCTGTCCGTACCACCCCCGCTCCTCCCGGACCGCGGCTCCGCGCCGGCGCCGGCACGTTCCTCGACGACCGCTCCGACACGCTCTGGGACATGGAGCGCTCCCTGCGCCGCCGCGGGTTCTCCGCGGTCGCCGGTGCCGACGAGGCCGGCCGCGGAGCCTGCGCCGGCCCGCTCGTCGCCGCCGCCTGCGTGCTCCCCGCCGGCCGCCGGGGTCGGGTCCCCGGCCTCGCGGACTCCAAGTTGTTGACCGCCGCCGCCCGGGAGCGGGTCTACGAGGAGGTCGTCGACCGCGCTGATGCGTGGTCGGTGGTGGTTCTGCCGGTCGCCGACCTCTACGCCCGCGGCATGCACGTGACCAACATCGAGGCGCTGCGCCGCGCGGTGTGGACCCTCGACCCGGGCGCGGACTACGTGCTCACCGACGGCTTCCCGGTGCCCGGGCTGGCCCGCCCCACCCTCGCGGTGTGGAAGGGCGACCGGGTCGCGGCCTGCGTGGCGGCGGCGTCGGTGCTGGCCAAGGTCACGCGGGACCGGATCATGCTGGACCTGCACGAGCGCTGGCCGGAGTACGACTTCGCCGTCCACAAGGGCTACAGCACCGCTGCTCACGACGCCGCCCTCCAGCGGTACGGCCCCTGCCCGGAGCACCGGATGCGCTTCGTCAACGTGGCCCGCGCCCGCGACGCACACGCCGCTCGGGGATCCCAGCTGACCGGCTCGGCGGCGATGGTCGATGATGGAGCCATGCGCCCTGTGTCCGGAGAGCCTCGATGAGCACCGAGGACCTGGAGAAGTACGAGACCGAGATGGAGCTGCAGCTCTATCGCGAGTACCGGGACATCGTCCGGCAGTTCACCTACGTGGTGGAGACCGAGCGGCGCTTCTACCTCGCCAACTCCGTGGACCTGCAGGTCCGCGAGGCCGGCGGCGAGGTCTACTTCGAGCTCAAGCTCTCCGACGCCTGGGTCTGGGACATGTACCGGCCGGCGCGGTTCGTGCGCAACGTGCGGGTGCTGACCTTCAAGGACGTCAACGTCGAGGAGCTGGACAAGCCCGACCTCGAGCTGCCCGACGGGCCCCGGCTGACCTGATCGGCGTGTCACGGGCCTGAGGCTGGCCCCGCCCGGCGACATCCCCGGGGCCGGCGTCCACAGGCGGCGCCGGTGTCCACAGATCGGCTCCGGAAATGTCCCGGCCGGTCCCGGCGGACGACGGTCGGCCGGGTGCGAACGACATCGGACCTCGGCGCCCACGGCGAGCGCATCGCCGCCGCCTACCTGACCGACAGCGGCCTGCGCGTCCTCGACCGGAACTGGCGCTGCCGCGACGGCGAGCTCGACATCGTCGCCCGCGACGGCGACGCGCTGGTCTTCTGCGAGGTCAAGACCCGCCGCGCCGTCGGCTTCGGCCACCCCGTCGAGGCGGTCGGGCACGTCAAGCAGCGCCGGCTCCGGGTCCTGGCCCAGCGCTGGCTGGCCGCCCACGAGGAGCACGCGCCAGAGCTGCGCTTCGACGTCGTCGGCGTGCTGGTGCGGGCCGACCGGCCGGCGCTGGTCACCCATCTGCGGGCGGCGTTCTCGTGACGCTGGCGCGGACCTGGTCGGTCGGTCTGGCCGGGGTGCACGGCGCGATGGTCGACGTCGAGGTGGATCTGTCGGCCGGCGTGCCCGGGGTGGTCCTCGTCGGCCTGCCCGACGCGGTCGTCCGCCAGTCGGTCGACCGCGTGCGGGCGGCGGTGGTCAACGCCGGCGGGAAGTGGCCGCTGCGGCGGATCACCATCGGGTTGTCCCCGGCGTCGATGCCCAAGCAGGGGAGCGGCTTCGACCTGGCGCTGGCCACCGCGGTCCTGGCGGCCGACGGCGCGGTGCCGGCGGAGTCGGTGGGCCGCCTGGTGCTGATCGGCGAGCTGGCCCTCGACGGCTCGGTGCGACCCGTCCGCGGGGTGCTGCCGGCGGTGCTCGCCGCCGCCCGCGCCGGGCACGCGACGGTGGTGGTGCCCGCTGGCAACGCGGGCGAGGCGGCGCTCGTCGAGGGCATCGAGGTGCTGGCGGCCGGCACGCTGGCCGAGGTGGTCGCCCACCTGAGGGGCCGGGCGCCGCTGCCCCGGCACGTCCGGCCCGCCCTACCGCCGGCACTGCCCGGGCCCGACCTGGGCGACGTGGTCGGCCAGCCGATCGGCCGCCGGGCGGTGGAGGTCGCGGCCGCAGGAGGGCACCACCTGTTCCTGTACGGACCGCCCGGCGCCGGCAAGACGATGCTCGCCGAACGGCTGCCCGGCCTGCTCCCGGCGCTGGACGAGGAGGCCGCGCTGGAGGTCACCGCCATCCACTCGGTCGCCGGGACGCTGCCGCCGGACTCCCCGTTGGTCACCCGTCCGACCTTCGAGGCGCCGCACCACTCGGCGACGATGGCCGCCCTCGTCGGCGGCGGCTCGGGCCCGATCCGGCCCGGTGCGCTGTGCCGGGCGCACCGCGGCGTGCTGTTCCTGGACGAGGCCCCGGAGTTCCCGCGCGCGGTGCTGGACACGCTGCGCCAGCCGCTCGAGCGCGGGTCGGTGACCATCTCCCGGGCCAGCGGCGCGGCCACCTTCCCGTGCCGCGCGCAGCTCGTGCTGGCGGCCAACCCCTGCCCGTGCGCCGGCGCGGCCGGGGACGCCGCCTGCACCTGCAGCCCGCTCGAACGGCGGCGCTATCAGGCCCGGCTCTCCGGGCCGCTGCTCGACCGGATCGACCTGCGGGTCGACCTCCCGGCGGTCACCCGGGCCGCCTGGCTGGAGACCGGGACGGCGCCCGAGCCGACCTCCGTCGTCGCCGCCCGGGTCGCGCAGGCCCGGGCGGCTGCGGCGGCGCGGCTCTCGGGGACCGGCCTGGGTGTCAACAGCCAGGTGCCGGGGCGGCTGCTGCGGGAGAGGTGGTCCCCGCCGCGGTCGGCCCTGCGGCTGGTCGAGCGGGCCCTGGAGCGCGGGGCGCTGTCGGTGCGCGGCTACGACCGCGTCCTCCGCGTGGCCTGGACGTTGAGCGACTTGGCGGGGCGCACGGTTCCTGGTCCGGACGACGTCGCCGAGGCCCTCGGCCTGCGGCTGCAGCGGGCCGCGGCGTGACCGCGCTGCCGAGCCTCGACGAGGATCTGGCGGAGGGGCTTCCCGAGGCGGCGGCGGTCGACGGGCTCGCCGGCTCCGCGGTTCGGCGGGCGCGGGCCTGGCTGAGCCGGGCCGCCGAACCCGGCAGCGTCGCCTTCTGGCGCTTCGTCGAGGACGCCGGTCCGGTCGAGGCGGTGCGCCGGCTGCGGTCCGGCCGCGCGCCGGACGTCGTCCGGGCGCTGGTGGGTGCCCGGGCCGGCCAGGACGCCTCGCTGGAGGACCTGCTGCGGGCCGAGCGATGCGGCGCGCGTCTGGTCGTCCCCGAGGACGACGAGTGGCCCGCAGGCCTGCTGCACTGCCTCGCCCTGGCCTCCGTCGAGGAGCCCGACGACCCGCGGTACCACTCGCCGCGGTCCACCGCTCTCGTGCCGCCGCTCGGGCTGTGGGTCCGCGGCTCCGCCCGGCTCGACGAGTTGGCCGATCGTTCGGTGGCCGTCGTCGGCGCCCGGGCCTCGACCGCGTACGGCGAGCACGTCGCCGGCGAACTCGGCCACCAGCTGGGGCAGCGCGGCTGGACGGTCGTCTCCGGCGGCGCCTTCGGCATCGACGCGGCCGCACACCGCGGTGCGCTGGCGGCGGACGCCCCGACGGTCGCGGTGCTGGCCTGCGGCGTCGACCGGCCCTACCCGGCCGCGCACGGGGCGCTGTTCCACCGCATCGCCGAGTCCGGGGTGCTGGTCAGCGAGTGGCCGCCCGGCGCCGCTCCGCACAAGCACCGCTTCCTCGTCCGCAACCGGCTGATCGCCGCGCTGACCCGCGGCACCGTCGTGGTCGAGGCGGCGGCCCGCTCCGGTGCCCAGGCCACCGCGCGACGAGCGCAGAAGCTGGGCCGGCAGGTGATGGTCGTCCCGGGCCCGGTGACCTCGGCGATGTCGGTCGGGTGCCACGAACTGCTCCGCGACGTCGAGCTCGGAGCGGTCCTGGTCGCCGACGCCGCGCACGTGGTGGAGACCGTCGGCCGGCTGGGGGAGGACCTCGCCGACCCGCCGGAGCGCCCTGCCGGTCCCCGCGACGGGCTCTCCGACGTCGCCGTCCGGGTGCTCGACGCCTGTCCGGTCCGCAACGGCGTCAGCCCCGAGCGGCTGGCCACGGTGGCCGGCTGTGACGTGCTCGACGTGCTGCGGGTGCTGCCCGCGCTGGAGCTCGCCGACCTGGTCGAGCGGACCGAGGCCGGGTGGCGGCTGGCTTCAGTACCCAGGGCCCGCCCGCGGTGAGGAGGGCGGGCGCCGGTTCCATGGTAGGCAACCGAAGTATGCGGCGCCTTGATCGGGCGACGGTGCCACAAGCGGTACGCTCGCTAACGGGGCTCCTCGCGGTTCCTGGTGAACGGTCCCGTTCAAAGGGGTGTTCACGCTGCCGTCCGGGCGGCGCTGGCGAGCAGGATACGAGCGCGGTAGTGGGCCGGGTTGCGGTAGCCGCGGCCGGTGCGCTTGATCTGCTTGATCGAGGTGTTCGCCGCCTCGGTGCGGGCGTTGGTGACCCCGGTGACCAGCAGGACCTCGATCGCCGGCCACCAGGCGGTGGTCGTGGCCCAGAGGCGGTCGGTCTCGGGCATGTCCGCGGCCAGCACGTAGGCGCCCAGCCGCATTCGCTGCTCGTGTGCCTCGGCGAGTGAGCCGCTGGTCAGCAGCCGGCGCAGCTGTTCCTTGATGCCCCAGGCCGCGCCGATCTCATCGGTTGGATCGTCGGTGCGCAGGGTCGCGCGCAGCCGGGCCAGCGCGGCCGGCGAAAGGGTGTTCCCGGCGCGCAGCAGCAGCCGGCGGTTGGTCCAGGCCGGATCCTCGAGCCGGCCGCGGCGGCCTTCTGCTCCCGGGTCACCCGCTGGCGCACCTGGGTGACCGTGTCGTTGGCCAGCTTGACCAGGTGAAAGGCGTCCACGCTGATCGCGGCGGCCGGTAGCTGTTCGCGCAGCGCACGGCGGAACGCCGCGGACGGGTCGATCGCCACCACCTCCACCGCGGCCCGCCAGGCGTCGCTGCGGGCGCCCAGCCAGGCGCCGACGCCGGCGGAGTCCCGCCCGTCGACCACACCGAGCACCCGCCCGGTGTCGGCGTCGACCAGCGTGGTCATCCACGGCTCGTAGCGGCGCCAGCCGCCGTCGGGGTCGCGGAAGTACCGCACCTGCCGGTAGCGGTGCTCATCGACGCCCAGCCGCCGGACCGGAGTCCGGTCGGGGTCGCTGAGCAGGTCGGCGGCGGCAGTGAGCATCGAGGCCACCAGCCACCAGGACACTCGGTGGGCGCGGGCCACCTCGCTGGCCGCCCGGCCGGAGACCACGACGGCTGCGACCAGCGCTCCGGTGAGCCGGGCGGTGGACCGGGCGTAGGCCGGCACCTGGTCGGTGACCTCGCTGAACGTCCGCCGCGGACAGCGGGGCTCGTCGCAAAACCAGCGGCGCTTGGCCCACACCACCTCGGTCGGCCCGGCGACCGGCAGGTCCCGCAGCCGCTGCCGACGGCGGGAGTGCACCCGCCCGGCCAGTACGCCGCAGACCGGACAGCCGGGTGGATCGGTGGACTCGACCTCGACCCGACGGACGCCGCCGGCGTCGCTGACGGCGTCGATGACCCGGTAGTCGGGCAGGTTGAGGATCGCGCTCGCAGCATCACGCTGCGAGCCCGTAGGCTCGAACACGGCTCGTGGACCTCACTGGTGCGGATGTCTAGGCAACACCCATCCCAGCAGGACCACGGGCCCTCAACGTCTCTGGGCCCAGTTCACGATCACCGGTTCACGCCACGTCCTTCACCGGGATCCGCGAAGAGCCGCTAACGGAGGCCGTCGTCACCGTGACGGTGCGGGCGCTGACCTCCGGGCCAGCTCGACCCGAACGCGGCCCGCAGCATCGCTTTCGTTAGCGACGGCATCGCCGCCAGCGTCGAGCTGCGCAGCCACCAGGACAGACGAGACGGATCTGAACGCCGCCCGCTGCGCCGGCAAGGCCATCCGGGCGATGAAGGCGGTAGCAGGCGAGTCGGAGGTCGGCGCCATGTCCGACCGGCTGCTGGCGTCGAAGGCACGTTGCCGAAAACAAGTTCCTCCACGGCGGGCAGCGCTCCGGTTCGGGTGGGTGGCCGGTCCGTGGGTCGAGCTGGCCGACGGCCGCCGCGGCAAGCGGCTGGTGCCGCATCCGCTGGAGGTCCGCGCGGTCGTGGGCGCCGTTCACATGGCCGCGTTCGCGGACCGGTCGAACGCCGATATCGGGCTCTTCGTACCTGAGGTGGGTGTGAGGGACTCGCGCGTGTGAGCTGGGCCGGGAAGGGGTCGAGGCCTTCCAAGATCGGAAGCGACCAAGCTGCCCGACCGGAAGGCCTCGACGGTGTCCGAGCCTACGGCGTGCGCTCGCGCGAGCTCACGTCCTGATCTGTCCTACTGCGACCGCTGTGATCTGCTCGTCGGCCTGGACGGGTTCCACGTCCTCGAGGTCACCGAGCAGCCCGGCCGGGTGCAGGTGGTGGTTGAGTCGGCGCCCGAGCCGATGGGCTGCCTGGCCTGCGGAGTGCTGGTCGGCAGCCACGGTCGCCGCGACATCGTCTTGATCGATGTGCCCTGCTTCGGGCGGCCGGTCCGGCTGGTGTGGCGCAAGCGGATCTGGCGCTGCGCCGAGACCGAGTGCACCGGCAAGGCGTTCGCCGAACAGCACGCCGACCTGGCTCGGCCACGGGCGCTGCTGACCACCCGGGCCGCCTGGTGGGCGGTGGGCCAGCTGCGCCGCGAGCACGCCTCGGTCGCCGGGATCGCCCGGCAGCTGGGCACGACTTGGCGCACCGTGTGGCGGGCGGTCAAGCCGCTGCTCGATGCGATGGCCGCCGACGAGGCCCGCTTCTCTGACGTCACCTCCCTGGGCGTGGACGAGCACATCTGGCACCACGTCTCCACCAAGCCCGAGACCGAGGGCGGTCGCGGCCCGAAAGAGCTGACCGGCATGGTCGATCTGAGCCGTGACCAGCACGGACGGGTCCGCACCCGATTGCTGGACCTGGTGCCCGGCCGTCGGGCAAGGCCTACGCCGACTGGCTGACCGCCCGCGGTGACGCGTTCCGGGCCCGGGTGCAGGTGGCGACCCTCGACCCGTTCCACGGCTACAAGAACGCCATCGACGACCGCCTCGAGGACGCCACCGCGGTGCTGGACGCCTTCCACGTCGTCAAGCTCGGCACCGACGCCGTCGACCGCTGCCGACGCCGCATCCAGCAGGAGATCCACGGCCACCGCGGCCGCCGCAACGATCCGCTCTACGGGATCCGGAACACCCTGCGGGCCGGCGCGGAGAACCTCACCGACCGGCAGTGGGAACGCCTGCACGCCGCATTCACCGCCGACGAACGACACCTGGCGGTCTGGCTGGCCTGGTCGTGCGCCCAGCAATTGCGCTCGGCCTACCGGCACGAGCGCACCGCCGAGGGCCGCAAGATCGCCGAGAAGGTCATCGACTCCTTCCCGACCTGCCCGGTGCCCGAGATCGCCCGCCTCGGCCGGACGCTGAAGCAGTGGCGCGAAGCGTTCCTCGCCTACTTCGACACCGGCCGCGCCAGCAACGGTGGCACCGAAGCCGTCAACGGCCTCATCGAGCTCCACCGCCGCATCGCCCGCGGCTTCCGCAACCGCGAGAACTACCGGCTACGCATGCTGCTGATCGCCGGCGGTCTGACCAGCCCCCACCTCAAGTAAGAAGAGCCCGATATCGGTCAGTACTGGCGGGACCACTACGGGATCGTCCGCGCAGACGGGGAGCCGGTGTACCAAGGGACAGTCAACGACTGACAGCGCACCAGTATCACCCGCCGCGTGCTGACTCTCACTGCGATCGCTTGACGCTACGTCGGGCCAGGCGCCGTCGCGCAATCTCGTTCGCCGGGGTCGTCTCGTGCATCACTGTGCGTGGCGGTGAGGGCGGCCATCTCCGTACGCAGACGTTCGGCCTCCTCGTGCTCACCGATCAAATTGAGGGCGCGAATGGTGGCGGTTAGGTCATCGATCAGGTGGCCGACATCGTCCTGCTGGTCATCGATGTCAAGGGCGGTATTGAGGTGAATCAGCGCGTCGGTGGGCCGGTTCTGGGCGAGCAGCAGGTCCGCAAGGGTGCGCAAGTCATCCGCGACACCCGGGTGGTAACCGCCCGACCAGTCGTGCAGGTCCGCCAGTCGCTGTAGAACTGCGATCGCCCCGCCGGGTCGGCCAGCAGCGAGGAGCGCGTCGGCCAGTGGGCGCAGTAGGAGAAGCAGTTGGATTGCCTGCGGGCCGTGCGCGGCGATGGCGGCGTCGAGTGCGGCCTGGTAGGAGGCGGCGGCATCATGGGGGCGTCCGGCAGCGGCGTAGGCGCGCCCGAGGCGATGGGCGACGCCAGCGGTACGGGCCGGGTCGGTGCTGGGGAGGGTCAGCAGCCGGTCGAGTGACTGCTGAGCCTCCTCCAGCCGCCCGGCATCGGCCAGCGCG
>NZ_FRDM01000038.1 GCF_900143215.1 Geodermatophilus obscurus | reverse complement strand
CTTGACCTTGACTGCGTCGGCGATCTCCACCGTCCAGCCGCGCAGCTCCAGCTGATCGTGGATGAACCGCGCGCCATTCATCGACTCGATCACCGCCGTGATCGGTTGTCCGAACTCGCCGAGCCGATAGGCCAGCGAGGTCAGGCCGCCGGCGTCCGGCGCCGCCGTCGTAACCGCGACCGACGTCCCTGTCTGGTCCATGACATGCACATCCAGACGAGTCCTGCTCAGATCCAACCCAACGTGCAACATGAGGACCGGGCCTCCTTCCGTCACGCATTCCGGCTCTCACCGCAAGCGTGATCCGGGGGGAGGCCCCCGTCTTCATGGCATTCAGGGACGCCGGGAGCAGTCGCATGGCGGATGATCCGCAGGACAGGCCCTGGTCGACGGGTACCGCGTCCACCGACGTCGCCCTGAGCGGCTACGGCTGCGGATCGGCTCTCGGCATCGACGGGATGGTGGAGCCAGTCCAACGCTGACCGGCCACTTCGAGCTCGCGCACCTTCAGCGAGCCGATCTCGACTTCCTCGGCGCGCAGTCTTCGGATCACTGCGTCAGCGATCGCGAGTCGGCCGACGGCCATCGCGCCGACCGCGGTGACGGCGAGAGCAAGGGGCCCCATCGCCGACGGCCCGAGGATGCGCGCCCCGACAGCCATTGCGCCGGTGACGCTCGCCGTCGTGGTGGTGGAGCCGGTCCTCTGCCGACGGGTGCTGATGATGCCGGACATGGCGCCTCCTGTGGCGGTTGCCAGGGCATGGCAAGCAACCGTTGCGCGTCCTCGACGGTCGGGATTGCGTGGGCGGTCTGACTCCGAGCCAGAGCCGCGATCCGGTCGGCGCGCCTCCACCGCCTGTGAGGAGCCAGCAACAGACGGGGAGTCCGGTGGTGAGGGCTTCGGGCTCTGCCCGAGGTGACGTCCCAGCTGGTGGTGCACTCGCGGTCGTGCGGGTCCACAGGGCGTCCCCGTCCACGTCCACCTGGGTCACCCACACCCGCCTGACCGGCTTGGATCTGTCGCCATCGTGCACGGGTCCACCTCCGCAGCGCCGCGGTGTGCGGGCTAGGAACCGCACCGTCACGGTCCCGTCACCGGGGGAGTGCCGCGGCCGGCCCACCCGCGGCACGGGTGATGCGCGGGTGACGGCCTCGTGACGGCGGGAGGGTTCGGTGGCGCCCATGACCGAACTCCTGGGACAGGCGATCTCGGGCACGCTGACGACGGGCCCGATCGAAGGGACAGCGGCGCACCACGCCGGCCGCACCTTCCTCGTGGGTGTCCGTGCAGGCCGCAACAAGGACTTCGACCGGCTCGTCTTCGACTTCGAGGGCCCGGCCCCCGGGTTCCACGTGCGGTACGTGGACCAGCTGATCGAGGACGGGTCCGGCCGGCCGATCCCCCTTCGCGGTCGGGCCGTCGTCGAGATCACCCTGCGACCCGCGGCTGCGCACCGGGACGACGGCACCCCGACGCGGAGGGGCCCGCTCCCCGACCTGACGGGGTTCGCGACGTTCCGCCAGATCGCCGACGCGGGTGACTTCGAGGGCGTGCTCACCTGGGGCATCGGGGTGGCCGCCGAGACCGGGCTCCGCGTCACCACGCTCAGCGGCCCGACCCGTATCGCCGTGGACGTGGTCCATGCCGAACCGGGGACCGGCAACCAGCTGCTCCGCCGCGGTGAACGCGGAGCCGCGGTGGCGACCTGGCAGTGGCGTCTGGTCCAGGCCCTCGACCGGCGGGTCGACGTCGACGAGGTCTTCGGGCCGATGACGGAGGAGGCGACCCGCGACTTCCAGAGCGCTCACGGGCTTGCCGTCGACGGCGTGGTCGGACCACGCACCCGCGCCGCGATGGTGCGAGCCCTCGGTCTCTGACGCTCGAGGAGGGCGCGCCGGCGCGCGGAGGGGCCCGCCAGCAGGGGCTCGCGGAGTTCGTCGACGCCGACACCGCCACCGGCTGTTCGTCGTCGTCGAGCGCGACCGCTACGTCGACCCGTGACGGCCTGCGGTCGCTCCCCGGGCGCGGGTTGCTCGCCGACCCGCGCGAGGACGCAGGATCACCGCTCGCGTCCGTCCGTTCGCCGTCACAGCGACTCCGGCTGGCACGGGAACGGGATCCACCAGAACCAGATCCGCTCGCAGCTCTGCTGGGTGGTTCCACTGCTGCCCGCGGCGACTCCTGGAGCGAGCAGTACGACTGCTGCTCCGATCACAGCGACGACACCGGCTCGCAGCAGTCTCATGGCACTCCTCGAGGCTCGTCTCGCCCGTCGTGGACTCGTTCGTCTCGTCACCGGAGGACGCGATGCCCACCCGCCCTCCGGGCCGCTACAGGGCCTTTGGTACCTGAGCGGGCAGCAGTCGAACACCCCTGTCGTCGCGCTGTGCGCGGGTGCCGTTCGGAGAGGGGACTCGGCGCCGCGCGGCGACCCGCCCGGAGGGCAGCGCATCCCCTGTCCGGGTGTCCCCGTGGCCGAACCACGTGACCCGGGGTGACCGGGGGCTCCAGGATGCGGCCGTGGCGTCCAGAACACCCAGCCGTGCCGGGAGCCGGCGAGCGACGGGCCGGGAGACCGCCCTGTCGATCGTGGTGACCGGCAGCCTCGCCGCCACCCCCGAGCGGTCCACCCGGGACGACCTCCGCCGGCACCCGGTCCCCGCTCCGGTCGGGCCGGGCGCCCGGGGGCCGGGGTGAGCCCCGTGCAGTGCACCGCGATCGTCCTCGTGGCAGCCGGGCGGGAGGTCCGCTGCGCCAAGCCCGCCGGCCACGGGCCCGTCGAGGACCTGCACCAGGGGCTGCTCCGGGTGACCCTGCCCGACGGCCGCGAGCACGCGGCGTCGCTGGTGTGGAGTTCCACGCCGAGCCCCTGGGAGGACGAGATCCTCCGGCGGTCGACGTGACACCCCGGGACGACGCCGCCGGCACGGTGTTCACGGCGACGACGGCGCTGCCGTATCCGCACTCCGCGCACGCGACCGCCGGACTGCGGGCGCAGCTGGGCCACCGCCTGCTCCACGCCGGCTGCTCGGAGCGCCCGGACTGGGAGACGCTGCTGGTCGCCGGGCCGTTGGAGTCGACGACCGACCGCGGGCGCACGTGGTTCGAGTACGTGGCCACCGTCGAGCTGCGGCGGACGCGCTCCTAGCGCCTGAGCGGCCGAGCCCCGCGCCGCTCGGCCTCGTCGACGGCCGACCGGCACCGGGTGCGGGAGTCAGCCGGCGCCGCGGCACTCGCGGAGGTAGTCCGCCCAGCTCCAGCCGGCCAGGAAGTCCCGGGCCGCCGCCGAGCCGGACGCGACCAGCCGCGCCCGCTCGGCCTCGTCGACGTCGAACTCGGTGAGGCCGGTGCCGCTCGTGTCGACCGAGAAGGCCCGCCGGCGCACGCACGGCTGGGCCAGGTAGGAGCGGTCGCGGGCGCTGATCGTCGTCGCCACCAGTGAGTCCAGCAGCCCCAGCGGCCCCGGCAGCAGCCGGCCGTGGGGGAAGACCGACACGTCCTCGTCCGAGAGGGTGCCGCCGACGCCGATGCCGAACGTCGGCCAGCGCGGGGCCGCGGCGTCGGTGCGGTCGAAGGTCTCCACCGGGAAGTTGGACAGCACCCCGCCGTCCACCAGCGTCGAGCGGCGCCCGGTGCGGGGGTCGCGCAGCGTCTGCGGCGAGAAGAAGTACGGGATGGCCAGCGACGCCCGGACGGCGTCGGCGACCGGCTGGGCGTCGGGGTCCAGGCCGTAGTCGCGGTAGTCCCAGGGCAGCCGCAGCAGCCGGCCGCGGGTGACGTCGGTCGCCGTCACCACGAGGCGGTAGCGCTGCCACGGCGCCAGGGCCGGGTCGTCGCCGGGGTCGTCGCGGCGCAGGTCGCCGAAGGTGCGCACGCCCAGGTCGGCGAGCTCGCGGCGCACCCACTCGGTGACGTAGCGCCCGGGGTGCAGCCCGGAGCGGATGAGCAGCCCGACCGCGGGGGCCACCACGGGGACCGGCGCCCAGGAGTCGGGCACGCGGTCGTACTCCAGCCGGGACGCCCGCTCCAGCACGCCGTCGGCGTCGAGCCCGGTGGCGAGGAACGCGGCGAGCACGGCGCCGGCCGAGGAGCCCGCGACCCGCTCGAACCGGTACCGGCGCAGCAGCTCGACGGCGGCGCCGACCAGGGCGACGCCCTTGACCCCACCACCCTCCAGGACCAGGTCGGCGGGCAGCCGGTCGGGTGGGGGCACGCCCGAACCGTAGGCGCGACCCCTCCCGCTCCGCTCAGCCGCCGCGCTGGACCTCCGCGGCCACCACGCCCCGCAGGGCGAGCAGGAGCGCGGCGTCGGACGTGTTCCCCCGCTCCAGGGCGATGCGGGCGTCCGCAGGCAGGGTGGCCAGCTCGACGTCGTCGAGCCAGGCCGTGTCGCCGCCCATCCGGCGGCCCACCTTCAGGCTGTCGCCGTCGGGGCGGAGCACGTAGTCCTCGCTGTCGATCGTCACGGTCATCTCCTCGTCCATGCCCCCGCCCCTACCCCGCGGAGCTGTCGGTCCACCCCTGCAGGATGGAGCCGTGGAGGAGGACGTGTGCGAGATCGTCGTCGCCGGACGTGACGCGGAGTGGCTGAGCGGGTACACACGGAGACTGGTAGAGGAGAGACTGGTGGCGTGCGGCCACCAGCTCGCCGCGATCCGGTCGGTCTACCGCTGGGAGGGCGTCGTGCACGACGAACCCGAGGCGCGCGTCGCCCTGCACACCCGCCGGTCGCTGGTGCCGGAGGTCGTCGCGCGCACCGCTGAGCTCCACCCGTACGACGTGCCCTGCGTGATCGCCCTCCCGCTGGTGGGGGGCAACCCCGAGTACCTGCGGTGGGTGGTCCGGGAGACCCGGGAGCCGGAGAGGGGGGACGGGGCATGAGCGCCGCCCGGCTGGGCAGGGTGGGCGACGAGACCGACGAGGACCTCTCGGATCTGGCAGGAGCGCGTGTGGGACGAGGACCGGCAGACCACGACCTGCCGCTCGACGTCCGCCGCCGGGTCGGCGGGCCGGCGCAGCCCGCCGTCGTGGTCGAGGCCGTGCTCGACGCGCTGCCCTCGCCCACCCTCCTGATCGACGCCGGCGGCACGGTGCTGCTGGCCAACACCGCCTGGGAGAAGGCCGCCGAGGTCCTCGGCGACGAGCGGGTGCGCTTCGGGGTGGACGGCGACTACTTCGCCATGGCCTCCCGGCTCACCGGCGACGACAGCACCGCCACGCTGGTCGACCAGCTGCGCGAGCTCTCCCGCGGCGAGCGCTCCTCGGTGCAGGCCGACTACGCGCTGGAGTCGCCCAGCGGCACGCGCTGGATCCACCTGCAGGCCTCCCGGGTCGACCGCGCCGGCCAGGTCGTGGTCACCCACACCGACGTCACCTCCCGGGTGGCCGCCGAGCGCGCCTCGGACTGGCGGGCCCGGCACGACACCCTCACCGAGCTGCCCAACCGCGCCCACCTGCACGAGCTCATCGACACCGAGCTGCAGCGGCACGACCGCGGCCCGGTGTCGGTGCTCTTCCTCGACATCGACGGCTTCAAGGAGGTCAACGACTCCCTCGGTCACGATGTCGGCGACGACCTGCTGCGCCAGGTGGCCGCGCGGTTGACCGGCTCCACCCGGGCGGGCGACACCGTGGGGCGGCTCGGCGGCGACGAGTTCGTCGTCCTCTGCCGCGACTGCGACACCACGGGCGCCGAGGCCCTCGCCGACCGCTGCCGCGCCAGCATCGACCGTCCCTTCGAGCTCGGCGGCCGGCTGGTGCGCCTGGGGGCCAGCATCGGGATCGCCACCGCGGCCGCGTCCGGCCCCGCCCCCGTGCGCTCCACCGACCTGGTGCGCGACGCCGACCTCGCCATGTACGCGGCCAAGGCGGCCGGCCGCAACCGCGTCCGGCTGTTCACCGCCGACCTGCGCGCCGCCGCCCAGCACCGGGCCACCGTCGCCTCCGAGCTGCGCGACGCGGTGGAGGACGGCCAGCTGGTGCTGCACTACCAGCCGGTGGTGCACCTGCCCTCGGGACGGTGCACCGGCGTCGAGGCGCTCATCCGCTGGCAGCACCCCCGCCGCGGTCTCCTCGCGCCGGCCGACTTCCTGCCGATCGCCGTCCAGCACGACCTCATGGGGGTGATCGCCCGCTGGGTGCTGCACACCGCGACCCGGCAGACCGCGGCGTGGGCGGCGGTCGGCCTGAACCTGGTGACCGCGGTGAACACCAGCGCCACCCACGTCGCCGCCGGCACGCTCGTCGCCGACGTCCAGGAGGCGCTCGCCCACTCCGGCCTGCCGCCCGAGCAGCTCGTCGTCGAGATGGCCGAGCGGTCGGTGGCCGAGGACGTCGAGCGCGCGGCGGCGCAGTTCGCCGAGCTGCGCCGGTCGGGCGTGGAGGTCTCGATCGACGACTTCGGCAGCGGCTTCTCCTCGCTGGGCCAGCTGGTCGCCATGCCCACCGGCCTGCTGAAGATCGACCGCAGCCTGGTCGCCTATCCCGAGGGGCGGCGCAGTCAGGCGGCGGCGGCGATCGCCGCCGTCGTGGCGCTGGCCGGGGCCTGCGGCGTGCGCACCCACGCCGGGGGCGTGGAGACCGCGGAGCAGCTGGAGCTCGCCACCGAGCTCGGTTGCACCTTCGCGCAGGGCTTCCACCTCGCCCGGCCGATGCCGGCCGAGGAGGTGGCCGGCTGGCTCGCCGGGTACGCCGGCCAGCCGGCCACCGCCCTGTTCTGAGGACGCCGGCGTCAGCTCGGCGCGCCGCGCGCGGCCTCGCTGTCTCGGGCCGGCCCCGTCCCGGGCAGCCCCCGGGCCTGCGACGAGCGGGCGCGGGGAGGTCCTCTCCTCAGCCGGGCTCGCCACGCATCTTGCGGCGGGCCACCACGACCAGGTCGACGGCGGCCACCACGACCAGCACGAACAGCACGACCGCCGCCCAGACCGGCAGACCGGCGGCCAGCCACAGGATGCCGCCGCCGAGGCAGACGACCAGGCCGAAGGCGGCCAGCACCAGCCGCAGCGTCAGGGCCGACTGCGCAGGCGGTGCGCCGCCGATGCCGGCCGTCGGGTCGTGGTGGTCGGGGAGGCCGCGCGTGTAGTCGGGACGCTCGCGCGGTTCACGGGGCTCGCTCATGCCGTGGCTGTCTACCCCCGTCAGAAGCGCACTACCCTGGGTCGATGTGGCCGCTGACTTCTCCGTCGTCCTGGACGAGCTCGACACGACCCTGAGGTCCATCGAGGCTGTCCTCGACGTCGACCGGCTGCGTCGCGAGGTGGCCGAGCTCGAGCAGCAGGCCTCCGCGCCCGACCTCTGGAACGACGTCGAGGCCGCGCAGGCGCTCACCTCCAAGCTCTCCTACCTGCAGGGCGACCTGCGCCGGGTGGAGGAGCTGCGCAGCCGCCTGGATGACGTCGGCCTGCTGCACGAGATGGCCGTCGAGGAGAGCGACGAGGCGACCGCGGCCGAGACCGAGCGGGAGCTGGCGAACCTGCGCCAGGCGATCGACGAGCTCGAGGTGCGCACGCTGCTCTCCGGCGAGTACGACTCCCGCGAGGCGCTGGTGACGATCCGCTCCGAGGCCGGTGGCGTCGACGCCGCCGACTTCGCGGAGATGCTCATGCGGATGTACCTGCGCTGGGCCGAGCGGCACCGGTACCCGATCGAGCTCTACGACGTCAGCTACGCGGAGGAGGCCGGCATCAAGTCGGCGACCTTCGCCGTCAAGCAGCCCTACGCCTACGGCACGCTCTCGGTCGAGCAGGGCACCCACCGGCTGGTGCGCATCTCGCCGTTCGACAACCAGGGCCGCCGCCAGACGTCCTTCGCCGGCGTCGAGGTGCTGCCGGTCGTCGAGCAGACCGACCACGTCGACATCCCGGAGAACGAGATCCGGATCGACGTGTTCCGGTCCAGCGGCCCCGGCGGGCAGAGCGTGAACACCACCGACTCCGCCGTCCGGATCACCCACCTGCCCACCGGCATCGTCGTCTCCTGCCAGAACGAGAAGAGCCAGATCCAGAACCGGGCGGCCGCGATGCGCGTCCTGCAGGCGCGGCTGCTGGCCAAGCGGCAGGAGGAGCAGCGGGCCGAGATGGACGCGCTGAAGGGCGAGGGCGGCAGCAGCTGGGGCAACCAGATGCGTTCCTACGTCCTGCACCCGTACCAGATGGTCAAGGACCTGCGCACCGAGCAGGAGACCGGGAACACCTCCGCCGTCCTCGACGGGGACATCGACACGTTCATCGAGGCCGGGATCCGCTGGCGCCGCCAGCAGGAGTCGGTGCCCGCCGGCTGACGAAGGACCCCCTGCTCCCCGCCACTCGCAGGCTCGCAGCGGGCCCCTGCAGGGGGCCAGCGGTGCCCTGGACGGGGCCGGCGGCGGGACCCTGCAGGGGGGCCAGCAGGACCCGGCGGGCCGACGGGATCAAGCGTCCCGTTCGTCACACCCGTCGCACGGCCGGACGCCGGATGCGCCACGCTGGGTGACGGGCGTCCCGGGCCCCTGGCGGAGCTGCTCACGCTCCGTCGGGACGGGACGGCGGCCGACCGCGCGTGACACTCCAGTCTCCCGGGTTCGAGAGGTACCGTGGCCCCTCGTGATCGAACTGCAACACGTCACCAAGCTCTACCCGGCCAGCTCGCGGCCGGCCCTCGATGACGTGTCGACGGAGATCGACAAGGGCGAGTTCGTCTTCCTGATCGGCTCGTCGGGCTCGGGCAAGTCGACCTTCCTGCGGCTGCTCCTCAAGGAGGACGACCCCACCAGGGGGAACGTCATCGTCAACGGCAAGACGCTGAACACGATGAGCAAGTGGCAGGTGCCCAAGCTCCGCCGCACCATCGGCTGCGTCTTCCAGGACTTCCGCCTGCTGCGCAACCGCACCGTGGCCCAGAACGTGGCCTTCGCGCTGGAGGTCATCAACAAGCCCCAGCGGACCATCAAGCGCGTCGTCCCCGAGGTGCTGGAGATGGTGGGCCTCGAGGGCAAGGCCCACCGGCTGCCCAGCGAGCTGTCCGGCGGTGAGCAGCAGCGCGTCGCCA
Source organism: Geodermatophilus obscurus (assembly GCF_900143215.1). Taxonomy (GTDB): domain Bacteria; phylum Actinomycetota; class Actinomycetes; order Mycobacteriales; family Geodermatophilaceae; genus Geodermatophilus; species Geodermatophilus obscurus_A. The sequence goes on along the minus strand of NZ_FRDM01000038.1, from coordinate 25,539 downwards.
TCGCCCGCGCGTTCGTCAACCGGCCGCTGGTGCTGCTGGCCGACGAGCCCACCGGCAACCTCGACCCGGAGACCAGCGAGGGCATCATGCTGCTGCTGGAGCGGATCAACCGCACCGGTACGACGGTCGTGATGGCGACGCACGACTACCACATCGTCGACTCGATGCGCCGTCGGGTGATCGAGCTCAACGGGGGAGCCCTCACCCGCGACCAGTCGCGCGGTGTCTACGGGGTCGGCCGCTGACGCGGCCGCACCGGATCGACCGCTGACGCGGCGTCCCCCGCCCCCACCTGCCTGACCTCACGACAGGGAATCCATGCGCGTCAACTTCGTGCTCTCCGAGGTGGCCACCGGGCTGCGTCGCAACCTGACCATGACGGTCGCGATGATCCTGACCACGGCCATCTCCCTCGGCCTCATGGGCACCGGCCTGCTGATCGCCGGGATGATCTCCGACATGAAGGAGATCTACTACGACAAGGTGCAGGTCTCCATCTTCCTGGCCGATGACGTCACCGACGAGCAGCGCTCGGCCATCGAGCAGCAGCTGGCGGGCTCGCCCGAGGTGGCCAACCACATCTACGAGTCCAAGGACGAGGCCTACGCCCGCTTCCAGCAGCAGTTCAGCCAGCAGCCGGAGCTCGTGCAGAACACCCCGGCCGACGCGCTGCCCGAGAGCTTCCGCGTCGAGCTGGTGAACCCCGAGCGCTACGAGGTCATCGCCGCGGAGTTCCCGAACGGGCAGAACGGCGTCGACCAGGTGCGCGACGAGGGGGACTTCCTCGACCGGCTGTTCAGCCTGCTCAACGGCGCGCGCAACGCGACGATCGCCGTCGCCGTCGTCCAGGCGCTCGCCGCGTTGCTGCTGATCTCCAACACGATCCAGCTGGCCGCCTTCAACCGGCGCAACGAGACCAACATCATGCGGCTGGTCGGCGCCTCGCGTTGGTACACGCAGCTGCCGTTCATCCTCGAGGCCGCGCTGGCCGGGCTGATCGGTGCGCTGCTGGCGATCGGCGGGCTGGTGGTCACCAAGGTCCTGTTCGTGGACAAGACCCTCGCCGGGCCGATCCGGGCGGGGATCATCCCGCCGGTCGACTGGGGGGCGATCGCGTTCATCAGCCCGGTGATCGCCGCCGCCGGCGTCGGGCTGGCCGGTGTCGCCGCCTACGTGACGCTGCGGCTGTACGTGCGCATCTGAGCGAGGACCATCTCGAGGTCTCCGCGAGATCTGCACAGTGGTCGCCATCAGTGCCCCGATGGCCGCCACTGTGCAGATCTCGTCGCGTTCCGGGGCCGCAGTAACCTGGGCCCATGCCGCGTGAAGAGGGGCGGAAGCTCATCGCCCAGAACAAGAAGGCGCGGCACGACTACTCGATCCTCGACACCTACGAGGTGGGCCTGGTGCTCACCGGCACCGAGGTGAAGAGCCTGCGTGCCGGCCGCGCCTCGCTCATCGACGGCTTCGCCACGGTGGACGGCGGCGAGGTGTGGCTGCAGCACGTGCACATCCCCGAGTACACCGAGGGCACGTGGACCAACCACGCCCCGCGGCGCAAGCGCAAGGTCCTCATGCACCGGGCCGAGATCGACAAGCTGATCGGCAAGACCAAGGAAGGCGGCCTCACCCTCGTGCCGCTCGACCTGTACTTCAAGGACGGCAAGGTCAAGGCGACCCTGGCCCTGGCCAAGGGCAAGAAGTCCTACGACAAGCGGCAGGACCTGGCCGAGCGCGACTCGCGCCGGGAGATCCAGCGGGCCTTCGGGCGGTACGTGAAGGGGCGGCGGTAAGTGCGCGGTGTGGCCTACGACCGGTACGGCGGCCCGGAGGTCCTGATCCTGCGCGACGACCTGCCCGACCCGCCGGTCGGCCCTGACACCGTGCTGGTGCGGGTGCACGCCGCCGGCGTCAACCCGGTCGACGTGCTGATCCGCGCCGGCGGGCTGACCGGCGCCTACCCGCACCACCTGCCGATCGTCCCGGGCTGGGACGTCGCCGGGGTCGTCGAGGCCGCGGGCCCGGCGGTCACCGCGTTCGCCGCCGGTGACGAGGTGTTCGGCTACGTCCGCCGGGACGACGTCCAGTGGGGGACGACGGCCGAGCTGGTGCCCGCGCCGCAGCGCTGCCTGGCGCACAAGCCGGAGTCGCTGTCCTTCGCCGAGGCGGCCGGGCTGCCGCTGGCGGGGCTCACCGCCTACCAGTCGCTGACCGAGGCGCTCGACGTCCGCGAGGGCGAGCGGGTGCTGGTGCACCGCGCCGCCGGCGGGGTCGGCTTCTCCGCCGTCCAGATCGCCGTCGCCCTGGGTGCGCACGTCATCGGCACGGCCAGCCCGCGCAACCACGGCTTCCTCCGCGACGCCGGGGTCGCCGAGGTGTTCGACTACTCGGCCGGGCCGATCAGCGGGCAGCTGTCCGAGCCGGTCGACGCCGTCCTCGACCTGGTCGGCGGCGACACGCTGGCCGACGCCCCGAAGCAGGTGCGCGACCGCGCCCGCATCACCTCGGTCGTGGACCCGGTGGTCAACGAGATGGGCGGCCGCTACGTCTTCGTCCGCCCCGAGCACGAGCACCTCGAGGAGCTCGGCCGGATGGCCGACGCCGGTCAGCTGCGGGTGCCGATCGCCCGGGCGTTCCCGCTGGAGCAGACCGCGGAGGCGCAGGAGCTGGTCGCGGACGGGCACGTGCGCGGCAAGGTCGTCGTCACGCTCCGGTGAGCAGCCCCGTCCCGCCGCCGGTCGACGACGCCGACGTCCCCCGGTACTGGCGCGAGCTGGGCCTGCCCGGACTGGTCGACGTGCACGTGCACTTCCTGCCCGAGCGGGTGCAGGCCAAGGTCTGGGAGTACTTCGCGCAGGCCCGGACGCACTACGGCGCCGCCTGGCCGGTGCAGTACCCGCTGCCGGACGACGAGCGGCTGGCGGTGCTCGACCGGCTCGGCGTCCGGGCGTTCCCGACGCTGCCCTACCCGCACAAGGCCGGCATGGCCGCGTGGCTCAACGACTGGTCGCGGGAGTTCGCGGCCGCGCACCCGCAGGTGCTGCGGTCGGCGACCTTCTTTCCCGAGCCGGGGGTGACCGGCGACGTCGAGGCGGCACTGGCGGCCGGCGTGCGGGTGTTCAAGGTGCACGTCCAGGTCGGCGCCTTCGACCCGCGGGACCCGCTGCTGGACCCGGTGTGGGCGCGGCTGGAGGAGACCGGCACCCCGGTCGTCATCCACTGCGGGTCGGGTCCGCTGCGCGGCGAGCACACCGGGCCGGCGCCGATGACCGGCCTGCTCGAGCGGTACCCGCGCCTGCAGCTGGTCATCGCCCACCTCGGCATGCCCGAGTACGCGGCCTTCCTCGACCTCGCCGAGCGGTACGAGCGGGTGCACCTGGACACCACGATGTTCGCCACCGACTTCACCGAGCGGCTGATGCCCTTCGACCCGGCGCTGCGGCCGCGGCTGGCCGCGCTGCGGGACAAGGTGCTGCTCGGCAGCGACTTCCCCTCCATCCCGTACCCGTACGCCCACCAGCTGGCCGCGCTGCACCGCCTCGACCTGGGGGAGGAGTGGCTGCGCGCGGTTCTCTGGCACAACGGCGCGCGGCTGTTCTCGCTGGCGTCCTGAGGGCCGCGCAGGGCACTTCGCCACTGGATCCCCGTACCCGTCCCGGTGTGCATTGGAGGTGGAGCCACCATTCCGCCGGGGAGGTCCGGAGATGACCCAGACACCTGTCGCGCGCGAGCCGGGCACGGGCCACGCGGTGGTGATCGGCGCCAGCATGGCCGGCCTGCTGGCCGCCCGTGTGCTCGCCGGGCACGTCGACCGGGTGACGGTCGTCGAGCGGGACCGGCTGCCCGACGGCGCCGCACCCCGTAAGGGAGTGCCGCAGGACAGGTTCGCCCACGTCCTCCTGGCGCGGGGGCTCGGTGTCATCGAGCGGCTGTTCCCCGGTTTCGGTCAGGAACTCGAGGCGGCGGGTGCCGTTCCGGTGCGCATCCCCGGGGGACGCCCTCATCCTGGACCGCGCCGGGTGCATCGACCGCCGAGCCCCCGGGTGGACGGCGTTGAGCGCCAGCCGGCCGCTCATCGAGGCGACGGTGCGCCGGCGGCTGGCCGAGTTGCCCGGCGTCAGGGTCCTCGACGGCACCGAGGTGACCGCGCTGGAGTCGTCGGGCGACGGCCGCGAGGTCCGCGGGGTGTCCCTGCGCCGGGTGGCGGGGGGCGAGCGCTCCTCCGTCGGCGCCGCCCTGGTCGTCGACGCGTCCGGGCGCGGGTCGCGGGCCCCGCACTGGCTGGCCAACCTCGGGTACCCGGAGCCGACGCGGACGCAGGTCGACCCGGACATCGCCTACGCCAGCCGCATCTACCGGGTCCCCGAGGGCTTCAGGGCGGACTGGAAGGCCGTGATGCTCTTCTCCGGTCCGCCGCACCAGCCGCGCACCGGCTACTTGTTCCCGATCGAGGACCGGCAGTGGATCCTCGGTGTGATGGGCGCCGCCGGGCAGCACCCACCGACGGACGAGGAGGGGCTCCAGAGCTTCCTGCGGAGCCTCCGGGACCCCGTGATCGCGGAGGCCCTCGCCGGCGCCGAGCCGGTCACCGAGGTCCGCGGGCACCGGGGGACGGTCAACCGCGTGTGGCACTTCGAGCGGATGCGACGGTGGCCGGAACGGTTCGTGGTCCTCGGTGACGCCGCCTGCTCGTTCAACCCGATCTACGGCCAGGGGATGAGCACGGCCGCCGTCGCCGCGGAGACCCTCGACGAGTGCCTGTGCGCCCAGCGCCGACGGCGTACGGACGGCGACCTCCATGATGTGGGACGCCGGTTCCAACGAGCGCTCGCCCGGCGCAACGCCGACCCGTGGGTGTTCGCCACGGGGGAGGACCTGCGCTTCCCGACCACCACGGGCGCGACCGCCGGCCCCGTCACGCGGGTCATGCACCGCTACCTCGACCGGATCGACGCCGCCGCGACGCACGACGCGGTGGTCTCGGACGTCTACGCCCGGACGATCGGGATGCTCGAACGGCCGACGGCGCTGTTCCGGCCGAGGATCCTGGCCGCGGCGATCCGGTCCGGACGGGTGCCGGCGGCGTCGGCCGCGCCGACGGCCGCGGTCCCGACGCCCCGGACGCCGGCCGAGCAGCAGCAGGAGGTGCGGGCATGAGCACCACCCGGTTCGACCTGGCACCCGTGACCGAGGGCGCCGTCACCGTGGCCGGCGTCCGGTCGCCGTACCTGACCGCGGGGCCCGCGGACGCCGACGAGGCCGTCGTCTTCGTGCACGGCAACCCCGGCCCGGCCGAGGACTGGCGGCGCCTGGTCGCGCCCGGACCGGCGTGTTCGCCCGGGTCGTCGCCCCGGACATGCCCGGCTTCGGTGGCGCGGACAAGCCCGACCGCTTCGTCTACACCGTCGACGGCTACGCCCGGCACCTGGCCGGTGTCCTCGACGGGCTCGGGGTCCTCCGCGCGCACCTGGTGCTCCACGACTTCGGCGGGCACTGGGGGCTGGCGTGGGCGGCCGACCGCCCCGACCGGTTCGCCAGCGCCACGCTCGTGAGCGTCGGGGTGCTGCGCGGTCACCGCTGGCACTCCGTGGCGCGGATCTGGCGCACCTCGGGGCTCGGTGAGCTGGCGCTGCGCACCAGCACCCTCCCGGCGTCGCGGCTGCTGCTGCAGCGCGGCACCCCACGGGGCCTGCCGCGGGACGCCGTCGAGCGGCTGTACCGCAGCCTCGAGGACCCCGGCACGCAGCGCGCCGTGCTCCGGCTGTACCGCGCCACCGACGTGGCCGCGGTCTCCGAGGACCTGCACCGGCGGCTGCAGGGCGTCGACCGGCCGGTGCTGGTGGTGTGGGGGCGGCACGACCCCTACCTGCCGGTCGCGGACGCCGAGCGGCAGCGCGAGACGTTCCCCGGGGCGCAGGTCGTCGTGCTCGGGGACAGCGGGCACTGGCCGATGCTCGACGACCCGGTCGCACTCGAGCAGACCGTCCTGCCGTTCCTGGCGCGGGTCACGGCCGGGGCCGTGGTGGGAGCCGGCTCGCGGTAGTCCTCCGGGGAGCCGAGGGCGATCAGCGGAGTCCGGGCGCGTAGTCCGGGTGCAGCCGGGCGGCCCGGTCGACCTCCTCCGGCGTCAGCAGGACGACGGTGCGGACCGTCGCCACGCCGCCGCCGCTGATCGTCAGCGACAGGGCCGCGGCCGCCGCGGTGTCGGGCAGGTCGACGACCGCGTAGACGTCGTCGGCGCCGAGGGCGAAGTCAAAGCTCTCCAGCCGCCCCTCGAGGTCGAGGACGGCGTGCTCGAAGGCGCTGCGGCGGGCCGACCCGCCGGCCGCCATCACCGCCCGCGCGCCCTGCGCCTCGTAACGGGCGATGACCAGGAAGCGGGGCACCGGGCCCTCCTCTCGGCGGCGTGCGCCGATGCTGACGCCCGCCCGCACCCGGCCGCAAGGGACCCGCGGAACCCGGTCGACCACCCCCGCTGCCGTCCCTACGCTGCGCCCGTGCCCGAGCTGCCCGACGGCCTCACCGCCCGATCGATGACCGCCGACGACCTCCCCGCCGCGGCCGAGCTGCTCGCCGCCGCCGAACCGGCCGACGACACCGGCGAGCACCTCGACGCCGACGACCTCGCCGAGTGGTGGGTGGACGACCTGGTCGACCTGTCCCGCGACGGCCGGGCGGTGTGCAGCGCCGACGGCACGCCGGTCGGGGTGGCCGTGGTGCTGTCGCCCAGCGGCGCGCGGGAGGAGCACCGGGTGGCCCTCGAGGGGCGGGTGCACCCGGCCTGGCGCGGGCGCGGCATCGGCCGGGCGCTGCTGGACTGGCAGCTGCGCCGCGGCGCGGAGCTCCACCGCCGTGACCACCCCGAGCTACCCGGGCGGCTCACGGTCTCGGTGTACCCGGGGATGGGGTCGCTGGAGTCGCTGGTGCGCCGGGCCGGGTTCGCGGCCGAGCGCTGGTACGCCGACATGGAGCGGCCGCTGACCGGCCTGCCGGAGGTGCCCGCGGTGCCCGGCGTCCAGCTGGTGCCCTACGACTGCGACCGCGACGAGGAGGTGCGGCGGGCGCACAACGCGGCCTTCACCGACCACCACGGCTCGGCCGAGCGCGATCCGACCGCGTGGCGGGCGTGGTTCACCGGGCAGCGCGCCTTCCGGCCGGACCTGTCGGTGCTCGCCCTCGTCGACGGGGCGGTGGCCGGCTACGTGCTCGGCTACGTCTACGACGCCGACACCCGCGCGACCGGCGTCCAGCAGGCGTACCTGGGGCAGCTGGGGGTCCTCCGTCCCGCCCGGGGACGCGGCATCGCGTCGGCCGCGATCGTCGCCGCGCTGCGGGCCGGCGCGGCCGCCGGCTGCGCCACCGCGGGGCTGCAGGTCGACACCGAGAACCCCACCGGCGCGTTCGGCCTGTACCGGCGGCTGGGTTTCGCGCCGGTGCGCACCCGCGTCCAGTGGGCCCGCACCCTGCCGCCCGTGCCATGAGCTGGGCCGACGACACCGGGCTGGTCGAGCTGCCCTCCGGCGTCCGGGTCCGCGGCCGCCGGCTGGGCGCCCCGGCGTCCCCGGCCGACCGGGCGGTGGTCCTCGGCAGCGGCCCGCTGCCGCCGTGGCCGGCGCGCCGGGTGCGCTGGCCCGACTTCGGGGTGCCGTCGGACCCCGACGACGTCCGGGACGCGCTCACCGAGGCGCTCGGCCGGGCGCGGGCGGGGGAGCGGGTGGAGGTGGCCTGCCGCGGCGGGGTCGGGCGCACCGGCACCGCGCTGGCCGCGCTCGCCGTCCTCGACGGGGTGCCGGCCGACGACGCCGTCCGGTGGATCCGCGCGCGGTACCACCCGCGCGCGGTGGAGACGCCGTGGCAGCGCCGCTGGCTGCGCACGCTGGGGCCGGCGGACGACGGTCGCTAAGGTCCGGCGCATGGTCAGCGCCGATCAGCCCGCCCCGGACACCGCCCGCGCGCACCGCGCCGTGGAGCCGCTGCACAACCACGTCTACTTCTCGCCCGAGCAGGACGAGTACCTCACGGCGGTCGGGCTGCGCCCCGGCCGGATGTGCTACTTCGCCGGGCGGGCGGCCGCCATGGGCGCCGTCGGGCCCGGCGTCGTCGTCGCCACCTTCTCGAACTTCGCCCCCGCGCTGGTGGCCCGGCACGTGCCACGCGCGTGGACCCTCGCCTCCCCGGAGCAGGTGCTCGCCGCCCGGCTCGACGGGGCCCGCGCCTCGCTGACCCGGCTGCTCGGCGGGCCAGAGGCCGCGGCCGCGCCGGAGGTGGCCGAGCTGGCCGGTCTGCTGCGCGAGGCCTGCACCGCGCTCACCCCGGAGGGCCGCCCGCTCTACGCGGCGCACGCCGACCAGCCGTGGCCCGACGAGCCGGTGCCGTCGCTGTGGCACGGGGCCACGCTGCTGCGCGAGCACCGCGGGGACGGGCACGTCGCCTGCCTGCTGCGGTCGGGGATGACCGGTCTGGAGGCGCTGGTCACCCACACGTCGACCGGCCGCGGCTTCACCGAGGCCACCGCCAAGGCGACCCGGGGGTGGAGCGAGGAGGAGTGGGCCGCGGCCTGCGAGCGCCTCACCGCACGGGGCCTGCTCACCGACGTCGGGCTGACCGACGAGGGCCGCCGGCTGCGCGCCGAGGTCGAGGCCGGCACCGACGAGCTCTCCGCGGCACCGTGGGTGCACCTCGGTGCGGAGCGGACCGCCCGGGTCGTCGAGCTGGGGCGCGGGCTGTCGAGCCGGCTGGTGGCGAACGGCGCGTACCCGGCCGGCGTCTTCGCGGCCCGGTGAGCGAGCCCCGGGTTCCGGAGGCGGCCGAGGAGGGGCCGGCGGCGGAGCTGATGCGCGCCCGCCGCGGCGGCGAGCTCTCCACGCTGGACCGGCTGCTGCTGCACAGCCCGCCGGTCGCCGAGGGCTGGAACGCACTGCTCGGCGCGCTGCGCGGCGCGACGACGCTGCCCGCCGATCTGGTCGAGCTGGTGGTGCTGCGGGTGGCGGCGTTGAACGAGGCCGAGTTCGAGTGGGCGGCGCACGAGCCGATCGCCCGCCGCGCGGGGCTGGCCGAGCTGCAGCTGCAGGTGCTGCGCCGCCCCGACGCCGCGAGCGAGCCGGTGTGGACGCCGGTCCAGGCCGCCGTCCTGGCCTTCACCGACGCCTCGACCCGCGACGTCGCCGTTCCGGACGAGGTGTTCGCCGGCGTCCGGGCGCACCTCGACGACCGGCAGGTCGTGGAACTGACCGCGCTGGTCGGCGGCTACGCGATGGTGTCGCGTTTCCTCGTCGCCCTGGCGGTCCCACCCCCGGAGGGAGAGGTCGCCGGATAGCCCTGCGCTCTCTATGGTCTGCGTCACAGTCCAGAGGGAGGGCGTGATGACCGCTACCGAACGGCAGCAGGGGCCCGGACGGCGGACCGACGTCGACGCCGCGTTCAGCGGCTCGGCCACCTACCGCAGCCTCGGCGAGCAACAGCTGAGCCCGGCGGAGGAGCGGTTCGAGAAGGGGCGCCGCACGGTCGGGCTCTTCCTCGCCCCGGCCGTGACGATCACCTTCGCGCTGCTGCCCCTGGACCTGCCGCGCGACCAGCACCTGCTCGCCGCAGTGCTGCTCGGCGTCATCGTCCTGTGGATCACCGAGCCGGTGCCGATCCCGATCGGCGGGCTGATCGGTGTCGGCGCCATCGCCGTCCTCGGGGTCGTGTCGGGCGACGACGCCGTGGCCCCGCTCGGGTCGACGACGGTGTTCACCTTCATCGGCGCGTTCATCCTGGCCCAGGCGATGCTCAAGCACGGCGTGGCCCGGCGGTTCGCCATGACGATCCTGTCGTTGCGCTGGGTCGGCGGCTCGACCGCGCGGCTCATCATCGCCTTCGGGCTGATCACCGCTCTGCTGTCGGCGTTCGTGTCCAACACCGCCACGGTCGCGATGCTGCTGCCCACCGCGATCGGCATCCTGTCGGTCATCGCCAAGCTGCTGCAGCACAAGGAGCTGGTGGCGCCGGACTTCGACCCGCTGCGGCTGCGGGTCGGCGTCGCGCTGATGCTCATGCTGGCCTACGGCGCGAGCGTCGGCGGTCTGCTCACCCCCGTCGGCAGCCCGCCCAACCTGATCGGCCGCGGGCTGATCGAGGAGGCGACGGGCGAGCGCATCGGCTTCCTCTCCTGGATGCTCATGGCTCTGCCGATCTGCGCGCTGATGTTCGTGGTGCTGGCCGCGGTCCTGCTGCTGCTCAACCGGCCGGAGATCAAGCGGATCGAGGGCGTGCACGAGTACGTGCAGCACGAGCGCGAGGCGCTCGGCCCGATGACGCGGGCCGAGAAGAACACGCTCGTCGCCTTCGGCATCACCGTGGCCTTCTGGATCTTCCCCGGCGTCATCGCGCTCACCGCCGGCACCGACTCCGACCTCTACACCGAGGTGGGCAACCGGCTGGACGAGGGCATCGTGGCCGTCCTCGGCGCCTCGCTGCTGTTCCTGCTGCCCACGAACTGGGAGCGCCGGGACTTCACCCTCAACTGGTCGGACGCCGCGAGGATCGACTGGGGCACGATCCTGCTGTTCGGCACGGGGATCATCTTCGGGTCGCTGCTCGCCGACACCGGCCTGGCCGAGACCATCGGCACCAGCTCGGCCAATGCGCTGGGCCTGACGAACGTCTTCCTGATCACCATCTTCGCGGTGATCCTGGCGATCATCATCTCGGAGACGACGAGCAACACGGCCTCGGCGGCGGTGGTCGTTCCCATCATCATCCCGGTGGCGGTGGCCGCGGGGGTCAACCCGTTCATCCCGGCGCTGGCGGCGACCTTCGCGGCGTCCTTCGGGTTCATGCTGCCGGTGTCGACGCCGCAGAACGCGATCGTCTACGGCTCCGGTGTCGTGCCGATCACCAAGATGATCCGGTCGGGGATCTCCTTCGACGTCCTCGGCGCGATCCTCATCGTGGTGCTGCTGCCGATCCTGATCGGCCTCGTCCTGGACGTCGGCTGACAGCTTCGGGAGCATCGCAGCGAGCGCCGACGAGCGAGGCGCGGACCGCGGCGCGGAAGCCGACCCGTGGACGACGTCTGAGCACCCACCCGCCGGGCGCCGTCCACCCGGCCGGGGGAGCCGGGTGGACAGCGCGTGCCACGATGGACGACGGTCCTCGCCACGGGCCGGCCCACGGACGACGGGAGGTGCTGCGCGTGCCCGGTGAACCGCCCAGTACCGGCACCGGGGGCCGCACCGCCCGCTGAAGGACCGTCCGCCCACCCTCCGCGGTGGGATCCGGGACGGAGCCGTGCGGGGTGCGGACCCCTGACGAGTCCCCCGCTCCAGCGTCTCCCCGGGAGTCCGCCGTGGTCGACCGCCGTCGTGCGTCCCTCACCGCCCTGTCCACCCTGACCCGCCGCCCGCGGCCCGAGCTGACGCTCGCGCCCCCGCCGGCTGGCGCACCGGCCCCCGCGGGACCGGACCGGCCGGCGCTCATCGTCGACAACGCCGTCTACTCGTCGGGACGACGGGTGGCGACCCCGGACAGCGTCGCCGAGAGCCACGAGTGGCTGGTCGAGGACCCCGAGCGCCTGGTGTGGCTGGGCCTCTACCGCCCCGAGCCCGCCGAGCTCGGCGAGCTGGCCGAGCAGTACGACCTGCCCGACCTGGCGGTCGAGGACGCGATCAAGGCCCACCAGCGGCCGAAGTTCGAGCGCTACGGCAGCACGCTGTTCGTCGTCCTCAAGGCCGCGCGCTACCTCGACGCCGCCGAGGAGGTGGAGTTCGGCGAGCTGCACCTGTTCCTCGGCCGGAACTTCGCCATCACCGTGCGGCACAGCGAGTCCCCGGACCTCTCCCGGGTGCGCCGCCGGCTGGAGAGCGAGCCGGCGCTGCTGGAGAAGGGCAGCGAGGCGGTGCTGTACGCGATCCTCGACGCCGTCGTCGACGGGTACTCACCGGTGGTCGCGGGCCTGGCCACCGACATCGACGAGATCGAGACCGAGGTCTTCCGCGGCGACCCCGGCGTCTCGCGGCGCATCTACGAGCTGTCGCAGGAGGTGCTGGAGTTCCAGCGCGCCGCCCGGCCGCTGACCGGCATCCTCGCCGCGATCACCGCGGGGTTCGACAAGTACGACGTGGACGAGGAGCTGCGCAGCTACCTGCGGGACGTCGCCGACCACGTCGTCCAGGTCAACGAGCGGGTGGAGGGGTTCCGGTTGCAGCTGCGCGACATCCTCACCGTGAACGCGACCCTGGTCGCGCAGCGGCAGAACGAGGAGATCCGCGAGCTCACCGAGGCCTCGATCGCGCAGGGCGAGGAGGTCAAGAAGATCTCCGCCTGGGCGGCCATCCTGTTCGCGCCGACGCTGGTCGGCACGGTGTACGGGATGAACTTCGAGGACATGCCGGAGCTCTCGTGGCACCTGGGCTATCCGTTCGCGCTGGTGCTGATGGCCGGGGTGAGCCTGGCGCTGTACGCCGTCTTCAAGCGCCGCGGCTGGATCTGAGGAAGGACCTCCCTGCTCCCCACCGTGGAAGGACCCCGTCCTCCTCACCCCTCGCACGCTCGGGGCGAGCCTCGGGACGGGGCCGGCGGCGGGACCCTGCAGGGAGGCCGGCGGGGGTCGGGACGGGCCGGGGTGGCGCGGGAACAACCCGTCGGCGGGTGCCGTTAGGCTGTCTGCACAACTACACAGGGGGTGAATGGTCTCGACTGCGGTCGGATGACCAGGGGAAGCGAGCCGAGGAAGCCGACGATGAGCTCGTTAACCACGCGTCGGAAACAACACAAGCGCCGACTCCAGTCAGCGCGAGTTCGCCCTCGCTGCCTAAGTAGCGGAGCGACTCTGTCAGCCCGGGTTCGTCATCGGCCCGGATCCTGGCATCAGCTAGATGACTCACCGTGCGTGCCGGTCGCGGGCGCGCGCGGGACACCAAACAGCGACTGGGCCCGTCACACCGACTTGTTCGTGAGATCGGTGGGGTCGAGCAGAGACAGAGCGGACTGCGCTCGGAGAAGCCCTGGTGATGCGTCGTAGGACGCGGGTTCGATTCCCGCCACCTCCACCCACCCACCACCGCCCCTGTTGCGCACGAGAGCCCCCGGTCGAACCCGATCCGGGGCTCTCGTGCGTCCGCCCCCGTTACAACCGGGCCGGGCGAACCCCGGGCGCCCGATCCTGCCCCGCGGACTTGCGACAGGCGGGGGTCCAACGCGGCCGGCCGCCCCACCGTCACGTCTCGCAGCGGGAACCGCAGGCCTGCGTCACCCGGAGGACTAGGCCTCTGGTGGGCGATCCGGAGCAGCTTTAGGTTCGGCGCCGCCAACGAGTGCGACCACCGGAGGCTCCCCATGGACGACACCTACCAAGGATCGGACGACGTCCACGTCCTCCCCGCGAACCTGTCACTACCGGGCGTCGGGGTCCTGCCGATCAACGCCTACCTGATCACGTCCGAGGAACCGGTCCTCATCGATAGCGGCATCGCCGTCGATGCCGACGAGTTCATCGACGCGGTCAGCTCGATCATCGATCTGCGCGCCCTCAAGTGGGTCTGGCTCACCCACGACGACGCCGACCACACCGGGAACATCCAGCGGATCATGGAGGCGGCGCCGAACGCGCAGCTCGTCACGCACGGGTTCGCCGCACTGCGCATGTCGACGTGGTGGCCGATCCCGATGGAGCGGGTGCACGCCATCCGCGAGGGCGACGAGATCCACGTGGGTGACCGCACGCTGACCGCGGTCGCCCCGCCTCTGTTCGACAACCCGATGTCCCTCGGCGTCCTGGACCGGTCCACCGGGGCGCTGTTCACCGTGGACGCCTTCGGGGCGCTGCTTCCGGAGGCGACGCAGGATGCGTCCGACGTGTCCCCGGAGGCTCTCGCCGGCGGCATGATCGGCTGGGCGACGTCGGACTCGCCCTGGGTGCACCTCACGGACGAGGCCGAGTTCGGTCGGGTCCTCGATCGCGTCCGGCGGATCCAGCCGCGGCGGATCTTTTCCTCCCACCTGCCCGTCGCGAGCGGGACGGAGTTGGAGGAATTCCTGCACGTGCTGCAGCAAGTACCCACCGCCGACAGGTTCGTGCCGCCGGACTCCGAGCAGTTCGCCGAGATGATCAAGGCCATGGCGGAGATGCAGCGCGCCGGCGAAGAGGTCCCCCCGACCGCGACGGCACGCGAGGCGACGCCCGGCCCTCGAGGGCCGGGTGCGTCGACGCCGGCGCCGCGATCACCCGGTTCGCCGTCGAGCGACACCGTCCGGAACACCTAGCTGTACCGAGCCAGGACGTTGGTAGCGGCATGAGGGGTTGAACGAAGGAGAACCCCCGAGCGGGGTGTGGCTTGTCGAAGGCCCCATCCACCCGGGGGTCCTCGTGGCCCACGCTCCTGCCCGCACGACCGTTCACGGCCGGCCGCTGGGTAGGTGCGACCAGCCCCCGATGCGTGGTGGGGGCGAGTCCGCTCACCACGGGTGCTGATTCCGGAGCTGAAGGGTGCAAGCTGCCGGCGCCGTTCGTAGAAACAGACGCTCGGACCTCGCCGTTCGTGGAACTACGAACACCCCACCCCGAGATCTTCGCGGATTGCGTGGAGACTCTTCGCAGAACGGCGAACCGCCCCTGACCGTGAGGTCCGGGGCGGCTCGCCGTCTCGTGTGGCGTCAGGCGGCCTCGGCGACGGGTGTTCAGGCTGACCTCCGCTCAGGTGGTGCTCCTGACCGTGGCGGTCCGCGGCATCGCACCGACGGTGGTCCTCGGCCGCGTCACCCGGTCCCGACCCCGTGCGACGAGCTCCGCGTGCGCCTGTGCAGGTCGGTCGGCAGACCAGGCCGACGTGACGAAGACCGATGGCGTCGAACCACGGCTCGACCGTGGATCCAGCGCTCTCCGAGAGCCGAGGCGCCTGAGTCCTGCCATCCTCTCGTGAACAGCGCGACGCAGAGCGGTGCTCCATGAGCTTGCAGGCTCGGCGGAGCACGACCCAGGAGGTCGCATGAGCACGACGGCGGGGCGAGCGACGGGACAGCCTGACGAGAAGGGCCGCCGCGGCGCGTTCAGCTCCAGGCGCGTCTTCATCCTGGCGGCGATCGGGTCGGCTGTCGGGCTCGGCAACATCTGGCGGTTCCCCTACGTCGCGTACGAGAACGGCGGCGGTGCCTTCGTGCTGCCCTACCTCGTCGCGCTCTTGACCGCCGGCATCCCGTTCCTGCTGCTGGACTACGCGATCGGCCACCGCCACCGCGGCTCTGCACCGCTCTCCTTCGCCCGGCTGCGCCGCGGCACCGAGGGACTCGGCTGGTGGCAGGTGGGCATCTGCTTCGTCATCGCCACCTACTACGCGGCAGTCATCGCCTGGGCGCTGCGCTACACCTTCTTCTCGCTCGATGAAGCGTGGGGCGCCGACCCCGAGGGGTTCTTCTTCGGCGAGTTCCTCCGGGCCGGGGATGTCGAGGTCACCGCCGACGTGGTGCCCGGGGTGCTCGTGCCGCTCGTGCTCGTCTGGCTGGCCGTCCTCGTGATCATGGCTCTCGGCGTCCAGCGCGGGATCGGTGCGACCTCGCTGGTCCTCATCCCGGTGCTGGTGCTCGCCTTCGCCGCCCTCGTGGTGCAGGCACTGCTGCTGCCGGGCGCTGCTGCCGGCCTCGACGCGCTGTTCACGCCCGACTGGTCGGCACTCACCTCGGCTCCCGTCTGGGCTGCCGCGTTCGGTCAGATCTTCTTCTCGCTGTCGATCGGCTTCGGCATCATGATCACGTACGCCTCGTACGTCGGCCGTCGCGAGGACATGATCGGCTCCGGTCTCGTCGTCGGCTTCTCGAACTCCAGCTTCGAGCTGCTCGCCGGCATCGGCGTGTTCGCCGCCCTGGGCTTCATGGCCCAGGCCGGCGGGGTCGCGGTCGGCGAGGTCGCCAGCGACGGGATCGGGCTGGCCTTCATCGCCTTCCCGACGATCATCAGCCAGGCCCCGGCCGGCGCGCTCCTCGGCGTCCTGTTCTTCGGCTCGCTGGTCATCGCCGGCATCACCTCGCTGGTCAGCGTGATCGAGGTCGTGATCTCCGCCGTCCGCGACAAGCTCGACACCAGCCGCCGCACCGCGACCCTCGTGGTCGGTGTTCCCGCCGCAGTGCTCAGCCTGGTGCTCTTCAGCACGACGAGCGGCATCTACGTGCTCGACGTCGTCGACCACTTCGTCAACCAGTACGGCATCCTCGTCGTGGCGCTGGTCAGCATGCTGGTCGTCGCCTGGGCGCTCCGGGCGCTGACCGGCCTCAGCGAGCACCTCAACGTCCACGGCCGTCCCCGCGTCGGCGCCGGCTGGCGCGTGCTGACAAGCCTCGTCGCCCCGGTGGGCCTGACCATCGTGCTGGTCTTCGCGCTGCGGGACGACCTCGCCGCGCCCTACGAGGGCTATCCCGGCTGGCTGCTCCTGGGCTTCGGTTGGCTGCTGGTCGTAGCGCTGCCGCTGGTCGGCTTCCTCCTCGCCCGACTGCCGTGGCGGGCCGGGACCCACCTGGACGGGCCGCCACCCGGGTCCGATCCGGCGGCGCCGTTGCACGCGACCCCCACGACGGACCCGACCCCCCGCAACCGCCCGGTGACCGGGCACGACGAGGGAGGACTCCGATGAGCACGGCCGCGATCGTGATGATGGTGGTGGCGATGATCGTGATCTGGGGCGGCCTGGGCCTGACCATCGCCAGCCTGCTGCGCCACGGCGCCGTCGAGAACCGCGCCGAGGAGCCGCGCCGGAACCGCTGACCTCGGCGGACGACGGGGCGAGGAGGCGCGGTCTCCTGGGGTGGCGCCGGCGCGGCTGGGTGCTGGGAACTCGGCGCCCCCGTGTCCAGGGGACGTGATCCCGCCCGCTCGTCGCACGTCGGCGTCGTCCCATCGGACCTCCGACCCGTCGGCGTTCGAGGAAGCAGAGCAGGAGGCGCTGGCCGCCGGCCTGCCGGAATGCCTCGACCTGCCCGTGCACGCCGAGACCCCCGACCACCCGACCGCTCGGTGCACCTGGGGCGGTCCGTCCGTCGAAGCGGTCCGTGACCTGGTCGAGCTGGTCGTCGGTGAGTACAGCCGGGACGAGTACTCCGAGGTGCGGATGGAGAGCAGCGCCACGTTGCCTCACGGCCGGCCCGCTGGGTGGTGGTCCGCGTCGGGGGCGGGCCAGGCGATGCGGCGGGAGCGGCTGGCATGGGCGCCGCGGACGGTCGCCACGAAGGTCGCCCGCGCAACCGGCCCGGTGAAGTCAGTGGTCGGGTCGGTGACGTGGACCAGATCGGCGCTCGCCTCGGCGGGCCCGGTGACCGCGATGACGTTGTCCCGACGCCGGCGGCTGGCCCGGATGCGAGCGCCCAACGACCCGTCGGTGTCCAGTCGGGCGCGGAGTCCAGCGGCGCGCAGGTCGTCGACCACTGCGTGGGCGTGGTCGTCCTGAGCGGGACCGACCGGCAGGACGCAGACCTGGACGGGTGCGAGCCACAGCGGCAGCCGGCCCGAGTAGCGCTCCAGGACGGCGGCGACGACGCGCTCCATCGCGCCGAGGGTGCCTCGGTGGATCATCACGACGCGTCGGCGGGTGCCGTCCGCGGCGTCGTAGGTCAGGTCGAACCGTTCGGGCTGGTTGAAGTCCAACTGGACGGTGGCGATGGTCTCCTCGTGACCGCGCAGGTCCCGCATCTGCAGATCGAGCTTGGGACCGTAGAAGGCGGCCTCGCCGACGGCTTCCACCAGTGGGGGGTCGTCCGCGCCCAGCACCTCGGCGGCCGCCGAGCGCAGCGCCTGCTCCGCGTCCTGCCACTGGGGAGCCGATCCCAGGTAGCTGCCGCCGGCGTCGCGGCGGGACAGCTGGACGTGGTCGACCGGCAGGCCGAGAACCCGTTGGGCCTCGAGCGCCGAGCGCAGCGCTCGGGCGAGCTCGGCGGCGGCCTGATCCGGGCGGCAGAACACGTGGGTGTCATCGAGCGAGATCTGCCGCACCCTGCTCAGGCCGCTCACGACCCCGGAGCGTTCGGCGCGGAACATGGACCCCAGCTCGTTGAGCCGGATGGGCAGCTGCCGGTAGGAGCGTGGTTCCGCGGCGTAGATCATCGCGTGGTGCGGGCAGTTGGCCGGGCGCAGCACCAGCTCGTCACCGCCGAGGCGCATGGCGGGGAACATGTCGTCGCTGAACTTCTCCCAGTGCCCGGACCGCTCGTAGAGCGCACGCTTGCCCAGCACGGGCGAGTAGACCGGTAGGCACCCGTCGCGGTGAGCGATCTCCCGCGCGAGCTGCTCCAGTTCCTGCCGGATGACGGCGCCCGCGGGCAGCCACAGCGGCAACCCGGCGCCGATCATCGGATCGGTGGCGTAGATGGACAGGTCGGCGTTGAGGTCCCGGTGGTCGGACGCCGGACGTTCGTGCTCCACGTGCCTGGTCACAGGAGCTCCTTCGTGGTCGTGCCACCGGAGCCCAGGCTCGGGACGACTCAGCCCCGGAGCGGTGCTCCGGGGCTGAGTGGTTGCTTGCGAGGCAGCAGCTAGCGCCGGAGACGATCCGGCGTCGTGGTGCGCTGCTGGTCGGACATGGCGGAACCATAAGGCACAGCCGGCCGGCCGAACAGGGGGTGGGACCGCAGGGGCCCCGGCCGTCGTCGGCCTCGTCGTGGCCGGTGGCACGACCGCTCCGCACAGGTGCACCGTCCTCCCGGTCGTCAGCGCCCGGGCGCATCAGCTGCCGCACCGGTAGGTTGGGCCTATCGGTCCGTCCGGAGGGGACGCGGTGGACGTCCGGCAGCTGACCTACTTCCTCGCCGTCGTCGAGACCATGAACTTCGGCCGCGCCGCGGAGCAGCTCTACATCGCCCAGCCGTCGCTGTCCCAGGCGATCGGGACGCTCGAGCGGGAGCTCGGGGTGCCGCTGTTCCACCGGGTCGGCCGCGGGATCGTGCTCAGCGACGCCGGCGCCCAGCTGATCGAACCGGCTCGCCAGGTGGTCCGCGACCTGGAGGCAGCCCGCGCCGCGGCCCGGTCCGTCCACGAGTTGCAGCGGGGCCGGGTGGAGCTGATCGCGATGCCCAGCCCCGGCGTGGAACCGCTGTCGACCCTGATCCGCGACTTCACCGCTGCCCATCCGGCGATGACGGTCACGGCTGACGCGGCGTTCACCCCCGAGGAGGTGGTCCACGCGGTCAAGGCCGGCCGGAGCGAGCTCGGGCTCCTCGGTGCGGCCTCGCCTCCGCACACCGGCGGGCTGCGCGTCCTGCCGATCGAGGATCAACCCCTGGTGCTGCTCTCGCCGCCCGAGGACGACGCGCCCCAGGCGCGCGAGGACCCCGGGTCGGTGGACGACCCGGCCACACCCGCGGTGGCCCGCGAGGCCCTCGCCGGCGCGCGGCTCATCGTCAGCAGACGGGGCAGCCTCATGCGGGGGCTGGTGGACGACGTCCTCGCCAGCGGCGTGGATGCGCAGGTCGTCGTCGAGGTCGAGCACCGCACGTCGATCCTGCCGTTGGTGCTGGCCGGCGTGGGGCACGCGGTACTGCCGTCGTCCTGGGCGCCCCTGGCACAGCGGTCGGGCGCGCGGGTCCGGCGGATCGAGCCCGCCGTCCTGCTGCGGATCGCCCTCGTCTTCCGGACGGGCACCCTCACCCCGGCCGCCCAGGCCTTCGTCCGCTGTGCCGAGCGCCACGTGTCCGACCAGGAGACGGCGGCCGGCCCGGTTGCGTTGAACGATAGGCCGGGGCTATGACGCCGATCGACGATCCGTCTTGGACGCCGTGGGGCGTGACGCCGTTCACTCGGGAACGACCCCAGCAGTCGTCCCCACGGAGACCGTCATGACCGCCCAGCGCACGTTCCGCATCGCCGCCATCCCCGCCGACGGAGTCGGCGTCGAGGTCGTCGCGGCCGGCCGCACCGTCCTCGACGCCCTCGCCGACGCCTCGAACGGCCGCTTCGCCTTCGACTGGCAGGAGTTCCCCTGGGGCTCGGACTACTACGCCCAGCACGGCCGGATGATGGACGAGGACGGTCTCGACCAGCTCGAGGACTTCGACGCCATCTACTTCGGCGCCGTCGGCTGGCCGACCGTCCCCGACCACGTCAGCCTGTGGGGTCTGCGCCTGAAGATCTGCCAGAGCTTCGACCAGTGGGCCAACGTCCGCCCCGTCGAGTTCCTCCCCGGTATCCGGAGTCCCCTGCGCAAGGCGGACGACACCGAGCTGAGCTGGGTCGTCGTCCGGGAGAACTCCGAGGGCGAGTACGCCGGCTTCGGCGGCCGCAACTTCGGTGCCCGGGACGACCGCGGTGAGGTCGCCGTCCAGTCCGCGGTGTTCACCGAGGTCGGCTGCGAGCGGATCATCCGGTTCGCCTTCGACCTGGCCCGCACCCGCCCCCGCAAGAAGGTCTCCAGCGTCACCAAGAGCAACGCCCAGCAGTACGGCATGGTCCTGTGGGACGACGTCTTCCGGCGGGTCGCCGCCGAGTACTCCGACGTGGAGACCGAGAGCGTCCTGGTCGACGCCATGGCCGCGAAGTTCGTCCTCCGGCCCGAGGACCTCTCCGTCGTGGTCGCGTCCAACCTCAACGCCGACATCCTCTCCGACCTCGGCAGCGCCCTCGCCGGCAGCCTCGGCCTCGCGGCGAGCGCCAACCTCAACCCGGAGCGACGCTTCCCCTCCATGTTCGAGCCGGTCCACGGCTCCGCGCCCGACATCGCCGGCCAGGGGATCTGCAACCCCGTCGGCGCCATCGGCAGCGCGGCGCTGATGCTCGAGCACTTCGGCCTGCACGACGAGGCCAAGGCCGTGCAGCACGCGATCGAGGTGACCTCTGGTCAGGGCATCCGCACCCGCGACGTCGGCGGCAGTGCCGGCACCGTGGAGGTCACCGAGGCCATCATCGGCAACCTGCCCGGCTGACGGCGCAGCCACGGAGGAGCCCCCGTTCCACGCTCGGGTTCGGGGGCTCCTGCACGTGGTGTCAGGGGGCGCAGACCAGCCGGGCGGCGTCGCCGGCCCCGATGACCACGGTGATCCGGGCGACGTCCCCGACCTCCGCGCCGCCGGCCAGGCCCAGCGCGTCGGCGAGCGCCGTGGCCGCCGCACTCCGGTCGGCGGGGTACCGGACGGCCGAGGTCGCGTCCTGGGTGGCGGTGACGGCGCCGACGGTGCCGCCGGCTGCCACCACCCGGGCACCGACGGCGGCCCGCGCGTCGGGGTCCGCCGAGCCGTCGCGGATGTCGACCGTGCCGAGCGCCGCGACCGCCGGGGTGGTGCACCCGGGTGTCGTGACGGGCGAGGTCGTGGTCGGCGGCGTCGTGGTCGGTGGCGTCGTGGTCGGGGGAGTCGGGACCGGTGGCGTCGTCGGTGGCGTCGTCGTCGGTGGGGTCGTCGGTGGGGTCGTCGGTGGGGTCGTGGTCGGGGGAGTGGTGACCGGCGTCGCCGGCGGCGTCGTGACGGTCGGCGGTGTGGTCACGGGTGGTGTGGTGACCGGCGGGGGTGTCGTCGGCGGGGTCGTGACCGGCGGCGTCGCCTTCGGAGGGGGCGTCGTCGATTGTTGGGTGACCGGCGGGGACGTGGTGGTCGGCGGGGACGTGGGGACCGTCGGCGGTGTGCTCACCGACGGGGGCGTGGACCGAGCGGTCGTCGACGGCGAGGCGGACGACGGCGCGGCGGGTAGCGGTGGGCTCACGGCCGGCTGCACAGCGGGCGGAGGCCCCGGGTTCGCCGGCGGCTCCGACGGCGGGGGCGCCGTGTCGGTCGGCACGGTGGGCAGCGGCGTCCCGGCGTACCGGGCGGCGAGGGTCAGGACAGTCGCCACATAGGTGTCGGAGTGGTTGTACGCCAGAACGGCGCGGCGCTGTCCGGCCACGGTGGTGAGGTCACCACCGGCGGCGCACAGGTACCGGGCCGCGGCCCGAGCGGCGTCGTGGATGTCGAACGGGTCGCTGCTGCTGTCGCCGTCCCCGTCGCTGGCGTAGCGCGCCCAGGTGGACGGGATGAACTGCATCGGGCCGACGGCGCGGTCGTATGCCGTATCGCCGTCGAGGCGTCCGCCGTCCGTGTCGCGGATGACCGCCGTGCCGTTGCCGTTCAGCTGGATCCCGATGATCCGGGGCGCCGACCGCCCGTCGGTCTGCAGGACTGCCCCGGCGAAGCGGCCGTGGTCGGACTCGACCCGGCCGATGGCGGCGACCAGCGACCAGTCGATGCCACAGCCGCCCGGCGCCGCCGCGGCCGCGGAGTCGTAGGCCGCCTTGGCCACCGACGGGATCCCGCCGGCCGCCAGGCCCGACGCGGCCGCGGTCGGGCTCGGCGCCGGAGACGCGGTCGTCCCGGGGGTCGCGGACGGAGGGGCGGCGGACGTCGGGGAGGCAGGTCGGCCGGCCGGGTGGGAGAACGCCTGGAACGTGGCCGGCGGCGGGTCCTGCACGGTGCTCCCGGCCGGCCGCCCGGCGCCGTCCACCGGCGAGGACGCCATCAGCGTGGCGGTGGCGACCACCACGGCCGCGCCGCGCCACAGGGGCGCGTGCAGCCTGGAGCGCGCCGGGATCAGCGACGCGAGCGGCCGCCACCGGGAACGCCCCCCGACACCCGCCTCGGACTCCTCCGACATGGCACCGTCCCCCATGACCTGACCCTCACGCGTCGCTGCTGGCCCGACCGAGTCTCTCCCGGCCGGCCGCGCTCCGCGCCCGCCAATCGGGGGGGGGTGCGGGGAACCGGGAGCCGGGCCCGGCGGATCAGGTGTCCGGGAAGCCCGGCGGCGTGCGGTTCGGCCCGGCCTCGGCCGGCCGCGGCCCGCGCTGGTCGTGCAACCGGACGGCGACCAGCGCCACGTCGTCCTCCGGCTGCGGCGGCAGCATGCGCTCCAGCAGCTGGTCGACCAGCTCGTCGAGCGGCGGGTCGTCGGCGGCGAGGTCGGTCAGCGTCTCCTGCAGCCGCTGCAGGCCCTCCTCGATGGGCTGGTCGCGTGCCTCGATCAGCCCATCGGTGTAGAGCAGGACCGTCGCGCCGTACTCCAGCAGGACTTCGTGCTCCTGCCGCGCCGTGTCCGGTACCACCCCCAGCAGCAGGTCCGCCTTCTCCCCGGCGAGGAGCCGCACGCTGCCGTCGGGAGCGACGACCGCGGCCGGCGGGTGCCCGGCGCTGGACCACCGCAGGCGGGTCAGTCCGCGCTCGAGCAGGTCCGCGTCCTGCTCCAGCCGCCCCGCCAGCGCGGTGGCGAGGATGCCCGTCCGCAGGGTCTCGAGGACCTCGTCGGTCCGGTGCAGCACCTCGGCCGGGCCGTCGTGGCCGGCGGCGGCGAGGCTGCGCAGCACGGTCCGGGCCTGCCCCATGGCCGCGGCGGCCTCGGTGTCGTGGCCGATGACGTCGCCGATGACGAGCACCGTGGCCCCGTCCGGCTGCATGAACGCGTCGTACCAGTCGCCGCCGACGTCGGCGCCCTCCGCCGCCGGGGTGTAGCGGACCACGATCTGCACGTGGTCCGGCTGCACGGGCCTGGTCAGCAGGGACCGCTGCAGGCCGGCGGCCAGATCGCGCTGCTGCCGGTACAGCCGGGAGTTGTCCAGGGCCAGGCCGGCGCGTGCGGCCACCTCCGTCGCGGTGTCCCGCCCGGCGGCGTTCATCGACGCGCGGGTGGAGCCGTTGAACAGGGTGAGCAGGCCGACGGTCCGCCCGCGCCCGCGCAGCGGGAGCACGACCATCGCCTCCGGGGCGAGCTGGGCGATCAGGTCGTGCGTCTGACCGGGGGCCAGCACGCTCCGGACGGCTGCGGTGGCTCCCGAGTCGACCGTGACGCTCCGGCCGGTGACCAGCGCCCGGAGGAGGAAGGAGTCCTCCGTGAGGGCCGGGATGCGCCGTTCCGCATAGGCGTCGAGCGTCGTCCGCATCGCCTCGTCGGCGTGCCACCAGCCGACGTCGCGCAGGTTCCGCCGGCCGCCGGCCGGTCCCTCGTCGTCGACCAGGGTGACGACGCACCAGTCGGCCAGCGCCGGGACGACGAGCTGCGCCAGGTGGGCGACCGCCCGCTCGGCGTCCATCGTGCCGGTCAGCTGCTCGGTGACCGCCGCGAGCAGCGCCCTGCGCCGGGCCGTCTCCGCGGCCACCTCCTGCGCCCGGCGCCGGTCGGTGACGTCGGAGGAGTAGAGGGCGAGCCCGCCGCTGCCGGGCACCGCCCGCACCTCCACCCAGACGTCCGGCGCCTCCGGGTGGGAGGCCTCGAAGGTGATCGCCTCGCCGCTCCGCAGCGCCTGGCGGGAGCGCTCCTCGAAGACGGTCCCGACGATGGCGGGGAAGGCCTCCCACAGGGTGCGGCCCAGCAGCTCGTCGCGGGAGCGGCCGGTGAGGCGCTCGGCCCGGGCGTTCAGGTAGGTCATCCGCCAGTCGGCGTCCATGGCCAGGTAGCTGATGGGGAGGGACTCCAACGCGGCGTGGACGCGCTGGCTTATCTTCCGCTCGGCGGTCACGTCGAGGGCCGCGCCCACCAGGCGGAGCGGGTTGCCGGCCGCGTCGGTGATCAGCTGCCCGCGGGCGGAGAGGTGCCGCGTGCGGCCGTCGGGGAGCGGCACGCGGCACTCGGCGGTGTACCCGCCGATGCCCGCCAGCGCGGCCTCCACGTCTGCGGCCACCCGGGCGACGTCAGCGGGGTCGATGTGCCGGTGGACCTCGGCCGGCTCGCCGCTGACATCCTCGGGTGCCACTCCGAGCAGCTCGGACATGCGGCGGTTCCAGGTGAGCCTGCCGGTGGCGACGTCCACCTCGAACGTCCCGATCCCCGCGGCGTCCACCGGCAGCGCGAGCAGCGCCCGGCCGGCGTCGTCGCCGTCGGCCGCCGTCCCCGTGCCCGCCACACCCCACGCTCCTCCCGGCAGGCGGCCCGCCGCCGCCACCAGCCGCCGACCATTGTGGACGGGAGCCGGGGAACGGCTCCACCGCGCCCCTCGAGCGCCCGCAGGCCGCCCGCGACGGTGTGCGTCCACCCCGTCGGGGTGACGTCTCCGTCTTCCGGCTGGATCCCGGGTCCGTCGGTGCCGACCGTCCAGGCAACCGATGGAAGGAGCTCGTCATGCGGAACATGGCGTGCAGGGCCGTGGCCCAGGCCTCACTGGTCGCGACGACGGCCTCGCTGGACGACGAGCAGCCGTGGCCGCTGCTGCAGGTGGCCGGCTGGCTGACCACCGCGGCGGACCTGGTGCAGCAGGCCGATGCCCTGGAGGCCGTCCTCGTCTGACAGCGGTGGTCGGGTGAATTGATGGGTGGGTACGGCCCGGGCCATGCGGGCGTATTCGGTGGATCTTCGGGAGAAGCTGCTGGCGGCAGTGGACGCCGGAATGAGCCGGGAGCAGGCGTCATCGGTGTTCGGTGTGTCGGTGCCCAGCATCGAGCGGTACGTGCGGTTGCGCCGCCAGACCGGCAGCTTGGCGCCACGGCGGGCGATCAAGCCCGGTCCGGCGGCGGTCAAGACCGAGGCGGTGCGCGCCTGGCTGCCCGGCCGACTGGCGCAGTGCCCGGAGGCGACGCTGGCCGAGCACGCCGCGGCGTTCACCGCCGCCACCGGCATCGAGGTGTCGCCGGCGACGG
>NZ_FRDM01000070.1 GCF_900143215.1 Geodermatophilus obscurus | reverse complement strand
ACGGCGCGGAGCTCGCCCGCAGGACGTGGAACCCGCGGCTGGGCATCCTCGGCGGGCTGTCGATCCTGGGGACGACCGGCGTCGTCGTCCCCTACTCGTGCTCGTCGTGGATCGACTCGATCCGCCGCGGCATCGACGTCGCCCGGGCTGCGGGTCACCGGCACGTCGCCGGGTGCACCGGCTCGACCAGCGAGCGGGTGGTCACCGAGCTGTACGGGCTGCCCGAGGACGCGCTGCTCGACATGGGCGACTTCGCCGGCGCGGTGCTGAAGTACCTGCGCCGCCACCCGGTGCCGCGGCTGACGGTCGCCGGCGGCATCGGCAAGCTCGCCAAGCTCGCCGACGGCCACCTGGACCTGCACTCCGGCCGCTCGCAGGTGTCGACGGCGTCGCTGGCCGCGATGGTGCGCGGCGCCGGTGGTGCGCCGCAGCTGGTCGAGGGGGTGCGCGGCGCCAACACCGCGCTCGACGTGCTGCAGCAGTGCCAGGCGGCCGGGCTGCCGCTGGGCGACCTCGTCGCGGCCGGCGCCCGGGAGACCGCCCTCGGCGTGCTGCGGGGTGCGCCGGTCGCGGTCGACGTCGTGGTGATCGACCGCGCCGGGACGGTCGTGGGCCGCGCCTGACATCAGCGGAGGCGGGTGGTCGAGTACAGGTGGCTGTCGGGGAACTCCGCCGCGGCGAGCACGGGGCCCACGACCACCACCGCCGTCCGCGTCACGCCCGCCGCCTCGACCTGCCCGGCGATGTCGGCCAGCGTGCCGCGCAGCACCAGCTCGTCGTCCCGGCTGGCGCGGGCCACCACGGCGACCGGGCCGTCGTCCCCGTAGTGCTCGGCCAGCTCCGGCGCGAGCTCGGCGATCCGCTGGACCGCGAGGTGCAGCACCAACGTCGCGCCGGTGGCCGCGTAGGCGGCGAGCTCCTCGCCGGGCGGCATCGGGGTGGACCGGGCGCTGGTCCGGGTGAGGACGACGGTCTGCCCCACCCCCGGAACGGTCAGCTCCCGCCTGAGCGCCGCGGCCGCCGCGGCGAACGCCGGGACCCCGGGCACGACCTCGTAGGGCACCCCGGCGGCGTCGAGCCGGCGCATCTGCTCGGCCACGGCGCTGTAGATCGACGGGTCGCCGGAGTGCAGCCGGGCCACGTCGAGGCCGGCCTCGTGCGCGGCGACCAGCTCGGCGGTGATCTGGTCGAGGTCGAGGTCGGCGGTGTCGACCAGCCGTGCGCCGGCCGGAGCGGTGTCGAGCAGCTCGCGGGGCACCAGCGCGCCGGCGTAGAGGCAGACCGGCGCCGCCGCGATGATCCGCGCGGCCCGGAGCGTGACCAGGTCGGCCGCCCCCGGGCCGGCCCCGATGAAGTGCACGGTCACGAGGACAGCGTCGTCCTACCGGACGACACCGCGACCAGGTGCCGTCCCCGACCGTCGTGGAGCCCATCCCGGCGTTCGCGGCGGGAGCCTCCGGCACCACACCGCGCCCACCGACGCCCTACGGGCGAACAACTCATCGCGTCACGCTCCAGATCGTCACGGGCATCGCGGACCGCCAGCCGGTGAAACCGCCGACCGGCTCCGCCCGCTGCACCGCCAGCCGCACGAGGTTCCCACCGACCCCGGCGAACCAGGTCGCCAGGACCGCCTCGCTCTCGACCGTCACCGCGTTGGCCACGAGCCGTCCGCCGACCGGCAGCGCGGCCCAGCACGCCTCCAGCAGCCCCTGCGCCGTCGCGCCGCCGCCCACGAACACCGCGTCCGGCGCCGGTAGCCCGGCGAGCGCCTCGGGCGCGCAGCCCTCGACCACCTCGAGCCCCGGCACGCCCAGCCGGACGGCGTTGCGGCGGATGCGCTGGACGCGGTCGGCCCGGGCCTCGACGGCGACCGCCCGGCACGACGGGGAGGTGCGCATCCACTCGATGCCGATCGACCCGGCCCCGCCGCCGACGTCCCAGAGCAGCTGCCCGGGCACCGGGGCCAGCCGGGAGAGCGTCACGGCGCGGACCTCACGCTTGGTCAGCTGGCCGTCGTCCTCGAACGCCGCGTCGGGTAGCCCGGGCACGGTCGGCAGGACGACGGTGCCCGGGTCGGCGACCACCTCGACGGCGGTGACCACGAGCGGGTCGGTCCCGCCGTGCGGCCAGCCGGCGGCGGTGCCGGTGGAGCGCCGCTCCTCCGGACCGCCCAGCTGGGCCAGCGCGACCAGCCGGCTGGCGCCGTAGCCGAGCCGGGTCAGCAGCGCGGCCACCTCGGCGGGGGTGCCGCCGTCGGAGCCGAGCACCAGCAACCGCCGTCCGGGGGTGGCGTGCGGCACGACCAGCTCGACCGGCCGGCCCACCACGGAGACCACCTGCGTCTCCTCCACCGCCCAGCCCAGCCGGGCGCAGGCCAGCGTCACCGACGACGGGTGCGGGACCACCTCGACCGCGCCCGCCCCGTGCAGCCGGACCAGCGAGGTGCCGACGCCGGACAGCATCGGGTCGCCGCTGGCCAGCACCACGACCCGGCGGCCCGGGTGCTCCTCGAGCAGGCCGGCCAGCGCCGGGGCCATCGGTGCGGGCCAGGGCACCCGCTCGGCGGGGACGTCGTCCGGCACGAGGGCCAGCTGGCGGGCGCCGCCGCGCAGCACGTCGGCGCCCTCGACCGCCCGGCGGGCCCGCGGCGAGAGCCCGTCCCACCCGTCGGCGCCGATCCCGACGACGACCACCTCGGTCACGCGGGCAGCTCCCCCGCCGGCCCCGCCGCCTCCGCCAGCAGCCGCTCCCGCAGCTCCTCGGGCAGCCGGTCGACGTACACCGTGCCGTCCAGGTGGTCGACCTCGTGCTGCAGGCAGCGGGCGGCCATCCCGGTCGCCTCGATCGACACCGGCGCACCGTCCGCGTCGACGCCGTCCACCCGGGCGCGGAAGGCACGCGGCAGCTCGGCGTAGGGGCCGGGCACCGAGAGGCAGCCCTCGTCGGTGACCTCCTCGGCCGGCTCGCCCTCGCGCGGCTCCAGGACCGTGAGTTCCGGGTTCACCACGTAGCCGACGACGTCCTCGCCCTCGGCGTCCGGGCAGTCGATCACGAAGACGCGGGCGTCGACGCCGATCTGGTTGGCCGCCAGGCCCTCGCCGTCGGCGGCCTCCATGCTGGCGAACATGTCGAGGACCAGCCGGCGGAGGTCCTTGCCGAACGCGGTCACCGGGGCGCACGGGCGGTGCAGCACGGGGTTGCTGCCGTAGGGAACGATCGGCCGGGCGACGCCGCTGTAACGGCCGGGCAGGCGCATGACCACCGATCCTAGGGACGGCGCCGCGCGGGCCGGTTGGCACGATGACCGCCGTGCTCCCCGCGCGTGACCTCCCGACCGCCGCGGGACTGGCCCTCGGCGCCGCCGCCGACCTGCTGCTGGCCGACCCGCGCCGGTGGCACCCGGTGGCCGGCTTCGGCCGGGCCGCCGCGGCCCTGGAACGCCGGACCTGGCGGAACTCCCGCGCCGCCGGGGTGGCGCACGCGGGGCTGCTGACCGGCGCGGCGGCCGGCCTGGGCGTCGCGCTCGACCGCGCCACCCGCGGCCGGCCCGGCGCTCGCACCCTGGTCACCGCCGCCGCCACCTGGGCCGTGCTCGGCGGCACGTCCCTGGGCCGCGCCGGGACGGCGATGGCGCACACCCTGGACGCCGGCGACCTGCCCGCCGCCCGTGCCCTGCTGCCCACCCTGGCCGGCCGGGACCCCGCCGGGCTGGAGGTCCCGGACCTGGCCCGCGCCACGGTCGAGTCGGTCGCGGAGAACACCTCCGACGCCGCCGTGGCCCCGCTGGTCTGGGGTGCGCTGGCCGGCCTGCCCGGCCTCCTCGGCTACCGGGCCGTCAACACCCTCGACGCGATGGTGGGCCACCGCTCACCGCGGTACGCGCGCTTCGGCTGGGCGTCCGCGCGCGCCGACGACGTCGCCAACTGGCTGCCCGCCCGGCTGACCGCCGCGCTCACCGTGGCCACCGCTCCACTAGCCGGTGGCTCGTCGCGCCGCGCGTGGAGGGTGTGGCACCGCGACGGCGCGGCCCACCCCTCGCCCAACGCCGGCCGGTGCGAGGCGGCGCTGGCCGGTGCCCTGGACCTGCGGCTGGGTGGCCGCAACGTCTACGGCAGCCGGGTGGAGGACCGTCCCGCCCTCGGCAGCGGACGGGCGCCGTCGGCACGCGACGTCCCCCGGGCCGTGCGGCTCTCCCGCGCGGTGTGGACCGCGGCCGCCGCGCTCGCCGCGGCGGCCCGGGTCCTGCCCCGCCCCTGACTCCCCGCTGCTACTCAGCGCCGTTCCGTGACCGCCTCGGGACGGCGCACCGGGACACGCGGGACGGGGTGACGGATCGGTGCCGACGCGCGTGCGTGTCGCCGCAGGACGCCGTACGGTCCGGGGACACGGAGCGGTTGGTGACCTCGGGTCACCGGCACACCGCGACGGTCGAACACACGGCCGGCGGCGCCCTGGCCGGGCCGGCCCCGGCGGCACACCCATGGAGTCGACATGACCGCGACCCATCCCCCCGCCCTGACACGGAGCACGGCCCCTCGCACCCGTCCGACTCCGCAGCCGGCACACAGCGCCTCCTCCCCCCGGCGGCTGGCCGGCCGGTACCGCTACGACCGGCGCGCCGGCACGTGGACCTGGTCCCCGGAGATGTCCGCGCTGCTCAACCTGGCACGCAACGGCGCCCATCCGTGCACCGAGCTGCTGGTCCGCTCGATCCACCCGGGCGACCGGCCGCGGGCCCTCGACGCCATCGCCGGCGCCTGCTCCGCCGGCGTGCCCTTCGCCCTGCGGGTGCGGCTGGGCAGCCGCGGCGGGGTGGAACGCCCCGCCGTCCTCGTCGGCGAGCCCGTCGTGGACGCGGCCGGGGCGGTCGACGCCCTGGAGGGCGTGCTCGTGGAGCTGCCGCCGGAGCCCCGCCCGCCGGCGCCCCGGCCGGGCGGGGGCGAGTCCGGGGACGACCGGGTGCAGGCCCTGGAGACCGAGGTGACCCAGCTGCGCACCGCGATGAGCAGCCGGGCGGCGATCGAGCAGGCCAAGGGCATCCTCATGCTGCTCACCAGCTGCGGTGAGCAGGTCGCCTTCGACCTGCTGGCGCACATCTCGAGCAACTCGCACCGCAAGGTGCGCGACGTCGCCGTGGCGATCGTCGAGTCGGCGGCCGGGCACGCCGGGCTGCCCGAGGACATCCAGGCGCTCATGCGTGACGTCTGCCCACCCAGCCCGCACCCCTGACGACGCGCCGTGCGCCCCGGGAGACAGCCGCTCCCGGGGCGCACGGGAGAATGCCGCAGTCGCCGGCGGCCGCCGGCGCCCCCGAGCCGAGAAGGGGGACGCGGCGTGCTCTACCTGGTCGTCCGGTTCCTGCTGCGCCCGTTGTTCCACGTCGTGCTGCGCATGCACGTGACGGGGCGGGAGAACGTGCCGGCCACCGGGCCGGTGATCCTGGCCAGCAACCACCTGTCCTTCATCGACAGCATGGTCATCCCGCTGTCCGCGCCGCGCCGCGTGCACTA
The DNA here is from genome assembly GCF_900143215.1 of Geodermatophilus obscurus. Lineage (GTDB taxonomy): Bacteria > Actinomycetota > Actinomycetes > Mycobacteriales > Geodermatophilaceae > Geodermatophilus > Geodermatophilus obscurus_A. The sequence goes on along the minus strand of NZ_FRDM01000070.1, from coordinate 2,501 downwards.
CCTGGCCAAGGCCGAGTACTTCACCGGCACGGGCATCGGCGGCTGGCTGACCCGGACCCTGTTCACCGCGCTCGGCGCCATGCCGGTGCAGCGGCAGACGTCGCGGGCCGCGCAGGAGGCGCTGGACACCGCGCTGGGCGTGCTGCGCCGCGGTGAGGGCTTCGGCATCTACCCGGAGGGCACCCGCTCGCGCGACGGGCGGCTGGCCCGCGGCAAGACCGGGGTCGCCTGGCTGGCGCTCACCGCCGACTGCCCCGTCGTCCCCGTGGCCGTGCGGGGCACCGACCGGGTGCAGCCGGTCGACTCCCGCTGGCCGCGGCCGCACAAGGTGTCGGTCACCTTCGGCGAACCGCTGACGTTCCCCGAGCAGCGCGGGATGGCCGGCAACGGACGGGCCCGCCGCGTGGTGACCGACCGGGTCATGGAGGCGATCGCCGAGCTCTCCGGTCAGGAGAAGGCCGGCTGGGGGCAGCCGGCGGCATGAGCGGCACCGTTCCCCGGCGCCCGGCCTCCGGCGGCGCCCTGCTCGTCGCCGGGACGACGTCGGACGCCGGGAAGTCGGTGGTGACCGCCGGCATCTGCCGCTGGCTGGTGCGCCAGGGGGTGACGGTGGCCCCGTTCAAGGCGCAGAACATGAGCAACAACTCGATGGTCACCCCCGATGGCGCGGAGATCGGCCGGGCGCAGGTCATGCAGGCCGCCGCCGCCCGCATCGAGCCCGAGGCGGCGATGAACCCGGTGCTGCTCAAGCCCGGGGGTGAGAACTCCAGCCAGGTCGTAGTCCTCGGCCGGGCCGTGGCCGACGTGACCGCGCTGTCCTACCGGCCGATGAAGGCCGCCCTGCTGGAGCAGGTGCTGGCCAGCCTCGAGGACCTGCGCTCCCGCTTCGACGTGGTCGTCTGCGAGGGCGCGGGCTCCCCCACCGAGATCAACCTCCGTGCCGACGACATCGCCAACATGGGCCTGGCCACCGCGGCCGGGCTGCCGGTGGTCGTCGTCGGCGACATCGACCGGGGCGGGGTCTTCCCGGCGCTGTACGGCACGGTCGCGCTCATGCCCCCCGCCGACCAGCGGCTGGTCGCCGGCTTCCTGGTGAACAAGTTCCGCGGCGACGTCCGGCTGCTGCGCCCCGGGCTCGAGCAGCTCACCGCGCTCACCGGCCGCCCGATCCTCGGCGTGCTGCCCTGGCTGCCCGGTGCGGCCGTGGACGCGGAGGACTCCCTCGGCGTGCCCACGGGCGTCTCCTCGGCCGGCCCGCCGCACGGCGAGGAGGTGCTGCGGATCGCCGTCGCCCGGCTGCCGCGGCTGTCCAACTTCACCGACCTCGACGCGCTGGCCGCCGAGCCGGGCGTGCTGGTGCGCTACGCGACCACCCCCGAGGAGCTGGCCGACGCCGACCTGGTCGTGCTGCCCGGCACCCGCGCCACGGTCGCCGACCTGGGCTGGCTGCGCGCCACCGGCCTGGCCGACGCCGTCGCCCGGCACGCCGCCGCGAGCCGGCCGGTGCTCGGCGTCTGCGGCGGCTCGCAGATGCTGGCCCGGACGATCACCGACGACGTCGAGTCGCGGGCCGGCACGGTCCCCGGCCTCGGGCTGCTGCCGGCCGACGTCCGGTTCGCCCGCGAGAAGACGCTCGGCCGGCCGGTGGGCACCGCACTCGGCCGGGAGGTGCGCGGCTACGAGATCCACCACGGCGTGGTCACCGTCGACGACACCGCGGAGCGCTTCCTCGACGGCGCCCGCGCCGGGTCGGTGTTCGGGACCACGTGGCACGGGACGCTGGAGGTCGACGGCTTCCGGCGGGCGTTCCTCGCCGAGGTCGCCCGGGTGGCCGGACGGCGGTTCGTCGCCGCGCCGGACACCGACTTCGCCGCCGTCCGCGAGCGGCGCCTGGACGCCCTCGGCGACCTGGTCGCCGAGCACGCCGACACCGGCGCGCTGTGGCGGCTGGTCGAGCACGGCGCCCCCGCCGGCCTGCCGGTGCTGCCGCCCGGGGACGTGCTCAGCCCGCGGTGAGCCGGGCGCGGACGTCGTCGGGCCACGGCGCCTTGCCGGCCGGGGTGATGCACACGTAGGTGGTGCGGACGACGCAGCAGACGCGCTCGCCCACCCGGACGGTGAACCGCACGGTCACGCTGGTGCGGCCGACCTGCTCGGTCTCGGCGTCCACGGTGACGGTGTCACCGAAGCGCGCCGACGACGACCACTCCAGCGAGCTGGCCTTGACCACCGGGTCGACACCGCTCGCGACCAGCTCGTCCCACGGCAGGCCGTGGGCCTCCCACCACGGGTAGGAGGCCTCGTCGGCCCAGGTCAGGTAGTGGGCGTTGAAGACGATGCCCTGCTGGTCGCACTCGACGTACCGGACCGGGGAGCTCCACTGCACGGGCACGGAGGCCCACGCTAGCCGGGCTACGGTGCACCCGTGGACACCGCTGCCGACGTCCTGGCCGGGTACCGACCGCCCTCGAAGCTGGTGCAGGACAAGGTCGTCGACCACC
>NZ_FRDM01000058.1 GCF_900143215.1 Geodermatophilus obscurus | reverse complement strand
ACACCTCCCCACCGACTCGATCACCTGTTCGAAGCCTAGCGGACCCGGGGACGTCACTCATCCCGAATCCGCAGCTCAACGGCTTGTCCACAGATTCAGCCGTGGCCTTGACGGAGTGGGTCGAGCGACCTTGCAGACCGCGGCGGACACGTCGTCGGCAGCGCGGCGGACGTGTGTCAGCGCCGACCGGCGTGGGCAGGAGGGGTGCGACACCTGATCGCGCACTGCCGAGAGGACGACATGAGCGCCGAGGACACCCACAAGGTCGCCGAGCTGATCAAGGGGCAGAGGTTCGGCTTCCTGACCACGACCACGCCCGAGGGCAAGCTGACCAGCCGGCCCATGGCGCTGCAGGAGGTCGAGTTCGACGGCGACCTGTGGTTCTTCGCCGAGCAGAGCGCGCCGTGGCTGAGCCACATCTCGCACTCGCCGCAGGTCAACGTCGGCGTGGGCTCCGGCGGGAACTGGGTCTCCCTGACCGGCGAGGCCCTCGTCGTCAGCGACGTCGCCAAGAAGAAGGACCTGTGGAACAGCGGGGTCGCGGCCTGGCTGCCGCAGGGTCCGGAGGACCCGTCGGTCGTGCTGGTCAAGGTCGACGGCGACTCGGCGGAGTACTGGGAGAGCCCCGGCAACCGGCTGGCCACCGCGTTCAGCTTCGTGAAGGCCAAGGCCACCGGCGACCAGCCCGACACCGGCGACCACAAGAAGGTGGACCTCTGACCGTCACCGGCTGAGCACCGCCCGCGCCGCGCGCCGGCCCTCGAGCACCGCCTCGAGCACGGTGCGCGGCGCGACGACGTCCCCGGCGGCCACCGCCCCCGGCGGGACGTCGCCCGGCAGCAGCGGGCCGGCGTCCACGAGGACGGCGCACGGCACCCGCCGCTCCTCCCCCGTCCAGCGGTCGGCCAGGACCGCGACCCCGTCGCCGGCCGACCGCAGCACGGACGACGTCTCCCGCTGCACCCCCGCCCGCGCCAGCCGCGCGTTGGCCGGCGCGAGGTCGCCTCCGAGCCGCTCGCCGACGACCGCGTCCGGAGTCACCAGCGTGACCTCGCGACCCGCTCGGGCGAGCAGCTCCGCCACCCCCACGCCGACCGGGCCGCCCACCGGGTCGTGCACCACCACCGGGCCGGGCGGCGGCTCCGCCCCGGTGAGGACGTCGGCGGCGGTCAGACCCTCGCGCCGCCGGGCGCCGGTCGCGCCGACGTCGCCGCCCTCCGCGGCCACCCCCAGCTCCACGTGCACGCCGAGGCGCGCCACCTCCCCGGCCAGCCACACCGCGAGGTCGGCGAAGCGGTCCCGCCCGGGCAGCGCCGCGACCGTGTGCAGCCTGCCGCCGAGCCGGTCCGAGCGCTCCAGCAAGCGGACGTCGGACCCCGCGGACGCCAGCACCCGCGCCGCCTCCAGGCCCGCCGGCCCACCGCCGACCACGGTCACCCGCCGCCCCGCGCCGTCCGGCAGGGCCGCTTCGCCCGACGGGTCGGCGACGCAGCTGACCAGCGGGTTGCGGTCCTCGCGCACCTGGCAGGCCTGGTTGCACAGGGTGCACGGCCGGACCGGGACGCCGGCCCGCGCCTTCCGCACCAGGTCGGCGTCGGCGATCTGCGCGCGGGTCATCTCCACCGCGTCGGCCACGCCGTCCTCCAGCGCCCGTTGCGCGGCGGCGACGTCGACGACCGAGCCCTGCAGCACCACCGGCGTCCCGCCCGCGGCCGCCCGCACTCGGCGGGTGAGCTCGGTGTTGAACCCGGGCCGGGTGTGCCCGTCGGGCCGGTACGCCGAGGGGGCCAGGCCGCTGCCGCGCACGACGACGAGCAGGTCGGCCAGCGGGGCGAGCTCGCGCACGTGCCCGACGGCCAGGTCGGGGGTGATCCCGGCCCAGGGCGCCTCCTCGTCGCAGGACAGCCGCAGCGACAGCACCCGCCCCGGCCCGAGCTCCGCGCGGACGGCGGTCAGCACCTCGCGCAGCAGCCGCGGCCGGTCGGCGCCGTACGCGTCGGTCCGGGTGTTGGTCAGGCCGGAGGCGAACTGGCGCAGCAGCGAGCGAGCGCCGGCGTCGACCTCCACGCCGTCGACGCCGGCCGCGACCGCGATCCGGGCCCCGGCCGCGAACCCCGCGACCAGCGCCTCGATCTCCGGCTGCTCCATCGCCACCGGCACCTCGCGGGTGACGACGTCGGGCACGGCCGACGGCGCCCACAGCGCGGTCTGCGCGTGCCCGGACGTGCCCTGCGCCCCGGTGTGCCCGAGCGAGGCGAGCACCAGCGCGCCGTGCGGGCGGCACGCGGCGACGACGTCCGCCCAGCCGGGGCCGCAGTCGGCGGCGAGCGGCGCCCGCTCGTAGGGGTGGTCGCCCCCGTGCACCGACGCGGTCTCGGGCACGACGATCCCGCAGCCGCCGGCGGCCCGGCGGGCGTAGTAGGCGACGTGCCGATCGGAGAGCGCCCGCCCGCGGCCCAGGTTGGTCTCGTGCGGGCCGAACAGCGCCCGCGAGGGCGCCGTCCGGCCCGCCAGGACCAGCGGGTCGAGGAGCGAGGTCAGCGCAGCTCGAGCCCGGCCAGCGGGGACTCGTCGCACGGCCGGGCGGGGGGTGCGGGTGTGGACGGAGCCGGGATGGACGGCATGCCCAGCAGGGTGGGCTGGCCGCGGACCGGGCCGGTGTGCGAGTGGTCGACGGAGCTGCGCGGGGGAACGAGCTCCGAGTCGCGGGCGGCCAGCGCGGTCTCGCCGTAGCCCTGCACGCACTCGGGGTCGGGCCCGTCGAGCGGCAGGCCGGTGAAGAACTTGGCCGCCATGCAGCCACCGCGGCAGGCGTCGAAGTGCGCGCACCTGGTGCAGGCGCCGCCGGTCTGCGGGCTGCGCAGGTCGGCGAACAGCTCCGAGGACTGCCACACCCGCTGGAAGCCGCCCTCGCCGCGCACGTTGCCGGCGAGGAACTGCTCGTGGATGGCGAACGGGCAGGCGTAGACGTCGCCGACCGGGTCGATGAGGCACACCACCCGGCCGGCGCCGCACAGGTTCAGGCCGGGCAGCGCCTCACCGAACGCCGACAGGTGGAAGAACGAGTCACCGGTGAGCACGCGGTCGCCGTTGGCCAGCAGCCAGGCGTACAGCTCGCGCTGCTGGGCCTGGGTGGGGTGCAGCTGGTCCCAGACGTCGGCGCCCCGGCCGGACGGGCGCAGCCGGGTGATCCGCAGCTGGGCGCCGTGGCGGTCGGTGAGCGCCTTGAACTCGTCCAGCTGCCCGGCGTTCTCCCGCGTGACCACGACGGAGACCTTGACGTCCTTCATCCCGGCCTCGGCCAGGTTCTCCAGCGCGCGGACGGCGGTGGCGTACGAGCCGGTGCCGCGGATCCGGTCGTTGACCTCGGCGGTCGCGCCGTCGAGGGAGATCTGGACGTCGACGTAGTCGGTGCGGGCCAGCTGCGCGGCACGGGTCTTGTCCAGCTTGACGCCGTTGGTGGAGAACTTGACGCCGACGTCGTGGCCGATGGCGTAGTCGAGCAGGTGCCAGAAGTCCGGGCGGACGGTGGGCTCGCCGCCGCCGACGTTGACGTAGAAGACCTGCATCCGCTGCAGCTCGTCGATGACCGCCTCGGCCTCGGCGGTGGACAGCTCGCGCGGGTCCCGCCGTCCGGAGCTGGACAGGCAGTGCGCGCACGCCAGGTTGCAGGCGTAGGTGAGCTCCCAGGTCAGGCAGATGGGCGCGTCCAGCCCGTACTCGAACTGGTCGATCAGCCGGCCGCCGGTAGGGCGCTGGGGGGCGGCGGGGCGGGACGGCAGGACGGCGGTCATGGGTGAACCTCCGGGTCGGCCTCGCCGCAGGGGCCCGCCGCGAGCTCGCGAGCGGCGGGGGGCGGCGAGGTCCTTCTCTCGATCATCTGCGAACGCGCGAGGTCGGCCAGCGCCCGGCGGTAGGCGGGGAGCTGGGCGTCGGGGACCCCGCACGCGGCGAGAGTGGCGTCGGCGCTGGGGTGCTCGGCCAGCGTCTCGACGACGGCGACCAGCGTCGTGGACTTCAGGAAGGAGAGCTTCCGGTTCCCGAAGTGGTAGACCAGCGCGCCGAAGGGCTCCGGGCGCAGGGCCACAGAACGGGCCCGCCGCCAGGGCAGCGACGGGTCGAAGTCAGCCGGAGGTGCCGGCGCCGGAGCGCCGGAGCCCGGCGGGAGGGTGGCGCCGGCCGCGCTCGGGGGCTCGGCCGGCGCCGCGACGGGGGCGTCGATCAGTACACCCCGCACATGCCGTCGATCGAGACCTCCTCGACGAGGGACTCCTCGATCAGGTCCTCCTCGACCGCGGGGGCCTCGACGGCCTGGGTGTCGTCGCTCTCGGGCATGGCGCCTCCTGTGATCCGGGTAACGCGGTGGCCGGGACGTTAGTGACACCCGCTCCACCGGCGACACCCGGCCCTGGATCACGGCGCGCCCTCCGCGGCAGGCCGGTGGCGCAGGATGGGGTCGTGACCGAGGCGCCCGTGGACGTGCGTGCCGACACCCGCGCCCGCGTCCAGCAGGCGGCGCTGGAGCTGTTCACGCTGCACGGCTTCGAGCAGGTCACCGCCGACGACATCGCCGACGCCGCCGGGATCAGCCGCCGCACGTTCTTCCGCTGCTTCGCCACCAAGGCCGACGCGGTGTGGGGCGAGTTCGGCGCGCACGTGGACCGCCTGGGGCGGCTGCTGGCGGCCACCCGCGACGACCAACCGGTCCTGGCCTCGATCTGCGCGGCCTACGTCGAGGTCAACGACTACGCCGCCGAGGACCTGCCGACCCTGCGGCAGCGGATGGCGCTCATCCTCGGCGAGCCGGCATTGCAGGCCCACTCGCAGGTCCGCTACGCCGACGTCGACCGGGTGGTCGCCGAGCACGTCGCCCGCCGCACCGGTCAGTCCCCGGGAGCACTGCTCCCCCGGCTGGTGGCCACCAGCACGCGGGCGGCGGCGACGACGGCGTTCGAGGTCTGGCTGGCCGACGGGACGACGACGCTCGCCGCCGCCCTGCACGCGGCCTTCGACCAGCTGGCCCTCGGGTTCCCCGGCCTGCGCAGCCCGTCCGCCCCGTCGGCCTGACGCCGTCCCTCCGGCCGCCCCGCTCGGACCGGGACCGCTGCCCGGTCGGGCAGGTGCACCTCACCGGGCGGGCCGCCCGGCCGAACCACCGCCGACCCACGAGGGTCGGCCCTCGGGGCCGCTCCCGCCCCACGCCGGCACGCCGCCGGCCGGCGGGCCGCCCATGGTCACGATGCGGTCCAGCTCCTCGATGTCTGCGAGCCGGAGCGCCACCTCGCTCGCCGCGAGGAGCTCCTCCAGCTGCGCCACCGAGGTCGCGCTCGGGATGACGAGCACGTTCGGCGAGCGGGCGAGCAACCACGCGATGGCCACCTGCATCGGGCTCGCCCCCACCCGCTGCGCGACGGTGTCCAGCACCGCCGACTGCTCCGGCGTCATCTCGCCCATGGGGAAGAACGACGTGTAGGAGATCCCCTCCAGCGCCGTGTAGGCGATCCCGTCCCGGTCCAGCTCCTCGACCAGGTCGTCGTCGGTGCGGTGGATCAGGTTGTAGTGGTTCTGCACGCAGGCGAGGGGGGCGATGCCACGCGCCTCGGCGACCTGCCGGCCGGTGATGTGGCTGACCCCGAGCTGGCGGACCAGCCCCTCCTGCTGCAACCGGGCCAGTGCCTCGAACGGCTCGCCGAGGGACCGCTCCGCGGGCTCCCCCAGGCCCGGCATCCGGAGGTTGGCGACGTGCAGCGCGTCCAGCCCGAGGTGCTCCAGGTCCTCCTCCACCGACCGGCGCAGCCCGTCCGGCGTCAGCGCCTCGTCCCAGCCGCCCTCCGGCGTCCGGCGGGCGCCGACCCGGGTGACGATGACCAGGTCCTCGGGATAGGGGTCCAGCGCCTCGCGGATCAGGTCGTTCACCACGTGCGGGCCGTAGAGGCCGCTGGTGTCGACGTGGTCCACCCCCAGCTCCACGGCCCGGTGCAGGACGGCGAGCGCGGTCTCCCGGTCGGCCGGTGGCCCGGTGACCCGCGGTCCGGTGAGCTTCATGCCGCCGTAGCCCATGCGGTGCACGGTCCGGTCGCCGAGGGAGACCCGTCCGGACCCCGTCGCGGTGGTCGTCATGCCGGGCGAAGCTAGGGCCGGGCGGACCCCGCACGACACCTCCGACCGGGGGCGACCGGCGCGGCCGTCACGGGCCGTGCGGCCGACGCCAGCGTGTCATCGACCGCCTCCAGCGTGTCGTCGGCGTGTCGCCGCGGCGGCTCGACCAACCCGACGCTCGGCCGCTGCGCGCCCCGCCGGCGGGCCGCCCGGCCGACCTCGGACAGCGCGCCCCAGCCGAGGACCACCTCGGGCCCCAGGCACTCACCGAACGCGGCGACCGCCGGTGCCGTCACGGTCCAGTGGCTCGTACCGCGAGGCCCGCCGGGCGTGCGAGCCGGGCCGGGGCCGCGGCGGTCATGGTCGCCCCGCTGGGGGAGCGCACGCCTTTCGGCTGTCGGTCCACTCCCCCAGCGCGGCCAGCAGCCGGTCCACGTCCTCGTCGTCGTTGTACGGCGCGAGCCCGACCCGCAGGCCGCCGGCGTCGCCCAGGCCGAGGTGGCGGGAGGCCTCGATCGCGTAGAAGGACCCGGCGGGCGCGTTGACCCCGTGCCCGGCGAGGAACCGGTGCGCGTCGGCGGCGTCCCGGCCCTCGAACGTGAGCAGCAGGGTGGGCGTGCGCCGGGCGGCGCGGGACCACACGGTGACGCCGGGCAGCGCGCGGACGCCGTCCTCGATGCGCTCCCGCAGCCGGTCCTCGTGCTCCTCCAGCGTCGCCATCCCGACCTCGAGCCGCGCGCGGCGGCCCCCCTCCGGGCCGCGGTCGCCGGCCCTGCCGGCAGGCGGACCCAGCCCGGCCAGGAAGTCGACCGCTGCGGTGCTGCCCGCCAGCAGCTCGTAGGGCAGCGTGCCGAGCTCGAACCGCTCGGGGACGGCGTCGGTGGAGGGCAGCAGCTTGTCCGGGTGCAGCGTCTCCAGCAGGCCGGGGCTGGCGACGACGCAGCCGCAGTGCGGGCCCAGGAACTTGTACGGCGAGCAGGCGTAGAGGTCGGCGCCGAGCGCGGCGACGTCCACCGCCGCGTGCGCGGTCAGGTGCACGCCGTCGACGTAGCTGAGGGCGCCGGCGTCGTGGGCGAGTGCGCTGATCGCGGCGACGTCCGGCCGGGTGCCGATGAGGTTGGAGGCACCGGTGACGGCGACCAGCCGGGTGCGGTCGGTGAGCAGCCCGCCCGCCGCCTCGGGCGCCAGCTCGCCGGTGGCCGGGTCGAACTCCGCCCAGGGCACGGTGGCCCCGCGGGCGTGCGCGGCCTGCACCCACGGGCGCACGTTCGCGTCGTGGTCCAGCCGGGTCACCACGACCTCGTCGCCCGGTCCCCAGCCGGCCGACAGCACGCGGGAGAGGTCGTAGGTCAGCTGCGTCATGCTGCGGCCGAACACCACCCCGCCGGGGTCGCCGGCGACGAGGTCCGCGACCGCCTGCCGCGCGGCGAGGACGACGTCGTCGGCGTTGCGCTCGGCCTGGGTGACCCGCCCGCGGTTGGCCAGCGGCGCGGTCATCGTGGCGGCGACCGCGGCGGCCACCGGCTCGGGTACCTGGGAGCCGCCCGGACCGTCGAAGTGGGCGGCTCCGGCGCGCAGTGCGGGGAAGCAGGCACGGACGGCGGCGACGTCGTAGCTCACCCCGAGGAGCATGCCGGGCGGCGGTGTGTGCACGCAGCGCGGTGTCCGGGCGGCCACGTGCGCGGTACGTGCACGGACCGCTCGATCAGTCGTGCGGGTCGGCCAGCCTCGCCGGATGTGCCCTCATCGTGGTCCCGGGCGGGCCGGAGACCACGATGAGTGCACGGAGCGGCGGGTCAGCGGCCGAGCAGACCGCCCAGCCCGCCACCACCGCCGCCGAGCTTGCTGATCAGGTCCATGGGCGAGAGGCCCAGCTTCTCGAGGATGCCGGCGTGCTGGTCGGTGTCGACGGTGCCCGGCAGCTCCTGGTCGGCCTGCTGCGCCTTGGCGTCGTCGCCCTGGTTGCGCAGGAGTTCGAGGATCTGGTTCTTGTCGATCTGCATGGACAGCCCCTACCCGGGAGCCAGCGGCTCACGCGGCTCGGGACGCCGAGAGCACGATCCGGTCGGGCCGGACGACGACGGCGGCCGCCTCGGCCCCCCGCAGCCACGCCGTGAGCGCGCCGTCCACGTCGGCCACCTCGACCTCGGGCCCCCCGGACGGACGCACCGCCAGCCGGCCGGGGGCGAGCAGCCGCAGCCGCGCCGTCCCGGGGCCGAGGACGTCGTCCACCGGCACCCGGCGGCCCTGGCGCACGACGGCGGCCCGCGGCAGCAGCGTGCCCGCCAGCCGCCGTCCCGCCCGCCCGCGGCGCACGACCAACGGGCCGCGGCGCAGCGGCGGGGTGTGGCTGTCGGTGGCGAAGCGGGCCACGGCGGGCACCCGGCCCACCCCCTCGAGCACCGCGCGGCGCAGGACCGCGGCCCCGCGGCCGCCGCCGGTCATCAGCCGGCCGAGCAGCAGCGCCAGCCGCACCATCGCCCGCGCGTGCGGCTCGCGCTCGGCCTGGTGGGTGTCGAGCAGCCGCTCGGGCGCCGCGCCGGCCAGGACGGCGGCCAGCTTCCAGGCCAGCTGGTGGACGTCCCGCAGCCCGAGGCCCAGCCCCTGCCCGATGAACGGCGGCGTCAGGTGCGCGGCGTCGCCGGCCAGCAGCACCCGCCCCGACCGCCAGCGGTCGGCCACCTGGGCCCGGTAGACGTGCTCGGCGACCCGCTCCACCTCGGCGCCCGCAGCTCCCCACGGCGCGAGCAGCCCCGGCAGCCGGGCGGCCAGGTCGTGGCCGGTCTCGCCGGGCAGCAGGCGGAACTCCCAGCGGTAGCGGTCGCCGGTCACCGGCATCGCGGTCGTCGCCCGGTGCGGGTCGCACACCTGGTGCACCCCGGGCCACAGCGCCAGCGGGTCCGGGGAGCGCAGGTCGGCCACCAGCCAGCGGTCGGGCCGGCCGAGCTCGCGCATGCGCGCCCCGATCAGCGTGCGCACCGTGCTGTTCGCGCCGTCGCAGCCGAGCACCGCCGCCGCCCGCACCCGCGACCGCGCACCGGAGACGCGGTCTCGCACCGTCAGCTCCACCCCGTCGTCCTGCGTCAGGCCCAGGACCTCGCAGCCGGTGTACGGCTCGACGAGCGGCTCCTGGCGGACGGCGGCCAGCAGCACCTCCTCCAGGTCGGGCTGGGAGAACATCGACCCCTGCGGCCAGCCGTGCAGCCCCGACGAGGACGATCGGGCGAACTCGGCGAGCACCCGGTGGCGGCCGTCGAGCAGCCGCAGCCCCCGCACCGGCCGGCTGACCCGCAGGAAGTCCTCGGCTACCCCGGCGTCGGCGAGCGCGCGCAGGGCCTCGTCGTCCAGGTGCACCGCGCGCGGCCGCCCGTACGGGGCGGCCTGCCGCTCCAGCACCACCACCGGGAGGCCGCGGCGGGCGAGCAGCAGCGCCGCCGTCAGTCCCACCGGCCCGGCGCCGACCACGACCACCGGGCTCCCCGTCACGGGGCCGAGTCTCCCGGACCGGGCGCGCCCCGACGTTGCACCCCCCGTTGCGCTCCCCTTGACGACCACCCCCTGCCCGCTCATGGTGTGGCCCGGCGCACACTCCCCTGGACGGTGCGAACACGAACGACCCGCCGCCGTGGTCGGGTCAGGACGGAGGGACGATCGGGTGAAGACCAAGGGCGCGATCCTGTGGGGTGTCGGCGAGGAGTGGTCGATCGAGGAGATCGAGCTCGGCGATCCCAAGGAGGGTGAGGTCCAGGTCCAGCTGGCCGCCTCGGGGCTCTGCCACAGCGACGAGCACCTGGTCACCGGCGGCACACCGGTCGCCTTCTACCCGGTCATCGGCGGGCACGAGGGCGCCGGCGTCGTCACGAAGGTCGGTCCCGGCGTGACCGGCCTGCAGGAGGGCGACCACGTCGTCACCGCGTTCATCCCCGCCTGCGGGCAGTGCCCGCCGTGTTCCAAGGGGATGCAGAACCTCTGCGACCTCGGCGCGAACCTGCTCGCCGGCACGTCGATCTCCGACGGCAGCTACCGCGTCCAGGCCCGCGGCAAGGACGTCATCCCGATGTGCCTGCTCGGCACGTTCTCGCCGTACATCACCGTGCACCAGGCGTCGGTCGTGAGGATCGAGCCGGACGTCCCGCTCGGCATCGCCGCGCTGGTGGGCTGCGGCGTCACCACCGGCTGGGGCTCGGCCACCAGGGTCGCCGACGTCCGGCCCGGCGAGAACGTCGTCGTCATGGGCGCCGGTGGTGTCGGCATGAACGCCGTCCAGGGCGCGGCGGCGGCCGGGGCCAAGCGGGTCATGGTGATCGAGCCGGTGGCCAGGAAGCGCGAGTGGGCCATGGACCTGGGCGCCACGCACGTCTTCGAGTCGGCCGAGGAGGCGACCGCGAAGGTCAACGAGCTGACCTGGGGCCGCATGGCCGACAAGACGATCATCACGGTCGGCGACATCCAGGGCGAGGACATCCAGACCGCGCTCAGCCTCACCGGCAAGGGCGGCCGCGCCGTCGTCACCGGGATGGGCAACGCCGCCAACACCGACGTCAAGCTCAGCCTGTTCGAGCTGACCCTGCTGCAGAAGGACCTGCAGGGCGCCATCTTCGGCGGCCTGGCCCCGCGCGCGGCGATCCCCGAGCTGCTCTCGCTCTACCAGGAGGGCCAGCTCAAGCTCGACGAGCTCGCGACCACGCGGTACTCGCTGGAGGACATCAACCAGGGCTACCAGGACATGCGCGACGGCAAGAACATCCGCGGGATGGTCGTCTACACCGACGCCGACCGCTGAGAGTCCGGCGTGACACCGGGCGCACCGCCGGGCGCGCCCGGTGTCACGCGCCGCCGGCCCTAGCCGAGGATGCGGGTCAGCGCCGGCCCGACGTCGGTCAGGGTGCGGACCAGCTCCGCGGACCCGCCACCGCGGGCGGCCAGCGCCCGGGCCGCGGTCTCGGCCTCCGGCGTGGGCAGCGGGCACAGCACGTGCAGCCGGTCGATGCCGGCCAGTGCCGACTCGGGGGCGTCCCCCGTGGTGTGCAGACAGTCCGACAGCAGGACGACGACGCGTTCGTCGGCCACCGCGGACATCAGCTGGGTGCGGGCACCGCGCAGCGCGGCGGCCAGGTCGGTCATCCCGTGCCCGCGCAGTCCGATCAGCTGCCCGACCAGGTCCTCCGCCGGGCGCCGGTGCCCCAGGCGCTGCAGCACCTCCACCCGGCCGGAGAACGTGAGCACGCTGGTCTGCAGCCGCTCGTCGGCGGCCAGCACCACGCCCGCGGCGGCCACCGCCGCGACGGCCACGGCCAGGCCGTTCATCGATCCCGAGCTGTCCACGACGAGGCACACGGCCCGGCGCGCACCGCTCCACCGGCGGGTCACCAGGTCGTCGGTGGACGGCGGCCAGGTGCCCGACCAGCCGTCGAGGGTGCGGTCGAGGTCCAGGTCGCCGTCGGCGTACCGGTCGTGCACCAGGCGACGGGTACCCCGGGTGCGGGTGCGGCCCACCCGGCCCACCTGGATGAACACCCGGCAGGCCAGCCGGCGGGCCGCCGCCCGCAGGTCGCGGTCCATCGCCAGCGCCATGTCGGCGAGCAGCGCGGCGGCGGCATCGGGGTCCTGGCCCATCAGCTCGGCGAAGGCCTCCTGGTCGAGCTCCCCGACCTCGGGACTCACCTCCTCGAACGAGGCGTGCCGCGCCGCCATCTCGCGGCGGCTGGTCTGCCGGCGGGCACCACCGTCGCGCCGGTCACGGCGCAGCGCGGACGCCGACTCGGTCTCCGGGCCCGCCGTCTCCGACGGCAGGCCCTCACCTTTTCCCGAGGAGTCCCCCTCCGCCCCGCCCCCGCCGGTGGCCGGTTCGTCCTCCTCGGGCGGCGGCGCGTCCTCGGGCCACACCTCGTCGAGGATCTCGTCCAGGACCGACTCGGGGGTGCGCTCCACGCCCTCGGTGACCCGGATCCGGCCGGAGAGCGCGGCGTGGGTGGCGTCCCGTGCGGTCTCGCGGGCGCCGGGCGCGGACAGCCCGGAGCCGCCGCGCAGCCGCAGCAGCCCGCCGAGGAGCAGGACCAGGTCGATGGCACCCCGCACCGAGGAGCCGGTGCGCAGGTCGCGGTGCTCGCGGGTGGCCCGCACCAGCCGCACGGCGAGGCCGATCGGTGACGGGTCGGCTCCGGTGACCGCCGAGACGATGGCGCGTTCGGCGGCCGCGTCCTGGTAGCCGAGGACGACGCGGCACATCCGGTCGGCGATCGCCTGCCCCACCCGCGCGGTGCCGATGGCGTCGAACGGGTTCATCGCGGCGATCAGCCGGAAGCCGGCCGTCGCCCGGACCAGACCCAGCCGGGGGACGGTGATCTCCCCCTCCGTGAGCACCGTGATGAGGACGTTGAGCGTCTCCTCGGGGATCCGGTTGAGCTCCTCGAGGTAGAGCAGGCCCGAGCCGCGCATCGCGGTCAGCAGCGGCCCGTCGGTGAAGCTGCTGGGGACGTAGCCCTCGGCCATGACGGCGGCGGGGTCGTACTGGCCCACCAGGCGTGCCGGCGTCAGCTCGGCGTTGCCCTCGACGAAGACGACCTCCTTGCCGACCTCGGCGGCGATCGCCCGCAGCAGGGTCGACTTCCCGGTGCCGGGCGGCCCCTCCAGGACGACGTGCCGGTTGGTCTGCAGCGCGACGGTGAGCACCTCGCGCTCCCGGCGCAGTCCGATGACCGGGTTGGTGGCGGGTGGACCGTCGGCTGTCACGGGCTGCCTCTCGTCGCGGTGGGCCGGTCGGACGACGCGGCGGGGCGGTCCGCGGCCGGGTCGGGCGCCGGCGCCCTCCAGCGGTGCGGTGCCGTAGACGATGACACCGCGGGTGTTCCGACCCTCGACCAGGTCCTGGTGCCCCTCGTCGACCTCGTCCGGCGTGGCGGTCCCGGTGATCGGCCCGTCGAGCTCGAGGTCACCGGCCCGGCAGCGCTCGGAGGGATCACTGCCGGGCTCGGGGCGCGGGACGGACCGGTTCCCCCGCGCGGGCCGGGTCGAGCGGGACGGCGGTGGCGAGGACGGCGGGCCCGAGCCGCAGTTCGCCGTCCGACAGCGCGGCGCAGCGCACGCCGCCGCGTCCCCGCAGGCCCCGGTGCGCGCCCGGTGCCAGGACGACGTCCAACCACGCGCAGGGGGAGGCCGCCCGCCCGCCGCCGAGCAGCACCGGCCCGGACCCGGAGTCCAGCGCGAACCGCTGCCCGCGCAGCGCCTCGACCTCCGCACCCCGCAGGACGACGGTGCGCCGGGCCAGCAGCGGGTCGAACGGGGCGGCGCCGAGCTCGGCGGCGACCGCCTCCAGCGCCTCGACGGCGAGCACGGTCAGCCGCGCGTCGCGGTGCGCCGGGCGGCCGGCGTAGCGGTCACCCACCACGCCGTACCCGGTCCGCACGTCGATCGCGTCGCGCCGGTCGCCGTCCTGCGGAGGAACGGGGCCGGCGGGCCGGCCGTCGTAGCGGTGCACCGGCGAGGCCAGCAGCGCGACCACCTCGACGTCGTACCGGTACGGGAGGTCGCCGTCCGCCGTGATCATGGGCTCGTTGCCGGCCACACGCGCCGACACACCGTCGCGACGAGCACCGACTCCATGATCGACGTGGGAGGAGGGGGTCTCCCTCAGCGCTCGGCCGTCCGGTGGATCGGCCCCTCGGTGCCGGTCAGCCGCTCCCCCGAGCCGCCCCAGCGGCCGGCGATGACCTCTGCGGCGATCGAGATGGCCGTCTCCTCGGGAGTGCGGGCGCCGAGGTCCAGCCCGATCGGCGAGGACAGCCGGGCCAGCTCCTCCTTCGACAGTCCGGCGTCGGACAGCCGCGCGAGTCGTTCATCGTGCGTCCGGCGCGAGCCCATCGCGCCGACGTAGGCGACCGGCAGCCGCAGCGCCACCTCCAGCAGCGGGACGTCGAACTTCGGGTCGTGGGTGAGCACGCACAGCACGGTGCGCTCGTCGATCCGGCCGGCGTCGACCTCGGCCTGCAGGTAGCGGTGCGGCCACTCGACGACCACCTCGTGCGCGTCGGGGAAGCGCCTGGGCGTCGCGAACACCGGGCGGGCGTCGCACACGGTGACCCGGTAGCCGAGGAAGGCGCCGACCCGGGCGACGGCGGCGGCGAAGTCGATGGCGCCGAAGACGACCATCCGGGCGGCCGGGGCGAACGCGTTGACGAACAGCGACAGGTCGTCGCCGCGGCGCTCGCCGTCGTGCCCGACGTGCAGCATCCCGGTGCGGCCGGCGGCCAGCATGCCCCGCGCGTCGTCGGCGACGGCGTCGTCCAGGCGCTGCAGGCCCAGGGTCCCGGAGCTGCGGTCGGGCCAGACGACCAGCCGCCGGCCCACCCGGTCCTCGGGGCCGGCCACGCAGGTGACGACGGCGACCGGCTCGTGCCGGTCCACGGACTCGGCGACCTCGCCGAGCTCGGGGAAGGACTCCCGCGACACCGGCTCGACGAAGACGTCGAGGATCCCGCCGCAGGTCAGCCCCACGGCGAAGGCGTCGTCGTCGCTGACCCCGTACCGCTCGAGGGTGGGGACGCCGGACTCGACGACGTCCCTGGCCTCCTCGTAGACCGCGCCCTCGACGCAGCCGCCGGAGACGCTGCCCACGGCGGTGCCGCCGGGGCCGACCAGCATCGACGCGCCGGCCGGGCGCGGGGCGGAACGCCAGGTGGCCACCACCGTGCCCATCCCGACGGTCTCACCCGCCTGCCACCAGCCGATCAGGTCCTCGAGCACGTCACGCATCCGACAGCTCCTTTGCTCGGAGGAGGGTCATCATGGCCCCTCCCGGCCCTCCTGCAGGGTCCCGCCGCCGGCCCCGGCCAGGGCACCGCCCCGAGCGGAGCGAGGGGTGGGAGGACGGGGTCCTCCCACGGCGGGGCGCAGGAGGGTCCTTCATCAGGCACGGGAGATGACTCCCGCCAGTTCCTGGAACGCCGCCAGGCTGTGCCCGGCGACGAAGTGGTCGACCGACGGCAGCGCCGCCTGCATGCCGCCGGTGAGCGGCTCGTAGCCCTCGCGCCCCTTGTGCGGGTTGACCCACACGACCGCGTGCGCCAGCCGCTGCAGCCGGGCCATCTGCTCGGCGAGCACCTCGGTGCCGCCGCGCTCCCAGCCGTCGCTGCACACGACGACGACCGCGCCGCGGGCGGTGCCGCGCTGGCCCCACCGGTCGAGGAACGCCTTGAGCACCTCGCCGAGCCGGGTGCCGCCGGACCAGTCGGGGATCGCCGAGCCGCTGGCGGCCAGCGCCTTGTCGGGGTCGCGCATCCGAAGTTCCCGGGTGACCCGGGTCAGCCGCGTGCCGATGGTGAAGACCTCGGTCGCGGCCGGGCGTGCCCGGACGGCGGCGTGCGCGAACCGCAGCAGCGCGTCGGCGTAGGGGCTCATCGAGCCGGACACGTCGACGAGCAGGACGACGCGACGCGGGCGGGGCCGGGCGCGCCGGTGCAGCAGCCGGGTGACCTCACCGCCGTCGTGCAGGGCGCGGCGCACCGTGCGGGAGGCGTGGACGGCGCCGTGCGGGCTGGGTCGCCGGCGGCGCGAGAGCCGCATCGGCGCGGCGGGGACCAGCAGTGCGAACAGCCGGCGCAGCTGCTCGCGCTCGGCGTCGGTCAGCTCGGCGACGTCCCGGTGGCGCAGCACCTCGTCGGCGCTGGCCTGGCCGGCGAGGTCCGGCGGCGACTCGCCGTCCTCCTGGCCCTGCGCGGGGTCCAGCGGTGCGGTGCTGACCGTCCGCTGCCGCCGCTGCGCCGCCGGCGGCACCGGCCGCGGCGACTCGCCGCCGAAGTACGCGGCGAACGCGGCGTCGTAGCGCTCCAGGTCGTCCGGCCCGGCACAGAGGGTCAGCCGGCCGCTCCAGTAGACGGCGGTGGCGTCGAGGACGTCGAGCGCGGCGACGGCGGCCAGCATCGCCTCGACCCGGTCCGGGGAGGCGGCCACCCCGGCGACCCGGAGGGTGCGCGCGAAGCCCAGCACCGTGTCGACGACGTCCCGAGGGCGGGCGGCCCCGTCCCGGCCCTCCTGCAGGGGCCCGCCGCGAGCCTGCGAGGCTCTGGCCGGCCCCGTCGCAGGGGCCCGCTGCGAGCCGGCGAGCGGCGGGGGGCGACGGGGTCCTTCCAGGGGTCCTTCCAGGGGTCCTTCCTCAGCCCCCACCGAAGAGCGCCCCCCGGGCCATGGCGTGCACGCGGTCGGTGTCCTCCCGGTACTTGAGGACCGCACCAAGCGTCCGCGCGGCGACGTCGGGGTCCAGCTCCCGGGCGCCGAGGGTGTGCAGCGCGGTCGCCCAGTCCATCGCCTCGGCGACCCCGGGCGGCTTGAGCAGGTCCAGGGTGCGCAGCTTCGCCGTCGCGCGGGCCACCTCGCGGGCCAGCTGCTCGGTCACGTCGGGCAGCCGGCGGCGCAGGATCGCCACCTCGCGGTCGAAGTCCGGGTGCTGCAGCCAGTGGTAGAGACAGCGGCGCTTGAGGGCGTCGTGCACCTCGCGGGTGCGGTTGGAGGTCAGCACCACCAGCGGCGGGGTGGTGGCGCGGATGGTGCCGAGCTCGGGGACGGAGATGGTGAAGTCGGAGAGGACCTCGAGGAGGAAGGCCTCGAACTCGTCGTCGGCGCGGTCGACCTCGTCGACCAGCAGCACGCTCGGGGAGTCCTCCAGCGCCTGCAGCAGCGGGCGGGCCAGCAGGAAGCGGCGGTCGTAGAGCGAGGCCTCCAGGCTCTCGGTGTCACCGGTGGCGTGCGCGGCCTCGGCGGCGCGCAGGTGCAGCAGCTGCCGGCCGAAGTCCCAGTCGTAGAGCGCCTGGCTGGCCTCGAGTCCCTCGTAGCACTGCAGCCGGTAGATCGGCCGGCCGGTGACCCGGGCCAGCGCCTGGGCCAGCGCGGTCTTGCCGACGCCGGCCTCGCCCTCGAGGAACAGCGGGCGGTGCATGACCAGCGCCAGGTACGCGGCCGTCGCCAGGCCCTCGTCGGGCAGGTAACCGGTCGCCTCGAGGGCCGCGGCCAGCTGGTCGGGCCCGTTGATCCCGCCGTCCGCGCCGGGCAGCGGCCGCACCGTGGTCTCGCTCACGTGCCGAGCATCCCACCCGCCCCGCCGGCGCGACCGTGCCCGGTCGGGCGGTACCGCGTCCGGAGCGGCAGATGGCCGGCCGGGCGCTGGGTCCTCGGCCGGCCACCGCCGTCTGGTGCCCCCGGGCCGCGCCCGGGTGGGGTGTCAGGTGCCTGCGGTCAACGGCCGATCCTGCCGTCGTTGTCGCGGTCGAGAGCGGTGCCCTGGGCGCCGTCGACCTCGATCTCCTCCTTGCGGACGTCCTCCGACACCCGCTCCTGGTCGGT
>NZ_FRDM01000107.1 GCF_900143215.1 Geodermatophilus obscurus | reverse complement strand
CGGACGAAGGAGAAGAAGCGTCTGTCCGAGGGAAGGCGGTGAACCATGACTGAAGACGAGTGGATTGAGCAAGCCATCGCCAGGTCCTCCCTAGGTAGCTCCGGCGCGCGACAGCTCCGGGCCCGAGTTCCTGAAAAGATGCGCCGAGTCCTGCGACAGAAGCAAGAGGACACCGACTCGGCGCCGTCCGTCCGACCAGACAACGCAGGTCGGTCCGAGGCGCGGCGGATTGCGGAACCGCCACGCGTCCCCATGCCCCCGGCGGCGCCTCTAGTGCCGGTCGTGCTGTGCGAGGACAGCGAAGTGTTTCGCCTCGAGCTCCGCATCGTCCTCGAGACGCAGCCTGACATAGTGGTCGTTGCCGAAACCTCACGGCTCTCGGATGCGCTGGAGGTCCTTGACCCCGGCAAGGGCGCTCCAGTTGTCATCGTTCGCGAGGGGCTCGTGGGGGGAGCCGAGCTTCCGCTCCTGCGCGACCTGAGCGGGCGCGGGGCGGCGGTCCTCGTGCTTGCCGAGCCAGGAAAAGGCGCCGACTCATACCTCGTTGAGTTCCTACGGGATGGTGTCCGCGGTTACCTGCCACACAGCTCAGCCCAACGTGTAGTTGAGGCGGTACGAGCGCTGGCTAGGCATGAGGCCACTGTCGACTCCGCTGCGGCCGATGAGATCACTCGCCTGACGGGTACGGTGACGCGGCCCGGCTATGGGGAACGTTCGCTAGAGCGGCTCACTGAACGGCAGCAGCAGGTCGCCAAACTTGTGGCCGAGGGACTGACCAATCAGGAGATTGCAAACCGTCTGTCCTTGAGTTTGGCGACGGTCAAGAGCCACATTGTCGCGTCGATAAGGCGCCTCGGCGTTCGCACTCGCACGCAGCTTGCGATCCTGATCAACCGGGACAACTGGCCTGATGAGGAGAAGGTCGTCCCCCCGGGGCGGGGTGGGCAGTCGGAAGACTTCTACCGTCATCGTGCGTCCAGGGAGCATGGTCAAGTCTTGATGGTGTACGCGTCTTCAGCCTCGTAGTCGCAGCGGCAGTAGCTCCTAGCTCGTCAAGCAGCTCGGCCTCTCGGGACCTCGTGGTCCCGAAGGCGAGCTGTCGTTGGGGCTTTTTGCTGCTGACTGGGTTCGTCCAGGGACCCT